>NZ_JADOVG010000001.1 GCF_015752205.1 Polaromonas sp. CG_9.7
TACACTTATCCACAGTTGCTGGTTCCAACACCAGCGACCCGCCCTGGGTCACTATTGGATCGGCAGGGTGGGTCAATATTCAATCGGCGCCGACACTCTTTCAGACACCGAGCCAGATGCCCCTATCCAAAGGCGCATTTTTCTCCGCTGGACGACTCTCGTACGTTCGGCTCACTTCAATTCCCCGTACGTACGTACGAAGGATTTCCCATGCGTACGTACGTACGGCCACCCCCGCAAATGCGCACCCGTGTAGATCGAGCGACACGTATGCCGATCAACACTAAAATCGCGCACAGCCCTCCCTGCGCTTTAGTTTGGCCGAGCCCATCAAAGGATGTTCACCGGTGTCTGATAACCAAAATAACAGTTCATTGCCGTCAGCGTCACGACCAAGCGCTGTCAATCCGACAGTCGAGGCGCTTTTGCCTTATCTCTTTACCTCTTTGCCGTTTATGGAAACGGTAATGACGCTGTCGCGTCCGCCTACCAATATTCCCAATCCCACTGCTGAAAAATACTTGGCAAAAGTGCAGACCGAGAGAGAAAAGCTACTTTTGCGGCCCGAATCTGAGTTGTTGCCAATCCTTCAAAGGTATCGCGCCAAGGAACAGGCGCAAAGGGAAGCCGCAGCGGCCGCGAAGAAAGAAAAGCATGCCGCCAAGTCGGCCGGAATTGAAGCGGCCTTGTTCTACAACCAGCCATCCGCCAGCGCAGACTTCGATTACTGGCTCAAGGCGGAATATTGGACCTTCGATGAAGCGGTTGCGCTCCTGCTGGGGAAGGCACCCACCGTCGTTACGTGGGCGGCGGTCAAGCGCGAGCTTGAGGCTAAGTCTGGTTTTATGTTGTTCGAGAAACCAAAACCCGCTTCTGGGTTTCTCCTGACGTACCAGCGCCTGCGAAATCTGGCACTCCGGGCGCAGGCAATGACCCGCACGACAAAGCTCCGCCCAACGGATGCAATCGCATGGGCCCAAAACAGCCATGCAACTGAAGTTCCGCCACAGCTTATTCAACTGCTTGCGCCACCATCGCCGGAGAAAACCGACACAGCCTGGCCTGCCAACGCCGGAGAGGCAGCTATCACGGCAAGGACGGCAAGCGCTGAGTCACAGGCTATGCCCCAACAAGATCGGGCACCTACTGCGCCGTCAAAGTCAACTCTGAAGAAGTCAGCGCTGGTGAAAAAATATGAGCGTGTTTGGATGACGATTGAGAGCGACTTGGGGCACGCCAACGAGAACGGCTTTTCAAAAGCAGCGAAAGCTTCGGTTTATGGACAGTGGTGTGAAGAGGAGGCCCTGGCATGGGCAAGACAGAACGGAAAGATTGTTGAATCAGTGGCGCCACCAGCTGCTTCAATGGCGTCCTTGCCCCGGAAAATTCACTTGATGGGCGACTGAATCACCCGATTTTGACCCGGAAGTATCCCGATACTCACCCGAGTTTGCCCGCCGAGCGCGGATTCTAATAATGAGAAGCCATGAACAAATACATGGCGACCCTCACCCCTCAAACCACTCCCCTTGAGCGCGAAACCCGCGCCAACCTGCCTACGCATGAGGCGGCCTATCACCTGAATCGCGCCCAGCAGACGTTGCGACTTTGGGCCATGCGTGAAAACGGCCCGTTACGGCCGATCCGCGTTAACGGCCGCCTGGCTTGGCCGGTCTCCGAACTTCGCCGAATTCTTCAAGTTCAGTCGGTAGTATGAAGCGCCCCATTCAGCGGGTCGGCCTATGGGCCTTGCCTGGCTTCATGGGCATCGATACGAGCCGCGCCACCGCGCCAGCCTGCTTATGACCCCCACCCAGTCAGAAGACGGATGGAACCAAGCGGGGGCCTACCAGCCGGACCTGAGAACGCAAAACTGGATTGAACGCCAAGTGTGCACCTTGCCCACACGCTGGAAAAAAAAGCTGGTGAACCGCTGGCGTTCCGAAGTACCAGGCGGTCGCAATTTCGACGCCGCCATTGGCCACCATCCCGAATACTTCGCCAGCACGAATTTAAAAGTATGGTCCGATCGCCTGGGGGGCGCACGCCTGCCGCTCGACGCATCCGACATGGATATTTGCAACGCGGCTGACCAACTGGCAAAGCGCTGCCTGGACATGGCAAGCGTGCTGAGTGCACAACTGAAAAGCAACATCGCATTGCCGAGCGGCCATATCGCGGGTGAATATTCGGTCATCAAGCAGCCGGGCGAAGTCATCACCTTTGCCGTGCCTGGTGACAAAAAAACTGAAGCTCTACGCGCGGCAATGAACAGCCTCGCAGAGGGTCAAGAAATTGAGCCGCCCCAAGCCTGGGACGAGGAAAAAAAAAGGGGCGTGAAGGATGGACCGGCTGTCGCCAGGATGGCGGACCCGCTCTGGTGGCGGCGCAAGCTGCGCGACGTGCATGCCAAGAACGTGGAAGGCGCGTCCATCGTCCTGGGCTATGTGAACCGAGCCAGGGACTGCTATGTATCCAATGAATCCGTTTACCGGCGCGCACAGCAGAACGAGCGAAACACGGAAATGATGGAAAACACCATCATGACCAACGAGATAGGCCAGGAATACACACTTGCCGAACTCGCCGCCAAAGGCCCGGCAAACAAGGGCATCTGCCGCGCAGAACTCATGACCCGTATCAGCGGCTTTGAACGCATCGCCCAGGCGGAGGGCCACGCCGGGCTGTTCTTCACGATGACCTGCCCCAGCCGGATGCACAAATGGGCTACGGTCAAGGGCGCAGACAACCGCGTTTTTGAAAACAAACGTTATGACGGCACCCTACCCGGTCAGGCGCAAAAGTACCTTACCAAGGTCTGGAGCCTCATACGTTCTAGGCTAGCCCGCCAGGGCATCCGGCCATACGGCTTCAGGATTGCCGAACCGAACCACGATGGCACGCCGCATTGGCACCTGCTGGTATTTGCCCCGCCTGAGCATCTGGCCGACTTGCAGGCCACGGTCTGGGAATATGCGCTGCGGGATTCACCGGACGAGCCGGGCGCCTTGAAGCATCGGGTGGACTTCAAACTCATTGATGCGGGCAAGGGTACGGCTGCGGGCTATATCGCCAAGTACGTGGCAAAAAACATCGACGGCTACAAGCTCGATACCGACCTCTACGGCAATGACGGCGCGACGGCTTCTCAGCGGGTGGAAACCTGGGCGACAACCTGGCGCATTCGCCAGTTTCAGCAAATTGGCGGCGCACCTGTCGGGCCGTGGCGCGAGTTGCGCCGGGTCAAGGAACTCCCAAGCGGAGCGCCCCAGCACCTGATCGACGCACACCACGCCGTAAACAAGACCACCGACCAGGAAGCCGGTACCGTCAGTTCGGTTAGCTGGGCGCACTACACCAAGGCCCAAGGCGGCGTTTACTGTGGCCGTAATGCACGCATCAAGGTTTCCAAGACTCAGCCGGACGGCATGAATCGCTATGGTGAAAAAGCGGCCCTGCGGCCGATAGGTGTGGAAACCGTCAGTGTTGAACAGTATGTACCGGCGCACATGACGCATATGGGCGGCCAGGCAACAAGGTTCGTACATTGGGTCGTGGAATCAGAGCGCCACGTGTGGCAAACCGCCAGCCGGAGCGCGAATCCGAATTCTCCCGCCGCTTCGCGGCCTTGGACTTGTGTCAATAACTGTACGGACAAGCCTGAGAATGAAAAAGACGGAGGGACTTTTAGAGGAGTAAGCAGGCAAAAAGAATACGCCATGGGGGAGCCAGAACAGAGCTTCAAACCGCATGTATTGGAAATCGTCACCGTTCTGGGTAACTCTGACTTCCATTGCTGGCAATGACCACTTTAAACAAGATACTTTATGCGGCGATAGTGTTCGTAGAGCTTAAATCTACCAAACCCTGAAGTCGGTCAAGAGAATTAATTGGGCACAGTGAAGTAAAACTGACTTTAAATTGGTCATTGACCCTCTTGGAAAGCATTCGAGCGAAAATGCTAGGAAGGGTTAGCATAAATGCCAAAGTCAGAAATTTAATATTTTGTCTTATTTATGAGAAAAACACTCCTCAACTTACAAACTAAGAAACGCTAGAAACATCCTTCTCCAAATTTCTTGTTGCATGCCTAATAAGATTGTGGAATCGCTTAGATACTTCGACAGCATTCAATCCAGCAACGTTAACTCCAATCTCTTTAAGTAACTTGGTCATCTTGGGTAAGGTGAGATTGTCGTAATTTACGATATATCGATGAGTTAATTTATCTTTCCTTTTAGATTCAAAAAAAGCTTTTAGCATTCTTTTTGGAAAAGGAGGGGTTGTTATTTTAAAGCGATTTAAAAGCTTCTCAACTGTATTGTCAATTCGTCTCAATATACCAAGATCATTGATTTGAGAATAATAGAAGACCCAACCAAAGCGTTGATTTTTGTAAATGCAGCCGGTTAATTTCAAATTTAGCGCCCAACGAAAACGTGCTAAGGCTGTGTCCTTGTTGGTCTGAGTTTTACACTTTTTAAGTCTGTGCATATACTCAGAAAAAACCGTCACAATTGAACTCTCAAAACCGAGGATATTGCTGGGCTTTACGGAAACTTGGTTTGGACTAAGTTGATAGCCTAGAAAATTTAGTCCATCGCTCAACCGGCCAGTTATTGTTTTGGAATCAGGCGTACCCGGCGCATGAGGGTTCAGTTTTTGCTTTTTTAATAGTTTTAAAGCTTCCTGAAGCACTGCTGATGGATCACCATTAGTCAACAAAAGAATATCGTCAACGTATCGAATGCAAACTGGCGCAATCGAATTAAGGCCATTATCAATATCCAACATAAAGACTTCTGCCAAAACGTTTGAAATGGAAAGTCCTTGTGCAACACCTTTGGTCTGAATTCTTCCGTGCCTAGTATTTGCTTCAGAAACAGTTGGGTTAGTAATTGCTGATTCAATTAGTTTTTTAAACTCAGGAATTCTAATTTTTCGCCTGAGTTTGCTAATTAGCAAACTATGATCAATCGATGGATAGAAATCCTGAAGGTCTATCTTCACAAAATGTGTAAATTTTCCGCTGTCGATGCTGTTCCGAAGTAGTGTAATTTTTCTTTGCGGTAGCTCTGGTTTGGCAGCAGGGAATACAGTAAAAATATAGTCACAGAGAATTCTTAAGGTCAATCGGTCTCTAATTGTTGGTATAGAAAGTTGCCTTGGGGTTTTACCAGCACCCTTTGATATAAGTTTTTCTTTGAATTTTGTGAACTTATATTGACCGTTTGATACTTTCTGGTAAATAAGTTCGCACTCTGTATCCAGGCGGAGCTCAAAATTATGCGAATTTACCTTGTCAATTCCAATTGATTTCGTACCTAATACCTTTGTGTTGTAAGAAAGTTCAATGGATTTCTTCTTAAAATCCTGTCTGAATTTTTCGGCCGGTCTAATTAACATCAAAATTTTATTTTATGAAAATTCAGTATTACAATCAAAATTGGCAAAAAATATAATATGAAAATACACAACCATCGAATTGAAATTTCAATAAATTCTACAATTTTTTCGTAATATGAAGGGATTCTCGATGTTGGGCTGAATATTCTAAAATATCTATCATCATAAGAAGAGTGATTCTCACATTCGGAAAGTAGTTTTGAATAAATTTTAGGTTTTTCTTGGGGAGTTATATTGCCAATATTTAGTTCGTCATATAACAATTTAAGTGCAATATGATTGGTTCGCATAGAAATAGCGCGCCCTCTATAATCCCTTGCAGTAATTAGCATTGAAATAATCAAAAGCACAATTGAAAGAGTAGCAGTATAAAGATCAGTATCAGGACCTAAAAAATCTTTATACTTTAGTCCGACGATTGCGATTACTAAAGCGGCTATTGCATACCAAACTAACAATACTTGTGAGTGAATATCATTATTTTTCAATCTGAGTTCAGCAGCGATTCTCGCCTTATACGTGAACCAAATGTCGTCGAATTTCTGACTCATATATTAGGAGGGGGTCAGGAATAGAGAAAGTATAAGTAGACGCCCTTGCGGACCAGAAGCTTGCGCTTCAACAGTTTCCTACCCAAGCTTTGGCTTCAGTAGTTCCCCGTTTGTTATCAGATTCGCCGTGCAAGCACAGCTTGAAGCCTGACCCCCGTTAACATCTTATACCAATTCCGCTTCGTGACATTACTGATATTGAAGGAAGCCTTTTCCCAACGGCGAGCACGAACAAGGATGGCAATAGGAATTAGTGCAAAGTCATACACAGATATCGCAGCAGACATTGACGATCTGCTTGTAGGCGAAGTGACAGCGGTTTGCCAGATGCCGCTTCCGCAGTTGCTGCCAGACCTGCCCGGCCCCAGGTTAGGTATGGGTGAACCCGCAGGTAATTGCAAGAAGGACAATTTGAGGAATCCGAGCAGTTTGGCGGTGGTATGACAGCATCCACGATTGAGCACGGTTGCATGGCGCCCTGGAGGGACGGCATTGCTGATAGCCTGCAGGTTACGGCACCAGGATTTAATCCAGCGATTTTAGGTATTCGGTATGGCAAATTTGATACTGGAGTTAAAAATCTGCCTTACATCCGCCATTACATATCCAACAAAGAAAAAGGGCTCACTACTATTTTCATAGCAATTAACCCTTGTCTATATTGGTGCCGGAGAGATGAATCGAACACCCGACCTTCTCATTATGAAGAATTTGGTTGCTAATTACGCGTTTACGATGCGCAAAGTAACGGTCGTGGCCTTGGCATCAAACCCAATTCCTGCTTGCTCCAGAATCCACGCTTCAATCTTTTCGTGGTGAACGCGCAGCAGGTCGAGCGGGCGCACGGTGTAATGCTTTTCAGCGGTCGCACTTGGCTTGTGTCCCATGACTTGCGCCACCACGCCAGCAGGCACCTCAAGCCACTCTGTCAGGCTCTTGAATGAACGGCGCAACCCGTGCAGGGTCAGGTCATCAATTCCGGCCACGGCGCAGGCGATTGAATGGGGCTTGTGCGGCTTACTCATGGCACCAGCAGTGCCAGAAAAAACAAACTCATTGCGGCGGGGCAGGGCGGCCAGTAAGTGCGATACATAAGGCGTCAGAGGAATGACCCGCTCGCCTTCCACCTTGTCCCGGATGGTCAAACCCTTCCACTTGGTATTCACGTCCTCCCAGCGCAGCCCCAGTACTTCACCCGGCCTTGCACCAGTGAGTAGCAGTGTTTGCAGGTATGCGGCTGTCACCAGGTTGCCGATACGTTGCACAGCTTCAAACCAGACCGTCAATTGCTCCCGCATTAGGGCATCCTGTTTAACGCCAGCCTTGCCCAATGCTTCGCGGCTTCTGGTTGTCTTGGCTGGGTTCTTTGCGGGTAGCAAGTCGGCGTAGGCGGACTGTTCTGAACACCAGCCCAGAAACACTTTCAATTGTCGCCATGCAAGCCGGGCGGCGCTGGGGCGTGTCTTGGCTTCACTGGCAGCCCATGCCTCGATTGTGGGCGCGTTAAGGCCACGCAAAGGCAGCCCCATCAAGGGGTAAAGCGGCCCGGCAATAGTCATGCCCCGGCCACGGGTTCCGCGCTTGGCGACTTCGCCCCCGGCCTTGCTCAAACGGATGTGGTCGGCATGGTGCAAAACTCCCCAATGTTGGCGGCGTTCGGCCAGGTACACGGCCCACACTTCGCCCGTGGTCAGGGAATTAGCGGAGGCTTGCAGCTTGTCGGCTTCATCCTTGACAAAAGCGGCGGCAACGCTGGCAGCTATGGCAGCGACTTGTTGGCGCTCTAGTTCGCGGGGGTCCTGCTTGTCGGTTTTGACAGTCTTTGCAAGTTTGCGGGCCTCGCCTTTGGCCTCATCTATCGGCATCAAAGGAAACCCCCCAAGTGTGCGGCTGATAGCCTTGCCCTTTAACTTGGCCTCATAAACGAACGACTTTGCGCCATTGGCGGTAACTCGCACCCGTAGCCCGGTTACATCCTTATCGCGCAGAAAAGCTTTCGGAACGCCAGCCGGGCAGGTGAGGCGTTCGATTAATCCCACGCTTAGTTCGTGTGTCACGCTTAAATCAATCGGTGCGTCTTTTCTTGGTCTTGCCATTGCTTACCCCCTACGTTGTTTCATACCTGCGCTGTACCGCCCGAAATGGGCTATTTAAGCGAATATCAATCAACGTTCAGACGGTTTGCTTGTCCAGTTTTTTCATCTAAGTCGTTGATTTTTATAGATTGTATCTACTGTAATCAACGTGGGCAAATACCTATTAAGCTGGACTCATAATCCTTTGGTCCACGGTTCAAGTCCGTGACGCCCCACCACGCCAAATATGGAAAGCCTGCTATTTAAAAATAGCGGGCTTTTTTGTTTTTGATGCTCAAAGCCTGACTGGCGATCAATATGTTTTTTGTGCAGTGTTCCATACTGGCACCTGCAATTCAGTAAACAAGCCCCAGCAGCAACAGTCGCTGCCAGCACAATATGCTGGCGATCTGATTTACCGTGAATTGTTGAACCTGCCGATTCAATTCTGTTAATCCTTGACCAGTAGCAAGCCAGGCAAGCCTCTGCCAAGCCGCAATAATCGATCATGGATTCAAAAATTTCCTCATTCAAAATTCCAGAGTCGGTTCTGGTCATCATTTTCACGTCTCGACTTGATGTGCTTTTGATCGAACGTGCTGACCATCCGGGTTTCTGGCAGAGCGTGACCGGCTCAAAAGACACGCCAGACGAGCCGTTGCTGGAAACAGCGCTGCGTGAGGTCGAAGAAGAAACCGGTATTATTGCCGCGCCATCCCAAATTCGAAACTGGGGCCTTTCAAATGTGTACGACATTTATCCCGCTTGGCGCCATCGTTATGCACCCGGCATCACGCGCAATACCGAGCATGTCTTTGGTTTGCACCTGCCTCAAAGCTGTACAGTCAGACTCAGTCCCCGCGAACATACAGCTTCGCAATGGCTGGCGCATCGCAATGCTGCGGAACAATGCTTTTCTCCCTCCAATGCCGAGGCCATCTTGATGTTGCCGAGATTCAGGGATTCAATCGATTGATCAGGTGCGGCAGCATCCACGAATTTTCACGGCGTTAACGTTGCAGACAACCCTCATGTTTCTCGCTTCCAATACCGCAATGTCAATTGATTTTCCGTTCTCCCAGGGACATGAAGTTTTTCCCGAAACTTTTTTCATACACTGATGGCGACTTCGATCCAATCCGAAACATTTCAATTGCTTCAAGGTGGTCAGGCATTGTTTCCGGCACTTGTTCAGGCCTTCGACGGTGCCGTGAAATGGATACAGCTTGAAACCTATATTTTTGATTTTCATGGGGCTGGCGCCGTTGTGGCCGATGCCCTCGTGCGGGCGGCCAAACGCGGTGTAACGGTTCAGGTTCTGGTTGATGCGGTCGGTAGTGGACCATTGCCGGATGACTGGCTGCGAAAATTTTCCAGTTCAGGCGTTCAATGGTGTAGATACTCTCCTGTAGGGTCAAGTCTGGGATTTTTGTTGCCCGAACGCTGGCGCAGGCTGCACCGCAAGCTGTGCGTGGTGGATGAGCGGATTGTTTTTTGCGGCGGCATTAACGTGCTGGACGATTTTTATGATCCTAATCACGGCGAACTGCAGGCGCCACGGTTTGATTTTGCCGTGATCCTGACGGGCCCCCTGGCGGTTGAAGCGACTGATGCCATGGCCCTTTTATGGTGGCGTGTGCAAGCTGGCTACAGCGCGCGACAAAGACATTTAAACGAAGCCTGGGAGAAATTCAAGGCCGCAGGTTATGGTGGACGCACAAATGCAAAGCTGCTTGCGCGTCCTGGGAATTTGCGTTTTCCCAATATGGGTGGCAGTTCACGTCCCAAGGCAGCGCTGGTCCTGCGCGACAATCTGCGCAACCGCCACAGCATTGAAATGGCCTATCGAAAGTCCATTGGCCAGGCACGTCGGGAAATCATCATTGCCAATGCTTATTTTTTACCTGGCGGCAAGTTACGCCGGGCGCTGATGAAGGCTGCAAGACGCGGTGTGCACGTGACCTTGCTGCTGCAGGGTAAATATGAATACTTCATGCAGTACCATGCCGCCCGGCCGGTATATGGAGCCTTGTTGGCCGCGGGTGTCGAGATTCATGAATACTCCACCAGTTTTTTGCATGCCAAAGTGGCGGTAGTCGACGGGCACTGGGCCACCGTCGGCTCGTCAAACCTTGACCCCCTAAGCCTTTTGCTGGCCCGAGAAGCCAATATAGTGATTGAGGACCGTGTCTTTGCCGCCGAACTCAGCGCTTGCCTGCACGAGGCGGTCACGCACCACGGGGTGCGCATAGACCCTGCGGTTTATAGACGGCGACCCTTGGGCCAACGTATTCAGGGATGGATAGCTTATGCACTGATGCGTTTGGCCTTGACACTGACCGGGCAGCGCTATTGAAATAAAAAACAAATAACGTAAAGTCATCATTGAAATCCAATTTGCTATTTAATTCATAGCTAACTTCGCTTTACAGTAAAGCGCTTGATCGTCAAGACCTTATTTTTCTAAATTCAGGCCATGTTTAAAGAGGGCTGGTAATATCCGGCATGCTTATGAAAATTACTACTAATCTTCAGGATGTGACAGACGAGGGAACGCCAGTTTCCGTCAAGATACGCGAACGCCTGGTTCAGGCGAAGAAACGTTTCCACGCCAACGACAACATTTCCGGATTCATTGAGCCTGGCGAATTGGCCGGCCTGCTCGATGAGGTGGAAGTCAAGATGCAGGGCGTTCTTGACAGTCTGGTGATCGACACTGTGGGTGACCACAACACGGGCAACACCGCACGCCGGGTTGCCAAGATGTACCTGAACGAAGTCTTCAACGGGCGCTATGTAGCGGCGCCGAGCATTACCGAGTTTCCCAATGCCGAGCATCTTAACGAGTTGATGATCGTTGGGCCCATTACGGTCCGCAGTGCCTGTTCCCACCATTTTTGCCCGGTGATCGGCAAGATATGGATTGGTGTCATGCCAAACGAACATACCAATGTTATTGGCTTGTCCAAATACGCACGCCTGGCCGAATGGGTGATGGGCCGTCCGCAGATTCAGGAAGAAGCGGTGGTGCAATTGGCTGACCTGATCATGGAAAAAACCCAGCCTGACGGCTTGGCCATCGTTATGGAGGCAAGCCATTACTGCATGGCTTGGCGCGGCGTTAAGGACATGGACAGTAAAATGATCAACTCGGTTATGCGTGGCGTGTTCCTCAAAGACTCGACCTTGCGTCGCGAATTCCTCGCACTTATTCCCAGAAAAGGTTAACCCATGCTGGTTCGTTTACTTTATGCGAGTCGCGCGGTGGATATGGGCGATGAAGCCGTTTCCAGCATCCTCTCACACTCCCGCCTATACAACCCTGCACTCGGGATTACTGGAATCCTTTGCTATGGTGGCGGGATTTTCTTGCAGGCTATTGAAGGCGGACGGACGGCTGTGAGTGAACTGTACGGGCATATCTTGAAAGACCCGCGTCATAAAGATGTGGTGCTTCTAGATTTTCAGGAAATTTCGGAACGCCGTTTTGGCGGATGGACCATGGGAACGGTCAACTTGCTCAAGTTAAACCATTCCATCTTGTTGAAATATTCCGAGAGGGCCGAACTTGATCCCTATGCTGCATCTGGCAAGGTGTCGATGGCTCTGCTTGAAGAACTGATGGCTACCGCTTCCATCATTGGTCGTGCCTGAAAAATAGTTTGTCAGGCAGTGCGCGTTAATCCTGAGTCAAATATGTTCAGCGGCTTAATGACAGGATGAGTAAGTCAAACTTGATTCCCGAATTATTGGTGGGTTGCGATTTTTCATCCAGCCCCAGCAAACGCAAACCGATTGTGATGGCTTCAGGAACCGCTTCGAACGGTCGTGTTCTTCTATCGGGTCTTGAGCGTCTCGATTCGCTTCAAGAGTTCGATAATTGGTTATGCCAAGACCGCCACTGGCTTGGCGCGTTTGATTTCCCGTTCGGTTTGCCTCGCGAACTGGTGATGCATATGGGCTGGCCTACCCAGTGGCTCGAGTCGATAAATCACTATGCCAGTCTGAGCCGACTTGAGATTCGCAACACGTTTGCAGCATTTTGCGATGCACGTCCCATCGGGAAAAAATTTGCCCATCGTGCTACTGACTTGCCTTCTGGCGCGAGCCCATCCATGAAGTGGGTTAACCCACCGGTGGCTTTCATGCTTCACGCCGGCACTCCACGGCTTGTTGCTGCAAGCGTTCACATCCCCGGCCTTCATCCCGGCGACATCGGACGTATAGCGCTGGAAGGCTATCCGGGTTTGCTCGCTCGCGAGGCATTGGGACATCGGTCTTATAAAAGTGATGACAGGATCAAGCAGACGCCGGAACGGCTGATTGCACGCAAAGATCTGATCACTGCATTGGAGCATGGGCAAACCCGACTGGGTCTGCGTTTGAAGGTCAGCCATGCGCAACGTGATGCTTTGGTCGATGATGGAAGTGGCGACAACCTGGATGCTGTGTTGTGTCTGATGCAAGCTGCATGGGCAGCACGGCAAGGAGCACCTTTGTATGGTTTGCCTGCTGATATGGATACGCTGGAAGGATGGATTGTGACGGCTTGAATATAGTTATAGGTTGGCGAAAATGATTTCATTAAGTTAATTGGCAATCGATAATGGCTATATATCCTGAATGCGTTGGAACTTCCCATTAATATGAAATGGGTTTATAGTACTGGACAATTTTCATAAAACTTGAATACTTGTTTTTTGTTTTTTGTATTTTGCATTTTGCAAAAAAATAATCAGCGACATGTATACAGGCGGTTGGCAGGCATGCAACGTCAATTTGGCTATTGTTCTTTCTGAAATTTTTGCTCGATAAAAAGGATGTATCGTGAAAAAAATGCATTTTCTCAATACTTTGCCTATTATTTCTTGGATGAAAATATGGATATCCGCTGTTATGTCACTAGTCATTGCAATAGCTTTAAGTGGTTGTAACAAGCCCGCTGACACTCGAACGCCTGGCCAAAAACTTGACGCAGTAATTAGCAAAACGGAAAAAGTTGCAGAAGAGCTAGGAGTGCAAGGCGAGCAATCAAGCGGCGACATGAAAGCCAAAACAGAAGCGGCCTTTGCCAATGCAGGCGATGCACTAAAAAAGGCTACAGAAAATGCCAAATCTTCTACCAAAGAGGTAGCCAATACTGCCATTAATAAAATGGATGACATGGTCATTAGCACTGCCATTTCAGCCGAATTGCTAAAAGACGCCGAAATCAAACTTTTCAGGATCAATGTCGACACAAAAGATGGCGCTGTGGTGTTGAAAGGCCAAGTGCCTAGCGACGCAGTACGTGAAAGGGCATCTGCAATTGCCAAAACTTTCAATGGCGTTCAGTCGGTTGACAATCAATTGACTGTCAAAGTTAATTGATCGCGTACCTGCCACTGAATAACCATAAGACATGGAAAATTTTCCGGAACCAGCAGTCCAAAAGAATTGATGCGATAGTTTTAAATATTTAAGAAATAAAAAAGCAGGCACGGAGATCTTCTCTTGCCTGCTTATTTAGCGCTGCTATTAAGAGCAGCGTAAATCGATTAAGGACGTACGACAATGTCGTTGCGAACGCTCCTGACGTTGCTTACGCCACGGGCAATACTCTCAGCCTGCATTTTTTCAGCAGTAGACTTAGCAAATCCGGAGAGTTGAACCGTGCCGTTCAGTGTTTCAACGCTGATGGAAGTTGCGGAAACGGTCTTGTCTTCAGCAAACTTTGCCTTGACGGAAGTGGTGATGGCTGCGTCGTCAACATAAGAACCTGCGGTCTGCTGACCCCGACCAACAGCGCAGCCACTGCCAATAATGGTGATACCAGCCAAGGCTGCAAATGCAATTGCGCGAACGTATTTCATAGGGTTTCCTCTTCGATTTGATTTATTTAGGTTGGTGCAAAGTTTAAATGCCTGTCGATTAACGGCACCACGCCTATCGACCAGCGCCTGAAAATTTAAATATCAAGCCAGTCCTTGAGCTCGTCTGCATGCTCTTCTTCCTCTGCCAGTATGTCTTCAAGCATTCTTCGTGTCGTGGGATCTTTGTCCGCCAGCAATGAAATCATCTGGCGATAGGCTTCCACTGCAATCCGCTCTGCGATCAGATTAACCTTCACCATGGTTTTCAAATCGTTAGATTCGTCGTAATCTGCATGGCTGCGCTGGAGAAGGGTAGAGGGTGAAAAGTCTGGTTCACCGCCCAGCTGCACGATGCGCTGGGCAATGCGGTCGGCGTGTGCTGATTCTTCGGTGGCATGCACCATAAACTCTGCAGCAATGTGAGGCGAAGTAAGGCCGCTTGCCATAAAGTGATGCCGCTTGTAACGCAGTACACATACCAGTTCAGTTGCCAAGGCATCATTGAGGAGCTTGACGATGGCTTCGCGATGCGGTCCATATGCAGGAGTTACAGCGCCCTGATCAAGACTTGATCGAACGGCATCGAGTGCCGATTCATCAAGGCTCAATTCATTGGTGGAGTTAGTCATGTTATTCATAATGTTGTATCGGTAGTATCAGATGTGCGAGTAAAAGAAGTCAGCATGGTTAACAGCGTGTTTGACAAACCCGAAGATTTGACCGCTGCTACCAGAAGAGCACTTGCGGACATCATGCGCCATGGCCTGGCGATCACCAGTGCGACACCTGTAGCAGCAGAAATACCAATCAGTTTGAAGGGATGGGCACTTGCATATTCCCTCAAAAGAGGACTTGCAAGTTCGACTGCCGAGCTGGCTGGATGGCGGTGCCACCACATTCGAGCTGCAAACTTTAGTTTGCTGAACATATTGCGTTCAGATGAAACTATTTCAGTGGCATTCCCATCGACATGGTTAGCGTCTTTTTCAAGCCTCTGATCCGCAGCTGGATGGTGACGGTTCATATGCCTGACGATAGCCTTTCGACTGATAGCCAAACGTTCTTGAGGCGTAAGTTCGATAGGAAGAGAGGCCATACCGTATTCTTTTGGTAATGTAATTCAGGACGCTGTGCGCAATGCTTGGGCATCGCTGTCAATTTGGGCTTTCAACTCAGGAAAACGCTCACTTTTGAAAGGCTTGGAAGCAATTAAGGCACCAATGACGGCAAGTATCAGAGCAACAGCAGGTACAGCCACCAGAACCCAGTGGAACTGGTTTTGCACAAACCCCAGCATCAACGCCGTTCCAAAGAGTAAAAGAAAAATAACGAAAGCCAAAATAGCCACTATGCCCGCCACTGCTCGCTTCACCAGATCAGAGCCTGCGCTGGTTGCTTCCTTGTGAAACAGCGATCCGTACGCAGAAAGATGATCTACGACCAGATCAGGTCTTTGCACAATCGTCGAAAAAAGAGGATGCAGCATATGTGAGGATAGGTGGTGCGTCAGTTAAAAACAGGCGTAGTGGGCAAAAGATTTAATAGCGGTTTTGATTGCGCTGGCGAGATGTTGAAACCAGCAGTGCTACTGCAGCGCCAACCGCTGCAGCAATCAGAACCGATTGCATGGGTTGTTCCGAAACGTAACGGGTGGTGGCATCTGCTGCATGCCTGAGTGATTTTTCAGCACGTTCTTTGGCTTCAGAGGCTACATCCAAACTCTGGCGAGCCATTTTTTGAGCCTTGGCGGCTAGCATTTCAACCATGGGGTCAACACTGCCGCGAAGTTCACGAACTTTGTTTTCTGCCTTGTCAAGCGCTTGGTTCGCATGCTCGCGCGTAGATTCGATAGCTTTACCTGCTGAGTTCATCATGTCCTCTGAAGTTTTTTGCATTGAAGGAACTGCATCGCGCGCTATGTTGGAAGGGCTGTTAGTGTTCATGTCTTTTTTCCTTGATGAGTAAGTGATGAATTAGAAGATAAAAGGTCAGGGCTTTGTAGCCGATCTGCCTTTGCGCTAGTTTTTCTTGATCAGGCTTATGACAAAGCTGACAATCGCCATGATAGCGAACAGAAAGAAAAGAATTTTGGCAATTTCCACAGCCCCTGCCGCAATTCCGCCAAAACCGAACACTGCAGCGATTAATGCAATCACTAAAAAAACAACGGAATAGTGCAACATTTGATTTCCCTTCATATCGGCTTGGCACATGAAAAGTGCTTCTTTATGGTTCCCTATAGCTTCTTCTTGAAGTCATTTTTGTTCCATCGGCTTGGGGCCTAAACCCCTGTCAGGGTCTAGGGTAATGCCCTGTAGGAAAAGGACGATGATTTGTAACTCGAGACTGTTTCAAGAATTTTGCGCTGGACTTGCTTTTTCAGTAGCTCAATGAGATTTTGGTAAAACCGCACCCACTTGAGTGCCTTTGTTTTCAGCGCTGGCTACCGTGAGCTTTCCACCTGCAGCTTCTACTCGGTGACGCATACCGGCTAGTCCGTGACTGCCTGGGCCGATACTTTCCAGTTTGAAGCCTTTGCCGTTGTCCTTCACATCGACCGTGATGAAACTGTCAAAGTTGTGCATGCTGATTTCAACTTGGATGGCATCGGCATATTTGGCAATATTGGTCAAGGATTCCTGGACCAATCGGTAAACGGTCAATTGGGCTGAGCCGCCGAGTTCAACGGCTTCCAAGTCTGTGGTGATCAACAGTCCTGATCTTTCCTCAAACTCCCGCGCCAGAATTTCAAGCGATGCCACCAGACCCAGATGGGAAAGTGAAGATGGCCGAAGGTCTTCAACAATGCGTCTTTTCAACGCGATGCCCGTGTTGAGTGTGCTGGTTAGATGTTCAAGCCGCTCCAAGGCTTCTGGCAGATTGTCAGCAAGCCGTGATTTCAGTCGTGCGACATCAAGTTTGGCGGCCGTCAGGAGCGCGCCAAGTTCATCGTGAAGTTCTCGCGCCAGATGTCCACGCTCGTCTTCGCGCACGTTTTGCAGATGGGTTGCCAGTTCGGCAAGACTTGCCGTTCGCTCCCTGACCTGTTTTTCCAGCAAGTCCCTTTCACGCTCCAGCATTTTTTGCTCGCGTTGACCCGAAGCCAGCAGTGCCTTGTTTTGCATGAGGTACATGTAGAAAGCAAGCAATCCGACAAGTGCAGTCGTCGCAATGCCTATGCGCGAAAGCTGCAGCGCTTTCCTGACTTGTGCCTGGCCCTGTTCCATCTGCTGAATGCTGCTGGCGTGCAACTTGTTAGATTGATTTCGGATGGCTTCCATTTCTTCCTTGCCTACGTCGGTGGTCAACACAAACTTCCAGCCATCGTCATTGCCCTCCTTGCGCATGCGCACACTCAGGTCCATTTCGGCCATCTTGCGTGACACGTGACGCGACAAGGTGTCAAACTCGTCTATCAGCGCTGGTTGCGAAACAAAAATCTGCTGCAATTCGTCCAGGTTCTTAGTAATATCACCTACTGCAACACTGTAAGGCTCCAGGTAGCGGGCGTCGCCTGTCAACAAATACCCGCGCTGCCCGGTTTCAGCATCCAGAACTTGCCGCACCAAACCGGTAATGGCCGTGCGTGTCTGTTGAGCTTTCTCCATGTTGCTGACAGCCTGGGTTGATTGCTGAAAACTCGTTTCGTTGATGAAAATCATGAATGCGGCCGCCAGAATGGCAAGAGGCAAGCTGATGGCGGTTTTCAACGCAGAAAATTTTTTCAAGACTAACTCCTGTTCGGTACTGCTGTGAATAACTCGTCAATAATGAGCAGTGATAATCAAGACAGTCGTTTTTGCCTCGTGGCTGTTTTTTGGCAAATTTTCCGGACAGCGCAGGTTTTATAGAAAGATAGTGACATGATAAAAATTGGAATTGTGGATGACCATGCCATTGTGCGGTCGGGACTGAAGCAGTTTTTTTCGGATCAGGTGGACTTGCGTGTTGTCGGCGAGGCGGCAAGTGGGCGTGAAGCAATTGATTTGGTTCGCAATGTTGAACTGGACATACTCGTCATGGACCTGTCCATGCCAGGCCAGAGCGGAATTGATGCATTGGCGATGATTCGTGCAAAAGCACCTGACGTCGGAATTCTGATCTTAAGCGGCTATCCGGAAGAGCATTACGCCGTCAACCTGATTCGTCAAGGCGCCAGTGGTTACCTCAACAAGGAATGCGATCCCTCAGAAATTGTCGATGCCATTCGTGTGATTTCTCTGGGCAAGCGCTACATTACCGCCGCAGTGGCGGAATTGCTTGCACAACAATTGAACCGTCCAAAAGACGTCGCAGCGCACGAGCAACTGTCGGAAAGAGAATTTCAGGTTTTCCTTAAGCTTGCCAAAGGCGAAACGGCAGGGGATATCGCCAAGGCTCTTTCACTTAGCGTCAAAACGGTGAGCACCTACCGTACCCGAGTGATGGAAAAAATGAGTCTGGCATCCAACAGCGACTTAACCTACTACGCCCTCAAAAACAAGCTGATCGATTGATTCGTCGAGACGTCAATTGATGGTTGTCACAATGTGGGTGTGCTGAATAGTCAACCGCTTTTTGCGGTGAGAACTCTTTCAGGGGAGAAGAAAACAACCCTGGGAGTTCACAAGCTCATCTGAGGATGCTCAGTTTTTGGCATCGAGATCCTTGTTTTGTTGCAAGCAGTAGTCCACGAGTGCGTCAATTTCGTTGGATTTGTCAAAGACTGCGTCAACACCCAACTGAGCGCATCTCTGGCGGATATCTGTTGTGGCGTAATTGCTGAGAACCACCACTTTTTGGGAAGAAAGACGGTCTTTGCATGCTGCCAGAATACCCAAACCGCTGCCTTGCTTCAAAAACAAATCGACAATTGCCAGGTCCCAATCTTCCCGATTGGCATTCAACCAGGCTTTGCCATCGTTTTCGGTTTCAGCCGTTCCCACTGCGATCACACATGCAAGTTCCTCCAGCGTACCAATCAGGTTTTCACGAATGGTAGGGTTGTCTTCTACGATGTATGTTTTCAATCTCACGGCTCATATCCAGTTAACGGAAGGAGGACTTCGCTGTGAGTTGCAAAAAGTCCTCCAATGCGGCCAGCAAGAGCCGGTAATGCCGACGCGTCTTGTTTCCTAATGTATCTTTGATTTTACGCACGATTGTGCCAGTCGCTTTTGTTTGTACCTGTAAGGTATTTTCGACGCTTGAGCGTGATGATTGTGTAGGCTCATACCCACAGTTTTTCATTGCATTCGCCGACTTCGAAAAACTATGCAGCGCAACGATAGTCGCGTTGTATTTCGGGTATCTTCGCCTCAGTTGTGTGACCGATCTTTTGAATTTTCGGTCATTGCTGGTTGAATCTGAAAGATGACTGCATCCGTTGCCAACGCATGAAAAACCACTTTATCAAATCTCTACACCTTCGTTACTGGATGGCTGGCATAGTCATCTTTTTGATCATTGGGGTGCTGGTGCTATCCCTGTTTCCGTGGGATCTTCTCCGCGGACCCGTCAACCGTTATGTTTCGGATCAGCTTGGCAGGCGTTTTGAGATTACCCGCCATCTGTCGGTAAATCTGGGTTTTACGACCAGGGTGAGCGCAGAAGGGATCGAAATTGCAAATCCAGAATGGGCCAATGACCCTTACCTTCTCAAGGCAGATGCTGCAGAATTTGACATCAAACTGCTGCCCCTCCTGAGGGGAAAAGTTGTGTTGCCAAACATCAGGCTGACGCAACCCCGGATTGGCTTGCAGAGTCAGCCCGATGGCCAAAGAACGTGGGCCTTTTCGCACGACACATCGGAGAAAGGGACTGCACCGCAAATTGGCTCCTTTATTGTGGATCAGGGCAGTGTCAGTTACCTTGCGAAAGCTCAAGGCGCTGATCTTAATATCCGATTTTCGTTGGCTTCTGAATCCGGTAACGACTTGCCTCTGAGCTTCAAGGCAACGGGACGATGGAACAATGGTGTATTCGCTGCCAATGGACGCACGGGTGGTGCTTTGCAGTTTAGCAAGGATTACAGGGCTCCCTTTCCTGTAGAAGTCAACGTTGTTGCCGGAAAAACTCGTCTTCAAGCCAAGGGCTCGCTTGATGATCTGTCAACCTTGGCGGGCATCGATGCAACTTTTAACCTTCAAGGTGAAAATCTTGATGATCTTTTCGGTCTGCTTGGTGTCGTCCTGCCTGCCACGCCACCCTACAAATTGAGTGGAAAGCTGGACAAGAAAGAGAAGATATGGGCGGTTAGCCAGATTGAGGGGCTGCTGGGGAAATCTGACCTGAGTGGTGCCTTGAGTTTTGACCAGTCTTCAGCGGTGCCAAAGCTGACAGGCAAGGTGCAATCAAAAATCATGGATTTTGCAGATCTGGCGCCGGTCATCGGCATGATGCCTTCTGATCTTTCAACCGCAAAAGCAAAGTCCGCCAGCACTTCAACAGTCAGCAAAGCAGCGCTGTCTGCTGCAAACAAAAAACCCGAGCCAGCCGGAGTCGCCTCAGGCAAAGTATTGCCTCGTACCCCACTGGATGCGACCAAACTTAATGCCATGAATGCGGACGTCACCTACTCTGCCGCCGATATCCGGCATGTCAAGGAATTGCCGCTTGATAAAGGCTCTGTTCACGTCAAGCTGAATGCCGGAGTTCTGCAACTGGATCCCGTTTCGCTTGGCGTTGCCGGAGGGTCAGTGGCAGGCACCATTCAAATCGACTCGACCGTTGCGCCAGCGGCCATCACTACCCGGCTGGATGTGCGGGCTTTGCAACTGAACCAGCTTTTTCCTACCGTGGAAAACACCAAGACAGGTTTTGGCAAGTTCAGCGGGCAATTCAACTTGACTGGCCGAGGCAATTCAGTGGCGCAAATGCTGGGGTCTGCATCAGGTGACGTGGCAATTCTTATGGGAAAGGGCGAGATCAGCAATATCTTGCTGGAGTTTATGGGCCTCGACGGTGGTGAAGTGATCAAGTTTTTGGTGCGTGGCGACGAAACCGTGCAGTTGCGCTGTGCGGCAGCGGCTTTTGATGTGAAACAGGGTTTGATGACCAGCCGCGCCATCGTGCTCGACACCAGCGACACCCTCATTACGGGGCAGGGCAAAATCAGTTTGGCTAACGAAACGCTTGATCTTTTGTTCAAACCACAACCCAAGGATGTGAGTATTCTGAGCCTGCGTTCGCCGCTGCGGATCGGCGGTACATTTGCCAAAACGACAGCAGGACCAGAAGCCTCTGCACTTGCAGGAAGGGTTGGCATTGCGCTGGTTCTGGCGGCCATCAACCCTTTGCTGGCGCTGGCGGCGACGGTGGAAACCGGACCGGGAGAAGACGCCGACTGTGCCGCGGTTCTGTCCAAAGCTGCGCAGCCCGCAGCAGCAAGTGGCAAAAAGTAAGGATAGGGTGCAGCCTGACAAGCGGTTTTCATTAAATGGTCACACCGTTTGAAAGTCAATTGCACCCATAGAAAATTGCTATTTAATTGATAGCTTGTAGCGCATGTCCAGAAAGCGGTAACGGCTTATTTGATGTAAAAATTAGTTTGTCAGTGAATGCTGACGCGCACTAACCCGTCAAATTCTTTTGTCTGCATTTCCGCAGACTGCGCATTCTTCATTGCGCCCCAGCATCATCTGGTGCCACTCCATGCTTTTGCCATCAAGCATTAAAAGCCGGCCCGTCAACGCCTGCCCGATGCCACACAGCAACTTCAAGGCCTCGGCGGCTTGCATCGCGCCCACGATACCGACGAGCGGTGCAAACACGCCCATGGTGGCGCAACTGATTTCTTCGGGCAGGTCTGATTCAGGAAAAATGCATGCATAGCATGGAGAGTCAGGAAACCTGGCGTCATAGACCGAGATTTGACCGTCGAACCGGATGGCCGCGCCTGAAACCAGCGGCTTGTGGTGCCTGACGCAGGCACGATTAATAGTGTGTCGGGTTTTGAAGTTGTCGGTGCAATCAAGTACCAAATCTGCTTGAGGGACCAAGTGGTCTAGCAGGGCGTCGTCCGCTCTTTGCATCACCGGGACAACTTCGACATCCGGGTTCACGGCAGCGACGGCCTGCACCACCGACAACGCTTTGAACTCGCCGATTCGCGACACCGTGTGGGCAATCTGACGTTGAAGGTTGGTGACATCGACACGGTCATCGTCAACCATCGTGATACGGCCGACACCAGCGCTGCCAAGATAAAGCGCGACCGGCGAGCCCAATCCCCCCGCGCCAATGACCAGCACGTGCGCGTCGAGAAGTTTTTGTTGCCCTTCGATGTCTATCTCGTCGAGCAAAATATGGCGCGAGTAGCGGAGCAGCTGATCGTCATTCATGATGCTGGAAATTTCAAAAAAAGCCGCTGGATGGCATGACGTTCGGGAGCGGAAAAGCAAAGCCCGTCCGGAAAGGGACGGGCTTTGCCTGGACTGGACGAACCGGTTGCCTAGTTGTCTTTTTTCTCGTTTTTAGGTTCGACGACCGCTGTCTTGCTGACGAGCACTGGACGTCCCTTAAGCTGGTTGATGGCCTGGGCCAACGGGAAGTCCTTGTCGCTGCCCAGTTCGGGGAGGCGACGCTGCTCAGGCGTTTTCTTGGCTTCTTCCTCAAGGCGTTTGAGCGCTTCCTCACGGGCTTTTTCACGGCCCGGGTCCTTGACTTCTGCACCCTGGCCACTGTTGAGGTGTTTTTCCAGGTCGGCTTCACGGGTGCGCAGTGCTGCAAAAGGACTGCCTTCTGCCGTTTCATCGATCAGCACGTCTGGCACGATGCCGCGCGCCTGGATTGATTTGCCGCTGGGCGTGTAATAGCGTGCCGTGGTCAGCTTGATGCCGGTGTCAGGGCCCAGAGGCCGTACCGTCTGCACCGAGCCCTTGCCAAAGGTCTGGGTGCCCATGATGGTGGCACGCTTGTAGTCCTGAAGGGCACCCGCCACAATTTCGCTGGCCGAGGCGGAACCCTCATTCACCAGCACCACGAGCGGCACGGTCTTGAGGGCCGCGGGCAGGCGTTTGAGCGGATCGACTCCGCTACGCCGCTGGTAGAACTCTGGCGAGGCCTTGTAGACCGACTTGCTTTCGGCCAGCTGGCCGTTGGTGGTAACCACGGTCACGTTGTCAGGCAAAAATGCTGCCGATATGGCCACGGCCGCGTCCAGAAGACCGCCCGGGTCATTGCGCAGGTCGAGCACCATGCCCTTCAACTTGGGCTCCTCTTTGTAAATCTGTTCAATTTTGGTAACAAAGTCGTCCACTGTCCGGTCCTGGAACTGGCTCAGGCGAATCCAGGCATAGCCTGGCTCAACCACCTTGCTGCGAACCGACTGTGTGCGAATTTCTTCACGCGTGATACTGACCGGGAACGTGCGACTTTCGTCTTTGCGAAAAATCGTCAGCATGACCTTGGTTTGCGGCTCGCCCCGCATTTTTTTCACGGCATCGTTCAGGCTCAGTCCCTTGACGGCGGTGTCATCAATGCGGGTAATCAGGTCATTCGGTTTGAGTCCGGCGCGGTCGGCAGGGGAGCCTTCAATCGGTGACACCACCTTGACCAGTCCATCCTCCTGGGTGATTTCGATGCCAACGCCAACGAAACGCCCTGACGTGCCTTCGCGAAATTCCTTGTAGGATTTCTTGTCGAAATACACCGAATGCGGATCAAGGCTGGCGACCATGCCCGAGATGGCATCGGTGATCAGTTTCTTTTCATCCACGGGCTCGACATAGTCAGTCTTGACCATGCCAAAGACAGCCGCGAGTTGCTGCAGTTCTTCGAGTGGCAAGGGCGCCATGCCCGCTCGCGCAACCGCCTGCAGCTGCACTGTGGTGAGGGCGCCTGCCACCACACCGATTGAAATCCATCCGGCAATTTTTAGCTTCTGACCCATTAGATTTTCCTAAGCCTGTTGAAGGAGTCCACGCTCCTTTTTTGTGAGAAGCAATATACACCTTGGATACATATGTCTAGCTGCAGTTCCATAAGCGGCAGGACAATAACAACCAAATGTACGGAAAGACGCGCCTTTTACGAGGTGCAATGCCGCATCATTGCAGACAACAGGCGTCATGGGTCTGGCAAGGGGCATTTGGGAACCATGGTTTCCTGCCCAACCCCCCGTCCATTGTTCGGCTTGTCCAGCGGCGTTCTAGACTGAGGCGGCCTTGCCTTGCGCGGCAACGGCCGCTGCAGCTTTGGCGACTGCTTCGCTGTCGCCCAAATAGTAGCTGCGCAGTGGCTTGAGGTTCTCGTCCAGCTCATAAACCAGCGGTATGCCGTTGGGAATATTCAGGCCCACGATCTCACTGTCGGAAATGTTGTCGAGGTATTTCACCAGTGCACGAATCGAGTTGCCGTGTGCGGCCACCACCAGGCGCTTGCCTGCCTTGATGGCAGGCGCCATGGCTTCGTTCCAGAAAGGAAGCACGCGTTCGACCGTGTCCTTGAGGCATTCAGTCAGTGGCACCTGGCCTGGCAGCAGCTTGGCGTAACGCCGGTCGCCGTGCTCGCTGCGGGCGTCGCTGGCTGCCAGCGGCGGCGGTGGCGTGTCGTAGCTGCGGCGCCAGACCAGCACCTGCTCGTCACCAAACTTCTTGGCCGTTTCGGACTTGTTCAAGCCCTGCAAGTCGCCGTAATGCCGCTCGTTCAAACGCCAGCTGTGCACCACGGGCAGCCAGGTCTGGTCCATTTCATCCAGCACATGCCAAAGCGTGCGCGTGGCGCGCTTGAGCACGCTGGTGTAGGCGATGTCGAAGTCGTAACCTTCGGCCTTTAGCAGTTGGCCGGCATTCTTGGCTTGGGCGATGCCGGTTTCGGTCAGGTCGACATCGGTCCAGCCGGTGAATCGGTTGTCCAGGTTCCAGGTTGATTCGCCGTGGCGGATGAGCACGAGTTTGTACATGGCAGTGATGTTTTGGAAGAAATGAAAAGCACAAAGGTGAAATTTAAAAGCCGGCTTTGGGGCGAACTTGTGCCCCCATTCTAAAATCAGCCTTCAAGTGAAAAACATACAAAGGGTTTACGTGAAATTTCTGATTGATAACTGGATGCTGATTTCGATAGCCATTGCCTCGGGCGGCATGCTGGTCTGGCCACTGATTGCGGGCAGCATGAATGCTGGCGCACTCAACGCCAGCGGGGCAGTGCAGCTCATCAACCGTGAAAAGGCCGTGGTGGTGGACATTTGTGAGCCTGCCGAATTTGCCGCCGGCCATGTGACCGGCGCCAAGAACATCCCCCTGGCCGACCTGGAAGCCAAGTTGCCCTCGGTCGTCAAGAACAAGGCCTTGCCCTTGATCCTTGTTTGCGCGACTGGTGCACGCTCCAGCCGGGCCGTGGCCACCGCCAAAAAGCTCGGTTACGACCAAGCCCAATCTTTGGGCGGCGGGCTCAAAGCCTGGAAAGACGCTAACCTACCCTTAGAGAAAGCCTGATAAAGCGTCTTTTTCTTGCCTGCTTGAGCGCTGTCGTCGCTCGGCGCTGGCATTGATCACACCCATCGGACGCCGCGCCTGCCGCGACGCCGCACCACAGGAAAACCATGCAAACCGTCAAGATTTACACCACCGGCTCCTGCCCGTACTGCATCCAGGCCAAACAATTGCTCAAGGAGCGCGGCGTCGCCGTGCTCGATGAAATCCGGGTTGACCTGGTGCCGGGCGAACGCCAGCAAATGATGCAGATCACAGGCCGGCGCACCGTGCCGCAAATTTTCATTGGTTCCACGCATGTCGGTGGCTGCGACGATTTGATGGCTTTGGACGACCGTGGCGGCTTGGAGTCGCTGCTGGCAGACGCCGCCTGAAACCCCGGCTGGCGTTTTTAACAGGGCCAAGTCCCTGAGATAATCCACCTCGAATGGCCTTTGCCCAAGCCCTGTCCCGCGCGAACAGCGCAGGGGCTTGCGCATCCCAACGTTTTTTAAACACCCTCACGAAAGATCTCAATGGCCGAAGAAAATCTTGACCCCGTATTCCAGATCCAGCGCGTTTACCTCAAGGACATGTCGCTGGAGCAGCCAAATTCGCCAGAAATCCTGCTCAACCAAGAGCAACCTGCTGTCGAGATCCAGCTCGGTGTCGATGCCAAGCCAGTGGCTGACGGCCTGTTTGAAATCACCGTGACGGCCACCGTGCACACCAAGATCGAGGACAAGACCGTGTTTATGGTCGAAGCCAAGCAGGCCGGCATTTTTGAAATTCGCAATGTGCCCAACGAACAGATGGGTGCATTGATGGGCATTGCCTGCCCGCAAATCGTCTACCCCTACCTGCGCGGCAACGTGGCGGACATCATCCAGCGCGGCGGCTTCCCGCCGGTGCACCTGGCGGAAATCAATTTCCAGGCGATGTACGAGCAGCAGCAGGCCGAAGCCGTGATGGCCTCGGCTGAAGCTCCACAAATCATCGTCTGATGGCGCAGCGTGTGAACCTGGGCCACGCGCCCCGGCCGGCATGAAAATTGTCGTATTGGGCGCAGGTGCGTGGGGCACGGCGCTGGCCGTCAACGCTGCAGGTGCTGCCGATGCCGGAGTGCTCAGGCATGAAGTCACTCTGTGGGCGCGCAATCCGGTTCAGCTCCAGGCCTTGCAGGCCGAGCGGATCAATACCCATTACCTTCCCGACATTGCCCTGCCGTCCAGCCTGCGCTTGCAAGGCGGCAATGGCATGTCGCTGGCCGAGGTGGTCAAAGGGCAAGACCTGATCATCCTGGCCGGGCCAGTGGCAGCCGCGCGCAGCATGCTGCTGCAACTCAGGCATGCGCAAGTGCCGGTGGCTTGGCTCAGCAAGGGCCTTGAAGCGCCGGTTTTGACAGAATCTGCGGCGTCGGCGTCGGCGTCGGCGTCGGCGTCGGCGCCAGCGTCTCCTTCAACGCCTTTTGGCCTGATGGTGCATGAGGTCCGCGCACAGGTGGCGCCTGATTTGAGAGCGGGCGTGCTCAGCGGCCCGAGTTTCGCGCTGGAGGTGGCACGTGAGCAGCCAACGGCGCTGGTTGCTGCCAGTGAACACGCCGAAGTGCGTGATGCGCTGGTGGCCGCCTTTCACAGCCCCAGCCTGCGGGTGTATGCCAGCGACGACCTGATCGGTGTCGAGGTTGGCGGGGCCGTCAAGAACGTCATGGCGATTGCAGCCGGGCTGTGCGATGGCCTGCAACTGGGCTTTAACGCCAGAGCCGCCCTCATTACCCGTGGACTTGCTGAAATGATGCGCCTGGGCGTGGCGCTCGGTGCGCGTCCCGAGACCTTTACCGGTTTGTCGGGTCTGGGCGACCTGGTCCTGACGGCCACCGGCGACTTGAGCCGCAACCGCAAGGTGGGCCTTTTGCTGGCGCAGGGCAAATCCCTGGGTGAAGTGTTGACGTCGCTAGGCCATGTGGCCGAAGGCGTTTACTGCGCCCGCACTGTGGTGCAGCGCGCTGCCAGCCTGGGTGTGGAAATGCCGATTGCGCAAAGCGTGGTGGATTTGCTCGATGGCCGGCTCCAAGCAGCCGAGGCGGTTGCGCTGCTGATGGAGCGCGAGCCGACAACTGAACTTGATTTGCTATTGGATTGATAGCTGAAAGCGCCCGTCCCTGTTGCGGGGAAGGCGTTTTTTATTATTATTTTCGAAGCACGATGGTCAGCAGCAGCGACGAGTCGAGCACCGCCGTCAGCGCATGGTCCACACCGCCTTGGAGCCAGACCAGCTGGCCGGCCTTCATCTGCCGGGTTTGTCCGCCCGCCGTCAGGCCGATCTCTCCTTCCAGGCAGTGAATCGTGACTTCGCCCTTGACCCAGTGTGACGGCATGGTTTTTCCCGCCGGCATGACCAGGCGAATGACTTCCAGCTCATCGGTCTTGAACAGCGCGACATTGCGTGATTCAGACAACTGGTTGCCCAGCGGCTGAACGTCAACCAGTTGTCCGGGGGCGGCGTGTGCAATGGCCATGGTGAAGCTCCTTGTAAGCGGCAGGATTGCCTTTGACCGGTTTATACATCACGCTCAGATGGCAGTGCGCAGGCACCGATGGACGGCGCAGATGTGCCATGCCCGTACCGGAAAAAATTTTTTAAAAAAGATCTCTTGCGCACGGCCAGCTTTTACAAGCTGCTATACAAAAAGGAGTGAGTACATTTCCGTGCTGCTGCAGGTCCGGCTATGTTTCGGTTCAAATTTCCAGGTTGTCGATCAGCCGGGTGTTGCCCAGCTTGGCCGCGCCCAGCACGACCAGCGGCACATTGCCCAGCGGGCCTTGCGGGAGCATCAGGTCGGCGCGGCGGCGTACCGTGAGGTAGTCGGGCTTCCAGCCGCGCCGCGCCAGCGCCTGCAGGGCCTGGGCCTCCAGTGCGGCCAGGTCGGGCACGCCGGGCGCCGCTCGCGCAGCTTCGCCCAATACGCGCAAGGCTTGCGAAAGATGCACCGCTTCTTGCCGCTGCTCGGGCGTGAGGTAGCTGTTGCGCGACGACAGGGCCAGCCCGTCGTCGGCACGCTGCGTTTCGCCGGCCAGAATCTCGATGGGCAGGGCAAACTGCTGGACCATTCGGCGCACCACCATGACCTGCTGGTAGTCCTTCTTGCCAAAGGCCGCGACGCCGCCCGGCATGCCGGCAAAAACACAGGAAAACAGCTTCATCACCACGGTGCTCACGCCAATGAAAAAGCCGGGCCTGAAATGGCCTTCCAGCATGTCGCTCAAATCGGTGGCCGGATGCACCTTGAAAGTTTGCGGTTCGGGGTACAGGTCTTTTTCACGCGGGGCAAACAGCACGTCGCAGCCCGCTGCTTCAAGCCGCTGGGCGTCCGCATCAAGCGTGCGCGGGTAGCTGTCAAAGTCTTCATGCGGCGCGAACTGCAGGCGGTTGACAAAAATGCTGGACACGGTGACATCGCCCAGCGGCCTGGCTTCTTTGACCAGCGCGATATGGCCGGCATGCAAGTTGCCCATGGTGGGCACAAAGGCAGGGCGTCTGAAGTTGCTGAGTTGCGCGCGCAAATCCGCGATGGTGTGGACGATGTGCATTTTTTTATTCCCTGGAAAAGGCCTGGGGTGGCGGGTCTGAATTTAGCAGGCTGGAGGCGCGTAAAAAACCGGGCGGCTACCAGGCGTGAACGGCATTGTCCGGAAAGCTGCCGTCTTTCACGGCCTGCACATAGGCTTCCATGGCGCCGCGCACGCTGGCGCTTTTGTTGCTGTCGCCGTCCATGAAGTTGCGCACGAACTTGGCCATCTTGCCCAGGTTCATGCCCAGCATGTCGTGCAGCACCAGCACCTGGCCCGACGTGCCGTTGCCCGCGCCAATGCCGATGGTCGGGCAGTGCGTCAACAGTTGCGTGACCTCCAGTGACAGCGCCGCCGGCACCATTTCCAGCACCAGCATCGACGCGCCCGCGTCCTGCAACGCGCCGGCTTCGCGGCGCAGCTGCGTGGCTGATTCCTCGGTCTTGCCCTGGACGCGGTAGCCGCCCAGCGCATGCACGGTTTGCGGCGTCAGGCCCAGGTGGGCGCAGACCGGTATGCCGCGTTCGACCAGAAAACGCACCGTTTCCGTGGTCCAGCCGCCGCCCTCCAACTTGACCATGTGCGCGCCGGCCTGCATGAGCACCACCGCGCTGCGCAGCGCCTGCTCTTTTGATTCGTGGTAGCTGCCAAAGGGCAGGTCGCCAATCAGCCAGGCCACGCCTTGCGCGCGGCGCAGGCCGTTGGCCACGCATTCGGTGTGGTGGCGCATGGTTTCCAGCGTCACGCCGACGGTGCTCGACAACCCCTGGCACACCATGCCGAGCGAGTCGCCGACCAGGATGCATTCGACGCCGGCGGCGTCCGCCACGGCGGCAAAGGTGGCGTCGTAAGCGGTGAGCATGGTGATCTTGTCGCCGTGGGCGTGCATTTCGCGCAGGCGCGGCAGGCTCATGGGCTTGCGCGCCGAAGGGCTGGACGCCGGTGGCAGCGTGCCGTAAGGCGTGGCTGCGGGGACTGTGGACGTTGCCGTGGCTGCATTGGCGGGGGTCATGGGCGCTCTCCTGAATGAGCGGAAGTTTAATCCGCTGGCGGCTGGTGAACTCGGGCCTCTGGCCGTGCCAGAAGGCCCCCGGGTAGATCAGCTCAAGCCGCTTGCGGCGCCGAACGGCGCATGCCCAGCCGCTCAAGCAGCGTGACATCGGCGTCGGTGTCGGGGTTGCCGGTGACCAGCAGCTTGTCGCCGTAAAAAATCGAGTTGGCGCCGGCCAGGAAACACAGCGCCTGCACCGCGTCACCCATTTGCTGGCGGCCAGCCGACAGGCGCACCCGTGCGGTGGGCATGGTGATGCGCGCGACGGCAATGGTGCGCACAAATTCGAACGGATCCAGGTCGGCCTGATCGGCCAGCGGCGTGCCTTCGATTTTCACCAGGTTGTTGATGGGCACCGATTCCGGGTAAGGCGTGAGGTTGGCCAGTTCGGCCACCAGGCCGGCACGCTGGCGGCGGGTTTCGCCCATGCCGACAATGCCGCCGCAGCAGACCTTAACGCCGGCGCTGCGCACGCGGGCGAGCGTGTCGAGCCGGTCCTGGTAGTTGCGCGTGGTGATGATGTCGCCATAGAAATCGGGCGCACTGTCCAGGTTGTGGTTGTAGTAGTCGAGCCCCGCGTCTTGCAATGTTTGCGCCTGGCCGTCTTCGAGCATGCCCAGCGTGGCGCAGGTTTCCAGCCCCAGTGCCTTGACAGTGCGGATCAGTTCGGCGACTTTTTCAATGTCGCGCTCTTTGGGCGAACGCCAGGCGGCACCCATGCAAAAGCGCGTGGCGCCAGCGGCTTGCGCGAGTTTGGCGGCGGCCAGCACTTCAGCGGGCTCCATCAGCTTGCTGGCTTCGACGCCGGTGTCGTAACGGGCGGCTTGTGGGCAGTAGCCGCAATCTTCGGCGCAGCCGCCGGTCTTGACCGACAGCAGCGTGGCAAATTCAACCTGCGTCGGGTCGAAATGCGCGCGGTGCACGGTTTGCGCCTGGTGCATCAACTCGGGGAACGGCAGGTTGAACAGCGCCTCGATGGCGTCAACGCTCCAGCGTTCGGGGCCGGTTTTCGGGGTGGGCGCTGCCGCCGGATTGGGGCGGTGCAGGGTGATGGTTTGTGCTGCGGTGGTGTTCATGAATGGTTTTCTTTCTTGAAAAAATGGGTTGCGGGATTTATTCCGTGCCGGGGGTGAGATGGTTTGGCCAAGGCTGCTCAAGGCGGCCGCAGCGAGTCACCTCGATTGCGGCCTGGGCGGTCAACAGGGCGATGCGCCGCCAGCTTTGGCCGGTGTCGTCCTGCAGGTGATGCAAATTCTTTCATCCGCGCGTAATTCAGCAACAGGCGTCCGTGTCGGGGGCAATCGTCATGAGGGCTCAAGGTGCACTGCGCAGGGTGCTGCGCACCACACGGGCAATGCTCAAACCCTGTACCAGAATCGAGAACACGACCACGCAGTATGTTAGCGCCAGCACGGTGTAGCGTTCGGGCCCGGCGGGCAGCGACAGCGCCAGTGCCACCGAAATGCCGCCGCGCAGGCCGCCCCAGGTCAGCACTTTCCAGGAACCCCGCGGCAGGCCAAAACGCTTTCCAAACATGCCTGCCGTCAGTCCGGCCGTCAGCAGCCGCGCCACAAGCGTCACCACGATAGCCACCGCGCCGCCCAACAGCAGCGAGGTGGACAGGCTGAACAGCAGCACTTCCATGCCGATCAGCACAAACAGCACGGCGTTCAGGATGCCGTCAATCAACTCCCAGAACATGTCGACATAGCGGCGCGTGGTGTCCGACATGGCCAGGGCGCGGCCCTGGTTGCCCACAACGAGTCCGGCGGCGACCATCGCCAGCGGGCCGGAGACATGCAGGTGGCTGGCCAGCGCGTAGCCGCCCATGACGGCCGCCAGCGTCAGCAACACTTCGACCTGGTAATCGTCCACACTCTTGAGCAAACGGTAGGTCACATAACCCAGCACCAGTCCAAAGACCATGCCGCCACCTGCCTCGCGCAGCAGCAGCATGCCCGCTTCGCCTGCCGTGGGCGTGCTGCCGCTGACCAGCATTTGCAGCAGCAGCGCAAAAACGACCACGCCCACGCCGTCGTTGAACAGGGATTCGCCGGCAATCACCAGTTCCAGGTTCTTGGGTGCGCCGGCTGACTTCAGGATGCCCATGACGGCAATCGGGTCGGTGGGCGAGATCAGCGCACCAAACAGCAGGCAGTGCGTCAGGCTCAGCGGCAGTCCGAGCCAGGGCATTGCCAGCCACACGCCGCCACCCACCAGCCCGGTGGAGATCAGCGTACCGACCAGCGCCAGGATGGCCACCGGCCAGCGATGGGCCTTGAGCTGGCTCAGGTCGACATGCATTGCGCCGGCAAACAGCAGCAGCGACAGCATGCCCTGCATCAGCACTTCTGAAAAGTCGATTGAGCGGATCAGCGATTCCTCATAGCGCCGCAGCACCCGCACCCAGTCCAGCGCGTCCAGGCCGGCAATGGACAGCGAGAGCACCAGCGCAATCACCATCACGCCGATGGTGGTGGGCAGCTTGACGAAGCGCTGGTTCAGCCAGGACAGCAGGGCGGTGATGACGAGGCAGGCGGCGGCAATGTCAAGCATGGTGCAGGTCAGTCAAGATCAAAAGCAGTGGTCATGTTGACAGCGCAGCAGGCCGCTGGCAAGCGCACTGAGGGCTTGCGCTCTTTTGCCGGGGCAAGGCGGCCATCATGACCCGGCAGCCTGCCGCAGCGCGGTCGAGGTCGGTTTCAAGCGAGATTCTGGGCATGGACGACAGTAAAAAAAATGGTTTCAAAAAAAGGCCTTGACCGGGGAAGAGCCGGTTAAACAGTTCTCCGGTGGCGTCAACACGCCAGCGTTCGGCGCCGGTTTTCAGCGCTGGCGCTGCGGCTGCACTGTGGCGGTGCAAAGTGATGGTTTTTGCTGCGAAAGTGTCAAGCGTCTGTTTTTTTGTGAAAAATGGATTTTGGAACTTGGCTGAGTCCGGGTCGGGGACGGCTTCAGCGCAACGGTTTGGCCAGCGTGGTCAGGGCTTCAAGCAGCTGGTCCACATCGGTTTCGGTATGGGCTGCCGACAGGGCAATGCGCAGACGGGCCGTTCCCTCGGGCACGGTGGGCGGGCGAATTGCTGGCACCCAGATGCCGCGCAGGCGCAGGCCGTCCATCACCGCCAGTGCCTCGTCATTGCGGCCAATCAGCAGCGGCTGGATGGCGGTTTGGGAGTCGGACAGCTTCCAGCCACTGCCCTGCAGCCCGGCACTCAAGCCGCTGCGCAGGCGCGTGATCAGCTGTTGCAGATGGCTGCGCCGCCAGTCTTCGCGCTCGATCAGCTGGAGGCTGGTGCGCAAGGCGCTGGCCAGAAGCGCCGGGGCAGCGGTGGCAAAAATATAGCTGCGGGTTTTTTGCAGCAGCCATTCAACCAGCGCGTCATGCCCTGCCACGAAGGCGCCCGCCACACCGGCGGCCTTGCCCAGCGTCGCCATGTAGAGCACGCGGCGCGAAGCCTTCGGCCCGATGAGTCCGGCGGCGGCCAGGCTGCCCCGGCCTTGCGGGCCCAGCACGCCGAAACCGTGGGCATCGTCGAGCAGCAGCAGGGCGTCGTGGCGTTCGCACAGCGCCAGCAGGCCGGTGATGTCGGCACTGTCGCCATCCATGCTGAACACCGCATCGCTGATGACCAGCTTGCGCCGGGCGCTGCTTTGCGCCAGTTCACGCGCCAGCGCGGCCAGGTCGGCATGCGCATAGGGGTGAATCTGCGCGCGCGACAGACGGGCGCCGTCAATCAGGCAGGCATGGTTCAGCGCATCCGAAAAAATTGCGTCGCCGCTTGCGACCAGCGCCGGAATGATGCCGGTGTTGGTGGCATAACCGGCATAAAAATACAACGCCCGCTCCAGGCCCACGAAGGCGGCCAGTTCCTGCTCCAGCGCCGCATTGGCCGCGCTGTGGCCGCTGACCAGCGGCGAGCCGCCGGAACCCACGCCATAAGCCTGGGCGGCGTCGCAGGCCGCCTGCACCAGTGCTGGGTGCGTGGCCAGGCCGAGGTAGTCGTTGCTGCAAAAAGCCAGCATGCTTTGTCCGTTCACCTTCAGGCGGGCTCCGCTTTCAGGCGTGACCACTCGGCGCTGGCGGCGCAGGTGGTTTTGGTCCAGTTCGGCCACGCGGGCCGGAAATTCGTCAAGCCACGAATTGGTCATTGCCATTCCAGGGGAAGGTTGAATCTCAGCGCGTCCGGGTCGGGCACGCGCTGGTAAGGAATGGTTGCCAGCAGCGGCGCCTGGATCTTTTGCCGCAGGAAAGCGAGGTTGTCCTGCTGCGCCAGCATGGCTGGATCGACGTGGTTGGCGACCCAGCCGGCCAGCGTCAAGCCGCGCGCCTGGATGGCCTCCAGCGTCAATAGCGCGTGGTTCAGGCAGCCCAGCCGCAGGCCGACCACCAGCACCACCGGCAAGGCCAGCGCCTGCGCCAGGTCGGCGCCGGTCTCAAGGTCTGACAGCGGCACCAGAAAACCGCCCGCGCCTTCGACCACCACGGCGTCGGCCAACGTCTCCAATGCGCGGTGACAGGCCACCAGGTGGGCGATATCAATTTTTACGCCTGCGCGCGCAGCCGCGATGTGCGGCGACACCGGGTCTGGCAGCAGCACCGGGTTGTCGAGTTCGGGCGGCACGGCGCAGGTGGACGCGGCACGCAGGGCGACCACGTCTTCATTGCTCATCACGCCGTTGATGAGTTCGGTGCCGGCCGCCACCGGCTTCATGCCCACGACGCGTGAATGGTGGGCTGACAAGGCTTGCAGCAGGGCAGCGCTGACCCGCGTTTTGCCCACGCCGGTGTCGGTGCCAGTGACGAACAGCGACAGCGTTTTCAAAGCGCATCGCCTTTTTCGGCCAGCGTGGCCTGCAATGCGGCCAGTGCGGCGTTCGCCAGATGCGCCGTGGTTTGCGCATCCAGCACATAAGGCGGCATGGCGTAAATCGTGTTGCCTATGGGGCGCAACACCACGCCTTGCGCCATGGCCTGCTGTGCGTAGCGGGTGGCAAACCCGGGCTGCGGGGGGGCGCCGTCAAAGCCTTCGTCAATGTCCCAGGCCCAGATCATGCCCAGCCGGCGTGCATTCCTGACCGATGGATGGTGCGTCAGCGGTGCGAAAGCCTGGTCCAGTTTCAAGGCCAGATCGGCGTTTTTGGCCAGCACGTCGGTCTGGTCAAACAATTCGAGCGTCGCCAGCGCGGCGCGGCAGGCCAGCGGGTTGCCGGTGTAGGAGTGCGAATGCAGAAACCCCCGGGCCACGTCGTCGTCGTAAAACGCGTCGTACACCGTGTCGGTGGTCAGCACGGCCGACAGGGGCAGCGTGCCGCCGGTCAGCCCTTTGGACAGGCAGATGAAGTCGGGCCGGATGCCGGCCTGCTGGTGCGCGAACATCGTGCCGGTGCGGCCAAAGCCGGTGGCAATTTCGTCGGCAATCAGGTGCACCTCGTAGCGGTCGCACAGGGCGCGCGCTTCGCGCAGGTAGGCCGCGTCATACATCGCCATGCCGGCGGCGCACTGCACCATCGGCTCCAGGATCAGCGCGGCGGTCTGGGCATGGTGCTGTTCCAGCCAGTCCTTCAGACCTGCCGCCGCGCGCCGGGCTGCGTCAGCAGGCGTTTCGCCGGACAGGGCGGCGCGCGCATCGGGGCTGGGCACGGTGGCGGCCAGCCGCACCAGCGGCGCATAGGCTTCGCGGAATATCGCGATATCGGTCACCGCCAGTGCGCCCACGGTTTCGCCGTGGTAGCCGCCCGCCAGGCCGATAAACCTGCATTTTTCGGGCCGGCCGGTGTTGCGCCAGTAATGCGCGCTCATCTTCAGGGCGATTTCGGTGGCGCTGGCGCCGTCGCTGCCGTAAAAGGCATGGCCCAGTCCGGTCAGCGCGCCCAGCCGCTCTGACAGTTCGACCACCGGCGTGTGCGTGAAACCGGCCAGCATGACATGGTCGAGCCGGTCCAGCTGGTCTACCAGGGCAGCCTTGATGTGCGGATGGCTGTGGCCAAACAGGTTGACCCACCAGGAACTGATGCCGTCCAGGTAGCGCCGGCCTTCCAGGTCATACAGCCAGACACCTTCGGCCCGGGCAATCGGCACCAGCGGCTGCGTTTCGTGCAGCTTCATTTGCGTGCACGGGTGCCACACATGGCGCAGGCTGCGCTGGATCATCAAGGCGTTGTCCATCGAAAACTCTACGGTAAGCGGCTGAATCAAGCCATCTGGACCGCAATGGTCGAGCGTTCTTCCTTGATGCGGTTGTCCGGGTTGACGAACACCAGCTTGGGGCTGAACCCGGCGACTTCCTGTTCTTCAACCTGCGCAAAGGCGGCAATGATGACCAGGTCGCCCACGCACGCGCGGCGCGCTGCCGAGCCGTTGACCGAAATGATGCGGCTGCCGCGTTCGGCACGGATCGCGTAGGTGATGAAACGCTCGCCGTTGTTGATGTTCCAGATGTGTACCTGTTCATTTTCGCCCAGGTTGGCAGCGTCCAGCAGGTCTTCGTCGATGGCGCAGGAACCCTCGTAATTGAGCTCGCAGTGGGTCACGGCGGCGCGGTGGATTTTGGATTTGAGCAGGGTTCTGAACATGATGGAAAGAGGAGTAAAGCCAGCGGGCCCAGGGTGTTGGCAATCCACCGTCCCCAGAGCGCCCTTCAAGAGCGGTAACATTTGGACTGGTGGTCAATAGATTTTTGATTATTAATTATATAAGTGCACTTTCAGTTGCCTTTTTTACCCGGTTGCTTATGACAAAGTCCTTTGATTTCAATGCGGATTCGGTAGCCACGCTGGCGGTGGCCGATGTGGCGCGCGCGCTGGCAGAAGACATTGGCAGTGGCGACTTGACGGCCGCGCTGATCGATCCGGCCCGCCAGGCGCATGCCCGGGTGCTGGCGCGAGAAAGCGCGGTGCTGTGCGGCACGGCCTGGTTCGAGGCCGCCATCCGGCAGCTGGACCCGCAGGCCCGCATCGTCTGGCAGGTGCGCGACGGCGAACACTGCGCGCCCAACCAGGTGGTGGTGGAAATGCACGGCCAGGCGCGCGCGCTGCTGTCGGCCGAGCGCACGGCGCTGAATTTTTTGCAGCTTTTAAGCGCAGTCGCCACCAAGACCGCGACGTATGTCGCCCAGGTGGCGGGCACCCAAGCCAGCATTGTCGATACCCGCAAGACGCTGCCCGGGCTGCGACTGGCGCAAAAATACGCGGTGCTGGCTGGCGGCGGCACCAACCACCGGATTGGTCTGTATGACGCTGTGCTGATCAAGGAAAACCATATTGCGGCAGCCGGCGGCATTGCGCAGGTGATGCAGCAGGCCGGGCTGATCGCCGCGCAGGCTGATTTTGTCGAGATCGAGGTGGAAAACCTGGACCAGCTGGGCCAGGCGCTGGACGCCGGCGCGCGCATGGTGCTGCTCGACAACATGGACATCGCCACGCTTCAGGAAGCCGTGCGTCTGAACGCTGGCCGGGCGATTCTGGAAATTTCGGGCGGCGTCACGCTGACGGGCCTGCGCGCGCTGGCAGAAACCGGTGTTGACCGTATTTCGATTGGCACCTTGACCAAGGACGTGCAGGCGGTTGATTTTTCAATGCGCATGGATGCGCTGCAAGGGGGCGAGCGATGAATACTTCCGTCATTTCCCGCATCCATGTCGGCTACGAGCAGCCACTGCCCGAATCAGCCCTTTGCACGACCCGCCATGCCTGGGCGCGCGTGCCGGTCGAGCCAACGCAGGCCGAGCGGGCGGCGCTGAAAGACCGTATCCGCAGCCTGCTGGAAGCCAAAAACGCCGTCATGGTGTCGCACTTCTATGTGCACCCCGACCTGCAGGACCTGGCCGAGGAAACCGGGGGGCTGGTCAGCGATTCGCTGGAAATGGCGCGCTTCGGGCGCGACCATGCGGCGCAGACGCTGGTGGTGTCGGGCGTTCGCTTCATGGGCGAAACCGCCAGGATTTTGTCGCCCGAAAAGCGCGTGCTGATGCCCGACCTGGACGCCACCTGCTCGCTCGACCTGGGCTGCCCGATTGACGAATTCAGCGCCTTTTGCGACGCGCACCCTGACCGCGCGGTGGTGGTGTATGCCAACACCAGCGCAGCCGTCAAGGCGCGGGCCGACTGGGTCGTCACGTCGAGCTGCGCGCTGGACATTGTTCGCGCCCTCAAGGAAAGCGGCCAGAAAATCCTCTGGGCGCCCGACCGGCACCTGGGCGGCTACATCCAGCGCGAGACCGGCGCCGACATGGTGATGTGGAACGGCGCGTGCATCGTGCATGACGAGTTCAAGGCCTTCGAGCTGCAGGCGTTGATGCAGGCGCACCCGCTGGCCAAGGTGCTGGTGCATCCAGAATCGCCGCTCGATGTGGTGGCGCTGGCCGACGCGGTCGGCTCGACCTCGGCCATTTTGAAAGCGGCGCGCGAAATGGACGCGCCCGAATTCATCGTCGCCACCGACAACGGCATGATGCACAAGCTGCGCTCGCTGAACCCCGGCAAGGTCTTCATCGAAGCGCCCACAGCCGGCAACAGCGCTACCTGCAAAAGCTGCGCGCACTGCCCGTGGATGGCGATGAACTCTCTGGCCGGGCTGGCGCAGGTGCTGGAAAGCGGCGCGAACGAAGTCCACATCGACCCGGCGCTCGGCCTGCGCGCCCGCCTGCCGATTGACCGCATGCTGGCCTTCACGGCCGCGCTCAAAACCGGCCAGCCCACTACCGGGCTGGTGCCGAACATCGGCGCGGCTTGAGGGCATCCGCTTTACGCCCTCTCCCTCTGGGAGAGAGCAAGGGTGAGGACTAGCGGTGCCTTCGCCTTAAATGCTCCTTTTTTGATAGCTGATTATGACCGCCTGACGTGCGGAAAAGGTAAATTTGACTCATATTTCCGCACGCATCGACTTCACTGACCCGCACGACAGCGCCGCGCCGCGCCTGCGCCATGCCTTTGGAGCGCCGCGCGCCGTGCTGGTGGCGCATGAACTGCACGAAGTGCGCGCCGTGCTCGATGCGGTGCAGGCCGCCGCCGGGCAGGGACGCTGGTGCATCGGCTATGTTCGCTACGAAGCCGCCCCGGCTTTTGACACTGCGCTTGCCGCGCATCCCGCCGACGGCCCGCTGGCCTGGTTTGCCGTGCATGATGCGCCCTTGCCCTTGCCCTGGCCTGAAGGCGACAACGCCGCAGCCGCCCGCGTTGAATGGCGTGACACCTGCCCGCGCCCGGCGTTTGACGCGGCCGTGGCGCACATTCAGCAAGCCATTGCCGCCGGCGAGCTGTACCAGGTGAACCTGACCGCGCCGCACTTGGGCGGGTGGGCTGGCGAACCCGAAGCAGGCGCGGCGCCGGCCCTGTTCGCCGCCCTGCAGCGCGCCCAACCCGGTGGCTACGCGGCCTTCATCGACACCGGCGATGAGCAACTGCTGTCGGTGTCACCCGAACTGTTTTTTGACTGGCAAAACGGCAGCATCCTGGCCCGGCCCATGAAAGGCACGGCCGCGCGCGGCGCCACGCCAGAAGCTGACGCCGCCCAGGCCGACGCCCTGCGTGCATCGCCCAAGGAGCGCGCCGAAAACGTCATGATCGTGGACCTGCTGCGCAACGACATCTCGCGCATCGCCCAGCCTTTCAGCGTGCGGGTGCCGCGACTGTTTCACACCGAAGGATTGCCCAGCGTGTGGCAGATGACGTCAGACGTGCAGGCCACAACCCGCGCCGGCACCACGCTGGCCGACGTGTTCGGCGCGCTGTTTCCCTGCGGCTCGGTCACTGGCGCGCCCAAGGTGCGCGCCATGCAGATGATCCGCGCGCTGGAAGCCGGGCCGCGCGGCGTGTACTGCGGCGCCATCGGCGTCGTGCGGCCAGCTGAGCCGGGGCAGGGCATCCGGGCCACGTTCAACGTGCCGATCCGCACCGTCATCGTCCGGGGCGACGGGCTGCGCTGCGGCATTGGCAGCGGCATTACCTCCAGCGCGCTGCCTGACGCCGAATGGCAGGAGTGGCGCGACAAGCGCAAATTTCTGGAGCGCGCCAGCCAGAGTTTCGACCTGCTGGAAACCTTGGCGCTTGAAAACGGCCAGCTGCGCCATGCCGCCGCGCATCTGGCGCGGATGGCCGGCGCCGCAGCGCACTTCGGCTATTTGTGGAATGCGGCCATCGTGCAGCGTTGCCTGGACGCGTTGGCGCAAGCGCATCCGCAAGGCCTGTGGCGCGTGCGCTTGCTACTCAATGCCCGAGGCCAGGCCCATGCCGAAGCCTTTGCCATGGACTCCTCACCCGCCCGCGTCCGTCTGCAACTCGCTGCCAGTCCGCTCATCGACGCGCAGAGTGAATTTGTGCGCTTCAAGACCACGCGGCGCGCCCATTACAACGCCTTCACGCCCACCGTGCCTGATGTTTTTGACACCGTGCTGTGGAATGAACAGCGCGAAATCACCGAATGCACGCGCGGCAACCTGGCGATGTTGATGGATGACCGCTGGGTCACGCCGCCGCTGGCCTGCGGGCTGCTGCCCGGCGTGGGCCGGGCGCTGGCACTGCAGGCGGGCCAGATGGTTGAGTCGGTGGTTCGGCTGGACGACCTGCCGTGTGTAAAGGCTTGGGCTTTTGTCAACAGCCTGCGCGGCTGGCTGTCAGCCGAACTTGCCTGATCGCCGGCCAGCCGCGCAAAAAGCGTCAAGGCTTATTGGGAAGAATGGGCAGGTAAAAGCTGTTTTGCCAGCGCTATAGAAAAGTCCTGCGCCGCTGACCAGCGCAGATGAAGGGCGTCTGTGAACGCCGCGTTCGAGGTTTTCAATTCCGAGTCAGCGTCCCAGAAGCGGGCAGAGGTAGCCTTCAACGATTGGACGAGCCTGGCGTCGAAGTCGTTGATAAACTCGCCGCTGGCGTCTTCCGTGGTCTTCCAGTCAGGATGAAGGGGCGAGGACACCACGGTGAATGGCCGTCCTTCCTTTTGCAGGCGTTGCGCCAGGGATTCCAGTGCCTGAAAACACGTGGGGTCCAGCGGCTTGGACTGCCCATAGCCCATTCCAAGCAGGCTGTCTGCGGTCTTGAGCGGACCATCGCCATAGGCGGTGAAAACCAGCGGATCAAGCTCAACGAGGTTGGCGCGCCGGGCCTTGACCCGACGTGCGTTGCCCATCAGCGATACCGGCGAAAAATACCGCAGGTAGTAGGGCCATGGCGAGGCACCGCCATAGACGTAGTCGTCTGCATCCTGCCGGTTGAAAATTGCCTGTCGGTTAATGCTGCATTCAGAAAAATCTTGCGGCGCCGCGATCAGCACCACTTGCCGGATGGACGGCAGGCGGTCGAGCAACCAGTTGGCGGTGAATGCCGACTGGTTGACATGCAGGCCGCAAAAAGCGCCGTTGAGCGGCTTGAGGACGCCTTTTGACTGGCTGGCCACGGTTGCACCATCAAAATGGCGCCACGCGACCGAGGAGCCGATAACCAGCAGATTCGGCGACCCTGCCGGTTGCTCGCGCATGAAAGAGAGCTTCTCATCGATGCAAAGCGAGTTGGCAAAGGCCGGCGGCGGCAGGTTGTCAGTGGACTGGAGCATAAGCAGCGCGCCGTAAAACGCCGCCAGTGCGCCAGACACGCCGAGCAGAACAAAAGCCAGGTAACGCCTGAAGGCGAATGCCGGCGCAGCGGCTGCGTTGCCGGCGTTGGTGTCTGTTGACGCGTCAGGCCTGTTCGTGTTGAATTTTTTCGCGATTTGGGCCATGGCGGTCAGCGTCCCGCCAGCTTGGTCTGGATCAGCTGGGCAAACTGACCTACATCGTGCAGTGACTCCAGCTCCGCAGTTCGAAAGCGGATGCCAAAGCGCACTTCGGCCGCGACGATCAGGTTGACGTGCGCCTGGCTGTCCCAGCCTTCAATGTCTTCGGCCGTGGTTTTGGTGGTCAGTGCAATGTCATCGTTGTCGAACACATCCCTGAAGACTTGGTTCAACGTGTGCAGGATTTCTGTTTCGGTCATGTGTTGTTCACCTTGATAAAGTGTGTGGAAGGAAGGTTCGATGTCAGCGCATACTGCCAGAAGGTCGAGCCCGGATCAGTGCCTTGCGGTGCCGGCCGCGCCACAAAACCCAGCCGTTGGTAATGCCCGGCGACCATGCCGTTGCGCGGCGTGGCGCGGTATTGGCCGATCAGCGCCTTTTTGCCACGCTGCGCTGCCGCAGCCGCCAACACGCCCAGCACAGCTTCCTCAACCTGCCGGCCGAGCACGCGGCAGCTCATGAGCCAGGTGTCAATTAGCAGCTCGTCAGGCAGCAAGCCCGCATCGGGCCGCGCCAGCAGCACGCTGATCAGGCCGTTGTCGCCAAACTTGTCTGACAGGCGCAGCGCCAGCGCCACCGCTTGCGGGTCGCCGGCGAGTTGTGCTACCTCGGCTTCGGTGTAACGGCGCGTGGTCAGGTTGAACTGGTTGGTCTTGTTGATCAGCTGCGTCACGCGCGGCAGTTCGGCCTTGCCGACCGGTGCGGCGGTCAGCGTCATGTCCAGGCCGCGCAGATAGCCGGCGATGTCGGTGGACTCGCCCAGCGCCGCTTTGCGTTCGGCGTTCAGCGCATAGCTGCGTCCACGCGCGGCGTCGTCCAGCGTGAAGGACACGGGCTCGAAATAGCCGGCTGCAGCAAGGCAGGAGGGGTAGCCGGACACGTCCTCGGGCAGTTCCGGCACAGCGACTTCGGGCAGCTCGCGCCTGACGATGTCCCGCTCAGCTGGGTTATCGTCGACAAACACCAAGCTGTCCAGACCGATGTCGAGCATGCCAGCGATACGGCGCAGGTTGCCTGCCTTGTCGTCCCAGTTGGCGACAAAGGCTGCAATGTCGGCGCGCCGGAGCGCCATTTCCGGATGAGCAAATCCTGCCTCGGCCACGGCCGCGTCGTTCTTGCTGCACACCGCCAAAATGATGCCGCGCTGCGCCAGCAGGCCGGCGTAGCGCTGAAAGGCCAGATACGCCTCGCCGGTCGGGTTTCCCTGGCCCAGGCGGATGCCGTCCAGGCCGTCATCACCGATCACGCCGCCCCACAGCGTGTTGTCCAGGTCGAGCACCAGGCATTTGCGCGACAGGCCAGCCACGGCAGCGGCAATGCGCGCCAGCAGGTCGCCGTAGACCGGCGCTAAGGTCGGGCTGACCAGCTGCTTGGCCTGGTGCCAGCGGACCGGGTCGGCGATGCCCTGCCCGTGACCGCCCTGCGCCGCTGTCCAGGCGAGGTCGAGCAGCAATACGCCGTCCTGCCGCGCTGCGGCGCGAATGCCGGCGTTGAGCCGCTCAATCACCGCATGCGGCGCGGCCGGAACCAGCCCTTCAAAAGACCCGAAGACCGGCGGGTCGGCGGGCACCAGGGTCTGCTGCACCACCTGGGCGGCATGGCGCTCGCGCGCCTGGCGCCACAACAGCCGCAATTCGTCGACACGGGCTTCGACGGCGGCGGCGACTTCGGCCTCGGAGGCGTTCAGCGGCAACTGCAGCGGTGCGTCGCGGGCGTCCAGCGCCAGCACCACCACCTGCGGCGCAAAGTCGGCCAGTTCGGCATTGCCTGCCAGCAGCGCCTGCCGGTACTGTCCGTAGGGCGCCAGCCAGGTCGAGAGGGCCAGCCGGCGCTGCAGCCCGGCCACGCGGATGGCCGGCAGCAGGTGGTCTACGGTGTGCGATGCCAGGATCGCCATGCGCAGCAGCGTGAAGCCGCTGGGGTGCTGGGTTTTTTCCTCAGCCAAGCTGGCAAGCCCTTCGGCGGCCAGGCGGTCCAGGCGGCCCGTCAGGGTGAAGTCGCGCTGGAATCCGGCCAGACGGGCCGCCAGCGCCAGGCGCACCGCCGGGTCTGCCTCTTGTCGCGCTTGGCTGATGGCTGCGCCGAGGTCGGGATGTTGCACAAGCCAGAAAAGTGAGTCCACTGAAAATTGCTCCGGGTGAAGGTCTGAAGGAAGGTCAGAATTGGAAATAAAGAAACTCGGTAGGCGCGGCCGAAAATGCGCGGGCCAGCGCAAAGAAGCCGAGCACGCCGACAGCAATGCCGATGGCAGGCGCAGGGCGCCAAGTGATGACGGACAGCGACTTTTCCAGCCAGTGTTCGCGCGGCCGCCAGTTGAGTGCGGTGCGGTAGTGGCGCATCCATTGCTGGGTGTTCGGCAAACTCCAGACAAACACCATCAGCAACGCGATAGGCGTGAAATCGGAGCGCGCGATCTGGCCGAGCGATTGCAGCAGCGTGAGGTTCACCATGGGCGCGATGAAGGCATCGACCACCGGCACCGTGTTGCTCAAGCCGGTCATCCCAGCCAGCACGGACAGTGCAGCGGGCACGTCGGCCGCACGAAAAAACACCATGGCGACGACCACGCATAAAAAAGTCAGCAGTACAGCGCTGGCCCGGTGCCAGGCAACTTCGCTGTCGAGCTTCCAGCCGCGTGTCGCCTTGAATGCCCGCCAGCCATGGGCCACCACGAGGTAAAAACCGTGCAGCAGCCCGAACACCACGAACTGCCAGCCGGCACCGTGCCAGACGCCCGAGATGAACATCGTCAGCGAGGTTGGGTAGGCGACCAGCGCAAAAAAGGTACCCCCTGTCATCTTGCCCCGGCGCGGCGGCGGCTTGCCCGCCGCCATCCGGGCACGGGTGACCCGCAGCACAATGGGGTTGTAGATATAGGCGGTCAGAAAGCGCGTCAGCGTCATGTGCCAGCGCGACCAGAATTCGATCACGTTGCGCGCCTTGAAGGGGCTGTCGAAGTTGGCCGGCAGGCTGATGCCAAACAGCAGGCCCAGTCCGATGGCCATGTCGGTGTAGCCGGAAAAATCGAAATAGATCTGCAGGGTATAGCTCAGCGCACCGGCCCAGGCGTCATGCATCGAAAGCGCCATGCCACCGGCAGCGGCGGCAAAGACCGGGGACGCAGTCTCCCCCAGCGGGTCGGCCAGGATGACCTTCTTGAACAGTCCCAGCAAAAACAGCGTGGAGCCCAAGGCGATGTTGTCCAGCCGGGGCCGGAAATGGGCAGGATCGCGGAACTGGTCGAGCATTTCGCGGTGATGCGTGATGGGGCCTGCGATCAGCTGTGGAAAAAAGGTCATGAACAGGCTATAGCTCAGGAAATCGTGTTCCACGACCGCGCCGTCGTGGGCATCGACCAGGTAGGCGATCTGCTGGAAGGTGAAAAACGAAATGGCCAGCGGCAGCACAATCTCGTTCATCGACCAGCCCAGGCCAGTGGCCTGGTCAAGCGTGCGCACCAGAAAACCGGTGTACTTGTAATAGCCAAGCAATAAAAGATTGGCCATGACTCCCAGCACCAGCGCAACCCGGGACGGGCGCTTGAGCAGGTAGCCGCCCAGCAGGTAATTGAAGGCCATGCTGCCCACCAGCAGCGGCACATAGCCCGGGTTCCACCAGCCATAAAACACCAGCGATGCAATCGTCAGCCAGACGCCCGCCAGTCGCTGCTGGCCCATGCCTGCCAGCAAAAAAAATCCCAGTAGCACCAGGGGCAGGAATCCGGCAATAAAAATGGCAGAGTTGAAAAGCACTGCAGTCTCCTTGGGGAAACGGCGCTGGGTTGACCGCGCAGCAATTGATGAAGTTAGGTAGGCCAGTCGTTCGCGAAAAACGAACGCGCAAAGGCAGACCGAAAAAATTCAGAGATCAGCAGGGGGGGTAATGAAATGTCTCAAGTCACGCAGTGGCAAGGCGTTCCGTGAGAAACGCAAGGCGCGTGACGCAAGGGGTAACAACCTAAGGCGGCGTCACTGAGCAAAAATAGCCGCGTGGTAACTCGCGGCCGCGACACAGGGCTGCCGTGGTGGAGGATTTGTTGCCGCGTATTTGCATGGTGTAACTGTACGCTTCAAAAGCGTGGGTAATAGCGCATGCCGATAGCCCGAACGTACTGTTTTGCATGTCTTTATCAAGGAATTTTTAGCAAATGCAGGGCTTGAGAGTTGGTTTTGAAGGCTGGGTGTCCGTTAAAAACAAACAGCCTGTTCAAGTAACCGAACAGGCTGGTGGAGTGCATTTCAGGTGCTGGCCGGAAATTCGGCCAGCACCTGAAGTTTTCAATACTTCCAGAAAAACCGGTCGTCAATCTGTCCCGTCGCGCTCAGGTACTTGAGCTGCTTGAGCCGGGTGAAGGGCCGCGCACTGAATGTGGCAGCGTCGATGCCGATGCGCTCGTAAATATCATGCAGTTGCTGCGCGCCCTTGCGTGCGTCCCAGGCGCACTGAAAACCGTGCAGCTTTTCATGGATCTTGGCAAAGCTGACGCGGTAGCTGCGGTTGTCGCCGCCTGCCTGGCCAAAGCTCAACTCGCAGCCTGGATAGACGTCAGCGACGATCTGGGCGATTTCACGGACCTGGTAGTTGTCCTCGTCATGGCCGACGTTGAAGATCTCGTTGTGGATTGCATCCTGCGGCGCTTCCAGCGCGCTGGCCACGGCCTGGCAGATGTCGAGCACATGCACCAGGGGACGCCACGGCGTGCCGTCGCTGGTCATGACGATCTTGCCGGTGGTCGCGGCTATGCCGCAGAGGTTGTTCAGCACGATGTCAAAGCGCATCCGTGGCGAGGCGCCGTAAGCGGTCGCGTTGCGCAGGAAGGTCGGCGAAAAATCCGGCGAGGCCAGCGCCATCACGTCGCGCTCGACCAGTGTCTTGCATTTCGCATAGGCCGTCTGCGGATTGGTCGGCGACAGCTCGGTCATGGGCTCGTCGCCGGTGGACACGCCATAGACGCTGCAGGACGAGGTGTAGACAAAGCGCTTGGCACCCGCCGCCTTGGCGAGTTCGGCCAGCCGCACCGAGGCCTGGTGGTTGATCTGGAAGGTGAGTTCCGGAACGTTTTCGCCCAGCGGATCATTGGACAGTTCGGCCAGGTGCACGACCGCGTCAATGCCCTCGAGGTCTTCGGCCTGGATGTTGCGGATGTCGCGGTTGACGGTGCGCGGGAAACCCGGCACCAGCTGGCTGTCACTGAACAGCCAGCCGTCCCGGTAGTAGCCAGTGTCCAGGCCGACGATTTCATGGCCGCGAGCCTGAAGAAAAGGGGCGAGCAGGCAGCCGATATAGCCTTCGACGCCAGTGACGAGCAGTTTCATTTGTTTTCTCCTGAGGAGGTTTCTGAGTATTCGGGGAAGAAGCGCGCCATCTGTTCACGCCAGAGCTGGTCGCACAGCCGGTTCTGCGGCAGTTCGACATCGTCAAACGTGAGCAGTGCGTCCTTGGGCACATCGCGCTTCAGGGTGCAGCCTTCGGCCAGGCCGATGGGCAGCAGGTTTTGCGACCGGGCGGTGTCGGCGTTTTCAGCCAGGCCGTACGTCATGTAGCCGCCCAGGCCGTCAATGGACTCACCCGCCTTCAGGTCGATCTTGGCCGTGGCCAGCACTTCGACGCAGGGTGCGCCCAGCGGGGACAGCGCGGCGTCCTGGAAGAGCACGGCCCGCGCGACGGTGTTGGGCACCTCGAAATGGCACAGGTGGTAGGGCGTGTAGAAGCAGTAGAGCGGTCCGTTGCCCAGCTTGTAGAGCGACAAATAATGCTTTTGCTGCGGATGGTCGTGCGTGCCCAGCACGAACACGCCAGGGCCGGGCATGGCACCGACAACATAGTCAACGATGCCCGGGCCTTCAATCATGGCTTCGAGCGGGTAGCGCTCGGCGACCTCCTGAATGGGCGTGCCGGGGGCGACGGTGGGGCCGTACATGCCGCGCTGGCCGACCCGCATGCCGGTGCCGTTGGCGACGATGGCGTTCTCGAACGAGATCTTGGTGCCGTCGGCGAACGACGTGACCATGGCCGGATTCTGGCCCCACTGCCGGGCAAAGCCTTCCTGTGTGGTCGGGTTGCGGTAGGGGTCGTGCAGCCCCTTGATGTTGCCGCACATCACCGGCTTGACGCCAATGCCTTTGACAAAGCGGTACAAATTCATCATCACGCCCGGCTGGTCGCCGTCGGCGGTGGTCAGCACCACGCCGGCGCGGTCGGCATAGGTTTTCAGGATGGGGCCGATGGTCCCGTCGATCTCGGCATTCATCAGCACGACATGCTTGCGGTGGGCAATGGCTTCGAGGGTCACATGCGCAGCATGCTCGATGGTGCCGGTGACTTCGATGATCGCGTCGATGCCAGCGGCGCGGCACAGCAGCATGGCGTCTTCGGTGATGGCCGGCACGCCGGACTCGATGGCGCGTTCCAGCTGGGTGACCGTCTCGACGACGCAAACGCCTGAAACATCGGCCTCGCGGTAGGCGCGCCGGGCACCTTCGAGCGTGCGGTTGGCAATGGCGGCCACGCGCATGCCGGGCACCGACAGGGCAATCTGCAGCGCCACGCCGCGTGCCATGAATCCGGCGCCGATCAATCCGACGCGGATCGGCCGTCCTTCGCGTGCCCTTTGCGCCAGGGCGGTGTCAACAATGATCATGCCGCCACTCCTTCGGCCACGAAGGCGGGCCAACTGCGGTCCTTGTCGGACATGTCGATCACCGGCACCGGCCAGGCGATGCCGAACGCCGGGTCGTTATGCCGGGCGCCGCGTTCGGACTGCGGCGTGTAGAAGGCCGACACCTGGTAGGTGACGGCCGCATCGTCTGTCAGCGTGACAAAACCATGGGCAAAGCCCTTGGGCACCAGCAGCATGCGGCCATTGGCTTCACTCAGTTCCACGCCGATCCACTGGCAGTAGGTGGGCGACTCGGGGCGAATATCGACAATCGCGTCCCAGATCGCGCCCTGCACGCAGCGCACCAGCTTGTCCTCGGCATTCGGCGCCATCTGGTAGTGCATGCCGCGCAGGGTGCCCGCCCGGCGTGTCAGCGACATGTTGGTCTGCACCATGCGGGTCGGCAGGCCATTGGCCTCGAACTCGCGTTCGCAATAAGTGCGGCCGAAATAGCCGCGCGCATCTTCGCGCCGCTCCATGTCGACGAGGGTCGCGCCAGACAGCGCGGTTTTAGTGAAAATCATGGGTTGCCTTGAAAAACAGGGGTATAAAAAATCGGAAGTCCGCACTCACCAGGATTTCCAGGGTGCCTTGTCCGCAGCCCACAGGGATTCGAGCGTCTGCTTGTCGCGCAGCGTGTCCATCGGCTGCCAGAAGCCTTCGTGGCGAAAGGCGGCCATCTGGTGGTGGGCGGCCAGGTGCTCCATGGGACCGCGTTCCCAGATGGTGTCGTCGCCTTCGATCAGTTCGACCACTGTTCGGTCGAGCACAAAAAAGCCGCCGTTGATCCAGGCACCGTCGCCGCCCGGCTTTTCCTTGAAACTCGGCACCAGCGCGTTGTCGGCATGCAGGTTGAAGGCGCCGAAGCGGCCTGGCGGCTGCACTGCCGTCACTGTTGCCAGCACATTTTGCTCACGGTGGAAGGCGATCAGCTTGGTGATGTCCACATCGCTGACGCCGTCGCCGTACGTGCAGCAGAACGGCCCGTCGTTCAGGTAACGTGCCGCGCGCCGGATGCGCCCGCCGGTCATCGTGTCCAGTCCGGTATCGACCAGCGTGACCTTCCACGGCTCGGTCGAGGTGCGAAGCATGGTCGTGGTGCTGTCGCGCATGTCAAAGGTGATGTCGGCCCCGTCCATGGCGTAGTCACGGAAAAACTGCTTGATCAGGTGGCCTTTGTAGCCGCAGCAGATCACGAAGTCGCTTACGCCGTGCGCCATGTACATCTTCATGATGTGCCAGATGATCGGCCTGCCGCCAATCTCGACCATGGGCTTGGGGCGAACGGCGCTTTCCTCGCTGATGCGCGTTCCCAGTCCACCGGCCAGAATCAATGCCTGCATTTTAATTTCCCTTTTGTTAATGTTGTTGTAAGCGCACGGGGCGGCTTGCCCCTAGTGCGCAACCTTGCCCTGGCCAAACATTCCGGCCAGAAAATTGCCGTCTGCTGACTGGCTGACAGATGCTGTCGTGCCAGGTGGCGTCAAAGCGCTGATGTCCTGCGGTATTTCGGCTGCCTTTTCGAGACTCTGAAAAGGCAATTCGCTGCCTACCAGTTCAGCCAGCACCCGCACACGAATCGGCGCGGCCGGATCGTCGGGGAACTTGCGGGCAAAAAAAGCGGGCGTGGCCTTGAGTTGCTCCATGGCCTGTTCGTCGATTCTTCCCGGGTGCGCATGGTCGAATCGCTGGATGTAATGGTTCATCGGACCCTTGGCGGGTGCGACATGCATCAGCAAGGTGGGAATCAGGAACTCGTCGGCAATGCACAGCCGGCTGAAATAGTCGCGAACGCCGGGATGCAGGAATTTTTCCAGCATGGCGGCCACGACGTGGCGACTGGCACCGAACCAGGTCGAGCCGTAATAAGGCCGGAATTTCTCGTTGAAAATATGCTGCCCGATCGATGGCCGGCTGAGCGCCTTGAACAAGCCCAGCGCCACCAGCGCCAGAATGCTTTTCTTGCCGCCACTGTGCAGCCAGATACCGGCCTCGTCGCGTCGGCCACTTGCCGCGTCAAAGTAGGCATTGCCCAGTCGCCGCACGATCCGGTGGCGTAACGATTTTTCAGGCGTCAGGGCTCTGTAGCCAACCGACATCAGTGCGTCCTGGTCGGCAAACAGGTCAATGCAGTCAAAATGGGCTTCCTCGCGGCCCGAGATGTGTGTCTCGAAAGCTTCAATGGATTTGATGGGCAGGCAACTCGGGCTGAGCAACTGAAGATAGTCAAACTCCAGGTTGGCCAGTGCGTACTTCATGGAGTGGAAAATCCCGTCTACAAACCCGAAGAAAGCCCAACCCGTGCGCTTGGGATCCGGGACAAACCGGACGTTCGGTGCGGTCAGCACAAAGTCCGGCGTCTGGGAAAAATCATGGTGAACCAGCACCGTATGGGGTGCCAGTGAATGCGCCAGTTGGTCAAGCGTTTCTGGCTTGCCAACTGCAGACATCACCAGAAAAACAATATTGGGTTTCATTTTTTAGTGTTTGTTGACGGCTTTTGGGGATTCAAAGAGCGGTCCGTAGGTCTGCCAGGCATGTCGTTGCATTAACAAATCCGTTCAATCTGATGCCTGAAATTGCGGGTCGGTGCATTACGTTTTTGCCTAATTCGTGAAGATTTGTTGATTGGCTTAAGTGTTTGCGAAAACAGTAAAAGTCGTCAATCTCATGAACGGACTAATCAGGTCTCATAAATGGACTATTGACAATTTCAAAAACAACCATTTCCGGGGAGGAAGATTCTCATCCGCTGCTTGAATTCACGTCGGAAAGCCGATGGCAATCGTTTGACATCAAACCGTGGATGTTCATCGCCCAGGTGATACGCAATCAAGGTTGTTTCGAAAAAAGCAGGTAACTTACACCTGGCGTCAGCCGTGTGATGCGGCAGTTGCCAACGGCAGTCTTGGCAAGGGCGAAATTTGACCCTGGATGCCACATTAAAGCCATTGCAAACCGGCGAAACTTGCTATTGAAAAAATAGCAAAAAACACCTCAGGGTGAGGTGAAATGCCCGATTGCTTCAAAAATTCGGCATGCGCGGGCTGCCGGCGCCGCGCAGCCGACGCAAATCCATCTGCTGGGCGACAAAGCCATCGAAAGCAGCGAGCAAGGGCTGGAGCCGTCCGGCGTTCGCGTGCAACTGGGCGAGTGCTGCGCAGGTCGCCTCCAGTGTTGAAAGCTGTTCGGGCCGGTGCGCCTTGCGGATCAGGTAATGCGACGCCCCGACGTCCTGCAATGCCAGGCGCGGCAGTTGCTGCAGCAGCGGGTTGGCGTACAGCATCTTGAGGCTCTTGCGCCAGGTGCCGTCCAGTACGACCAGCCGCAGTCGGGCAGGATCGTCCAGGTCGCCCGGGGCAAGCTGCCTGGGCGTAATGCCTGGCGTCTGGTGTTGCGGCGTTTCCGGGTAAAGCAGCAGGTTGAGCTTCGCGCTGCCCGGGGCGCCTCCGGTGCCTGGCGGATCGGCCAGCAGGGCGGGCAGGTCATCGAACACCTCGCCCGTCACCAGCCGGCTGCCCGGCAGGCTCAGGTGCAGCAGCCGCGCAGTGCCCTTGGGGTTGTCCACTTCCAGCGGATGCTGCAGGATCAGCACCTCGACCGGATGCTCGACAGGCGTGGCCCAGCGGCAGATGCAGGCGCTTTGCGGGCGCAGGCAAATGGCGCAGGCCAGGCGTTTGCGGGGGGTGGGTGTCATGGGCAGGTTTGTGCGTGGCGCAACTTATTCACTATCAAAAAGAGAGCTATAGGTAGAGGCTGGACGTGCGCTTTAGCCTTATTTAATTAATAAAAGAGAGACTACGCAGGTCACTTTTCAGGTTGCCGCACAAAACATAACCTCTGTCATCGGGACCAGGATCAAGTCCGGGGCAGGGAATGCAGTCCGCATCCTGTCGCCTTTCAGCTGCGCGCCGGCAGCACGGTTCCCCGGCATTCGCCAAAGCCGATGCGTGCGGCGCCGGCTTTTTCGCACCAGCCGTGAATCACCACGGCGTCACCGTCTTCCAGGTAGCTGCGGCTTTCGCCATTGGGGAGCAGCAGCGGGTGCTTGCCGCCGGTGGTCAGCTCGATCAGCGCACCGGCCTGGTCGAGCGTCGGGCCCGACAGCGTGCCGCTGCCGAACAGATCGCCGGGCTGCAGGTTGCAGCCGTTGACCGTGTGGTGCGTCACCAGCTGCGCCACGGTCCAGTAGGCATGGCGGTAGCTGGTGCGGCAAATCGTGGCGTTAGTCTGGCCGGCTTCGCGCATCCTGGGTGTCAGCAGGCCGACCTGCAGCTGGATGTCGAGCGCGCCTTGCTGGCGGTTCGCCTCGGAGTCCAGGTAGGGCAGGGGCTGCGGGTCTGCTTCAGGGCGCACGAAGGCGGTGCGGTAAGGCGCCAGCGCTTCGAGCGTCACGATCCACGGGGAAATCGTGGTGGCGAAGTTCTTCGACAGGAAAGGCCCGAGCGGCTGGTATTCCCAGGCCTGCAGGTCACGCGCCGACCAGTCGTTCAGCAGGCAGAGGCCGAACACATGGGCTTCGGCCTGCATGATGGAAACCGGCTCGCCGAGCGCATTGCCAGAGCCGATAAAAATGCCCAGTTCGAGTTCGATGTCCAGCTTCTTGCTTGCGCCGAACACCGGTTGCGTGGCGCCGGGCGGCAGCGTCTGGCCCACGGGGCGGTGAAAGCTTTGGCCGGACACACCAATGCTCGAAGCCCGGCCATGGTAGCCAATGGGCACCCATTTGTAGTTCGGCAGCAGCGGGTTGTCGGGGCGAAACTGACGGCCAATGTTGGTGGCGTGGTGTACCGAGGTATAAAAATCGGTGTAGTCGCCGATGCGTGCCGGCAGGCCGTATTCGGCTTTGGACTGCGGCACCAGGCAAGCGGCCAGCACGGCCTGTTCGGCTGCGCCCTCTCGCAAGGCGCGTGACAGCGCCAGGCGCAGGGCATGCCAGGCGTCAGCGCCCAATGCCATCAGGGCATTGAGCGTGTCCTGCGCGCCCGCCTGCGCCGCCATGGCCGCCTCGCCGCTGAACACCCCAGTTGCTGCCAGTGCCGCCAGGTCCAGGATCTGGTCGCCGATGGCCACGCCGCCGCGAAAGGCCTCAAGCGTGCCCTGGCGGCGAAAGACCGCGAACGGCAGGTTCTGGATCGGAAAGTCGGTGCCCGCCTGGTGGGCGGACGCGAGCCAGCTGCGCAGCGCCGTGTCGTGGGTTTCGTCGAGTGGCGTCAGGGTTGTCATGGGCTTTATTGTCCGGCCATGCTGCCGTCATGCATCCAGCGCGCATGCTGGGGCGCTTTCTTGGTCACGGCCCATTCGTTGAGCATGTCCCACTTGGCCTCGTCGAGCATCTTCGCCATTTTCGGCGTGCCGGTGTTGGCGCACAACTCCAGCCGGTGGCCGCTCGGGTCAAAGAAGTAAATGGACTTGAAAATGGTGTGGTCCGTCGGGCCCAGCACGTCAATGCCGCCGGCCTCCAGCCGGGCCTTGGCGTCCATCAGGGCGTCCATCGATTCAACCTGCAGCGCCAGGTGCTGCGTCCACTCGGGGGTGTTGGGGTCGCGGCCCATGGGCGGCTGGGTCGGCAGCTCGAAAAAAGCCAGCACATTGCCATTGCCGGCATCGAGAAAAACATGCATGTACGGTTCGGGCGCCTTGGTCGAGGGCACTTCGTTCTCGGCAATCGCCAGGATGAATTTCATGTCCAGGTACTTGCCGTACCACTCGACGGTTTGCTTGGCGTCCTTGCAGCGGTAGGCGACGTGGTGGATTTTCTGGATGTTCATGATGACCTCAAACGTTGGGTTGTCAGGGGGTGACAGGCTTGCACAAGTGTCACAGGTCGCGAAGCGCGGCCTGAACATGGGTTTCAAACAGCCGGGCATCGGCCAGTGCGTTGGCATTGAGCAAGGCCAGTTTTACCAAAAACAGTTCGGTCTTGCCAGGACCGGCCTGGTCAATGGCGCTCGCCAGGGCGTCGTACACGGTTTCCAGACCGGCAAGGGGCAGGGTATTTTTGTGGGCAGTCATGGAGGCAATCCGGTTCACTGGGGCAGGGCGATGTTAAAGGCGGCTTGCAGGCGCGTGGCGTCCAGCGTCAGCCAGCGCGCGCAGACATGCTGGTCGGGCCGCAGCAGGAAGGCGGCGCCACTGGCCTGCACGCCGTAGCGCTGGCGGAAGTGGCCGTCGGCGTCTGCCAGCGTCAGGTCGGCGCCGTCCACGGGCTGCGTGGCGCCCACGGCTGTCACCCTGAGAGGCACACCCCGGGCGCGGGTGGCCGCGATCACCTGCCGCAAAGCTTCGGGAATCGCCGCTTCCTGCGTGAAGTACAGCAGCTCAAAGCCGCCGCCCAGGTGGTCGAGCAAAAAGTCGTCGGGCGCCAGGCGAATGTTTTGCGGCGGCGCGCCGTGGGCTGGTCCCGAACTGAACAAAGCGTTGTCGTCGCCCCGGCTGTTCAGCATTGAGCCGCTGTACGCGTGCGGACGCGAGGTGCGCCAGTGATAAAGCGGCCGCACGAATGCCTCTGTCAGCGACAGCGACAGCACCGCATCGCGCAGCAGCCGAAAGCCCCGGCTCGGCGGCGCCATGAAGCGCGTGCTCTTGCCCGCTTCGTCGATGATCTCGCGCGCCGCGCCGACGCGCTCGGCGCTGTGGCTGGCCAGCAGCTTGTCGCTTGCCAGACCGCGCACGACAAAGGCCAGGTGCCAGCCTAACGATTGCGCGTCTTGAAACGCCGTGTTCGCGCCGCGCACGCCGAAGATCGGCAGCAGGTGCGCCGCGTCGCCGGTGAAGACCACGCGGCCCTGAACATAATCTGGCAATGTCAGCGTACGGGCTGAATAGACTGAATTCCAGTCCATTTCCCACGGCGTGCCGGCGTGGCCGATCATGGCCAGCTGCGCATCGATGCGTCTCTTGAGCGACGCCGGTCTGAGCGCCTGCTCGGGCGTTTCGCCGGGTGGCAGCTGGTAGTCCACGCGCCAGATGCCGTGCGGCTCGCGGTGCATCAGGATGGTGTTGCCGGGGTTCCATTCGGGGTCGAAATAAGCCAGGCGCTCGGTGGGCAGCGGCAGGTCGATACGGATGTCGGCGATGACGAACAGGCCCTCATACGACGAGCCTTCCATCTGCAGCTTCAGGGCCGCGCGAATGTCGGACCGGCCCCCGTCGGCGGCCACCAGCCAGTCGGTTTCCAAGGTGTAGGGGCCTTCGGGCGTATCGATGCTCACGCGGGCCAGGCCGGGCGCCTGCGCCACGCCGACGACCTTGTTGCCCCAGCGCAGGTCAATCAGCGGGCTGGCCTGGCAGGCGTCGATCAGGTATTCCTCCAGGTACTGCTGCTGGATGTTGAGCATTGGAAAGAAACGGTCGTCCGCGTCGTGCGGCGCTTCCATGCGGAACACGCGCTGACCCCGGTAGTAGGAGTTGCCGAAGCGCCAGGGCAGGCCGTTTTCGCTCATGCGGCCGGCCACGCCCACCTGCTGCAGGATTTCCATGGAGCGGCGGGTGAACACGATGGCGCGGCTGCCCTGCGAGACCTGCAATTCTGGCGTCAATACCACGCTGGCCACGCCCAGACGGGCCAGTTCCAGCGCCGTCACCATGCCGGCCGGGCCGGCGCCGGCAATCACCACCTGTTGGCGGCTCTGCGCTGCATGCGCCGAGGGCAGCCACGCTTTGAACACCTGGTAGTGGTAATAAATCGACGGGCGGGCTTGGGTGGCGGGTTGGTGCATGGAGGTTTGGGTGCGCTGATGATGCTAACTGGTTGCGTATACAACCATTATTGAAGGCTTTAACAATATCGACCTCGGTAATTACCCTGTTGTTTGACTCAGGTTTTTCGGACGCTGGCGTGGCTTGATGCCCCCGTCAGGCAGCGGCGGCTGGCCTCACGTATAGTGATTCGTTGACCATTTTTTCTGAACGTCTGGCGCTGCGATGTCCTCCCCACCTGATTCGATTTCTCTCGAACGCATGTTCACCCACCGGCTGCACACGCTGTCCAAGCTCACCGACCGGCTCACCCAAAGCGCTTACCTGAGCGATGCGGGCATTGCCTTGAGCGAAGGGCGCTGTCTGTCGGCCATTGGGAGTTTCACGCCGCTGTCGATCAAGCACCTGGCCTATCGGGCCAACCTGGACAAGGGCCAGGCCAGCCGCGCCGCCCAGTCGCTGGTCGACCAGGGCCTGGTGTTGAAACAGGCCAGCATCACCGACGGGCGTGGCGTATTGCTGACCCTGACAACGGCGGGCGAGGTGGTGTGCGAGCGCCTGATGCGCGTCATCGGCCGGCGCAATGAAGAAATCGTTTCATGCCTGAATGCCGCAGAGCGCGGGCAACTCGACAATTTGCTCGACCGGCTGGTTGCCCATGCGCGAACGGCGGTTGAGGGCGATACAGGCGCTGATAAGTGAAATGGGAGAGGCGCGACATGGGCTTATTCCCCAGTGAAACCGGCTTCAGGGTGAGTACATACCCCAGTTGTGAGCGCAACCATATTTTTCTATCATCGGCCTGCCTTGTCTGCCCGGTGATGCATTCCTTCGCTGAAACGGTGCAGATTTTCCTGATCTGAATGACCTGACATCACTGGAGTTTTCATGCACTACCCCCGCACCCTGCGCCGCTGGATCAGCGTCGCCCTGCTGGCCTTGCCGCTGGCAGCAGTTGCAGCGTATCCGGAAAAATCCATCGAATGGGTGGTTCCCTACCCGGCAGGCGGCGGCTCGGACGTGGTGGCCCGAATTTTGTCGCTGCCCATGAGCCGGACGCTGGGCCAGCCCATCATCATCAACAACAAGCCCGGCGCGGCCACCAACATTGGCGCCGACTATGCCGCCAAGGCCAGGCCCGACGGCTATGTCATGCTGACCGGCGACACGGCCACCATGGCGGCCAACCCGGCGCTGTATTCAAAGCTCAGCTACAACGTCGAAAAAGACTTCACGCCGGTCGGCCTGATGGCCCGCTTCCCGCTGATCCTGGTGGTCAACCCGGGTGTGCCGGCCAAGAACCTGACCGAGTTCATGGTTTGGGCTAAAAAGCAGCCCGATGGCGTGAACTTCGCCACGCCGGGCGCCGGCAGTCCGCACCACCTGGCGACCGAATTGTTCCGCGAACGCAGCGGGCTCAAGATGGTGCATGTGGGCTACCGGGGTGCGGCTCCGGCAGTGCAGGACGTGATTGGCGGCCAGGTGCCGATGATGTTCGTCGACACCGCCAGCGGCTACCAGCACATCCAGTCCGGCCGGCTGGTGGCCATTGGCGTTGCCAGCCCAAAGCGCATTGCCACCTTCAGCACCCTGCCGACGCTGGCCGAACAGGGCTTGAAGGGCTTTGAAGCCTATGCCTGGCAAGGGTTGGTGGTGCCTGCCGCCACGCCGCCCGAAGCTGTGAACGCGCTAAGCAAGGCCTTGCTGGCGGCGCTGGACTCTACCGAGGTCAAGGCGCGCTTCCAGACGCTGGGGCTGGAAGCAATACCCAGCACGCCGGCGCAAATGGATGCCTATGCCAAAGCCGAGCGCGAAAAATGGGCCAAGGTGATTCGTGCCAGCAATATCCGGCTGGATTGAAACGGCAAGCTTGTTTTGCTATAAAAAGCAGAGCTGTAGATGCAACTGAGGAAAGCGCTGAAGGCAGATTTGGCTTATAAGGCAGCGCTTGACCTGACTGCCAGCTTCTGCGCAACCGCGCTTACCAGCGCAGCACGCGCGGCCCCAGCAGCGCGCCGGCCAGCGTCGGAATCGCAATGCCCAGAACGTACCAGACCGCCAGAAAGGGCGCGGCCGATTCCGGGCAGTGCAGCGAATACACCAGCGCGCCCAGCGCTCCGGACAGCAGGCCAGCACTGGCCCCGGCCAGCGCCAGGCGTGTCGGCGCCAGGCCCTTGAGCGCCCACAGCGTGGACGCGAACAGCGGCAGCGAGAGCAGCGCGATGTTGAAGGGGCAGCTTTTCCATGTCTCGCCCAGAATCAGCCCGGCGCGCTGCGGCGGCGCTGCATTGACCAGCGCCAGCGCAGCGATCAGCCACAGCAGCACCACCGGCAGGGCCAGCGCGGCATTCACCCGTCCCAGCCGCATGCCGGGGCGGGCCAGCCGCTCGGCGGCGACCAGCCCGGCCAGCGCCAGCGCGGCCGCAAAGCCCGGCTTGAGCCAGAACATCAGCGTGCCGGCCTCTTCGGCCAGGCCAGGGCGAATGCCCAGGACCATGACCAGCAGCAGCATCGCGCCTGGCAGGCCCCAGCCCATGGCCAGCGCAAAGCGCCGGCCGACGCTGTTGGCCGGCACCGGCGCGACCCCGGCCGACAGGAGGCTGACAAGTTCATCGGTTTTCATGCAATTCCCCTGATTTTGGCGGCCAGCGCCTTCAGGCCCCGGTGCACGCCGATCTTGATGGCCGACTCCGACATGCCGGTCAGCTGTGCCGCCTCGACCACGGACAGGCCTTCGATCTTGACATGCACGATAGGCAGGCGCTGGCGGTCGGGCAGCCCGGCCAGCAGCGCGTCGAGGTCTCTTTTTGCCTCCCTGGCTTCGGTGTCGGACGCGGCAAACAGTTCCAGCTCGTCGTCCAGCGGAACGTTCAGCGACTCGCCCGAGGCCCGGGCGCGCAGCAGGTCGATCAGCTTGTAGCGTGCAATTGCATGCACCCAGGCGGTCAGGGGCTGGTCGGTTCGGTAGGTGTGTCGCTGGTTGTGCACCGCGATCAGGGTGTCTTGCACGATATCTTCCACTTCATCGGTTCGCTGGAACAGCCGCTTCCGGAAATAAGCCCGCAGGTGTGCGCTCAATGCTTTCAGGAACTGGTGGTAGGCCGCTGCATCGCCTTCCAGGCCTTGCAGCATCAGGCCGCGTAACCGGATTTCGGTGTCGGTGAACCGGCGGTCTCTTTCTTGTATTCGGTCCATGCAGGCTTTGGGTTACAGCGTCGATAAAAAAATAGTTTAAAAAAAGATTCGCTGGTGTGTAACCAGCGGCCGGGTTGCGCCGAACTACTGGGCAGACTGTAGCGGAGTCCTTCCGCCAGGTCCGCAGACCCGCGCCACCCGCGCTGCCTGCCTGTTCAACCCTTTGTCATCAACCGGAGCTACTCTCATGATCATCCGTTCCATCGCACTCAGCACCCTGGCCCTTGCCGCGCTCGCCTCGGGTGCCGCCATTGCCCAGAACAAGCCCATGGACGCCAAGCCAGCCATGGAAAAATGTTTCGGCGTTTCCCTGGCCGGCAAGAACGACTGCGCCGCCGGACCCGGCACCACCTGCGCCGGCACGTCGAAAGTGGACTACCAGGGCAATGCCTGGAAGCAGGTGCCTGCCGGTACCTGCACCACCATCAAGACGCCCAAGGGCATGGGCTCGCTCAACGCCATCAAGGCCTGAGCGTCGTCAGGACGCACCCCGTGAATGCCGCCCGACCAAGCGCCGGCCTGAGCCTGAAGCCCGCGCATTTCGACGAGGCCCTGACCTGCGATGACGCCGGGCTGTGGTTCGAGGTGCATCCGGAAAACTATGCGGTGGCCGGTGGCCCGAGGCTGGCCTGGCTCGACGCCATCCGGTCCCGGCATCCGCTGTCGCTGCATGGCGTGTCGCTCTCGCTGGCGGCCGATGCACCGCCTGACGCGGCCCACCTGGCGTGGCTGGCCGCACTGGCGGACCGCATCGAGCCGGCGCTGGTGTCCGAGCACCTGGCCTGGTCGGCCTGGCGCGGCAGTTACCTGCCCGACCTGCTTCCTTTTGCCCGCACGCAGGCGGCCTTGCTGCGCGTGGCCGGCAACATTGCCCGCACCCAGGATGCGCTGGGGCGGCGCATCGCCATTGAAAACCCGTCCCACTACCTGCGCATCGAAGGCCATGCCTGGGACGAGGTTGATTTTTTGCAGGAACTCGCGCGCCGCAGCGGCTGCGGCCTGCTGCTCGACGTGAACAATGTGTACCTCAGCGCCAGCAATCTGGGGACTTGCGCCGAGGCCTATATCGACGCTTTTCCCGGCGACGAGGTGATGGAAATCCACTTGGCGGGCCACACGCCCGACCCCGTGCTGGGCCAGGCGCTGCTGGTGGATTCGCACGATGCGCCGGTTTCGCCCAAGGTATGGGCGCTGTATGAGCGCCTGATTGCGCGCATCGGCCCGCGCCCGACGCTGATCGAGCGTGATGACCAGTTGCCGCCTTTCGCCGAACTGCTGGCCGAACGCCGGCAGGCGCAGGCGCTGCTGCAGGGCCAGCCGCACGAAAAAGAGGCGTTGGTGCCATGAGCACCGAACTGTCAAGTTTCCAGGACCGCTTTGCCGAGGCGCTATGGACATTGCCCGATGCAGTGCCCGACCACTTGCGCGACCTGACGGACCAGCCCGGCTTTGCGGTGTACCGCAACACCGTTGTCAGGGGCTGCATCGATGCGCTGCAAGCCAACTACCCGGCGGTGTTGCGGCTGGTGGGCGAGGACTGGTTCCGCGCCGCTGCCGCCCTGCATGCGCGCGCACAACCGCCTGTCGATACCCGGCTGCTGGTGTATGGCGCGGATTTCCCCGGTTTCCTGGCAGGCTTTGCACCGGCGGCAGACTTGCCCTACCTGGCCGGCGTGGCCCGGCTCGACCGTTTCTGGACCGAAGCGCATGTGGCGGCAGATGCCCCGGCACTGGCGCCCTCCGCGCTGGCGGATGCGCCGCCGGAAGGCTTGGGCGAACTGGTGCTTCAACCACACCCGGCTGCGCGCTGGGCCTGGTTTGAAGACCAGCCCATCTATACCCTCTGGCAGCGCAACCGGCAGGACGTCCCGCAAGGCATGGACAGTGACGATGCGCTGGACTGGATCGGCGAGGGCGCGCTGCTGACCCGGCCGGAGGGCGACGTTGTCTGGACCGCGCTGGACGCGGGCGGCTGCGCATTTCTGGATGCCTGTGCCGCCGGACGTCCGCTGGCACTGGCAGCGGATGCAGCGCTGGCCCGGCAGGCCGACTGCGACCTGGAGCAACTGATGACCGCGTTGCTGCAGGCGGGTGCTTTTTGCAGCGCCCGGACATATCCCACCCCGAACCATCAGGAGCTGACATGAACCCCGTTTTGTCCACGACGACCGCCGTCACCCGTCCCGAACCCACCGGGCTGCGTGGCCTCTGGCACAGCCTGGCCGGCGGGCTTACCCGCCTGGTGCCGCACGATGCTCTGGCGCTGGTGAACCGGATTGCCATCGCCGCCATCTTTTTCCTGTCCGGCCGCACCAAGGTGGATGGCTGGCTGACGGTCAACGACAGCGCCTATTCACTGTTCCAGTACGAGTACCAGGTGCCGCTGGTGCCGTTCGAAATCGCCGCGAATTTGGCAGCCTGGGCCGAACACCTGTTCCCCTTGCTGCTGGTGCTGGGCCTGTTTACCCGCCTGTCCGCCCTGGCGCTGCTGGGCATGACGCTGGTGATCCAGGTGTTTGTCTATCCCGACGCCTGGGCAACGCACCTGTCCTGGGCCGGTTTGCTGCTTTACCTGGTCGGGCGTGGCGCTGGAACGCTGTCGTTGGACCGGTGGCTGCGGATTCGGTAGGCTGGCTCGTTTGCTATTAAAAAAATAGCTGAAAATGCAATAAGGATGTGCGGATAAGCCCTATTTTTTTAATAAAAGTAACTGCTGGCGATTCCGGTTTGAGCGCTGTTTTTTCCTTTGGCTTTGGGTGGGTTCTTCTGTGGATTGAGGGGTGAGCGCCTTCCCGGCGGGGGTAACTTTCTTTTCTGGCAAAAAAGAAAGTCACCAAAGAAAGTTGCCTTGGGAAGCGGGAGCGGGTTGGAGCTGAACGCTCCGACGGGCCAACGCTTCGCTAGGCCCTGGGCACCTGGAGCTACGGGCAGGCGGCCAGGGCGGTCTCTGGCTGGTGCTACCGCTCGTTCGCCAACAGCTTCACGCTCTGCCTGATCGTTTCTTTGCACTTCAAACACTGCTGGCAGTTTCTTGCTTTTTTACTCAGTCAAGGCATGTCATGGGGCTAACAGCGGACAGGCAAAAGGCCCATCGTTGTACAACAGCGGCTGGCCTGCTGACCAGATCCAGCGGACAAGGAAGAAAAAATGGCGTGGCTGGCAGCAGACAGCAACCCGCGCCGCGCAAGCAATGCAGATCAAGCAGAGCGTGAAGCTGTTGGCGAGGGAAAGGTAGCACCAGCCAGTGACGGCGAATGCCCTCCAGGCCACATCCTACATGCCCAGGGCCTAGCGAAGCGTTGGCCCGTCGGAGCGTTCAGCTCCAACCCGCTCCCGCTTTCACAGGCAACTTTCTTTGGTGACTTTCTTTTTTGCCAGAAAAGAAAGTTACCCCCGCCGGGAAGGCGCTCACCCCTCAATCCACAGAAGAACCCACCCAAAGCCCCAAAGCCCCAAAGCCCCAAAGCCCCAAAGCCCCAAAGCCCCAAGACTGAAAACGCAATCGCGTGCTCCGTCAAGCAAGACCCCCCCCAGACAGGATCAGGCCACGGGCGGCACCAGAATGGTGGCCGCCGCCGGCGCCGCCATGTCGGGGTAGTCGCGGCTGAAATGCAGGCCCCGGCTTTCGCGCCGCAGCTGCGCCGAGCGCACGATCAGGTCGGCCACCTGCACCAGGTTGCGCAACTCCAGCAGGTCACGCGTCACATGGAAATTGGCATAGAACTCCTGGATCTCGGCCTGCAGCAGCGTGATGCGGTGCGCCGCGCGCTCCAGCCGCTTGTTGGTTCGAACGATGCCGACATAGTCCCACATGAAGCGGCGCAGCTCGTCCCAGTTGTGCGAGATCACCACGCATTCGTCGGCGTCCGTCACGCGGCTGTCGTCCCAGCGCGGCACCTTGGCCGCTGGCGCGGCGGGTGCGGCACCAATCGCCTGGGCGGCAGCCTGCGCAAACACCATGCATTCGAGCAGTGAATTGCTCGCCAGCCGGTTGGCGCCGTGCAGGCCGGTGCAGGCCGTCTCGCCCACGGCGAACAGGCCTGGCAGGTCGGTGCGGCCGGCCAAATCGGTCAGCACGCCGCCGCAGGTGTAGTGCGCGGCCGGCACCACGGGAATCGGCTGGGTCGTGATGTCGATGCCCAGCTCGGCACATTTCGCCAGAATGTTGGGGAAGTGCTCATGCAAAAACGCCGGGCTCTGGTGCGAGATGTCGAGCAGCACGCAGTCCAGGCCGCGTTTTTTCATCTCGAAGTCGATGGCCCGTGCCACCACGTCGCGCGGCGCCAGTTCGGCGCGCGCGTCGTGGTCCAGCATGAAACGCGTGCCATCGGGCAGTTTTAACTGTCCGCCTTCGCCGCGCACGGCTTCGCTGATCAGGTACGACTTGGCATGCGGGTGGTACAGGCAGGTCGGGTGGAACTGGATGAACTCCATGTTGCCCACCCGGCAGCCGGCGCGCCAGGCGGCCGCGATGCCGTCGCCGGTGGCAGTGTCGGGGTTGGTGGTGTAGAGGTAGACCTTACCGGCGCCGCCAGTGGCCAGGATGGTTTGCGGCGCACGAAAGGTCAGCACTTCGTCGGTGGCGTCGTCCAGCGCGTACAGGCCCAGGCAGCGCTGCGCACCCGGCAAGCCGAGCTTGCGCGCGGTGATCACATCGACCAGCGTGTGCTGCTCGAACAGCGTGACGCCCGGCGTTTGCCGCACCACGTCGATCAGCGTGCGCTGCACGGCCGCGCCGGTGGCGTCGGTGACATGGGCAATGCGCCGCGCGCCGTGACCGCCTTCGCGCGTCAGGTGCAATTCGCCGTCTTCCAGCGAAAACGGCACGCCCAGCGCGCGCAGCCAGGCAATCGCACCGGGCGCGTTTTCGACCACAAAGCGCGTGGCGGCCAGGTCGCACAGGCCGGCGCCGGCCACCAGCGTGTCCTGCACATGCGCGTCGAAGCTGTCGCCGTCGGCCAGCACGGCGGCAATGCCGCCCTGCGCCCAGCCGCTGGCGCCGTCGCTGACGCTGCGCTTGGTGATCACGGCCACCCGGTGCGTGGGCGCCAGATGCAGCGCGGCGCTCAAGCCGGCCAAGCCGCTGCCGACGATCAAAACATCAAAATCATGTGTCATTGCAGAGCCGGGTTGAAGACGTTGAGGGTGGGGTTAAGCATCACGCGGGCGTGTAGGCCAGCCGGACATAGATCGGCGCAAAGGATTCGGCCTGGGTGATTTCCAGCAGGCATTCCTTGGCCAGCTCCAGCAGCGCGATGAAGGTGACGACCAGCACCGGCATGCCGCGCGAAGCATCGAACAGTTCCTCGAACTCCAGGAACTTGCGGCCCTGCAGCCGGCGCAGCACGATGCTCATGTGCTCGCGCACCGAGAGTTCTTCGCGGCTGATGACATGGTGCTGGACCAGTTTGGCGCGTTTGACGATGCCCTGCCACGCTTCCTGCAAATCGACCAGCGTCACGTCGGGCAGGCGCGGCTCGGTGGATTGCTCCACATGCACCTGCGCCACGGCAAAATCGCGGCCGCGTTGCGGCAGGGTGTTCAACCGGTGCGCGGCGAGCTTGATGCGCTCGTATTCCAGCAGGCGCCGCACCAGCTCGGCGCGCGGGTCGTCGGCCTCCGGGCCTTCGGCGGCCTTGCGCGGCGGCAGCAGCATGCGCGACTTGATCTCGATCAGCATCGCGGCCATCAAGAGGTATTCGGCCGCCAGCTCCAGGTTGGTGGCGCGGATTTCATCGACATAGGCCAGGTACTGCCGCGTCACCGCCGCCATCGGAATGTCGAGAATATTGAAATTCTGCTTGCGGATCAGGTACAGCAGCAGGTCCAGCGGGCCTTCAAAGGCTTCGAGAAAGACCTTCAGCGCATCGGGCGGAATGTACAGGTCCTTGGGCATGGCGAACATCGGTTCGCCATACAGCCGCGCCAGCGCGACCGGGTCGATCAGTCCCGGCGGTTCAGGGTTGACCGCTGTGGGCAGGGGCGCGTCGCCAGGGGTGCGCGGTTCCTGCACGGGAATAGCCAAGGAGGGGATGGGTAGCATCAGGGCAGCAGCGGGGGGAATCGGTTCATGGGCTGGCCGCCATGGAAAACAGGCTGGCTTCAGCCGGTAGGCTGCCGGCTGAAGGCGCCATGCGAAATACGGGAATCAGTCGCCGTTCGGGTGCGCGCTGGTGCCATAGACATAGGCCTGCTGCGCCACGCGCGCCTCGCCGTAGTCCGCCTGGTCGGCCAGGTTCAGGTTCTTGTCCCACCAGATGGCGCGGCCGGCGCGCTGCTCGGCTTCGAGGGTCGGCTTCTTCGCTTTCAGCCCGTCGATGAACGAGGTGATTTCAGAGGTGTAGTGGGTGCGTTGAAAAAGAGACATGGGTCTGGACCGCCTAAAACGTATAGTGGGTGGATTTTACCGGGGTCTGCCATGCCATCATTCATTCGTCAGCCCGCCGTGGCGGAAACTGTGTGTTTCTCTGCGGTTTTGCCGACGGCTACCAAAAAGGCGGTGTTGTTCATGGGCTTGCTGTCGATCATTCTGGGCCTGGCCGGCTGCGACCAGGAACGCATCAAGGAGCTGGAGGAAGGTGTTTCCACCGAAACTGATGTGTGGGCCCGTTTTGGCGTTCCCGAGAAAGTCTGGGAAGCAAGCGACATGGCGTCGCTGCCCATGCCGGGCGTGGCGGCCGAGCCGGGTGCCCGCACCCTCGAATACAACCGCCAGCCTGCGGGCCAGGTCAATTACATGATCACCATTGGCCCCGATGGCCGGATGACCGGGCTGCGCCAGGTGCTCACACCGCAAAATTTTGCCCGCGTGCTGCCCGGCATGCCGATGGAGACGGTGCGCAAGATGCTGGGCAAGCCGATGAAGGTCACGCCCTTTGCGCTGAAGCGCGAAACGCATTACGACTGGCGCTACCTGAATCCGCCCAGCACCCTGATGATTTTTACCGCAGTGTTTGACGCAAACCTGCGCGTGGTCCGCACGCAGTCGGCAGATGAGGAAAGCGTCTATCCGAAGAGCCGGTAGGCGACTGGACGCTGTTTTTTGCCAACCCTTTAACGAGTTGTTGGAAATGGCATTTGAAACGCCTTTTGTCTTTACTCTGTCATTGCGGGCTCGCCCCGCAATCCACAGCACCCAACCCAACCGCAGCCAGGCAGCGGTTGGGTATCCCCGAACGGTTGACCGCGCACGGATGGATTGCGGGTCAGGCCCGCAATGACAAAGGATAGGGATTAGGAGATGGGGTGAGGCGGTGGCGTTAAACAGTTCAGGTTTTTAAAGAAAAAAAGCCGTTTGCGCAATGGCAGAAAGCACAGTAAGCTATTATTTTTATAGCGTTTCAACCTGCGCCAAAAAGCCCGAGCGTTCCATCACTTCCCGGGGCTGGGCATTCAGGCCGGCCAGAACCAGCCGGCCGCCACGCGAGGCGATGGCTTTTTGCAGTTGCTCCAGCACATCCAGGCCCGAAGCGTCGAGTGACTGCAGCGACTGCAAATCAAGCCGGATCGTCATGCCCTGCGGGGCGCTTTCGACGACGTTCAAAATCGGGTCGATCTTGGCCACGGCGCCAAAAAACAGCGAGCCGTGCAGCCGGAAGCAGGCTTCCTCGCCGCTGTTCGTCAACGCCACCACCTGGAACAGCGAACTCATGCGCCGCACGAACAGCACGCAGGCCAGCAGCAGGCCGACCTGCAGCGCCACCGTCAGGTCAAACACCACCGTCAAAAAGAACGTGCCCAGCATGATCAGCCGGTAGTGGCTGCTGGCGCGTTTTAACTCGGCGAACTCGCGCCATTCGCCCATGTTCCAGGCGACGTACAGCAAGATGCCGGCGAGCACCGGCAGCGGCACATGCACGGCCAGTGGGGCGGCCACCAGCACCACGGCGACCAGCGTCAGCGAATGCACCAGCCCCGAGATGGGCGAGGTGGCGCCGGCCCGCACATTGGTCACGGTGCGGGCAATCGTGCCGGTGGCCGGCATGCCGCCAAAAAACGGCACGACAAAATTGGCCACGCCCTGCGCCATCAGTTCCTGGTTCGGGTCGTGGCGCGGCAGGCCCGAAATCTGGTCGGCCACGCGCGCGCAGAGCAGCGACTCGACCGCGCCCAGCAGTGCAATCGTGAGGGTCGGGGCCACCAGCAGCCGCACCGTCGACCATGAGAAATCAGGAAATTCAAAGATCGGCAGGGCGCTCGGAATCCCGCCAAAGCGGCTGCCGATGGTTTCCACCGGCAGGCTCGACACATAAGCCAGCGCCGTCAGCGTGAGCAGCGCCACGATCGGCCCCGGCAGGCGCGAAGCCAGTCGGGTGGCGCGCTTGAGCTGCAGGCCTTCGCCAGCCTGGATGAGCCGGATCAGCCGGTTGGTGAAGGCGTGGGCATAGCGCGTCTGGGTGTCAAACAGTCGCGGCCAGACCAGCAGGCCGAGCAGGCAGGCCAGCCCCAGGCCCAGCGCGTACAGGTTCAGCGTGCCGATGTTCAGGGCAATCGCCTTGATCTGCGAGAAAAAATCCGCCGGCATTTTGGCAATGTTCAGTCCCAGCAGGTCCTTGACCTGCGACAGCGCAATCAGCACCGCGATGCCGTTGGTAAACCCCACCACGATACTGACCGGCACATAGCGCACCAGCGTGCCGAGTTTGAAGAAACCCAGTAAAAACAGCAGCACCCCGGCGCAGGTGGTGGAGATCAGCAAATTGGCCAGGCCATAGCGCTCGATGATGCCGTAAACGATGACGATAAACGCCCCCGCCGGGCCGCCCAGCGAGGCAATGATGGCGCCGGCAATGATCGCCGTCCAGATGCCCGCTTCGGGCTTTAGGCCCGAGGCAATCGCAAACGCCATGGCCAGCGGCAGCGCCACGATGCCAACCGTCAGGCCGGCGCCTGCATCCTTGAAGAAGCGTTCGCGGTTGTAGCCGGCCAACGACGAAAGCAGGCGCGGACGAAACCGGGCGAATTGAATGGGCAGGTGCATGGGAAAAGATTGTGCGCTTGCACCCGCTTTAACCGGCGCATCCAAAGCGCAGGAGACAAACAAATTTCAAACCCTTGCTTTAAGGAACAAACCGGGCGGCACTCATCAAGCGCAAAGGCCAGGTGGATGGACAATGCACACCGGTCTAAACGCAGCCCAATCGCCGAAGGCTGCAACTGCTCAGAAGGTCAATGACAGTGCCGCATGACTGGCAGCGCCGATGGCAAAAGTGCCACAGCTGCTTGTGCGTTGGGCCAGCAGCACCTGCTTCAGTACATTCAGGCCGCAGCGGCCATGCTGCGGCATTCGTCCGCGCATGCAAGGCAAATGGCGGCGCATTGCTGGCAGTGGTCCATGTCGTGCTGCTGGCATTCCTCGCCGCAAGCCTGGCAGATCTCGGCGCACAGCGCGCAAATGGCGGCGGCATGCTCGCTGCCGCGGGCCATGGCTGCCGCAGCGAAAGCGCAGGCAGCTGCGCAGTCCATGTCCAGCGCAATGCACCGGGCCATCATCTTCACATCGTCTTCCTGAAGGCATGCGGCTGCGCACTGGTTGCACTGGTTGGCGCAGTCACTGCAAAGCTCCATGCATTCTGCAAATTCCTCATTCATGGGGTGTACTCCTTGTTGGATGGTCAGCGTGGATACGGACAGGCGGACGGTGGGCCGGGGTTGAACAACATCTGCCCGTTCACTGTTTGCGTTATCGCCTGTCTTGTATGTAGGCGCCGGCCTGCAAACCATGTCGGTGTGGTCGCGAAAGAAGATCTGTTGCGTTGGAAACGGCAGGCCGATGCCTGCAAGCAGCAGCGCGATCAGCGCCGCATACGCCGACAGGCCGATCACCACCACCACCCGGGCAATGCCCTGCCAGTTGTCAAACCACATGCAACACCCGGCCGTTTTCAACCACCTCGCGCAGGCTGATGTCGCGCCCCACGCCAGCCAGGCTCTGCATGCACCCTGTCATTGAGGCTTCGCCGTGGCAGGGTCGATGCAGCCACTGGCAACAGTGGAACTGCCTGAAAGAATGTCGCTCTGGCGGATACCGTGAGGCTTGGCCTGGCTGCTGGCAGCGCAGCCTGCCAGTGCAACAGCGGTTATCAAATGGAGATGTTGGCGCATATTTTTTCAGTAAAAGCGTGACGCCGGTCGGCCGACGGGCGCGTGAGCATTTGCCATGCACTTGCAATACATTCCTGCGCTTCACGCAGGCGTTTATCGGCCCCGGTCGGTCAACTTCTCTCCGGCTTGTTAGCCGGTTTTGGCAGCCCTTTTTATCGCCGGGACTGCCGACATGCTGAATCATTCGGATCAACGGTTCACAAGGTCTTGGTTGTCCTACAGTTCCGAACTGAAAGCACTTACACCTCTAACCGCAGCAGGCCCCAGACTGAGTGCATGCGCATTCAGTCGAGCTTTTTTTTCCTTTCTGCGGTTCGTCGTGAGCGTCTGGACAGGCGTGGCACGTCAAGTGGTCCTGACCAGACAGGGGAAAGTGTCTACCTGACCCCACACAAGGACCGGTCGTGATGCGAATCCGTCGCCTGAAGCAGGCCGCCCTTGTGCTGGCAGCGCTGGTGCTGCTGTATGCGGCAGCCGGATTCCTGTTGATGCCCTGGCTGATCGAACACCGGCTTGCCCCCTGGCTGCAGCAACGGCTGGGGCAAAGCGTCTCGGTAGGCACTGTGCGCGTCAACCCCTTTTTGCTGACCCTTTCTATGCGCGACGTTCGCATTGAGGGCCCGCATGACAGCCCGGTGGTCGCTTTTGACCAGTTGTCCACCGACATGGCCTGGGCCGGCTTGTTTCGCCGCACCTGGACGCTGGACACGCTGGCGCTCCAGGGCTTGCAGGTGCATCTGGTGCGTGAACCCGATGGCCGCCTGAACCTGGCCGAACTCGCGCAGCGCCTTGCCGGCCATGACGGCAAACCCGGCGAGGGTGCGCAGGCGGCGGTCCTGCACCAGCTTGACGTGTCGCAGGCCCGTCTGGTCTTTACCGACCTCACCGGCGACCAGCCGGTCAGCGCGACCATCGCGCCACTCAGCCTGCAGGCGACCGGACTGTCCAACATGGCCAATCAGCGCGCCACTTACAGCGTGAAAGCCACACTGCCGGACGAGGGTGCGCTGGACTGGCGCGGCGAAGCCGTATTGCAGCCGGCGCTGCAAACAACCGGCGATGTGCAGTTGCGCGGGCTGCAGGCGGGCGCGCTGTGGCCGTTTCTGCACGGGCAACTTGGCCTGTCCGAAGTGCATGCCCGCGCCGACCTGTCGGCCCGTTATGCCTACGGCGCCGGCCAGTCTTTGCAATTGCAGGACATGGCCTTGGACCTGAGCGACGTGCTGATGGCCCGCGCCGGTGAGGACGGCCGGCTGCTGGCCATCAAGCGGATCACCGCTGGCGGCGGCAGCCTGGACTTTGCGCGTCGCACGGCCGCGCTGCAGACGCTTGCGTTCGACGGCGGCGAAACCACCGTGGCCCTGGCACCTGACGGCCGCATGAACTGGGCGCTGGGCGTGCCATCGCCTGCCCGCCAGGTTGAACCCGCCGGGCAGGCCCAACAAACTGAGCCGGCCGTACCGGACTGGACATTGGAAGTGGCGGCGCTGCGCATCGACCAGGTCGGTGTGCATTACCGCGACCGCCGCAAGTCTCTCCTGGCCCTGGACATTGGCGAGCTGTCTGGCTCGCTGCAGCTTTCGCTGGCCGGCGGCGCGGCGACCCGGGTGCAGGCCAGTGGCATCGATGCCCGGCTGCAGCAGACGACGTTGCAGACGCCCGGTGCGCTGCAGGCCGGGCTGACCCTGGCCTCGGCCCGCCTGGAGCAGGGCCAGTTCAACCTGCAGGACCAGCGGCTGACGGCCCGGCAACTCAGCCTGGACGACGGGCAGGTGTCGCTGGTGCGGTCTCAGGACGTGTCGAGCGCGCAGACCGGCCCGCCCGGCGCCGGCGGTGTTGGCAGCCGCACGGCGGTTGCCGCGCCCAGCCTGTGGACCCATGCCAGTGCGCAGGCTGGCGCATTGATAAAAACTCTGAACCACTCCAGGCAGGGCGGTATCGGCCCCCAGGCGCTGCAACCGGCGGCTGCACAGTCCCTTGGCGGTGCCGGGAATTCTTCAGGTGATGCAAAGGCTGCAGGCGCGTCCTGGACGTTCCAGGTGGACAGCCTGCGGCTCAACCGTATCGGCGCGCAGATGACCGACCGCAGCCGCCCCACGCCGCTGGTGCTGCGGGCTGGGGCCATCGACGGCCATGCCCGTTTGCGTCTCATGCTGGGCGCAAGCACCCCGCAGCTTGCGCTGGAGGACTTGAATGCGCAGCTCCAACAACTCGAACTGGCCCCGTCCGGCATTGGCCAGCCGTCGTTTGCCCTGGCATTCGCATCCCTGGCAGGAGGGCGTCTGGACCTGGCCGCCCAGCGCGTCGGCGCCAGCGAACTGGTCTTGAAGGGCGGTGCGGCAAGCCTCGTGCGGCATGCCGATGGCCGGCTTGCATTGCCCGGGCTGCCGGCACCGGCTACCCCAATGGGTGAGGGTTTGAATTCTCCGTCCGTGGCGCCCGCATCGGCCTCGCCTTCTCCTTCAGGCGCGGCCAGCTGGCAGTACGACCTGGGCCTGGTCAGGCTCGAATCCCTGGAGGTAAAGCTGGCCGACCGCAGTTTCACACCACCGCTGGCTGTGGGCGTCACGCTGCAGGCCAGCGCAAAAAACGTTGCCAGCGACCGTGCGGCCACGTTCGACGCGACCATGTCCCTGGCATCGGGCGGAACAGCGCGTGCCAGCGGCAAGGTTGCTCCTGGCGCCGCCAATGTGCAGGCGCAAGTCGAAGTGACCGGGCTTGCGCTGGCGCCGCTGCAGCCGCTGCTGGCGAAGTTTGCCGCGCTCGACATCCGTTCGGGTGCTGTTTCGGCTTCCTCCGGCTTGCGCTACCAGGGCGGAGCGCCGGCTGTGCTGCAAGCGCAGGGGCGTGTGGGCATAGCCAACCTGCTGGTCAACGAAGCAGGATCGGATCAACGTTTCTTGTCATGGAAGCAACTCGATGCCGAAAGCGTCGCCTTTGACCTGGCTTCGCGCCGTTTCACGGTGCAGGAGGTGACGGTGAACGCACCGGGCGCGAAGATCGAGATTGCCAAGGACCGCAGTGTGAACCTGGCGAAGGTGTTCAGGCGTGACCCGCCAGCGCGCCCGCAGTCCGGACCCGCAGACATGCAGCCGAAGGCGGCCGCCAACCCGCCTTGGGATCTGCGCGTCGAGCGGGTGCGGCTGCAAGGCGGCGAGGTGGACTACGCCGACCTCAGTCTGGTGTTGCCTTTTTCCACCACGGTCAAGGCGCTGGACGGCACGGTGATCGGCATCTCGAACGACAAGTCGCGCCGAGCCGACATCCAGGCCAGCGGCACGATCGAGCCCTATGGATCCGCCAGCGTCAATGGCAGCATCACGCCCTTCGCGCCGGCACAGTTCACTGACCTGCATGTGCTGTTCAACAATGTCCTGGTGCCGCCGCTTTCTCCGTACACGGCCACTTTTGCGGGCCGCAAGGTGGAGTCCGGGAAATTGTGGCTTGACCTGCAATACAAGGTGGCCGGTGGCGAGCTCCAGGGCGAAAACTCGATCCGTCTGGCGGACTTCACGCTGGGCGAGCGCGTCAATGCGCCGAGCGCCATCAGCGTGCCGCTCGACCTTGCCGTGGCGCTCCTCACTGATGCCAAAGGCGAGATCCGTTTGTCCGTACCGGTGCGCGGCAACCTGGACAACCCGAGTTTCAACGTTGGCAGCGCTGTCAGGCAGGCGCTGGGCAATGTGCTGCAACGCCTCGTGACTGCGCCTTTCCGGGCACTCGGCCGTCTGTTTGGCGGCAATGCCGAATCGCTCGAAGCCATCGACTTTACGCCCGGCAGTGCCGCCCTGCGGCCTGAGCAGCGGGAAAAACTCGATGCCCTGACCCGCGCTTTGCAGGAACGCCCGCGCCTGCAACTCGTGGTGAGCGCGCCGTATGATCCCCAAACCGATGCGCTTGCCTTGCAGCGCGAGCAGGCCACGCGCGAGCTTGCCAAAACCCTTGGCCGCAAACTGGAAGCGAACCAAGACCCCGGTCCAATCGCCTATGACGACCCGGCGACACGGCGCGTGCTGGAGCAGATGTTCGGGGCGCAGACAGGCGCGGATGCTGTGCGTCAGCTCGACAGCGATTTCTCAGGCGCTAACGACGCCAGCCGCAAGCGCTACGAGGCGATGTTTGAAAAAATCACGGCCACCCGGGCGCTGGACGAAAGCGCCACGCAAAGGCTCGCAGCCCAGCGTGCGCAGACCATTGCCGACTACCTGGTGCAGCAGGGCATTGCGCGGGAGCGGGTGCAGACGGGCCGCATCACTGCCGTGCAGGATGGCAGTGCCGGTGACGTGAGCGCGAAGCTCCTGATCGCTGCTGCTGGTGCGACGGGCTGAGCTGCTGACCAGGACGACGCCTGCAAGGCAATATGGCGTTTTCTGAACCTGGTGCCCCCAGCTTCATTTGCCCAGGCGGGACATTTTGCAACTCGTGCCATCCAAATCAATACTTCACAGGACCCGCAGCACACGCTCGCGCAACCCTATTTGGCCGGGCCGGACAGCACCGCATCGGCGGTGGCGCCGATGGCTGAGCCGGCAATGCGCGCCGTGCCAATGACGGCGCTGGCTGCCAGCCCGACCGTGCCCACTGCCACCGAGGCCACGGTGTCAACGACGGCGACCACCGCGCAGCCCGGCAAGGCAAATGCCGGCAGGCTGATCAATGCGCAGGTACCCAGACGGGCAAGAAAGGACGACAAAGCAGTCATGGACGACTTCCGTTTGGATTCGGCTGGCAGGGTGGTGCGTGAAGCGTGGGGCTGGCGGCTCAATGAATCCGCATGCCCGGCGCTGCGCCCGGCAGCGGCTCCAGCACGTAGATGCCGGGCTGGGCTTTTTCGTCGGCATGGCTGGCGGCCAGCACCATGCCTTCGCTGATGCCGAACTTCATCTTGCGCGGGGCAAGGTTGGCAACCAGCACCGTGTGCTTGCCGATCAGGTCTTCAGGCTTGTAGCTCGACGCAATGCCGCTGAAGACATTGCGCATCCGGCCTTCGCCCGCGTCCAGCGTCAGGCGCAGCAGCTTGACCGAGCCTTCCACCGCTTCGCAATTGACAATTTTTGCGATGCGCAAGTCCACTTTCGCAAAGTCGTCGATGGTGATGGCAGGGGCAATGGCCTCGCCGCCTGGAGCTATGTTTTCAATAGCTTCCAATGCCGGTGTGTCCTGCGCTGGAGGCTCAAACAGTGCCTCAAGCTGCTTGACATCGACGCGCTGCATCAGGTGCTTGTAGTCGCCGATGGTGTGGCCCTTGCCGAGGCGGGTGGCGGCGTCGGCAAAGGTCAGCGGCGCGATGCCCAAAAAGACTTCGACCTGCGCGGCCAGCGCGGGCAGCACGGGCTTGAGGAAGAGCGTCAGCAGCCGGAAGGCCTCGATGCAGACGGTGCAGACATCGATCAGCCGCGCCTCCATGCCTTCCTTCTTGGCCAGTTCCCACGGCTTGTTCTGGTCCACATAGGCGTTGACCAGGTCGGCCAGCAGCATGACTTCGCGCTGTGCCTTGGCGTATTCGCGGGCTTCGTACAGTAATTCGATGGCGCCGGACTGGGCGCGCAGGCCGTCCAGCAGGGCGGCGCCGTCGCCAGAGACGTCGCCCAGCCGGCCGGCAAAGCGCTTGCTGATGAACCCCGCCGCGCGGCTGGCAATGTTGATGAACTTGCCCACCAGGTCGCTGTTCACCCGCGCCATGAAGTCGTCGGCATTGAAGTCGATGTCTTCATTCTTGGCATTGAGCTTGGCGGCCAGGTAATAGCGCAGCCATTCCGGGTTCATGCCCAGGCTCAGGTACTTCAGCGGGTCCAGGCCGGTGCCCCGGCTCTTGCTCATTTTTTCGCCATTGTTCACCGTCAGGAAGCCGTGGACGAAGATGTTGTCGGGCGTCTTGCGGCCGCTGAACTTCAGCATCGCCGGCCAGAACAGCGTGTGGAAGGTGACGATGTCCTTGCCGATGAAGTGGTACTGCTCCAGGCGCGGGTCGGCCATGTAATCGTCGTAGCTCTCGCCGCGCTTCGTCAGCAAATCTTTCAGCGACGCCAGGTAGCCAATCGGCGCGTCCAGCCAGACATAAAAGTATTTGCCCGGCGCGTCCGGAATCTCGATGCCAAAGTACGGTGCGTCGCGGCTGATGTCCCAGTCGCCCAGGCCTTCGCTCTGCGTGCCGTCGGCATTGGTGCGAACGGTGAACCATTCCTTGACCTTGTTGGCGACTTCAGGCTGCAGCTTGCCGTCCTGCGTCCAGCCTTCCAGAAAGTCCACGCATCGCGGGTCCGACAGCTTGAAGAAAAAATGCTCCGAGCTTTTGAGCATCGGCACCGCGCCCGACAGCGCCGAATACGGCTTGATGAGGTCGGTCGGCGCATACACCGCGCCGCAAACCTCGCAGTTGTCGCCGTACTGGTCCTTGCTGTGGCACTTCGGGCATTCGCCCTTGATGAAGCGGTCGGGCAGGAACATGTTCTTTTCCGGGTCAAAGAACTGCTCGATGGTCTTGGTCTCGATCAGCGAGCCCTGCGCGTTGTCACGCAGGTCGCGGTAGATCTGCCGGGCCAGTTCATGGTTTTCCGGCGAATCGGTCGAGCTCCAGTTGTCAAAGGCAATGTGAAAGCCGTCCAGATAAGGCTTGCGGCCGGCGGCGATGTCGGCCACGAACTGCTGCGGCGTCTTCCCGGCCTTTTCGGCGGCAATCATGATGGGTGCGCCGTGGGCGTCGTCGGCGCCGACGAAGTTGACCGCATGGCCCTGCATGCGCTGGAAACGTACCCAGATGTCGGCCTGGATGTATTCCATGATGTGGCCGATGTGGAAATTGCCGTTGGCGTAGGGCAGGGCGGTGGTAACAAACAGGCGGCGCTGGGACATAGGATGTGCTTTTGACGGTGGAGGGCTGATTTTCGATTTTAAGGGGCGGCTCCGGCTTGGGTGCCATCCGCACCGCCGGGGTTTGGTGTTTTACAAGCCAAAAAGGGCTATTGCGCCTGCTGTGCCTTCGAGTACAGCTATAAAATAAATAGCAATTTGCATGCCCCTAGCGAATATTGGCCAGCGCGGCGGCGTTAGACTCCGTGTCAACCCCCCGCAACCCGCAGGCTTTCCTGAAAAAAGCAGCAGCCTGCCTTGTCCGAATTACATGGAGATTTTCCCGATGGCTGTAGAACAACAGGCAATTCTGAACGCACTGCAAACCGTGCTCGACCCCAACACCGGCAAAGATTTTGTCACCACCAAGGCGCTGAGAAACCTGCAGGTCAGCGGCGACGATGTGGCGTTCGATGTCGAACTTGGCTACCCGGCCAAAAGCCAGATCGCCGGCCTGCGCAAAAGCCTGATTGCCGCCGTCAAGGGTGTCGCCGGCGTCGGCAATGTGTCGGTCAATGTCACCGTGAAAATTGCCAGCCACAGCGTGCAGCGCGGCGTGCAACTGCTGCCGAATGTGAAGAACATCATTGCCGTGGCGTCGGGCAAGGGCGGCGTCGGCAAAAGCACCACCGCCGTGAACCTGGCGCTGGCGCTGGCTGCCGAAGGCGCGGCCGTCGGCCTGCTGGATGCCGACATCTACGGCCCGAGCGTGCCGATGATGATGGGCATCGAGGGCCGGCCTGAAAGCGTGGATGGCAAGAACATGGAGCCGATGGAAAACTACGGCCTGCAGGTCATGTCCATCGGTTTCCTGGTCGCACAGGATGAAGCCATGATCTGGCGCGGCCCCATGGCGACGCAGGCGCTGGAGCAATTGCTGCGCCAGACCAACTGGAAAGACCTGGACTACCTGATCGTTGACATGCCGCCCGGCACCGGCGACATCCAGCTCACGCTGAGCCAGCGCGTGCCCATGACCGGCGCGGTCATCGTCACCACGCCGCAAGACATTGCGCTGTTAGATGCCAAGAAGGGCATCAAGATGTTCGAAAAGGTCGGCGTGCCGATCCTGGGCATTGTCGAGAACATGGCGGTGCACATCTGCAGCCAGTGCGGCCATGCCGAACATATCTTTGGCGAAGGCGGCGGCAAGAAGATGGCTGCCGACTACAACATGGACTACCTCGGCGCGCTGCCGCTGGACATCAAGATCCGCCTGCAGGCCGACAGCGGCATGCCCACCGTGGTGGCCGACCCCGACGGCGACGTGGCCGGCATTTACAAGGCCGTGGCGCGCAAGGTGGCGATTACTGTGGCCGCCAAGGCGAAGGACTTCTCGGCCAAGTTCCCGAGCATCACGATTTCCAAAAATACCTGAGCCGCATGCATTGAAAAGTTGCAGGTCCATGAAGGACGCTGCTTTTTTCATCGCGTTCCTGCAGGTCCGTCTGTGAGCGGACCTGAAATTGTCAAAATGGGGTCACCGTTTTCGAGCATGATGAGCAGACAAGCTGGACTTTAAGGGTTATCCACTACGTACCAAGTTCAAGGGCAAAGCGCAAGGGTAAAGTCGAGCTGTCAAATCGACAATCGGCCTCGAATGGGTCCTGTCGCTGGATTTTTGCTTTGGTATTTGATATCAAGTGCCATTTTTCCCTAAGGACTGTTTCATGCTCATCCGGACCATTTATGTCAGTCGCGCCAGTTCTCCCCTGCCGCTGGAACTCAAGGAAATTCTGGCTGTTTCCCGAAAGAACAATCCTCTACGGGGCGTCAGCGGCGCCATGTGTTTTCTGGACAGCGTTTACCTGCAGTTTCTGGAAGGCGACGCCGCAATCGTTGACGCGCTGTATCAGAAAATTGAAAAAGATTCGCGTCATAGCGAAGTCAAAATGCTGGTCCACGAGCCGATTGCACAGCGTGAATACCCGAAATGGTCCATGGCGCTGTTGACCTGGAACGATGAGATGAAGGCTATTTTCAGCCGGTTCAACCCGAACAGCGCGTGCGATCTGTACATGGCTGATCCGGCTACTGTCGCGGCCCTGCTGCGCGAATGGGCAGGCACGAACAACTGGATGACCGTCTAGCCGTTCAGCTTCGCCTTTACAGCCGTCAAAGCCTTGGCGCCAGTCAGCCTTTACATTGTCGAATGCCTTGCGGGCGCTGCGTTTGGGCGCGGCGATGCGCCGGGGAACTGAGTTTTCAGGTGACTTGGTGGGGGCTTGGCTGCCGTGGAGGCTGCAAAAAGTGCCATCCCATTAGACTGGTATCCGTAAAAACCCTGTACCGGGGCAACTCTAACGGAGAAAAATCATGCAAAGAACCGCTTTGGTGGTGGGTGCCAGCGGCATCGGCGGCAGCAGCGTCGCACGCGAACTGATCGCCAACGGATGGCTCACTTACGGGCTTGCACGGCAGCCGAAACACGACGTGGCGGGCTTGCGCCCGGTGGCGGCGGACCTGCTCGACCCCGCCAGCCTGGCGGCCGCGCTGCAAGACGTGGCGCCGACCCATGTGTTCATCACGACCTGGATGCGCCGCGCGACAGAGGCCGAGAACATCAAGGTCAATGCCGCCATGGTGCGCAACCTCCTGACGGCGCTGGGGCCCCGCAAAACCTTGCGCCATGTGGCGCTGGTCACGGGCCTGAAGCATTACCTGGGCCCGTTCGATGCGTATGCGACGTCCGGCACGCTGCCGGACACGCCCTTGCGTGAAAGCCAGCCGCGCCTGCCGGTCGAGAATTTTTATTACGCGCAGGAAGACGAGGTCTATGCAGCGGCCTGGCGCGACCGTTTTACCTGGAGCATTCATCGCCCGCATACCGTGATCGGCCGGGCGGTCGGCAATGCGATGAACCTGGGCACCACGCTGGCCGTCTATGCGTCGATCTGCAAGGAAACCGGGCGGGCGTTCCAGTTCCCGGGTTCGGCAGCGCAATGGAACGGGCTGTCGGACGTCACCGACGCGCGGATGCTGGCCAAACAACTGGTCTGGGCGGCCGACACGGACGCCGCGCGCAACGAGGCCTTCAACATCGCCAATGGCGACCTGTTCCGCTGGAGCTGGCTGTGGGGCAGGCTGGCCGAATGGTTCGGCGTGCCGGCGGCGGGCTTCACCGGCAGCGTTCAGCCGCTCGAAGCCATCATGGCCAACGACCATGCGCTGTGGCGCGAGATGGCGCAACGCCACGGCCTGGCCGAGGCGGCGCTGGACCGCCTGGCGTCCCCCTGGCACACCGACCTGGATTTGGGCCGCCCGCTGGAGGTGATGACCGACATGGCGCGGAGCCGAAAGCTCGGCTTCGCGGCCTACCAGGCCACGGACGAGTCATTTTTCGACCTGTTTGCCCAGCTGCGGGCCGAGCGGCTGATTCCGTAGCCAGCCTGCAGCGGCGGTGCGCCAGACGCCGCCGCTGCAGGCTGCGTTTGAATTCGTGATTTATTCATCAAATATAGCTCTGGCCCAATACTGACGGGCGCGAGCAGCTACTAATTTTGTAGCAGCTGGTCGTACCGGAAAAAGCAATCCCCGAATTGCCCGGCGGGGCCGACTCCGCCACCAGACGCACCCACCTGCTGTGGCGGCCCTGGTGCGCGCATGGGCAGGCACGAACAAGGGGATGACCTTCTGGCCGTTCCGCTTCGCCTTTGCAGCCGCCCCGAGCTGTTGCGCCAGTCGCCCGTTAAGCACTGAACCTCCAGCAGTTGGCGTTAATCCAGTGCGTGGTCACGTCTGGCGTCATCTTCGTCACGCTGCCGCAGGACATCGCGCTGACCAATGCCAGGAAGGGCATTCTTCAGTGAAGGCCGAGGCAAGAAAGCGCAAAAAAACATTTTTACAACCCGCATGAGGGGAAACCCTGTTCTTCAAGTCATATAGATGATTTATATTTGTATGGCAGATCAATGCTGCCGCGACTTTCAAATTCAGGGGCCCCGGTCCCTCGATTGCTTATTCATTCAAGGAGAATTTCAGTGATCCATTGCGTATTGCACGAAGAAAAAGACAGCGTGGCTGTCGTTGTCGTTGAAGGTATTCAGGCCGGTCAGGACATGACGGCCCTGATCCTGGACGATGACCGCACCATCACCATCAAGGCCAATGCGGCCATCCCGATTGGCCATAAGGTGGCGGTCAAAAGCATGGCCGAAGGCGACACCGTCATCAAGTACGGCACCGATATCGGCAAGGTTGTGGCGGCGATCGCGGTCGGCGACCACGCCCACGTGCACAACATCAAGACCAAGCGCTGGTAAATCAGCTGCCACCCGTCCGCCCATTCAATTCCATCCAAGGCTTTCTCTCATGTCCATCATCGACAAAAACACGACTTTCTGGGGCTACCGCCGCGAAAACGGCCGCGTCGGCGTGCGCAACCACGTCATCATCCTGCCGCTGGACGACCTGTCCAACGCTGCAGCCGAAGCCGTTGCCCATGCGGTCAAGGGCACCATGGCGATTCCGCATCCCTATGGCCGCCTGCAATTCGGCGCCGACCTCGAACTGCATTTCCGCACGCTGATTGGCGCCGGTTCCAACCCGAACGTCGCCGCCGTGGTGGTGATCGGCATCGAGGACAGCTGGACCAAAAAGGTGGTGGACGGCATTGCCGCCACGGGCAAACCGGTGGTTGGCTTTGGCATTGAGGGCCATGGCGACCATGAAACCATCATGCGCGCTTCGCAGGCTGCCAAGAAGATGATCCAGCACGCCACGAGCAAGTTTCGCGTCGAATGCCCGATTGCCGACCTGTGGGTGTCGACCAAGTGCGGTGAATCCGACACGACGTCGGGCTGCGGCGCCAACCCGACGGTGGGCAATGCCTTTGACAAGCTGTACGACCTGGGCACCACGCTGGTGTTCGGCGAAACCTCCGAGCTGACCGGGGGCGAACACCTGGTGGCCGCGCGCTGCCGCACCGACAAGGTCCGCACCGACTTCATGAAGATGTTCGACGACTACCAGGCCATGATCAAGCGCCACGCCACGACCGACCTGTCGGACTCGCAGCCAACCAAGGGCAACATTGCCGGCGGCCTGACGACCATCGAGGAAAAAGCGCTGGGCAACATCCAGAAAATCGGCAAGAAATGCATGGTCGACGGCGTGCTCGACAAGGCCGAGACCCCTGACAAGCCGGGCCTGTGGTTCATGGACTCGTCGTCTGCCGCTGCTGAAATGGTCACGCTGTGCGCGGCTTCGGGTTTTGCCGTGCACCTGTTCCCCACCGGCCAGGGCAACGTCATCGGCAATGCCATCGTGCCGGTCATCAAGATCTGCGCCAACCCGCGCACCGTGCGCCTGATGAGCGAACACATCGACGTGGACTGCTCGGGCCTGCTGCAGCGCGAACTGACCATGGACGATGCCGGCGACGCGCTGCTCGACATGATGATGCAGACCGTCAATGGCCGCTTCACCTCGGCCGAAGCGCTGGGACACCGTGAATTCGTCATGACCCGACTGTTCGAGAGCGCGTGACATAGCTTCGGGCCATCCCTCCTGCGCGCAAGCGGACACAAGATCCGGGTGCGCAGGTGAACCACCGCAGGCCTGACCCACTGGTTGGGCCGGCGTTCATATCTACCTGGAGACAAGCCATGGCATACCGCTTTCGCACCACACTGATCACCGTCGCCGTTGCCCTCGCGGCACCGCTGACTTTCGCCGCCGGTTATCCGGACAAGACCATCAACTACATCATCCCCTACGGACCAGGCGGCGAATCCGACATCTCCGCCCGGCTTCAGGAGTCGGTGTTCAAGAAATTAACCGGCCAGGGCCTGGCGATCCAGTACAAGGCAGGCGCCGGCGGTGCCGCCGCCTGGTCCCAGCTCAACGGCATGACGGCCGATGGCTACACGGTGATGGGCACCAACCTGCCGCACATCGTGCTGCAGCCGCTGGAAAAAGACGTTGGCTACAAGACCGATGACCTCACCACGGTGTTCTGGTTTCATTTCACGCCCGACGCTTTGCTGGTGCCCGCCGACAGCCCCATCAAGAACCTGAAGGATTACATTCAGGCGGCGAAGAAGTCGCCGGGCGCGACCACGCTGTCGGGCTCGGGCACGAACTCGGCCAACCATCTGGCGCAGCGCCAGTTCGACAAGATGGCGGGCATCAAGACCACCTACATCCCGTTTGGCGGCACAGGCGCCTCCAACACCGCGCTGCTGGGCAAGCAGGTCAGCGGCAGCTGGGGCTACACCTCGGTGCAGATGTCGCTCGGCAACCAGGTCCGCTGCCTGGCGGTGGCGATGGAGCAACGCCATCCCCAGTTGCCGGACTGTCCGACCTTCAAGGAGGAGGGGTTCAATCTGGTCGGTGGTGCGTACCGCGGCGTAGCGGTACCCAAGTCCACACCGGTCGACATCCAGAACAAGCTTGCGGCCGATCTGGCCAAGGTCAATGCCGACCCGGAATTCATCCGCAAGATGGAAGAAAGCGGTTTTGCCATGCTCAACGTCGGTCCGGCCCAGATGGGTGCATTCATGACCGAGGTGAAGGGCCGCTATGGGGCACTGGCCAAGGAAATGGGCATCGTCAAAAAGTAACACCGCCAGGCCCGGCGCCGGATGAACCCTGCGCCGCACCCCTGGATGCCGGTTTATTTTTGTTTCCTGAACCAGTCCGTAGAGGAGTTCCATGGGCAGTCTTGACTACTTGCTGGCGGCGCTGACGCCGCTCAATCTGTTGCTGGCATTGGGCGGCGTCTTTGCCGGCACCGTCATCGGCGCCTTGCCGGGCCTGACCGCCACCATGGCGGTGGCCGTGCTGGTGCCGTTCACATTCACCATGGCGCCGGCCGCCGCGCTGATTGCACTCGGGGCGATCTACACCGGCGCGATCTATGGCGGTGCCTACGCTGCGGTGCTGCTCAACACGCCGGGCACGCCGTCATCGATTGCCACCACATTCGACGGTTACCCGATGGCACGCAACGGCGATGGCGACCTGGCCCTGACGCTGGCCTGCCTGTCTTCGGTCGCCGGGGGCCTGGTGGGGGCTGCCTTTTTGCTGGTGATGGCGCCGCCCATGGCCACCGTGGCCCTGAAGTTCGGGCCTGTCGAGTATTTCTGGCTGGGGTTGTTCGGCCTCACGCTGATCGCCTCGCTCGGCGAAGGCAGCACCATCAAGGGCTTGATTGGCGGCGGCCTCGGGCTGCTGCTGTCAATGGTCGGTGTGGCCGAGGTCGGCGGCGACATCCGTTACGTGGGCGAGTTCAAATCCCTGCTGGGCGGCATCGACGTGGTGTCGGCGCTGATCGGGCTGTACTGCATACCGGTGCTGATCGATCTGGTAGCCACACCGGTGGCGCACCTGAAGACCGGCTCGCAGGTCGCCAGTTTCAGGCTGAAGGAAGCCGTCGGCATCATCAAGCGCTCCAAGTTCAACCTGGTGCGCAGTTCCATCATCGGCACTGTGGTCGGCATTCTGCCGGGCGCGGGCGGCTCCATCGCCTCGCTGGTGTCGTATTCGGAAGCGAAACGCTCATCCCCCCGAAGCGAAAACTTCGGCAAAGGTGAGCCCGACGGCCTCGTGGCGACCGAGTCTGCCAACAACGCCACTGTAGGTGGCGGCTTCATCCCGACACTGGTGCTCGGCATTCCCGGCACACCACCGGACGCGATCATTCTGGGTGCGCTCTTGGTGCAGGGCATCCGGACCGGCCCCACCCTGTTCACCGAACAGGCGCCGATCGTCTACACCTTCATATGGGGGTTGATCCTGGCCACCCTCATCATGCTGCCGGTGGGCTTGCTGGTCGGGCGCTTCGCGTTCCGCTCCATCCTGGCCATTCCCAAGGCGGTGCTGGTGCCCTCGGTGGCGCTGATGACCGTGCTGGGCAGCTATGCGGTGCACAACAACGTGCACGAAGTGCAGCAGATGGTGGTGCTCGGCGTGCTGGCCTGGGGTGTGAGCCGCTTGGGTTTCAGCGCCTCGCCCATCGTGCTCGGCCTGATTCTGGGCTCCATTGCCGAGCGCGGTTATGTGCAGGGCTACCTGATCGGTGGCGCGCGTGGCAGCGTGATGGCCGAATTCTTTGCGCGGCCGATTTCGCTGGCCATTATTTTCTTTATCGTGCTTGGATTGCTGTGGCCCCTGTGGGCGGCGCGGCGGGCGCGCCTCACGGAGGCCAACAATGGCTGAACAACGTCCCGACATTCCAGGCGCCATCGGCAGTGCCCTGATGGTGCTGGTCGGCGCTGGCGCCATCTGGGCTTCGCGCGACTACTCTGACCTGGGCGCCGTGTTCCCGCGCACCGTGGGCGCGCTGCTGGTCATTCTGGGCATCGTCTATATCGTGCTGGTGGTGCTCAAGCGTACCCGGCGTGGCGCAGCGGTCGACGGATCGTCCCTTCGCCGCGCGCTGGTGGCCCTCGTCATGCTGGCCTGGGGCTTCGCGCTTGGCCCCCTGGGTTTTTTGCCTGCAGGTGTAGCGGCGATGGCCGCGTTGCTGCTGATTGCCCACCACGACCGCTGGACACTGCGCACCGCGATGGGCTATAGCTTGTCCGCCGCGACGGTGATCGTCCTGCTGTACGCCCTGTTCAAACACGTGCTGCAGGTGCCCCTGCCTTGAATGCAGCGCCTCTGGCACGAGACGATTTTTTTTATTCAACCAGGCTCAAGAACCCAACATGCAAATAGTGATCTCTGAATTCATGGACGAAAGCGCAGTCGCGCAGTTGCAAGCCCAGCACGATGTGGTGTTTGACCCCACACTGGTCGACGACATGCCGCGCTTGCTGCAACTGGCGCAGACCGCCGACGCGCTCATCGTGCGCAATCGCACCCAGGTGCGCGGCGAATTGCTGGCCGCGCTGGCGCGTTGCAAGGTGATCGGCCGCCTGGGCGTGGGCCTGGACAACATCGACGTGAGCGCCTGCGAAGCACGCGGCATGCAGGTGATCCCTGCCACCGGCGCCAACGCCCTGGCTGTTGCCGAGTATGTGATTGGCACTGCCATGGTGCTGCTGCGCGGCGTTTACCTGTCCAGCGCGGCCGTGGCCAGCGGCACATGGCCGCGACCGGCTTTGTCCAATGGGCGTGAAATCTCCGGTACCTGCCTGGGGCTCGTGGGCTTTGGCGGCATCGGCAGGCTCACCGCCAAACTGGCGCAAGGTCTGGGCATGACCGTCATGGCGCACGACCCGATGCTGGCAGCCGACAACCCGGTCTGGGCCGAAAGCGGTGTGCAATGCGCCTCCTTCGAAGACCTTTTAAGCCAGGCCGATGTCGTCAGCCTGCATGTGCCATTGACACCCGGCACGGCCAACATGCTGTCGGCCGAACGCATTGCAGGCATGAAGCCCGGCGCCATCGTGATCAATACCTCCCGGGGCGGCATTGCCGACGAGCGGGCGGTGGCGGCGGCCTTGCGCGAGAGCCGCCTTGGCGGCGCAGCGTTTGACGTGTTCGAGTCCGAGCCGCTGGGTGCCGGCTCTGCCTGGGAGGGCTGCCCGAATGCCATCCTCACGCCGCATGTGGCCGGTGTCACCGCCGAATCCAATGTGCGCGTCTCCACCCTGATTGCGGCCGCCGTGGCCCGCGCCCTGAAAGCCTGACCCCCATGCTGCACTCGTACGAAGAACTCAACACCCTGGTCCAGGACGCATTGACCCACGCCGGCGCATCGCCCGCCCAGGCCAGTGCCACGGCACTTGCCCTGGTGGCAGCCGAAGCCAGCGGCCTGCCGTCGCATGGCCTGTCACGCGTCACCATGTATGTGGCCCACCTCAAGGCGGGGCGCGTGCTCGGCGATGCCGTGCCGGCGATCAGGAACCAGCGTGCCAGCGCCGTGCTGGTCGATGCTTGTAACGGTTTTGCCTTTCCGGCCTGCCGCCTGGCCATCGACGAAGCGATTGCACGCGCGGCGCAAACCGGCATTGCCATTGCCGCTGTCACCAACAGCCACCATTTCGGCATGGCGTCGTACCACCTGGACGCCGTCGCCAGTGCCGGCATGGTGGGCATTGCCTGCGGCAATTCGCCTGCGGCCATGCCGGCGGCGGGCGGCAAGCGGCCGATTTTCGGCACCAACCCGATCGCCGCCATCTTTCCACGCGAAGGCAGGCACCCGGTCAGCATCGACCTGTCGCTGTCCGAGGTGGCGCGCGGCAAACTGATGGTGGCGGCCAAAAAAGGCGAAGCCATTCCACTGGGCTGGGCACTGGACGCAGACGGCAACCCGACCACCGACCCGAAAAAAGGCCTGGAAGGCTCGATGCTGCCGATGGGCGGCGTGAAGGGGGCGATGCTGGCGCTGATGGTCGAGCTGTTGGTGACCACGCTGACCGGCGCGCATTTTGGCGCCGAAGCCGACACCTTTTTCGTCGATGAAGGCAACCAGCCCCGGCTGGGCCAGGCCTTCATCGTGATTGATCCGGGCGCGCTGGGCGGCACGGCGGTGTACGGCGAGCGGATTGAAGCCCTGCTGGCGGCCATGCTGGTGGACGAGGGCGTGCGGCTTCCCGGGCAACGCCGGTTCGACCTGATGGCCCGGGCCGATGCTTCAGGCATTGACGTGTCCCAGGCGACGCTCGACGCCATCAAGGCCTTGCGCTGAACGCGAAACCAGGGCTTTTACAATCGCCCTGTGCCAGCACCGTCTTCAGGATTTGTTGTCCTCCCCGGACGCACAAAGTGCTGGCTTGAGTAGCAATCAACCCGTGAACAAGGCCTTATCGTGAACAAAAAAGCAGCCAGCCCAGAGCCTTCCGCTCTTTGGACTTCATGAGCACCTGCCCGGGGGGGTGTCGCCTTGCCAGGGTCGCCACTGGCGCCCCGCTGAGTGGCAAATTCGCAATGGCTTCCAGCGGCAAGCCTTGACCATGCTTTACCGTCAAGTCAAGCGGCAGTTGATTGCAGATATTCAGTCCGGTGCTGCCGCGCCCGGTGTGGCGCTGCCCAATGAAACCGAGCTTGCCCGGCGTTTTGAAGTGTCCATCGGCACCGTGCGGCGTGCCGTGGATGAGCTGGTGGCCGAGCATGTGCTGGTGCGCCAGCAGGGACGCGGCACCTTTGTCGGCAAGCTGGACCGCGAGCGCTTCTTGTTTCATTTTTTCAAGATCGCCGGACGTGACGGCGTCAGCGAATTTCCGGAGGTGCGCCTGCAGTCGTTCACCCGGTCCCGCGCCACGCGGGAAGAAGCGCAGGCACTGGGCCTGCATGGCACGCAGTCGGTGTTTTGCATTGACAACGTGCTGCTGCTCAAGGGCCGGCCCGTCATTCATGACCATGTCGTCATCGCCACGACCATGTTTCCCGGCTTGACCCAAGACCTTTTCAACACACGCAACTCCACCATTTACGGGCTTTACCAGTCTGCCTTTGGCATCACGATCGTTGAGGCCGACGAACGGGTGCGCGCCGAGCTGCTCAGCCTTGAAAGTGCCCGATTGCTCGGCCTGCCTGCCGGCATGCCGGTGCTGCGCATCGAACGCGTGGCCTACACCTTTGACCGCAAGCCCGCCGAATTCCGTATTTCCGTGGTCGACACGCGCGATGTTGACTATGTGTCGCGCATGCGCGACGCCGCTTGATCCAAACTGCCAGAACTGCCTTTGACCGCTTCAAGCGCAGTGGCAGCCAGACACCAGGCGGCACAGCCGGGCGCTGGGCAATGCAGCAAAAACAGCCACGCCATAGTCATCCACAGCGGGGCACTCACAAAATTCCAGCCCATCCCGATTGGCACAAAGGCCAGTATCCAGGCCATGCCGACAGCCCGTTTTTACTGAAAGGAGCATGAAACATGGCGAAAAAAAGAGTGGTGAGCCAGTTCGGCATGGGCACGTCGATTCGCAGCCTCGATTACACCGAAGCGGCGGCGCGGGCCATTCGCGATGCGCTGTGGCACAACTCGCTGAATGTGGCCGAAGCCTTTGGTTTCCCCCGCGAGGCAATGATCATCGACGTCGAGATCGGGGTGCAGCAGCCGGACGCGGTGGACATTGACGCGCTGCTGAAGGTTTTCCCCTACGGCCAGCCGAGCATCACCGTGGTCAAGGGCGGGCTCGACATCCCCAAGCCGGGTGGCGACAGCATCAGTGTCATGGCCCATGCGGCCATCCTCGTTTCCTTTGACATGGAGCCGGCAAATGGCTGAAAAACGCATCATTCTCGAAATGGGCACGGGCAACGACCTGTATGGCGGCGACTACACCAAGGCGGCCTGCCGTGCAGTGCATGACGCGCTGCACCACTCGTCCATCGTGCTGTTCAGGTCGCTCGGTTATGACCACCGCGACATGCGCGTGCAGGTCACCATCGGCGTGCAGCAACCGGACAAGGTGGACCTGGCCGTCGTTGCCGCCGAACTGCCGCGCGGGCGGGCTGAAGTCACGGCGGTTTTCGGCGGACTGGACGTGCATGACCCCGAGCAGCAAACCACCCACGTGATCGCCAGCGCCGCGATTGAGGCCTTTTTGCCTATTGAGGCTGCCGACTGGCGCTTGAGCGGCGCGAACTGAGATTCGTTTTTGCCTGCCCCCGCGCGGCGTTGCTGTTCCACTGTTCAAGCCTGCTTGGCACACGGGTCCATGACAGGGTTCGCCAGCTTTTCAGCCGGCCGATCATTGGCCGATTGAATTGCCCCAGAAAAAAAATTCGATTTGACGTGGTGGCCATTGACCGCCACAGTGGCGCATGAACCTTTCCAGCCAAAAAACCGCCGTCCAGGCCATTCCCCTCGCCACGGTTGACCAGTTGCGCGAGCGCATCCGCCGCAAGAGCCAGCTCAAGGGCCGGCAGGCTGATGACGCTTCGCTGGAAGAAGTTCGCGCGCTGGTGGGGCCGCGCCCGACCGAAGGCCACCGCCGCGACCTGCTGATCGAATACCTGCATTTGCTCAACGACGCCTACCGCTGCCTGCACGACCGGCACCTGGTGGCTCTGGCCAGGGAAATGAAACTCTCGATGGCCGAGGTCTACGAGGTGGCAACGTTCTACCACCACTTCGAAGTCGTCAAGGGCGACGTCAGCGGCGATGGACAGGCGCCTGGCTTGACTGTGCGCGTGTGCGACGGGCTGAGCTGCGAGATGGCCGGCGCGCAAGCGTTGCTGGCGGGACTGCCGGCGCTGCTGGCCGCGCAGGACGTGCGCGTGCTGGCCGCGCCGTGCATCGGGCGCTGCGAGCAGGCACCGGTGGCGGTGGTGCACCAGACGCCGGTGCCGTTTGCCACGCTTGAAGCCGTAATTCATGCATCAAAAATGCCTCTGGCGCAATATCAACGGTCACAAGCAGCTATCAATTTCGTAGTGGCTGACTGGGTGGAAAAAAGCATTCCCGAACTGCCTGGCACGACCGACTACGCCACCTACCGCGCTCACGGCGGCTATGCGCTGGCAGCAAGGCTGGCGAACGGGGAAGAGGACGCTGAGCGCGTGCTGCACGCCATGGAAAACTCCGGCCTGCGCGGCCTGGGCGGCGCGGGTTTTCCGGCCGGACGCAAGTGGCGCATCGTGCAGGGCTACAGCGCGCCGCGCCTGATGGCGGTGAACATCGACGAGGGCGAGCCCGGCACCTTCAAGGACCGAACTTACCTGGAACGCGACCCGCACCGCTTTCTCGAAGGCATGCTGATCGCCGCGCAGGTGGTGGGCATTGCCGCCTGCTACATCTATTTGCGCGACGAATACCACGACTGCCGCGCGCTGCTGCAGGCCGAAATCGCCAAGCTGCAGGCCGACCCGCCATTTCCCTTGCCGCTGATCGAGTTGCGCCGGGGTGCGGGCGCCTACATCTGCGGCGAAGAGTCCGCCATGTTGGAGAGCGTCGAGGGCAAGCGCGGCGAACCCCGCATGCGCCCGCCCTATATTGCCGAAGTGGGCCTGTTTGGCCGGCCCACGCTGGAGCACAACTTTGAAACGCTGTACTGGGTGCGCGACATTGCCGAGAAGGGTGCCGACTGGTTCAGCAGCTTTGGCCGCAACGGCCGCAAGGGACTGCGCAGTTTCAGCGTCAGCGGACGGGTAAAACAACCCGGCGTCAAGCTGGCGCCGGCCGGCATCACCGCGCAGGAGTTGATCGACGAATACTGCGGCGGCATGGCGGACGGCCATCAGTTTTATGCCTACTTGCCGGGCGGCGCCTCGGGCGGGATTTTTCCGGCCAGCCATGCGCATGTGCCGCTGGACTTCGACACCCTGCAGCCGCACGGCGGCTTCATCGGCTCGGCCGCTGTCATCGTGCTCGGCCAGCACGACAAGGCGCGTGACGCGGCGCTGAACATGATGCGGTTTTTTGCCAGCGAAAGTTGCGGCCAGTGCACGCCGTGCCGCGTCGGCACGGCAAAGGCCGCCAAGCTGATGCAAGCGCCGCTGTGGGACCACGCCACGCTGGAAGATTTGAACAGCGTGATGACCGATGCGTCGATTTGCGGCCTGGGTCAGGCCGCGCCCAACCCGGTGCGCTGCGTTCAAAAATACTTTTCTCATGAGGTGGCCTGAATGAATGCACGCGCCCAAGCCGATGAAGTTGCGCTGCCCACCATCGCCTTCACACTCGACCATGAAACCCTTCACGCTTTCCCGGGCGAAACCATCCTCAAGGCCGCCGAACGCCACGGCGTGAATATTCCGCGACTTTGCTACCAGGACGGCCTGCGCCCCGACGGCAACTGCCGCGCCTGCGTGGTCGAAATTGCCGGCGAGCGCACGCTGGCGCCGAGTTGCTGCCGCAGTGTGACGGCGGGCATGGAGGTACAGGCCCGCAGCGATCGCGCCGTGAAAAGCCAGAAGATGGTGCTGGAAATGCTGCTGTCGGACATGCCGGATGCGGGCTACAAGTGGATTGAAACGGATGAGTCGCTGCAGCACGGTGAACTCAGCGAATGGGCTTCGCGAATGGGTGTCACGGTCCGCCCCGAGCTCAAGGCGCTGCGCCGCGAGCAACCCCGGGCCGACCTGTCGCACCCCGCCATGGCCGTGAACCTCGACGCCTGCATCCAGTGCAACCGCTGCGTGCGTGCCTGCCGCGAGGAACAGGTCAACGACGTGATTGGCTTTGCCCTGCGCAGCGCGCACAGCGCCATCGTGTTCGACCTGGACGACCCGATGGGCGACAGCAGCTGCGTGGCCTGCGGCGAATGCGTGCAGGCCTGCCCGACCGGCGCGCTCATGCCCAAGACGCAGGTCGGCTCGCAAATCGTCGACAAAAAGGTCGATTCGGTCTGCCCGTTCTGCGGCGTCGGCTGCCTGCTGACCTACCACGTGAAAGACAACCAGATCACCAGCGTCGAAGGCCGCGACGGCCCGGCGAACCACAGCCGCTTGTGCGTGAAGGGCCGCTTCGGCTTTGACTACGCGCACAGCCCGCAGCGCCTGACGGTGCCGCTGATCCGCAAGACCGGTGTCGCCAAAGACCCTGCAGCGCTGCAAACGCTCAACCGTGACACCGCTGACTGGTCCGAGGTCTTCCGTGAAGCGACGTGGGACGAAGCGCTGGCGCTGTCCACCGGCGCGCTTAAAACCCTGCGCGACACAAAGGGCAAGAAGTCGCTTGCCGGCTTCGGCTCGGCCAAGGGCAGCAACGAGGAAGCCTACCTGTTCCAGAAGCTGGTGCGCACCGGCTTTGGCAGCAACAACGTGGACCATTGCACCCGGCTGTGCCATGCGTCGAGCGTGGCGGCGCTGCTGGAAGGCGTGGGTTCCGCAGCGGTCAGCAACCAGGTGCATGACGTGGAAAACGCCGGGCTGATTTTCATCATTGGCTCGAACCCGACAGGCAATCACCCGGTGGCGGCGACCTGGATGAAGAACGCCGCCCAAAAGGGCACAAAGATCGTGCTGGCCGACCCGCGCGTCACCGACATTGGCCGCCACGCCTGGCGCACGCTGCAGTTCAAGGCCGACACCGACGTGGCGATGCTCAATGCGCTGATCTACACGGTGATCGACGAGGGGCTGACCGACATGGCGTTCATCGAGGAACGCGCCAGCAATTACGAAGCGCTGCGTGCCAATGTGCAGGGCTACAGCCCCGAGGCGATGGCGCCGATCTGCGGCATTCCAGCGGCCACGCTGCGCGAGGTCGCGCGTGAATTCGCCCGCGCCAGGGGCGCGATGATCCTGTGGGGCATGGGCATCAGCCAGCATGTCCACGGCACCGACAACGCGCGCTGCCTGATCGCGCTTTGCGCCGTCACCGGCCAGATCGGCAAGCCCGGCTCGGGCCTGCATCCGCTGCGCGGCCAGAACAATGTGCAGGGCGCCAGCGACGCCGGGCTGATTCCGATGATGTACCCGAACTACCAGCGCGTGAGCAGCCCGGCTGCGCATGCATGGTTTGAAGATTTTTGGGGTATGACGCTCGATGACCAGCCCGGCTACACCGTGGTCGAGATCATGCACAAGATCCTGGCGCCCGACGCCGACCCGCACAAGGTGCGCGGCATGTACATCATGGGTGAAAACCCGGCCATGAGCGATCCCGACCTGAACCATGCGCGCCACGCGCTGGCCAGCCTGGAGCACCTGGTGGTGCAGGACATCTTCATGACCGAAACCGCCTGGCTGGCCGACGTGGTGCTGCCCGCCACCGCCTGGCCCGAGAAAACCGGCACGGTGACCAACACCGACCGCATGGTGCAGCTCGGCCAGCAGGCGATTGAGCCGCCCGGCGATGCCCGGGCCGACCTGTGGATCGTCCAGCAGATGGCCGCCGGCATGGGGCTGGTCTGGCAGTACGAGGGTGGGCACCACGGCGTTGCAGCGGTGTACGAAGAAATGCGCCAAGCCATGCACAGCGCCATCGCCGGCATCACCTGGGAGCGCCTGCAGCGTGAATCCAGCGTGACCTACCCCTGCCTGAACGCCGATGACCCCGGTGCGCCCACCGTGTTCATCGACCGCTTCGACACCGAAGACGGCCGCGTGCAACTGGTGCCCGCTGACATCATTCCGGCCAACGAACGGCCCGATGCCGATTACCCGTTTGTGCTCATCACCGGCCGCCAGCTTGAGCACTGGCACACCGGCAGCATGACGCGCCGCGCCAGCGTACTTGACGCCATCGAGCCGATGGCAACAGCTTCGTTGTGCGGCGCAGATTTGTTGAAGCTCGGCGTGCAGGCGGGCGAAGTCATCACCGTGCTGTCACGCCGGGGCGAAGTGGCCATCCACGTGCGCCGCGACGACGGCACGCCGTCCGGCGCGGTGTTCATCCCGTTTGCCTACTACGAAGCAGCGGCGAACCTGATGACGAACGCCGCGCTTGACCCGTTCGGCAAGATTCCGGAGTTCAAGTATTGCGCCGTGGCCATCAGGCGCGGGGGCGCAGTGGCCAAGTTGGCAGGCTATGAGCAGACGGCGGCTAAAAGGTGGTTTTGACTCAGGTGCAGGGTCCCGCAAAGGCGTGGCGTGATTCTGTACAGCGAGGAGGAAAAAGCGTTATGGCATTTATGTTTCATGGCAGCGCCCACACACGTCCCTGAAAAATCAAACGCCGCAGGAGCTTCACAAGACGTCAAGCGGCGGCGCGATGGTCGTGGATAAGGACCCGACCCAAGAAAGACTCTCGGTTGTGCTGCGCTCCAGTAAGAGGGGGCTGGGTTCGAGGAGGCCAGGCGTCAGCAACACCAAATGCAAAAACCGGGGCAGCGCCGTCCAGCCGCGTGAAATCAGTACAACTTGAACTGGTGTCAAACCTGTCTGACTCCGGGGTAACGTCACCGACGGTTATGAAGCGTGGGGATGTTTCTAAATATAAGAACGCTTGGTTTTTGTTAGGTACAGCTTGTACAGAAATTTTTTTTGCTTGTTAATACATAACTGTATTTAAGGAAAAAATTGCTTGTGATGTTATGAAACTTTCCAAGTGCATTGCGTCGCTGCGAGGGGTGCAGGTGTTGAAGCAGTGAATCAATGCGAAACAGGAAATAAGCTGCAATTACAAATTTTAAGATGGTAACAACCGTCTGCTGAAAGGCTTGCCATGGTTAAGTCAAGACAGACTGAGTGCAGAAATAAGCATTCGGAGCATTTTTTTGGCTTGTATGTCTTCCATTGGGCGTTGCTCTTGGTGACAGCTGTGGGCCCCCTGCTGTATCTGCCATCGTTGCAAGCGCAAACGCGCCCTGCCTATACTGCCATTGAGTACGCCAGGCTTGACAATCCGGGCGCCACCACCGTAATCCGTGGAATGAATTCCACCAACGAGGTGGCTGGCGGCTTCCAAAAGGACAAACGCAAAGCTTCGTCAGCGCTGATTTTCATGGCAAACAACGCCGTCGAGGACGTTGCTGGCGAGCAGGGCGCTGGCAACAGCGTTGCCTATGGCATCAATGACCAGAGCGAGATTGTCGGGGCCTTGAACACCAGTGAGGCGCTTCATCCTTTCCGAGCGGTGCGCAGGGGCGGGGTACAGAAACTCACGCTGCCACCGGGCACCAACGGCGGCATAGCCTATGCGATCAACGAACTGGGCGAGGCTGCCGGCTATGCCAGTGGGGATGTTGGAATTCGCGCGGTGTGGTGGACCCGGCGCGGCGAGGTCCAGTTGCTCCAAAGTATTGGCGCACTGACAACACGGGCCCTTGACCTCAACGACAGGGGCGACATCGTGGGTGTATCCGGCAATGAAGTGAAGACGGCTGTGGCCTGGCCGCGCAAGGGCGGCATCATCAGCCTGGGCACACTGCCTGGCTTTGTCAACAGCGAGGCTGTCAGCATCACTGAAAACGGCGCCATCGCCGGCGTGGCAATTGGCGCTGGTGAATTTCCTAACCGTTCGCGGGCAGTGCTGTGGCAGCCAGGCGGCGTCGGCATTCGGGACCTTGGGACGCTCAATGGCGGCAGTGACAGCCGAGCCCGCGATGTCAACAACCGGGGCGAGGTGGTGGGCACATCAAGCAGCACCGAAGGCGATCGCGCTTTTGTCTGGACTGCGGCAACCGGCATGCTGGACCTCAATTCGCTGGTGACCATCCCTGGGCTGGTGATGACCGATGCACTGAGCATCAACAAGAGAGGGGACATCGTGGTGATGGGGCATGACGGGCAAACTGGCGCGCCCCAGGAGTCCCATGAGCATGTGGACCACCATGCTGCCCGGCGCATTTTTGTTTTGCATCCATTGAGGTGAGAGCAATCATGAAAAATCCTGTCTACCTGATGGTTCAGTGGCTGCTACGGTTTGCCTTGGCAATGTGCACACTTGGATCGCCCTGGCTTTGGGCGCAAACCCCTCAAACGAGCGGTCAATGGCAAAACGGGCCCGATTTCCCCTATTTCCCCACGCACATCCACATGCTTCCCAATTTGACCGTCATGCTTTGGCCAGGGGACGGCGTAAGTGGAGATGACCCAAGGCTCTGGGACCCCGTGTCGGGCAGCGTGACAGCCCTGAGCCGGATTGGTTTCGATCCGTTTTGCAGCGCGCATACGTTCTTGCCGGACGGACGGCTGTTCGTCGCAGGAGGCCACATTGACAACTGGGTTGGGCTGCCCGATGCCGCAATTTACAACCCTGTCAACAACAGCTGGACGCGGCAGGCGCGGATGAACCTCGGCAGGTGGTATCCCACCGTGACCGGGCTTCCCAACGGGGACGTGCTGGTGGTCTCGGGTGCCGTGGACACGCCCAACGGCACCAATCCCTTGCCGCAAGTGTGGCAGGCCGCCACCGGAACCTGGCGCGACCTCACCGCCGCGCAATTGAGCCTGCCTATCTATCCGTACATGTTTGTTGCGCCTAATGGCTCTGTTTTTAATGCAGGCCCCGAAGTTGCAACCCGATATCTGAACACTGCCGGCACGGGGGCATGGTCGTTCGTTGCCAATCGAACGTTCAATGCAGTGCGGGATTACGGCAGCGCCGTGATGTATGCGCCAGGAAAAATCCTCACAGTAGGCGGGAGCGATCCGCCCACGAATACCGCTGAAGTCATCGACCTGAACGCAGCCACGCCAAGTTGGCGTGCCGTGGGCTCGATGAGCGTGGCTCGAAGATCCATGAATGCAACCATGCTGCCCGATGGCACCGTGCTGACAACCGGCGGCACGCGCGGACCAGGGTTTAACAATGGCAGTCCGGGCATGCCGGTGCTTGAAGCAGAGCTGTGGAATCCTGTCACGGAGTCCTGGCGCCTCATGGCGGCTGGCAGACTTGCCAGGATTTACCACTCAACTGCACTGCTGCTGCCCGATGCCCGCGTGTTGGTTGCCGGAGGCAATGGGCTCACGCAAACCGAAATATTTTCGCCGCCCTATCTTTTTGCGGGAGCGAGGCCTGTCATTTCATCAGCGCCTGCCAGCGTTAACAAAGGGCAAAGTCTTTTCGTCGGCACGCCTGACGCGGCGGGCATCGACGCTGTGAGCTGGATTGCACTGCCCTCGGTCACCCATACAAACAATATGCATCAAGGTTTCTTTAGCTCGACCAGCATCACGCAGGCAGCTGGCGGTATTAATATCGTTGCACCGAACAGCCTGACCGTTCCCGCAGGCCATTACATGGTCTTCCTTTTGAAGAATGGCGTGCCATCCACAGCCAGAGTGATCCAACTGACTCCGCAGTCCAGTAGCCTGCTGTCTGCTGTATCGTCTCTGGCGCCGGCCACGGCAACAGCAGGGGGACCGAGTTTTTCGCTGACAGTGAAGGGTTCAAATTTTGTAACCGCCTCCGTGGTGCGCTGGAACGGCTCAAGCCGGACAACGACATTTGTCAACTCCGGCCAGCTTTCGGCAGCGATTGCGGCGGGAGATATTGCAGCCGCCGGAACTGCGCAAATTACGGTGGTGAATCCTGACACAAGCACATCGAATGCCTTGTCGTTCACGACAACCTCCTCATCACCGCCAGCGACATGTACCTTTTCAAACTGGGTACAGGGAAAACAATATGCTGCCGGCAGTATCGTGTCGTACAACAGCAAGCTCTACATCGCCAAGTTTGCAAACCCGGGCTACGACCCCACCATCAGCACTTACTTCTGGGCGGTATATTTCTGCTCTGAAGCACCGCCACCGCCACCGACATGCACCTTCTCAAACTGGGTGCAGGGACAACAATATGCTGCCGGCAGTGTCGTGTCGTACAACAGCAAGCTCTACATTGCCAAGTTTGCAAACCCGGGCTACGACCCCACCATCAGCACTTACTTCTGGGCGGTATATTCCTGCTCTGAAGCACCGCCACCGCCACCCCCACCGCCACCGACATGCACCTTTTCAAACTGGGTGCAGGGACAGCAATATGCTGCCGGCAGTGTCGTGTCGTACAACAGCAAGCTCTACATTGCCAAGTTTGCAAATCCGGGCTACAACCCCACCATCAGCACTTACTTCTGGGCCCCATATGCATGCTAAAAGTTGAACCGGGGCCTCTATTCGACTCTTTATCGTGGGCTTTACCTGGCTTACAGGGACTGCCCACACAGTCAAGTATTACTAAACTGCTGAAATTGCTTTTCTTTGATGACGGTATTCGGCGTGAGGCGAAGCGGCGAGTCATCGAGTAACAGAGCGCACCCTTACAGACGGGCTTATTGCACAGCTGCTGCCCCAACACTGGCAACCTGCTCAGGCACACCATTTGCCACAATGATGGCGCTGGATTCGAGGTGTATTGCCCGGCTTGCTTACCCATGACTTCTCCCAGAGAGGTCATGGACGGAGCCTGCCCGGATCGAGTCCCGGGCAGGCTCCGTCCGTAATGACAAAAGAAAGTGCGAAGCCCTTCGAGTGCGCTGAGTAGTAACTGCTTATGTATGATAAATGGCTATTGCGCACGTCCTGTATGCGTGAGTAGCTATTAATTTTATAGTGTATGAAAGCGGGATTGGGATGTATGCAGACCCGGTGTTTTTTAAAAATCGGGCTTGCATCGCTCATGATGGAGTGTTTGGGAATGGCCGCTAACAAGCCGGGCGGTGGGTCGGGGGCGCTGCAGGCGCGCTGAAAAAACGACACGCGCACTCAACGCTCACGCTTAGCTCAATACTGTTTTCGCGCCTTCAAACCGGGTTGCATAGTATTTGCTGTCCAGCCTGTCCGTCCTCACGCCGGTTCGCGGGTTGCTGGCATGCACGAAGCGCCCGTCGCCCACATAAATGCCAACATGCGAAAACGAATAGCCCAGGGTGTTGAAAAACACCAGGTCGCCAGCCATCAGGTCGGCCGTATTCACCGGGCGTGCGACTTTGGCCATCGACGCTGCGCTTCCCCGCAGTGCGATGCCGGCGGCCTCAAGATAAACGTGCGACACCAGTCCTGAGCAATCAAACCCGGTTGCCGGGCCGCGGCCACCGTACACATAGGACCTGTCCAGCAGCGACAGCGCAAACAGCGCAATATCGCTCCCGGTACGTGAAGCGTCCAGGGATCGCGGGCTGCGGTCGGGTTGTGTGGCGCAACCGGCAAAAGCCAGCAGCGTCATGCTGCCCAGCCACTGACCCCATCCCCTTCGTGAATATGCCTGATGGACCATTGAATCTCCAGCCAAAATTGCAGCACGCGATGCCTGCCAGCGTGTGTACCAGCCGGTCGCCTCAAACCGTTCGCAGATTGCAGGCGAGCTGTAGTGGCATCCTACCGCAGACGTCTGTCGGAAAAAGACTTTGATTCCAGCGGGCATCAGGCGCGCCGTACACTTCGGCCATGTCCGATTTCCTGATGCAATCCCCCGACACCGATGACGCCCTTCGCAGACCGTGCATGGATGTGGCCGTGGTGATGCGCCGCGAGCGCATCGACAACGTGTGGCAGCCGTGGCGCTGGACGCTGGCCGATGTGGTGCCGCATGAGACCAGTTTTGGGACGCAACCGCGCCTGTTGCTGAAGGACGAGCGCGAGGAACGCTGGCTGCATCCCGGCTTCCGGGTGGAGTTGCACCGGGGCGATGCAGAAGGCTACTACCTCAATGTCACCACGCCGCAGCCGTGCTTCTGGGTCGTCTGGCGCATGGAAGAAGTAGCTGCGCTGGCCGAAGAGCCTGTTGCCGTACCGCAAATCGTCACCGTGAGCTACCACGACGCCGGCCGCTGGCTCGATGCGCAGGAAACCGTCGAGCAGGTGCCCGCACCGCCCGACGTGGTGCAGTGGATACAGCATTTTGTTGATGAACACCATGTGCTTGAAGCCAAGCGCCGCCAGCGTCCGCAAAGTTTTCAGCCGCTGGTCGACCGCTTTGGCAGCCCGGCCCGCGTGAGCACCGAAAAGAAGTTTGGCGGAGGCGGAGGCGGTCGTGGCTGAAGAGCCCACCGGATTCCTTGGCCGCTGGTCGCGGCGCAAGACCGACGTGCTGCAGGGCAAGCCACTGGCCGAGCCTGCCGCACCGGTAAAAGCCGCGCCAGTAATTGCCACCGCCGCCTCACCCGCCGCGCTTGTAGCCGACTCGGCCCAGGCCTCTGCGCCTTCGACGCCGCCGGCAGAATCGCCGGAAAAACTGCTCTCGCTGGACGACGTGAAAGCCCTTACCCAGGATTCCGACTTCAAGCCCTTCATGGCCCAAAATGTCGGTGCCGACGTGCGCAACGCCGCCATGAAAAAACTCTTCACCGACCCGCACTACAACGTGATGGACGGCCTCGACATCTATATCAGCGACTATTCCATTGCCGACCCGATTCCGGAATCCATGCTGCGCCAGATGGTCGGCGCCAAGCTGTTGAAAATTTTTAACGAAGATGATGAAAATAATGAGAGTGATCCAGAAGCCGCTGCAGTGCAATCTCCTGTAAATTCAACGAAATCGGTTGAATTGGTTGAAAACGACCTTGAGATGTCGAGGCAGCCTGGAAATTCACAAGACATTCTCAGTCCGACAACCCCAATCGCTGAACTCCCCAGCCAGCCCGAGCCTTTCGAGGATCACGGCGCCAGCCAACCCGACGACCATGCCAACTCTCATTTGCGACTGCAACCAGACCATGCCCCTTCAGCCCCGCGCGCTGGGCACGGCACTTGATGAAAACCTGACGCTGCATTCGACGCTGTGCCGGCGCGAAGCGGGCGCATTCCAGAAAGCCATCCAGTCCGGCGACGACGTCATCGTCGCCTGCACCCAGGAAACCCGGCTGTTTGCCGAACTCGCCCAGCAAACCGAAGGCGCCACGTCCGTTATCAAGTTCGTCAATATCCGGGAAACCGGCGGCTGGAGCAAGGACGCCATTCAGGCCAGCCCGAAGATTGCCGCCTTGTTGGCGCTGGCCCATCTGCCCGATGCCGAACCGGTGCCCACGGTGACCTACAAAAGCGCCGGTCGCCTGCTTATCATTGGCCCGCTCGATGCCGCCGAGCGCGCTGCCGAACTGGTCTCGGATGCGCTTGACGTCACACTGTTCAGTCTGGGCGCAGGCCAGGGCGGCGGTCTGCAGGAACGGCGCTATCCGGTGCTGGCCGGGCAAATCAAGCAACTGACCGGCTGGCTGGGCGCTTTCGAGTTGAACTGGACGCGCAACAACCCGATTGACCTGGACCTGTGCACCCGCTGCAACGCTTGCCTGTCGGCCTGCCCGGAAGGCGCCATTGGCTTTGACTACCAGATCGACATGAGCCTGTGCCAGTCGCACCGGGCCTGCGTGAAGGTTTGCGGCGTCGCCGGCGCCATCGATTTCAGCCGCGAGCCCGAAGCACTGAGCGAAAAATTCGACCTGGTGCTCGACCTGCGCGCCACACCCGCCTTTACCCAGCATGCGCTGCCGCAAGGCTATTTCCGCTGGGATGGCCAGGACAGCCGTATGCTGCTGCAACTGCGTTCGCTGGTGGGCGAGTTTGAAAAGCCCAAGTTTTTCAACTACAAGCAAAAGCTGTGCGCCCACAGCCGCAACAACACCGTGGGCTGCAATGCCTGCATTGACGTGTGTTCGGCCTCTGCCATCAGCAGTGAAAAAAGTCGCCAGCAGATCAAGGTCAATCCCAATCTGTGCGTTGGCTGCGGCGCCTGCACCACGGTCTGCCCGACCGGCGCCATTTCTTATGCCTACCCGCGCCCTGCCGAGCAGGGTACAAAAATCAAGACCTTGCTGACCACCTACGCCAAATCCGGCGGAAAGCATGCCGCGCTGCTGTTGCACAGCCAGGAAGCCGGCACGCGTCTGCTCGGCGACTTGGGCCGCAGGGCCCGGCTCGACCCGGCGATTCGTGGTGTGCCGGCGCGCGTGATGCCACTGGGCCTGTTTCACACCGCTTCAACCGGCCTGGAGCTGTGGCTCTCCAGCGTGGCGTATGGCGCGTCGCAGGTGTGGGTGCTGATGACTGGCGAAGAAGCGCCGCAGTACCGTGAAGCCGTGCGCGAGCAGATGGACGTGGCGCAGGCCATCCTCACCGGACTCGGTTTTTCAGGTGAGCATTTCCGTTTGCTGGAGGCAAAAGATGCGCGCGATCTGGCGGCGCTTGATCTGCAGTTGCAGCCCGCGCCTGCGCAGGGCGTTGCCCAGCCCGCCGGCTTTGCCGTGCAGGCCGACAAGCGCGCCACGCTGGAGCTGGCGCTCGACCATTTGATGGCGCAGGCGCCGGTTATGTCGGCTACCTCAATCACACCAGTCAAGCCGCTCAAAACCGAAGCGATTGCGTTGCCGGCCGCATCGCCGCTGGGTGCGCTGGCCATCAATAAGGATGCCTGCACGCTGTGCCTGAGCTGTGTCAGCGCCTGCCCGGCCAGCGCCCTGCAGGACAACGCCGAACGCCCGCAGCTCCGGTTCATTGAAAAAAACTGCGTGCAATGCGGTCTGTGTGTCACGACCTGTCCTGAAAACGCGCTGACGCTGGTGCCCCAGCTCAGGCTCACGCCCCAGCGCAGGGAAGCCGTGGTGATCAACGAGATGCAGCCCTATGCCTGCATCCGCTGCAGCAAGCCTTTCGGTACGCTCAAGGCAATCGAATCCATGCTGGGCAAACTGGCCGGCCATGCCATGTTCCAGGGTGCGGCGGCTGATCGCCTGAAGATGTGCAGCGACTGCCGGGTGATCGACATCTATTCGGCCGACAACGAAGTCAAGATTTCCGACATTCGCTAACCACTGGCAACGATCCATGCAAGCCCAACTCACCGCCTCCACCCTCGACGAAGAAACCGCGCGTGCCGAGGTCTACGGCCTGCTCGCCGCATTGCTTTATGCGGCGCCTTCAGCCGACTTGCACGACAGGCTGCGCGTGGCCGTGACCCAGGCCCCGGCCGCTGGCGCGCTGCTGGAAAGCCCCTGGGGCGAGCTGGTTGCTGCTGCGCGTGAACAGTCGCTGGACGAAATCCGCCGTGAATACGACGCCTTGTTCGGCGGCGTGGGCAAACCCGAGGTCTATCTTTTCGGCTCCCACTACCTCAGCGGCTTTCTGAATGAAAAACCGCTGGCAGCGCTGCGCACCGACCTGGCGGACCTTGGCCTGGCGCGCGACGGCGCCATGTCAGAGACAGAAGACCATGCTGCCTACCTGTGCGAAGTCATGCGTTACCTGATTGCCGGCGACGATGTCGAAGTGGCCAATCTCACGCGCCAGCGGACATTTTTCACCCGCCATGTGCAGCCCTGGTTCCCCATGATGTGCGAGGCGGTCATGCGGCATCCGAAGGCGCGTTTCTACCGTGCACTCTGCGGCTTTGCGCAATCCTTTGTCAGCGTTGAAACGCAGGGTTTTGACATGCTGGACTGAGACCTTTTATTTTCAGCCCGTGATCGCCGCCACGGAGTGACAGCCATATCCAGCATGGTGCGCACATGTAAATCTTTGATTCGCTATGGTTTCCCCTTGGTTTTTGGACATTATCTCCGTGACCCATTGTGGTGCGCTTGTCTCTGACGTAAAGTTATGAAAATTGCTACATATATACCGCCAAAATTTCAGGAAGCAAAAATGCAAGAAAGCCAGCCCAAACCCTCCCGCCGGGGTTTCTTCTTCGGTGCCGCAGCCACCGGCGCAGCCGCTGCTGCCGTGATGGCGCTGCCGCGAGTGCAGCTCGCTGAAGTTACCGTTGCGGTTCCCAAGCCCGCACCTGAAAAAGGCGGTGGCTATAGCGTCTCGGAGCATGTCGAGCGCTATTACAAGACGGCGCGCGTCTGATCTCGTCTGATCTCTCTTCCCGGATATTTCTTCTTTAATTCTCACGGAGAGCTTCATGCTGCTCACGAAAAAATCTTCCAGTACCTTGGGTTCGACAGCGCACCGCGCAGGTTCTCCGCGCTTTGTGCAAAGCCTTACACGTGGTCTGTCCCACGCCCTGCCCACCATGGATCGGCGCGCTTTCCTGCGGCGTTCAGGTTTGGGGGTTGGCGTCGGTTTGGCAGCAACGCAGCTGACACTGGTCAAAAAAGCCAATGCCGCTGCATCTGGTGAAGCCACGGGTACCTCAAAAATAGAGGTGAAACGCACGATTTGCTCGCATTGCTCAGTCGGCTGCGCAGTCGATGCAGTAGTCGAAAACGGCGTCTGGGTACGTCAGGAACCGGTATTTGATTCGCCCATCAACCTGGGTGCGCACTGCGCCAAAGGTGCTGCACTGCGCGAGCATGGCCATGGCGAGTACCGCCTGCGCTATCCGATGAAGCTGGTCAATGGCAAGTACGAGCGTATCAGCTGGGACACGGCGCTGAATGAAATCACCGAGCGCATGCTGGCCTTGCGCAAAGAAAGCGGCCCGGATTCGGTGTATGTGATCGGTTCGTCCAAGCACAACAACGAGCAGTCGTATTTGCTGCGCAAGTGGATGAGTTTCTGGGGCAGCAACAACTGCGACCACCAGGCCCGCATCTGCCACTCGACCACGGTGGCGGGTGTTGCCAACACCTGGGGCTACGGCGCCATGACCAATTCGTACAACGACATGCAAAACAGCAAGTGCGCGTTGTACATCGGCTCGAACGCCGCCGAGGCCCATCCGGTCAGCATGCTGCACATGCTGCATTCCAAGGAAAAGGGTTGCAAGATGATCGTGGTGGACCCACGTTTCACGCGCACTGCCGCCAAGGCTGACGAATACATCCGCATTCGCTCCGGCTCTGACATTCCGTTTGTGTTCGGCATGCTGCACCACATATTCAAGAACGGCTGGGAAGATACCAAGTACATCAACGACCGTGTTTACGGCATGGAGAAAATCAAGGAAGAAGTGCTGGCCAAATGGACGCCTGACAAGGTCGAGGAAGCCTGCGGCGTGCCGGAAGCGCAAGTGTTCAAAGCGGCACAGATGATGGCGATGAACCGGCCCTCAACCATTGTCTGGTGCATGGGGCAGACCCAGCACACCACTGGCAATGCCATCGTTCGCGCGTCTTGCATCCTGCAGCTGGCCCTGGGCAACGTAGGTAAAAGCGGCGGCGGCACCAACATTTTCCGGGGCCACGACAACGTGCAGGGCGCTACCGATGTCGGCCCCAATCCTGACTCGCTGCCGGGCTACTACGGCTTGGCCGAAGGCTCGTGGAAACATTTTGCCAAGACCTGGGGCGTTGACTTTGACTGGATCAAGAGCCGCTACGCCTCGCCTGCCATGATGGGCAAGCCCGGCATCACCGTGTCGCGCTGGATTGACGGTGTGCTGGAGAAAAACGAATACATTGACCAGGATTCCAACCTGCGCGGCGTCTTCTATTGGGGTCATGCCCCCAACTCCCAGACCCGGGGACTGGAAATGAAACGGGCCATGGACAAGCTCGATTTGCTGGTCGTGGTGGACCCGTACCCGTCAGCCACCGCTGCCATGGCCGCCATGCCCGGCAAGGCCGAAGATTTGAACCCGAACCGCGCGGTGTACCTGCTGCCGGCGGCCACGCAGTTTGAAACCAGCGGCTCAGTGACTGCATCGAACCGTTCGCTGCAATGGCGTGAAAAAGTGATTGAGCCGCTGTGGGAAAGCCGTAGCGACCACATGATCATGCAGCAGTTCGCCGACCGCCTGGGCTTTGGCAAGGAGTTGTCCAAGAACTACAAAATGCAAAAGGTCAAGGGCATGGACGAGCCCGTGCCCGAGGACATCCTGCGCGAAATCAACAAGACCTGCTGGACCATCGGCTACACCGGCCAGAGTCCGGAGCGCCTGAAGGCGCACATGCGCAACATGCACCTGTTTGATGTCAAGACCCTTAAATCCAAAGGCGGCAAGGACAAGCTGACCGGTTACGACACGACAGGCGACTATTTTGGCCTGCCATGGCCGTGCTGGGGCACGCCGGAGCTGAAGCACCCCGGCTCACCCAACCTGTACGACACTTCCAAGCACGTCATGGACGGCGGCGGAAACTTCCGCGCCAACTTTGGCGTCGAGCGTGAAGGCAAGACCTTGCTGGCTGAAGACGGCTCGCATTCGCTGGGGGCTGACATCACCACGGGTTATCCGGAGTTCGACCACATCCTGGTGAAAAAGCTCGGCTGGTGGGGCGAATTGAGCGAACCTGAAAAAGCCGCTGCCGAGGGCAAGAACTGGAAGACCGATTCATCCGGCGGCATCATCCGTGTGGTCATGAAAAACCACGGCTGCTATCCGTTCGGTAATGCCAAGGCGCGCGCCGTGGTATGGAACTTTCCTGATGCGATTCCGCAGCATCGGGAACCGCTTTATGGCACTCGGCCTGACTTGGCGGCTAAATATCCGACGCATGATGATAAGAAGACTTTTTGGCGCCTGCCAACACTGTACAAAACATTGCAGGACAAGAACATCGCCGACAAGGTGCATGAGAAATTTCCGCTGATCATGACGTCCGGCCGGCTGGTCGAATACGAAGGCGGCGGCGAGGAAACCCGGTCCAATCCGTGGCTGGCCGAGTTGCAGCAGGAAATGTTCATCGAGATCAACCCCAAGGTGGCCGCCGAAAAAGGCATCCGCAACGGCGAGCGCGCCTGGGTCAGCACGCCGACCGGCGCGCGTCTCAATGTGCAGGCGATGGTGACCGAACGTGTCGGTCCCGACACCGTGTTCATGCCTTTCCATTTTTCAGGTCGCTGGCAGGGCGCCGACATGCTGGCGTATTACCCGGAAGGTGCGCACCCCGTTGTTCGTGGTGAAGCCATCAACACCGGCACCACTTACGGCTACGACAGCGTGACGATGATGCAGGAAACGAAAACGACGGTTTGTAATGTCGAACGAGCATAAGGAAGAATAAAAATGGCACGCATGAAATTTGTCTGTGACGCGGAACGCTGCATTGAATGCAACGGCTGCGTCACCGCTTGCAAAAACGAAAACGAAGTCCCTTGGGGCGTAAACCGTCGCCGCGTGGTGACACTCAATGATGGCGTTCCCGGAGAAAAATCCATCTCGGTGGCCTGCATGCACTGCAGCGACGCCCCCTGCATGGCGGTGTGTCCGGTCAACTGCTTTTACCGCACCGACGAAGGTGTGGTGCTGCACGACAAGGACATCTGCATTGGCTGTGGCTACTGCTCTTATGCCTGCCCGTTTGGTGCGCCGCAGTTTCCTTCCACCGGCACCTTCGGTGTGCGCGGCAAGATGGACAAATGCACTTTTTGTGCCGGTGGCCCCGAGGTCAACGGCAGCCAGGCGGAGTTTGAAAAATACGGCCGCAACCGGCTGGCGGAAGGCAAGTTGCCTGCCTGCGCCGAAATGTGCTCGACCAAGGCATTGCTTGCGGGCGATGGCGATGTGGTGGCGGATATTTTCCGCAACCGCGTCGTGCAGCGCGGCAAGGGCGCCGAAGTCTGGGGCTGGGGCACGGCTTACGGCTCCAAGCAGGCGGGCCAGCCGCCAGCAGGAGCGAAATCATGACAAGGCTTGTCTTGCTGATTCCGGTTTTGGTCGCCTTGGCGGGCTTGTCTGCCTGCGGCGAAAAACCGCAGACCCTGGGCGGTAACAAAGGCCACGTTGCCGCGTTTCAAGGCGCGAAAAACTCGTTTGTAACCCCGGGCTGGAACGCGGGTGACAAAAACAGCTGGGAGCAGGGGCTGAAAACCCGCATGCAGAACACCCAGAACGAGTACTCCAAGATAAACTGACCGGAGGCCTTATGAAGCATGCGCAATTAGCTATATTTTTAATAGCAATTGGTTTGGCAGGACCGGTTGCTGCGCAGGCCCCGGCGCCTGTCGGTTCTGTGCCCGCCATGGAGGCGCAAGCGCCTGCCACCACCCAGGCTGCGCCCAGCGCACCGCCTGCCATGGGAGGTGTCCAGAGCCAGAACATTTTCGAAGTCAAGCCTGACGCCAATGAACTTCCGGGTTATGCCAGCCAGACCAATGGCGAGCGCGCCAAGGTCCAGCCCGGCAACAATGCCCCCATGTGGCGCCAGGTCGGTGCGGGTGTCACGGGACACAGCAGCCTGCCCAAAAGTCAGGCACCGGAGGCTGGCAACCTGATTCAGCCCTTCGTGCAATATCCTGGTTCACGCCTGACCAATGCGGGCGACGCGTGGCGCCAGGTACGCAACAACTGGCTGATTCCTTATGGCGGCGCGCTGCTGGTGATCGTGGTGCTTGCCATTGCGCTCTTTTATTTCAGCAAGGGTTCAATCAAGAACCATACGCCTGACAACGGAAAAAAGATTGAGCGTTTTACACCTTTTGAACGCGCAGCGCACTGGTCCAATGCGATAGCTTTCTCGATTCTGGCCATCTCGGGCCTGGTGATGGCATTTGGCAAGTTCTTCATGTTGCCGGTCATGGGGGGCACGCTGTATGGCTGGCTGACCTATGTTCTGAAAAACATGCATAACTTTGCCGGTCCACTTTTTGCCGTGTCGCTGGTGATTGTATTTTTTACATTTTTGCGCGACAACTGGCCGCAAAAGGGCGACTTGAACTGGTTGCGAAAAGGTGGCGGCCTGTTTTCAGGCAACGAGCCTGCATCCAACCGCTTCAACGCGGGTGAAAAAGTTGTTTTCTGGGGCGGCGTGTTCTTCCTGGGCTTGATCGTGGTGTCCTCCGGCTTCGTGCTGGACAAAATTGTGCCTGGCATGGTTTATGAGCGGGGAACCATGCAGATTGCGCACATGGTCCATGCCGTGGCCACAGTTTTCATGATGGCCATGTTCATGGGGCATATTTATTTGGGCACCATCGGCATGCAGGATGCCTACAAAGCAATGAGAACCGGTTATGTGGACGAAGCCTGGGCCAAAGACCACCACGAATACTGGTATGACGAGGTCAAGGCGGGCCGCATTCCTGCCCAGCGCAGCCAACCCGTGCCCCCTGCCATACCGGCGGTTCAGGCATAAAGACAAGAGCCAAGGATTTCCATGAAAAAATACCTCATTACCAGCCTGATGCTCGGTGTCTGTACGCTGGCAATGGCGAAACTGCCGGCACTTTCGGCCGAGGCCAAGGCCAAGTCCGATGAAGCTGCCGGCAAGGCAGCATGGACTTCAAAAGTCGATGCTTACCAGCTGTGTCAGGCGCAGGACCGGGTAGCCGCCATGTATATGGCTTCTGCTCAGACTGCTGGCAAAGAAACCAAGCCGGCGACGGCCACTCCGCCTTGTGCCAATCCGGGCAGTTACGTCGCTGCACCTGCTAATGCGGCCAAACCCATTGAGGCGTCAGGCGCCCATTCACCAGCCACCACGGCTGCCAGCCCGCCCAGCAGCACGGTGCCTGATGCCGTTATGAATCCGGCCAGAAAGCCCTGATTTTTGCTATTTCTTTTTCTGAAAGGCCGGACCGCAAGGTGCCGGCCTTTTTTTACGGTACTCTTTTTTCCATGACACTTCCCTATCTGACGAAAGCCCGGGCACCGCTGACCAGCGAGATTGATGCGGTCAACGAATTTGGCGAACAGCAAAAAGTCTCGATTCCTGCCGAGCGTGCGCTGACGGTGTATGTTGACAAGCGCGAACTGGTCACGTTGATGACGCTGGGGGCGAACCCCGAACTGCTGGTGCTGGGCTACCTGCGCAACCAGCGCCTGGTGCGGGACGTCGCCGACATCGAGTCGATCACGGTTGATTGGGATGTGGGTGCCGCCGCCGTCAAAACGCGCCACGGCATCGAGGACATCGAGGAAAAAACCGCACACCGGGTGGTTACTACCGGGTGCGGGCAAGGCAGCGTGTTTGGTGGCCTGATGGACGAGGTGGACCAGATCGCACTGCCCGAAGAGGCAGCCATCACGCAAAGCCAGCTCTACAGTTTGGTTAACACCATCCGGCTCAAGGAAACCACCTACAAGTCAGCCGGCTCGGTTCATGCCTGCGCGTTGTTTTCAACTGCTTCCGGCGAATCCGACATGCTGCTGTTTGTCGAAGATGTCGGGCGGCACAACGCCATCGACACCATCGCCGGCTGGATGTGGATGAATGAAGCCCCCACGCTCCCCACTCCGTGTGGTTCGCTGCCCCCCGAGGGGGCGCTGCGCCTGCAGCCCGGCAAAGCCGGTTCCGCGGCCCTTGCAGGTGCAGAGACGCAGAACTCCCCCGCACTTGCCGTATCGGACTCCGCCGAAGGGGCGCTGCGCCTGCAGCCCGGCAAAGCCGGTTCCGCGGCCCTTGCAGGTGCAGAGACGCAGAACTCCCCCGCGCTTGCTGTATCGGACCCCGCCGAGGGGGCGCTGCGCCTGCGGCCCGGCAAAGCCGGTTCCGCGGCCCTTGCTGGTGCAGAGACGCAGAACTCCCCCGCGCTTGCTGTATCGGACCCCGCCGAAGGGGCGCTGCGCCTGCAGCCCGGCAAAGCCGGATCAGCGGCCCTTGCTGGTGCAGAGGCGGATGACTCAGCTGCGCATGCTGTATCGGATGCCGCGGCTTCAACTGCTTCAGGGCTGGTCTTCTACACCACCGGCCGGCTGACCAGCGAGATGGTCATCAAGTCGGCGCAGATGGGCGTGCCGGTGGTGGTCTCGCGCAGCGGCATCACGCAAATGGGCCACCAGGTGGCGCAATTGGTCGGCTTGTGCGCAATTGGCCGTGCCACCAACAAACGGTTTCTTTGCTATACCCATGCCGAGCGGCTTCGACTGGAGCCTGGCTTGCTGGTTGCAGCTTCTGTTTCAGCCGGTGCGGGGTGAGTCGTGTTGCCAGCGCAGACAAGATTCTTTTTTGATAGCTGTCAGCACAAGCGCAATATGCGCAAACTACATTTTTGGCTTGTAAAAATAACCTGAAAACCTTGGCAAGGCCAGCTTGGCCGCGAGACTGCTTATCCCCGCACATCAACCCTTAATTGCGTACCCCTTACCGGTTCTGCGCTAAGGTCACGCCATGAACACTCTTTTTCTCAAGCTCGGCTGGAAAACCCTGCTGCGCGATCTGCGGGCGGGCGAGTTGCGACTGCTGATGGTGGCGGTCACGCTGGCTGTGGCGTCTCTTACGGCTGTCGGGTTTTTTGCCGACCGGCTCAATGGCGGGCTGCAGCGGGACGCCCTGCAGTTGCTCGGCGGCGATGCCGTGGTGCGCAGCGATGGCCCGATTCCGGCGCTTTTCATTGAAAAAGCCCGGTCACTGGGCCTGAACGCCATTTCCACCGTCACTTTTCCGACCATGGCCCGCGCCCGGGAAGAGGACGGTGGCGCCAGCAAGCTGGTGGCTTTCAAGGCTGTTCCCGAAACTTACCCGCTGCGCGGCAACATGAGGGTAGCCACCAGCCTTGATGAAACCACGGCGCAGCCGACGCGTGACATTCCCGCACCCGGCACCGCCTGGGTCGATGCAGCGCTGCTCGATGCGCTGGGGCTGAAGCTCGGCCAGCCGCTGCTGATGGGCGATGCCCGATTCACCGTCACCCGCGTGATCGTGCAGGAACCTGACCGGGGTTCCGGCTTCATCAGCTTTTCACCGCGCGTCATGGTCAACCAGCTTGACGTCGCTGCCACTGGCCTGATCCAGCCAGCCAGCCGCACCAATTACCGCTTTGCCGTGGCAAGCAATGACGCGCAAGCCGTCAAGTCCTATGTCACTTGGGCCACCGACGAGCTGAACAAGCCGGGCGCTGAAACAGCGCTGCGCGGCGCGCGGCTCGAATCCCTGGAGAGCGGCAGCCCGCAGATGCAGCAGACGCTGGAGCGGGCCGAAAAATTCCTGAACCTGGTGGCGCTGCTGGCCGCGCTGCTCAGCGCCGTGGCCGTCGCCATCGTTGCGCGCAGCTTTGCCGCCAAGCACCTGGACGACTGCGCCATGCTGCGCGTGCTGGGTCAGCCGCAGCGGACCATTGCACTGGCCTACACATTTGAATTTGTGCTTGCCGGCCTGGTGGCCAGCGCGCTGGGCGTGGCACTCGGTTTTGCCGTGCATTACGTGTTTGTGTTGTTGCTGGCCGGGCTGGTCAGCGCTACCTTGCCGGCTGCGACCTTCTGGCCGGCGGCGTTTGGCATGGGCATGGGCTTGACGCTTTTGCTGGCGTTCGGGCTGCCGCCAGTGCTGCAACTGGCCCAGGTGCCGCCACTGCGGGTAATTCGCCGCGATGTCGGCAACCTTAAGCCGGTGTCGATGCTGGTGCTGGGCGTGGGCATTCTGGGCTTTGCAGCCTTGCTGATGGCTGCCAGCAGCGACTTGAAGCTCGGCCTGATCGCCGTTGGCGGCTTTGCCGGCGCCGTTCTGGTGTTTGCCGCTGCCAGCTACGCCGCCGTCAGGCTGCTGCGCGCTAGCGTCAATGAAGCCACCGCGCCGCGCTGGCTGGTGCTGGCCACGCGCCAGTTGTCGGCCCGGCCGGTCTATGCAGTGGTGCAGACCAGCGCCCTGGCCATCGGCCTGCTGGCGCTGATGCTGCTGGTGCTGCTGCGCACCGACCTCATCAGCAGCTGGCGCCAGGCGACGCCGGCGGATGCGCCCAACCGTTTTGTCATCAATGTGCAGCCCGACCAGGGCGACGCCTTTCAGCAGGCGCTCAAGGACGGCGGCGTGACCAAGTTTGACTGGTACCCGATGATTCGCGGCCGGCTGGTGGCCATCAACGGCAAGGACATCACGCCCGGGAATTACGAGGACGACCGCGCCAGGCGACTGGTGGACCGCGAGTTCAACCTGTCCAACAGCGCCGAAAAGCCGGCCCACAACCAGGTGGTTGCCGGCCGCTGGACACCCAATGAAGCAGGCGCCATCAGCGTCGAGGAAGGTCTGGCCGAAACGCTGGGCCTGAAGCTTGGCGACAGCCTGCGTTTCGACATTGCCGGCCAGACCAACGAAGCCAGGATCACCAGCCTGCGCAAGGTGGACTGGGGCTCGATGCATGTGAACTTTTTCGTCATGTACCCGGTGGCACAACTTGCCGCCGACGTGCCGGTGACCTTCATCAGCGCTTTTCGCGCACCCGAACCCGCCGACCCGGTGGCCAGCGGGCAGCCCCGGCCGCAAAGCTTTGACAACACGCTGGTGCGTGCCTTTCCCAACATCACCAATGTGGACATGAGCAGCACGCTGGCGCAGGTGCAGCGGGTGCTCGACCAGGTGATCCGGGCGGTCGAGTTTCTGTTCGGCTTCACACTGGCGGCGGGACTGGTGGTGCTGTTTGCCGCCATCACCGCCACCCGCGAGGAACGCGCCCGAGAATTCGCCATCATGCGCGCCGTGGGCGCCCGGGCGTCACTGCTGCGGCAGGTGCAGCGCGCCGAGTTGGCCGGTGTCGGTTTGCTGGCCGGTTTCCTGGCGTCGATGGTGGCGCTGGTGGTCGGCTGGGGCCTGGCGCGCTATGTGTTCGACTTCAACTGGACCGGTTCGTGGACTGTGCCGGTGTTTGGCAGCCTGGCCGGCGCGGCCCTGGCGCTGGCCGCCGGCTGGTGGGGACTGCGCGCCGTTCTGAAGACCCCGGTGGTGGAAACGCTGCGCAAGGCCCAGTAAAACCCAGCTGCGTGGCCTTGGCACTGCCGCACAAGCGGGAATCCGGCCGCGCTGGCTGTCGCGTATCCCCGGATTCGCGACTTCGCGGCAAGGGCGGCTGGCGGGTTCATAAAATCCTCGCTATGAACACTGATGACAAACCCGCCGAAACTCCACTCCACGAAACCCCTTTTGCCTGGATCGGTGGCGAGGAATGCGTCAAGGCGCTGGTCGAGCGTTTCTACGACCTCATGGATCTGGAGCCGGCCTACACCGCCTTGCGTGCAGCGCACGGCAGCACCCTGGACAATGCCCGAGAGCGCCTGTTCTGGTTCCTGTGCGGCTGGATGGGCGGCCCCCAACACTACACCGAACGCTTCGGCCATCCGCGCCTGCGCCAGCGCCACATGCCGCAGCAGACCGGCGGCGGCAGCATTGGCATCAAGGAGCGCGACCAGTGGCTGGCCTGCATGGACCAGGCAATGCAGGAAACCGGCGTGGACGACGCCCTGCGTGCACGGCTCAATGCCTCGTTTTTCCAGACCGCCGACTGGATGCGCAACCGCGGCGAGTGAAGGCGGCGGTTCCTGCTTGACACCAATGTGTTGATCAGGCGCTGGCCATGCCGGCCTGCGCCACCGCCAGCGGCGGCGTGCCCTGCTTGAACATTGAGGCCAGCTGCTTGCGCAGCTCTGGCGAGTCGTTGTGCCCATGCACGGCGACGGCATGCTGCACGGCGGCCTCAAGCAGCTCCTTGTCGCTGTCCGCTGACAGCGCGACGCTGCAGTTCATGGCGCTGGGAAATTCCCGGCAATCGATGTATTGGCGTGACATGATGACTCCTTTCGGTGCTGTGTCTCACCCACCCGGTTCAACGGCGTCTGGGCGGTCCGCAGAACCCATGGTTTCTCCCTGCAGCCAGGCTTGCACCGGCATCAGGGACATCCCGTGCAGAAATACAAAACCGCACAGGAAGCGCCCACCAAAGCATACTGAAGCCGCCCGGAAGAATTGTCAATATGCCGTCTGCGTTAGCACCGGCGCACACTGTCGGCCTGCAGTCAGCCACGCTTTGCAAGAGCGATAAATTAAGTATTAAAAGTGGCTTTTACGCTTTAAGAATGGGCGTTTATAGCTATTGAATCAATAGCATTACCGGTTTCAGGCGCTGGCCCTTTCACCACGGCGCCAGCAGGACCACCAGTGCCCCGGCGCCGCCATGCGCCGGCCGCGCCTGCACAAAGGCCAGCACTTCCTTTTTCTGCACCAGCCAGCTTTGCACCCGGCCCTTGAGCACCGGCGTCTTGCCGGGTGAGCCCAGGCCCTTGCCGTGCACCACGCGAACGCAGCGCAGGCCGGCTTTGTTGGCGTCGCGAATGAAGGCGCCGAGCGCATTGCGCGCATCCTCGCGCCGAAAACCGTGCAGGTCGAGCTGGCGCTGGATGCTCCAGTTGCCCCGGCGCAGCTTGCGCACCACATCGACACCGATGCCGGGGCGCCGAAAGCTCAGGGCTTCGTCGGTGTCGAGCAGGCTTTCCACGTCAAACCCGTCGGAAAGCGCTTCCTGCATCACCGCTAGCTCGTCGCGCTGGCGCTGCTCGGCTACTGGCGCCGGTCGCGCCCGTTCCAGGCTGGCCTTGAGACCCGGCTGGTGTCGCGGAGCCAGCGCCATGACGCGCCCGACAGCGCGTGAAAACAGCTCTTGTTCAGCGCGCACCCGCGCTGCGGCAGCGCGGACCTCGGCCTGGCGTTGTGCTTCCTGCTGGGCGCGCTGTTCCAGTTCGCGGCGCACAGGCAGCAAATCTTTGAAGTCCCGGATCAGCAGGCTTTTTTGGCGTGGGAAGGAGGGCGCAAACATGATGGCGGTGGAAATGGAAGGGCATGGATGCCAAAAGGCCCCATCCTAAAGCAGTCCCCGCTCGGCCATCGAGACCGATTGCGAAGCCGTCACCACAAAATGGTCGAGCACCCGGACATCCACCAGCGCCAGCGCGGTTTTCAGGGTATGGGTCAGCATCTGGTCCGCGCGCGAAGGCTCGGCCGCACCGCTGGGATGGTTGTGCGCCAGCACCACGCTGGCGGCATTCAGCGCCAGCGCACGGATCACCACCTCGCGCGGATACACGCTGGTTTGCGTCAGGGTGCCGCGAAACATTTCCTCCAGGGCAATCAACCGGTTCTGGCTGTTTAAAAACATCACCGCAAAAATCTCGTGTGGACGGCTGCCCAGCTGCAGTTGAAGGTAGTCGCGCACTGCCTGCGGTGTGCTGAACAACGCTTTTTCCTTCAGCTCTGCGGCCAGTGCGCGCCGCGCCAGTTCCAGCACGGCGACGATCTCGGCACGCTTGGCCGGCCCCAGTCCCTTGATGCATTTGAGCGCCTCGGGTCCGGTGTGCAGCAGCCCGGCCACACCGCCAAAGTTGTCGAGCAACTCCTGGCCCATCTGCAGCGCATTCTTGCCCGGCAGGCCGGTGCGCAGCAGCAGCGCCAGCAATTCGGCATCGCTGAGTGCCGCAGGGCCGCGCGCCAGCAGTTTTTCGCGCGGACGGGCGTCTGCGGGCAGATCTTTAAGAAGCATGAATAAGGCCGTTTAGGAAGAAGTGCAAGCAAAAGTAAGTGGAGTATGCCGCAGGGCAGGGCGATCCATGGCCGTGAACCCTGTTGAAAAAGCATGAAAAGGCCTGCTGGCCAACCCGCGCAAGCCGGGCTTTCTACAATAGGGCCAGTTCAGTCCCTGTTGCTGGCCGACCCTGGCTGGCGCGAAAGTCTTATGTCCACTTTGCAACCCCCAACTGTGTCCACCACGCCCCTCGTGGTCGAGCCAGGCTCCTTCCTGACGCTGCATTACCGAATGGCGGCACCGGGCGGCGCGAGCATCATCAACACCTTCGAGGGCAAGCCGGCCACGCTCAGCCTGGGCAATGGCGAGTTGTCGCCCGCCATCGAGCAGCGCCTGCTCGGCCTGCCAGAAGGAACGCGCACCACGATGCAACTGGCCGCCGGCGAGGCATTCGGCGAGCGCAACCCCGAACTGGTGCAATGGGTGGCGCGCAAGCTGCTAAACGAGTTGGGTGACCCGGATGAACGCTACAGCGTGGGCGACGTCGTGCAGTTCCCCACGCCTGACGGCATGGGCCAGTACGCCGGCGCCGTGCAGCAGATCAAGGAAGACGGCAATGCCGTGCAGTTTGACTTCAACCACCCGCTGGCTGGCCAGCCGGTGGAGTTTGAAGTCCACGTGATCGGCGTGCTGTGAAAAATATCCAGATACCTGTCGCTTCGCCTGCTGTTCCGTCACGGGAGAACCTTGCTGCGCCCCAGCATGAACCGGCACCGACACCCGCCCCGCAGCTCGAAGAAATCCTGCTGGCCGAGCCGCGCGGTTTTTGCGCCGGGGTGGACCGCGCGATCGAGATCGTCGAGCGGGCACTGACCAAGTTTGGCGCACCGATCTACGTTCGCCATGAGATCGTGCACAACACCTACGTGGTGAACGACCTGAAGGTCAAGGGCGCGATTTTCATTGAAGAGCTGTCCGATGTGCCACCCGGCGCCACGCTGGTGTTCAGCGCCCACGGTGTCAGCCGGGCCGTGCAGGAAGAGGCCAGGGCGCGCGGTTTCCAGATTTTCGACGCCACCTGTCCCTTGGTGACCAAGGTGCATGTCGAGGTCGCCAAGCTCAACAAGGAAGGCTACGAGTTCATCATGATCGGCCACAAGGGCCACCCCGAGGTCGAAGGCACCATGGGCCAGCTCGACAGCGGCATTCATCTGGTCGAGGACGTGGCTGACGTGGCGCGCATCTCGCCGCTGCAGACCGAGCGCCTGGCGGTGGTCACGCAGACCACGCTGAGCGTGGACGACGCCGCCGAAATCAGCGCAGCCATCGTGGCGCGGTTTCCGCAGGTGCGCAAGCCCAAGCAGCAGGACATTTGCTACGCCACGCAGAACCGGCAGGACGCTGTCAAGCTGCTCAGCCCGCAGGTTGATATCCTGATCGTGGTGGGCAGCCCGACCAGCTCGAACAGCAACCGCCTGCGCGAACTGGCCGCCAAGCTGGGCACCGAGGCCTACATGGTCGATGACGCCAGCGAACTGCAGGAAACCTGGTTTGACGGCAAAAGCCGCGTTGGCCTGACGGCGGGCGCGTCGGCACCCGAAATTTTGGTCAAACAGGTGATTGACCGCATCAAGGCACTGGGCGCGGTGTCGATTCGCAAGATGGACGGGGTGGAGGAAACCATCAAGTTTCCGCTTCCCAAGGGACTCAAGCTCGACGCGCAGGGCCATCAGCTGGAACTCGGCGGCAGCCAGCTCCACCAGTTGAGCTGAGTGCCGATGGCCATTGATTGCTATCAAATAGAGAGCTGTAAACGTAAGTTCGACGAGCGCTACAGCCACTTTATTCATCAAACTCCGCTGTGGAAGCTGCCTGGCCGGGCGCTGGGCGTGGACTGCGCCGAAGTCTGGCTCAAGCTGGAGCACCTGCAGACCGGCGGCAGCTTCAAGGCGCGCGGCATGCTCAACCGCCTGCTGTCCAACCCGATTCCGCCCAGCGGCGTGATCGTGGCATCGGGCGGCAACGCGGGCATTGCCACGGCGGCGGCGGCCCGTGAACTGGGCGTGCCGTGCGAAGTGTTTGTTCCCGACATCTCCAGCGCGGCCAAGCGTGCCCGGTTGGCCGCATTGGGCGCCCGCGTGGTGGTCGGCGGCGCCGCCTATGCCGATGCGCTGCAAGCCTGCCTGGCGCGCCAGCAGGAAACCGGCGCATTGCTGACGCATGCCTACGATCAGCCCGAAGTGCTGGCGGGTGCTGGCACCTTGGCACTGGAAATAGAACGGCAGGGCGGCCTGCCGGACTCGGTGCTGGTCAGCGTGGGCGGCGGCGGCCTGATTGGCGGCGTGGCCAGCTGGTTCGGGCAGCACAGCCGCGTGGTGGCGCTGGAGCCCGAGCGCGCCCCCGCTTTGTTCCGGGCGCGTGAGGCCGGTCGGCCGGTGGATGTCGAGGTCAGCGGCATTGCGGCCGATTCGCTGGGTGCAAGGCGTATCGGCAGCCTGGCCTGGGACATCACACAGGCGCAGGTGCGCGATGCGCTGCTGCTCACCGATGAATCCATTCGGGCAGCGCAGTTGTGGCTGTGGAAAGAACTCAAGCTGGCCGTCGAGCCTGCCGCCGCCTTGCCGCTGGCCGCGCTGCACAGCCGGCGCTATGTGCCGCGTGCGGACGAAACCGTCTGCCTGGTCATTTGCGGCGCCAACGTCGATCCGGCCAGCCTGAACTGAAGCGGCCACCCCATTCCTGGCCCTTGAGGCACAAAATACAATCGACCCCATGCTAGACATCAACCTGCTCCGTAAAGACCTGCCCTCGGCCATTGCCCGCCTGGAAACCCGCAAGCATCCGCAAGCCTTCCTTGATGTCGAGGCCTTCCAGACGCTGGAGGCCGAACGCAAGGCGGTTCAGATCAGGACCGAAGATCTGCAAGGCCAGCGCGGAACCTTGTCCCGACAGATTGGCCAGCTCAAGTCCAAGGGCGAGGACGCCAGCGGCGTGATGGCCATGGTCGTTGCCTCCAAGGCCGAGCTCGAAACCTCTGCCGCCCGGCTTGAACAGATCCAGATCGAGATGCAGGCGCTGTTGCTGGCCGTTCCCAACCTGCCGCACGACAGCGTCCCGCTGGGCCTCGGCGAGGCAGGCAATGTCGAGGTGCGCAAGTGGAGCCCGTTCGAAGGCCTGGGCGGCGAGCCGGCCGCCTTGAGTTTTGAGCCCAAAGACCATGTCGATGTCGGCCAGCCGCTGGGGCTGGACTTCGAATTGGGCACCAAGCTGACCGGTTCGCGCTTCACCGTCATGAAAGGCCCGCTGGCCCGGTTGCACCGCGCCCTGTCGCAGTTCATGCTCGACGTGCAGACGGCCGAACACGGCTACACCGAATGCTATGTTCCCTACATCGTCAACAGCGATTCGCTGCGCGCCACCGGCCAGTTGCCCAAGTTTGAGGAAGACCTGTTTGCGGCCAAAAAAGGCGGCCAGGAAGGCCAGGCCGAAAATGCCGCGCTGTACCTGATCCCGACGGCCGAGGTGCCGCTGACCAATCTGGTGCGCGACGAAATCATCCAGGAAGCGCAATTGCCGCTGATGTTCACTGCCCACACGCCGTGTTTTCGCTCCGAGGCCGGCAGCTACGGTCGTGACACGCGCGGCATGATCCGCCAGCACCAGTTTGACAAGGTCGAGATGGTGCAGATCGTTCATCCCGAAAAAAGCTACGAAGCGCTCGAAGCCATGACCGGCCATGCCGAGGCCATCCTGCAAAAGCTCGGCCTGCCGTACCGCGTCATGTTGCTGTGCACTGGCGACATGGGGTTTGGCGCCACCAAAACCTACGACCTGGAAGTCTGGCTGCCCGCGCAGAGCACGTATCGGGAGATCAGTTCGGTGTCCAACTGCGAAGCCTTCCAGGCGCGCCGCCTGCAGGCCCGGTTCAAGAACGCGCAGGGCAAGAACGAGTTTGTGCACACCCTGAATGGCTCCGGACTTGCCGTCGGCCGCACGCTGGTGGCGGTGCTGGAAAACTACCAGCGCGAAGACGGCGGCGTCGATATTCCCGCAGTGCTTCAGCCCTACATGGGCGGCATGGCGACTCTTTCGGCGCATGCGGCCTGAAGCAAGCCAGAAACGGCCATTCAGCCTGCTAGAATTGCCCTCACCACACACTGGAGAGGTGGCAGAGTGGCCGAATGTACCTGACTCGAAATCAGGCGTACCGTAAGGTACCGTGGGTTCGAATCCCACCCTCTCCTCCAATCAAAAGCCCAAGTGATCCTTCACTTGGGCTTTTTGCTTGGGCGCCTGTATTCTTTCCCAGTTCCAGCCTGCCAGAAAATGCACTGGATTGCATGTGTGCGGGGAAGTCGCCATCAATTTTTAGTACGCTTGACCGGTTTTTCGGACATGGCAAGGCAGCGCGTCAGGGTCTTAGCAAAGCAAGCACAGCTTGTCAAACGATACCGGACGGTGCCGCAAAGGTGATGGAACGGCTATTTGCTCGACAGCGTGGATGCTGAGTTGAACAGTGCAGATAATTTTGTATTCAGGGCCATGCAAACGAGGGCCGAATTTCCAAACCCTCTTCGTCGTTGAATGGAGCCGGTCCAGGCACTACAAAATCAATAGCGACTTACGCAAGCGGAACCTGCGCAAGACCCTCAAAACACTGTCAAACCTTGACTTTGACCAATCAGGTTCAGCGTGACGCAAGAATCGAGTACGACCCATGGCAACCTTCCCCCATAGGGGAAGGCGCAGGTCAGACTCTCAGCGCCCCGCGCCCGCGTTGGCCACTGCCAGCGCCGTCATGTTCAGGATGCGTCGCACGGTGGCCGAGGGCGTCATGACATGCACCGTGGCGGCGGCGCCCAGCAGGATGGGGCCGACTGTCACGCCTTCACCGCCGGTGACCTTCAGCACGTTGAACAGGATGTTGGCGGCATCCAGGTTGGGGCAGACCAGGATATTGGCTTCGCCGGTCAGCGTGGTGTCCATCAGCGCATTTCGGCGAATCGTCTCGGACAGGGCGGCGTCGCCGTGCATTTCGCCGTCGCATTCCACATCTGGCGCCATTTTGGCAAACAGCTCGCGGGCGCGCCGCATTTTCAGGGCAGAAGAGCGCTTGGACGAGCCGTAGTTGGAATGCGACAAGAACGCCACTTTGGGCGGCAGCCCGAAGCGGCGCACTTCATCGGCAGCCATCAGCGCAATGCTGGCGAGCTGCTCGGCGCTCGGGTCTTCGTTGACGAAAGTGTCGGCGATGAACAGCGTGTGCTTGGGCAGCATCAGCGCATTGACCGTGGCAAAGCCGGGCGCGCCTTCTTTCAGGCCGATGATGTCGCGGATGTGGTCCAGGTGCACGTCGAAGCGGCCGTGCATGCCGCACAGCATGGCGTCGGCGTCGCCCAGATGAACCATCAGCGCGCCAATGCTGGTGGTCGAGCGGCGCACGGCGGCCTTGGCGGCTTCGGGGCTGACACCCTCGCGGCCGAGCAGCCGGTGGTAGGCTTCCCAATACTGGCGAAAGCGCGAATCGTCCTCGGGGTTGACGCATTCCACGTCCTTGCCCAGGCGCATCCGCAGGCCGGCTTTCAGAATGCGTGTCTCGATCACGGCCGGACGGCCGATCAGGATCGGCGTGGCGATGCCGTCGTCCAGCGCCAGCTGGGCAGCGCGCAGCACGCGCTCGTCCTCGCCCTCTGCAAACGCCACGCGCTTGGCTGACGATGCGCGGGCGGCGCCGAACACCGGGCGCATCAGCATGCCGGTGGAATACACAAAGCGGCTCAGGCTCTGGCGATAGGCTTCCATGTCCTGAATCGGTCGCGTGGCCACGCCAGAAGCCTCGGCGGCCTTGGCCACCGCCGGGGCGATGCGCAAGATCAGCCGCGAGTCGAACGGCGTCGGGATCAGGTAGTCGGGGCCAAAGGTCAGTTCCTGGCCAGCATAGGCCCGGGCCACTTCCTCGCTGATGTCGGCCTTGGCCAGGTTGGCGATTTCGCGCACGCAGGCCAGCTTCATGGCTTCGGTGATCTTGGTCGCGCCGCAGTCGAGCGCGCCGCGAAAGATGTAGGGAAAGCACAGTACGTTGTTGACCTGGTTCGGGTAGTCCGAGCGGCCGGTGGCGATGATGCAGTCGGGCCGCACGGCCTTGGCCAGTTCGGGCCGGATTTCAGGCTCCGGGTTGGCGAGCGCCAGAATGATGGGCTTGCTGGCCATGGTCTTGACCATGTCCTGCGTCAGGACGCCGGCCGCCGAGCAGCCCAAAAACACGTCGGCGCCGTTGACCGCATCGGCCATGCTGCGCTCGGCCCCTAGCTGCGCATAACGAGCTTTGGATTCGTCAAATCCGCCGGGCCGGCCTTCGTAGATCACGCCCTTGGAGTCGCAGACATAGATGTTCTCGATCCGCACGCCCAGCCCGACCATCACGTCCAGGCAGGCGAGGGCGGCGGCGCCCGCGCCGGAGACGGCGATGCGCACGTTGCCGATTTCCTTGCCCACCAGCTCCAGCCCGTTGAGCAGCGCAGCCGACGAGATGATGGCGGTGCCGTGCTGGTCATCGTGAAACACCGGGATGTTCATGCGCTCGCGCAGCTTTTTCTCGATGTAGAAGCATTCGGGCGCCTTGATGTCTTCGAGGTTGATGCCGCCCAGCGTCGGCTCCATGGCGGCAATGATCTCGACCAGCTTGTCGGGGTCGTTTTCGGCCAGTTCGATGTCGAACACGTCGATACCGGCAAACTTCTTGAACAGGCAGCCCTTGCCTTCCATCACCGGCTTGGCGGCCAGCGGGCCAATGTTTCCCAGGCCCAATACGGCGGTGCCATTGGTGATCACGCCGACCAGGTTGCCACGCGAGGTGAAGTCGTGCGCCAGCGACGGGTCCGCCTGGATGTCCAGGCAGGGATAGGCCACGCCGGGCGAATAGGCCAGCGACAGGTCGCGCTGGTTGGACAGGGGCTTGGTGGGATTGACCGAAATCTTGCCGCGTGTGGGCAGGCGGTGGTAGTCGCGTGCGGCTTCGCGCAGCGCCATTTCGGCGGAGGAAAGGGCTTTATCCATGGTGTCTCCTGACTTTTTGTTGAACACGTGCTGAAAAAGCAAAGGGTACTGCAAATGCGCAAGGTCTCTTGCAGGACGGTTGCATGGCGACGGCTCCAAGAGATTTTTTTGCAGCGCAAGCGGGACGGCTGCAGCGTGCGCTGACCCGTCATGCCGTTGTCATCGTCCGAGGCGACAATCTGGCTATTCCCCACTTTTTCGCGCAACCATGCCTGTCGATTCAAAAGCCATCCCGCGCCGTCGCCAGGCGCTGACGCTGTCAGCCGCCGCCGTGGTGGGCCTGTGGATGCCGGCCGCGCTAGCGCAAGGCGTGTCCACGCCGTTGGCGGTGTACCCCGAACGCGCCGTCCGCATCGTCGTGCCTTTTGCCCCCGGCGCGGGCACCGATGCGATGGCCCGGCTGGTGGCGCAAAAGCTCGGCGAGGTCATGAATGCGACCTTTGTCGTTGACAACCGCGCCGGCGCCTCAGGCGCCATCGGCACGCAATACGTCGCGCAGGCGCCGGCCGACGGCTACACGCTGCTGCTGGCCGCATCGCCCTTCACCACCGTGGCCGCGTCGGTGCCCGGCGCGCACTACGACCCGCTGCGCCAGTTCATGCCGGTCGGCATGATTGCCACCGGGCCGCTGGTCTGGGCCGCCAACACCGCGCTGCCGGCCAGCAGCATGCAGGAACTGATCGCGCTGGCCAGGCGGCAGCCCGGCGTGCTCAATTACGGCTCGGCGGGCGCTGGCGGCGTGAACCACCTGGTGCTCGAACTGCTCAAGGCGCGCACCGGCACTTTCATCACGCACATTCCCTACCGGGGTGTGGCGCCGGCGACGATGGACATGATCGGCGGGCAGATCCAGCTGGTCACCGGCACCATTCCGGCCCTTCTGCCGTTCATAAAAAACGGCAGCATCAAGCCGCTGGCGGTGACCAGCGCCAAACGTTCCAGTGCGCTTCCCGACGTGCCCAGCATGGCCGAGGCCGGCTTGCCAGGCATCGACGTGGTGAATTACTTTGCGCTCATGGCCCCGGCCGGCACCCCGCCCGCCATCGTCAACAGCCTGAATGCGGCCCTCAACAAGGTTGTGGCGCTGCCGGAGGTGCTGGCCCGCTTCAAGGCCGATGCCGTCGAAGCCGCACCCGGCTCACCCGCGCTGCTCGGCCACTTCATCGAAGCCGATTACCGCGCCTGGCGCAATGTCGTGAAGACGCAGAACCTGAAGATCGAATAGCCCGCGCATCTGCGGGCAAAGGAAAGACTGCAACAGCATCCTTTCAACAAGCGTCGGTGCGACACCTCCCACCCAGCAGGGGCCGCGGAACTGGCTTTGCCAGGCCGCAGGCGCAGCGCCCCCTCGGGGGGCAGCGAACCACACGCAGTGGGTAGCGGGGGGGGGGGTGACACTTTCCCCGCCAGCAGGGGCCGCGGAACCGGCTTCGCCGGGCCGCAGGCGCAGCGGCCCCCTCGGGGGGCAGGGAGCTACACGAAGTGAGCGACCGTGGGGGCGTTCAGTCCTGCCCTTCGGTCAGCGTGTCAAGCTGGAACTTGCCGCTTTTGTGCCAAAGCCAGGTGTCGGTATAGACCACCTTGCCCAGCCGCACCGGCGCCGGAAACGGCGAGGCCTGCCGGATGGTGCGTTCGATGTCGGCCATCACTTCAGGCGCATGGCGCGGCGCCCGCAGCCAGTCCAGCCGGGTCACGCGGCCGACCCGGTCGATTTCGACATTGATCACGCCCACGGCGTACAGCAACGGCGGCATCCGGCCCTTGTAGATGCGGTCGGCATTCAGCCCGTACAGGTGGGTGGCGCCGTCTTCCCGGTAGGCGCGGGGCGATGCCGCCGAGGAATTGCGGGCTGAGCCCCGGTTGCCAGGCACGGGCCCGACAACACCGGGCGGCTGGACCGGTTCAGAAACGGGGGCAGGCAAAGGCGCCATCTTGCACGCGCTGGCCACCAGCGCGGCAGCGCCTGTCAGCCAACGGAGCAGCCAGAATCGGCGGAGTTTGGATTCAGACATAGGCAAATTTTGTTAAGGTGATTTGTACGGGCCCTGAGCCGTCCGGGTGCACCATGAACAGTGGCGGCATCGACCGGGCAACCAGGCATCCGGCCACAAGGACTGAAGCGCACCAAGCCTGTGCCGGCCGCCGAAAGCACGGGGTTTCATCTGCAGGGGTTTCATTTCAAGACGGTTTGTTCATGGATTTTCAGCCATTTCGTCCATTGTGCCGAACACTTTTTTGCAGGGCTGACCCGCCCGCCGGCTGCAAGCGCGTGGCGACAAGCAGGATGAACGGGCGCAGGTTGGCTGTCCGATGGGCGATTTGTGCGTCATGGGCAAGGCACCCGAAGTGATGGCGGTACAGGTAGCGGCGAAGTTGTTGCATACGCCAAGCGTGTCGCCGGGCAGGGTGTGAAGACTGTCTGCTATCTAATCAATAGCTGGCTGTGCAATAAGAACGTGCGCAAAGTCACTATTTGGTCATGAAAAATACATGTATTCGGTATTCCGGCCCTGCCGGTTTTCCGGCATCAATGCACCGCCGACTTTGAAAACACATTGAGCACCACAACGCCCGCAATGATCAGCCCCATGCCCAGCAGGCCAGGCAGGTCGATGGTCTGGCGGTAAATCACGAAGCTGGCAATCGTGATCAGCACGATGCCCAACCCCGCCCAGATGGCGTAGGCAATGCCGGTCGGCATGGACCGCAGGGTGATGCTCAGGAAGTAGAAGGCGACGGCGTAACCAGCCACGGCCAGCGCCGAAGTCAGGCCGTGCGTGAAGCTGTCGCTGGCTTTCAGGGCCGTGGTGGCGACCACCTCGGCAACAATGGCAATGCCCAGGGCAAGATAAGCATTCATGCGCCACGCTTTCAGAAGGTTCAAAGAGAAACGACAATTTTAGGGGTAGGCTGCGTTGCACAATCCGCTCTGGAGGCAACCATTTCATGACCACACCCTCGTTTCATTCCCTTTCCGACGTGCAGGCGCAGCCGCGCCGGTTTCTCGACCACCTGTTCCAGGTCGCCGTCACGCGTGCCCTGCCGCTGGCCAACACAGCCCGGTTTTTGCCTGAGCCGCCCACGTCCGAGAGCGGCGGCCGCACCATCGTGATTGGCGCGGGCAAGGCCGGCGGGGCGATGGCGCAGGCGGTTGAAGCGCATTGGCCGGCGGATGCGCCGCTCGAAGGCCTGGTCGTGACGCGCTACGACCATGTGCCGCCGCGCCCCGAAGGCCTGGCGCAGCGCATCGAAGTCGTCGAGGCCTCCCATCCGGTGCCGGATGAAGCCGGACAGGCGGCAGCCGGGCGCATCCTGGCGATGGTTCAAGGTTTGAGTAAAAACGACCTGGTGCTGTGCCTGATCTCGGGCGGCGGCTCGTCGCTGCTGGCCTTGCCGGCCGAGGGTCTGAGCCTGGAAGAAAAACAGGCTGTCAACAAGGCGCTGCTCAACAGCGGCGCCAACATCAGCGAAATGAACTGCGTGCGCAAGCACCTGTCGCGCATCAAGGGCGGACGGCTGGCGGCTGCCTGCGCGCCGGCCAGAGTCGTCACGCTGACCATCAGTGACGTGCCGGGTGACGACCCGTCGATCATCGCCAGCGGCCCGACCGTGCCCGACGCTACCAGCTGCGCCGAGGCCGTCGCCATTCTCCAGCGCTACGCCATTGAGGTGCCCGGCGACATCATGCGCCTGCTGGAGCAGGGCGCGCTGGAGACGCCAAAACCTGGCGATCCAGTATTTGACGGCCATGAAGTCCACCTGATTGCCACGCCCCAGCAAAGCCTGCAAGCGGCCGCCGACGCCGCCCGCGCCGCCGGACTGATGGCTTACATCCTGAGCGATGAAATGGAAGGCGAGTCGCGCGAAGTCGGCAAGGTGCATGCGGCGCTGGCCCGCGCCGTGGCCCTGAAAAACCAGCCGTTTCAAAAGCCGTGCGTGATTCTGAGCGGCGGTGAAACCACCGTCACCATCCGCAAGCAGGCGCCCGGCACACCTCGCGGGCGCGGTGGCCGGGCCGGTGAGTTCTGCATGGGACTGGCGCTGGGCCTGCAGGGCCAGCCGGGCGTGTATGCGCTGGCGGCCGACACCGACGGCATTGACGGCGTTGAAGTCAATGCCGGCGCTTGCGTCGCGCCCGACACGCTGGTGCGCGCACTGGCCGCCGGAATGAAGCTGGACCAGTTCCTCGACCGCAATGATGCCTATGGCTACTTCAACCCGTTGGGTGATCTGGTCGTCAGCGGACCGACTTATACCAACGTCAACGATTTCCGGGCGATTTTGATTTTGTAATACGGCTGCGCGATGGCTGGTATTGTCAATTGTGCATGGCGTGCCGGTCCTTGATCTGCTTGCCAAAACGCCTTGTCCTCATGTGCCCTGGCACCCAATTGGGGCAGCATTATCGGCGCGACTTCTCCCTTCACCCTCAGGCGTGGGGGGACATGTTGACTTGCTGTTCAAGCGCGTCACGCCAGAGTGCAACCACGCCTGGCAGCGCCCGTGCGCAACAGCCAAAATCCAGCATGGCAGGATGGCTTTTCGGCGACGCCCGATAGGCACCGGTCGGGGCCCCTACCATTTTGGGTATCAACTGCAGGAGCCCCGCAATGAAACCCTGGTTAACCGCCGCCTTGATCGCCTCAATGGCCGGATGCGCCGCAGCGCCACCCGGTTCTAATGTCAACGCCAACCCCAATGCCAATGCCGCTTACCCGGTCGTGACGCAGGACGCCAATGGCGTTCCGGTTGAAGTGGTGCCGCGCCGCGTGCCCCGCGTCGGCTTGGGCATTGGTCTGGGAAGCTGGGGCAGCGGCGTGGGCATCGGCTTGGGTTTTTAAGCTGTCCTTGCAGGATTCGGTCTTGTCACTTTGACCCGCACGTGAAAAAGGGACAGCCCTGCCGTCCCTTGGGCAAAATATGGCCAGAGGCTTATTCGATGGTTGCGCCGGAGGCCTGCACGATGCCCTTCCATTTCTGGTAGTCGGTCTTGAGCAGGGTGGAAAACTGCTCGGGCGTCATGGTCTGCGTCTCGGCGCCCTGGGCATTGATGGCGCTTTTGATGTCGGGCGTGGCCAGCAGCTTGTTGACCTCGGCGTTGACGGTCGCGACGATTTCCTTCGGTGTGCCTGCCGGCATGAACAGGCCATACCAGGTGCTCACATCAAAGTCCTTGAAGCCCAGTTCGGCCACCGTGGGCACCTCGGTCAGCGACGTGCTTCGCTTGGCCGATGTCACCGCCAGGGCACGCAGCTTGCCGGCCTTGATCTGGCCCATGGCCGATGGCAGCGACGACACCATCAGGTCCACATTGCCGGCCAGCACGTCCATCATGGCGGGGTTGGAACCCTTGTAGGGAATGTGGCGCAGCTTGATGCCGGCCGCCGTGTTGAAGATTTCGCCCGCCAGGTGAATGGTCGTGCCGTTGCCGGGCGAGCCATAGGTGATCTGGTCGGGAGCGGCCTTGGCGGCTGCCACCACATCGGCCAGCGTCTTGAAGCGGGAGTTGATGCCGGTGACGATCACCACCGGCGTGTAGGCCACATGGGCCACGGCCACCAGGTCCTTGGTCGGGTCGTAGCTCAGGCTTTTGTACAGCCACGGCGCCACCACCATGTTGTCTTTCTGGCCCATCACCATCTCGTAGCCGGTGGGGGCGGCCCGCGCGGCTTCGGCAATCCCGATAGTGCCGCCAGCCCCACCCCGGTTGTCGGGAATCACCGTCCACTTGCTCACTTCGGTCAGCTTGTTGGCCACCAGCCGCGACAGGATGTCGGTGCCGCCGCCGGGCGGAAAGGGAACGATCATGCGAATCGGCTTGGCCGGGTAGGTCTGCGCCAGCGCCGCGCTCAAAGCGCATGCCATCAGCAGGAATGAAAATAGTTTGCGTAGCATCGATAGTCTCGGTGAAGGGCTTGGAAATGGACCGGCAGTGCTGGGGCCATGAATTTCACGCCCCGTGCTGCCGGGCACGTCGTGGTGGCCAATTCTAGGGCGCGTGTTCTTTGGCAAACACTGGGATTTCCCTTGGCTGGCAAATGCCGGGCTTCTTCTTTGGCGATGGCCGTCAAGCCGGTAAAGCGGTAAAGCGCTAAAGCGCTAAAGCGGCTCGCATGCTGAATTCCTTTTTTTCGTTCACCCTGCGCTGTCGAGTGCAGAACTCAATCCATACGTGTGCATTGGGTGTTGCGCAAAGAATGTGCCCCAAAGGTTTCCCTGTTTGGAGAAGATGACGAAGCGGAGCCGGGTTCGCGCTCAGTTGCGAAAATTCTGCGTGACCATCAGCCCGTATCTGCCGCCATCGAGCACGCCGATGCCAACTCGGCCATAGCGGGGCAGCAGGATGTTGGCCCGGTGGCCGGGCGAGTTCATCAGACCCTGGTGCGCCATGGGCAGGGTTTGCGCCAGCGCCAGGTTTTCACCGGCGATCCGATAGGTGATGCCGGCCTGTCGCATGCGGTCGAAAGCCTCTTGAGCCTCGGGGTTGGTGTGCGAGAAATAGCTGCGCGCCAACATGTCGCGGCTGTGCGCGCGTGCCACCTCGGCCAGCGCCGGGTCCGCCTGCAGCGGCCGCAGCCCCTGGGCGGTGCGCTCTGCGTTGACCATGTCGAGCATGCGCGCTTCCAGGTCGGGCCGAACCTTCGGAGCCTTCACCTGAAAAGGAAGTTTGAGGGTTGAATGCGGCTCTGCAGGCACGGTCATCGCCTGCAGGCTGCGTTGCAATGCCGGATGGAAGATGGGTGCCAGCCGGGCTTCCAGCCATTGCGCCGGCACTGACAACTGGCCGGCCAGCGCGCTTTCTCGGGCCAGCTTGCTCAGCCCGTCGGACAGCGGCAGCGTGAGCAACAGCAGCGACACCAGCATGGCGTTGATCAAGCCGTTGACCGCTCCCGGCGCCAGCCCCAGCGTCCGGTTGATGCCGTGCGCGTGCACGGTGCGCGCAAACATGCCCGCCAGAGCACCAGCTACTCTGCCAATGACCAGGTGCGCCAGGATGTAGGTCGCCAGAAAACTCAGCGGCGCCGTCCACACGCCCAGCGCCGGCGCCCCGGCCTGCAGCCACGCCTGAGGGTAGGGATAGCCGACGAAGGCCAGCACCAGGCTGGCCGCGAGCGTGAACAACTGCAGCGCGGCCCTCAGGAAGCCCCGGCCCCATCCACCCCATAAACCGACAATTACGATGAGCGCCAGCAAGGCGTCGATCAGGTTCAGGGAAGACAGGTCAAATTCGTTCATACGTGTTTTATTCTGGAAAAATTTTTTCAGCGCACCAGTGGCCTATGGATTTGGCACCCAACTGCCGTTGATTGCCCGGCGCGGCATAAGCATCTGCCAGCGTTTGTGGCAGCGTATACGAAAAAGTCGGCTCTGGTGCATGACTGGCGGTCGAAAGCTGCTCTACTTTAAATAGCGAATCGGTGACCTCGAAGAAGACTGGCGACAGGCGGGCCATGTGCTGCGCAGCGTCCAGAATCGGCCGGTAGCCGGTGCAGCGGTACAGCTCGCCCGAAAAATCTTCCTGCACCGGATGCAACTGTTGCTGCCCCGAAAGCCCAACGCGCTGTCCTTGGGTCTGACCAAGAGCCACCGTGCAGGCGCCGTAATTGCCTTCGCCGCCGCCCTCTTTTTTGCCGGTGAGCCTCAAGTCCTCACGCAGCCGCTCCAGCTGCGCGCGTGTGGGTGGTACATTGCCGGGATTGACCCCTTCGCCCCTTCAGGTGAAGCGGATGGTTTTGACGGAATGCTGAACGGGAGAAGAGGTGAGATTCATGCGGATCAGGTTATAACAAAGGGGCCATGCGCTGCCTGAACCGCTTCACATCACCCGCCGGGAGGGACAGGCATGGGCATTCGGCACGCTGGAATTCGTGCCTTTTCGTATTGGCATCAAATTTGCAAAAAGCCATGCTGACAGGCTGGGTGCATGAATGCCAGGCAACCATGGTGCTGCACCGGTTAATGAAATTTAACGGCAACTGATGTGCTCTTAAAATAATAGCTGCCTGCGCCCGTCCTGTATGCGCCAAGAGCCTGAAAAGCTCAAAAAAAGACATTTAAGCATATCCGGCTAACCCAGATTACCCCGACAACCCCATGACTGCTCTATCAACCTTGACTGAAAGCGCCACCGGTGCACCGCCCCGGCTGCAGCTGGCCGGCATCAGCAAAAGCTACCCCGGCGTGGTCGCCAACAGCGATATTGCGCTCAGCGTCCTGCCCGGCCAGATCCACGCCGTGCTGGGCGAAAACGGCGCCGGCAAGTCCACGCTGATGAAGATCATCTACGGTTCGGTTAAGCCCGACGCTGGCAGCATGGCCATCGACGGGCAGACGGTATTGGTGCGCAATCCGCAGGAAGCACGGGCGCTGGGCATCAGCATGGTGTTCCAGCATTTCAGTTTGTTCGACACGCTCACCGTGGCTGAAAACGTCTGGCTGGGGCTGGGCAAGCATTTGAGCCTGGCTGGGGTGTCGCAGCGCATCCTGGAAACCACCCAGGCTTACGGCTTGCAACTGGACCCGACGCGGCCGGTGCACACGCTGAGCGTCGGCGAGCGCCAGCGCGTCGAGATTGTGCGTGCGCTGCTGACGAATCCGAAGCTCCTGATCCTGGACGAACCCACGTCGGTGCTCACGCCGCAGGCGGTTGAAAACCTGTTCGTCACCCTGCGCACGCTGGCCGCCGAAGGTTGCAGCATTTTGTACATCAGCCACAAGCTGCACGAAATCCGTGCGCTGTGCACCGCCTGCACCGTGTTGCGCGGCGGCAAGGTGTCCGGCGAGTGCGATCCGCGCGAAGAATCGAACGCGTCGCTGAGCCGCCTGATGATTGGCGCCGAGCCGCCGGCGCTGGAGCAGCGTGCCGTGAAAACCGGCGCCATCGTGCTGGAGGTAAAGCAGCTTGATCTGGCAAAGGACGACCAGTTCGGCGTGGATTTGTGTCAGGTCGCGCTGCAGGTGCGGGCCGGCGAAGTGGTCGGCATCGCCGGCGTGTCGGGCAACGGGCAGAAGGAATTGCTCTACGCCTTGTCGGGCGAAGACACGCGGGCAGACGCCGGAGCCATCACCGTCAAGGGCCAGGGCGCCGGCAAGATGAGCCCGGCGCGGCGGCGTCGGCTGGGCCTGCATTTCGTGCCCGAAGAGCGGCTGGGCCGCGGTGCGGTCCCTTCGCTGTCGCTGGCGCGCAACCTGTTGCTGACCCGCAAGGAAGCCGTGGGGGCGGGCGGCTGGCTGAGCGGCGGCGTGCTGCAGGCGCAGGCCCGGCAGATCATTGCGCGTTACAAGGTCAAGTGCGGCGGACCGCAGGCGGCGGCCAAGTCGCTGTCGGGCGGCAACCTGCAAAAATTCATCATGGGCCGTGAAATGGATGCCGGTCCGGCGCTGCTGATCGTGTCGCAGCCGACCTGGGGCGTCGATGTCGGCGCTGCCTCGCAGATTCGCGGCGAGCTGCTCAAGCTGGCGGGTGCCGGTTGCGCCGTGCTGGTGGTCAGTGAAGAGCTGGACGAACTGTTTGAAATCTGCGACCGGCTGTACGTCATGGCCAAGGGCCAGCTCTCGCCTTCGCTGCCGCGCGCTGACGCCACGGTGGAAAAGGTCGGGCTGTGGATGAGCGGCCTGTGGGCGCCCGCAGCCGCTTCACTGGAGGGAGCGCAGCATGCTGCTTGAAATCCGGCCCCAGCCGTCGTCGTTCTGGAGCTACGCCTCGCCGGTTCTGGCGCTGCTGCTGACCGTGGCCATCGGCATCGCTCTGTTTCTGGCGCTGGGCAAGGACCCGGTCAAGGGCCTGCAGGTGTTTTTCTGGGAACCCGTCAGGTCGCCGTATGCGATTGGCGAGCTGCTGGTCAAGGCCACGCCGCTGCTCATCATCGCGCTCGGGCTGGCGGTGTGCTTTCGCTCGAACGTCTGGAACATTGGCGCCGAAGGGCAGTTCGTGATGGGCGCGCTGGCGGCGGGCGGCGTCGCGCTGCTGGCCGACAAGACCACCGGACCATGGATCATTCCGGCCCTCTTGCTGGCGGGTGTGCTGGGCGGCATGGCCTGGGCCGGCATCACCGCCTTTTTGCGCGACCGCTTCAATGCCAATGAAATCCTGGTCAGCCTGATGCTGGTCTACGTGGCCGGCTTGACTCTGAACTACATGGTGTTCGGCCCGTGGAAAGACCCGAACGGCTACAACTTTCCACAGACCCGGACGTTTGACGCGGTCACGCAGATTCCCCGGCTGATGGCCGGCTCGCGCGTGACCATCGGCATCGTGCTGGCGCTGGTCGGCGTGGGCGCCTTGTGGCTTTACCTCTACCGCACCTACGCCGGCTTTGCACAGGAAGTCAGCGGCCTGGCGCCCGCGGCGGCGCGCTACGCCGGGTTTTCGTCGCGCCGCGCGCTGTGGGTGGCGCTGCTGATCTCGGGCGGCGCGGCCGGGCTGGCCGGTGCGCTGGAAGTGGCCGGGCCGATTGGCCAGCTCACGCCTTACGTGCCGGCGGGCTACGGTTTTGCCGCCATCATCGTGGCGTTTGTCGGCCGGCTGCATCCGGTTGGCGTGGTGTTTTCGGCGTTGCTGATGAGCATGTTCTACATCGGCGGTGAACTCGCGCAGTCGCGTTTGGGGCTGCCCAAGTCAATCACGGGTGTGTTCCAGGGCCTGCTGCTGTTCAACCTGCTGGCCTGCGACACCTTGATTGCCTATCGCCTTCGCTTGTCCCGGCCGCTTCCCCTTTCCGCCCAAGGAGCCCGCTGATGGATTCCACCGCCTTGCTGCTGGCCTCGGCTTTGAGCGCCGGCACCGTGCTGGCGATAGCTTCGCTCGGCCTTTTGATCAACGAAAAAGCCGGCATCGTCAACCTCGGTGCCGAGGGCATGATGCTGTGCGCCGCCATCGCCGGCTTTGCCACGGTGGTGCACACTGGCAACACCTGGCTGGGGTTTGCCGCCGGCATGGCCGCCGGGGCTTTTCTGGCGGCCATTTTCGGCGGGCTGGTGATCTGGCTGAACACCAACCAGTACGCCACCGGGCTGGCGCTGACACTGTTTGGCGGCGGTTTTTCGGCATTTGCCGGCATCAACTACGTGCAGGAAAAGCTGCCCGAACAGGCGACGTACCCGATTCCCTACCTGGCCGACATTCCTTTCATCGGCATGGCGCTGTTTCGCCAGCATCCGATGGTGTACATCGCCATGGCCATCACGGCCGGGCTGATCTGGTTTTTGTACCGCACACGCACTGGCCTGGTGCTGCGCTCGGTCGGCGAAAGCCCGGAGTCGGCGCATGCGCTGGGCTACCCGGTGCGGCGCATCCGCCTGGCCGCCGTGGTGGCGGGCGGCGCGCTGTGCGGGCTGGCGGGCGCCTATGTGTCGGTGGTCTACACGCCATTGTGGGTCGAGGGCCTGATTGCCGGCAAGGGCTGGATTGCGCTGGCCCTGACCACCTTCGCCACCTGGCGACCGGCGCGGGTCTTGCTTGGTGCTTACCTGTTCGGCGGCGTGACCATGCTGCAGTTCCATTTGCAGGGGCTGGGCGTGGATGTCCCGCCCCAGTTCCTGTCGATGCTGCCTTACCTGGCGACCATCGTGGTGCTGGTGCTGATTTCACGCAATCCGCTGTGGATACGCATCAACATGCCGACCTCCATTGGCAAGCCTTTCCACCCCGGCGCGTGAGATTTTCGCGCCCGATAATGGCGCTTTCCCAGCTTTGGCTCGATCGATTTTTTTTGACCCTTGAATGAAAGCGACATGACATGACAGACCTGCAAAAACGTTCCCTGCTCAAGCTGGCGGCCCTCTCGGCAGTGGCCGCCGCCGCCCTGATGGGTTGCGGCAAAAAAGAGGCGGCAGCGCCCGTACCTGCGCCTGTACCGGTGGCCGCTACCCCGGCCAAGGCCGAACCCCTGAAAGTTGCGTTTGCCTATGTCGGCCCGGTGGGCGACGGCGGCTGGAGCTTCGCCCATGACAATGCACGCAAGGCGGTTGAAAAGGAATTCGGCGACAAGGTCGTCACCAGTTTTGTCGAAAAAGTTCCCGAGTCGGCCGACGCCGAACGCGTCATCCGCGACATGGCCGGGCAGGGCGCACAGCTGATCTTCGGCACCACCTTCGGCTACATGGAGCCGATGCTCAAGGTCGCCGCCGATCTGAAGGATGTCAAGTTCGAGCATGCCACCGGCTACAAAACCGCCCCCAACCTGCGCACCTACGACAGCCGCACCTACGAAGGTGCTTACCTGGCCGGTGTGATCGCCGGCAAGATGAGCAAGACCGGCACGCTGGGCGTGGTCGGCTCGGTGCCGATTCCCGAGGTCGTGCGCAACATCAACAGCTTCACGCTGGGCGCGCAGTCGGTCAACCCGGCCATCAAGACCAAGGTGGTCTGGGTCAACGAATGGTTCAACCCGCCGAAAGAAACCGAAGCCGCTACGGCGCTGATCAACGGCGGCGCCGACGTGCTGTTCCAGAACACCGACTCCTCGGCCGTGCTGCAGACCGCCGAAAAGATGGGCAAGCGTGCCTTTGGCTGGGATTCCGACATGACCGCCTACGGCCCGAAAGCCCATCTGGCCTCGGCCGTGATCAACTGGGCGCCTTACTACATCAAGTCCGTGGGCGAGGCGCTTGACGGCAAGTGGACCGGCGGCACGTCGGCCTGGTGGGGCGTGAAGGAAGGCGCGATTGACCTGGTGTCCATCGCTGCCGATGTGCCCGACGACACGAAAAAGCGCATCGACGAAGTCAAGGCTGGCTTGAAGGATGGCAGCTTTGCCATCTGGAAAGGCCCGATCATGGACAACACCGGTAAGGAGTTGCTGGCCAAGGATGTGGTCGCCGACGACAAGTTCCTGGGTGGCCTGAAGACCTACGTCAAGGGCGTTGAAGGCAAAGTTCCGGGCGGTTGATGCCGGGCCGGCGCCCCTCTCAAAAGGGGCGGCGGTAAAAAAAAGAGATACTTGCTGGCTGCCCTCGGGCAGCTTTTTCTTTTTTTGGAGTTGCCATGAAGCTTGTCAAACCCGTAGCCGCCGACCGCTTGAGCGAGCTGCTCAGGCAAATGCCCAAGGCCGAACTGCACATCCACATCGAAGGCTCGCTGGAGCCTGAATTGATTTTTGCGCTGGCCCAGCGCAACGCCGTAGCGCTTCCCTATGCCAGCGTGGAAGAACTGCGCAGCGCCTATGCCTTCACCAACCTGCAGAGCTTTCTGGACATCTATTACGCCGGCGCCAGCGTGCTGATCACCGAGCAGGATTTCCATGACATGGCGATGGCCTATTTCGCCAGGGCAGCCGAAGACAACGTGGTGCATACCGAGTTGTTTTTCGACCCGCAAACGCACACGGCGCGCGGTGTCAGCATGGAAACCGTGATCAACGGCCTGCACCGCGCCTGCGTCGATGCGCAGGCCGAATTCGGCGTCAGCGCCTTGCTCATCATGTGTTTCCTGCGCCATTTGAGTGAAAAAGAGGCCTTTGAAACGCTGGAGCAGGCGCTGCCTTACCGTGACAAGATTATCGGCATCGGCCTGGATTCCGGCGAAGTCGGCAATCCGCCAGAAAAGTTTGCCCGCGTGTTCGCGCGCTGCCGCGAACTGGGCTTTCACCTGGTGGCGCATGCCGGCGAGGAAGGACCGCCGGCCTATGTCTGGACGGCGCTCGATGTGCTGAAAGTCGAGCGCATCGACCATGGCGTGCAGTCGAGCAAGGACGCGGCGCTGATGCAGCGCCTGGCCCAAGACCGCATCGCGCTGACCGTCTGCCCGCTGTCCAACCTCAAGCTTTGCGTGTTCCCCGACCTGGCGAGCCACAACCTGCGCCAGCTGCTCGACGCCGGGCTGGCGGCCACCGTCAATTCCGACGATCCGGCCTATTTTGGCGGTTATATCAACGAAAACTTCACGCAGACCTTTGCCGCTGGCGAACTCACCAGTCAGCATGCCTACATGCTCGCAAGTAACAGTTTTGAAGCAAGCTTCCTGGAAGATGCGGAAAAGCGCCGGCACTCCGACCGGCTGAGTGCGTTTTTAGAAGCTTTTTGACATCGGCTCAACAGTCTGGGCTGATGGGCTGGCAGATGCCGCGTAAAGCTGCCAGCGTCAGGGTTTAGCATCCCGGTTGACCCAAGGATCTTGGGGTATGCGGGCTAAAGCAGGTTCTTGTGGCAATCCGATTACTGTCCTGACCGCGCGCATCAGGGCGTCGGCTTCGAAAGGTTTGGTTATGTAGCCGTCCGCTCCCCCAGCCAAACCTTTGATTACGGCTTGGCGCGTTGACTTTCCAGTGAGCATGATGACGGGAACGTTTTTCAGCGCAGGGTGCTGACGCAGCCTGAGCAATATGTCAAAGCCATCGGCATCGGGCAGCATCACGTCCAGAAGTATCAGATCGGGCACGGGGGGCTTGCGGAACTCGGCAATGACTTCTACCCGGTTGCCAGCCAGCCGGACCTGAAAGCCTTCAAATGACAAATAACTCTGGATGAATTTGGCGAGCATTGGCTCGTCCTCCACCACGATGGCTGTCAGCACCTCGCCAAGTGCCAGCGTTCGGGCGGGGCCACGCTTGCGGGCAATGCCTACATAGTAGCCGCTTCTCCTGAGCGAACGGGCACCCGAATCGGCTTCGGCTTCGGCCCCGAACAAGGCCAGCTTGTCCATATTGCCCTGGAATTGTGCGGCGAAGGGATCGACCTCTGCCACCGCCAGCAAGCACTGGTCCAGGAGTTCCTTGAAGGTCGCTGTGAAGGCCTCACTGGAAATCTCAGGCATGCCTGCCTTGATTTCCGCAAAAGTCAGCGCGCCGTCGATCCTGACCAGCAGTTCGATTTGGGCAGGCAACAACGTCGTGGCGTTGTCGCGCAGTTCCTTTTGACCTTTTTCGGTAAGTGCATAACTTTCATGGTTTTGCATAATTGCTGGCATTGTTGGCGAGTCTGTATTTTTAAAGGATTGGTATCAATTCCACTAAATTTTTGCTGGACATTAATAATTTCATTTTAAGATCAACGATGGGTCAGCTTTATTTCGGGGAATAACATGTCATTCGCAGCTTCGTGAGCATCACCGATCCGTCCTTTCCCGCCTTTGTGGAGCTGCAGCGCGCTGATTACCGCGCAGCACTGCCCCAGCGACTGGCGCAAATTGAGTTGCTCTGGCACCAAGTGCTGAACGGCGACAGTGCAGTAGAAGCGCTGACGACCTTGGAGCGCTGCGCACACAGCCTGGCCGGGTCCGGCGCCACCTTCGGCTTTGCCGGAGTCGGCAACGCCGCGCGTGACCTGGAACGGACTATCACTACGCTGCTGGACACTGCCTGCGCCTTGACTGTAGGAACACAGTCCCAAATAAGCCAGGCGATTGAATTGCTTCAGCGCAGCTTGCCTGGCGAAATCGGAACTCAGAAAGTTCGACCCCATGCCTAACGAGACCGTCATGTCTTCTACTGCTTTTCTTTTTAAAATCAAGCTGGCACTTGGTGTCGCCATCGTCTTGATGGCGACCTTGGGTGTGGCCTCATATGTCACGATCAACCGGCTGATCGAAACTGCACGCATCGGAGACCAGACCGAAGAGGCACTGGTCTTGCTGGAGCGGTTATCTACATAGTCAAGCACTACGAGGAAGAGCGTAAACAGGTGGAGGCCCAGCTTCGCCACAGCGAAGCCATGAGCCAAAGAGCGTCATCTCGACCGGCTGAATGCATATTTCGAAAATTTTTGCTGACACGCTCGAAAGTTGGATAAAGGCCTGAACGCCGTTTCCGCATTTGTGCGTTCCCCAACAAGACGTTTAAAAAAACCATGATCGAATCTGAAAAACCACCAGAAGAGCTTGCCCGTGTCACGGAACTGCATGGTTTATGTGTACTCGACACGCTGCCCGAGGAACGCTTCGACCGTCTCACACGCATTGCCCAGCGTCTGTTCGGTGTGAACATCGCCCTGGTGTCGCTGATCGACCATGACCGGCTATGGTTCAAGTCACGGCAGGGATTCGATGTACTGCAAGCGCCCCGGAACATCTCGTTTTGCGCCCACGCGATTCTGAGCGATGCGCCTTTGGTTGTGGAAGACGCCGAACTTGATGCGCGTTTTTCGGACAACCCGCTGGTGACGGGCCCCCTGGGTTTCCGGTTTTATGCCGGCACACCTTTGCACGGGCCGAAAGGCTACCGGGTCGGCACCCTGTGCCTGATTGACCAGAACCCGCGTCAATTTACTTCGGACGATGCCGACGCATTGCGCGATCTGGCGGCGGTTGTATCGGATCAACTGGCGAACAAGGAACTGGGCGAGGCCGTCAAAGCAGCCAAAGAGAGCGAATCGCGGTTGCGCCAGATTACCGACACGGTGCCTGCGCTGATTGCCTACCGGGACCGGGACCAGCGCTTCATCTTTCACAACAAAGCCTATGAAGAGCTCTTGAACATGGATTTTGAGCAGATTCATGGCCGAACGATTGCCGAACTGGTCAGCCCGCAAGCCTATGGACCTGTCCATGACAAGGCCGAGGAGGTGCTGCGTGGGTGCCATGTTCGTTACGAGCGAACGTACATTACCGGCAAAGGCGAGAACAGGATTTACGACATGCAGTATTTCCCGCGCTATGGCGAGGGCGCGGACGCCACCCATGTCATCGGGTTTTTTTCCCTGGGCGCCGACATCACAGAGCTCAAGCGGATTGACCGCATGAAAACCGAATTCATTTCAACCGTCAGCCACGAATTGCGTTCCCCGCTGACCTCGATTCGCGGCTCACTCGGGCTGATTGCCGCCGGGATCGCCGGTGAATTGCCCGAAGCCGCCAAAAACCTGGTGGAAATTGCGAACAACAACTGCGAGCGCCTGATCCGCCTGATCAACGACATCCTGGACAGCGAAAAAATCGAGTCCGGCAAGATGCGCCTGGAGTTGACCGTCGTCAACATGGCGCAACTGGCGCAGCAGGCCATGCTCGCCCATGAAGGCTTCGCCAAGCAGCACGACGTAAAGCTGGTGCTGCAAGCGCCCGATGCTTCGCTGCAGGCAAGCGTGGACAGCGACCGGCTGGTGCAGGTCCTGACCAACCTGTTGTCCAACGCGGTGAAGTTTTCACCGCCTGATGGCACGGTGACCGTGAACGTGCTGCGGGTTGCGCAGGGTGTCCGCGTGGAGGTGGTTGACTGCGGCACCGGCATTCCCGATGATTTTCGCGACCGGATTTTCCAGAAGTTCTCGCAAGCCGATGCGTCCGACAGCCGGGAAAAAGGCGGCACCGGCCTGGGTCTCAATATTTCACAGGCCCTCATCCACAAAATGGGTGGGCAGATCGGCTTTAGTAGCGAGGTTGGCGCGGGTTCCACGTTTTTCTTCGAGCTTCCCGAATGGCAAACTCCAGAACCGGCAGTGCAACTGCTTTTTTCCGATGCCCCCTCCGCCCTCAGGCAGCCACGCATCCTGATTTGCGAGAGCGATCCGGATGTGGCACTGCTGATCAGCATGATGCTGGAAAAAGCGGGGTTTGGCTCGGAAATGGTGCATGACACGCCACAAGCCCAGGACCGCGTTCTGGGCGGTAATTTTGTGGCTATCACCGTGGACCTGAACCTCACGGGCAGTGCCTCCTTCATCAATGCCTTGCACAGCGATGAACGCACACGCCATCTGCCCGTTGTGGCGATCTCTGCCATGGCGGGGGAAGGGTGCCTGCAATTCAATCAAAAACTGCTGACTGTGTCGGACTGGCTTGAAAAACCCATTGACGAAAGCCGGCTGGTGCAGAGCGTATGCCGTGCGGTGGCTGGTTCAAAGGGGCCCAAGCCGCGCATCCTGCATGTGGAAGACGATCCCGATATCCAGAGCATCGTGGCCGCCATCGTTCGGGACAGCGCGGAGTTCGAATTTTCGGCCACGCTCGGTGAAGCCCGTGCCCGTCTGCGCGAGAATTCCTTTGACCTGATCCTGCTGGACCTTGCGCTGGGGGAGGATTCGGGCTGGAGCCTCTTCGATGACATCGACAAACTCAAGCCCAGGCCGCCGGTAATCGTGTTTTCGGCCAGCGATAAAAACCCGGAACAAGGCAGTCAGGTTGAAGCGGTCCTTGTCAAGTCCAACACCTCCAACACCGAATTGCTCCATGCGATTGAGCGCGCACTCCTGATTCCTGAACATTACGGGAATTCTGGCAAGCCGGAGCGCATTTACCCCAAGAATCAAGATTGACCATGTCCTTACCGCTTTGCCGCATTCTTTATGTTGAAGACCAGCCTGACATTCGTCTGGTGGCCAAGATGGCGCTGGAGGTCGTGGGGAAATTTACCGTCGTGGCCTGCGCTTCTGGCCAGGAGGCGCTGAGCAAGGCCCCTGACGCCATGGCTGACCTGCTGCTGCTCGATGTGATGATGCCCGGCATGGACGGGCCGAGCACCTTGCAGGCCTTGCGCCTGCTGCCTGCCACGGCGCAGACGCCGGTGATCTTCATGACCGCCAAGGTGCAGGCCGCCGAGGTGGCGCTTTACAAGGCGATGGGGGCGCTGGAGGTGATTTCAAAGCCTTTCGACCCGATGAAATTGTCCGATCAGATACGCCAGATATGGGCGGCGCGCCCTTCAGAATGACCCTGGCCTGACCGGTAACAAGCAACCGCTTCTGGCCTGCGCGCAGCTTGTAGGGTCCTGGGCTTGCTTAAGGATGTTCTGAACAACTCGATTTCAAACGGGAATCAGCGCGCAAAACGCTGACCAGATGCGATTGTGCATATTTCGACGCGGTTGGCGTGAGATGTCGGTCTTGTGAGTGCGTTTTACACCGCGTTTGCAGCCGTTTTGAATCCCTTCTGCGGTTTGCAGGCGCACATATTTCTGCGCAGCCAGTAATTGATGGCGCACCATCCACAGGTTCGATAGCGCAAACAGCGCTCGGCCTTGTCAATCAAGGCATCAATGGGCTTGTTTACTTTGTCCAGCGCTCTGCGCTTGGCCGGGCGCATCGCTACATGCAAAGTGACATCGTGCTTGGCATCCGGGCGTTTGTGGAGACCCTGGTAGCCTGCATCGGCGAAGACATCTCTCTCCTGCCCGTGCAGCAAGCTGCTTATACCGCCCCGGGTTTGAACTGACCCCGAGAAGCTGGACGGTTGCTATGCGCCAATCAGGCGGCGTTTCTCAGCCGGTATCCCACCAGGCTGAGTCCGTTTAACCTGAGCTTGATGCGCTCGTGGTTGTAGTAGTGGATGCAATCATGCACGCCTGCTTCGAGCATCTCAATGCTGTCAAGCGCTGCAAGGTGCAAAAATTCGGCTTTGAGGGTGCCGAAGAAGCTTTCGATCACCGCGTTGTCAAAGCAATTTCCTTTGCGGCTCATGCTTTGTGTCACCCCGCGATGCGCAAGCATCGCCCGGTACGGCTGCATTTTGTAATGCCACCCTTGGTCTGAGTGCACGGTCAGTGCACTGGTGTCTCCCAACCGCGAAAGTGCCGCCTCCAGCATGCCGGAGACCAGCTCGAAAACGGGACGCTTGGCCATGCGGTGCGCGCTGATCTCGCCGCTGTAAAAGTCCATGCAGGCCGACAAATACAGCTCATGGCCGTTCACATTGAACTCCGTGACATCGGTCACCCACTTCTGGTTTGGCGCAGTCGCGCAGAAATCGCACTGCAGAACATTGGGCACGTGCGCATCGTTAATGCCAGGGGCATGTCAGGAACGCTTTTTCGCACGGATCAACGCGCGCAGTCGCATCTTCCGCATCAGACGCTGCACGAACTTGTGGTTGACGGGTTCTGCCATTGAACTGCACAGCGCTGCCGTGATTCGTCTGTACCCGTAGCGGCCCTTGTGCTCGTCATAGACGGAGCGGATCCTGGGCTCCATGGCGCCGAGCTTGTCGGCTCGCTGGGCCACTTGGCACTGGTAATGGAAGGTGCTGCGCGCCAAGCCTGCCGCCTGCAGTAGATCGGCCAATTTATGGTGATGCCTCAACCCGGTAATCAGGCGCGCTTTGTTGGCGCAGCTGATCTCTTGGACCGGATCAAGGCTTGTAATTTTTTTAGGTACGCCACCTCCGCGCGCAGTCCTCGTTCTCTTCGCGCAGGGCCTGCGCCGAATCGGTAGCGATCGTATCGGATGGCGCCGGGCAGTGTCTTTTTAGTTTCATGTTGGGGCGCCTGTTGAGAGCCTCCACGTCGCATTGGTCGAGATTGCGTCTGCAGGCCACGACTTGGTTGGGATTACGGATGTCATGGACCGCCGCGACCTGGCGGCTCGAAAGTTGTTTGCGGTCCTGATGGGACAGCACCTGAAGCTTGAACTCCGTTTTGTACTTCCTCATAAACCCCTTTGAGGTTTGTCCAACTTCTGGGGGTCAGTTCAAACCCGGGGCGATTGAAGTCTGTATTTTTAAAGGATTGGTATCAATTCCACTAAATTTTTGCTGGACATTAATAATTTCATTTTAAGATCAACGATGGGTCAGCTTTATTTCGGGGAATAACATGTCATTTGCAGCTTCGTGAGCATCACCGATCCGTCCTTTCCCGCCTTTGTGGAGCTGCAGCGCGCTGATTACCGCGCAGCACTGCCCCAGCGACTGGCGCAAATCGAGTTGCTCTGGCACCAAGTGCTGAACGGCGACAGTGCAGTAGAAGCGCTGACGACCTTGGAGCGCTGCGCACACAGCCTGGCCGGGTCCGGCGCCACCTTCGGCTTTGCCGGAGTCGGCAACGCCGCGCGTGACCTGGAACGGACTATCACTACGCTGCTGGACACTGCCTGCGCCTTGACTGTAGGAACACAGTCCCAAATAAGCCAGGCGATTGAATTGCTTCAGCGCAGCTTGCCTGGCGAAATCGGAACTCAGAGAGTTCGACCCCATGCCTAACGAGACCGTCATGTCTTCTACTGCTTTTCTTTTTAAAATCAAGCTGGCACTTGGTGTCGCCATCGTCTTGATGGCGACCTTGGGTGGGGCCTCATATGTCACGATCAACCGGCTGATCGAAACTGCACGCACCGGAGACCAGACCGAAGAGGCACTGGTCTTGCTGGAGCGGGTAGCCTCCAGCATCAAGACAGCCGAAACTTCGACCCGCCAGTACCTCCTGACGGGCGACCCAATAGATCGGCAGAAAATTGACCAGGCGCGCGATGGCATACAGGACGCGATCGGCCGGCTGCGCAAAACGCGCTTGCCCGAACAAGCTGCCCTCGACGAACTGGTGGCTCAGCGCACGGCTCTGGCGTTGCAGTCAATTACCGTGCGGCAGAGCAGCGGACAGGAAGCTGCCGCCGCCATTCTCATCAGCAACCTCAGCCGGCAACTCAGGCAGCGTACTGACGATTTGCTGGACGCCGCACGAAACCGGGAAAACCTGGAGTGGCAAAACTCCCAAGCCATGGCCCAGCGCAGGGCCCAGTGGGCCCAGCGATTCATCATTGCCGCAGGGCTGCTGTTGCTCGCCATGCTCGCCTGGGTTATCTACATGGTCAAGCACTACGAGGAAGAGCGCAAACGGGGGGAGGCCCAGCTTCGCGACAGCGAAGCCATGAGCCGGATCGTGACCGAGGGCATGGCCGAGGGCGTGATCACCACGGGCGCGGATGACATTGTTCTGGAGGCCAATACGGCAGCGCTGCAACTTTTTGGCTATGAAAAAAACGAACTCATCGGCCGCGATGTTTCCGATCTGCTGCCAGAGCACCTGCGCCGCGACTACAAGGCGTTTACTGCGATGCTGAACGCCTCCCCGGAGGCCTTCAGGATAGCTGACCGTGAAGTGCGCAGTGTGCACAAGGACGGCCGCGAAATTCTGGTCAGCGTATCGTTTGGCGACGTGCAGGTTGGCGGCCGTCGCCTGTTCACGGCAATGCTTCGCGACATCACCGACAGCAAGCGGATCACCAAGGCGCTGCGGGCAAGCGAAATAAAATTGCGCCAGATCACCGACGCGGTTCCGGCCTTGATTGCCTCTGTGGACAGCGCGCAGCGATTCATCTTTCACAATAAAGCTTATGAAGAGGTTTTTGGCCTCAAATCCGAGCAGATCATTGGCCGCACCATGGCTGAAGTCCTTGGCCAATCGGCTTACGAGCGCGTGCAGGCCAAGGTTGAAGATGTGCTGCATGGCAATGCCGTGCGCTATGAGCGCATTCAAACCACACCGCAGGGCGACTCCCGGGATTACGCCATGCACTATTTCCCGCGTTATGGCGAAGGACTGGAGCAAGACCAGGTCATCGGTTTTTACGCGCTGGGCGCAGACATCACCGAGCTCAAGCGAATCAACCGCATGAAAACCGAATTCATCTCGACCGTCAGCCACGAACTGCGCACGCCACTGACCTCGATCCGGGGTTCGCTGGGGCTGGTGCTGGGCGGCGTAGCGGGCGAACTGCCCGATACCGTGAAAACACTGGTGGACATTGCGAACAAAAACTGCGAGCGCCTGATCCGCCTGATCAACGACATTCTGGACAGCGAAAAAATCGAGTCCGGCAAGATGCGGCTGGAACTCAAAGTCGTCAATATGGCGCAACTGGTGCAGCAGGCCATGGCCGCGAATGAAGGCTTTGCCGAACAGCATGGCGTGAAGCTGGTGCTGCAAGCGCCCGATGCTTCGCTGCAGGCAAGCGTGGACAGCGACCGGCTGGTGCAGGTCGTGACCAACCTGTTGTCCAACGCGGTGAAGTTTTCACCGCCTGACGGCACGGTGACGGTGAACGTGCTGCAGGTTGCGCAGGTTGTTCGCGTGGAGGTGGTTGACTGTGGCCATGGCATTTCCGATGATTTTCGCGACCGGATTTTCCAGAAGTTCTCCCAAGCCGATGCGTCCGACAGCCGGGAAAAAGGCGGCACCGGCCTGGGGCTCAATATTTCACAGGCCTTGGTCCACAAGATGGGTGGTCAGATCGGCTTTGTCAGCACGACGGGCTTAGGTTCCACGTTTTTCTTCGAGCTTCCCGAATGGCGCAGTCGGGGGCCGCAGGCGCAACTGCCGTCTGCCGATGTTCAGCCTGTCGCTGCGCGGCCACGCATCCTGATTTGCGAGGGCAATCCGGACGTTGCGCGTTTGATCAGCATAATGCTTGAAAAAGCGGGTTTCAACCCGGAAATGGTGCACGACGTGCCGCAGGCGCTGGAACGCGTCTTGCGTGGCGGCTTCGTGGCTCTGACCGTGGACTTGACGCACAAAGGCGGCGCTTCCTTCATTAACGCTTTACGCGCCGATGAACGCACATGCCACCTGCCAGTCGTGGTGATCTTGGCTATGGTGGAGGAAGGGCGCCTGCAATTCAATCAAAAGCTGCTCACAGTGTCAGACTGGCTTGAAAAACCTATCGATGAAAGCCGGCTGGTGCAGAGCGTGCGCCGGGCTGTGGTGGGCTCCAGGCGCAAAAAGCCGTGCATTTTGCATGTGGAAGACGATCCCGATATCCAGAGGGTCGTTGCCGCCGTGGTGCAGGAACTTGCCGTGCTTGAGTTTTCGGCCACGCTCAATGAGGCCCGTGTCCGGCTGCGCGAGAGCTCCTTTGACCTGATTCTGCTGGATCTAGCGCTGGGTGAGGATTCGGGCTGGAGCCTGTTCAGAGAAATTGACATGCTCAACCTCAGGCCGCCGGTAATCGTGTTTTCGGCCAGCGATAAAAACCCTGCACAAGGCAGTCAGGTTGAAGCCGTGCTGGTCAAGTCCAACACGTCCAACACCGAATTACTCAATGCCATACAGCGCGCCCTCCTGATCCCCGAAAATTCCGGGAATGCGGGGCTCATTTATCCCAAGAATCAAGATTGACCATGTCTTCACCGCTTTGTCGCATCCTTTACGTTGAAGACCAGCCTGACATTCGTCTGGTGGCCAAGATGGCGCTGGAGGTCGTGGGGAAATTTACCGTCGTGGCCTGCGCTTCTGGCCAGGAGGCGCTGAGCAAGGCCCCTGACGCCATGGCTGACCTGCTGCTGCTCGATGTGATGATGCCCGGCATGGACGGGCCGAGCACCTTGCAGGCCTTGCGCCTGCTGCCTGCCACGGCGCAGACGCCGGTGATCTTCATGACCGCCAAGGTGCAGGCCGCCGAGGTGGCGCTTTACAAGGCCATGGGGGCGCTGGAGGTGATTTCAAAACCTTTCGACCCGATGAAATTGTCCGATCAGATACGCCAGATATGGGCGGCGCGCCGTTCAGAATGACCCTGGCCTGACCGGTAACAAGCAACCGCTTCTGGCCTGCGCGCAGCTTGTAGGGTCCTGGGCTTGCTTAACAAGCGCAAACGAATAATTCAGACTCCTGACATGACATCCGAGACAAAAAAACCAATTTTTGCAGCGTCGTCGGGCGCGTGGCCCATTGCCTTGGCCGGTCTGGTGTCGCTGGCAGTTGCCATGGGCATCGGCCGGTTTGCCTTCACGCCCATCCTGCCGATGATGCTCAGCGATGGTGTAGTTGACCTGCCGGGCGCCAGCTGGCTGGCCAGTGCCAATTACCTGGGCTACATGCTGGGCGCCATTTTCTGCACGTTGCAGCCCTGGCTCTGGGCACGCTTGCGCTGGCTGCCGGCGCTGGCCTTTTCGTCCCTCGTGCGCGTCGGCCTGCTGACAACCGGTGCGCTGACGCTGGCCATGGCATGGCCTTTTCCAGCGCTCTGGCCGGTGCTGCGCTTTGCCGCTGGCATGACCAGCGCGGTGGTGTTCGTCTATACCTCCGGCTGGTGCCTGTCGCGCCTGTCCCGGCTGGGCGTACCCAGCATGGGCGGCATCATCTACGCCGGCCCTGGCGCGGGCATTGTCGTCAGTGGCCTGCTGGCCAGCGGCATGGTGGCCTTGCACTGGACGGCGGCCAGCGGTTGGGTGATTCTGGGGGTACTCGCATTTGCATTGTCCGCCGCGGTATGGAAGATTTTGCGCGGTGGCGACGAGCGCCTGATGGCGCTGGCCACGCGGGGGGTCCAGGCGGCCGACCTGCCGCACGCTGCGGCGGCAAGTCATGGTCCGGGTGAAATGGCCGCACTGACGCTGGCTTATGGGCTGGCCGGTTTTGGCTACATCATCACCGCCACCTTTTTGCCGGTGATTGCCCGTGCCGCACTGCCCGGATCGGCCTGGCTGGACCTGTTCTGGCCAATCTTCGGCCTGGGTGTCATGCTGGGTGCGTTGCTGGCCACGCGCCTGCCGCACGGCGGCGACCTGCGCGTGCGACTGGCTGTTTGCTATGTGCTGCAGGCGCTGGGCATTGCTGCCAGCCTGTGGAGTCCGAGCCTGGCCGGTTTCGTCATCGGCAGCCTGTTACTGGGCATCCCCTTCACCGCCATCACCTTTTTTGCGCTGCAGGAAGTGCGGCGCCTGCGCCCGGCCACGGCATCGAGTTTCACCGGCCTGCTGACGGCGGCCTATGGTGTCGGCCAGATTGCCGGCCCCCCGCTCGTGGCGTTGCTGCTCAGGAACAGCACCACCACCGGCGAAGGCTTCACCCTGTCGCTGGAGATTGCTGCCAGTGCCTTGCTGATTGGGGCGGTCCTGTACGCCTGGATGGTGCGCGTTTATCCGGTCCTTGAAGTAACACGCTAAAATCGCATCTTCACCAGCGTGCCGTCCCGGCGCGCTGGTGTTTTCATTTTTCCGGGGCCATGTAGAGGACTACCATGTATAAAAACCTCGTTGCCACGCTCGTGGCTGCCTGTTTTGTTTCGCCTGTTTTTTCACAAGCACCCACGCCACCCAAGCCGCTGAAAATCGGGTTCGTCTATGTCACGCCGGTCACCGACGCCGGCTGGGTGCACCAGCACGACGAAGCACGCAAGGCCGTCGAGGTTGCGCTGGGCGATCAGGTCAAGACCACCTTTGTTGAAAACGTCCCAGAGGGCGCCGACGCCGAACGCGTGATCCGCGACCTGGCCCGCCAGGGCAACCAACTGATATTTACCCCCAGCTTTGGCTACATGGAGCCCACGCTCAAGGTCGCCAAAGATTTTCCCGATGTGAAGTTCGAATCCATCACCGGCTACACGACCGCGCCCAACGTGGCGGTGGCCAATGCGCGCTATTACGAAGGCCGCTACCTGGCCGGTATTGCCGCCGGCCGGCTGGCCACGAGCGCCGGTTATGTGGCGGGTTTTGCGATTCCCGAGGTGATCCAGGGCATCAATGCCTTCACGCTGGGAATGCGTTCGGTCAATCCGAAGGCCACCGTCAAGGTGGTGTGGCTGGGCGCCTGGTTTGACCCGCCGCGCGAACGCGAAGCGGCCATGACGCTGTTCAACCAGGGTGTCGAGGTGATGGCGTTTCATACCGGCTCGACCGCTGTGATGCGTGCGGCGCAAGAGCGCGGCAAGCTGGCAATTGCCTACCATTCCGACATGCGCCAGGTCGCGCCTGACGCGCAGGTGCTGGCCGTCACACACCAGTGGGGCGACTACTACACGCGCCGTGCCCAGGCCGTGCTGAGCGGCAGCTGGGAAAGCGCTGCGCTGTGGGGCGGCGTGAAGGAAGGCATGATCCGCGTCGACAGTTTCGGCCCCAAGGTGTCCCAAAAGGTGGCCGACGAAGTGCTGGCCCGTCAACGCGACATTGCCGCTGGCCGGCTGCATCCTTTCAAGGCGCGTGCGGCGCTGCTGGACAACCAGGGCCATGAAGTGCTGGCCGCCGGCAAAACGCTGAATGACGCGCAGATTTTGAACATGAATTTCCTGGTGCAGGGCGTTCAGGGCAAGTTGAACTAACCGGCACCCAGAACCATCATGAGCTACCAGATCAAGGAAATTTTCTACACCTTGCAGGGCGAGGGCAGCAACGCAGGCCGGCCCGCCGTTTTTTGCCGTTTTGCCGGTTGCAACCTGTGGTCGGGCCGCGAGCAGGACCGCGCTACGGCCGTCTGCCGGTTTTGCGACACCGACTTTGTCGGCACTGACGGCACGCTGGGCGGCAAGTTCAGGAACGCCGACGCACTGGCTGACCAGATTCAAGCCCAGTGGCCGGCCGGCGACAGCGCGCACCGTTTCGTCGTCATGACCGGTGGCGAGCCATTGCTGCAGGTTGATGCCGCGCTGATCGCGGCGCTGCATGCGCGCGGTTTCGAGATCGCAGTGGAAACCAACGGCACGATTGCCGCGCCGCCCGGCATTGACTGGATCTGCGTCAGCCCCAAGGCCGGCGCGCCGTGGATTCAGCGCGAAGGCCACGAACTGAAGGTTGTCTGGCCGCAGCCGGACCTCGACTGGGCCGAACTGGAAGCGGCAAATTTTGCCTACCGCTATCTGCAGCCGATGGATAATCTCCAGCGGCTGCGCAACACCCAGACCTGCATCCAGATTTGCCTGGACCGGCCCGTTTGGCGGCTCAGTATTCAGACCCACAAAATAACAGGCATCCGATGAACAGTATTCCTAAATCGTGCGAGATCAGCCAGTCCTTCTATTTCGACGCCGCACACACGCTGGAACGCGCGATTGAAAGCGCCAGCAGCAAGCGTATCCACGGCCATACCTACAACGCCGAGGTGTTTTTGACCGGCCAGCCCGATCCGGCCACCGGCATGTTGATCGACCTGGGGGTGGTTCGGCACGAGCTGGCAATGGTGCGCGAGCAGCTTGACCACCACCTGCTCGACGAAGTGGCGGGCCTGGGGCCGCCGACGCTGGAAAACCTGTGCCAGTTCATCTTCAGCAAGCTGCTGCCCGCGCTGCCGTCACTGACTTCGGTGCGGGTCTGGCGTGTTTCGATGGGCGATGGCTGCCGCATGACCCGGCCCCTGTAGTCGGGCAATGCCGAGGCGATGAAGCCTTGCGCTCATCGCCTCCTGTTTCCCGGCCCTGCAGTCGCCCGGGCAGTGCCAGGAGCCGGCAGGCGGTGCAGGCAGTCTGCCCGGTTTGCTGTTTTCCATGATCGTGCTCGCGACGACGGGGTGATTGAAAAGACCGTGATTTCGCAGTCCGGCAGTGCTGGTCCGGTGAAGCTTGCAAATTAATGGTCAAATGAGCCTTTTGCGCATATTGCACAAGCGCAGTAAGCTATTGAAATAATAGCAATCTGTCAGCGAACCGGCATGCCGCCACACCGCATCCAGACGCCAGCTTTTTCAGCCGACGATGCCTACAATCACCGGCAACGCAAGGAACCTTCACAATGAGCATCAAGAGCGACAAATGGATTCGCCACATGGCTGAAACCACCGGCATGATCGAGCCTTTCGAGCCGAAACAGGTGCGCGAACGCGATGGCCACAAGATCATCAGCTACGGCACGTCAAGCTATGGCTACGACATTCGCTGCGCACCCGAGTTCAAGGTCTTCACCAACATCCACAGCACCGTGGTGGACCCGAAGAACTTCGACGAAAAAAGCTTTGTCGACATGCACGGCGACAGCTGCATCATTCCGCCGAACAGCTTTGCGCTGGCCCGCACGCTCGAATATTTCCGCATCCCGCGCAATGTGCTGACCATCTGTCTGGGCAAAAGCACCTATGCGCGCTGCGGCATCATCGTCAATGTCACGCCCTTTGAGCCCGAATGGGAAGGCTACGTGACGCTGGAGTTTTCCAACACCACGCCATTGCCCGCCCGGATCTATGCCGGAGAAGGCTGCGCGCAGGTGCTGTTTTTTGAAAGCGACAAGGACGATGTCTGCGAAGTCAGCTACAAGGACCGGGGTGGCAAATACCAGGGCCAGGTCGGCGTGACGCTGCCCAAGGCGTAAAGCCCACCCACGAAAGGCAAAAAACCCATGAGAAATGACGACACCCGCTGCTGCGGAACCGGCACTTGCATGATCAATGCAGAAGGCCTGTGCTGGTGCGGCCAGCGCTGGGACGGAGAGAAAATGTGCGCACCCAGCTTGTCCAGCGTGCCCTCAGTCGAGGCAGCACCTGACGCCGCAGATGATGAAACATCGGCGGAACCCCGGACAACTGTGCATCCGCCTCGCGCATGAACCCCCTGAATGTCAAAAAACTCCTGCTGTCCAAATGGACGGCGGTGCAGCCGATGCAAAAGGACAAGCATTTTCTGGTCACCAAGGTGATTGAACCGCCGGTGGCAGGCGACAACGCGCAGTGGGTGGAAATCGAGGCGGTTTTTTCGCGCGCCACGCAGCGCGTTCTCTGGCGTGAATTGCAAAACGACGAAATCTGGAAACAGGGCTGGGTATGAACGTCGCCGACTTCACCTTGAACCTGGCGACGTGGCGTGCCCCCATGCGATTTGCCGCCATACTCATGGCCGGAATCACTGCAGGGAGCATGGCGATGGCCGTTGAAGAACCGAAGTTTGACATCCTGACGCAGGACGGCAGCTACGAAGTCCGTCGGTATGCGCCGGTCATCGTGGCCGAAACGCGGGTCGATGGCGACATGGACGCGGCATCTGGCAAGGGCTTCAGGCTGATTGCCGACTACATCTTCGGCAACAACACCCTGGCGGCCACTGGCACTGACAACGCCTCCGAAAAAATTGCCATGACCGCGCCTGTCACGCTGGTGCCGGTGGTCCGGTCAGAAAAAATTGCCATGACGGCCCCGGTCACGGCAGAACCCGTCGCCGCTGATGCTTCCATGGCGACTGCCACCCAGTGGCGCATTCAGTTTGTGATGCCAAGCCAGTATTCGCTGCAGACGCTGCCCAAACCCGTCAACCTGGCGGTCAGTTTGCGCGAGCTGCCCACCCGTACCTTTGCCGTGCTGGCTTATTCGGGTCTGAACACGGCGTCCAGCGTGCAGCAAAAAACCGATGAACTGACGACCTGGATGCGGTCGCGCCAGCTGCAGCCCGTCGGTGCGCCGCAGCTGGCGCGCTATGACCCGCCGTGGACCCTGCCCATGTGGCGGCGAAACGAGATACAGGTGGAAGTCAAAAACCCCTGAACTGCCGGCGTTCACCGGCCATTTTTCTGTAGCCTGTTTCAGGCTTGGAGCGTGTCGCTGGCCACTGCCTCGGCTTCCTGCCAGCGCACTGTTCCCCGGTAAGCATGCCAACTTGCATGCCCAAGCAGCGGACCAATCACCACCAGGCCCGCTCCCCAGGGCAGCAGCGCCATGGCGATCAGTGTGGTGATGACCAGCCCCCACAGCAGCATCACGCCAGGACTGGAAAACACCACCCGGATGCTGGTGATGGCGGCTGAAATCGCGTCAGTGTCGCGGTCCAGGATCATCGGGATCGACACCACGGCAGTCGAAAACACCAGCGCCGCAAACATTCCGCCCACCACCAGGTAAACGGCGACAAATTCCCGGTTGTCGGGGTTGAACACGGCATTCAGCACACCGCTGGTCGACGGCATGCCGGTGTTGAAAAACACCGCGAACACCACCAGCGACGCCCGGCCCCACAGCAGCTCCAGCACGATCAGCACCAGAATCAGCATGCCCATGCTGCGAATATGGCTGTCCCAGCAGGTCAGCGATGCGCCGAGTTCGGGCGTGAGGCCCTGCTCGCGGCGGCGGCTGACTTCATACAGCCCCAGCGCCAAAAAGGGGCCGACCAGCAGGCAGCCCGAGGCAATCGTCAGTGTGTATTCAGGCTTGGCGCGAAACACGGCGCCGAGCGTAACCGCCATGAGCCAGAAGCACAGGCCGTAAAACAGGCCGATGCCAGGGTGTGCTTTCAGATCGCGCCATCCGGCGGCCAGCCAGGCAAAGGGCGCGCCCTGGCCAAGCGGTTGCATGATGGCTTGTGGCCCGACCGGGGGCGGCGGCACATACGGCGTGGCCATGACCGGCAGATCGTCGCGCAAAGGCGGGGCTGGGGGCCCAAGGGCTGCAGGCGGCTGGCTGGCGTCGTCGCGCGAAGGGGGTGAGGTCATGCGGGCTTTGGTTGAAAAGGCAGGTCGGCCGTCAGCCTAACCAGTTCTCAAGGCACTGACCAGCAGGAAAGTACCCAAGGTCAAACATCGGCACCTGGACTTTGGCCCTTTCATCGGGCAACGATGTGAAAAACCCCCATGAAATTTTCCATTGAGAGAACGCCAAAAACAGGAAAATCGGGTTTCTGGCGGCTTGGCGCTGTGCGACTTTTTATAGGCAGGCAAATGCAGCACGATGCTTCGAGGCGGGCCTTGCGCCTTGACGCGGGGATGGGCGCTGCGCAGTCGGCGCAGGGTGTCCGGGGAATCCATCAAACAGAGCAATTGACAAAGGCTGCACGCCGCTGCCGTTGCCGCCTTGCCGTTCAATTTGCTTGAGCAAGCCCTGCATTTCCCCGCATGGCTGGGGCTGTCGGTTACCCGATAATCCTGCGCAAAGGATTCTCGCCCATGCTGTTTTTACTGTCCCCCGCCAAAGCCCTCGATTACGACACGCCCTCTGGCCATGTGCCGCACAGCCAGCCGCTGTTCACCCGCCAGGCGACCGAGTTGATCAGCGTCATGCGCGCCAAGTCGCCGCAGGAAATCGCCACCTTGATGAAGCTCTCGGATGCGCTGTCCGGGCTGAATGCGGCGCGCTACGAAGCATGGTCGCCCAAGTTCACCGCCAGCAACTCGAAGCAGGCGGCGCTCGCCTTCAATGGCGATGTGTATAACGGGCTGGACGCCAAAACCCTGGGCGAAACGCAACTGGAATGGGCACAGCAGCACCTGTGCATTTTGAGCGGTTTGTACGGTGTGCTGCGGCCTTTGGACTGGATGCAGCCTTACCGGCTGGAAATGGGCACTGCGCTGGTGACCGCGCAGGGCAAGAACCTGTACCAGTTCTGGGGCACGCAGATTGCCGACTACCTGAATGAACGCGCGGCTGCCGAGCTGTCGCCGGTGATCGTGAATCTGGCCAGCGAGGAGTATTTCAAGGCGGTCAGCCGCAAAGTGCTGAAGGCGCGCGTCGTGACCTGCGTGTTCGAGGAATGGCGCGGCGACCGTTACAAGATCATCAGTTTCATGGCCAAGCGCGCTCGTGGTTTGATGGTGCGCTACGCTATTGAAAACAAGCTCGCCACGGTGGAAAAGCTCAAGGGTTTTGCAGTGGACGGCTATGGCTTTGACGCTGGCGCGTCGGCTGTGGACCGGCTGGTGTTCAGGCGCGGGCAGGGTGCTTGAGTGGGTGCTGAATGACAAAGCTTTTCATTTCAGATCCAGCCGGAAATCGAGATGATCTGTTTTTTTCTTTGTCATTGCGGATTTGGTCTGCAATTCATGGCCCCGCTGGGGAGAGGTCATGGATCCCGGGTCAAGCCCGGGATGACAGAAGAGAGGGGATGACAAAAGTGCGCGGGGATGAGACAAGAGGCAGGGATGAGACAAGAGGCAGGGATGAGACAAGAGGCAGGGATGAGACAAGGGCGGGGACGACGGAGCATGGGCGGGGATGACGTATTTTTCTTTGTCATTGCGGACTTGATCCGCAATCCATGGCCCCATGTTCGGTGACTGTGCACAGAGAAATGCATGGATCCCGGGTCAAGCCCGGGATGACAGAAGAGAGGGGATGACAAAAGAGCGCGGGGATGACACAAGAGGCGGGGATGACACAAGAGGCAGGGATGAGACAAGGGCAGGGACGACAGAGCACGGGCTGGGATGACGTATTTTTCTTTGTCATTGCGGACTTGATCCGCAATCCATGGCCCCATGTTCGGTGACTGCGCACAGAGAAATGCATGGATCCCGGGTCAAGCCCGGGATGACAGAAGAGAGAGAGGATGACAGAAGAGCGGGAATAACATCGCTGGCGTCACAATAAAAGTGATCAAATAACCATTAAGCGCAATACCCATATGTACAAGAAGCTATGAAAATAAGAGCAAATGGCATTGACCTTGAAGTCGAGGACAGCGGCACGGCTTTCGATGCACAGGGCCGGCCGCGTCCGGTCGTGCTGCTCATCATGGGCCTGGGCATGCAATTGATTGCCTGGCCACCAGCCTTGGTGCAGGCCTTGCTTGACGCGGGCTACCGGGTGGTGCGTTTTGACAACCGCGACGCCGGGCTGAGCCAGCATCTGGATGCGCTGGGCAAGCCCGGCGTGCTGTGGGCCGGCCTGAAATACCGGCTGGGCTGGCGTATCAGGCCGCCCTACAGTCTGCTCGACATGGCGCAGGACGCGCTCGGCGTGCTCGATGCGCTGGGCATCGACCGGGCGCATGTGGTCGGCGCGAGCATGGGCGGCATGGTTGCCCAGCGCCTGGCGCTCTTGGTGCCCGCACGCGTGTTGAGTCTTGCCAGCGTCATGAGTTCGAGCAGCGCACGGGGCCTGCCCGGGCCTTCCCCAGAGGTCACCCGCGTGCTGATGAGCCGGCCTGCGGGCAAAGGACTGGACGCGGCCATCGACCATTCGGTGCGTGTCTTCAAGGCGATTGCCAGCCCCGGCTTTCCAATGAGCGACGCCGAGTGGCGAGCCCTTGTGGGCACGGCGGCCCGGCGCAGCCTGCACCCGGACGGCATCTTGCGGCAAATGGTCGCCGTGCTGGCCGATCGCAGCCGCGCCGATGAACTTGCCAGACTGATAAATATTCCGACGCTGGTGGTCCACGGCAAGGCCGACCCGCTGGTGCCGTTCGCCTGCGCCGAAGACACCGCCCGCCGCATTCCGGGTGCGCACCTGGCCGGCATCGACGGCATGGGCCATGACCTGCCGCCCGGCGTGGTCGAGCGCCTGCTGGCCTTGCTGATTCCGCACCTTGTTGCGGCCAACCCGACAACCCCTGCATTCCAACATGAACCTTCCTGAACATTCCGAACTGGGTAAATCGTCTGCCTATGTGGACCAGTACGACGCGTCGCTGCTGTTTCCGATTCCGCGCCTGGCCAAGCGCGAAGAAATTGGCGTAGGCGCCGCGCCGCCGTTTTTCGGCGCCGACCTGTGGACTGCGTTCGAGCTGAGCTGGCTGAACCTGCGCGGCAAGCCGCAGCTGGCGCTGGCGCATTTCACCGTGCCCTGCGAGACGCCGAATATTGTCGAGAGCAAGTCCTTCAAGCTCTACCTGAACAGTTTGAACAACACCCGGTTTGCCGACGCCGCCGCCGTACAGGCGCGGCTGCGCGCCGACATCAGCGAAGCCGCCTGGCGCGGCGCGCCCCATGCCGCAACAGTGGGCGTGCGGCTGCTGCTGCCCGAGCTGTTTGACCGGGAACCGGTGCATGAACTTGACGGCCTGAGTTTGGACCGGCTGGACGTGGAATGCAGCCGTTACACACCCGCCCCCGAGCTGCTGACCGCTGTGTTTGACGAGCCACCAGTGACCGAGGTGCTGACCAGCAATTTGCTCAAAAGCAACTGCCTGGTGACCGGCCAGCCCGACTGGGGCAGCGTGCGCATCAGCTACAGCGGCCCGCAGATCAACCAGGAAGGGCTGCTGCAGTACATCGTGAGCTTTCGCAACCACAACGAATTCCATGAACAATGCGTCGAGCGCATCTTCATGGACGTGTGGACGCGCTGCAAGCCTGTGAAGCTGACGGTGTATGCGCGCTATACCCGGCGCGGCGGGCTCGACATCAACCCGTTTCGCACCAGCCATCCCCAGGCGATGCCGCCGAATGTGCGTACGGCCCGGCAGTAACTGCTGTCAATAAAATCGTTTTTTTCCTGTCGGTTTCGCATGGCCTGCTTTTTCTGGTGTGTGCGGCATTCATCGATGGGTGGGTTGTCCGGGCCAGTTTTTACGGTTTGTGCCCGTCCAATCGGGTCGCTTTGCACGCGTTGCTGCCAAAACCTGACAGCACTGGATACCGTGTTTTTCGCACCACATGGTGACGCGAGCGGCCCGTCTCAATTGCGCTGATGCGAACAGTTTTGTAGGACGAAACGCTTTCGTCGGCTTTATTTGAATCCAAGCTGCAACTGCGCGAGTACAACTCATCACTGCAGCAACCGCTGTAGCGTACTCAAATAGGAGAATCACCATGAAAATGAAAATTGGGCACATTGCTCAGGCGTGCCTGTTATTGGTTGCTGCCGGTAGCGCCATGGCGTCAAGCCACCGCGAAGCGCCGTTTATCACCACCGCTCCAAAGGTCGATGGCACCGATTTCTACATGTTCAACAGCTACGAGGCAGGCAAGGCCAGCAACGTGACGCTGATCGCCAACTACCTGCCGCTGCAAGACGCTTACGGCGGCCCCAACTATTTTTCACTCGATTCGAATGCGCTGTATGAAATCCACGTCGACAACAATGGCGATGGCAAGGAAGACCTGACGTTCCAGTTCAAGTTCAAGAACGAACTGGCCAACAACGGCAACGGCATCACGCTGCCTATCGGCGGCAAGAATGTTGCCATTCCCCTGCGCCAGGCCGGTGCTGTGACCAATTCACCCAACGCGCCGCTGAGCTACACCGAAAGCTTCACGCTGGACGTGGTGCGTGGTGACCGCCGCAGTGGCAGCCGCGAGTCTGTCAAGACCGCCGGCGGTGGCACCACCTTTGGCAAGCCGATCGACTACATCGGCACCAAGACCTTCCCCAACAACAGCTACGAAGGGTATGCCAACTCCTACATCCAGACCATCAACATTCCTGGCTGCGCATTGCCCGGCAAGGTGTTCGTCGGCCAGCGCAAGGAAGCCTTCTCGGTCAACCTGGGCGTGATTTTCGACCTGGTGAACGCACCAGCCTCCTTCATCACCAACGAGGCCAATGCTTCGGCTGGCGGCAAGTTCGGCGAGATGGCAGACAAGAACGTCACCTCGCTGGCGCTTGAAATTCCGGCCAGTTGCCTGACGCAAGGCAACGAAAAAGTCATCGGCGGCTGGACCACGGCCAGCCTGCGCCAGGGTCGTCTGCTGAACGGTGCGACGATGTCCGGTCTGCAAGCGAGCGAAAAAGCCGGAGGCGCCTGGACACAGGTGTCGCGTCTGGGCATGCCGCTGGTCAACGAGGTGGTGATCGGCCTGAAGGACAAGGACAAGTTCAACGGCAGCAAGCCGCTCAACGACGCTGCGAACTTTGCGGATTACGTGACCAACCCGACGCTGCCGGCGCTGATCGAAAGCCTGTTTGGTGCCAAGGCACCGACCAACTTCCCGCGTACCGACCTGATGACCGCTTTCCTGACCGGCTTGCCTACGGTTAACCGTCCAGCCAACATCACTGGCCTGGGCGTGGGTGGTCCGCTGACCGAGATGCTGCGCCTGAACACCGGCATCGCGGCCACTCCGGCCGCTTCGCAGAACTCCCTGGGTGTGGCGGCAGGCGATAACGCAGGTTTCCCGAACGGTCGCCGTCTGGGTGACGACGTGGTCGACGTGTCGCTGCGTGTGGCCATGGGTGCGCTGTGCGTGCTGACGGGCAATAACGACGCGTTAAAGGTGGGCTGCAAGCCTGCTGATGCACCCGCCGGCGGCGTGGCCTTTGTGGACGGCGTGCGTGCCAGCGCAACCGACTTCCAGCAGGTATTCCCTTACCTGAACACTCCGCTGCCAGGTGCCAAGTAAACACCGCAACTGAAAAGGAAACATCATGTTGAAGCTGAATTTAAAACTGATGGCGGGCGCTGCACTGTCTGCCGCGCTGCTCGCCGGCTGCGGTGGCAGTGGGGGTGGCTATGACGCCGGTGCTCAGCCGCCCGGACCGGTTGCCCAGACCATCACCGACGTGGTGGGGTTCATCCAGAACCTGATCGCCAGCAATGGCGAGAATACCGTGCCGGTCGACATCAACCCGCTGACACTGGCGGTTGACAACAACGCCGATCCGGCACCCGTGCAGTAACCGCAAGGGGTGACGTGGCCCGGCAGTCGAGATACCTCGATTGCCGGGCCATTTTTTCGTAATTTTTCAGGTTGATGGCAGCGCCCCGGCTTGTAGGCCGACGTGCCGCACCTGATGGCCGCTCCGATGAAAGCACTCAAGATGCACCGTTTTTCCAAACTGATAGCGCTGGCAGGTCTGCTGCTGGCGGTACAGCTCAATGCCGTGGCGGCGACTGCCGTGCAGCCCGCACGGGACGATGAAGTTCTGGAAGTCCTGCCGGCCATAACCCGCAACCGCCCGGCGCAAACAACCACAGCGTCGGCAACCAGCGTGCCGGCCAGTGATCCGGCAGCGGCTGCGGCGCAGGCCCGGGAAGACATTGGCGTGGCCCGGCAAACCGGCGACACCCGGTATTGGGGCCGCGCCCAGGCTATTTTGGCCCCGTGGTGGGACCGGCCTGACGCACCCGCCGATCTGGCTGTTTTGCAGGCCACGGTGCAGCAGGGCCGACACGAATTTGCAGCGTCGCGAAAGGTGCTCACGGCAGCACTGGCGCGCACGCCCGGCCATGCGCAGGGCTGGCTGAACCTGGCGTCGCTGGAACGCCTGTCGTCCCGTTACGCCGAGTCGCTGGCCGCCTGCGATGCGGTGGAACGCGCCGGTCAGGCGCTGTACGCCCAGGCCTGCCGCCTGGAAACCAGATCGCTGCAGGGCCAGAACCCGAAGGCGGGGCAGGATTTTCAGGCATTGATTGACCGGGCAGCCAACGCCAGCCAGCGCAGCTGGTTGTTGTCACTGCAAGCGGAAAGCGACGAACGCGCGGGGCGGGATGTAGCAGCCGCCGACGCCTACACCCGCAGCCTGGCAGCCGAACACGACCTTTACACCGCCATCGCCTACAGCGATCTGCTGCTGCGCACCGGCAAGACGGCCCAGGCGCTCAAGCTGCTCACGCCGTTGCCAGAAACCGATGCCGTCGTGCTTCGCCAGGCCACCGCCTGGAAGCGTCTGGGGGATGCACGCTGGACGGCCGGGCGCCAAGTGCTGCAGTCGCGCATGGACGAGCTGGCGCGGCGCGGCGACGACACGACGCTGCATGGGCGCGAACTGGCGCTGGCCGCTTTGTGGCTGGATGGCGATGCAGCCAGTGCGCTGCCATTGGCCAGGCGCAATCTTCAGCTGCAGCGCGAGCCGCTGGACTGGTGGGTCGCGCTGCAAAGCGCCAGGCAGGCCAATGACCAGCAAGCGATGGCAGAAATTGGCAGCGCCATTCAGGCGGCCGGTTTGCATGATGTGCGGCTGGCGGCCATCGCCGCCACGGCCAAGGCTGCGAAATGATGCGGGCGCTGCTTCGCCCCCTGATGCAAACCGGCTGGTTGCTGGTGTTGGCGATGGGTCTGGCCTGGAGTCCCGCACAGGCGCACAAGGGCAGTGATGCTTACCTTGAGGTGCAGCAATCTGACGCCACAGGTGCCGAAAGCGCTGGAACGCTGCGCGACCTGAGGTTTGTGCTGGCGGTGGCGATTCGGGACCTGGACCTGGTCGTGCCGATGGATGGGAACGCTGACGGCCGCGTGACCTGGGGCGAAGTCAAGGCCGCCACGCCACAAGCGCTGGCTTTGTTCAACCAGCAGGCCCGGCTTGACGTGCCCGCTGGCGCGCCGGGTGCCTGCCGCCTCGATTGGCAAACCGACGGCCTGGAACGCCGCAGCGACGGGGTTTATCTGCGCGCTACAGCAACCGCCCGCTGCCCGGTCGGCCAAGACCTGCGTTTCAGTTACTTGCTGCTGAAGGATCAGGATTCGACCCATCGCCTTCTGGTGGCCGGCCGCATTGGCGGCAAGGACCTGCTCAGCACCATGTCGCCGCAGCAGGGCAGCCTGTTGCTGAGTCCCGGCGTGACCGATGCCGCCATGGCAGGCACGGGTGCGCAGGCACAAAGCGCCGGCGCTTCCAACCGCTGGTCGGCGCTGCGCGACTATTTCAGCTTGGGCGTTCACCATTTGCTGCAGGGTTACGACCACCTGGCTTTCCTGCTGGCGCTGGTACTGCCGCTGCAACTGAGTTTGCGGCGAAGCCCCTCCGCCGCACTGCTGCGCGGGCATCCTGAAATCGGGGCTGCTGCCTATGCCAGCCGTGCCACCTGGATGACGTTGCTACGCACCGTGACGGCTTTCACGGTGGGCCATTCGATCACCCTGATACTGGCGACGTTTGGCTTGACGCAGGCTTCGCCGCTGTGGGTGGAGCCGGCGATCGCGCTGTCGATTGTGGTGACCGCACTGCTCAACCTGCGACCGGTGAAATGGGTCCGCTTTGACGTGCTGGCATTGCTGTTTGGCATGGTCCACGGCTTTGGTTTTGCCGGCCTGCTGCTCGAAGCCGCCGCGCCCGGCGGGCTGCTGCCCTGGGCGCTGGCCGGGTTCAACCTGGGCGTCGAGGCCGGCCAGCTGATGGCCGTGCTGGGCTGGGTGCTGGTGTCGCAGGCACTGGTGGGCCGGTCGTGGTACGCCAATGTGGTGGTGCGCGGCGGATCGGTGCTGCTGGTGCTGCTGGCCAGCTGGTGGTTCTGGCAGCGGGTCGGTTGATTGATGCAAGCAGCTATTGAATCAATAGCTGCTTGCGCCCGCTAAATATGCGCTACAGGCCTATTTCATTGAAATATTGAAGGACGGCGAGGTCCGGAAAGTTGCCGGCGCGCTTTTCCTTCATCGCCGTCACCGCCGTCACCGCTTGGTGCACCTGCTGGTGGCTCCAGATCGCCCCTTGCAGCCAGCCCATCTGATTAAGCGCGTTGTCCACCGAATGGTCGCGGGCGTAATGCACCGCCTGCTTGGTGCCCCAGAGGGCGACGGGCGGCTTGGCGGCAATCTCTTTGGCACATTGCAGCGCACCGGCCAGCAGGGCTTGGGGCGTGTCGAGCACCTCATTGCCCAGGCCATGGCCCAGCGCCTTGGCTGCACCCATCTTGCGGCCGGTACAGGCCAGCTCTTTCACCACTGCCAGCGGCAGCAGCTTGGGCAAACGCTGCAGTGTGCCGACGTCGGCCACCTGCAGCCAGGTTGATTCGGTCGTGCACTTGTAGGGCTAAGCCGCTCGAAACGTCAGAATTTGCTGCCAGCGCATGGCATTGAGCCGAACCGGGTCGCGGTGCAGGACGCACCTTGCGCACTTGGCTTTTCCTACAGCCAGCCGTCTGCGCACACTGAACAATGATGACGAGACTGCGTATTTCTGGCTGACATGCAAGGCATGCATCGAGATTTTAGGTCTGTGCTGCCATTGCGGTCCGAGATCTACATTGATGTGCCATGGCTCGCCAGAGCTGCTGCCTCGAAAGCTTTCCCAATTGACAGGGTCTTCCTGTTTTACGCTGATACCCACCACAGGTTGACATGACAGATGCCTCTTTGTCCAACACCGCCACCAGCCCCGTGCCGTCAACCCCTGCAGGCCTGTTTCGTTCCTTCTGGATGGCCGGTTACGAAGGCGCTGACCATCTGAACATTGCGGGCGTGCCCCTGTCGATGAACCAGGCCAACCACCACTGGCAACAGCTCGACGCCGACTATGCCTTGCTGGCCCGATTCGGCATTCGCACGATGCGTGAAAGCATTGGCTGGCGCATCACCGAGCAGCAGGGGGATGCCGGTTTTACGCGCTTGCGCCGGCATGCCGAACTGGCGCAGCAGCATGGCATCGAGGTGATCTGGACTTTGATGCACTATGGCTGGCCTGCCGACATTGACCTGCTGTCGCCGTCGTTTGCCGCGCGTTTTTCGGCCTTTAGCGAAAGGGTGGCTCGCACCCTGTGCAGTGTGTCCAGCGGCCGGCATTTCTACCAGCCGGTCAACGAGATTTCCTTTTTGTCCTGGGCGCTGTCATCGACCGGACTGATGCAGCATGCCCGGCGCACGCTTTTTTCGGGTGACGGGCAGGCGGTGAAAATCCAGCTGGTGCGTGCCGCGCTGCAGGCCTGCAATGCGATTGGCAGCGTGGACCCGCAGGCGCGTTTCATGCACGGCGACCCGTTGATTCATGTCACGGCACCCGGTGATTCGCCTCCTGAAGTGCTGGAAGCGGCGCGCCGGCAAAGTGACGGCGCCTTTGAAGCCTGGGACATGCTGTCTGGTCGCACCGAGCCGCAACTGGGCGGCTCGCCCCGGCACCTCGACATCGTCGGCATCAACTATTACCACGACAACCAGTGGACCGGCCAGGGACAGGCCGACGATCCCCTGCACTGGCACCTGCGCGACCCGCGTCGCAAGCCGCTCAGCGAACTGCTCGATTCGGTCTGGCAGCGCTACCGCGCGCCGATGCTGCTGGCCGAAACCAGCCATGTCGGTGACGGCCGCGGCCAGTGGCTTGACGACGTGGCGCGGGAAGTCAGCGTGTCCCGGGCGCGCGGCTTGCCGATTGAGGGCATCTGCCTGTACCCGGCGATTGACCGGCACGGCTGGGACGACTTTTCACACTGGCACCGCAGCGGGCTGTGGGATGTGCAGCCGCCATTGCCGGGGGACGACCCAGCCCTGTCAACCCGTATGTTGTGCGAACCCTATGCCGAGCAACTGCGGCGCTGGCAGCGCCATTTGCCCGGCGGTCCTCAGCCTCAAGCGGACGTTTCCAGCACCAGCCAATTTATCAACTATCGAGGACGCGACATGCAGACCATTATTGTTTTTTCACACCTGCGCTGGAACTTTGTCTACCAACGGCCACAGCACCTGCTCTCACGCCTGGCGCAGCATTACCGTATCGTCTTCATGGAAGAACCGGTTCCCAATGGCCGTGATTTTCTGGAGCGGCTGTCGCCCGCTGCCAATATCGAGGTGCTGCGCCCGCACGTGACCAGCAGCATTCCGGGTTTTCATGACGACCACCTGCCGGCGCTGCAAAGCCAGTTGGCCGACTACCTGCGCGACGAGGAAATCGACGATTACCTGATCTGGTTCTACACCCCGATGGCATTGCCGCTGGCCGCCGAGCTGCAGCCAGGCGCGGTGATCTACGACTGCATGGACGAGTTGTCGGCCTTCATGAACGCGCCGCGGCAGTTGATCCAGCGTGAAAACGCGCTTTACCAGATGGCCGACCTGGTGCTGACGGGTGGCCCGAGCCTGTACCGTTCCAAGCGCGCGCGGCATGACAACGTGCATTGTTTTTCCAGCAGCGTCGATGCCGCGCATTTCGCATCGGCTGTCAAAAACGGCTTGCCTGACCATCCGAAGCAGGCGGGCCTGGCGCATCCGCGCCTGGGATATTGCGGCGTGATCGACGAGCGCATCGACCTGGACCTGATTGCCGCCATGGCCGACATGCATCCCGAGTGGCAGATTGTCATGGTCGGGCCGGTGGTCAAGATCAACCCAGACAAGCTGCCGCAGCGCAGCAACATCCACTGGCTCGGCCAGCAAAGCTATGAAGTCCTGCCGCAGTTCATGGCCGGATGGGAGGTCTGCCTGTTGCCGTTCGCGCTGAACGACGCCACGCGTTTCATCAGCCCGACCAAGACATTGGAATACATGGCCGCTGGCAGGCCGTCGGTCAGCACCCGCATTCGCGATGTGGCCGAGCCTTACGGCCATGTGGTGGCGATTGCCGACACGGCGCTGGAATTCATTCACGCCTGCGAGGCGCTGCTGGCTGAACCAGAGGCCGAATCGGCCAGCCGCGCCGAACAGGTGCGCAGCATCGTGGCCGCCACGTCATGGGATGCCACCGCCGACGCCATCCGTGTCCAGATCGACGCGCTGGCACCGCGCCAGACTGTGTCTGCGCAGGAGGCTGCCCATTCCGGTTTTACAGTGACAAGCGATCCGGGTTTTGACGGCCAGCCCTTGGGACGCATGCTCAATGGCACAGCGCAGGAGGAGGGCGAGGACGAAGCGCGGTACTATTCCACCGTGGTGATTGGCGCCGGCCCCACCGGCCTGGCGGCGTCCTACCATCTGGGCGAAGGCAGCCTGCTGCTGGAAAAAGCCGGTACCGTGGGCGGCTGGTGCCGCTCGATCGTGGACAACGGCTTTACCTTTGACTATGCCGGCCACATCATGTTTTCCAACGATGCCTATGTGCTGGACCTGTACAAGACGCTGCTCGGTGACAACGTTCACTGGCAAAACCGCGAAGCCTGGATTTACAGCAAGGAGGTGTTCACGCGCTACCCGTTCCAGGGCGCGCTGTACGGCCTGCCGCCCGAAGTGCTCAAGGAATGCCTGATCGGCGCGATCGAAGCGCGATTCGGCCCGCTGAAAAAAGAGCTTCCCGGCACGGCCATTTCAGCGCCTTCGGCAGCCACTGCCACGATTTCCCATGCGGGCAGTGGCAGCCCGGTTGCCGGCGTGATCTCCAAAGGCCATGCAGTTGCGGCAGCGCCGAAGAATTTCGAGGAATTCATCTACAAGGTCTGGGGCGCCGGCGTGGCCAAGCACTTTGCCATTCCGTACAACAAGAAGCTCTGGGCCGTGCCGCTCAGTGAAATGGAAACCTCGTGGCTGGGCGGCCGTGTGCCGATGCCTGATCTTGAGGAAATGATCGACGGCGCCCTGAAGCCGGTGACCAAGCCGATGGGTCCGAACGCGCGCTTTGGCTACCCGCTGCGCGGCGGCTTTCAGGCGCTGATGGACGGCTTCTTGCCGCTGCTTGAAGGCGATGTGGAAATGCAGGCCGATGTGCTCGCCGTGTCGCCTTCGCGCCGCACGGTGACGCTGAAAGATGGCCGCGCCTACCGTTACGACACCCTGATCAGCACGCTGGCGCTGCCGCATCTGGTTGCGGCCATGGGCGACGAGGCGCCGCCTTCGGTGCAGGCGGCAGCCAGGGGACTGCGCCATGTGTCGGTGCGCTGCGTCAACCTGGGCATTGGCCGGGAGAACCTGACCGACAAGCACTGGATTTACTACCCTGAACAGACGGTGTTCCACCGCATCTTTGTGCAGGGCAACGCCAGCCCGCATTGCAACGCGCCCGGCGGCTTCGGCCTGACCTGCGAGATCACCTATTCGGAATACAAGCCATTGCCGTGCGACGGTCAGGATCTCATCGACCGCTGCATCCGCGAGTGCATCGCGGTCGGCATGTTCACCGAGGACGACGCCGTGCTGGCCGCCAACCAGGTGGACATGCCGTACGCCTATGTGGTCTATGACCATGACCGCGCCGCGCATGTCGAAACCATCCGCAACTGGGTGGCCCGGTCCAACATCATCCTGGCGGGCCGCTACAGTGAATGGGAATACTACAACTCGGACCATGCCTTCGTGGCCGGCAGGAATGCGGCTGCCCAAGCCGACGCACTGAACGGGCAACTGGCGGCCGACGCCCTGCCAGCCCTGAAGGCAGTGGGGTCCAGCCCGTCGCCGTAAGCAGTGCAGGGCTGAACAACGCCATCGCCTTGCCCACGCCACGCGTTGCAGCCAAGGCGATTGGTTTTCCTACAACCATATCAGCCACTGACCGATCCGCAAGCATTGGTCAGGCCCTAGATTGAACACAGTTGACAAATCTGTCGGCTTGGTTCATTCATCTGGCGGCTTCATCAAGAAGCTGGACTTTCAAGGAGACTCATCATGAAGCTATTCAACACCGTGGCCACCGCCCTGGCAGTGGCCGCACTGGTTGGCAGCATCGGGCTGGCCCAGGCACAAACCGGTGCTGCGGCTACCAGCACTACCCCTGGCAGCACCACCGGCACCGGCGCGACAGGCATTGGCGGGGCTGCTGGCATGGGTGCCGCGCCGGGTGCCGCCGGGACTTCCGGCGCTGCTGGCACTTCAGGCGCAACCGCAACGCAGGGCACGGCTGGCGCAGCCGCTACGGGTTCCGGATCTGGCTCGCGCTCAGGGGCCAGCATGGCCAATAACAGCGCCAGCAAGGCCGGCACCGGTACCACCCGCGGCAAAGGCGCTGCCAAGAAGAAACACCGCGCCCGCACCGACCGCAAGTGAAGCGGTCTTTCAACATGACATGATCTGACACACCAATAATTTTCCCGGTGGCATTTCCAGCAAAGCCTGGTGTTCCGGGGATTTTCTTTTTCTGCTGTGGCAGTGCTTCAGGACAGCGCGGTATCCAGCAGCATCATGATCACGAAGCCGACCATCAAGCCGCCTGTTGCAAAGGTTTCATGGCCCTCCCGGTGCGACTCGGGAATGATCTCGTGGCTGATGACATACAGCATGGCGCCTGCAGCGGCGGCCAGTCCCCAGGGCAGCAGGCTGGCTGACAAGCTGATCACCGCCACGCCCAGCACCGCCGCCACCGGCTCGACCAGTCCCGACAGCATGCCGATGCCCGCCGAGTGCCAGCGGCCATAGCCGACGCCGCGCAGTGCCAGTGCCACCACCATGCCTTCCGGCACGTCCTGTATGGAAATGCCGGTGGCCAGCGCCAGCGCGGCCACCGGGTCGGTGCCGGCAAAAGCCACGCCGATGGCCAGGCCTTCTGGCAGATTGTGCAGGCCGATGGCCAACACGAACAGCCACACGCGCTTCAGGGCGCGTGCCTCCCGGCCTTCGCGCCCCTTGATGAAATGCTCATGCGGCACCAGGCGGTCCACCAGCATCAAAAACAGCGCGCCGGCCATGATGCCCGCCCCGACGATGCCGCCGGCCCCCCAGGCACTGGCGCCTTGCAAACGGGCGCTGGCCAGCGCAGGAATGATCAGCGAAAACGAACTGGCCGCCAGCATCACGCCGGCGCCAAAGCCCAGCAGCGTGTCATAGGTGCGCTGAGAAAACTGGTGCGACAGCAGCACCGGCAGCGTGCCCAGTGCGGTTGCCAGCGCCGCCATGCCGCCGCCGATCAGCGCGCCTCGCATGCGCGGATCGTCCAGCGGAAGCATGCGAAAAATTCCGGACACCAGCACTGCGGCGCCGCCCAGGAAAATAGCCAGGCCCACCAGGCGGCGCCAAGGAAAGCGGCGGCGGGCAGCCTGCGGATCAATGCCGCGATCAGCGCGGTGTTCAACGCTGCAGGCAGCAGCAGGGTCATCTTGGCTTGACATGATTTCGGGATTGTCAATCAATAAAAAAATTTTTGAAAGGTTTGAAAAAAGCCGATGGCTTGCTGTGTGTCCGTTAGCTGAGGTGGCAATTTGTGCGAGCGGAAGAAGCGTCTTTTTTTGATTAAAGCGCAACCAGGCATTGTGGGTCGGCGTACTGGCTCTCACCCCTAAACCAGCGCGCGCCAAGGTCCAGTGCATGCGTTTGACGGCCAGCCGCCAATCTTAAATATCATCTTTGCATCGGCAGCGTAGGCCTGCATCGTCTGATTGCGTGGGCAAAAAAATGGATGCAGCTTGGTGCGCCACACGGCCTGACATTCTGATTTCCAGGGCTTGCCCGACCAGTGCGTCCCTTTTACCGCATCGCCGCCAGCTTGCTGCATTTTGCCGCGCATGGCGCACTCTTCCCATTAGAAAAGTTGGTAGTTTGCTATTTTTTCAATAGCTGCCTGTGCCTGCGCAGTCTGCGCAAAAGCACTGTTTTCATTATCAAAAGGCACTAGACCCGCCTTGGCCAGCGCGCTGGCCCGAACGCCCAGCAGTCGCAGCCGCTGGTCGAGCGGTACGCGCTTGAGGCACTGGCCGGCGATCTGGCGAATGGTCCGGGCGTCGTCGGTGTACGCCGGTACCGTCTGGTCGCGCGTGGCAATCCGGAAGTCTTCATAGCGCAGCTTGATGCCGATGGTCTTGGCGACATAGCCCTTGCGCTGCAGGTCGGCCGCCAGCTGCTCGCACAGCCGGGTAAAAATCGCGCCGAGTTCGGCTTTGTCCCGTACCGCATGCAAATCGCGCGCGAAAGTGGTTTCACGGCTCATGCTGACCGGCTCGCTCTCGGTGACCACCGGGCTGTCGTCGCGGCCCCAGGCCGCTTCAATCATCCAGGCGCCGCTGGCCTTGCCAAACTGGCCCATCAAAAACTGCCGGTCCTGCGCAGCCAGCTCGCCGATGGTCTGGATGCCCAGGCGCGTCAATTTTTCACCCGACTTGGGACCAATGCCATTGATCTTGCGCACGTTGAGCGGCCAGATGCGGCTTTGCACATCGGCCGCCTGGACAATCGAAATGCCGTTGGGCTTGTCGAACTCGCTGGCCATCTTGGCCAGCAGCTTGTTCGGCGCCACGCCGATGGAGCAGGTGAGGCCGGTTTTTTCAAAGATCGCCCGCTGGATCAGCCGGGCCAGCGCCCGTCCCCCCTCCCGCTGACCGCCGGGCACGTCGGTGAAGTCGATGTACACCTCGTCGATGCCCCGGTCCTGCATCAGCGGCGCGATCTCGGCAATCGTGCTTTTAAAGAGGCGCGAAAAGCGGCGAATCTCGTCGAAATCGACCGGCAGCACGATGGCCTGCGGACACAGCCGGGCGGCCTTCATCATGCCCATGGCCGAACCCACGCCAAACTGCCGCGCCGGGTAGGTGGCGGTGGTGATGACGCCCCGGCCCACGTAGTCCTTGAGCAAGGGGAATTCAGCCACCGGAATAAAGCGCAGCGCCCGCTCGCCATGCTGGGCCATCAGCGCTTGATCGACCGTGCGCCGCCCGCCCCCGATCACCACCGGCAGGCCCTTGAGCTGCGGATAGCGCAGCAACTCGACCGATGCAAAAAAAGCATCCATGTCGAGGTGGGCAATGCGCCGGGGCAGGGCGTTTGGGGCTGGCTCGGAGGTCACAGACAGGATTGTGCCGCGCTTCGGGCATGGCTTGCCGCCACAATGCGCCTGCGCTACCCAGTAGGCGTGTACTGCAGGATTTTCTCTTTTCAGGCGTTGGCATCACCTTGCCGCCAAAGGGAAATTTCTTCGGGAAGGAAAATAACCGGCCCTGTCGACGGATAGCTTGTTTTTGTCAAATGCTATTTATTTAATAGCTGCTTTGGCATGACCAGCCTGCGCCAAGGCTGGTTTTAATATAAAAAACCGGCTCTAAAAAATCCCGCGCGGCAGGCGTTGTCGGTTCCATCGGGTGTGCGCGGGCCACAATCACGGCACGCAAATTGCGCGGTGTGCCGGCGCTTGTTGGCCCGGGCAGTGCGCCCCATTGTTGAACTTCCCAAGAGGTATTTTCGTGACCATTCCTGTTGCTTTGTCCCGCCGTTCCATGCTCCACACCACCCTGGGTGCGGCCGCCGCACTGGCCCTGGCCAGCCCGCAGGCACTGGCGCAAAAAGCCTGGCCCGCCAAGACGATCCGCTGGATCGTTGCCTATCCGGCTGGCGGTGGCCAGGATTTTCTGGCGCGCCATCTGTCGGTGCAGATGGGCAAGCAACTCGGCCAGTCCATCATCATCGACAACCGCCCCGGCGCGGCCGGCATCATCGGCACCGACGCGGCGTCCAAGGCGACCGCCGACGGCTACACCCTGGTGACGGGCGACAACGGCGCCATGGTGCTGAACACCGCGCTGTACAAGAAGCTGCCCTACAGCCCCGACGACTTCACGCCGCTGGGCTACATGGCGGGGTTTCCGCTGATCCTGGTGGTCAATCCCGACAGCCCGTTCACCAGCGCGCGCCAGTGGCTGGCGGCGGTCAAGCGCTCGCCGGGCATGTACAGCTATGCCTCGCCCGGCGCGGGCAGCCCGCACCACCTGGCGATGGAACTGATCAAGGAGCGCACCGGCAGCTACATCGTGCATGTGCCCTACCGGGGCACGGCCATGGCGATCCAGGACGTGATGGGCGGGCAACTGCCTATGATGATTGTCGACACCGCCGGCGGCCTGGCGCAGATCCGCGCCGGCAAGGTGCGCGCGCTGGCGGTGCTGTCGCCCCAGCGGATTGCCGCATTGCCCAACGTGCCGACGCTGGCCGAGTCCGGCGTGCCGGATTTCGCGGCTGTCGCCTGGCAGGGACTGTTTGTTCCCAAAGGCACGCCGCCCGACATTGCAGCGCTGCTGTCGGCCGAGATGCAAAAAGCCATCCTGGTGCCTGAAGTCAAGACCCGGCTGGAAGAGTTTGGCCTGGACGTGACGCCGTCCGACGGACCGCAGCTGGCCAGTTTCATCGCGAGTGAAAAGAAGTTCTGGCACAAGCTGATCCGCGAACGCCACCTGTCGCTTGACTGAGGGGAGGCAGCCCTGACATGCCAGCGCGCTTGCCGGGTACGCGCCTGTCCCATCGGCCAGCGCTGCATGTGTGCCTGGATTCCTGACGACGCAGACTGACAGCCAGCGGCCGCTTTCACCGACACCACCGACAGGCGCATGTTTGCAGAATGGATATTTCAACCCATTTCAAGGAGCGCGTCGCCATGAACACCGTCACCACCGCCGACAAGACCGAGTTGTACGTCAAGGACTGGGGCAGCGGCCAGCCGGTCATCTTGCTGCATGGCTGGCCGCTGTCGGCCGACAGCTGGGACGACCATGCCATGGCGCTGGCCGACGCCGGCTACCGCGCCATCGCCTACGACCGCCGGGGTTTCGGCCGTTCATCGCAGCCCTGGAGCGGCTACGACTACGACACACTGGCCGACGACCTGGCCGCCGTGATCGAGCAGACCGGCGCGCATGATGCGGTGCTGGCCGGCTTTTCGATGGGCGGCGGCGAGGTGGCGCGCTACATGTCGCGCCATGGCGGCAAGTCAGTGGCCAAGGCGGTGCTGGTGTCGTCGGTCGTGCCCTTCATGCTGAAAACCGACGACAACCCCAAGGGCACGCCCATGTCGGTGTTCGACAAGATGACCGCTGGCATGAAGGAAGACCGCGCCGAGTTCTTCGGCACGTTTTTTGAAGATTTTTATGGCGTCGGCATGTTGTCCAGCCCGGTCAGCGACGAAGTCATCGACTGGTCGCGCCAAGTGGCCATGCAGGCGAGCCTGAAAGCCACGCTGGCCTGCGCGGCCGCCTTCGCCACCACCGACTTCCGCCCGGACCTGGCGGCGTTTAAGGTGCCGACGCTGATCATCCACGGCACTGGCGACAACACGGTGCCGATTGACGCTGCCGGCCGGGCCGCAGCCAAGGGCATTGCCGGCTCAACCCTGCTGGAATATGACGGCGCGCCGCATGGCCTGCTGGTGACTGAAAAAGACCGCGTGACGCGCGATCTGCTCGACTTCCTGAAAGGCTAAGCTGTAAAAAGGACGCAGCCTTGCCAGGCTGCAATCAGGAATTCCTGAAATCGTATGTGCCGGGCAGCAAGATGCTCTTGTCCACTGTGTTGATGTCGGTGTGGCCGCAAAAGGCCATGGTGATGTCGAGTTCCTTGTGGATGATCTGCAGCGCCTTGGTCACGCCGGCCTCGCCCATGGCGCCCAGGCCGTACACCATGGCGCGGCCAATCAGCGTGCCGCGCGCGCCCAGCGCCCAGGCCTTGAGCACGTCCTGGCCGGAACGGATGCCGCCGTCCATCCACACCTCAATCTCCGAACCAACGGCCTCGACGATCTCCGGCAGCGCTGAAATGCTTGACGGTGCGCCGTCAAGCTGGCGGCCACCATGGTTGCTGACGACAATGGCGTCGGCACCGCTTTGCACCGCCAGCCGGGCGTCTTCGACATCCTGAATGCCTTTGAGGATCAGCTTTCCGCCCCATTTTTCCTTGACCCAGGCGATGTCGGCCCACGACAGGCGCGGGTCGAACTGTTCGTTGGTCCAGGCGGACAGCGAATTCATGTCGCTCACGCCCTTGACGTGGCCGACCAGGTTGCCAAAAGTGCGGCGGCGCGTGCCCGCCATGCCCAGGCACCAGCGCGGCTTGGTCATCAGGTTGATGATGTTGGCCAGCGTCGGTTTTGGCGGCGCCGTCAGGCCATTTTTCAAATCCTTGTGGCGCTGGCCGATGACCTGCAGGTCCAGCGTCAGCACCAGCGCGTTGCAGCCGGCCTTGCGGGTGCGCTCGATCATCGCGGCCATGGCCTCGCGGTCGCGCATCATGTAGAGCTGGAACCAGAAAGGGCGCTGCGTGTGGGCGGCGATGTCCTCGATCGAGCAGATGCTCATGGTCGAGAGGATGAAGGGAATGCCGAACTTTTCAGCCGCCCGGGCCGCCTTGATCTCGCCGTCGGCATGCTGCATGCCGGTCAGGCCGACAGGCGCAATCGCCACCGGCATCTTCACGTCGATGCCAACCATTTTTGTCGCTGTCGAGCGGTTTTCCATGTTCACCGCGACGCGCTGGCGCAGCTTGATCTTCTGAAAATCAGTCTCATTGGCGCGGTAGGTGCCTTCGGTCCACGAGCCTGAGTCGGCGTAGTCGTAGAACATGCGGGGAACGCGTTTTTGCGCCAGCACGCGCAGGTCTTCGATGTTGGTGATCACGGTCATGGGTTGTCTCCTGAAGCAACTGATGCTAGCGGTTTGCGCGTTTCTGGCGAGTGAATAATTTTTTTGCCTGGTAAATTTATTTCAACAGCGCCGCAGTTGGCACAGCGTTGCAGCGCTGCAGGCGCATAGGTCAGTTCCTTCTTTTGGAAGGCGCTGATGCCCTGGCTCGGCGCAAACCGGCGCCGCGCACTTTTAGCCCGTTCGCCGCCTTGCCGAACAGCGTGCGGCTGAGTGAGCCGATGCCGACCAGCTCGCCGCGAAACGGCACCAGCTTCAGGTAAGCCTCCAGAATCTGGTCCTTGCCAGCTGCATGTTCAGCGTGGACGCGCCCGGCGTTTTCGTGTCCCACAGGTTGGCCCACCCTGCACTGGACACCGCCTGCCAGTCCACGCCGCTGTATTCGTAAAACCGCTTGTCTTCACTCGGCACCAGCGCCCTGCGCAAGGCCGGCGAGATGTCGGCCTGGGCGACCCACTGCCCGCGCCGCACGCTGGCATCGGTATGCACGCGCTGGCAGTGCTTGGCGCCAGGCAAGCCTCAGGCGGGCGCGGCGGTCACAGCAGCGGCTCGGTGTGGCCCGGCGCGCGATTCAGCAACTGTGTCTGCTGGTTGATGCTGACCGTGCGGTAGCGTTCGTAGTGGCGCAGGATGTCGACGATGATTTCCTCAGGCCGCAGGTACTGGATGTCGTAGCCCTGGCGGCCGTCTTCGAAGAAGGTCATCGGCTCGAATACCTGGTCACGCTCGCTATCGCGTGCCGCTTCGCGCACGATGAACACCGGCACCGCACGGCTGACGGCCTTGACGCCATAGACAAAGTCCCGCAGCGTCGGGTCGGGAATCGTCAGGCGCAGCACGCCTTCGCCCAGGTCGTCCTCGTGCACGCTGGCGGCCACGCCGCGCTGGTTCAGCTCGCGCACCACGTCGCGCATGGCCTGCAGCACGCCTGTCTGCATGAACTGCAGCACGTCCTTGCGGGTGGACTGGTGCACGATCTGCTCCAGCCGCTTGCGCCAGTGCTGGCCGCTCCAGAAATTGGTGGCAGGCGACAGGTCTTGCGTCGAATGTGCCACGTCCGCCTGCAGGCCGCGCCAAAGTCCATAGCAGAGGGCCAGCATGATCACGGCCACTGGCAGTGCGGCCACTAGCGTCATGGCCTGCAGAGCGCCCAGCCCACCGGCCAGCAGCAGCACGGCGGCGGTCACGCCCAGCACGCCCGCCCAGAACAAGCGCTGCCAAACCGGCGAGCGCGGGTTGCCGCGAGAGGCAATGGCATCGACGACATAAGCGCCGGAGTCGGCCGAGGTGACAAAGAACACCCCAATCAGCAAGATAGCCAGCCACGACACCGTCACGGTCAGCGGCAAAAAGTCAAAAAACCGGAACAGCAATGCATCGACGTTGCCCACGGTCTGCGCCAGCGCCCCAGCGGCCACGTTGGTGTCGATCCAGATGGCGCCGTTGCCAAACGCCGTCATCCACAGCAGATTGAAAGCCGTTGGCACCAGGAGCACGCCAAGGATGAACTGGCGAATCGTGCGGCCGCGCGAAATGCGCGCAATGAACATACCGACAAACGGCGACCAGGAAATCCACCAGGCCCAGTACAGGATGGTCCAGCCGCCAAACCAGCCTTCGTCACGTGTCGGTTCATAAACAAAGGTGCGCAGCGACATGCTGACCAGGTTCGACAGGTAGCCGCCAATGTTTTCACTCAGTGCCTGAAATAAATACACCGTCGGTCCGGCAATGATGACAAAGCCCAGCAGCAAGAACGACAGCGACAAGTTGAACTCGCTCAGGCGGCGCACACCCTTGTCCAGCCCGCTGACCGCCGACAGGCCGGCCAGCAACACCACGACGACGATGATGCCGATGCGAAAGGCGTTGGTCGAGGTGTCCCAGCCGCCGACCTTGTTCAACCCGGCCGCCAACTGCAATGCGCCGTAGCCCAGCGTGGTGGCAATGCCGGCAATGGTGCCGACCAGCGCAAAGGCATCGACGCAGTGGCCGATCGGGCCGTTGATGCGTTCCTTGAGCAGCGGGTAGAGGCCCGAGCGCAGCGTCAGCGGCAGGTTGTAGCGAAAGCCGAAGTAGGCCAGCACCAGCCCCATGGTGCCGTAAATCGCCCAGGCGTGAAAGCCCCAGTGGAAAAACGTCACCTGCAGTGCTTCCTTGGCCGCCGCCGGTGTGCCGCCGATTTGCGTTGGCGGCTTGAGAAAGTGCTGCAGCGGCTCGCCCACGCCAAAATACATCAGGCCAATACCCATGCCGGCGGCAAACAGCATGGCGGTCCACGACAGGAAATTGAATTCGGGCAGGGAGTCATCCGGGCCGAGCCGGATGTCACCAAAGCGGCTGGCTGCCACCATCAGCAAAAACACCAGAAACACCGTGACCGCACTGGTGTAAAACCAGTCAAAGTGGCCCACCACCCAACTTTGCGCGCCTGAAAAAACCTGGTTGGCAAGCTCCGGAAACATGCCGCAAAACACCAGCAGGGCGCCCAGCACCAGCAGTGCCGGAATGACGACCTGCGGCACCAGCGTGGTCAGCGGTGCGCGCTCCGGCGTGGGAGAAGGGGGCTTGATACCGGGACCTGTTTCAGGCTCTATGGGGACGGGAGGGCTGGAAGCTATGGAAGCCATGGAAGGGGTGGGAGAAGGGTCTTGCATGCGGTGATCTCCTGGGATTGGCTCAAAGGCAGCCCGGCATCTGACGGCCTTGTGCACCCTGATCAAACCGGGTGCGCAAGGTCTAAGCCAGTCGGGTTAGCGGGGCATAGTACGCCTTGCGCCGGCCTGTGCGTGTCGGTCAATGGCTATTTCGTCGTCTTTGCTTCAATCCGTGCATTCGGCGTTTCGCTGCAGTGGTCAAGTTATTGCGGAGAGGTCAACAGGTGGGTTGAGTTGCCGATTTAGGCGCGAAAGCATTGGCGTGACAAGTACCCCGGTTTGGTGTTCAGCCGCACCGGGTTGAAGAAGTTGACGATGTAGTCAGCCATGTCATGAATGGCTTTGCCGTGGATTGGCGTCGTCGCGTTGCCAGACCCGCTCCATCTTCAGGCTCAGTAAAAAGTGTTCCATCCTGGTTGTAGTGCGCCAGTGGCCATTATGCTTTTCCTGACGCCTGCACGCCAAGCACCGATGTCGGCAGTCCTGGCAACAAAGCATGTTTGCTTTGGGTCAAAAAATGGCCTGCGACACCGACCACCCCTACAAAGTGGGGCACGTTACGGCAACCCGCTTGAGCGCTTTTGGTTTTTATCCCATCAGGCGCCGCCCCGAACGGCGCCCAGGGCGGGGTAGCCGCCGGGCTGCGGGTCCGGTCCTTTTTTCAGCACCGCCATTCGGCCTTTCATGGCGACCATCTCCACCGTCTGGCTGGCAATGATGTCTTGGGCAAGCTGGCGCACCATCGGGTCGCGCCCATGGATCAGTACCAGCCGCGCCATTTCCACAGCGCCCTGGTGGTGGGGAATCATCATGGCCAAAAAATCGGTATCGGGCTGACCGGTGTAGCCCGGGCCGTGCATGTCGTCCATCATGCGGGCCATACCTGCATCCATGTCCGATTCAAAGGCGCTGGCAGTGCCCGGCCGCGCTTTGACGTGCCCATGCGCGCCATGGTCCGTCATGCGGTCTGCCCCTTGGTTCCAGGACGCACATAGACCAGGTTGATGCTTTTCTTGTTGCGCAGTTCGCCCGACGGCAGTTTCAGGGCGCCGAGCGTAATCTGGGTGATGAGCTTGGGCTCCAGCGGCCTTGAAACGTCGAAGGCCGAACACACCACCTGGCCTGCATGGGGCGTGCCGGGCAGCTCGTCCTGCTCATGCGCCACGTAAAGCAGGTTGTTGGCCGGATTGGTCCACAGGCCGTGCGCTTCGCGCCCGCCGGTGTACACCATGCCCACGACCTTTTGCTGGGCCAGCGGCACCGAGCGGTCAATGATGGCCAGGCGGCTGGACGCCGCGCCGTTGGGCCCGCCGTCATCGACCCGGGCCAGGCTCATGTAAGTCACCTGGCCGCCAGCGTTGTCAACAAATTCAAGGTGGTTGGGCCGGGCCATCTCGCCTAACGAGAGCGTCGCCAGCACGGTGCCGGGGTCTTTCACCGAAACAATCGACACCGCATCGGCCAGCTTGTGCGACAGCCACATCTGGGTGCCGTCGGGCGAGAGCTTTTGAAACGGCGTGAAGGCCGGCTTGTCCTGCGCGCCCAGGTCCACCAGGCGAAGACGTTTCGGCCGCGAATGGCCATTGGCGTCCGGATTGACCTGCATGATCTCGAGCTGCGCAGCCTTTTGGCTGACCACGAAGGCCAGCAGGCCGTCTTTGGAGAACCACACCTGGGCCGGCCCGTTCAAGGTCGGCAGGTAAGCGCGCACCGCCTGCGAAGGCATGGGCCCCTGACCCGTCAACTGGCGCATGGCTTGGCTCACGTCAACAATGGCGATGCGGTCTTCACCGCGCAAGGTGACCCACAACTCCTTGCCGTTGCGCGTGAACGTCGGCTCATGCGGCTCCCGGCCGAGCAAGATGCCGCTGGACAGGCGATCCGGGCTGGTCGTCGGGCCGGCTTGTGGATTGATGGCATTGCCAATGACGCGGCGGTTCGCCGCATCGATCAGGTAGATGTTGCTGCTGCCGCGCCCGGAGGTGGCAAGCAGCGTGCCGTCCGGGTTGGGCACGGCGCCATGCGCGTCCACGCAGCCATGGTAGAGCGGCTTGTGGATCATCGCCGCATGGGTCGGCATGACGCCGCCGGTGACAAAGCGAAAGGGCGGGCGCGCGTCTTCGTCGAAGCTGGTGAGGTTGATCGTCGTGTCGACCGTGTTGCTCATCGGGTTGATCACGCTGATGGTGTTGGAGTCTTCATTGGTGATGAAGACCCGGTCCACGGGCGAAATATCCGGTCCGGCGGTGGGTATCGCGAGCGCGGCAGGCGCGGCGGTGGAATCCTGGGCCATGGCCCACGGCGTTACAGCTGCGGCAGCGGTCGCTGCAGGCAAGGCGACAGCGGCTTTCAGAAAGTCGCGCCGCGTGTCGTTCAGTTTTGCATTCATTGGTCAGCTTTCAAGTAAATAGTGTGGTCGATTGAAAATGGCAAGCAGCGCACGAACGCGGTGGACGGTCTGCAGGGCATGGGGTTGTCCAGAATGTTGAGAGTTTTTTAAACGGAGTCCGAACGCCCTCAGCGTGCGCTGCCAAGCTGTCGGTACACCTCGCTTGACACCCGAGCCAGCTCGGTCTTGTCGGCATCGGCGGAGATGGCGTAGCCAAAAGGACCGTTGACCCAGTAAAAGACATTCACCGGGCCTTCCCTGGCAAACCTGAACGCCGTTTCCTGGTGGCTACCTGACGGCGCAGCAGCGTCAGGCGCAGCCACTTCGCGGGACACATACAGCGTCAGCTTGGCCCCGGCGCTGTCGTGGTACATGAACTGCGCGACCGGACCTTGTCCGCCAGGCAACAGCCGCCCGCCGTCCAGGGCATACCCCAGGTCCTGCAGATGGGGCGGCTTCATGGGCGCGCCCATGCGCTTGGACAACCAGGCCACCAGCTGGTCTTCATGGTCTGCGCCCACTTCCACGGGACGGCGCGCATCCGGGCTGTACACCGCATGCGCGACGGCGGCGCGCTGGGCAAAGCCGGTGGCCGAAGCCAGGGTGATGGCGCTGGGGGTGCGCCGCGCCAGCGTTTGTGCGCCGGGTTCGGCACCGATGCCGCGCAGTGCCCAGCCTGCGGCGCCACTGACCACCGCAATGGCAATGCCTGCCGCCAGGCGCTGCGCATACCAAGGTGTCCGCGGCCTGGCGGCCTGCCTCAGCCGGTGCGGCAGTGGCTCGTCCAACACCGGATCGAACAGCGCACGCAACTCACGCTTGTGCGCCAGGTAGGCCTCCACGCGCAGCGCCTCCTCGGGCCGCTTGGCCAGGTAAGCCTCGATCTCGCGCTGGCGCTCGGGCGTGAGCTGGCGGTCGACAAACGCCTGCAGTTCGGCTTCGGTCACCGGCGCGGCCGGTGGTGATGGGGGCGTGACGGAATTCATAAGGGCGTGTTCGGGGAGCGGCTCATTTGACAACTTTCAGGCGAACGGGTTGAACGTGGCCCGTCAACAACGAGCGTAGCCGCTCGCGCCCGCGCGACAGCCGGGACATGACCGATCCGATGGGAATGCCCAGGGTGGCCGCGACTTCGGCATAGCTCATGTCTTCGAGCGCGACCAGCAGCATGATTTCGCGCTGCTCGGCGGGAAGCTGCTCAAGCGCCGCCTGCAGGTCGAGCACTGCCAGGCGGTCGTCCTGTGTTGGCGCGACCGGCGCCTCGGGTGTTTCATCGTCCAGCGCCACGGTCGCCAGCCCGGGCCTGCGGATACCGTCCACATGCACGTTGTGCATGATGCTGAACAGCCATGCACGCATGTCGGTCACGCCAAGCCACAGGCTGGACTTGGCGCAGGCCCGCTCCAGCGTGTCCTGCACCAGGTCATCGGCATCATCCCGGTTGCTGGCCAGCGCCCGGGCATAACGGCGCAGGCGCGGCACCCAGGTCAGCAGCTGCTGGCCGCTTGCCTTCTCGTTGTTGTCGTCGTGATCGGTTCGCACGCCTGGGCTTTAGGGACTGGAGCGTGGTGCCGCGTTGCCGACGGGAAGCCGGGCCTTCACTCCTTCACGATGTGCCAGACATCCTTGAAGTTGTCACCCGTGCGGTCGCCCGCCTTCTGGTCGGCTTTGTAGAAGTAAAGTGGCTTGCCTTTATAGGCCAGCTGGGTGGCACCGTCATCGCGCGTGACGGCGCTGTAGTCGCCCGCAGGCTGATCGGCCGGCGTTGCCAGCAGGGGCGGCCACAGACCGGCGCACGGGCCGTTGCACACGCTCTTGCCGCTGCCCGCCTTGTCGTTGTCAAAGGTGTAGAGCGTCATGCCGTTGGCCGCGACCAGGGCGCCGCCGCTCATCTTGGCCGGCGCATCGGCAGCAATGGCAGAGGTCAGGAAGGCGCCGCCGAGGGCCAAAGCGGCAATAAATTGGGTAAATTTCATGGGATGCTCCGGTTGACAGTAAAAATTGAACAGGGTGTTCAGGCTCTGAATGCGCCTGACATCAAGGTAGACGCAAGCACCCTGCGGTTTATTCCAGCCGTCACAAATTATTTAATCTGTTGAAGTTCAATAGCGGGCGACTTGTCTTTGATCCAGCTTTGCCAGCGTAAAGCTGATCCGGAAAGGCGTCACCGGTACAAGACTGTGCCAATCGTTTAAGTGAGTTGGAAAAATTTGTTTTCCACGAAATTTATCGGTCCGGCCCGATGAAGTATGAACTTTATTGAATTTTCCATTGAAGAAAGATGGAAAAAGAAAATGCAGGAAAGCAAACGCTGGAGTGAGAAAGGTTGCGCACGATAGCCGTAAGCCAAACCTGCGCCAACATTCCAACAACCGTTAAATTCAGAGGGTAAGGTTCGCTGTAAGTCAAAGGTGACAGCATCGTTGGCAGGATCAACCAGCAGGGAAAATTTTCCTGAAAATTGCTTGCGCGGTTCCAGTCCACGCTGCTGGCAGGAACACGCGCAGAGAAATTTCCCCTTCATGCTTGAGTCCTTGCACATCATCGGCATAGAAGTCGGCACCACCATTCACGCCATTTGCAAATTGCTGCAGCCGCGCCCTTGTCCGTAGGCGGTGAAGGGAGGGGCCGATGAAAAACACGTACCAAGCCGAATAAAAAGACCTCAACGCGCGAGCCTTCGCGTTCTTCAAACTCTGTACCCAGCTTCCTCAGTACCGCTTCGATGTCTGTCCAGCGGGCATTGGCACAGACAGGCCGAGAAAAGATCAGTTCCTGAGTGCGCTGGTACTTGCGTTTCAATCAATTTACGGTATCAAAAAACAGCATCACGTGATGATGAATAAGTACAGTCACTTCAGGCGACTCATCCGTTCTTGGAGCGTTCTGGTTTTCTCGAAAAAAAGCGAACCATAGTTCGCCTTTTTTGTTTCCCTTGCTGATTTTGATCAGCCCAAATCAATCGGCACGAAAATCCGCGTGTCGCCGCGCAAGATCAGCAGCGCGACTGATTTTTGCGATTTCGCCACGGTGGCGCGTACCTGCTCGATGTTCTTCACTGGGATGCCGTTGATTGACAACAACACATCACCCGCCTGAACGCCGGCCTGGGCTGCAGGGCCGCTGGCTTGCTGCACCACCAGTCCGCTGTCGGTGCCGGCTTGCTGCTGCTCGTCAGGCTGCAGCGGACGCAGCGCCAGGCCCAGTTTTCCCTGGCCCGCCGTTTCCTTCTTGCTGGCGACCTGCGCGGCCTTGTCATCGGCGTTGGCCAGCCGTGCGGTCAGTTCCTTTGGCGCACCCTGACGCCAGACATCGAGCTTGACGCTGTCGCCCGGCGCGGCAAGGCCAATCACCGCCGGCAAGTCGCCCGACGACACGATGGGCTGGCCGTTGACCTGGCGGATCACGTCGCCCGACATCAGTCCCGCCTTGTCGGCCGGGCTGCCTTTTTCGACCGACGATACCAGCGCACCTTCTGGCTTGTCGAGCTTGAAGGAATCGGCAAACGCCTGGTTCACCTCTTGCACCGACACGCCCAGCTTGGCATGCTCGACCTTGCCGGTGGTGACGATCTGGTTCTTGATCTTGTTCGCGATGTCGATCGGGATGGCAAATGACACGCCCTGGTAGCCGCCGCTGCGGGTGTAGATTTGCGAGTTGATGCCGACCACTTCGCCGCGTGCGTTGAACAGTGGGCCACCCGAGTTGCCGGGGTTGATGGCGACATCGGTCTGGATGAACGGCACGGCGCTGTCGTCAGGCAGCGAGCGGCCCTTGGCGCTGACGACGCCGGCGGTCACGGTGTTTTCAAAACCAAAGGGCGAGCCAATGGCCAGCACCCATTCGCCGACTTTCAGCTCGCTGGTCTTGCCCAGCTTGGCGACCGGCAGGTTGGTGGCCGCGATCTTCAGCACGGCAATGTCGGTCTTGGCGTCAGCGCCCAGCACCTTGGCGCGGAACTCGCGCCGGTCGGTCAGCTTGACGGTGACTTCCTTGGCGCCGCGCACCACATGGGCATTGGTCAGGATGATGCCGTCGTCGCTGACGATAAAGCCCGATCCCTGGCCGCGCGTCGGCATTTCCTGCTGCGCGCCGGGTCCGCCCCGTCCTGCGCCCGGGTGTCCCTGGCCCTGCTGGAAGCGGCGGAACAATTCGCCCAGTGGGCCGTTGAGCGGGTCGTCCTGCGCGTCGTCGCCGCCGTCCTGCGCCAATGGCGAATCGTTCGACACCTTGGTGGTGCCGGTGACGCTGATGTTCACCACCGACGGGCCATAGCGCTCGGTGATCTGCGAAAAGTCGGGCAGGGCCACGGGGGTGGCCCCAGGAACTGCGGCGACAAAGGCGGGCGGCGAGATGGCGGCCGCAGCCGTTGTGTGCATGGCGTTGAACGCGCCGACCCCGGCACCGCCAATGGCACCTGCAGCCAGCAGCGCGGCAACCAGGCGGGTATTGCTTGAAACGGTTGATGTCATGAAAAAGCTCCTGTCGGGTAAGGCACGCGTTGGTGCCGATGCAGACAAGTATCAGGACGCAGGCTTAGACGAAACTTAAAGTTGGTCCGCGTGGCGAGCTGCGGCGGGCGCAAACCGAACCTCTACCTTCAGGCCGCCCAGGCGGGGCGATTCGCCCAGTGCCAGCACAGCGCCGTGCCGGTCGGCAATCGCCTTGACGATGGCCAGCCCCAGGCCGCTGCCGGTTTGCTGCGCCGTGTCGCTGGCGCGAAAAAAGCGGTCGAACACGCGCGGGCGCAGGTCTGGCGCAATGCCCGGTCCGCTGTCTTCGACCGTCAGCACCGGGCTGCCGTCCACCAGCGCCAGCGACACATCGACCTGGCCGCCTGGCGGCGTGTACTTGACGGCGTTTTCCAGCAGGTTGCGCAGCAGGATGCGCAGCGCCTCCGTCTGGCCGATGACGGGCGGCACGGCTTGCGCAGATGCGTCTTCGGCCAGCCCCAGGTCGATGTGCCCGAGCCGCGCCTGCGGCAGGGTGTCGGCCACGGCCAGTTGCACCACCTGCTGCAGATCCACTGGCTGGCCGCTGGCCGTGGCCGGGCCGGCTTCCTCGCGGGCCAATAGCAGCAGCTGCTCGACGCCCCGGATGGCCCGGTCCAACCCGAGGTTCAGACGCGTCACGGCGGCTTCGCGTGCAGCAGGGTCATCGTCCACGCGGCGCAGGGTCTGCGCCTGCAGCTTGAGCGCCGTCAACGGCGAGCGCAGCTCATGCGCGGCATCGGCGACAAAATTTTTCTGCGCCTCGAAGGCACGCCGCACCCGGCCAAACAGCAGGTTGAGCTCATCAACCAGCGGCCGGACTTCGTCGGGCAGGCCCGCATCCTGCAAGGGTGAAAAATCATCGGCGGCGCGGCTGGCGACGACCTGGCGCGTGCGTTCGATGGGTGCCAGCGAACGCTTGATGATCCACCAGACCGCCAGCATCAACAGCGGCGTGAGCCAGGCAAACGGCAGCACCGCGCGCAGCGCCAGCGCGCGTGCCCGGGCGGTGCGCGCGCTCAGGTCCTGCGCGATCTGCACGGTCTGCAAGGGCGTTTGCAAGGTGTAGACGCGGTATCGGTTTCCGTGCGCCTCGACATCCGAAAAACCCAGCACGGCGCGCGGCGGCAAGGCCGAGCCGGTAGATCGGAAAATCTGCGTGCCGTCCTGGCCCCAGATCTGCACAAACAGGTCGTAGCCCGAATCTTCTTCGGCCCCGGCTTGCGGCAGCCCCAGCGGAATGCCGCCGCGCAGCGAGCGCGCCATCTGCTGCAAATGGTCGTCGAACAGCGCGTCGGCCTGGCGCAAGGCCCCCCGGTAAGCCGTGACCGCCTGCAGCACCGCCGCCAGCAAGATCGCCACCAGCACGAACCACAACAGGCGCCGCTTGAGGGAATGCGCCCCCACGCTTGGCGCTTCGCGTGCTGCATGGCCCCCCGAGGGGGCTGGACTTGCCGGGGGCGGCCCGGCGCTGCGGCCGTCATGCGCCGCTTTCATTCCTTGGGCACCACATAGCCCAGGCCGCGAACGTTCTGGATGAAGTCGTTGCCAAGCTTCTTGCGCACGCCGTGGACATAGACCTCGACCGCATTGCTGCTGATGTCGTCCTTCCAGCTGAACAGCTTTTCTTCCAGCTGGGCGCGCGACAGCACCGCGCCGGGCCGGGCGATCAGCGCTTCCAGCACCGCCCATTCGCGCGCTGACAGCGACACCGGCTGGCCGTGCAGCAGGGCTTCGCGCGTCGCCGGGTTCAGGCTGACGCCCTTGTGCGCAAACAACGGCTCGCCCCGGCCGGCGCTGCGACGCAGCAGGGCGCGGATGCGCGCCAGCAACTCGTCAATGTCGTAAGGCTTGAGCACGTAGTCGTCGGCGCCCGCGTCCAGCCCGGCGATACGCTCGGCCACGCCGTCGCGCGCCGTGGCGACCAGCACCGGCACGGCCTCACGCCGCTGGCGCAGGGCGCGCAGCACGTCCAGGCCGTCGCGTTTGGGCAGACCCAGGTCGAGCAGCACCAGGTCGTATTGCTCGCTCTTCAATGCCGCGTCGGCCATGGCGCCATCGCGTACCCAGTCCACGGCGTAGTGCTCTGCACGCAGCACCTGCAGCACCGCCTCGCCAATCATGGCGTCGTCTTCAACCAGCAGTAAGCGCATGGGGTTTTCCTTGAAGTGGCAAAGTCTGATGGATGCAGCTTAGTCGGAACTTAAAACCAAAACGTGCGGACCTCCGGCCTGGCTGCAGCGAGGTTCTCCATCACTGCTTGAGCACTTCTTTTTTGATAGCAAAAAGCATAAGCTGCACGTGCGCTAAAGGCCAAAAAAGCTTGAAATTTCGCAAGTATTCAGCGCCCTCGACTCGAATCGCCCCTTATCTTTTGTCATGGCGGGCCCGACCCGCAATCCATCTGTGCACAGTCAAACATGCGGCGAAATCCCACTGCTGACTGGCTGCGGCTGGATTGGGGTGCTGTGGATTGCGGGTCAAGCCCGCAACGACAGAGTAAGAAAGATCACGTTTCAACCATGCGCTGAGCAGTGACGAAATGACACCGCCTTCAGTCCGCGTTGCGCCGCCACACTAGTCCCAGCGCGCTGAATTTTTGCCAGGTCGTGGCCCGTTCGTCGGACAGCACATCCAGAAAATCGGACAGTCGCTTGGACTTGCCCATGGTGTAGAACGTCAGCACCAGCGTCAGTACAAAAACGATGGCAAATATCCACAGCTTGCGGCTCAGTGGCGCATCGGCCTCGGCCAGCAGGTTCATCCCCAGGAAACCCGTCGTCACCGTGCCGATCAGGCCAAAGATGGTCACCACCGTCAGGCGTACGACCGTATTGGCCTGGCGTCGCAGGCTGTCGGCGTCCAGGTAGTTGTTCATCTCGCCAATCCGCTCTTTGACCTCAAGGTACAGCGAATCGACTTCCAGATGGCCGGCGCACAGGCGAAACAGCGCGCGCACCTGGCCCTGCTCGGAAATGTCATGGAACCAGTAGCGGTGGGTGAAGCGCAAGAAGCTGGCGAAGCTGTTGCGTATTGTGCGTTTGAAGGCGCGAACGCTGGCAGCGTCGGCAATATCCAGGTTCTTCAGCGCCTCGGCCAGCCGGTCCGAGAACATCAAAAGCGCCGCCTTTTGAAAATGCGCAATCAAAAACAGCAAAAAATGCTGGTGCCGGAACTGCGCCAGCACGCCGCGTTCGGGGCAGACGAAAAACGCGCTGTTCGCATCGCCCAGCACTAGAAGCGAATGCCCGCTGCACAAATAGCGCGTGTGGGGCGCAGCGCCGCCTTCGCCCCAGAAACGGTCGTAGCAAAAGCGCTTTTCAAAGTCGCCCGGCTGCGCTTCGGCATAGGGCGTGCGGGTGTCGGACCCGACGTCAGCCGGTCCGAGCACCAGCGCCAGGCGGATGAAGTCGTTGCGGCTCACGTCGCGCGGACGGTCCACCGCCAGAAAGGCCAGCTGCGGCATCCGGTAGTACTCGATCATCCGGTAGCGCAGGCTCCCGGCCTTGCCGGAATGGTCGCCCACCATTGGTTCGAGCAACCAGGCCCAGTGCGCGGCGACGCGCGGCGCGCGATGCTGGCTGACATGCGCCATGAACACCTCGCGCTGGCTGGCGTCCGACTGCGCCAGCACCTGGCCTTGGTGGCCCAGCCATTCGGCGCTGAGCAAGCAATGCTGCGCATGGCCGGCAGTGTCCCAGCTGGCCGGGTAGGCACGGCCAAAGCGGTACAGCAGGTCTTGCGCCTGTGGCAGCGTCAGGTCACTGCCGCTGACTTCGACATTGAGCAACACCAGGTCCAGGTCAAGAAAAAAGTACAGGTCGACATGGGCGATGTCGAGCATGACGGGCGCTGCGCCCGGATGCGTGACAGCGCGCAGCCCCTTGACATCGCTGCGGCGAAACACCCGCATCGGCGAGCCTGCCGTGGCCCCCGTGCCACTCGGGCTGTGTCCCTCGCCGTACAAAAACCGCTGTACATAGGGCAAAAAACTGACGAATTCGTTGTAATGCCGCTCACAGAACCTGCCGCTGCCATCGCTGTATTCATCAACCACCTCGCGCCAGGGTGACGCCTCGGCCATGTCCGCCAGCAGTTGCCACGGTTTGGCGTGCCGGCCTTCTGAGCCGCGCACTGGCATCAAGCGCAAGGGCCAGAGCAAAACCTGCCGGAACTGTTTGACGCAGACATGCGGGGACTCTGGGGACATGGGTGTGGCTTTGCGGGAGGCGGGGCAGGCAGTGTACGGGGAATGCCAGGGCTGGGTGGCTTGGTCAAGAATTGAAAAAAACAGAGTCTCGCCCATTTGATGGGCTCATTCTTTACCTCCCGCCTCTGCCGATCCAGGGCAAGCCATTTACGGTGCTGCTGCGCGGCTGACACCACTGCCATGGTGCCAAAACCCTAGCGCAAAACTTGACCGGGTGTGATGGCTCTGGCATCAGCCAGCGTGAAACAGAACATGGCACCGTCATTTACCTTGCCTTCAGCCCAGACACGGCCGCCGTGTCGGTCAATGACTCGTTTCACGGTGGCCAGGCCAATGCCGGTTCCTGCAAAATCCGAAGGTGAGTGCAGTCGCTCAAAGGTGCCAAAAAGTTTCTCGGCATAAGCCATGTCAAAGCCGGCGCCGTTGTCCTTGACGAAATAAACGGTTTCGTTGTCTGCGCTTGCCGTGCTGCCGACCTCAATGTGGGTCAGCTCATGCTTGGACGTGAATTTCCAGGCATTGTTCAGCAAGTTTTGCATCACCACCCCCAAAAGGCGCCGGTCACCCGTGGCCACCATCGCGTCCTGAATGCATATTTGCGCCTGTCGATGCGGCTCGTGTTCCTGGCACTCCTGCGCGATGCGCCTGGCCATGGTGCTCATATCAACTTCGCTAAATTGCAGCGTATCGCGCGACAACTGGGCCAGTGCAAGCAGGCCATCGATCAGTTCACCCATATGCCGCACGCCGGAGCGGATCCGGTCCATGTAATGCTTTCCTTTTTCGCCCGCCTTGTCGGCAACCGCCCGCTCCAGCAAATGGCTGAATCCGTCAATCGTTTTCAAAGGTGCTCGAAGGTCGTGTGACACCGAATAGGAGAACGCCTCCAGCGCCTGGTTTGCGGCTTCAAGCTGGAGAGTGCGCTGGTGTACCCGGTCTTCCAATTCGCTGTTGAGCAAAAGAATTTCGTCTTTCGCCCGCCCCAGTTCATGGCTGCGCTTTTCAAGTGATCGAACCTGGCGAATCAGCATGACCGCAAAGGCCAGCGTCAGCAGGCCCTGAAAAATGTTCAGCGCAATGCTGATGTGAACCTGCTCACGCGCTGCAGCATTGCGGGTGCGAACATTATTTCCGACCATCTCGATGGTGAGCAAGGACAGGTCGTGAATGGGTGTTCCAAGCGACTCTATCTGACTCGACAGTTTGGCGATCACATCCGTACTCAGGTCAGACGGCGAATTTTCTGAAAGGAAAGGATCGGCGTGACCGATGAATTGCGTGATCAGTTCCGAAGTGTGCGGACGGTCTGGCAGTGGCACGTCCGGGCTGGCGAGCTGCATGGACTGCACCAGCAAGACGCGGCTGACGAAAATTTCATAGCCCTCGCGAAGCGCTTGGGAATCGATGCCTTCGGGGTAGCGCTTTGCCTGGCGCAGGCTGTCGCGAAGCGTCAGATACTCGTATTCAAGCTGGAAAAAAATCCACGAAACATTTTCTTCGTTGTAGGCAATCGTGCTGTCGATGCGCTGGCTCTGACGTATCTGTATCCAGCCGACCGCCACAAACACCGCCACCAGTACGGTCGTCACCGCCAGTGTCCAGCGGCCCGATGACACGGAACGCCACAAGGAATGCCGGGCCGGTGTGTTCACTGCACTTCTATAGAGCGAACTTGCCAGGCGGAGCGTTTGTAATAGAGTGTCGTGTGAAGCGCTGTGTCGGTGTCATACGGGTAAACGATGAACAGCGGCCCCTTGTCTCGTATTGCCATGGGCTTGTCATCCATCAGGCGCGCCAGAATCACCGGGAACTGCTGTGTATCGGCGACCGGGACCTCAACCTTGTAATTGTTCAACGATATGGCCTTGATGGTTTCACCCTTGGCGCCAACGGCCGCCAGCACGTCGCGCAGCAAGGGCCCGGTAAATTTTTTCTTCTCTGGGTACCAGGGGGTCAGCGTTGTGAAACTGTGCTGGGGCAACGCCGTCAGCATCTCCATGTCGAAGTCAGTCGGGTCACCGGGATTTTTTTGCCCGATATTGCCGCTGAGGGACAAAACAACCTTTCCTTTGGGCGTGTCCAGCGCATGGGATTGGCCTGAGAGTAAAAAGGCCGCGGTGCCCAGCAGACATAACCGGCGATTCGGGTTTAAAAACATGGTCATTCCTGGCTATTTGCGTTGTGACTAAAACGGGTGGGTTGGGGAGAGAAACAAGTTACAAAATACGCGCTGGCTATTGTTCAATCAATGTATCAGACTGTGATATTTCAAACAAAAATCTATTGAAATCCAGCTAAAAAAACAGTCTTGTTGCTGCATTTTATTGTGTACAAATGTAATTTGAGCATTGCATTACGCATAGGCGATTGTCTTCATCGAATAGCGGGTTGCCATTAATTTAGCAACAGCTTTGGTTTGCCGAATGTCCACTAGAACCCTGAATGATCCATGAACGCATGGCTTTTGAATGGTTTCAGGCCGCCGATCAGACATCAGCCTGGAGGCAGCAGTCATTCAGTGTCGATGTTGACCCTCATCAGCATGGCGGAGCATCCGTGCATGAGCTTGCCGCCGATCCCAGATTGTTTAAACAGAGCCAGGAACAAGAGCAAGAGCAATGCCTTGACACGGTGGAAAATCTTGCTTGATGGCAATGCTCGGGCCGAGCGTAAAAAAGACCAGCGTTGTGGCCTGGGTGCGCCCGGCCGGCTTATGCGGCAGGGTCGGCAGCCTTTCCCAGCGCTGGTACCAGGTCGGATTGGGTAATCATGCCGACCAGGCGCTCACCCTCGCCAATGATGGGAAGGTGGTGATGGCCTGTGCTGCCAAACAGCGGCGGCAGTTCCACGAGGTAACGCTCCATACTCGCCACCTGCACGTTGCGCGTCATGATCTGGCCAGTCTGAGACGTGGGCGCTGCGGCAGGTTTCAGCTGGCGGTGCGTATAGGGCCGGCGCGTGGCATTGGTGTAGCCAATGCCGGCCAGCACCAGCAACAGGCAGTTCAGCAATACCGGGTACAGCGCAAACGCCGGATCACCGATTCTCCCCAGCACCATCATCAGCGCCCTGGCACCGCCGGGCGGATGCAGGCAGCGCATCGCCAGCATCATGCCACTGGCCGTGGCCACGGCCAGTGCAGCGGCCAACTCGGGAGAGCCCAGCGGGTGCATGCCGTGCACGCCGGAAATGCCCACCAGCACCGACACGGTGTTGCCACCCACCACCGGCCAGGCTGCGACATCGGTCCGGCAGGCACAGCAAACACCAGTACGGCGCTGGCCCCCAGCGGTGCGACCAGCCAGGGAAGCTTCTGCGCCACGGAATCGGAACCAAAATAAAAGCACAGCAGCCCGGTCAGGAGAATACCGAAAAGCGATCCCGCCACGATCCGCAGCTGCTCGCGGTTGTTGATTCGGGTTCACGCCGGCAAGAAGCCGCGCTACCACTCAGGTTTTAACAAAGCTTTGAACCCGTCGGGGCACGGCAGATTCATGGGCGCTGATTCTTGTTTTTGGAATCGTCCAGGCTTTGATACCACCCGGCATAGGGCGTATTTTTGGCCAGATGCCGGTTGAAATCCGTGGCGCCATCCGTCCACCAGACCGTGCCGCGCTCGCCCAGCGCGATTTTTGCGGCATCGACTTCGGCCCGGGCTTGTGCAAGCTCGTTGGCATCCTGGGTGCCAAGCGCCGTTTTCACCGCGCGCCGGGCGTTCATGAGTTGTTGCACCAGTGCGCTGCGCACCGCTTCGGGCAGGGCGGGATTGGTGGCCCGCCACAGCCGGCCGCGAACGACGAAGTAGCGTGCGTCGGGGGTGGCAGGTGGGCTCATGGGGCAGTGCTGACAAAACTCAAACCTGGTCCAAAAGCTTGTGGTCGGTGTTGATGATGTCTTCCACGCTGTCTTGCAGCTTGAAATACGGAAGCAGCAAATTTTCCATGGTGTAGAAGCCTCTGGGTTTTTCCTGAAGGTTTTGAATGGCGAACAAGATGCCATTGCCAAAGGCCTCGCGGGTAATCGACTCGTGCTTCAGGCGCACGGTTTGGTAGGGAAACCCAAACAGGATTTCATGGACGCCGACAATGCCGCCAGCACGCACGGTCTTGATGTTTTCTTCGGGCAAGCCGAGTTCGTGGGCAAGAATTTTTGCGGTGCCTGAAATTTCGGGTTTACCCTTGAAATGCTCTTCAATGATTTCAATGTCGGTGTACGGGGCGATATTCTTCAGAATTTTGGCCGCAATCATCATGAAATTAATCCCCAGCGTGATGTTGGGTGAATGCATGACAACGGTTTGCTGCGCCAGTTGCTTGAGTTTTTGCAACTGTTCCTGCGGGTATTGCGACACGGCGCTGACGATTGTGATGCCCCGTTTGGCGGCGGAATCACCGTAGTAATTCAGGCCGTCTTCTGATGAAAAATCAACGATGACATCCACCGGATACAGGTCCAGAATCTCGTCGATGGAATACTCGTCCTTGGAATAAATCAGGCCGGGCTGCGTTTCTGTGGATTCGATGCCCAGAAATTCGGGCACCGAACGGTGCTCCAGACGCCGGGAGCGGCGCACCACCCATTGCAGCACCGTCTGATGCGACTCCAGCAACACCGAGGCAACTGCACGTCCTGTTTTTCCAAAGCCAATAATTCCTACTCTCATGCCGTTCCCTTTATGTGAGGCGGTTGCACCTGTCCGGCGTAAAACACCAGCAACGACCCATTGCTGATTCCAGTAATGCGCGCTCTTAACCCAGCCGCGCCCGGTGCCGCGCAATCTGCGCGCGTACCTGCTCTGGCGCCGTGCCACCCAAAATGTTCCTTGCGTTCAACGAACCGCGCAGGCTGAGCACGTCATACACGTCTTTTTCAATCGACGGGTTGAACTCTTGCAGCACGGCCAGCGGCAGTTCTGACAGGTCGACCTGGTGCGCCGTCGCAGCCTTGACGGCATGGGCGACGGTTTCGTGGGCGTCGCGAAACGGCAGGCCCTTTTTCGTCAGGTAGTCGGCCAGGTCGGTGGCGGTGGCGTAGCCGCGCAGGGCGGCGCGTTCCATCGCTTCGGGCTTGACGGTGATGCCGCCAACCATCTCGGCAAAGATGCGCAGCGTGTCTTTGAGCGTGTCCACCGTGTCAAACAGCGGCTCCTTGTCTTCCTGGTTGTCTTTGTTGTAGGCCAGGGGCTGGCCCTTCATCAGGGTGATCAGGCCCATCAGGTGACCAACGACCCGGCCGGTCTTGCCACGCGCCAGTTCGGGCACGTCGGGGTTTTTCTTCTGCGGCATGATCGACGAGCCAGTGGTGAAGCGGTCGGCAATGTGAATGAAGCTGAAGTTCTGGCTCATCCAGAGAATCAGCTCTTCGCTGAAGCGGCTGATGTGCACCATCGCCAGAGAAGCGGCTGCCGTGAACTCAATCGCAAAGTCGCGGTCGCTCACGGCGTCCAGACTGTTCTGGCAGACCTGCGGCTGGCCTTGTTCATCGACCATGCCCAGCGTGGTGGCGACGCGTTCGCGGTCCAGCGGGTAGCTGGTGCCTGCCAGTGCAGCAGCGCCCAGCGGCAGGCGGTTCACGCGGCGGCGCACTTCACCCATGCGTTCGGCGTCGCGGCTGAACATTTCGACATAAGCCAGCATATGGTGGCCAAAGCTGACCGGCTGGGCGACTTGCAGGTGCGTGAAACCGGGCAAAATGACTTCGACGTTTTTGTCGGCAATCTCGACCAGTGCCTTTTGCAGGTCCACCAGCAAGCCGCCGATCAGGTCGATCTCGCCGCGCAGCCACAGGCGCACGTCGGTGGCGACCTGGTCGTTGCGCGAACGACCGGTGTGCAGGCGCTTGCCTGGGTCGCCGACCAGCTGGGTCAGGCGCGCCTCGATGTTCAGGTGAACGTCTTCCAGGTCCAGCTTCCATTCAAACGCGCCGGATTCGATCTCGGCGGTGATCTGCGCCATGCCGTTCTGGATCGCTGTGTGGTCGGCCGGGGCGATGATGCCTTGTGCGGCCAGCATGTCGGCATGCGCCAGCGAGCCGGCGATGTCGGCTTGCCACAGCCGCTTGTCAAAAAATACGCTGGAGGTGTAGCGCTTGACCAGATCGCTCATGGGTTCTGAAAACAGGGCTGACCAGGCTTGGGATTTTTTGTCGAATTGATTCATGCGGGCTTTCTTGGATGGGCAGGCTCGGGCGGATTGAAACGAGCACGGTGTGGGAGCAATTGGCTGGGGACGCTTAAATAGTGTTCAGTGCAGCAGCCGTAAGGCCCTGGCCAGTGCAATACTCATCGTGTCAATTTTATCTATGTGCCTGAAGGCCTGAAAATCACCCCGGACTGAAGAACCACAACCCCTGCTTTCTTTCGATGACACCGACCACCCCCCTACAGAACTTTGACGATTCCACGCTGCATGGCGGTTTGGCACGGTCCGATTCGCTGCAGGCTGACTCGCCTTTTACGCCACGCGCCAGCCTGTTTGACGCCTGCCATGTGGGTGTCGTGCTGCGGGTCGTCCTTTTGGTGCAGGCATTCGCCGGTGTGGGCGCAATGTTTGTCACCTCCAACCCACTGGACTGGCTGCTGTGGTTTTCGCTGCTGACCGGCGGTGTATTGCCCGCCACGCTGGCCTGGCTGATCGCGGTGTGCGTTTTCAAAGGCCGACTCAACCGTTTACAAGTTCCTGGGCAGTGGCTGGCCGGCACCGGCCTGGGTGCGGTCGCAGGGATTTATGCCTGCGGACTGCTGTGGATGATGGGCATGCTGCCCATGGCGCCATGGTGGGCCAGCGGGGTTGCCGGCACGCTGCTGTCGGCCATGGTGCTGGCAGGGCTGTTCTGGCGTGCCAAGGCCAGAACCCCTGCGGCCACGGCGGCCCGGCTGGCCGAATTGCAGTCGCGCATCCGGCCACATTTTTTGTTCAATACGCTGAACAGCGCGATTGCGCTGGTGCGTGCCGAGCCGGCCAGGGCCGAAGCGGTGCTGGAAGACTTGAGCGAGCTGTTTCGCAGCGCGCTGGCCGACCCGGCGGAGTCGGTCACGCTGGCACATGAAATCGCACTGGCGCAGCGTTACCTTGACATTGAGCAGGTCCGCTTTGGCAGCAGGCTGCGCGTGCAATGGAACCTCGACCCCGGCGCCAACGCGGCCCGACTGCCGCCTTTGCTGCTGCAGCCCCTGGTGGAAAACGCCGTGCGGCATGGCGTGGAGCCCAGCGCCAGCGGCGCGCAACTGATAATTTCCACACGCAGTCGCGGCGGTGCCGTGGTTATCAAAGTAACCAACTCGGTACCTGGCAGCGGCAGTCAGCCGGGACACGGCCTGGCGCTGGCGAATGTGCGCGAGCGCCTGTTTTTGCTGCACGATGTGCAGGCGCAGTTCAAGACCGCGTTCAAGGACGGCCTGTTTCAGGTCAGGCTGGAAGTGCCGCTGTGAGGGCTTTGAATATCCTGCTGGTCGATGACGAGGCACTGGCCAGATCGCGCCTGCGCACCTTGCTGGGCGACTGCACTGCGCCTTGCGCCGTGGTGGCCGCCGAGGCCGCCGACGCGGTGCAGGCCATGAGCGCGCTGCAGCGCCAGCCGTTCGATGCCGTGCTGCTTGACATCCGTATGCCGGGGATGGACGGCATGGGGCTTGCCGGCCTGCTGGCCGCCTTGCCCCAGCCGCCGGCCGTGGTCTTTGTCACCGCGCATGCCGAGCATGCGGTACAGGCCTTCGAGCTGGACGCGGTGGACTACCTGACCAAGCCGGTGCGGCTGGAGCGTCTGCAGCAGTCGCTACAAAAAATAGAGCGCCTTGTGCAAGCCAGGCAAGCGCAAGAGCCCGAAAAGGCTGAAGAAAGCCTGATCATTCAGGACCGGGGCCGGACCGAGCGCGTGCCGCTGTCGGAGGTGCTTTATTTCAAGGCCGAGCTGAAGTACATCACCGTGCGTACCCTCGGGCGCAGCTACATACTGGATGGCTCGCTCAGCGAACTGGAAGCGCGTTATGGCAGCCGGTTCATGCGGATTCATCGCAATGCGCTGATTGCCAGACGCGCTGTGCGCGCTTTGGAAAAGCATTTTGATCCCGAAGAAGGCGAGGGCTGGGCTGTGCGGCTCAACGGTCTGGATGAATTACTCACCGTGTCGCGCCGCCAGCTTGGCGCCGTCAGGGACGCCATTGCCGACTGATTCTGTGGGTGCCTTTAAGCCGCAGAAAGAGGCTGCTTCCCGGTCGGATTGCAGCAGCAGCTGACAGCCGGTTACGCCTGCGGATACCGCAGTTTTCGGAAGGCGTCCTATGGTGTATTTGCAGGTTTTCGGGTGCAATACTTCAACTCGCCCGCCCATCCTGCTCTGTCTGACAGATTGCCGGGCGCAAGCACTCAACCCTAACGAGGATGACAAATGGCCGAAGAAACCATGGCAGACGAGCCAGTCGTCGCTGAACCCCATCTCACGGAATTTCCCGAGCCAGAACGATTTGTTTTGCAAATGCCCGTCGATGTGCGAAATATGTCGCTGGTGCTCCTGGTGATCCTGGCTGGTCTTTTTGTGCTCCAGTGGGCGAGGGTCGTGTTGATCCCGATCATGCTCAGCGTGCTCTTCAGCTACGCCTTTTCGCCGCTGATCAACTGGATGGAAAACAGGCGCGTGCCGCGCTGGCTGAGCTCGGCCGTGCTGTTGCTGGGAATTTTGGGGGCCATGGGCTCTGGCGCTTACCTGCTGCGGCTTGAAGCCACGCAGCTGATCGAAGCCTTGCCGGCGGCGGCGCAAAAGCTCGGGCGTGCGCTCAGGTCGGACAGCGGAAAATCGAACAGCCCGCTGGAAACGGTGCAGAAAGCGGCCGCCCAGATCGAGCAGGCCACCCGGGAAAGTGCCGCCGTCACCGGTCCCAACCGGGGCGCAACCCGGGTGGTGATCGAGGCGCCACGCTTTAACATCAAGGACTACCTGTGGACCGGCACCATCGGCCTGCTGGCCCTGATCGGACAAATCGCGGTGGTGGTGTTCTTGACCTATTTTTTGATGCTTTCAGGCGACACTTTTCGGCGCAAGCTGGTCAAGCTCGCCGGGCCCAGCCTGAGCAAGAAAAAAATCACGTTGCAGGCGCTACACGAGATTGCCGGGCAGATCCAGCGCTACCTGCAGGTGCAGTTGCTGACCAGCCTGCTGGTCGGCGTGCTGACTGCAGGCGCGCTGTTGACCCTGGGGCTGGACAATGCCGCTGTCTGGGGTGTGGTCGCGTGCGTGCTCAACCTGGTGCCCTACATCGGCTCGCTGGTCACCGCGGCCGCCTCGGCTCTGGTCGCTTTCCTGCAGTTCGGCTCGATCAACATGGCGATGGCAGTGGGCGGCACTTCGATCGTGATCCACACGCTGGTGGGCAATCTGCTCACGCCCTGGCTGACCAGCCGTGCCAGCCGGCTCAGCCCGGTCGCTGTATTCATGGGACTGCTGGCCTGGGGCTGGCTCTGGGGCGTGTGGGGCCTGTTGCTCGGAATCCCGATCCTGATGATCGTCAAGTCGGTATGCGACCGGGTGGAAGACCTCAAACCCATTGGCGAATTCCTGGGCTCCTGAAACCTATGGGCAAGGGCAGGGCGCGATCATCCCGCTTGCGCCCGGTCCGTTTGAATCCTTGAAACAAAGGACTGATCAAGCGCCTGTTCACCGCCTCCCGCCCATGGGGCCTGCGGCACAATGGTGCAATGCAACCTTCCCATCCTGAGCGCTGCTGTCTTTTTGCATTGAAGCCTGACGCTCGAAGCCGTTCTCTTCACGCCCTGCGTCCGAATCGTCTAGAGGCTGGAACGCCACCCGATGGGTAGCAGCTGAACAATTGATCGTTCAATCCCGGATACTCACGAACCTCAGCCCATGAACCCTGACAACTATCTTTTCCGAGCGCCCCTGACCGATGCGGCCCAGTGTGTCCGGGGCTACCAGCTGTCATGGCAGGACGCTGACGCCAGCGCGGGCCAGGCGCGGCCAGACCAGACAAAGCAGCTGCTGGCGCTGGCGGCGCAGTTTCCCCGCCGGGCCGGCTCTGGCCTGTTTTTCATAGAAATCCAGGTGGCGGCCTTGTCTGCCGATGACCTGCAGCCACTCAATCCGGCTGAGACGGTCCTGATGTTCAAGCAGGCCGAGCTGGCCTGCCCGGAAGGCATCGAGCTGGCGATATCGCTGCATGCGCAGGGCTTTGGACTGGCGCTGTGCCATCCGGACGTGACGCTGTTTGATGAAAGAGACGGCCTGCTTTCGCTGATGACGTATGTCGTGGCCGATCTGGCGAATCCTGACCTGGCGAGAATTGCCAGCCTGGCAGCGCTTGCCCAGCCTGCGCTGGAACTGCTTGTCAGCAAGATGGCGGACTGGGACGCGTTCGACGCCTGCGCAGCGCTTGGCTTGGCGGGGTTTTTTGGAAATCTGTGTGTATTGCCGCGCAACCTGCCGCGAATTTCCCACATGGGACCGCAGACGGTACTTATCCTGCAGTTGATAAAGATGGTCCAGGAATACGCCGACATCCGCGAAATGGAAAAGGTTCTCCAGCGCGACGCAATACTTTCCTACCAGCTGCTTCGCTACATCAATAGCGCAGGCTTTGGCCTTCAGATGGAAATCGAATCGCTGCGGCACGCCATCACGATGCTCGGCTATCTGCCGTTGTACCGCTGGCTGGCACTGCTGCTGGCATCCACCAGCACAGCAGGGTTTTCGCCGGTGCTGCTGCAGACGGCGATTGTGCGGGGGCGATTCGTCGAGCTGCTGGGCAAGGGCCTGCTGCCTGCAAGCGAAGCGGGAAACCTGTTTGTCGTGGGGCTTTTTTCATTGCTGGACCAGTTGCTGGGAATACCGATGCCCCAGCTGATGCAGCAGGTGTCCATGCCCGGCGCGATTGTCCAGGCCTTGCTTCACCGTGGTGACATCTACGGCCCTTTGCTGGCGCTGGCAGAAGCCTGCGAGGACGAAAGCGGCTCGGCGCCTGCGCTTGCCGATGCTTTGTTCATGACGGCTTCGCAGGTGAACAAGGCACATGGGTCGGCCATAGTGTGGGCGCAGGACCTCAACCTTTGACCGCCTGGCCCGGCTGGGTGAAAGCCTGATCGCGGCTCCATGCGCAGAGGAAGGTGCTGTTTGGCATGCTTTTCGGGGCATCGCCGGCGAGCGTTGCTGGGTACATTGGTCCCTGTTCATTGCCTGACTCCAATTTGCAATGCTTATTGAGCCCTTGACCCCACAAGCCTGCAATGTATTCACCCCCCCACACTGCTGCGCTTTCTCCGGCAGGCCCCGACTTTTTGTTGACCGACACGGACTTTGCCCGGATTCGCCTGCTGATCCACCAGCGCGCCGGCATTTCCCTGAGCGGGCAAAAGCGGCAGATGGTGTACAGCCGGCTGTCGCGGCGCCTGCGCGAGCTGGGGATGCGCGAGTTCTCGGCCTACCTGGGTTTCCTGGAGGCCGACCCGCACCGCCAGGAGTGGGAGCTGTTCACCAATGCGCTCACCACCAACCTGACCGCATTTTTTCGCGAGGCGCACCATTTCCCGCTGCTTGCCGAGCATGTCCGCCAGTGCCAGCAGCCAGTCACGGTCTGGTGCTCGGCTGCATCGACCGGCGAAGAGCCTTATTCAATTGCCATGACGCTGATCGAAACGCTTGGAAGTCGCGCCAGCGCCTGCAGCGTGGTGGCCACGGACATCGACACGCAGGTGCTGGCCAAGGCGGTGGAAGGCATTTTCACAATGGAGCAGGCCGGCAAGCTGTCACCCGAGCGCCTGAAGCGGTTTTTTCTTAAAGGGTCTGGCGTGCATGCCGGCAAGGTGCGGATACGGCCGGAAGTGGCGGCCATGGTGAAGTTTTCGAAGCTCAACCTGCTCGATCCGAAATGGCCGCTCAAGGGGTTGTTCGACGCCATTTTCTGCCGCAACGTGATGATCTATTTTGACAAGCCGACGCAGGAAAAAATCCTGCAGCGATTTGTCCCCCTGATGAAACCCCAGGCCTTGCTGTTTGCCGGGCATTCAGAGAACTTCACTTTTGCCCAGCATGCGTTGCGGCTGCGCGGACAGACCGTCTATGGCCTGGCCGGCAGCGGGCCGAGGGGCGCCGCATGATCACGGCGGAAGCAGAGCCGCTGGCGAGCCGGCATTATTTCGACCGTGAATTCGGCCTGGCGGCGGTCAAGCTGCTGCCAGGCGAGTACTACGTCACGGCCGACGACATGGTGCTGACGACGGTGCTCGGTTCGTGCGTGTCGGCCTGCCTGCGCGACAGTGTCTCGGGCATCGGCGGCATGAACCACTTCATGTTGCCCGACGCGGCGGACCCGCTGGTTTTCGATGCGGCCGCCGCCATGCGTTATGGCGTGCATGCGATGCAGGTGCTGCTTGGTGAAGTGATCCGGGCCGGCGCCCGGCGCGAGCGCCTGGAAGCCAAGGTGTTTGGCGGCGGCGCCGTACTGGCCAGCATGACGCTGCTCAACATTGGCGAGCGCAATGCCGACTTCGTGCTTCGCTACCTGATGGCCGAGCGCATCCGCATCGCCGCGCAGGACTTGCGCGGAAAGCTGCCGCGCCGCATCAACTTTTTCCCATTGTCAGGCCGGGTGACGGTGCGAAAACTGCGACTGCAGGACGATGCCCTGCTGGTGCAGCGCGAGGAGCAGGCCCTTGCCAGCGTGTTGCTGAATCAGCAGTCAACGTGCCGGGGCGACAGGCTGGCATCCAAGCCAATGCGCACATTCGACAACACAACAGGCTGGACGCCATGACGGACAAGAAAATCAGGGTGCTGTGCGTGGACGATTCGGCATTGATCCGCAATTTGATGACCGAGATCATCAACAGCCAGCCCGACATGGAGGTGGTGGCCACTGCCTCTGACCCGCTGATTGCCCGCGACCTGGTCAAGCAGCACAACCCGGATGTCATGACGCTGGACGTGGAAATGCCGCGCATGGACGGGCTGGAATTCCTGGAAAGGCTGATGCGCCTGCGCCCGATGCCGGTGGTCATGGTGTCGTCGCTGACGGAGCGCGGTTCCGAGGCGGCGCTGCGCGCCCTGGAACTGGGCGCAATCGACTTCGTCACCAAGCCGCGCCTGGGCATTCGCGATGGACTGCTGTCCTACACCGAACTGATCACCGGCAAAATCCGCACCGCCGCCGCCGCCAGGCTGCTGCCTGCAAGGCGCGCGGCTGCGGTCGGCGGAGCGGGCACTGCTGCCGATGTGCCGCTGCTGCGCAGCCCCTTGCTGAGCACCGAAAAGCTCATCATCATTGGCGCTTCCACCGGCGGCACCGAAGCCATCCGGGAGGTGCTGCAGCCCCTGCCGCCGGATTGCCCCGGCATCCTGATTGCGCAGCACATGCCGGCCGGGTTTACCCATTCGTTTGCAGAACGACTGAACGGCTTGTGCCGCATCGCTGTCTCGGAAGCCGTGCAGGGGGAACGAATTTTGCCAGGCCATGCCTATATCGCGCCCGGCGGATTCCATTTGTCGCTGACCCGCAGCGGCGCCAATTACGTCGCGAAGGTGGACCTTGAACCGCCGGTCAACCGGCATCGGCCGTCGGTTGATGTGCTGTTTGATTCGGCTGCAAGGCATGCGGGGAAAAATGCCGTGGGCGTGATTCTGACCGGCATGGGGCGCGACGGGGCCGAAGGCCTGCTGCGGATGCGCCAGGCCGGGGCCTACACGCTGGCTCAGGACGAAGCCAGTTGTGTGGTTTTTGGCATGCCGCGTGAAGCGATTGCCTTGGGGGCGGCCCAGGAGGTCGTGCCTCTGCAGGACATGAGCCAGCGCCTTATGGTCCACCTGCGGTCTTTCGGCCAGCAGGCCAATCGGGTCTAGGAAAGTGATGGGAATCGGCTTGGGTGCGAAAAAATTTTCTGCAGCCAGCCTGTCGTGATGTTTAAATTTTTGGAGCGAAAGTGGTAGATAAAAGCATAAAGATCCTGGTCGTGGACGATTTTCCGACCATGCGCCGGATCATTCGCAACCTGCTCAAAGAGCTTGAGTTTGTCAATGTCGATGAGGCGGAAGACGGCGCTGTCGGCCTTGAAAAGCTCAGGGCCGGCAATTACGGATTCGTGGTGTCCGACTGGAACATGCCCAACATGGATGGCCTGGCCATGCTGCAGGCCATTCGGGCGGATCCCTCGATGGCCAAATTGCCGGTGCTGATGGTCACGGCTGAAGCGAAAAAGGAAAACATCATTGCCGCGGCCCAGTCGGGCGCCAACGGCTATGTGGTGAAACCTTTTACTGCGGTCACGCTGGAAGAAAAGATCACCAAGATATTTGAAAAAATTGCGAAAGAGAGTGCTTGAAATGGCGCAGGAGAATCCTTCTATTGCAACTGTTCCAGATTCAGCCGAACAGTTGCTGCACCGCATTGGTCAGCTAACGCGTCAAATGCGGGAAAGCATCCGGGAACTGGGCCTGGACAAGGGCATTGCCAAGGTGGCAGACGCCATTCCCGATGCGCGTGACCGTCTGGGCTACATCGCACAAATGACAGAGCGCGCCGCTGAAAGGGCACTCAATGCCATCGATGTGGCCCAGCCGATTCAGGATGACCTGGCCCGGCAGGCCAAGGACCTGACCCAGCGTTGGGATGCCTGGTTTGAAAGCCCGGTGGACCTGGACGAAGCGCGTGAACTGGTGCTTGACAACCGGGCTTACCTGCGGGCTGTGCCGCAGCAGGTCAGCGCCACCAACGCGCAGTTGATGGAAATCATGATGGCGCAGGACTTTCAGGACCTGACAGGCCAGGTCATCAAGAAGATGATGAATGTGATCAATGACATGGATACACAGCTGCTGCAGTTGCTGATTGACAATAAGCCGCTTGAAAAACGGCCGGAGTCGAACACCAACCTTCTGCATGGCCCTGAAATCAAGCCCCAGCAGCCCGATGCAGTCGGTGATCAGGCGCAGGTTGACGACTTGCTGGCCAGCCTCGGGTTTTAAGCCGGCGGTTTGCCCGATTGCTCAAGCAGCAGCTTTATCGCCGGCTTGTTTGGCCGATCGGTTCAGCTTGCACGCCTTAATAATTGCCGGAGTCGGACAACTTTGCGTCTGAAGCTTCGGAGCATTGATGGCGGAAGAAAGTGATCTCGAAAAAACCGAACCTGCCTCACCCCGGCGGTTGGAGAAGGCACACGAGGAAGGCCAGGTCGCCCGGTCACGCGAGCTGGTCACTTTTGTCATGTTGAGCACCGGGCTGGGCTGCCTGTGGGCTACCGGCGACCTGATGGCCAGTCATCTGGGCAGCGCGCTGCGCAATGGCATGCAGTTTGAACGCGCTTCCGCATTCGATGCTTCGCAGATGCTGGTACAGGCCGAAGACACCGTATTTCACGTGCTTCAGGCACTGGTTCCGCTGCTGGCCGCGATGTTGTTGGCGGCGCTGGTGGCGCCCATGCTGCTGGGCGGCTGGCTGCTCTCGGGCAAGTCGCTTAGCCCCAAGTTTTCCAAACTGAATCCGATCGCCGGCATTGGCCGGATGTTTTCGACCGAAACGCTGGCCGAACTGGTCAAGACCATCGTCAAGTCCCTGCTGATCGGCGGCATCGCCTGGTGGGTGATCTCCGGTAATCTTCAGACCATCATGGCGCTGATGAGCGAGCCGGTGCATGAGGCGCTTGCGCACACGCTGCGGCTGGTGGCCAGCAGCTGCGCCCTGATCATCGGATCCTTGCTGCTGGTGGCCGCGATTGATGTGCCCTACCAGCTCTGGAGCCACCAGAAAAAACTCCGCATGTCGCGCGAGGACTTGCGCCAGGAGCAAAAGGAAAGTGATGGCGATCCGCAGGTCAAGGCGCAGATACGCCGGCAACAGCAGCAAATGGCCAAGCGCCGCATGATGGCCGAAGTGCCCAAGGCCGACATCATCGTGACCAACCCGACCCATTTTGCTGTCGCCCTGAAGTACAGCGACAAGGACATGCGGGCGCCGCGCGTCATTGCCAAAGGCACCGACCTGGTGGCCCTGCGCATCCGCGCGCTGGCACAGGAGCACAACATCCCGGTGCTGGAAGCGCCACCGCTGACGCGGGCGCTGTACCGCCACACCGCGCTGGGCGCCGAAATTCCGGCTGATTTGTATGCCGCTGTGGCTGAAGTGCTGGCCTGGGCTTACCAACTGCAACGCCAGACGACGGAAGGCGGCGCCTTGCCGCCCCGGCCAAAGAACCTGCCGGTGCCTGAATCCCTGGATTCTGCGGAAAGCCCGGCATGAACGCACTCGACAGCTTGAAGCGGCTGCCTCGCATGTTGATGGGCGCCGACAATGGCAAGGGCCTGGTCGGTCCGGTCCTGGTCATTCTGATCCTGAGCATGATGGTGCTGCCGCTGCCGCCGTTTTTGCTGGACCTGCTGTTTACCTTCAACATCGCGCTGTCCATCATGGTGCTGCTGGTCAGCATGTACACCATGAAGGCGCTGGACTTTGCTGCCTTTCCGGCGGTGCTGCTGTTCACCACGCTGCTGCGGCTGTCGCTCAATGTTGCGTCCACCCGCGTCGTGCTGATGCAAGGCCATACCGGCCCGGACGCGGCTGGAAAGGTGATTGAGGCCTTCGGCCACTTTCTGGTGGGCGGGAACTTTGCCGTGGGCGTGATGGTGTTCATCATTTTGGTGGTGATCAACTTCATGGTCATCACCAAGGGCGCGGGCCGGATTGCCGAGGTCGGTGCGCGCTTCACGCTTGACGCCATGCCGGGAAAGCAAATGGCGATTGATGCCGACCTCAATGCCGGCCTGATCGGCGAAGACGTGGCGCGCAAACGCCGTGCCGAGGTGTCGCAGGAGGCCGATTTCTACGGCTCGATGGACGGTGCCAGCAAGTTCGTGCGCGGCGATGCCGTGGCGGGCCTGTTGATCCTGGTGATCAACATCATTGGCGGCCTGGTCGTCGGCGTGGCCCAGCACGACATGAGCTTTGCCGAAGCGGGTACGACATACACCCTGCTGGCCATTGGCGACGGCCTGGTCGCGCAGATTCCGGCACTGGTGATTTCGACGGCTGCCGGCGTGATCGTCTCGCGCGTCACCACCGACGAGGACGTCGGTGGCCAGCTGACCGGGCAGTTGTTTGCCAATCCTCAGGTGCTGTTTTTGACAGCCGGCGTCATTGGCATGATGGGTCTGATTCCGGGCATGCCGAACCTGGCCTTTTTGCTTATTGCCGGCGGCCTGGTATGGATGGGCCGGCGCGTGATGCAGCGCCAGGCCGTCAGCACCGCCGCAACCGCCGCGCTGCCAGCCCCCGCGCCCGCCGCGACGGAATCGCAGGAGGCCAGCTGGGACGACGTGGCGCTGGTCGATCCGCTCGGGCTGGAAGTCGGCTACCGCCTGATTTCCCTGGTGGACATGGCGCAAAACGGCGAATTGCTGGGCCGTATCAAGAGCATTCGCAAAAAGTTTGCGCAGGACATCGGTTTTCTGGTGCCAGTGGTGCATATCCGCGACAACCTTGAAATCAAGCCCAATGCCTATGTTGTCAGGCTCAAGGGTGTAGAGATTGGCCGTGGCGAAGCCACGCCCGGCCAGTGGATGGCGATCAATCCGGGGCAGGTCAGCGCGACCTTGCCCGGCACGCAGACCAAGGACCCGGCCTTTGGCCTGCCTGCCATCTGGATCGACGCCAGCCTGCGCGAGCAGGCGCAGATCTATGGCTATACGGTGGTGGACGCCAGTACCGTGGTGGCCACGCACCTGAACCACCTGATTCATGCGCATGCGGCCGAACTGCTTGGACGCCAGGAAGTGCAGCAGTTGCTCGACCGCATCGGCAAGGAGTCGCCGCTGCTGGTGCAGGACCTGGTGCCCAAGGCGCTGTCCCTGACCAGTGTGCAAAAGGTGCTGCAAAACCTGCTGGACGAGAGTGTGCCGATCCGGGACATGCGCACCATTCTGGATGTGCTGGCCGAACAGGCGCCGGCGGTGGCGGACACGACGGAGCTGACCTCGCTGATCCGGCTGGCTCTGGGGCGCGCCATCATCCAGGATATTTACCCGGGCAACGAGCAACTGGAGGTCATCGGCCTGGACAGTTCGCTGGACCGCGTGCTGCTGCAGGCCCTGAGCAACAGCAACGGCCTGGAGCCGGGGCTGGCCGACAACCTGCTGCGTGAAACCCAGTCGGCCATGGCACGCCAAACACAACTGGGACTACCGGCCGTGCTGGTGGTGCAGCACCCGCTGCGGGTCTTGCTGGCGCGCTTTTTGCGCCGTAGCCTGCCGCAGCTCAAGGTCCTGTCACATGCCGAAATTCCTGATACCCGCACCATCCGGGTCACCGCCACGATTGGAGGCAAGTCTTGACCACTGGCAGCGAAACCGGCATGACCACCTGCACCGTCGTTGCAAGCTCCACGCTGAAGGCCTTGCGGCTGCTGCGCGAACAGCTGGGGCCGGACGCGTTCGTGGTGTCGAGTCGCGTGACCGCTGGGGGCGTGGAAATCGTGGCTTCGCTGCAAGCGCCTGCGGCAGGCAGAATTCCGTCCGTTGCGTCCCTGGCCCTTGCTGCCCCGTCACCGCTCATGCTTGTGCCGGCGCCTGCCGCCCCGGTTGACGGCGGTGACAGCAGCGTCCTGCGCGAAATCCATTCCATGCGCGGCATGATTGAAGAGCAGCTTGCGGGCCTGACGTGGAACGAGGCGCAAAAGCGCGATCCGCTGCGCGGGCAACTGCTGCGCACCTTGCTGGGTGCCGGCTTCAGTGCCCGCCTGGCCAAAGACCTGCTGACTGATTTGCCAACCGGGCTGGACCATGCCGGTGGCCTGGCGTACATCAAGTCGGCCATGGCAGGTCAGATGCCAGTGCTGGAAGACGAAGACGCCCTGATGAATGAAGGCGGCGTGTATGCCCTGATGGGGCCGACCGGCGTCGGCAAGACCACCACCACGGCCAAGCTGGCAGCGCGTTGCGTGATGCGATTCGGGGCCGAAAAACTGGCGCTGATCACCACCGACAGCTACCGCATCGGTGCCTACGAGCAGCTTCGCATCTACGGCCAGATCCTGGGCGTGGCGGTTCACGCCGTCAAGGACGCTGGCGACCTGGAAGCGGTGCTTGCCAGTCTGCAGGACAAGCACATGGTGCTGATCGACACCGTCGGCATGAGCCAGCGCGACCGCGCCGTGTCCGACCAGATTGCCATGCTGTGCGGTGCCAGCCGTCCGGTCAAGCGTCTGCTGCTGCTTAATGCTTCCAGCCATGGCGACACGCTCAATGAAGTGGTCAAGGCGTATCGCCATGGCGGTCAAGCGGCCAGCGGCACCGACCTGGCGGGCTGCATTCTGACCAAAGTCGATGAAGCCACGCATCCGGGGGTGCTGGTTGACATCGTGATTCGTCACCAGTTGACCATTCACTATGTCTCCAGCGGCCAGAAAGTGCCGGAAAACCTTCTGCTCGGCAATCGCAAGCTGCTGATTGACAGCGTGTTTGAGGCCAAGAGCCAGAGTTCCCTTTTTGTGCCTGGCGAGGCCGATCTGGATGAGCAACCCGCCGCCTTGCGCAACGAAGAGAAAGTGGCTGCCGCTGAAGCGGTCAGTCAGCGCCTGCGCGCGCAGTGCCGGCAACTGATCAGCACACTGGCCCACAACGCCCAGGAACTGACCTCCAATGCGGCGGCTCTGGCGACGGGCGACATCGGCTTTGAGCAAAGCCGTGCCCTCTGGCGCCAGCTCTCGGGCGACCCGGTGCAAGCGGGTGTCATCGCCGCTACGCTGGTGCGGCAGGCGCATGCCGACAGCAAGCGCCATTGCGGCGATTACGTACTGGCCAGCAGCCGCGACATCACGCTGCCCGCCGATGACAAGGGCGACTCCCGCATCCATGTCACCGCCTTGTTGTCTGACCGCACCGGCCAGCCTTTTGCTGCGGCGTTATCGGTGTTATTGGCGGGCGCCGCCAACGCGGATAAAGTGCCGCCTGACGCTCTGGATCCGCACCATTTCGACAACAAGCCGGTGATTCATCTGTTTTCCGGCATGGCATCGCTCGACCAGATTCAGGTCTGGCAAGCTGCCGGCCTTCGCTGGGTGGCCTCTGTTCCGGCCAGCCTTCAGGTGGAGCTTGCCGAAGACGGCCTTTCGGCAACCTTGCAAGAACTCGTTTCAGGGCTGGAATTCAGCCTGCCGCAGCCGGTCTCGTTTCGCGGCAAGACGGGATTGCTGTCGATTGCTGAAATGCTGGTCAGCCTGTGCCCTGATGCCCAAGGCGAGCATACCGGTGCTATCGCCGAGGCTTCTTTGCAACGCTGCGTGGTCAGGCGAGTTGTGGATGCGGCCAGCGGCAAGCTGTTGGCTCACAGCTATCTGCTGACCAGTATCAGTATTCAGGCAAAAGCACCGCAAATCATGCAGTGGGCGGTCTGGCGTTCTGCGGTCGAGCCATATTTCAAACTCCTTGAGCAAAGCCTTTTGCAGTTCGCAGACAGTCTTGCTTCGGCTGAACCGGTCCGTCTCGACATCCTGCGGGTTGCGGCGCAGGCCAGCACCACGGTGTTTCGCCTGCAGCAGGCCCCACACACATGGGCTGCAACGGCGCGCAGGGCTGTGTCTCAATTGACCGGACAGCCAGTTCACGCAGACCAGCCGGTGCCAGGCCCGGTGCTGTTTGAAGGCCTGGGAAAACTCTATGTGCTGCTGGATGCACTGGAGAGTGATGAGACTGCCGAGTCGCTCGCGGTGTACCCGGAGCCGGTGCAAAAACGAGACGTACAGCATGGAGAAAATAGTGCTTGACCAGGCCGATGGGCTGCGCCGGCTGATGGGCGGCAACACCGCACAACGCGTGGCGGTGATCGACAGTCCGGCCAGCGCCGGAGTCTGCAGCGTGACGCAGAATCTGGCTGCAGCCCTGATGCAGCAAGGCCAGGACGTGCTGCTACTGGACGAATGCGTCGGGCCGCAGGCCATGCCGCTTGCGCGCGACGGGCGGCTGGTTCTGGTGAATGCCGTGCTGGACCCGGACGGTGCGTTGTCCACGCTGGCCGCGAGTACCGACCATATTCTGGTCGTGTTTCAGGCCAATGCCCAAGCCATCACGCAAGCCTATCTGCGCATCAAAAAGCTTCACTATGCGCATGCGTTTCAGCATTTACGGGTGCTGGTCAACGAGGCCGATGACCCGGCCCAAGCCCAGCGCATGCTGGCCAACCTGGCCACGACAGGCAGCCGCTATCTCGGATTGGACCTGCAAACGGCAGGCTTCGTCAGGGCCGATCCGCTGCTGGCCCAGGCCAGTCGCCTGAACCTGACGGTGGTTCAGGCCTTCAGCACCAGTAGTGCGGCTCGGGACTTTTGCCGCATTGCCGCCGATTTGCTGCAGTGGCCACGCTCGCCAACCCCCAGCCGGACGCCTTCGCTGCTGCCTGGCCGGATCACGCGCCCTGAAGCCCCAGCCGTGGCCGGCATGCACTGAAGCACTTGTCCGGAATCATCGCCAGATTGTCAAGAAAGCAGGACGCATCCTTCATGTACACCTCCCAGGGAAAAATGGACCAATCCGGTTCAGCCGCGTTGCTGACGCAGCATGCGCCTTTGGTGCGCCGCCTGGCATTGCAGCTGATGGCCAAGCTCCCGGCCAGCGTCGATCTCGATGACCTGATCCAGGCCGGCATGATCGGTTTGCTCGATGCGGCCAGCCGCTACCAGGACGACCAGGGCGCGAAGTTTGAAACCTATGCCAGCCAGCGCATACGCGGCGCCATGCTGGACGAGTTGCGCGCCAACGACTGGGCGTCGCGCGGCTTGCGTCAGTCTTCGCGCGGCGTGGCCAAGGCCATTCAGTCCCAGGAGCAAAAGCGCGGCAGGCCTCCCACCGAGGGCGAGATTGCCGCGGAACTGCAACTGCCTTTGCCCGCCTACCAGAGCTTGCTGCAGGAAATCCAGGGTTGTCAGCTGCTGTATTACGAAGACTTTGACCGCAACAGCCAGGAAAACACCTTCATTGACCAGCAATGCAGCAGCCGGCACGACGATGCCGGTGAAACCGGCGACCCGCTGGCCCAGTTGCTGAAAAACGGTTTGCGGCAAAGCCTGATCGACGCCATTGGCGCCATGCCCGAGCGCGAGCGCCTGCTGCTGAGCCTGTACTACGACGAGGAACTCAACCTGCGGGAGATCGGAGCCATCATGGAAGTCAGCCAGTCGCGCGTTTGCCAGTTGCACAGCCAGGCGATCAGTCGCCTGCGCGGGCTGTTGGCTGAATTGCCTTAGCGCCCACACTGCCTGGTCATGCCCTGCTTCCAGAAGACGGAGAGCCAGAAAAGTTTTTAGCTATTAAATTAATAGCTAATAGAGCCCGTAGGTATTGCGCTAAAGCCTTATTTATCTTATATTTTATAAGGACTTGGCGCCGTGTGAGCAACCAGTCCGGCGCAGGCCGGCTCCGCGTAGCGCAAGCCGACATCTGCCAAGGACTTGAGCCGCAGATCGGGGTTCAAAATCTGCCATCCATGGCGCCGCCTGAACAGCGTCGATTGTTTAAAAGCTCAGCCGACCGCCAGGCGGTTGCCGCTTGCAGCGCCGGCTTCATGTGCGCCATCCGGGCCATACAGGGGTTTGCCGCTGGCCTTCAGAAAACTGATGGCTTGTCGGGTGAAATCGAGATGGGCGTGAATCATGACGCCATTGGCGTGATTGAGCGCGTGGGCCTGGGCTGCGCATTCCCGCAATTGCTTCCACGCCTGGGTCAGGCTTTGCCCGCCAGCGGCAGCCGCCGCCTCGGCACCGCTGAGATCCGCTTTATAGCCCAGCCTCATTTGCTCGTTTTCCCGCTGGCGACCGAGCAGGGCAACGCTGTCGGCCAGTTTTGATTTACGTTCAGCCAGTTCCTGCAGGGCGGTGAAATGGCCTTGGGTCATGGCGTCGGCTTCACGCGTGAGCAGGTCGAGAAATTCCGCCACGGCGGTGTGCTCCTGCGTCAGGTGCTGTAGCAGCAGGCTGCTCATGATGTTTTCCTGTCAAGCAAGTCACGCACGGTGGAGAGCAGGCCGTCGGCGATTTTGGCCGTATCAACCTGGTAGCGGCCGGCACGGATGCTTTCGCGGATCTCGGCCACGCGGGCAGCGTCAAAGTCGGAGGTCAGCCTGGCATGGTTGCTGACAGCCGGCGATGGTGTTGCCGATGCGTTGGCGGGAGCGCTACTCTTGGTGGACGCCACTGCGGGAGCAGGGGTCCCGTTGTTCAAGAAGGTGACGTTTTGATTGATTTTCATGAGGTTCTCTTAGGCACTTATTCGCATAACGGCAGTTTTTTCTGAAACTTTAGGCAGATGGCAGAAAAATTTCAGGCCTGTCAGTTGTCGCGTTCAACGGTCCCGTCGGGGAGCACGATGCCGCTGATGCGTTGTCCGCCCTGGATTTTGACCTGAATCACCGCGCCGGCGGCGGCGCCGGTCATGGCCTTGCCTTCGGTGCTGATCACAAATCCAGGTCCCCGGGTGACCAGCTTGATCGTTTGCCCCTGTTTCACAACGGGAATGCCGCGCAGTTGTTCGCGCCGGATCGGCGCGCCTGAAGCGATGCGGTTCAGTGCCACCATGCCGCCCAACTGGGTCGAATCCACAATCACGCCAGCGGGCAGGGTGGTCAGGTCTGCTTCCCGGGTGGAAGTATCCGCTGGCAGCAAGGCTTGCCCAGCTTCAATTTGTCGTGTGGCGATCTGGTAGGGCCCCGTTACTGCGACATACGCCTGGACGTAGCGAGTCCAGGGCCGGCCCGCATGGCAGCGTAGCCCGACCGAAACACGTCCCCACAAGCGTGCGCCAGGAGGTAAAAAGGCTTCGAGTGCGTCACAAGGCGGCAGATTGCCCGACAGGGGTGTGGCAATGCTGACCTGAACCCTGCCGGGCAGGCCGGTTGTTTGAGCGTTTAGAAACTGCTCAATCACCGGGCGCGCATAGCCCGACAAAGGCAGCGGTGCTGCGCTGTGCGCGGACGGTGCGATCGTTGTCAGGACCAGCAACATTGCAATCACTTCAGCAAACGGCCGGGACAGTGATTCATGCAGGGGTTTCGTCATGGAATCCTTGTTGAAAAGCAATGGCGGCAGATCAATTGTTTATGCCATCGCCAGCCGCGGTGCAGTCGGCATCTGATCTTTATTTTAGAGAAACCAGCACAGGCCCAAGGGGTGAACTGGGTTGCGATACGGATGCTGTTTGTTCGATTGGCGGCAGTTCCCCCCATTTTTCAGGGCTTCCAACCACCATGGGGAATACTGAACTGGGCCTCTAAAACCCATCTGTTCGAGTGATTGGCTAAAAGGCAGCTACCTACAATTATTTTCAATCAAGGACCTGTGGACCACCCGGCCGCTGACTTCACACGATGGGATAGTAATGATAGACAAGCTGGACTCCGCGCTGCGTTTTCATCAGGAAGCACTCAACCTGCGGGGCCGGCGGCAGGAAGTGTTGTCGGCCAATATTGCCCACGCAGACACGCCCAACTACAAAGCGCGTGACTTTGATTTCAGCGCCACGCTGTCGCAGGCCGTGGAGCGCGGCCGCCAATCCGTGACAACCTCCATGGCCACCACGTCTTCTCGCCATCTGTCCGGTGAGGCCGCAGCCGGCAGCGATGCAGGTTTGCTGTACCGCACGCCTAACCAGTCCAGTCTTGACGGCAACACCGTCGAGATGGATGTCGAACGCGTCAATTTTGCCGACAACGCCATGCGCTACGAGGCGAACCTGACGATATTGAGTTCCAAGATCAAGTCGCTGCTGGCAGCGGTCCAGTAACGTAGAAACGAAGTCATTCCATGCCGTACTCCAACAGCTCCGTGGGAATTTTTCAAATTGCCGGTTCCGCCATGACGGCGCAGTCCCAGCGCATGAGCACCACGGCCAGCAATCTGGCCAATGCCGACAGCGTTGCCGGCCCGGATGGCCAGCCCTACCGTGCGCGTCAGGTGGTGTTCGAGCTGGACTCTGCCAGTGGCCAGGGTATCGGTGGTGTGCGGGTGGCCCGCGTGATTGAAGATCCGTCGCCCATGCGCATGGTCCATGACCCCAGGAACCCGCTGGCCAATGCCGAGGGTTACGTCACCATGCCCAACGTCAATGTGGTCGAGGAAATGGTCAACATGATCTCGGCTTCGCGCTCCTACCAGGCCAACGTCGAGGTGCTCAACACCGCCAAAACCCTGATGCTGAAAACACTGACGATTGGCCAGTAAGGCCGAAGACGGCCGACCTCTAATCATTTACCCGGGAACTTCTTCATGGCCGTGTCTGCACTCACCTCGTCCGACAGCATCGGTGCGCCCGGCGCGCTGACCTCCACCACGGCGACAAGCGCCGACAGCGAGCAACGCTTTCTCAAGCTGCTGGTCACGCAGCTGAACAACCAGGACCCGCTCAATCCGCTGGACAACGCCCAGCTGACTTCGCAGCTGGCGCAAATGAGCACGGTCAGCGGCATCGAAAAACTCAACAGTGCCTTTCAGTCGCTGCTGGCGCAAAGCGGCTCCAGCCAGGTGCTGCAATCGGCTTCGCTGATTGGCCGCACAGTGCTGGTCCCTGGCAGCGAGCTGACGCCCAAAAGCGGAGCCGACGTGCCATTCGCCTTTGAGGTGCCTCAATCTGCCGATTCGGTGAAGGTCACCATCACCAACGCAGCCGGCGACACCGTTCGCAGTTTCGATCTGGGCGCGTTGCCGCAAGGCGTCAAAACGCTGTCGTGGGACGGATTGAGTGACACCGGCGCGCCAGTGGCTGACGGTAGGTACATGGTCAATGGAGTGGCCCGCAGCGGCGACACCAATGTGCCGGTGACGGCTCTGGCCTATGCCAGTGTTTCCAGCGTATCGCAGGGCGCCACGGGCGTTTCTCTCGATCTTGGGTTAGGCCGTCAGGCCCGCCTCGGTGACGTGCGCCTGATTCTCTGAGTGGGCCATGTCCTGGCAGCCTGCATTTAAAAGTTCTATTTCTATTTGTATTTCAATTTCAAAGAAGTAAATACCATGAGTTTTTCACAAGGACTGAGCGGCCTGAACGCTTCTGCCAGCAATCTCGATGTCATCGGCAACAACATTGCCAATGCAGGCACGATGGGTTTCAAGTCCGGGAGTGTGCAGTTTTCCGATGTCTTCACGGGCTCGCAGATAGGTTTGGGCGCCAAAGTGGCCAGCGTGTCGCAGAATTTCAACGCCGGCGCGGTGCAAACCAGTGCACGGTCGCTGGATGTGGCGATTGTCGAAGGCGACGGATTTTTCCGGATGACGAGTCCGGGCGGCGAGATTGCGTATTCACGCAACGGGCAATTCAACAAGGACAGGGACGGCTTCATTGTCAATGCAGCTGGCTTGCAGTTGACGGGCCATCAGGTGGATGCCGCAGGCGCCATGGGCGTAGGGCTGGAGGCGCTGCGATTGCCGAGCACCGCCATGCTTCCGAAAGCTACCGGGGACATAGCAGCCCAGTTCAATCTGGACGCGCGTGGCGCCATTCCCACGGTGGCTTTTGACGCCAACAATGCAGCGACCTATAACTACTCCAATTCGGTCAAGGTCTATGACTCGCTGGGAAACCCCCACGAACTGGCGACTTTCTTTGTCAAGACCAACCCCATCGCGCCCAGCACTTCGAGTCCATGGGCTTTGTTTGCAACCGCTGACGGCGTTGCGGTCAAGGGACCAGCGGCAACGCTGGCGGCATCGACAGCTGCGGCCACTGCGGCTTCTGGTGCAGCGTCTGCCGCGGCAACGGCGGCTAACGACAAAGCTGCTGTCAGTGCTGCTGCTGCTGCCCTGCCTGCCGCCACCACAGCCGAAAAGGAGACGGCTGCCAATGACGCCAAGGATGCGGCGACCGCCAGGACCACAGCGGCTTATGCGCTGGCTGCACTCGAGACCGTTGGCATCAAGATGGGCCAGCTGACTTTTGATACGAGCGGCACGCTGCTCTCGCCGGCAGATGGAAAAATGGCGCTGGAGGGCATCAACTTCGCCAACGGCTCCGCGCCCATGACGCTGGCCTTTGCGGTCACCGGCACCACTCAGTACGGAAGTGCAAGCGATGTCAAACAGCTTGATCAGGATGGATATGCCTCGGGCACCCTGGCCGGGTTTTCCATTGGCAAGGACGGCACCGTGACCGGAAAGTATTCCAATGAACAGGTCAAAACGCTGGGGCAGATTGTGCTGTCCTCGTTTGTGAACCCGGCGGGCCTGCAATCGAAGGGCGACAACGTCTGGACTGAAACCGCTGCATCGGGCCAGGCACTGACCGGCAACCCTGGCGCTGGCACCAAGCTGGGCGCGTTGGCTTCGGGGTCGCTGGAAGCGTCCAACGTCGACCTGACCTCCGAGCTGGTCAATCTGATCATTGCCCAGCGCACGTACCAGGCCAATGCCCAGACCGTCAAGACCCAGGATCAGGTGGTACAGACCCTGATGAACATACGCTAATGCGCTTGTGGCCCGCTGACACAGCAGGCCGTGGCATCAACAAAACCAGCGAACCCAGGACAAAAGTATGGACCGGATGATCTACGTCGGCATGAGCGGTGCCAAGCAGGCGATGGAGCAGCAGGCGTCGGTCGCCAACAACATGGCGAATGTCTCGACGCCCGGTTTCCGTGCCCAGATCAACAGCTTTCGGGCTGTGCCGGTGGTCGGCCAGGAAGCCGCCACGCGCGCCATGGTGGTGGCTTCGACGCCTGGTGCCGACATGCGCAGCGGTCCCATGACCCAGACCGGCCGAGCGCTGGATGTGGCCGTGCGCGGCGAGGGCTGGCTGACAGTGCAGATGCCAGACGGCAGCGAAGCCTACACCCGCGTCGGCAACTTGCAGGTTGGCGCCCAGGGCCAGTTGATGACCATGGATTCCCGGCCCATCGCAGGCGAAGCCGGGCCGCTGGTGGTGCCGCCCGGGTCGGCCTTGGTCGTAACCAGCGAAGGCGTCGTCAGCGCCATCGGCCCAGGCGACCCGCTGACTGGCGCGGCTGAAGTAGGGCGCCTGAAACTCGTCAATCCACCCGCTGGCGACCTGGTGCGCGGCGACGACGGGCTTTTCCGGATGCAAGCCGGCGCAGCCCCCGCCCAGGCCGATCCTGCCGTGCGGCTGCTGACTGGCGCGCTGGAAGGCAGCAACGTCAATCCGGTCGAAGTCATGGTGGAGATGATTGCCAACGCGCGCCGCTTTGAAATGCAGATGAAGACGCTGCAGACGGCTGAAAGCAACGATCAGCAGGCCAACAAGCTGCTGTCCAGCAGCTAGTTTGCGCTCGATTTCTTTTTCTGACATGAACCAGGCCTCGGCCAACTCGCAGGATTTCTCCCATGATTCGTTCTCTCTCCATTGCCAAGACCGGTCTTGATGCCCAGCAGACCCAGCTCGATGTGGTCGCCAACAACCTGGCCAACGTCGGCACCACGGGCTTCAAGCGCAGCCGCGCCGTGTTCGAAGACCTGATGTACCAGAACCTTCGCCAGAGCGGCGGCCAGACGTCAGACCAGACCCGCATGCCTTCGGGCCTGCAACTGGGCACTGGTGTGCGCGTGGTGGCCACCGAGCGCATTCATACGCAAGGCAATTCGACCAAAACCGAAAACCCGAAAGATGTGCTGATCAACGGCAACGGTTTTTTCCAGGTGCTGATGCCCGATGGCACAGCCGCCTACACCCGGGATGGTTCCTTTCAGACCGACCAGAATGGCCAGCTTGTGACCGCCAGTGGTTACCCGGTGCAGCCAGCCATCACGCTGCCGCAAAACATCACCAGCATGACCATAGGCCGCGATGGCACGGTGTCGGTGGTTCAGGCGGGCAGCGCGGCCAGCGTGCAGGTCGGCCAGATCCAGTTGGCGACTTTTCTCAATTCCGCCGGTCTGCAAAGCAATGGTGAAAACCTGTACGTTGAAACCGACGCTTCCGGCGGCGCGAACCAGACATCCCCCGGCCAGAATGGCGCGGGAACGCTCAACCAGGGCTATGTCGAATCATCCAACGTCAACGTCGTGGAAGAACTCGTCAACATGATCCAGACGCAGCGCGCCTATGAAATCAACAGCAAGGTCGTCAAGACTTCAGACGAAATGCTGGCACGGCTGTCGCAGCTGTGATGTACCACTTGTTCGCAAACTGCCGGCTTATGGGGTGGGCAATGGCGGTCAGCCTGCTATTGGGCGGCTGCGCCCAAATACCGCGCGAGCCGCTGGTGCAGCAGCCCATGAGCGCCCGTGCCGACCTCCAGGTTCGCCCCGCAGGACCAGCGAATGGGTCGATCTACCGCACAGGCTTTGGCACGCAGGCCCTGTTCGAAGACCGGCGGCCCCGTTATATCGGTGACATCCTGACCATTGTGGTGAGTGAAAACATCAATGCCAGCAAGAACTCCGCTGCAGACGCCAGCCGCAGCGGCAGTGCCAGTTCTGTGCTCGGTCTGATTCCAAAGCTGATCGGGGGATTGATTTCAAGCGACCTGGACGCAGAGGCCAGCGGCAAGAACACCATGAGTGCCAAGGGCGGTGCCAATTCCAGAAACACCTTCAACGGCGTCATCACCGTCACGGTGGTGGATGTCCTGGTAAACGGCAACCTGCTGGTCAGCGGTGAAAAGCAGATGCTGATCAACCAGGGCACCGAGTTCATCCGGTTTTCCGGCGTGGTGAATCCGCGCACCGTCAGCGCCAGCAACACCGTGCCTTCCACCCAGGTGGCAGACGCCCGGATTGAATACAGCGCCAAAGGGTATATCGACGAAGCGCAGACCATGGGCTGGCTGCAGCGTGCCTTCCTCAACGTGCTGCCTTTCTGACCATGCATCAAACTATTTCGCGTGACGTTCTCACCAGCAAGCCGGTCTTGGCAGTCGCCATGAAACTGTGTTTTCTTGCCAGTCTCCTGATCGCCCTGCCTTCACAGGCGGAGCGGCTGAAGGACCTGGCCAGCATTCAGGGCGTGCGCGACAACCCGCTGATTGGCTATGGCTTGATGGTGGGCCTCGATGGCAGCGGCGACCAGACCATGCAGACGCCATTCACCACCCAAAGCCTGAACAACATGCTGGGCCAGCTTGGCGTGACGGTGCCGGCCGGCACCAACATGCAGCTGAAAAATGTGGCGGCCGTGATGGTAACGGCAACCCTGCCGCCTTTCGTGCGGCCCGGACAGAACATCGACATTACCGTATCGTCATTGGGCAATGCCAAAAGCCTGCGCGGCGGCACCTTGCTGATGACGCCCTTGAAAGGCGCTGATGGCCAGGTGTATGCCCTGGCCCAGGGCAATATGGTGATTGGCGGGGCCGGCGCTTCAGCCGGCGGCAGCTCGGTCAAGATCAACCAGCTCAGTTCTGGCCGGATTCCGGCCGGCGCGATCGTCGAGCGCGCCGTCGAGTCTCCGCTCGGCGGCGACGGCACCCTGATGCTGGAACTTCACACCAGCGATTTTGGCACTGCGCAAACGGCCATGGAAGCGATCAACCGCAGTTTTGGCCCCGGTACTGCCACCGCGCTGGACGCCCGGGTGATCCAGGTCACGGCGCCCGCCCGACCCGAAGAGCGCGTCGGTTTCCTGGCGCGCATCCAGAATCTTGACGTAGCGCCGGCCCAAGCCGTCGCCAAAGTTGTCATCAACGCCCGAACCGGCTCGGTGGTGATGAACCAAAACGTCAGGCTTAACGATTGCGCCGTGGCACACGGTAATTTATCGGTGGTAATCAATACTGAACCCGTCATCAGCCAGCCCAACCTGCTGTCAGGCGGTGCCACCATTGCGACGCAAAAGTCGCAGATCGAGATCAGTCAGGCCGGCGGCGCGCTGCAGGTCGTGCGCGGCGGGGCTTCGCTGGCAGATGTCATCAGGGGACTCAACACACTGGGCGCCAACCCGCAGGACCTAGTGTCGATTCTGCAGGCCATGAAAGCGGCGGGCGCCTTGCGCGCCGAGCTTGAAATTATTTAAGGTGCTTTCATGACCAGTGCCGGACTTTCCAGCCTCAATGGCCCAAATGCTTCCGGCCCGGGTGTGCTGGATCAGCGCCTGTCGCTGGACGTGCAGGGGGTTGACGCCTTGCGGCGTACTGTCCGCACCTCGCCGCAGGAAGGCATGAAGCAGGCTTCAAAACAGTTTGAAGTGATGTTCATGCAGATGATGCTCAAAAGCATGCGCGAAGCGACGCCCGCAGACGGGCTGTTCAGCAGCTCGCAGGAAAAGACCTACACCTCGATGCTGGACCAGCAACTGTCGCAGCACCTTTCAGGCCGGGGGCTGGGCCTTGCCGAGGCCATGTTCGCGCAGCTCAACCGCGCCTTGGGCAGCGATGCCGTCCAACTGGCGCCAGCCGACGGCCCAAGGGGTGAGATGCCCGGAGCCCAGCCGCTGGGCATGCCGCTGGCCACGGATTCACAGCGTTTTGCCCAGCCGATGCCGCCGCTCAAGCGCGCGCCAGACCTTTCGTTTTACGAGACCGCCACCGCTCAGGCCACGATGAGCCGCAGCGTCCTGCCGCAAGCGCATGTCGAGCAATTCGTTTCACGCATGCTGCCCGCTGCGCAGCGGGCCAGCCAGGCCAGCGGCGTACCGGCGCAACTCATCATGGCGCAGGCCGCGCTGGAATCAGGCTGGGGGAAACGCGAGATTCGCGCCGACGACGGCCGGACGAGCTACAACGTGTTTGGCATCAAGGCCGACAAAAGCTGGAAAGGCCCGGTGGTTGAAACCACCACGACCGAATACGTCAACGGCGTGGCCCAGAAAATCCAGGCCAAATTTCGTGCGTACAGCTCCTATGAAGAATCGTTTACCGACTATGCCCGCTTCCTGACCAGCAACCCACGTTACGCCGACGTGCTGGCCACGAAGGATCCGGCCGAAGCTGCGCATGGGCTGCAACGTGCAGGCTACGCCACCGATCCGCAGTACGGCGTAAAGCTGGTTCGCCTCATGGAACAGATGGTCTAGTTAGTGTCATACAAAACAGGGGCAAAAAAACGCAAATAAAAGCGCAAATAAAAGCGCAATGAACGGCTGGGAAGACGGGCTGGCCTTCATTTTTCGATTATTCAGCCGATAAACAAAGACAGCTATCCACTGCCAGCACAGCTTTTCGGTTCCCAAAACTTGCGCGTGCCTGGCCAGGCGCCTCACCACCCTCAGCTCAAGGAATTTTCATGCACGCAACCACCAGCCATCCCCCGTCTCTTAACGCCGCTGCAGAGCCTCGCAGTGCTGCGGCGCCCAAGGCGCTGGAGTTTTTGTCCTTCACGCTGGGCCAGGAAGAGTACGGCATCGACATCCAGAAAGTGCAGGAATTGCGCGGCTATGACACGGTCACGCGCATTGCCAATGCACCCGTGCACATCAAGGGTGTGGTGAACCTGCGCGGCATCATTGTTCCCATCGTCGACATGCGCATCAAGTTCAATCTGGGAACGCCATCGTATGACCAGTTCACGGTGGTGATCATTCTCAACATCGGCAGCCGGGTCATGGGCATGGTGGTGGACAGCGTTTCGGACGTGATCACCTTGACGCCCGGGCAGATCAAGCCAGCGCCAGCGATGGGTTCGGTGCTCGATACCGCCTACCTGATCGGTCTGGGAACGTTGGACGATCGCATGGTGATTCTGGTCGATCTCGAAAAACTCATGTCCAGCGATGAGATGGGCTTGATTGAAAAAATGGTGGCCTGACTTTCCCGTGTAGAAACCGAAAAAGAACTGAATCAACGAAGAAGAAAATGAATATCGGAAATCTGAAAATTGGCACCCGGCTGAGTTCGGGCTTTGCGCTGGTGCTGCTGATGATGGCGTCCCTGATCGTGGTTGTGCTGTCAAACCTGAACAGCATTGGCGACAGCAACGCTGACATGGTCAAGAAAGACTGGGTCAAGGCCGAGGCTGCCAACACCATCAACGCCACCATCCGCGCAAATGCGCGCCGCACCATGGAGCTGTTCTTTGCGCAGGATGCAGCGCAGACCAACACGATCAATGAACGGATCAAGAGCAACGCAAAAACCATCAATGATGCTGTGCAAGTCCTTGAAACGCTGATGACCACGGACGAGGGAAAGTCTCTGCTCGCCGACTTCAAGGAAAAACGCGCTCGTTATCTCCAGTCCATGGACAAGTCCATCAAGATGCTGGCCCAATTCAACAAGGCAGAGGCCATCCAGGTCCTGAACAACGAGACTCTGCCAGCGCTCGATGCAGTGCAAGACAACGTGACTCGCATCGTTGCGCTGCAGAGAAAGATAGTCGAAGTCAGCGGCGCTGATGTCGAGCAGCGCGTCGCCTCGACAAGCACTCTGATGATCGGTCTGGGCCTGCTCGCTGTGCTGCTGGGAAGCGCTTTTGCCTTCTGGATTACCCGCTCGATCACAAACCCCTTGAAGCAGGCCGTGCTGGTGGCCCAGAAAGTGGCCGCCGGCGACCTGACCAGCGACATCGAAGTGAGGACCCAAGACGAGACTGGGCAGTTGCTCCAGGCCTTGAAGGACATGAATACCAGCCTGACGGGCATCGTCGGCCAGGTCCGTATCGGCACCGACACCATCGCGACGGCCTCCAGCCAGATCGCCGCCGGCAACCTGGACCTGTCCAGCCGCACGGAAGAGCAGGCAAGCTCGCTCGAAGAAACCGCCGCCTCAATGGAGGAGCTGACGAGCACCGTCAAGCAAAACGCCGACAACGCGCGTCAGGCCAACCAGCTGGCCGTGTCAGCGTCGAGCGTGGCCGTGCGCGGCGGCGCGGTGGTCTCGCAGGTGGTGGACACCATGGGCGCCATCAACACCTCGTCCAGGAAGATCGTGGACATCATCGGCGTGATCGACGGCATCGCCTTTCAGACCAACATCCTGGCCCTGAATGCGGCCGTCGAGGCGGCCCGGGCGGGCGAGCAGGGGCGGGGCTTTGCCGTGGTGGCGGCCGAGGTCAGAAACCTGGCCCAGCGCAGCGCTGCTGCAGCCAAGGAGATCAAGACCCTGATTGGCGACTCGGTGGACAAGGTCGAGGAAGGCAGCAAGCAGGTGGCCGAAGCGGGCCGGACGATGGACGAGATCGTGGACAGCGTCAAACGCGTGACGGACATCATGGCCGAGATCACGGCGGCCAGCCAGGAGCAGACGCAGGGCATAGAGCAGATCAACCAGGCGATCACGCAGATGGACCAGGTGACGCAGCAAAACGCGGCATTGGTCGAGGAAGCAGCCGCAGCCGCGCAGTCGCTGCAGGAGCAGGCGGCCGGCTTGAGCCAGGTGGTCAGCGTCTTCCGGCTGGACAGCCAAGCTAAGCATTCTCTGGTCGGTGCGGCGGACCGCTACCTTACGCCTAGGAAGCCGCGAAGCGAAAAAAAGGCCCTTGCTGCGCCGGTGCTGTCAACGCGATAGTTATCACAGAAAAGTAACAAAATTTACCCCAACGCTTTTGGACCCTCGGCAATAACCAAAGCGCAGGCTTCTACCGCATCAACCAAAACTACTATGAACTCTTTCAAAATATCCACCCGACTGATGATACTGATAGGCATTTTGTCGATCTTGCTGATTGGTATTGGCAGCATTGGCCTGTTTGGCATCAACCAGTCCAACGACGCGCTGAAAACAGTGTATGCAGAACGCACGGTGCCGATCAGCCAGCTTGGTGAGATCGACAGCCTTTCTCTGGCAAACCAGGTGTTTCTTGCGTCCAGCTACATCACACCCACACCCGAGGACATTGCTAAAAAAACCGCCCAGATCGACGCCAATATCTTGGTCATCGGCAAAATATGGGAGGCCTATATGGCAAGTTATTTGATACCAGAGGAGCGAGAAATCGCCGGAAAATTTTCCGATGCGCGCGCCAAATTTGTGCGCGAAGGCGTCAAGCCTGCCGCAGACGCACTGCGCGCGAATGACCTGGAAGATGCCAAACAGATCATGAACGAAAAGGTCGGCCCGCTTTATATTCCCGTTAAGGCGGCTTTGAACGCGCTGATCAAGCTGCAGCTTGAGGGCGCTAAAGCTCAATACGATGGCGCCATTTCGCAGTATCAAACTATTCGCAATGTGGCTATCAGTGCTATCGTGGCTGGGGTTGTGTTTGCCTTGGTTTTTGGCCTGTTCCTGATCCGAGGCATCACGCGTTCACTAGCCCAAGCCATGGCCGCTTCCAATGCGGTTGCACAAGGGGACCTGACGCAGTCCATCTTGGTCAAGGGAAAAGATGAAGTCGCCCAACTGCTGACTTCTCTCTCGGCCATGCAGTCCAGCCTGATCGGTATCGTCAGCCAGGTCCGCCAGGGCACTGACACGATAGCCACGGCGTCCGGCCAGATTGCCGCCGGCAACCAGGACCTGTCCAGCCGCACCGAGCAGCAGGCGTCGTCACTGGAAGAGACTGCCGCCTCAATGGAAGAACTCACTTCCACCGTCAAGCAAAACGCCGACAACGCGCGTCAGGCCAACCAGCTGGCGGCCTCGGCGTCGAGCGTGGCCGTGCGCGGCGGCGTGGTGGTGGCGCAGGTGGTCGGCACGATGGGGGCCATCAACACTTCCTCGCGAAAGATCGTGGACATCATCGGCGTGATCGACGGCATCGCATTTCAGACCAACATCCTGGCCCTGAATGCGGCGGTCGAGGCGGCCAGAGCGGGTGAGCAGGGCCGGGGCTTTGCGGTAGTGGCCGCTGAAGTCAGGAGCCTGGCGCAACGAAGCGCGGCGGCGGCTAAAGAGATCAAGACGCTGATTGGCGACTCGGTGGAAAAAGTTGAGGAGGGCAGCCGTCAGGTGGCCGATGCCGGCCGGACGATGGAAGAAATTGTGGACAGCGTCAAACGCGTGACCGACATCATGGCCGAGATTGCGGCGGCCAGCCATGAGCAGACGCAGGGCATAGAGCAGATCAACCAGGCGATCACGCAGATGGACCAGGTGACGCAGCAAAACGCCGCATTGGTCGAAGAAGCAGCCGCGGCAGCGCATTCGCTGCAGGAACAGGCGGCCAGCTTGAGCCAGGTGGTCAGCCTGTTCAGTCTCGATGAGGCACAAGGCACAGAGCCGGTCCACCACGTGACCGCAAGAGGCTTGGCTGGATTATCAAAAGAGGTTTCTTATGCGTGAAAAAACTGCAGCTCCAGCGTTCGTCTCCTTGGCGCGGACCCTGACTGTCCGGGCAGCCGTTGCCATATTTTTGGCCACTGTTCTGATCCTTGTCTTCTTTTACGCAATGGTGTCCTCGCAGCAACAGCGCAGCGCCTCTCAATACGCAACAGCCAAGGCGGAAAGCATCGCCCGGTCCGTGGATGTATTCGACCAGTCCATGCGCTTGACAGCGGAAAACGCGTTTGGTGTATTTAGACGTCAGTTTGGAGTGGTTCTGACGCTTGATGACGCGGCGCAAGGGTCATTGTCAAATTACGGCGTGATGATCAACGACAACACCACCGAAGTGGATGGTTTTGCCAGTACTTTTCCCGGCGGTAATGCCACCGTGTTTGTGGTGCAAGGCGAAGATTTTCGCCGAATTGCGACCTCGGTAAAAAAGGAGAATGGCGAACGCGCCGTGGGAACCCTGCTTGACCGTAAAAGTGCTGCTTACGCCGTGCTGCGTAGCGGGAAGAAGTTTGTTGGACGCGCCATGCTGTTCGGGCGTCCCTTCATGACCGTGTACGTGCCAGTGCGCGATTCGGCTGATCAAATTGTGGCGGTGCTCTACATCGGCCTGGACATATCGGCTCAAGAGGCAACTTTAAGCGCTGCGGTGAGCCAGACCAAGGTTTTCAGCACGGGGGGCCTCTATATCGTCAATCCAAACGGCGCGCCCGCTGAGGCCTCTCTGGTTTTTCATCCAACGGCTGCGGGCAAGAAACTTTCCCAGGTCCTCCCGATCCAGTCCGCTGAATGGGTCACGCGTCTGCAGAGCGACGACAACCGCTGGATCGATAACGCGCCGGCAGTCCTTGACCCCTTGCGTGTCGGACCGTTTTACGCTTCTGTAGCCAAGAGTGAATCGACGGGTTGGCTGGTGGTCGCTGAAGTTCCGGCTGCCGAGGCGCTGGCAGACCTGTATCGTCAAATGACCTGGCTGGGGGGTGTTCTGGTGCTGGCTGCAGTGATCATGGCGATTGCCCTGAGCATCGCCATTCGCCGTGCATTGCGGCCGTTAGGGCTTTTAAGCCAGCAGGTGGAGGCCATTGGCCAGGGCAACCTGTCCCAGCGACTGGTGTCGAATCGTCGCGATGAAATGGGGGTGATTACCCGAGCCGTAGAGTCCATGCGCGACAGCCTGGCCCATGTGGTGAGCGACGTAAGGCAGGGCACCGACACCATCGCGACGGCCTCCAGCCAGATCGCCGCCGGCAACCTGGACCTGTCCAGCCGCACCGAGCAGCAGGCCAGCTCGCTCGAAGAAACCGCCGCCTCAATGGAGGAGCTGACGAGCACCGTCAAGCAAAACGCCGACAACGCGCGCCAGGCCAACCAGCTGGCGGCCTCGGCCTCGGGCGTCGCCGTCAAGGGCGGCCATGTCGTGTCCCAGGTGGTGCAGACCATGGGAGCGATCAACACCTCTTCGCGCAAGATCGTGGACATCATCGGCGTGATCGACGGCATCGCCTTTCAGACCAACATCCTGGCCCTGAATGCGGCTGTCGAGGCGGCCCGGGCGGGCGAGCAGGGCAGGGGCTTTGCCGTGGTGGCGGCCGAGGTCAGAAACCTGGCCCAGCGCTCGGCTGCTGCAGCCAAGGAGATCAAGACCCTGATTGGCGACTCGGTGGACAAGGTCGAGGAAGGCAGCAAGCAGGTGGCCGAAGCGGGCCGGACGATGGACGAGATCGTGGACAGCGTCAAACGCGTGACGGACATCATGGCCGAGATCACGGCGGCCAGCCAGGAGCAGACGCAGGGCATAGAGCAGATCAACCAGGCGATCACGCAGATGGACCAGGTGACGCAGCAAAACGCGGCATTGGTCGAAGAAGCAGCCGCAGCCGCGCAGTCGCTGCAGGAGCAGGCGGCCGGCTTGAGCCAGGTGGTCAGCGTGTTCCAGCTCGATGACCGCCAGCAACATGACGAGACTCCGTCCAGGCGCACGGCGGCGAGCTACCAGCGTCCCGCGCCCCAGCAGCCACCGGCTGCCAAACGCACCATCGCCGCACCCAAAGCCAAGCGGGACATTGCACCTTTGGCGCCCAAGCCCTTAAATGCCGCAGCGTCTGCAGGTGCGAATGAGTGGGAAGAGTTTTAAGGCGTGGATTGTCAGTCCTTGCCTTGACAATCAATCGTTGCAAAAAAACGAAAGGTTTCCCTTCAGGTTTTTGTTGCGCGTGTCGTTAACCCAGTACGGCGCCCTGAAAAATCTGCCGGGATACAGGTCGTTGCTCCAGAGGATCAGGTTTTATGTCAAACAGCATGTTTTATACCGGGCTTAGCGGCTTGAACGCAGCGCAGGCGGCACTGGTGACGACGGGTCACAACACTGCCAACGTCAATACCCCGGGCTACAACCGCCAGACAGCGCAGATTGCCTCTGCGGGTGGCGCTAACAACCCGGGCGTGGGTTTCTTCGGAAATGGCGCCAAGGTGGTGGACGTCAGCCGCAGTTACGACCAGTTCCTGACCTCGCAACTCAATCAGGCCCAGTCGGCCAGCCAGTCGTTGACCACTTATTCCACGCAGATCAGCCAGATCGACAACCTGCTGGCCAATCAGACGGCCGGCTTGGCGCCGCAACTGCAGACCCTGTTCTCCCATGTGCAGGCGGTGGCCAACAACCCGGCCGACCCATCGGCGCGGCAGCAACTGATCAGTTCCAGCCAGGCCCTGGCCAACCAGTTCAGGTCCATGGACCAGTACCTGACGGGGCTCAATGCCAATGTCAACGACCAGGTGTCCGGCAACGTCGATCAGATCAACACCTACACCCAGCAAATCGCGAGTCTCAACAAGCAAGTCGCCCTGATCAGCACTACAAGCGGCGGCCAGGCACCCAATGACCTGCTGGACCAGCGCGACCAGCTGATCAGTGATCTGGGCCAACTGGTGGGCACCAAGGTCATGGTCCAGGATGGTGGTCAATTCAACGTCTACATGGGCAACGGGCAGGCGCTCGTGCTGGGCGACCAGGCGACCCGACTGGCAGCGGTCAGATCCGCCGGTGATCCGGGGCGCATTGCCGTTGCCACCGTGAATGCCGCTGGCAAGACCGTGGAAATGCAGGACAGCATGCTCTCAGGCGGCTCGCTTGGCGGGTTGCTGCAGTTTCGCAGCGAAACGCTGGCCCCTGCGCAAAATACCCTGGGCCGCATGGCCCTTTCACTGGCGGACACGTTCAATGCCCAGCAGAAACTGGGGATGGATCTCAATGGCGCCATGGGAACGGACTTTTTCTCGCAGGCCACTCCGGGCGTGATTCCGAATGGCAAGAATACGGGCGGCGGCACCTTGGTACCAAGGTTTTCTGACATCAGTCAATTGACCACCAGTGATTACCGTGTGAACGTCACGGGTGCCTCTTCCTTCACGGTGACGCGGCTGTCAGACAACACCGTTGTCAAACCTGATTCGACCACCGGAGCCTACGACGGTGTGACACTGACGCTGGGCGGCACCGCGGTGGCAGGTGATTCGTTCCTGCTCCAGCCCACCCGCACCGGCGCGCGCGACCTGACGGTCCGGATTTCGGATCCAGCCAAGGTGGCAGCGGCTTCGCCCATCATCACCGGCAATAAGGCAGGCAATCAGGGCAGTGGTGCAATCACTGCCGGGACGGTTGAGGCGCCTTATGGCTCGCCGGCGGAACTTGCTTCTACCGGCGTGACACTCACGTACGACAGCGCAACCAATGAGCTTTCCGGCCTGCCAGGGGGGCCGGTGATCTACAAGCCAGGAGAGCCTATCCGCTTTAACGGCATCACGGTCACCATCAGCGGCACCCCCGCCAACAACGACACCTTCACCATCGCAAAAAACACCGGCGGCGTGTCCGATGGCGGCAATGCCTTGCTGCTGGGCGCGCTGCAAAACAAGAAAACGCTGGACGACGGCACGGCCAGCGTCAGCGACGCCTACAGGCAACTGGTCAGCACGGTGGGCAACAAGGCCCGCCAGGTACAGATAGCCAATACGGCACAGGCCAGCGTGACCACGCAAATCCGCTCGGCCCAGCAGTCGGTGTCGGGCGTCAACCAGGATGAAGAAACGGCCAACCTGCTGATGTTCCAGCAGATGTACCAGGCCAATGCCAAGGTGATCCAGACCGCGTCAACCCTGTTTGATACGGTGCTGGGCATCAGCCGCTAAACCCGCGCCCAGCGCCAAGGAGTTCATGATGCGAATCAGCACCCAGTCTTTTTACGAGCAGAGCCGAACCGCCATGGGTTCGCTGCAGAGCAATCTCTTGCGGGTACAGCAGCAAATGGGTGCCAACAGCAAGCTACTCGCCCCTTCGGACGACCCGCTGGGGACGACCCGGGCCATGGCCCTCGCGCAGTCCATCGCCATGAATTCCCAGTATGCGGCCAGCCGCACACAGGCCACGCAAACCCTGACGCAGGAAGAAAGCGTTCTGCAAAGCACCACCTCCGTGCTGCAAAACGTCAAGGGTTTGCTGATCCAGGCTGGCGGCACACTGAACGACACCGATCGCGCCAACATCGCCACCTCCCTGCAAAGCAATCTGGACCAGTTGCAGGGCCTGGCCAATACCGACGACGGCAACGGCCAGTTCTTGTTTTCCGGTTTCAAGAGCGGTTCCGCGCCCTTCGTGCGTCAGGCCGATGGCGCGATCACGTATACCGGCGACCAGGGTCAGCGCCTGACGCAGGTCGATGCGTCGCGGCAGATGGCCGGCGCGGATGACGGGCGCAGTATTTTCCAGTCGGTGCAAAGCGGCGCGGGCTACGTTACCTCGGCCCGTGTTGACACCGTAAATCCGAACAGCCTCGGCAACGTCGGCAGCGGCGTGTTCAATTCGACGTCGGTTGTCGATGTAAGCAACGGGAATTACGGTAAAGATTTTGAAATCAAGTTTTCCGGCACGGGTACAGTCGCCGATCCTGTGATGTTCACGGTCGATACGGTTCCAGGGCAGGCAACACTCCCCTCTGCCGAGGTCTTTAAGGAAGGTAGCCCGATCACGTTCGGCGGTTTGCAGATCAGCATCAGCGGTGCGCCTGCTGCGGGCGATACCTTCAAGGTCGCCCCGGCAAAAAATGCCGGCACCGATGTCTTCAGCGCTATCAACGACGCCATCAAGGCCCTGAAAACGCCGGTGGACAACGGCGGCCCGGCCGCGCAGGCCAAAGTGCTCAATGCGCTCGGCACGGCCAACCGCAAGGTTACCAACGCGCACGACAACGTGCTGACCGTGCGCGCCTCAGTCGGCTCGCGCCTGCAGGAACTCGACGCCCTAAGGGCGACCGGCGACAGCCGTACGCTCAATGACAAGAGTTCTCTGTCCAATCTGCAGGACCTGGATTACGCCAGCGCTATTTCCGAGTTCTACCAGCGGCAAACCGCGCTGCAGGCGAGCCAGCAGACCTTTGTCAAGGTCCAGCAAATCGCATTGTTCAACTACCTGAAATAACACAAGCTGCATTGGCTGATGCTGATAACGCTATTGAAATAATAGCAGTTTTTGCCCGCGCAGCATGCGCTAAGGCCTTAATCCCTGCAATATTTCCAGGGTTGACACGAAGCCTGCTGCAAACCTGGGTTCGAGAAAAGGCCCGAGGTATTCCATCAGCACCTGCAGCATGGCAATGCCCGCCAGCAGCGTGAGGGGAAAGCCCACCGCAAAAATGCTGAACTGGGGAGACGCCCGGTTCAGGATGCCCATGGCCAGGTTCAGCGTCAGCAGCGTGGCAATCAGCGGCAGCGCCAGAATCAGGCCGCCCAGGAATATCTGGCTGCCGGCCGACGCCAGTAAAAACCAGCCACCGGCGGCCAGCGGTGCGTCCGCAATTGGCAGGGTGACAAAGCTCTCCGCCAGCGTTGCGATCAGCGCCAGATGCCCGTCAACCGCCAGAAAAATCAGCATCGCCATCACATTGAGCAAGCGCGCCAGCACCATTGTGTTGCCTCCGCTCATGGGGTCAAAGAACGAGGCGAACGACAAACCCATCTGCAGGCCGATGTAGTCGCCTGCTGCCTGCACCATGGCAAACACCAGCTTCATCGAAAACCCCATGGCCGCGCCAATCAGGACTTGCTGAACAACGATCCACAAGCCAGCACCAGACACCAGCGGGACAGCGGGCAGCGGCCCAAGGGTAGGGGCGATGGCGATGGCCAGCAACACGGCCAGACCGACCTTGACGGAGCGCGGAACGACCTTTTCACTGAAAATAGGTGCGGTGCTGATGAGCGACAGCATGCGCACAAACGGCCAGAAGAAGGCCACCAACCAGACGTTCAGCTGGTCCGAGGTGACCGAAAAAACCGGTGGCATCAGCCCACCAGTTGCGGAATCGAGGAAAACAGGTTGCGCATGTAATCCAGCACGATCCCCAGCATCCAGGGGCCGGCAATCACCAGGACGGCAAAAACCGCCAGCAGCTTGGGAATGAAGGACAGCGTCATTTCATTGATCTGCGTGGCCGCCTGGAAAAGGCTGATCAGCAAACCGACCACCAGCGCCGTCAACAGCAAGGGTGCGCCCAGCAGCAGCGTGAGCTTCATGGCTTCATAGCCCATGGTCATGACGGACTCGGGGGTCATTTCAGTGCATCCTCGGTGGGGTTAATCTGACCGGCTCAGGTGTAAAAGCTCTGCGCCAGAGCCCCGACCAGCAGTTGCCAGCCGTCCACCATAACGAAAAGCATCAGCTTGAACGGCAGCGCAATCGAGGCCGGCGGCACCATCATCATGCCCAGTGACATCAGGACGCTGGCCACCACTAGGTCGATGATCAGGAAGGGAATGAAGATGGTGAAACCGATCTGGAATGCGGTCTTGAGTTCGCTGATCACAAAGGCCGGTAGCAATATCCGCAGCGGAACCTGCTCCGGCCCCTCCATGCTGCCCACTTTGCCCAGCCGGGCGAACAGCGCCAGGTCGGCTTCCCGGGTCTGCTTGAGCATGAACTGCTTGAAAGGCTCGACCCCGCGCTCCAGCGCCACTTCCGCGCTGATGGCGTTTTCGGAAAACGGCTTGTACGCTTCGCTGTGGAGCTTGTCGAACACCGGTGACATCACAAAAAAGGTCAGGAATAGCGAGAGCCCGACCAGAATCTGGTTGGGCGGCGATGACTGGGTGCCGATGGCCGTGCGCAGCAGCCCCAGCACAATCAGGATGCGGGTGAAGCTGGTCATTGACAGCAGCAGCGCCGGCAAAAAGGACAATGACGTGATCATGACCAGCATCTGCACGCTGAGCGACCAGGTCTGGGCGCCGCCCGGCCCCGTTGTGCTGGTGATGCCTGGCAAGCCCTGGGCCGACGCCAAGGACGGCAACAGCCACATCGCAGCCAGCACGAGCAGCAAAAGTGGCCATGCCAGGCGCCCCGGCGAGCGGACCGATGAAGCCATCGCCATCAGCCGCGTTTCAGCTTGGTCAGCCTGGACATGGAATCCAGCAGTTTTTGAGAAAAAGCGCTTTCTCCCCCCAAGCCGTTGATCGACGGGACCTGCGCATCAGGCCGTTTTTCAGCCGGCATCGTGTGCAGTGCACGAACCTGGCCGCTGGCGACACCCAGCACCAGCCATGCGTCGCCTATCTCCACCACCACCACCCGTTCGCGCTGGCCGACCATGACGCTGGACACCACCTTCAGCAGTTGGCCATTGCCCGATGGCTGCAGGCCAAAGCGCCGAACCACCCAGGCCAACAAAAAAATCAGCCCGATTACCACGGCCAGGCCCAAGCCCGCCTGTACCAGGCCGGCCGCCGCAAAGGAGCGGACAGGCTCGGCGGCTGGCGTCGGCACGGTCGGCAGCATCGCGCCCGCTGTACCGCTCAGGCCGGCAAGCAGCGAAGCGGCCATTCGGGCAAGGCGCGGCAGCTTCATCGGTTCAGTTTCTGGATGCGCTCGGACGGCGTGATGATGTCCGTCAGGCGAATGCCGAACTTGTCATTGACCACCACCACTTCGCCCTGTGCAATCAGGTAGCCGTTGATGAAGACATCCATCGGCTCGCCGGCCAGACCGTCAAGTTCCACGATGGAGCCGTGCGAAAGCTGCAGCAGGTTCTTGATGGTGATGCGCGTGCGCCCCAACTGGGCTGTCAATTGCACCGGCACGTCCAGCACGCGGGCAATGTCACTCATCGCAATGTCAGCCACCTTGCCGGCTTGAAGCGGCGCAAAGACCCGTTCGCCCGCCGGCACCGATGCCGCTGCGGACGCACGCGCCGCCGCGGGTTCGGTGGTGATTGCTTGCTCGGCCATTGCTTCGGCCCAGTCGTCAGCCGCGTCTTTGGCTGCATCTTGCTTGTTGCCGTCACTCATGGTTGCTTTCGGTGCTTGAATCACTGGTTTGGTGGGTAATCATTTTCTGTACCCGAAGGGCGTAGCAATTGTTGGAGGTGCCATAGCTGCATTCCATGACTGGAACGCCATTGACCTTGGCGGTAATCGATGTCGGAATCTCGACCGGCAGCACATCACCAACTTTGAGTTTCAGCAATTCGCCAATGCTCGAATCGATGGTCAGGAACTGCGCCACCAGTTCCACATCGGCGCTGGTCACTTGCTGCGACAGTTGCGCTATCCAGCGGGTGTCCACTTCCACTTCAGCCAGCAGCGGGTTCGCCAGCAGGTCGCGTATCGGCTGAATCATCGAGTAGGGGATGCAAATGGTCAGCGATCCGCCGATCTGGCCAAACTCGATCCGAAACGTGGTTGAAACCACCACTTCATTGGGTGCCACGATGTTGACGCGCTTGATCTGCAGCTCTGAACGCAGGTATTCGAAATCGAGCGGATAGACGGGCTGCCAGGCCTTGCCGTAGCTGTCCAGCGTCAGGCCCAGCAGGCGCTTGATGATGCGTTGCTCTGTCGGCGTGAAGTCGCGGCCTTCCACCCGGATTTGAAAACGCCCGTCGCTGCCAAACAAATTTTCCACCACCAAAAACACCAGTTTGGGCTCGAACACAAACAGCGCCGCCCCGCGCAACGGCTTCATCTGCACCATGTTGATGTTGGCCGGCACCGGCAAATTCCTCACGAAGTCGCTGTACTTCTGGATCTGCACGTTTCCCACCGAAATGTCGGCACTGCGGCGCATGTAGACCAGCAACGAGGAGCGCAGGTCCCGCGCAAAGCGCTCGTTGATGACCTCCAGCGTCGTCATCCGGCTGCGCACAATGCGCTCGTCCGTGCCAAGGCTGTAGTTCAGCGCCTGCTTGGGCTCTGGCCGCTGCGCAGATACCGGCTTTGGTGATTGAGCGGTCTCATCGACGTCGCCTGTGATCCCCTGCAGCAGTGCATCCACCTCGTCCTGAGACAGTTCGTGTTTATTGTCCATTGACAAGTTTTTTCAGACTGCCGTTACTGCAGCATAAAAGAGGTGAACATCACACCTGCAATCTTTTGTTGCGGCAGGTTGGGCGCAAAAGGCTGGCTCAGTGCACTCAAGATTTCACCGCTCAGCCTGCCCTTGCCCTCCGGTGTGGTCAGGGAATCGGCCTCGCGGTTGGACAGCGTGCTGAGAACCCGGCTGCGCACCTCCGGCAAATACTGGGCTATCTGGGTCTGGGATTTGCCATCTGTCATTTTCAGCGTGACGGCCACATGCAAGAAGCGGCTGCGGCCGCCGGGTTGCAAGTTAACAGTGAACGGCTCCAGGGGAACAAAAATCGGGTCCTCGACCTTCAAGACGGCCGTCGTCTTGGAGGGTGTCTTGTTCAGGTAATAGTAGGCGCCACCGGCTGCGCCTGCCAGTCCCAGTACAAGCAGGCAAGACAGCAACACGATGCGCAGTTTGCTTCTGCCTGGAGGATTGCCGTCTTCGATGCTGTTGGCCATAACTTTAGTGCGTGAGAATGAAAACCGATTGTTGGCCGGATTGGCCTGAACTCATGGCTTGATAAAACGGGGGAAAGCGCTTCAACTCCGGCGTTTGCTGCCCGCCATGAATTTGTCCGGCTCTGTCCGCTCAGGCGTAGGTGTCAATGCGCGTGCTGATGCTGCGGACCTGCGCCGTGACGGGCCGGCCAGGCAAGAGCGGGTCGGTTTCGGCCATACGGTAGCTTCCGCGTGGCGACTGGCCATTCTGGCCGTTCTGACCGTTGGCAAATGCCGTTTGCGGCTGGCTTTCGGCGCCCACCGACGTATTGCCCAGACTGATGCCGCTCTCGGCCAGCTGCGCCCGCAATTGCGGCAAGGCAGCCTCTACCGCCGCCCGAACCGACGAATGGGCCGAAACAAACATGGCCTGCATCTGCTGGTCGTTGATGCTCAGCGTGACCTTCAACGGGCCCAGCCCGGGGGGATTGAGCTGCAGTTCGGCGATCTGGTGATCTGCCGTGCCCATGTGGATCACCTGCTGGCCAAGCGCCTTGGTCCATTCACTGCTGCCCACTGGCGGCGCCAGCAATGCCGTGGCAACGGGCGCCGGCGTGCTCAATGCTGAAGCGCCGGCTGGTGTTTGAAATGCAGCGCCCGCAGGCTGCAACAGCAATGCGCCGCTGGTGCCCGCCGTAGCATCTGCTGCAAATAGCGAAAGATCAGCGCGTGCATCGCCGGATTGGCCTGCAGCCGAGTCTTCGTCGCCTTGCTTAGCGGACAGGCCTGACAGGTCTTCGCTGGCTGCCCCGGCTTGAGCAGCAAGGGCGCGCGTGGGCGACGCAGATGCCGTTCCATCTTGGATGGCCGCAGCCCCGGCTTTTACGGGCGTTTGTATTGCGCTCTTGGGACCAGCTGCCGTCAGGAGATCGGCCAGCGCAGCCTGCGCATCGGCGTCGGCAGCCACTTCGGGTGCCTCGGCCGCTGCGCCTTCTGCCAGAGGTGTTTCTGCCAGCGGGTCATTTATTGCGGCATCGGTTCGCCCCACAACATTGTCGCCGGATGAGGCAGATACGGCCGGCAGCGCTTCAGCAGCCAATCGGCGTTCAAATGGCGTCAGCAACGCCTGCATGGGATTGACCATCTCCTGCGGCTCGGTCTTTTCCGGGTCAGCCTGGCGGCGTGCGGGCATGGGCGTGGCCGCCTTCGCGGCAGATTTCTCTGCAGCAGGCGGCTGGGAACGTGCCAGGGCCTCGCCAAAACTGCCCGGCTGGTTCTGCGCCTGGCCGTCGGCGCGCGCTGATGCCTTGCCGCCGGGGCTGGCCGATGGGGCTGGCCCGATGCTGGCCGGGAGAGTGATGGACATGGCAGGCTCCGGTCAATCTTGTGGTTCAGTCCGCCAGGGCGGTGGTGCGCAGGTAAAACTGCCGGGCAGAGCGCTCGTCGCTTTCGCGTTGTTCCTTCTTGCCGGCGACCAACATTTCCTGCTGGCGCACCCGGTCAGCCAGCGTGTCAAAAGACGTCAGGCGCCGCTTGTTGTGCTGCCAGTCGCTGCGCCCCAGTCCCAGCCGGGTATCGGCCTGCAGCGTCAGGGCGCGCTGCTGCTCGATGGCGCCATCGAGCGTGCCAATGAAATTCTGGAAGTTGCGCACCTGCGCCGAGGGCATGCCGCCCTGCATCTGCCCGTTGAACTGCTCCAGGTACTCCTGCCGGTACTGCAGCAGCATGTCCAGCTTGGCGGCTGCGCTGGTATGGGCATTTTGCAGCTGGCCCAACCGGCGGCTGGCCTGGTCGGTTTTGGTCTGGGCCAGTTCGATCAGCGTGGCAAGCGGTAGTTTTTCAGCCATGGGTGTCCTTGCGGTTTTTCAGTGGGCTAGCGGGCGTTGAAAATGCCATGCAGCTGGCTGATCGATGCGGCGTAGTCGGCTTGCTCGTCCATCGTCTGCTGCAAAAAAGCTTCGATCTTTGGGTACAACGCAATGGCCTTGTCCAGTTGCGCGTCGTGGCCGGGCGCGTAAGCCCCGACGCTGATCAGGTCGCGGTTGCGCTGGTAGCGCGACAGCATCTGCTTGACACTGCGCACCGATTCAAACTGCGACGGCTCGATCAAGGCCGTCATGGCGCGGCTGATTGACGCTTCAATGTCAATCGCCGGGTAGTGGCCCGACTCGGCCAGGCTGCGCGACAGCACCACATGGCCGTCCAGAATGGCGCGGGCCGAATCGGCAATCGGGTCCTGCTGGTCGTCGCCTTCGGTCAGCACCGTGTAGAACGCGGTGATCGAGCCGCCCTGGCCCTCGGCATTGATCTCGCCGTTGCCCGCGCGCTCGACCAGCGCCGGTAGCTTGGCGAACACCGACGGCGGGTAGCCCTTGGTGGCCGGCGGCTCGCCTACGGCCAGCGCAATCTCGCGCTGGGCCATGGCGTAACGCGTCAGCGAGTCCATGATCAGCAGCACGCTTTTGCCCCGGTCCCGAAAGTACTCGGCCAGGCAGGTGGCGTATGCAGCGCCCTGCAGCCGCAGCAGCGGCGAGTTGTCGGCCGGCGCGGCCACCAGCACGGCCCTGGCCATGCCTTCCTTGCCCAGCGTGTTGTCGATGAAGTCCTTGACTTCGCGGCCGCGCTCGCCAATCAGGCCGACCACGATCACGTCGGCGCTGGTGTAGCGCGCCATCATGCCCAGGAGCACGCTTTTCCCCACGCCAGAGCCGGCAAACAAGCCCATGCGCTGGCCTCGCCCCACGGTCAGCATGGCGTTGATGGCGCGCACGCCCGTGTCCAGCACGTCCTTGATGGGCGCGCGCGTCAGCGGATTGACCGGCGCCCGCGACAGCGGCACTTCCAGTTCGAAATCGAGCGGCCCCAGGCCGTCGAGCGGCCGGCCCGAGGCGTCGACCACCCGGCCCAGCATGCCTTCGCCGACCGGCAGCCGTTTGGTGCGCGGCCCGGCAGCGCCGGCGCAGGCTGGCGACTCCAGCGCATACACGCGCGCGCCCGGCAGCAAGCCATCGACCGCGCTCAGCGGCATTAACAGGATTTTGTCGCCCGCAAAGCCGACCACCTCGGCTTCGGCGGTTTTTTGCGGATAGCCGGGCGGCAGCTCGATCAGGCAGTCGCTGCCCACCGGCAGGCGCAGCCCCACCGCTTCCAGCACCAGGCCGACGGCGCGCGTCAGCCGCCCGTAAGTGCGAACCGGAACGCTCAGGCTGACGGCGGCGCGGGCCTCGCCCAGCGCCGCCTGCCAGGCTGCGACATGCGGATTTTCGGCGGCCGTGGCAGGGTGCTCCGTCATGCTGAATCAGGCGCCAAGCTGGCCGGTGTCTCGCTTCTCGCCAGTGCTGCGGCCACCCGTTCCCAGCGCGCCTGCACCGTCGCATCCCGCTCACCACTGCTGGCCGTCACACGGCAGCCACCGCGCGTGATCTGGGCATCGGCCCGCAGGCGCCAGCCGGCCGCGTTCAAGTCGTCCGCCAAAAGCTCTTTCACCAGCGCCGCATCGTCGGGGTGCAGCAGCAGTTGCGGCGCGCCGGACAATGCCGGCTCGGCCTGCAGCAACTCATGCACCACGGCCAAAATCGCCTGCGGCTCTGCCGTGAGTGCCTGGCCCAGCACCTGGCGGGCAACGTCCAGCGCCAGCGCCAGCAGGTCATCGGCCACGCTGCTCTCGGCCAGGCGCAGGGCCGCCGGCAAGGCCAGCGTCAGCGCCTGCAGTTGCCCGGCCTGGGCCTGGGTAGCGGCCAATCCGGCCGCCAGCCCGGCCGCATGTCCTTCTGCCAACCCACGCGCGTAACCCTGTTTGTGGCCTTCGGCTTCACCGGTTTTTTGTGCTTCGAGCCGCAGGCGGGCCAGCTCGGCCTCGTCGATCAGCAAGGCCGGCTCTAACGGCTGCAGTTCAGGCTCCGGTGCGGCTTGCGCGGCGCCGGACTGCATGTCTTGTGCGAACGAGGTCATTTCCCAACGTTGCCAGGCGGTCTGCTGCGGCCGGCTAGACATACGCATCGCCGCCTGGGGTGCCCATTACAATCTCGCCGGAATCCGACAGGCGGCGCACGACCTGCAGGATGGCCTTTTGCGCCGTCTCGACCTGCGACACGCGCACCTGGCCGCGCATTTCAATGTCTTCGCGCAGCGATTCGGCGGCACGGGTGGACATGTTTTTCAGGAACTTTTCGCGCAGTACTTGCGGCGCACCTTTGAGTGCAATGATCAGCGACTCCGAATCGATCTCCTTGAGCAGCAACTGGATGCCGCGGTCCTCGATTTCGAGCAGATTTTCGAACAGGAACATTTCGTCGATCATTTTTTGCGCCAGCACTTCGTCGTATTGGCGCACATGCTTGATCACGCTGGATTCCTGCAGGCTGCTCATCAGGTTGACAATTTCAGCCGCCGCCCGGATGCCGCCCAGGCTGCTGCGCTTGACGCCTTCACCCGACAAGATATCGGACAGCACCTCAGTCAGTTCCTGCAGCGCGGCTGGCTGCACGCCCCCGAAAGTCGCCACGCGCAGCACGGCATCGTGACGCACCCGTTCAGGCAGCTTTTCCAGCACCGCCGCGGCCTTGCTGCGGTCCATGTGAATCAGCAGCGTGGCAATGATCTGCGGATGCTCGTCTCGAATGAGCTCCACCACTTCGACGGCCTCCAGCTGGTTGAGCCGTTCGATTCCGTTGGCTGATTCGCTGGTCTTGAAGATTTTTTCGAGCACGACGGCGGCGCGGTCGCTGCCCAGCGCCTTGTTCAGCACGCTTCGCAAATAGCTGCTGGTGTTCAGGTGCAGTGCCGAGTACTGCTCGGTTTCGGTGCGGAACTCTTCCAGCACCTCGCTCACCTCTTCATGCTTGACCTGCGTCAGTGCGGCCATGGCGACACCCAGCGACTGAACAGTGCTTTGCGGTAACAGCTTCAAGACGCTGCCGGCGCCTTCTTCGCCGAGCGACATCAAAAAAATGGCGCTTTTTCTGATGCCCTTATTCATCATCATTCTCCATCCAGTGCTTCATCAGTGCCGCCGCGATCTGGGGATCCTTCTGGGCCATGTCTTGCGCGTACTTCGTGTTTTCCAGGTGGCGCTGTTCTTGCCGTTCCTGGCCCTGCGCCTGCGCCTCTACCTTCAGCCGCGTCTGCTCCGGGTCGGCCTGCGCCACGGACGCTTCCTTGCCTGGCGCCGGCAGCGAAACTTGTGCGGGTTTCAAAAAATGGCGCAGCAATGGCCGCAGTACGGAAAACCACACAAACAGCGCTAGCAGGGCGAGCATCAGGTAGTTGCCCCCGTTTTTGGCCAGCTCAATGTTTTCGGGCTGTTTCCATAGCGGTAACTCGACCACCTCAATGGTGTCGGAGGCAAACGCACTGTTGACCACGTTCAGCGAATCGCCGCGCTCGGTACTAAAACCCATCGCTTCCTTGACCAGGTTGTTGACCTGTTCGAGTTCGAGGGCCGTCAGCGCCTGCGCCGTGCGCTTGCCTTTGCTGTCCGCGACGCTCCGGAAGTTGACCACCACGGCTGCCGACAGTCGCTTGACGCTGCCGGCGCCTTGCTGCACATGGCGTATCGAGCGGTCCAGTTCGTAGTTGATGGTGCCGTCCTTGCGCGCCGTGCCCGTGCTTGCCGCGGGTGGAGCCGCGCTGGCCGGTGCGGCCGGAGCAACCAGTGCGCCTGGCGTGGCTGGCGTGGCTGGCATAGCCTGGCCCGCCGGCGTGGTGACGATGGGCGCCACCGGGTTGACCGGTGGCTGGTTGCTCAAGGCGCCCGGCACACCGCCAGCCGCACCCATGCCCGGCTGGCTGGACTCGCTCGACTGCTCGCTGCGGATAGCCGCGCTGCCCGGTGCCTGGTTCGGCCGGTAGGTTTCGTTGGTGTTCTCCACCACCGAAAAATCAATTTCTGCCGCCACCTGCGCATGCACATTGGTCGCGCCCATCAGGGGCTGCAATATCGCTTCAATGCGCCGGATGTAGCCCTGCTCGATCTCCTGCGTGTATTTGAGCTGGCTCACGTCCAGGCCGCGCGTACCGCTATTGGCCGCCGACAGCAGGTTGCCGCCTTGGTCCACCACGGTGATGCTTTTGGCTGACAGTTCCGGCACGCTGCTGGAAATCAAATGCACGATGGCGCTGATCTGGCCTTCGTCAATGCTGCGCCCGCGGTGCAGCGACAACACCACCGAGGCGCTGGGCTTTTTCTGGTCACGCACGAACAGCGACGGCTTGGGCAGCGCCAGGTGCACGCGCGCCGACTCGACGGCTGAAATGGAGTTGATCGACCGCGCCAGTTCGCCTTCCAGCGCACGCTGGTAATTGATCTGCTCGGCAAACTGGCTGGTGCCGAACTTCTGGTTGTCCATCAACTCAAAGCCAACCGTACCGCCTTTGGGCAGCCCCTGCGCAGCGAGCTTCAGTCGTGCTTCCGGCGCCTTGCTGGCCTCCACCAGCAAGGCGCCGCCGCCGCCGGCAAACTTGTACGGAATGTTCATCTGCTGCAGCGACGCGATGATGGCACCGCCGTCACGGTCTGACAGGTTGGTGTACAGCACGCCGTAGTCAGGCTGGCGGCTCCACATCCACATCGCGGCAATCACCGCCAGGGCGAAAGAAGCGCCAATGATCAGCGGCAGGCGCGGATTGGCGCGCAACTGCTCCAGAAAAGGAAGGGTGCTGGACGCGGCTGCGCCCGTGCCCACCGCGGCGGTACTCATGCGCTCACCTGGCCAATGCCTCAGCGAGCGGTTGCCGCGCGCTGACGGCGCGATGGCAACTCCAATGTGAGCCGGGCGGGTAGCCCGGTGAAACGACTGATGGCATACAACAAGTGGTAAGGAGAAGGGGAAAGGGGCTGGCCCGTCCGGTGCGGCCAAGGCACCCCCTGCCTTGTGACGGATTGTCAGAGTGCAGCGCCGTACTTGATCGCCTGAATAGCCGGGGCTTTTGGCATCTTTTGGCGCGATGCGGCGCGGCCATCGGCTGCTACGCTTCAGGTCTTCATCAGCCATGGGCGTGCGTGCTGCCCACCCACAAAACCATGTCCATTTCGTCTATTGAATCCGTCCTGCAACAAATGCGCGCGCTGGCCCCTTCCATGGGCAGCTCCGTTGCGGCCAGCAGCGAAGCGGGCGCCGGCGGCTTTGCCGGCGAACTGAAAAAGTCGCTGGATCGCATCAGCAACACCCAGCAGAGCGCGTCCCGCCAGGCCGAAGCGTTTGAACTGGGCAAGCCCGGCGTAGCGCTGAATGACGTGATGGTCGATATGGCAAAAGCCGGCATTGGCTTTCAGACCGCCCTGCAGGTGCGCAACAAGGTGGTCGATGCGTACAAGGAAGTCATGAACATGGCGGCGTGATCACGCGCTCCAAAACGCACGCACCCCAATGCGCCGACGTCGGCTTACGCTGCGCTAACCCGATCTACAAAACGCTATGCAATTAATAGCTTTTAGCGCCCGTAGCTATTGCGCAAAGCCCATATTTGATACGTATTTCTGGTTGGCCGAAGGCGTAGCCCGACATCCCCGCTACGCTTGTGGCCGTGCATTGAGGGGGAGGCAGTGGTCTGGTTTTCAAGCAGTGAAAAATTATTTGCGCGCAGCCCTAAAGGTTTTCCAGACGCTGGCCGATAACTTGAATAACGGTGGCTTGCAAACTGCATGTGCAGGCAAGGCCAGCGTGACGGCGGGTTCGCCGGAACTCACAACCTTTGTAATCAGGAGCCCTTCATGTCAGTCATCAATACCAATATCCTCTCGCTCGTCACGCAAAACAACCTGACCAAATCACAGGGTGCCATGAACACGGCGATCGAGCGCCTGTCGTCCGGCATGCGCATCAACAGCGCCAAGGACGATGCCGCCGGCCAGGCCATCGCCAACCGCTTCACCGCCAGCATCAAAGGCTTGACGCAAGCCTCGCGCAACGCCAATGACGGCATCTCGATGGCGCAAACCACCGAAGGCGCATTGAACGAAGTCAACACCAACCTGCAGCGCATCCGCGAACTGACGGTGCAGTCCGCCAACGGCAGCAACTCCGATGCGGACAAAGCGTCGATGCAGGCCGAGATAACCCAGCGCATGGCTGAAATCGACCGCACTTCTGCGCAAACCGACTTCAACGGCGTCAAGGTGCTGTCGTCCAGCGCCAAGGAACTGAGCGTGCAGGTCGGCGCATACGACGGAGAAACCATCAAGATCGGCCTGACGGAAATCAGTTCGACAACGCTGGGTTTGACCGGTTTCAATGTGGACGGAAAAACGGCAGTCGCCAATGCTGCCGCTGCCGCTGCCGACCTTGCCGGCTTTACTAAGGCCGCTACTGCTAACACCAACGGTTCGTACACCTACAGCAAAGACGTGACAACGGCTAACACGGCAGCCACGTCGGCCAATGTGTTTTCCAAGCTGGCTACCAACGATACGGTCAACTACACCGGTACGACTAACGGTCTTGGCAAGGCAGCTGACAGCAATACCTACAAGTACAACGCGGCCAGCAGCTCGTTCTCCTTCAATGTTGCCGATGCTACTAATGCTAATGTCATTACATACCTGACACCTACAACTGGCAGTGCATCCGCGACTGTCACCATTGGCACCAATGCCTCGCAAAACATCAAAATCGGCACCACTGGGGCCATCACCGCAGCGGATGATGGCGCTGTGCTTTATCTTGATTCAGTCGGTAACCTGTCCAAAACCCAGGCAGGCGGTGCTGCCGCCGCTACTGTGACGAGCTTGGCCGCTTCAATGAGTACCATCACATCAGGTACCGGCGGTTCGATCGCAGTCGGTGGCACGGTTTTGACTGCTGACAAAACAACTGGTGGCGTATTTGACGTTGTTGACGCCAAAATCACTTCCAGTGCTTTGGCCACTGCTACGTCGGGGGGTTACACAGCCACTGTTAATGCGAGCGGCGGCAACACCACTTACACGGTAGCTTCTGGCGGTGCGGTGACCAATGGCAACGGAGCTGTCTATGCAGACGCCAGCGGCACGTTGAGCAACGATGCCAGCACAAAGGTCACAACCACTTACTACGCCCAAGCCAACGGCAAGGTGACGGACAATACTGGTGCTCAGATTTACAAGACTACCGCTGGAGCCCTCACGCTTGCAGCGAGCACGACCAGCTTGGCCACTGCTGACCCCCTGAAAGCACTTGATGCAGCTCTGAAGAAAGTCGACGACCTGCGCGGCTCGCTGGGTGCGGTGCAAAACCGTTTTGACTCGGTGATCGCCAACCTCGGCACGACCATCGTGAACCTGTCTTCTTCGCGTTCGCGCATTGAAGATGCCGACTACGCGACTGAAGTGTCGAACATGACACGCGCGCAGCTCCTGCAGCAGGCTGGCACCTCGGTGCTGGCCAAGTCCAACCAGTCAACTGAAGGCGTGATGTCGCTGTTGCGTTAATCACCGGCAGTCGTGAGCGGCGGTCTGCGGGCCGCCGCTTGAAAAAAAAGGTCAGCCAATCGGGTCAAACCACCCGATTGCGCTGCCCGCTCCCGCTTGGTGAATTGTTCAGGCGGGAGCGGACAGCGCTTTTGACAGGAAAGTAAACATGCCGATTTCAATACCCTCGATGCGTGCAGCCGACGGCTTGCCGCCCAGCCAGAAAACAGCGCCTGCTGCGCAGGCCGCCGGCCTGCCGCGCGAGGTTTTTGAGCCGCCCGCGTCCAGGGCGGTTGCACCTGCCGGGGCGAGCGAGGTGGACAAACCCGGCGCCAGGCAACTGCAGCAGTCGCTGGAAGACATCAACAAGGTGCTGGCCGGTTTCTCCATCAGCGTGCAGTTCGAAATTGATTCCGATTACAGCGAGTTGATCGTCAAGGTCGTGGACCAGGACAGCGGCAAGCTGATCCGCCAGATTCCGACCGAGGAGGTGGTGCGCATGTCCAAGGCAATGGATAACCTGAAAGGGTTGTTGTTTGCGCAATCGGTGTGATTTTGCGCTGGCCGTCGTAGGTCGGGTTACGCCTTCGGCTAAGCCGACCTACAGGGTTGACGCGGTCCTCCAAAACAGAAAGAACAGGATTTGATATGGCCACCGTTTCTTCTCTCGGCATTGGCTCTGGCCTTGATTTGAATTCCCTGCTGGCCGGCTTGAAGACGGCCGAGCAACTACCGCTGGCGGCGATTCAGCGGCAGCAAGCCAGCTACACCACCAAGCTGACGGCCTACGGCCAGCTCAACAGTGCGCTCGGTTCGCTGCAGACAGCCGCGGCGGCGCTGGCCAAGCCGGAGCTGTTCCAGGGCGTCAAGGCCAGCTCTACAGCCTCTGAGGTGCTGACGGCCACGGCAGCCTCCACGGCTCAGAGCGGTACTTATGCGCTGAACGTGACGCAGCTGGCGCAAGCGCAGTCGCTGGCAACCGTCGGTCAGGCGGACACCAGCACCAATATTGGCGATGGCACGACGCCGATCACGGTGCAGTTCGAGTTCGGCACGACGTCGGGGGCGGTTTTCACCAAGGATCCAGATGCTACGCGCACGCAGTCGATCGACATTGATCCTGCGCACAGCTCGCTGGCCGACATTGCCAAGGCGATCAATGCCAAAACCACGCTGGGGGTGACGGCTTCCATCGTCAACGACGGCAGCGACAAGCCAAACCGGCTGGTATTGACCTCCACGCAAACAGGCGAAGCGTCGAGCATGCGTATCAGCGTCTCCGGCGACCCTGTTCCTGTCGATCCTCCAGATCCTGCTCCCGCATATTCTGCTTTGTCGAAGCTGCTGACCAATGACCCGGCCGCTGCGCGAAATCTGCAGCAAACCGTCGCCGCGCAAAACACCGAACTGACCGTGAACGGCATTGCCATCACCAGCGCCACCAACAGCGTGGTGGGAGCGGTGCAGGATGTCACCATGACCGTGGCCAAGCTGGGGCTTACCACCTTGTCGGTGCAAAAAGACACCGACAGCGCAGGCAACGCGATTGCCAATTTTGTCAATGCCTACAACACCCTGCAAAGCGTTGCCAAGAAATTGACCGCTTTTGACCCCGCCAGCAAGTCGGGCGCCGTGTTGCTGGGCGATTCGACGTTGCGCAACATCCAGGTGGGCATGCGATCGGCGCTGACCAGCCCGCAAGCGGAATTCGGCAGCGGCCTGACGATGCTGTCGAACATCGGCGTTGCGTTTGAAAAAGACGGCACGCTGGCGCTGGACTCGGTCAAGCTGAAGGCGGCACTGGACGGCAACCTGGGCGGCGTGGCGACTTTGTTTTCCGGCACGGCCGGCGTGGGCGGCTACGGCAACAGCCTGTCGAGTCTGATCACCGGCTACACCGACACCACGGGCGGGGTGCTGACGGCGGCCAGCAAGGGCATCAGCAGTTCCCTGGATTCGCTGGCAAAGCAATACACGGCAACGTCGGATCGGGTCGAGGCGACGGTGGCGCGCTACAAGGACCAGTTCACCCAGCTTGACGTGATGATGAGCCGCATGAACCAGACCAGCGCTTATCTGACCCAGCAATTCGATGCGATCAATAACAGCAATAAAAAGTAAGGCTATTCCATGTACACACGCACAGCAGCCGCCAGTACCGGCGCCAGCAGCTACGCCCAGATTGGCCTGCAGTCGTCCGCCATGAGCGCGTCGCCTCACCAGCTGATCACCATGCTGTTCGATGGCGCGAAAACTGCCATTGCCATGGCGCGCCACCATATGGCCAACAACGAAATTGCGGCCAAAGGCAAGGCGATTTCCAAGGCCATCAACATTGTGGACAACGGCCTGAAAGCCAGCCTGGATACCGATACCAGCGATAAGGCGGGCGCGGAACTTGTCGGCAACCTGTCGGCGTTGTACGACTACATCGCCCAGCGCCTGCTGTATGCCAACTTGCGCAACGACCCGGCGCTGCTGGACGAGGCGGACCGGCTGCTGGACAACATCAGCTCGGCATGGCGCGAGATCGATCCCCAAAAAGCACAGCCGATGCCGCAGGCACTGGCTGGCCAAACCACCCCCCGTTTTTCAGCAGGAGCCTGATTCATGAGTTCTCAAAGTGAAGTGATGCATTGCTACGAGCAGATCGACACCCTGACCGAGCGCATGCTGACGCTGGTGCGTGCCGGCCAGTGGGGCGAGTTGCCGGCGCAGGAAGCGGTGTACAGCGACCTGGTGGACCGGCTCAAAGTGATCGAGCCGCTGGAACTGCTTCATGAAGAGCAGGTGGCGCGCAAGTACCAGCTGCTGAGCCGCATCACGTCCAGCCAAGGCGAAGTTTCCAGCCTGGTGATGCCGCAACTGGCGCACCTGGGGGCCGCGGTGAAAAGCCTGGAGCAACAGGAAATCCTTAAAAAAGCCTATGGCCAGGCGTCTGATATTCGCCAATGAGCGGCTTGACGCCCCTGCTTGACACGCTGCTGGCCACGCGGCTGGCCCAGCGGGTGGACCTGGTGCCGCTCAAGTCGGAGGTGCAGGTTGCGGGGCCGGAGGCGGTCGCACCGGTGGAAGAAGTCATCAATGACGTACGCTTGCCGTCGCGCGCTGCCGTGGAACTGCAACTGGGCGTCGGGCTTTTAAAAAGTGATCAGCGCGGCCATGCCGGTGCGGCTTCAGGCTTGGGCAGCGGGGTGACCTTGAGCGCCGCGGCGCGTGCGCTGAGTGCAATTCTGGAAGGCCGGGCAGGCGCTGCGGCCAAAGTCATCGGGACCGAGGCGCTGCTGCCGGTGTCGTCGTCACTTACCGGTCTGGCCGCGTCGCTGGCCCGCACCGTCGGCAACTCGGGCCTGTTTTACGAATCGCACCTGGCGCAGTTTGCCGCAGGAACGCGCGCGCTGGCCGAGCTGGCGCAGGAGCCGCAAGCCCGGCTGGACCCTTCGTTGAAAGCAGCGCTGGCGCTGCCAGCGGCAGGCCCGGCGGATTCAGCCCAGACGTTGCCACAAGGTGAGCGCAGGCTGTTGCCTGGTGGCAACGTGGCGCCTCAGGACGCCGAAGGTCAGGATCCTGGTGCAAAACAAGGCGGCACCGCTGCAACGGACGCGGCACGCAGCAACGCGGCGGGGCTGGCGGGCATTCACCCCGATGCGGTGGCGCTGGTGCGCCAGCAGCTTGAGCTACTGGCGGCACCGGTGTTTCGCTGGGGCGGTGAAGCCTGGCCGGGCGTGCCCATGGATTGGGAAATTCAGGAAGAAGCGCGCCAGCCGGCAGCGGATGACGAAGCCGCGCCGCGCACCTGGAGCACGCGTGTGGCCTTGACGCTAAATTCGCTCAGGGAGGTTGAAGTGCGTATCAGCTTGGTGGGCAATGCGTTGCAGGTCCACATGGCCGCCAGCGAGAACACCACGCGTAGCATGCTGGCTGAATCCCGCGCAGAACTGCCCGAGCGGCTGCAAGCGCTGGGATTGCAACTGACGGGGCTGCAGATCGGGACGCTGTCGCCGCATCCTGCAGCGAAAAATGGTGATGCCGCCTAACACCGCCGACGCGTCACCTGACGCGACGGGCCTGCCTGACCGGCCCAGCGCCATCGCGCTTTCCTACGCGAAGAAGGACAGGGCGCCCATTGTGGTGGCCAAAGGCTACGGGGCTGTTGCCGACTCGATTGTTCAGCGCGCGCGAGAAAGCGGGCTTTACGTGCATGCCTCGCCCGATCTGGTCAAGTTGCTGATGCAGGTCAATCTTGATGAGCAGATTCCGCCCCAGCTGTACCTGGCCGTTGCGGAAGTGCTGGCTTGGCTGTACCGGCTGGACGCGCAAAAATCAAAAAAGTGAGTTTTGCATCATCAAATTGATACAGCTCAATTTTTTTTATGTAAACAACTCAAAAAAGAAACAAGAAAAAAATAAAAAACAAAATCTGTGTTTTTTTGTTTCAATTTTGTAAAACTATCTAGAATGTATGAGATGAGTTGTAAATTGTATATATTTGATTTTATCAAAATAACAATTTTTTGACATATCTAATGATTTTTACAGACTCTTCTGATCTTCAAAAAAGTGGTCAGAAGAACAAGAAAACGGGAGCACCTATGGCTGAAACGACTAACACCAACGAGATCGGTGACTTGAATTTGACTTACTTGCTGCTGGCGCAGCGGCTGGTTCGGGAAGATGTGCCGACGGCCATGTTTCGTCTGGGATTGAGCCGGGAAGTAGCGGATTTGCTGGGCAACCTGTCGCTATCGCAAATTGTGAAACTGGCGGCGTCCAGCCTGTTTTTGTGCCGCTTGCGGTTTGACGATCATCCGGTGCTGTCGGCATTGACGCAGGACGGAAAAAACCTGGCTTTGCAGCAGGCCCATGCCGCCATTCTTCTGTCTGGCCAGCGGATCGACGCATTACAATAATGTTACATATCGCAGGCAATTTATCCCCTGTATGGGCTAACTACTTTTGCAGCGCGAGTCACCATGGCTGTTAAAAGCGTCGTTCGTGAAGCCCGCGAAATCCACCTTGCAATTGATTTGATCAAGCTTGGCGCCCGCCTGCAGTTCCTGGAAGCCGAAACCAGCCTGAGCCGTGATCGCCTGATCAAGCTGTACAAGGAAATCAAGGGCGTGTCGCCGCCGAAGGGCTTGCTGCCGTTTTCCACCGACTGGTTCATGACCTGGCTGTCGAACATTCATTCGTCGATGTTCTACAACATCTACCGGTTCATGGTCACTCATGGCGATTGCGGCCGGATTCCCGCCGTCATTAAAAGCTACCGGCTGTACCTGGAGCAGGTCCGGCAGCAGGGCAGTGATCCCGTGCTGGACTTCACGCGTGCCTGGACGCTGGTGCGGTTTTTTGACAGCGACATGCTGCAGCTGAGCACATGCACCCGATGCACTGGCCTGTTTGTCGCCCATGCGCACGAGCCGCAAAACAACTATGTGTGTGTGTTGTGCCGGCCGCCCTCGCGTGCAGGCAAGACAGGCAAGACGCCACGCATTTTGGCCGAGAAGCCGGCGACAGCCAAGGCGTCTGAGCTATCGACATCACCGTCGAAGTGGCTGGCGGATGTGATGAATGGCGCTCGTTCCTGACGAGCCGCGAGGCTGTTGGTGATGAATCCTGAAGAAGATTTAAAGGGGAGCGCGTCGTGCTGGTGATCTTGGGTTACGGGGTGGTGCTGGCGTCCGTATTTGGCGGCTACGGCTTGATGGGCGGTCATTTCGGCGTGCTGTACCAGCCGCTGGAAGTGCTGATCATCGTCGGCGCGGCCGTGGGTGCGTTCATTGCGGGCAACGACGGCAAGACCATACGCTCGACCCTCAAAGTGTTGCCCAAACTGCTTAAAAATTCTAAAAAGCACGACAAGGCTCTTTTCATGGAGCTGCTCGCCTTGCTGTACATGCTGCTGTCCAAAGGTCGCAAGGACGGCTTGATGTCGCTGGAGTCGGACGTTGACGATCCGCACAACAGCCCCATTTTTGCGCCATATCCGGTGATTCTGGCAGATGCCCGTGTGCTGGAGTTCATGACCGATTACCTGCGCCTGATGGTCAGCGGCAACACCGATCCGCACGAAATCGGAGAGTTGATGGAGCAGGAGCTGGAAACCTACAAGCATGAGGGCGAAATACCGGCGCACAGCCTGACCCGTGTTGGCGATGCGCTGCCGGCGCTGGGCATTGTGGCGGCCGTGCTGGGGGTGGTGCATGCGCTGGCGTCTGCCGACCTGCCGCCCGCGCAGATGGGCCAGCTGATTGCGCACGCGATGGTGGGGACTTTTCTGGGCATCTTGCTGGCTTATGGTTTTGTGATGCCGCTGGCGACCCTGGTCGAGCACAAGGTGGCCGAATCCCTGAAGGTCTACCAGTGCATCCGGATCACGCTGCTGGCCAGCCTGAACGGTTATGCGCCGCAGCTGGCCGTGGAATTCGGCCGCAAGGTGCTGACTTCGACGCACCGGCCGTCTTTTAGCGAACTGGACGGGCATGTGCGTGATGTCAAGGGCCGCGCAAACGCGCAGGATTGAATGGCCATGAACGGCGCCCGACGCCCCATCATCATCATCAAGCGCCCGGTGATGGCGGCGCGCCACCATGGCGGCGCCTGGAAGATTGCCTTTGCCGACTTCATGACGGCCATGTTCGCTTTCTTTCTGGTGATGTGGCTGCTGTCATCTTCCTCGCCCAATCAGTTGACCGGTATTGCCGAGCATTTCAAAAGGCCGCTGACCGAGGCGATTTCAGGCGGACCGGCCATCAACAACAGCCCCAGCGTCATTCCGGGCGGCGGCGATCCTGCGGCGATCAAGGAGAAAGTCAAGATGCCGGAAAGCGACGACGAGGCCCAGGATGTCAACCGCCTGGACCAGATGAAGTCGCAGCTTGACAAAATGATCGAGGCGAGCCCGCTGCTCAGGGAGTTTCGGCCCCAGCTGCTGATCGACATCACACCCGAGGGCTTGCGCATCCAGATTGTGGACAGCAGCAACCGGCCGATGTTTGACCGGTCCAGTGCGCAGGTGGCGCCCTACATGCGCACCATCCTGCGCGAGATCGCTCCAGTCGTCAACGCGCAGCCCAACAAGATCACGCTGTCCGGCCATACCGATGCCACGACTTACGCGCAGGGCGACAAGTCCTACAGCAATTGGGAGCTGTCGGCGGACCGGGCCAATGCCTCGCGCCGGGAATTGGTGGCGGGTGGTTTGCAGGAAATCAAGGTGCTGCGCGTCATGGGCGTGGCGTCAAGCATGCACCTGAACCAGAGCGACCCTTTGGCGCCCGTCAATCGCCGCATCAGCATCGTGGTACTCAACCATCGCGCCCAGATGCTGATAGAAAAAGCAAATTCTGCCACTGGCGCCAGTGTGAGCATCAAGCCGGGCGCTGCCGGGCAGGCCGCTGTGAGCCTGTCAACTGCCCGCCCTGACCAGCGCAGCTGATTGCCGCCTTTAAAGAAGAAACGAATACGCGATGGATATCACCCAGTTTTACCAGGCCTTTTTTGAAGAAGCCGATGAGTTGCTCAATGAGATGGAGCAACGCCTTTTGCGCCTGGATCTGCAAACGCCTGACAGCGAAGACCTGAACGCAATCTTTCGCGCTGCGCATTCCATCAAGGGCGGGGCGGCTACGTTTGGATTTGTGGCGCTGACCGACACCACGCATTTGCTTGAAAATTTGCTCGACCGCACCCGCCATGGCGAACTGAAGTTAAGCACAAAGATGATGGATAGCTTTTTGGAAACCAAAGACATGTTGCAACAACAATTAAGTGCGTATCGTGACGGCCAGGTACCTGATCCGCAAACAGTCGCTCAAATCTGCGCCGTACTGCAACAACTGGCGCTGGAGGGTCATGACGGTGCGACCGTAGCCCCCGCTGCTGCTTCGCCAGCGGTGGCAAAAACGGTGGCAGTCGCGGCGGCGCTGCCCGTGCCGAAGCCTGGCGCAGTCGCGGTGCCGACGCTGAAAGTGCGCTTTACCCAGGTTTCCGAAAACGACCAGAAACTGCTGGCTGAAGAACTGGCCAACCTGGGCACGGTGCTGGCGCAAACCCGGGACGCCAACAGCCTGACGCTCTGGCTGGAAACGGCTTGCGATACCGATGACCTGGTGGCGGTGAGCTGTTTCATCGTGGAAACCGACCAGATCGAAATCACCAACGAGTTGCCTGGCCCGCCGCTGGCGGCGCTGGAGGTCGAGCACCTGGTTGTGACGGCTGTCGAGGTTGTAGAGGTTGTAGAGGTTGTAGAGGTTGTAGAGGTTGTCGAGGTTGTCGAGATCGTTGCCCCGCCCGCGCCGCCGTTCGAGGGGATGCCTGCCGCTCCCGCCGCGATAGCCGCAACCGCTCAGGCCAAAGAGTCCAACTCGATCCGGGTCGATGTTGAGAAAGTGGACCAGATCATCAACCTGGTGGGCGAGCTGGTGATCACCCAGTCGATGCTGACGCAAACCGCGTTAACGCTGGACCCGGTGCTGCATGAGCGCTTGCTGAGCGGTTTGGGCCAACTGGAGCGCAACGCGCGCGACCTGCAGGAATCGGTGATGTCTATCCGCATGATGCCGATGGACTATGTGTTCAGCCGCTTTCCGCGCCTGATTCGCGACCTGTCGGCCAAGCTGGGCAAACAGGTGAACCTGGTGACGGTGGGCAAGGAAACCGAACTGGACAAGAGCCTGATCGAGCGCATCGTCGATCCGCTCACGCACCTGGTGCGCAACAGCCTGGACCACGGCATTGAGACGCCGCAGCAGCGCGCACTGGCCGGCAAGGACCCGGCTGGCAAGCTGACGCTGTCGGCCCAGCACCAGGGCGGCAGCATCGTGATCGAAGTCCGTGACGATGGCGGCGGCCTGGTGCGGGAAAAAATCATGGCCAAAGCCCGGCAGCAGGGCATTGCTATCAGCGACGACGCCAGTGATGAGGAGGCCTGGCAACTGATTATGGCGCCTGGTTTTTCGACTGCGGAAGTGGTCACCGATATTTCGGGCCGGGGCGTCGGCATGGATGTGGTCAAGCGCAACATCCATGAAATGGGCGGTCATGTCGAAATTTTCTCGCGCCAGGGCCAGGGCACGACGATCAGGATCGTGCTGCCGCTGACGCTGGCCATCCTGAACGGCATGTCGGTCAAGGTGGGCGACGAAATTTACATCCTGCCGCTGAACTACGTGATTGAATCCCTGCAGCCGCTGGCCAAGGATCTGCATGCCATCACCGCCGACGAGCAGGTCATGCATGTGCGGGGCGAATACCTGGCGCTGGTGGAATTGCACAAGCTTTTTGATGTGGCCAATGCGGTGCACAACCCGACTCAGGCCATCGTCGTGATCGTGCAGGCCGAAGGCAACCGTTTTGCGCTGCTGGTGGACCAACTCGTGGGCCAGCACCAGGTGGTGGTGAAAAATCTGGAAACCAACTACCGCAAGGTGCCGGGCATTTCTGCCGCCACCATTCTGGGCGACGGCAATGTGGCGCTGATCATCGACGTGGCGGCGATCCAGCGCACCCATCGGGACAAAAAGGCACGCTGAGCGGCAAAGGCACGCAACGGCGGGGCTGCCGCGATGGTCGCTTCAGCACGGCCAAGGCGCACCCGGGTGCCCAGGCGCTTGGTATGTTAGTAATTTATGCATGAAATATGCCTTCTGCGCAGGTTGAGCGGGCATAATCAGCTATTTTATTGATAGCAATCAGGCAATGCCGGCGCCACGCTGCCGCGCACCAGCAACACGGACTTTGCGGGCAGCGTGTCCAGCCGGGTCCATTCGCCCCATGCCAATTGCCTGTCCGCCACCAGCGGCGCGACGCCTGCCGGTTCGCGTAACCAGTGCACGGTGATGTCACGGCCTTGCAGTTGCAGACGCAGCTCGACTTCCGGCCAATGCGAGGGAAGGCGCGGCGACAGCGACAGTCTGCCCGGCTGCACCGCCAGGCCGAGCAGCGTTTCAAGCCCGGCCCGGTACAGCCAGGCGGCCGAGCCGGTGTACCAGCTCCAGCCGCCCCGGCCCACATACGGCTCGGCGCTGTAGACATCGCCGGCTACCACGTAAGGCTCCAGACCATAGGCCGCACCGCGCTCGGGATGCGCGCTGCGGTGGGCCGGGCTCAGGTCCTCGAAGCTGCGCCAGGCGCCTTCCGCGTCGCCACTCAACGCTTGCGCCATCAACGCCCAGACGCCGGCATGCGAATACTGCCCGCCGTTTTCACGCACACCGGGCGGATAGGCCTGGATGTAGCCGGGATTGTTGGCCGAGTCCCGGAACGGAGGGTCGAGCAGGCGCAGTAAGCCGGCTTTTTCATCGATCAACTGGTTGTTGAGCGCCAGCATGGCCGAACGGGTAAAGGCTGGCGTGGAGGCGCCGGACAGCACGGCCCAGGCTTGCGCAATCAGGTCGATGCGGCATTCGTCATTGGCGTTGGCGCCGAGCGGCGCGCCGTTGTCAAAAAAGGCGCGGCGGAACCAGGCGCCGTCCCAGCCGGCGTCGTGCAGCGCGGTGATCCAGCCGGTGCGCGCCTCCAGCCAGCGCTGGGCGCGCGCATCGTCGCCGCGCTTTTGCGCAACCGGCGCGAAGCCTTCGACCACACTGCATAAAAACCAGCCCAGCCAGACCGACTGGCCGCGTCCCTCATGGCCGACGCGGTTCATGCCGTCGTTCCAGTCGCCGGTGCCCATCAACGGCAGGCCATGCGCGCCCACGGCCAGGCTGCGGTCGATGGTGCGGGCGCAATGCTCATAGACGCTGGCGGACTGTTCGCTGGTTTGCGGCGCGTAATAGGCGTCTTCCGCGCCGTCGGGAATCGGCGCGCCATCGATGAAGGCCACGCTTTCGTCCAGCAGACTGGCGTCGCCGGTGGCTTGCAGGTAGTGACTGCAGGCATAAGGCAGCCAGAGCAGGTCGTCCGAAAAATGGGTGCGCACACCTTCGCCGCCGGGCGCGTGCCACCAGTGCTGCACGTCGCCTTCGGGAAACTGGCGTGACGCACTGAGCACGATCTGCGCGCGCAGCCTTGCCGGATCAGCCAGCGCCAGCGCCATCGAATCCTGCAGCTGGTCGCGAAAGCCCGATGCGCCGCCCGCCTGGTAGAAGCCAGCCTTGGACCAGAGACGGCAGACCACGGTCTGGTAAAGCAGCCAGTGGTTGATGAGCGCATCGAAGCGCGCGTCAGGCGTCTTGACCTGCACCTTGCCCAACAGGCCGGACCAGGCAGCCTTCACGCCAGCCAGAGCGTCGATGCAAGCCTGCGGCGTCCAGCCGCCGGCCATCCGCTCTGCTTCAGGCCCATCGACGGCATGGCCGAGGATGAAGCTGATGACCCGTTCTTCCTGGCCAGCCAGCGAAAACTCGCTAGCCAGGCAGGCGCAAGGGTCGTAACCCGTTCCACTTTGTCCGGCCAAATGGGTGGGTAGCAACAGTCGGCCCAGCGCGTCAAAAAATTCGCCCCTGTCGCAGGTCCATTGCACGTTGCCAAAGGCGCCCGCCATGACCAGAAACGCTGTGCTGCCGCCATAGCCGTCCCGGGTTTCCTGCTGACGGGCCATCACCGCCGCCTGCTCGGGCGATTTCCAGGTTTGCAGTGTGCGGCGGCGGCTGCGTGTGTCGCCCATTTGCCATTCGACCATCGCGATTGCACGCAGGCGCCTGCGCAGGCCACCATCCAGTCGCACCTTGACCTGGACGACTTTCACGGCGGCCTGCATGTCGGCAAAGAAGGTGGTTTCCACCTGCAACCCGTCCTGCTTGCCCTGAAACACAGAATAACCCTGGCCATGGCGCACGCGCCAGCGGCTGTCACTGCCCGCAATCACTGAGGGCGCCAGCGGGAAAACCTGTCCGCTGTCCATGTCCTGCAGCAACCAGTGCTCGAATGCCGGGTCGCCGACCGGGTCGTTCGACCAGGGCGTGAGCTGATGCATGCGGCTGTTGCCGGCCCACGTCATGCCACTGCCGGTTTCCGATACTTGAAAGCCAAAGTCCGGATTGGCGATGACATTCACCCAGGGGCGTGGCAGTGACTGGCCGCCCTGCAGGTCGAACCAGAATTCGCCGTTGGCCGGGTCGAACTGGCCGATCCCTTGTGGCACCGATGCCAGCGCCGGCAGGCCATTGACAGGATCGATCTCTGACGGGTTGGAAAGCAGCGTGCCGCCAGACAGATCAGCCTGCTCCGCTGGCCAGACGCCAGTGCGCAAGGCAGCCACTTGCGTTTCCAGCGCCCGGCCGTCTGCGGTGAGAACCACCCGCGCCATGCCAGCCAATGCGGTTTTTTCGGCGGTCGAGGTTTCAGGCTCGCGCAACAGGTGAAAGCTTGACAATCGCTCGGACCCTTTGGCAAAACTGTCCTGCACACGCTGCGTCAGACGGTCGCGCATGGCCAGAATGTCGCGCTGCAGGACCATGAGGTAGGAATTGGGCTCGCTGTTCAGCACCACCAGATCAACCGCGAGGCCGCCAAACGTCCACCAGGGCTGCGCGCGCAGCAAAGCATTCACCAGCGGCAATCCGCTGCTGGCCTGAATGCGCACCAGCACAATGGGTTTGTCACCCGATATACCAAAGCGCCACAGCTGACGCTGGTCCAACGGCCCGGCCACGGCATTTATCCGTGGTGTGCTGTACATCAAAGCGGTGGTCAGGTCCTGAACCGCCAGGTGTTCCTCGGGGGTCAGGGTCAAGTCGCGCAGCCGGACCTGCGCCAGCGTGGCCGCCATCTGGGTGGCGCGCACGATGTGCATTGGCTGCAGATACTTGTCAATGCGCTCGATCAGTTCGTCTTCAGTTTGTGCCGCCGCCGTGGCAAAGGTCAGGCGGGCCACGGCACCCGGCGCCAGACGCAAGGTCAGGCGCAGGCTGGCCACCGGGTCCAGACCATTGATCGGGTTGCCGTCGGCATCCATGGGCTGGTCCCCCAGCGCAGGCTGGTGCGGTGGCTGATGGCGCCCGGCAAAAACCTTGCGGTCAGCGATGCAATCGACCGACAGCAACTCGGCATCAGCCTCGGCCAGGAAATGCGCTACCGCCATTTGTGGGTCGCCATGCAAGCGCGGCATGCGCTTGAGCAGCAGGGCACGCCATTTCGGCTCCCAGCGGGTTTGCACAAACAGGTTGGAAAACGCTGGGTGGGCTTCGTCGGCACGGGGGTCTGCCAGCACCGCCTCGAAGCACGACACCAACTCGACGATGCGCTCGGTACGGCCCGTGTTGTGCAGCTGCACGGTGCGCAGTTCGGTGTCGTCCTCAGGGCTGACCACCACGCTGATCCCGGTGCTCAGTCCCTTGCCATGCGCGTCGAACTGCACCCGGTCGGCCATGAACCGTGCCTGGTAGCGCCAGCCTGGCAGGGGCGCCGGTGCAGCCGTCAGGGAACCGGTGCCTTCGTTATTTCCAAGGTTCAGGTAGAAAAAGCAGCCATGGCTGTCACGCAGCAGGTCGTCGCGCCAGCGGCTGATGTTGCGGCCCTGCCAGCGGCTGACACCTGCGCCGCTGGCGCGCAGCGCCACGTTGTAGCGCCCGTTGGACAGCAGGTGGGTCGGTTTCCAGCCGATTTGCACCGGGTTGACGTCACGCGAGTGAAACACCGGCGCGCTGCTGGGTGTGTTGGTCGCAGGCGGCTGGCGCGGGCTGGCGGTTTCAGTGATCTGGCGCGGCGTGCGTTCATGCAGCAGGGATTGATGCGCTGCCACCTGCGGCTCGGCACAAAACCAGCGCCGGGGCGCATCCAGACAGAGCACGTTGCAAAGCGCCACCAGCGACATGCCCTGGTGGTGCGCCATGAAGGTCTGGACAATGCTGAAGGCCTCCCTTTCGGGCTGGTGCGAGGCGGTGAAGTCGAGCGCCTCGAACATTCCGAGTTCACCGCGCGCGCCCAATGCTTCGAGCCGCCGCAAATTTTCCGCTGACGCGGCCGGCTCAAACAAGGTTGCCAGCAAGGTGGCATAAGGCGCCACCACGCGATCGGTCAGCGGCGTGCGCCGCATCGCCAGGCGCGGAACGCCAAAAGGTGAATATTGGTAGGCGAGTGAATGGTCCTGGGCAAAATAGGCCGATTCCGACACCCCCCAGGGCAGAAACTGCTGCTGGCCGAATTCGCGCTGTGCGGCAATCGCCGAACGCGCCATGGTCTGCAGCAGTCCCTCATCGGGCTCATGCATCAACAGCGACGGCATCAGGTATTCAAACATCGAGCCCGACCATGAAGCCAGCCCGGGCGTACCTCTAACCGACAGGAAAGGCCGGCCCAGCGCGCTCCAATGGCGCTTGGGTACGTCGCCCTTGGCAATCGCCAGAAAACTGGCGAGCCGCGACTCGGACGCCAGCAAGTCGTAGTAGCTGCTGTCCAGCGCCTGTTCGTCAACCCGAAGGCCGATGTGGAACAGCCGGCGCTTGGGGTCATACAGGCCCTTGAAATTCATGGCCTCGTAAAGGCTGGCGCAGCGACTGGCCAGGCTGTGCAGGGCTGCATGTGACTGGGCTTGTGCCTGCACTTGCCCGCTGTCGGTGCCCTGTTGTTTGTCTTGCTGTGCGAACTGCTGGCAGGCTTGGCCCACGGCCAGCAGCATGCCGGCCAGGTTTCCGCTGTCGACGGACGACACATAAGCCGGCATCAGGACTCGCAGCGTTTGCGTGTCGTACCAGTTGAACAGGTGGCCGTTGTGCTTGGCAAGCTTGTCGATGCTGTCCAGCGATGCCTGCAGGCGCAGGATGACCTCATGGGTCGTGATCCAGCCGAATTCGCGGGCGCAGCAGACGGCCAGCAGGTACAGGCCGATGTTGGTCGGCGAAGTACGGTGGGCCACTGTGGGGTCGGGCACCATTTGCAGATTATCGGGCGGCAGGTGGTTGTCTTCAGGCCCGACGCAACGCTCAAAAAACCGCCAGGTGTCGCGCGCCAGCACCATCAGGTAACGCTTGTCTCCGGCAGACAGCGCATGCTCGGTGCTGGCCGGGCGTGGCTGGCTGGCCCACCATGACGCGATCGGCGAGGCGCCCCAAAACAAAAACAGCACGATGCCAACCCATGGGTGCGCCGCCCAGGGGGCGGCCATGGCTAGACCAGCGCACAGCAGCGACGCTGCGGCATGCTGGTGCACGAATACAAAAAACTCTTTGCGCGACGCCGATTGCGCTTGCGCCGCAGTGGTCCATTCCATCAGCCGGCGGTGGCTGACACACATGCGCCAGACAGAACGCAGCACCGCATCCAGCAGCATGACCGATTGCGCCGGTATCTGGCTGAACTGCCAGGCCGCGCTGCCCAAGGTAAGGCGCAACTCGATCCCCCCGCGCTTGAAAAAGTGGCGCCAGGCAATCCCGGCGTGCGTCGGCACCAGGCCTGCCAGCGCGCCCAGCAGCGGCCCCGCCAACAGCGCGGCTATGACCGCCAGGAATACGGTGCCCAGAGGCAATGCATCGGTGAAGATGACCCAGGCAAGCAGTGCGAATGAGGTCGGGAACACCAGCGAACGGCGCAGGTTGTCGAGCATTTTCCAGACGCTCAGGGCGTCGATTCCGTACCGCCGGGCGTGCCACAGCAGGGGAAGCAGTTGCCAGTCGCCGCGCGTCCAGCGGTGCTGGCGTGATGCGGCCACGCCCGCATGGTGCGGCGCATGCTCGACCAGCATCACATCACTGACAAAGCCGCAACGCGCAATGCTGCCTTCGAGCAGGTCGTGGCTGAGCACCGCTTCATCGGGAAGGCGATGGTCCAGCACAGCATGCAGCGCCTTGACATGCAGCAGTCCTTTTCCGCTGAAGCTCCCGGTGCCGAACAGGTCTTGGTAAACATCGGAAACGCCGCTGCTGTAGGGGTCTATGCCGCCCTGGCCGGCAAACAGCCGGTGGTAGGCGGTGTCCTCAGATCGTCCAGGCAATGGCATGACCACGCGGGGCTGCAAGATGCCATAGCCGCTGACCACCCTGCGCAGGCGGGCATCCACTCGCGGCGCATTCAGCGGATGGGCGGCAATGGCAACCAGTTCTCGCAGCGCACCGGGTGGCAGGCCGGTGTCGCTGTCCAGCGTGACCACGTAGCGGATGCCATCGGCCAGTCGCAAAGGGGCTGTCAGCGGCAGGAAACCTTCCATGCTGCCGGTGGCCAACAGGCGCATCAGCTGCTCAAGCTTGCCACGCTTGCGTTCCCAGCCAAGCCATTGCTGCTGGGTTTCGCACCAGCTGCGCGGCCGATGAATCAGCAAAAAGCGCGGCGCGCTGCCTGCCACTGCCGGGTAGCGCGCGTTCAGCGTTTCCAGCCGCTCAAGAGCGTCCTGCAGCAGCGCGGCGTCGCCAGGCAGGGTGGTTTCGGACGCATCGACCCAGTCGGTGAGCAATCCATACTGGGCCTGGTTTTCCCGATTGGCCAGCCAGTGAAACTCCAACTGGTTCAGCAGTTCCTCGTTTGCCTGTGTGGAGGTAAGCAGCGTTGGAATCACCACCAGCACCCGGTGTTCAGGCGGAATGCCGGACGCAAAACCCAGGCGTGGCAGCGGCTGGACCTTCAGCGACTCGGCAATCAGGCGGTGCACAAAAGCCGAGGCAGCCTCGAAAGCCGGACTGGCCAGCAGCAGCAGCGCCACCAGTGTCTGCCAGCGGTGCCAGTCGGCTTGGTACGTGGCCAGCAGCACCATCACCGCCGTTGCCAGTGTGATGCAGCCGATGTACAGGCTCAGCCGCCACCGACGCCAGTTCAGGCGTTGCCGGGCGCGTTGCACCGGCATGTCCAGGTCGGCTTCAAGCCGGGCACGGCCATCGCCCATCAGCCAGAAGCCTGCCGTTCGTTCGGCGGCATCCGCCTCCAGACTGCCCGGCACCGACAGGGCCGCCTCCACCACCGCCTGGGCCACCGCATGCTCGGTCTTGAAGCTGTCGCGTGCCAGTTGTTCCATGGCCCGGGTGATTTGCTGGCGTGTGCTTTCGCTTTCGCCTGCAAAGCCAGGCAGTTGCTGCAGCACCTGCAGGGACCGGCTGACCGGCTCGATCAGCTCGACCCAGTCAATCTGGCCAATCACGCGCAGGGTGGTGATGATGTTGCCAACGGTCAGGTTGGACGCCACCTGGGCGCTCTGGCTTTCCAGCATCAGCGCATGGCCGTCAGGGCAGTTCTTCTCGATCCAGCGCACCACGGCGGACGAATCACCTGAAATTTCGGTGGGCAGGCGTTGCCACAGCTGCGTCTGGTAGCTGCGCTGAACGCCGCGCTGGCGCATCAAATCGTTGACGGTGTCGAGGTCTGCCTCGTCCAGCGCTTGTCCGCTATCCCAGACCGCATGGGCAACTTCGCGCGCCAGTTTGCTGCGCGCGATGTCGTCCGCCATGCGGCGCAGGTTTTCCAGCAGCACGACGCGCAGCGTCGTTGGCAGGGCCCACAGTTCGCTCAGGCGCAATTCGCTGCAGGTTTGGTAGGCATTCAGGAAGGCAGTAAAGACTTCCGGATTCAACACGCTGTCGGTGTGCGCCACGTAAGCCCAGGCAATGCCGTACACACGCGGCAAACCACGCAGCGGCAGTGCGGCCAGTTTGGGCAGCCTCGCGTAGAAGCGGCGCGGTACGCCTTCGCGGATTTGCTGCAGTTGCGCTTCGATCAACGGAAAGTTATCCAGCAGCCATTCAGCCGCTGGTGTGGCGTAGTGGCCGCTGTGCGAGGTCAGCGCGACATAGTCGTAGGCAGCGCGAAGTGCCGCCAGATTTCCCTCCACGCGGGGGAAGAAGGGAGAGTGGCGCAGCGACTGCGCGTCGGTTTCGACAATCTGCGCTTGCGCCAAGCTGCAGCCGTGCTCTTCAAAACGTTGAATACCGAACAGTTCCGCCCGAATAGGGGGTTCAGCAGATCCTTCCTGCGACAGCAGGCGTTTTATGGCGTTGGGGCTGAGCGTTGTGAGCCGGTCCAGAACGGCAGGATTCACCTGCTCAAGCCATCGTCAGCAAACCCAGTGCCACCACCGCCAGGCTGCACAGTGTCAAGGCGGCGCCGGTTGTCACAAGCCGGGATGCCGTCAGGGCGTGCAGACTTTCAAGCCGGGTGCGCAAGATAAAAAATCGGCCCCTTGAGCGCTGGCAGTCCGTCATGTGCGAGGCAAGCGCCATGAAATCGCTGGACACTAACTCATTGCTCAATGAAATACGGTGTGCTGATCGTGCGTGTGTAGCGTTCATGGGTCAGGTCCTCTCGAAAGTTATAGCTCTAGACGCGGTGAAAACGCGAAATTCGGCATAACTCAAATGCTAGGACGTGGCACTTTGCAATGCCATCAACGACAACTGTTAGGCATGTAGGACCGGGCCGATACTGCTTGTCAGCCTGTATTTCGCAAACCAGCGGCAATGCCGTTGATGGAAATATGAATTCCGGTCTGGACCCGCTGGTCGGTCTGGCCGGCGCGGTAGCGGCGTACCAGTTCGACCTGCAAATGGTGCAGCGGATCGATATACGGAAAGCGGTGACGGATGGAGCGCTGCAGCGCCGCGTTGCCGGCCAGCCGCTGCCGGTCGCCGGTGATCAGCGTCAGCGCCTGGGCGGTGCGGTGCCATTCGCCGTCGATGGCGGAAAATATCTTTTTGCGTAGTTTTGCGTCGCCCACCAGATCGGCATAACGCGAGGCCAGCGCCAGGTCGCTCTTGGCCAGCACCATGTCCATGTTGCTCAACAAGGTGCGAAAGAAAGGCCACTGGCGGTACATTTTTTTCAGCAGCGCCAGCGCCTCTTTTCGGCTTTCCGGCGTGCCACCCTGGTCCAGGAACTGTTCGATGGCGCTGCCAAAGCCATACCAGCCGGGCAGGGTCAGCCGGCACTGGCCCCAGCTGAAACCCCAGGGAATCGCCCGCAGGTCCTCGATCTGCTGGGACGGCTTGCGTGACGCCGGCCGCGAGCCGATATTGAGCTCGGCAATCTCGCGGATTGGCGTGGCGCTGAAAAAGTATTCGGTGAACCCGGGGGTTTCATACACCAGCGCCCGGTAAGCGGCCATGCTGGCCAGTGACAACTCGTCGGCGGCCTGCAAAAAGGCCTGCGTCGCCGGCTTGGTCGGTTGCAGCAAGGTAGCCTCCAGCGTCGCGGCGACCAGCGTTTCCAGGTTGCGCCGGCCGATTTCCGGGTTGGCGTATTTCGAACCGATGACCTCGCCTTGTTCGGTCAGGCGAATCTGGCCGCGCACGGTGCCGGGTGGCTGCGCCAGGATGGCTTCGTAGCTGGGGCCACCGCCCCGGCCAACGGTTCCACCCCGGCCATGAAACATGCGCAGCGTGATGCCGTGTGAAACGGCCAGCTGGTCGAACAGCTCGACCAGCGCGATTTCGGCCCGGTACAGCTCCCAGTTGCTGGTGAAGATGCCGCCGTCCTTATTGCTGTCGCTGTAGCCGAGCATGATGTCCTGCTCGGAGCCGCTGCGTTGCAGCAATGCGGCGACGCCCGGCAGCGCATAGAACTCGCGCATGATGGGCGCGGCATTGCGCAGGTCTTCGATGGTTTCGAACAGCGGCACCACGATCAGGTCGCAGCGCGACCCGGGCTTGTCCTGCGCATTCTCCAGCACGCCGTGCATCAGGCCGACTTCCTTTTGCAGCAGCAGCACTTCGAGCAGGTCGCTGGCCGTTTCGGCGTGGCTGATGATGTAGTGGCGAATCGCTTCCTTGCCAAACCGGGCGCGCGCGCTCAGGGCGGCTTCGAAAATCGCCAGTTCGACGCGGGCCAGTTCCGAGTAAACATGGCCCAGCACGCGCAGTGGCCGGGCGTCGTTGAGCATTTTCAGCAGCAGCGTGCGCTTGGCCGCTTCATTCAGGCTGGCATAACCGGCATCGATGCGCGCCACGGCCAGCAGTTCGGCAACCACTTCTTCATGCTTGTCAGAGCTTTGGCGCAAATCAACCGTGGCCAGGTGAAAGCCGAACACCTCAACGGCGCGGATCAGCGGATGCAGGCGCTGCGCCGTCAGTGCCTGGCCATGGTGGCTGACCAGCGAGGCCTGCAGCGTTCGCAGGTCGGCCAAAAACTCTTCGGCCGTGGCATAGGCATTCTGCGGCGCCACCGCATGGCGCGCTGCTTCGCCGCCCGTCAGCGCTTTCAGTGTGGCCGCCAGCCGGGCATAAACGCCGGTCAGCGCGCGCCGGTAGGGTTCGTCCTGGCGGTGCTCGCTGGTGTCGGGCGAACTTTGGGCCAGTTGCTGCATTTCAGCGCTGCACTCCACCAGAATGGCCGACATCGACAGCTCGCCGCCCAGCAGATGCACCTCGGTCAGGTAGTGGCGCAGCGCCACGTCGGCCTGGCGGCGCAGGGCATAGTTCAGTGTGTCGGCATTGACGTTCGGGTTGCCGTCGCGGTCGCCGCCAATCCACTGGCCCATGCGCAAAAAGCTGTGCACCGGCTGCATGCCCAGTTCGCGCTCCAGGCTGGCGTAGATCTTCGGAATCTCGCGCAGAAACGTCGCTTCGTAGTAGCTCAGCGCATTCTCGATTTCGTCGGCCACGGTCAGCTTGGACATGCGCAGCAGGCGGGTTTGCCACAGCTGCATGACGCGGGCGCGCAGCTGCGCCTCGTTGGCGTCAAGCTCGCGCGGCGTGAGCGCATCCTTGGCGCTGCTGACGGCCAGCGCCATGGCCTTGATGCTGTCGCGCGCCGTCAGCAACTGGGCAATGCCGCGCTCGGCATCCAGGATGCTCTTGCGCTGCACCTCGGTCGGGTGGGCGGTCAGCACCGGCGAGACAAAGCTGCGCGCCAGCGTGTCCGAAATGGTCTTGGGGGCAATGCCGGCCCAGCGCAGCCGTGCCAGCGCCACGTCGATGCTGCCTTCCTGCGTGTCGCCGGCGCGCTCGTGGATGGCGCGGCGGCGGATATGGTGGCGGTCTTCGGCCAGGTTGGCCAGGTGGCTGAAGTAGGTAAATGCGCGAATCACGCTGACAGTCTGGTCACCGCTCAGGTCTTTCAGGAGGGTCTTGAGCGCCTTGTCGGCGTCTTGGTCGGCATCGCGCCGGAAGGCCACTGACAATGTGCGCACCTGCTCGATCAGCTCATACGCCGCCACGCCTTCCTGGTCGCGGATCACATCGCCCAGAATACGTCCCAGCAGGCGGATGTCCTCGACCAGCGGGCGCTCGTTGTTCCTGGCGCGTGCAGACGGCGTTGCAGGCTTGACGGTTTCAGCCACGGCGGCAGGGCTTTCGGGCTTGATCTTTTTTGTGCGTGCGGGAGTTGGCATTCTGGCCCTTTGCGTCTGGTGGCGAATGAAATGAGGAGAAAACCGCCCATGCTAGCATTCACTCCCTCTATAGATTACCAACAGGTTACCAGTGGCAGCAGCGCTTCAAACTCCCCAAAAACCGCTCAAAGTGGTCATTGCCACGCGCGAAAGCCGCCTCGCCTTGTGGCAGGCCGAGCATGTCAAGGCGCTGCTGAAATCGCGCCTGGGCTGGCAGGTCGAACTGCTGGGCATGACCACTTTGGGCGACCAGATCCTTGACCGCTCGCTCAGCAAGATCGGCGGCAAGGGCTTGTTTGTGAAAGAGCTGGAAGTCGCGCTGGCCGAAGGCCGGGCTGACCTGGCGGTGCATTCGCTGAAGGACGTGCCCATGGACCTGCCTGACGGCTTCACGCTGGCCTGTGTCCTGGCGCGCGAAGACCCGCACGATGCGTTTGTCTCCAACCACTTTGCCTCGCTGGCCGAACTGCCGCACGGCGCCGTCGTCGGAACGTCGAGCCTGCGCCGGCTGGTGCTGCTCAAGTCACTTCGGCCCGACCTTGTCATCCAGCCACTGCGCGGCAACCTGGACACCCGGCTGCGCAAGCTCGACGAAGGCCAGTACGACGGCATCGTGCTGGCCGCCGCCGGCCTCAAGCGGCTGAAGCTGGAATCGCGCATTCGCCACACCTTTGTTCCCGACGACATGCTGCCCGCAGCAGGGCAGGGCGCACTGGGCATTGAAGTGCGGGCCGACCGGGCCGATCTGATCAATGCTCTTGCCACACTGGCGCACCAGCCGACCTGGCTGGCGGTCACGGCCGAACGAACCGTTTCGCGTTCCATGGGCGGCAGTTGCTCGATGCCGCTGGCCGCTTTTGTCACCGCCGGCAGCGACGGTGCGCTGCGCCTCGACGCCGCCTGGGGCGAGCCAGCCACGGCTGATGCACTGTCGGGTTCCCATCAACCCGCACCCGCGCCGCTGGTGCATGCCCGGCAAAGCGCTGTCGTGCAGACCTTTGCCGAAGCCGAGGCGCTCGGTGAAGCCGTTGCATCGCAACTTCGCGCTGGTGGAGCGGTCTGGGCCGGCAACACGCCACTGCCAGCCTGAGCGGCATCACTGCATGACAACTGCCCGCATCATCGTCACCCGGCCCGAACCCGACGCCGGCTTGTGGGTGCAGCAACTGGCGCAGGAAGGCATTCCCGCCGAGGCCTTGGCGCTGATTGACATTGCAGCTCTTACAGGCGCCACGCATGCGCAAGCGCTAGACCACGCTTGGCAGGCACTCAGCGATTACGCCGCCTGCATGTTCGTCAGCGGCCATGCCGTCAATCATTTTTTCAAGCAAAAAAGGCACTTTGCGCATGCTGCACAAGCGCAAGCAGCTATTAATAACGTAGCAGATGGCGATTCTTTGGCAATCCCTCCCTACATGCGTTTCATGGCGCCCGGCCCTGGCACCGTGGCCGCGCTGCGGGCTGCTGGCGTGCCTGCAGCGCAAATCGATGCGCCGGCAGCCGATGCGCGCCAGTTCGATTCCGAGTCGCTGTGGCAAACCATCGGCACGCGCGACTGGAAGGGCCGCAAAGTGCTGATCGTTCGCGGCCAGAGCGCTGGCGCAGAAGGCGCGAGTTCCGGGCGCGACTGGATTTCCCGCCAGTGGCAGGATGCCGGCGCCAGTGTCGATTTTGTCGGCGTGTACCAGCGCCGTGCACCAGTGCTGACCGATGCACAGATTGTGCGTGTGCGCCAGGCCAGCGCCGATGGCTCGGTCTGGCTGTTCAGCAGCTCCGAAGCCGTCGGTCATCTGCTCCAGCTGGCCGGTTTGCAAGGTATGGACTGGTGCCGTGCCCGCGCCATAGCCACCCATCCCCGCATCGCCCAGGCCGTGCGTGCCGCTGGTTGGGGTGTTGTTGTGGAGTCACGCCCGGCGCTTCAGGACATCCGGCAGACGCTTGGCTCGATAGAATTGCTGCATCCATGAGTGACAGTCCTCCAGCCTTGCCCCCGTTGAACCACCCGCCACCTGCCGGAGAGCCGGTGCCGGAGCGTGGCGTGCCTTCCGCCGCCCCGGCGCTGGATGCGTGGCTGGTGCCGCGCAGCTGGGCGTTGGGCGTTGCGGCCCTGGCAGCCGCCGGCCTGCTGGGCAGTGCATCACTGTGGCAAAAGCTGGGCTCCATCCAGGAGGAACTTGCGCGGCGCACGACCGACACCAGCGCGCAGTCCATCGAAGCACGCACTCTGGCGCAGGATGCACAGGACAGTACCAAAGCGCAGGCGGTGCGCCTGGCCCTGCTGGAAACCCGGCTGAGCGAAGTCAGTCTGCAGCGCAGTCAGATCGAAGAACTGATGCAGAGCCTGTCGCGCTCGCGTGACGAGAATCTGGTCGTCGATGTCGAATCCGACCTGCGCCTGGCCCAGCAGCGCGCCTTGCTGACCGGCAGCGCCGAGCCTTTGCTGGCCGCGCTGAAATCGGCCGAAACCCGACTGACACGCGCTGCGCAGCCGCGCCTCAATCCGCTGCAGCGCGCCGTTACCCGTGACATCGAGCGCGTCAAGAGCGCCAACATTGCCGATGTACCGGCGCTCATGCTCAAGCTGGACGAATTGGCCCGGCTGGTGGACGAACTGCCGGTTGTCAACGAAGTGGCCAACAACAGCATTCCGCGTCCGGTCGAAGTCGTGGCGGCCAAGCCCATAGGCGATCCCCCGGATGCCGGCAAGACGTCCTGGCTGCCAGGTGTTGACACGCTCGCGCTGCGTGCCTGGTCGAGCCGGGTGGCGGGCAGCCTGTGGCTGGAAGCCAGCCAGCTGCTGCGGGTGAGCCGCATCGACCAGCCCGAAGCCGCCCTGCTGGCGCCAGAGCAGGCCTTTTTTCTGCGCGAAAACCTCAAGCTGCGGCTGCTCAATGCGCGCCTGGCGCTGCTATCGCGTCAAACTGATGCCGCGCGCGCCGACCTGATCAATGCCGGCAACTGGCTGGGCAAATATTTTGACCCTTCAGCGCGCAAGACCCAGGCTGCCCGCCAGTTGCTGGTGCAGGTGCAGGGCCAGCTCAAGAACACGGATCTGCCCCGGCTCGACGAAACCCTGGCCGCGCTCGCCACTGCGGCCGCCGGCCGTTAAGCGTCACACACAGGCCAGGTCAGACCACACCATGCGCGCCGCTCTCTGGTTCATCGCCCTGTTCGGCATCGCCGTCGCGGTCGCCCTGTTTGCCGGCAACAACCAGGCCGTCGTTACGGTGTTCTGGCCGCCGCACCGGATCGATGTGTCTTTCAACCTGACAGTGCTGCTGCTGGTCGGGCTGTTCATGCTGCTGTACCTGGCTTCCCGCGCACTGTCGGCGCTGTTTTCATTGCCGGTCGAGGCGCGGCGCTGGCGCGCGCAGCAAAAAGAGCGCGCCATGTATGGCGCGCTGATGGACGCCCTGGCGCACCTGATGGCCGGGCGCTTCATCCGCTCGAGCAAGTCGGCCCAGAATGCGCTGGCACAGGAAAAAAGCCTGGGCGTGACCACTGAAACGACCGGGCATTCCATCGGCCACAGCGACAGTCTGGCCAGTCAGTTGCGCTCGCTGTCACACCTGCTGGTGGCCGAAAGCGCGCAGGCGTTGCAAAACAAGGCGCTGCGCAACCAGCATCTGGCGCTTGCCCTGCAAAACTCATCTGCCCGCCATGCCCAGGAAGTGCGCGAAGGCGTGCTGTTTCGCGCCGCCCGCTGGTCGCTTGAAGACCATGACGCCGGCGCTACGCTTGACTGGCTCGGCCAACTGCCGCAGGGTGCGTCTCGCCGTACGCTGGCCCTGCGCATGAAGCTGCGCGCCGCCCGTTACGGACGGCAAACCCTGGCAGCGCTGGAAACCGCGCGCCTGCTGGCCAAGCATCGTGCATTCTCGCCGGCTGCAGCGCAAAGCATCCTGCGTGGTCTGGCGCTGGAATTGCTCGACGAAGCCCATGATCCGGTGCAATTGCAGCAAGCCTGGACAGGGCTGGACGACAGCGAACGCGCCCTGCCCGAGGTGAGCGTGCATGCGGCAGCCCGGCTGATGAGCATGCATGGCGATGCAGCATTGGCCCGTTCCTGGCTCGTGCCGGTGTGGGAAGGCATGCTGGAACCCCGTTCCGAATTGGGTGACAACCTGCGCATCAAGCTGATCACGGTGCTGGAAAGCGGCATGGACACGCTCGACGCCGAATGGCTGGCGCGCATTGAGGCGGCTCAGGTAAGCCGGCCACACGATGCCAATTTGCTGTATCTGGCCGGCATGGCCTGCCTGAGCCGGCAACTCTGGGGAAAAGCGCGGCAGCTTTTGAGCCAGGCTGCGCCGGCCCTGCAAGACCGGCTGCTGCACCGCAACGCCTGGCGCGCCCTGGCGGTGCTGGCCGAGCAGCGCCAGGACGATGCCGCTGCCACCGAAGCCTACAAGCGCGCCGCACAGCCCTGACGGGTGTTTCCCTGCTTTTTTTTTGTTGCCTCGCCTACAGGGTAATACTTTATGGTGCCGCTGCTGAAGAAGCCATTTGTCTGGCGATCACAACCTGAAAAAACATTAATTTGCTACTTAATCAATAGCAAATAGTTTATGTACAGCTTGCGCAAACTGCCTTTTTAATACATAAAACCAATCGCCGAGCAAGCCGATTCCGCTTATCTGCACATCGCGTTTGGCGCTGGCTGGATTTTGCTGCACAGCCGGCAATCAGAGTGCGCTTTGAACGTGAGATCTTCGAAAATCCACAAGAGCGGATGAACGCCCCATGCACCTGAAGCCGGCCGCTTCAACAGCCAAAAAAAAAGCCGCATCCCATGGGATGCGGCCTTGACGGTTCGGCTTTGCCTGGTGTCCCGTTTCAGGAATCCAGACGGCCGGCCAGGTCAGGTCAGTCGGCCGATTTCTCGAACGGCAGGGGCATGCTGCCCAAGTCGCGCTTGGTCTCGACCAGCACCAAAGGCGCTTGCTCCTGCACCACCGGGGCAGGGCGCTCACGCTTCACCACGATAGGCTTGACTTCGGCGGCGATGGCGGCCTGCGCCTCGGCAATCTTGGTGGCATCGGAGTTGACCCACTGCAGTCCCGAACCCTCGGCCACTTGGGCCAGGTCCTGCAAAGGCAGGTCATAAGACTGAACCTTCGGCAGGCTGCCGGCTTTGGCTTGAGGTGCTGCAACTGGCGCTGACGCTGACGCTGCGGGCATGCGCTCCGCTGCCGCTGCCCGTGCCGGTGCATGTACCGGGGCCGAGACAGGTAGCGCGGTGGCCGCTGACGCTGGCGACACATTGGCAACAGGCGCTTCTTCGAGCGCAGCCACTGGAAGGGCTTGCGGTGCTGCCAATTCAGGCGCTGCAGACGCTAGTCCATCCTGTGTATAAGGCGGATTTGGCTCAAATGCGCTGGCCTTGGCTACTGTTTCCCCACCTTGCACGGCTGGATCGCCCCGGTCACTCCGCTCACGACGTTCGCGGCCATAGCGGTCACGGCTCTTGCGTTCGCGTGGCTGTCGCTCCTGGCTTTCTTCCTGGCCTTCGGGACGCGCCTGAACGTCGGTCGATGATGACAGCGGTGCCGGTGCACTGCCTGCTTCGCTCACACCGGGCTGGCCGGACGCGACCGCCGGATGTGCCGCATCGAAACTGTCCGCTTGCGCGATTGCAGCTGGTGCGGCAGAGCCGTCGTTGCGCTCGTCCCGCTGCTCATTGCGACGGCCGGAGCGTTCGCCTCCCCGTTCACCGCTCCGTGGATTGCGTTCACGGCGACCTTCGACCGGTGGCTGCTCGCTGTTGCCTTCAGTGCGCGCTTCATCGCGCCCGTTGACAGGGCGGCGCTCGCCGTCACGTCCGTTTTCCTCGGCCGACCGTTCCTGGCGAGGTGCCGCGACGTCGCCACCCATGGCTGCAGCCATGGCCGCCTGGTTGGCCAGTGCCAGGTCCTGCTCCACGGCATCGCGCGGAATGCGCTCGCCGCGTTCGGGCCGCTCATTGCGTTCTGGTCGCTCGGCACGGCCTTCACGGGTGCGGCCGCGCTCACCGCCACGACTTTCGCGGGCCTGGCCCTGCGCTTCATTGCGCGGCTGGGATTCGCTGTCGCCACGGCCTTCGCTTCGGTTTTCTGCACGGAATTCACCGGCTGGACGTTCTTGGCGGTCTTGTCGTTCCTGGCGCTCGGGATGGCCACCCTCGGTGCGGCCTTCCGGGTTGCGTTCACGGCGCTGCTCGCTGCCACGGCTGTCCGGACGTGCTTCGCCGCGACCTTCAGGCGCAGCGCCGTCAGGACGTCCGCGGCCACCACTGCGCCGGCCATCGTTCCGGCCGCCGTCACCACGGCCACCGTCATTCCGGCTGCCTTCAGGGCGACCGCCACGTTCCGCGCGACCACCGCGCTCGGAGCGCTGTTCGCCGCGTGCTTCGCCAGACCGGCCTTCGCGCGATGCACTTTCTTGCGGCGCATCCCTTTTCACTTCCCGGAGAACCGGCGCGGGTGCTGGCTCGGGTGTTTCGGCCATGCCGAACAGGTTCTTGATCCAGCCGAACAAGCCCTTTTCGGCAATCGCAGCTGCCGGCACATGAACCGGCATCGCAGGCGGCGCCTTGGCAGCCACGGGGGCGACTGCCACCGGCCTGGGGGGAGCCATCGGGGCTGGTGCATCGGGCAGCACGCCCTTGATGATCGGTTCCTGCTTGTTGTGCTTTTCCTGGCTGCGGCGCGTCACGGGTGTGGCGTCGTCGGCTTCGTCGGCCATCTTGTAGCTGGCCTCGATGTTGTCCAGGCGCGGGTCGTCGTGCTTCAGGCGCTCCAGCTTGTAGTTGGGCGTTTCCAGCGTCTTGTTCGGCACCAGCAGCACGTTGATGCGCTGCTTCATCTCGATCTTGCTGATCTCCGAGCGTTTTTCGTTCAGCAGAAAAGACGCTACATCGACCGGTACCTGGCACAGCACCGAAGCCGTGCTGTCTTTCAGCGACTCTTCCTGGATGATGCGCAAAATCTGCAGCGCCGAGCTTTCCGTGTCACGGATATGGCCGGAGCCGCCGCAACGCGGGCAGGGAATCGATGCGCCTTCGCTCAGCGCCGGGCGCAGGCGCTGACGGCTCATTTCCATCAGGCCAAACTTGCTGATCGTGCCGAATTGCACGCGGGCACGGTCCTGGCGCAGCGCATCGCGCAGGCGGTTTTCGACATCGCGGCGGTTGCGCGACTCTTCCATGTCGATGAAGTCGATGACGATCAGGCCGCCCAGGTCGCGCAGGCGCATCTGGCGCGCCACCTCGTCGGCGGCTTCCAGGTTGGTGCGCGTTGCGGTTTCCTCAATGTCGCCGCCCTTGATGGCACGGGCCGAGTTGACGTCAACAGATACGAGCGCTTCGGTGTGGTCGATGACGATGGCGCCGCCCGAGGGCAGTTGCACGGTGCGGGCATAGGCCGATTCGATCTGGTGCTCGATCTGGAAGCGCGAGAACAGCGGTGCGTCGTCGCGGTAGCGCTTGACGCGGTGCTCATGCTCGGGCATCACATGCGCCATGAACTGACGGGCTTGTTCGTACACATCGTCGGTGTCGAACAAGATGTCGCCAATATCGCTGTTGAAATAGTCGCGGATGGCGCGAATCACCAGGCTCGATTCCTGGTAGATCAGGAAGGCGCCTTTGCCGCCCTTGCCGGCACCGTCGATGGCGGTCCAGAGCTTGAGCAGGTAGTTCAAGTCCCATTGCAGTTCGGGCGCGCTGCGGCCGATGCCGGCGGTGCGCGCAATGATGCTGGCGCCGGCCGGGTATTCCAGCTTGTCCATGTTTTCTTTGAGCTCGGCCCGGTCTTCGCCTTCAATGCGGCGCGACACGCCGCCGCCGCGCGGGTTGTTCGGCATCAAGACCACATAGCGGCCAGCCAGCGAGACAAAGGTGGTGAGCGCCGCGCCCTTGTTGCCACGCTCTTCTTTTTCTACCTGGACCAGCAGTTCCTGGCCTTCGCGGATCACGTCGCTGATGCGCGCCTGGCTGACCGACACGCCTTGCGCAAAATACTGCTTGGAGATTTCCTTGAATGGCAAAAAGCCGTGGCGGTCTTCGCCGTAATCGACGAAGCAGGCCTCGAGCGATGGCTCGACGCGGGTGACCACGGCCTTGTAGATGTTGCCCTTGCGCTGTTCGCGCCCTTCGATTTCGATCTCGTAGTCGAGGAGTTTTTGTCCGTCAACAATCGCCAGGCGGCGTTCTTCGGACTGGGTGGCATTGACCAGCATGCGTTTCATGAGTGTTCCTAACTTTTCTTCGTTCTAAAGCCCAAAAATGGCTGAACGACGCCGGGAGCAACGCAATGCAAACGTGGGGAATTGCCGGAGAGCTTTTGACAGCAAACGGGCCGACCGGTTGTCGGTCGGCCCGTGTCAGTCTGGGCGTAGGCGCGTGGATGGAGTGAGCAGGTATTTGACAGGATTTGCTATAAAATTAATAGCTTTTTGCGCCCGCTGTGCAAGGGCTACAGGCTGATTTATGCCATGAAGCAGGGCCAGGTGGCGCGGCAGGCAACTAAACATCAGACTGACCCGTGTTGTCATCAGAGGGTGACCCGTTAAAAGACTTGATCTCAGCTGGATCCGGACGCAGCCCCAAGCTCTTGACCTGAAGCTGCATCCCTTGATATTCCGTGGTTTTATTCGCAAAGCATCGACTCGTCTGCATGGCAATTCCCGTGTCGCGAGGTGCCTGGCACGCGTCGCTAGTGGGCCATTGCCACCAGTGGCATCGACCTTCCAGCGAGGCTGTTTGCAGACCTTTTCAGGGGCTTTGGATTGGTGTGGACTAAACTCCAGACAAATCAACTACTTACAGCGTATCGCTAGTGAAACACATTATAGGGGCAGCTTCTGGCAAGGCAAAACGTCCGACAAAAGCGCCATTTCGCCCCGTTCCTGCAGTGGCTCCGCCAATTCTCCAGGCCATGCCATCGACTCCAACCCTTGTGGCGCAAGCCACCGTGCCGCAAGCCACGCTGGTCACGGTGGACGAGGACTACGCCGGCCAGCGGCTCGACAATTTCCTGATCCGCCAGCTCAAGGGCGTGCCCAAGACCCATGTTTACCGCATCATCCGCAGTGGTGAAGTGCGCGTCAACAAGGGCAGGGCGCATGCCGACACCCGCGTTGAGACCGGCGACATCGTGCGCCTGCCGCCGGTGCGCACTTCGGAGCGGGCCGAGCAAAAAGCCCAGGTCATGCAAAGCGTGATGCTAGAGGTGGCGCGCCACGGCGCCAGCTCGACCGTCGGCGGCTACGCGCCCGCTGCCGAGTTTCCGATCCTGTTCGAGGACGACTTCTTGCTGGCCATCGACAAGCCGGCCGGCGTGGCCGTGCATGGCGGCAGCGGCGTGAGCTTCGGCATCATCGAGCAGCTGCGCATGGCCCGGCCCGAGGCCGATTTTCTGGAACTGGTGCACCGGCTGGACCGCGAAACCAGCGGCATTTTGCTGATCGCCAAGCGCCGCATGGCTTTAAAACTGCTGCAAGAGCAGTTTCGCGAGCGCGAAACCGACAAGGTTTACCTGGCGCTGGTCAGTGGCAACTGGCCCGCCAAGCTGCGCGTGATCGACAAGTCGCTGCACAAATACCTGTTGCCCAACGGCGAGCGGCGCGTCAAGATCGTTGCCAACGACCATCCGGATGCCATGCGATCCGTCACGCTGGTGAAGGTGAAAAGCCAGATTGCTGCCAATCCGCTGGTGCCGGACACGCCGTTCAGCCTGCTTGAAGTCACCATCAAGACCGGACGCACGCACCAGATCCGCGTGCATCTGGCCGGCGAGGGCCATCCGATTGCCGGCGACGACAAGTACGGCGATTTTGATTTGAACAAAACGTTGCAAAAAAACAGTTTTGGCTCGCCTTCGCTGAAACGCATGTTTCTGCATGCCTGGAGCCTGAAGTTCAACCACCCCAAGACACGCAAGGCGGTGCAGTTGCAGGCGGCCTTGCCGGCAGAATTGCAGCAGTTTCTGCCCTACCGAACCGCCGAGGCTTCTGCGGAACCCGGCGATTCGTGAAAAATTCCGCGTTATCTCACGCATCGGTCATGCCGTCCAGCGACAATCCGGCGCATGCATACTCGAAATTTTGACCTGATTGCTTTCGACTGGGACGGAACGCTTTACGACTCCACCCAGATCATCGTGCGCTGCATCCAGGCAGCCGTTTGCGATGTGGGCGGCAGGCAGCCGACCCCGGAAGCCGCCGCCTATGTCATCGGCCTGGGCCTGATGGAGGCGTTGGCCCATGCCGCACCCGACGTTTCGCCCGACAAATACCCGGAGCTCGGCGCGCGCTACCGTCACCATTACGCCAGCCATTTCAATGACCTGAGCCTGTTTGAAGACGTCTTGCCATTGCTGGACGCGCTCAAGGCCCGTGGTCATTTGCTGGCGGTGGCGACCGGTAAGTCACGGCGCGGGCTTGACGAAACCCTGCAAAGCGTTGAGCTCAAAGGCGTTTTTGACGGCTCGCGCACCGCCGACGAAACCGCCGGCAAGCCCGATCCACTGATGCTGCATGAACTGATGGCGCAGTTTGACCTGCCAGCCAGCAGGATATTGATGATCGGCGACACCACGCACGACCTGCAGATGGCGCTGAACGCCGGCTGCGCCAGCGTCGGCGTGAGTTATGGCGCGCATGAGCCGTCTACGTTTACCGTTCTGAACCCGCTGCATGTGGCGCATTCGGTGCAGGGCCTGCACCAATGGCTGCTGGCTAACGGCTGATGGCAGCTTGACGCCATGGACGAGGCGCTGCCGCTTTGCAACAGCCGCGAGTTGGCAGAGGGCGGGCTGGCCGTGGGCTTTGACGTCGTCTACGCCGGTCAGACCTGCCGCGCGTTCGCCATCCGTTTTCAGGGCCTGCCGCAGGCCTACCTGAACCGCTGCACCCACGTGGCAATGGAACTGGACTGGCTGCCCAACCGGGTGTTCGACGACAGCGGCCAATGGCTGCTGTGCGCCAGCCACGGTGCGGCCTATCGGCCTGATACCGGGCAGTGTGCTGGCGGTCCGTGCCGTGGAGGACTGGTCAAGGTCATGCTTTCCGAGCAGGCCGGTGTGGTTTATTGGCACGCTGCCTACAACCTCAAGCCCTTGCCGTTTTAAATACTTCTCTAAACTAGCCCCATGAACGATTCCAACCGACCCGGTAATTCCGACCCCTCCTATGATGCGTCCCGGGAGCCGGGATTCTCGCCCGACCCGTTGCAACCCACTGCCCTGCAGGCGAAAGAGAACGCCGCATCGAAAGGAAAGTCCTCTCCAGCGGATGCGTCCAGCGTTCCCGGCTGGGAACGCGGAACGCTGGAAAAGCTGGTCTTTGCCACGCTCAATGAGCAAAAGTCCACGCGCCGATGGAAAACTTTTGTGCGTCTGTCCTGGCTGCTGTTTTTTGTCGTATTGCTCTGGATGGCGCTGCAGCGCGGCACCCCGGCCATCGACGCCAGCGTGCCACACACCGCCGTGATCGAGATCAAGGGTGAAATTGCCCAGGGTGCCGACGCCAGCGCCGAGTTTGTCAACGCTGCCTTGCGCACGGCATTTGAGGACGAAGGTTCCAAGGCGATCGTGCTCTTGATCAATTCTCCCGGCGGCAGCCCGGTGCAGGCCGGCATGATGAATGACGAAATCTTGCGCCTGAAGGCCAAGCACAAGAAGCCGGTCTATGCCGTAGTGGAGGAAAGCTGTGCATCGGCTGCTTATTACATTGCCGTGTCCGCCGACCAGATTTTTGTCGACAAGGCCAGCATCGTCGGCAGCATCGGCGTGCTGATGGACGGCTTTGGCTTTACCGGCCTGATGGACAAGCTTGGGGTGGAGCGCCGTTTGTTGACAGCCGGTGAGAACAAGGGGTTTCTCGACCCTTTCAGCGCGCAAAGCGACAAGCAGCGAGCCTTCGCCCAGAGCATGCTGGACCAGATTCACCAGCAGTTCATTGCGGTGGTCAAGAAAGGGCGCGGCAGCCGTCTGAAGGAAACGCCCGAGATGTTCTCCGGGCTTTTCTGGAGCGGCCAGCAGGCGGTGGAACTCGGCCTGGCAGATCAACTTGGCAATCTCGACTATGTCGCCCGCGAGGTCGTCAAGGTGGAGGAAATCATTGATTACACACGCCGCGACAACGTGGCCGAGCGCCTGGCCAAGAAGTTTGGTGCTGCCATGGGCGAGGGTGCAATGAAGGCCTTCCAAGCCATTCCTGCGCTCCGTTAAACAGGCCGAGCAAAAAAGCCCGTGCAAGTCGCGGGTTTTTTTGCGTCTTTTCAATGCGCAGATGGATCAACGGCCAATGCAGAAAACAGTCGGTAAATCGAGCGGCAGCAATGGCTTGTCGCGTTTCCAGTGGCTGGCCAGCGCACTTCGCGATGCACCGCTGGCCAGCGTGATGCCGCAACTCAGGGCGAGCCGGGTGTTGCCCTGCAGGGTTTGCAGCAGGCTCTGCAGCAAGGCGGCATTGCGGTAAGGCGTTTCAATGAAAATCTGCGTCTGGCCCGTTTTCAGGGCCAGCGATTCGAGTTCGCGGATGCGCTGGGCGCGGCCGGAAGGGTCTTGCGGAAGGTAACCAACGAACGCAAAGTTCTGTCCGTTCAGCCCACTTGACGCCAGCGCCAGTACCAGAGACATCGGGCCCGTCAGCGGCACCACCAGAATACCCAGATCGTGCGCAGCACGCACCACAGAGGAGCCCGGGTCGGCAATCGCCGGCATGCCGGCTTCGCTGACTAGGCCCACATCGCGGCCCTCCATGGCGGCAAGCAGCAGTGGGCGGGCATCAAAGTGGCCGGTATGGTCGCCTTTCTTGTGGACTTCGCGCGGCAGCTCTTGTATGTGCAGCGCTTGGACCGGCGAGGACAAAGGGTGCAATTCGTTGATGCGCTTGAGGTAGGCCCGCGTGCTTTTGGCATTCTCGCAAATCCAGCAGCACAGCCGGGCGGCAATTTCCAGCGTGCCCGGGGGCATCACGTCGTGCAGCGGTGCCTGCTCGTCGCAGCCGAAATCCAGCGGTGCCGGCACCAGGTAGAGTTTGCCTTTGGCGATGCTCATGGGGCGGCCTTTCGGTTTGCCAGCAGCACGATGCCGCCAGCCTGGATCATCTTGCAGGTGCGAATCAGCGGCAGGCCGATCAGTGCGGTCGGGTCGTCGCTGTCAATCGATTCAAGCAGCGCAATGCCCAGTCCCTCGCTTTTGGCACTGCCGGCACAATCGTAGGGCTGCTCGGCACGCAGGTAATTTTCAATTTCTTCATCGTTCAAATCGCGAAACTTCACCCGGACGGCTGCCAGCGCGGTTTGCTCGAAACCGCTTTCCAGACACACCACCGCGACCGCTGTTTGAAAAATAACGGTCTGGCCGCGCATCTGGCGCAACTGAACGACCGCCCGTTCATGGTTGCCCGGCTTGCCCAGCGCGAGCCCGTTCAGGTCCGCCACCTGATCGGAACCGATCACGACCGCTTGAGGAAAGTTTTTGGCCACGGCATACGCCTTGGCGAGCGCCAGGCGTGCGGCCAGAACATCGGGCGCTTCTTGCGGCAGCGGTGCTTCGTCCACCTCTGGCGCGGCCACCTCGAAGGGGATTTGCAGGCGCTGGAGCAACTCGCGCCGGTAAGGCGAAGTGGAGCCCAGCACCAGTGGCCGACCTGCCGCAGGGCGGGTTGCGGGCAGACCGGGTTTTTCGGGGGTGGCAGGTGAAGGAAGGGTCGCAGGATTCATGCACTGATTCTCTTACACTGCACGCATGTCCAAATCTCATCACGCCACCCGGCTGAACATGCAAGCCTTTGCCCGCGAAGGCGTTCCGCTCATCGAAACCATTCCGCTACAAAATATGGAGCGCCTTGCGCAGGAGGCACAAGCGCTGGCGCCTGATTTGATGCTCAAGTGGGAAGCCCGCGCCGAGTTGCGCCCCGGTTCGGCCGCAGAAGAAGATGTCTGGCTGCATCTGGGGGCCAACACATCGGTTCCGCTGACTTGCCAGCGCTGCATGGGCACAGTGGCCACGCCGCTGGAGGTTAACCAGTGGTACCGCTTTGTGGCCACTGAAGAGATCGCCATGGCCGAGGATGACGAGTCCGAGGAGGACCTGCTGGTCATGGAGCCGCATTTCGACCTGCTGGCGGTGCTGGAGGATGAACTCCTGATGGCGCTGCCGCTGGTGCCGATGCACGAGGAATGTCCTGTGACACCGGTCATGCAGGTCGGCGAGGATGCGCTGGCTGGTGGAACTGGCGGGGGAAACAAGCTAAGCGAGAACGGCGAAGAAGCTTTCTCAGGCGAAAAGCCCAATCCCTTTGCAGTCCTGGCCCAGCTGAAAAAGAAAAACCAGTAGCCATTTGCATTTTTTCGGGGGATGCCGCGCAAGGCTTTCAGGGCAGTCCTGTGACGGTCAGAGTCACCAAAACTGGAGGCCCTGCCGTATCGGGCTATAATCCAAGGCTTCGCGTACCAAGGTAGTGATGCTGGATTCTGTAGCTTGAACAGGGCAATGCAGTTCACCAGACTTCGAAATTTGGTGCGAAATTTACCAACACTATCACCCCTAGCAGGAGCGAATCATGGCTGTCCAGCAAAACAAAAAGTCCCCTTCCAAGCGCGGTATGCACCGCTCGCACAACGCACTGAATGTGCCAGGCATCGCCGTGGAGCCCACCACTGGTGAAATCCACCTGCGTCACCACATCAGCCCCACCGGTTTTTACCGTGGCCGCAAGGTGCTGAAAACAAAAGCTGAAGCGTAATTTCACGTTCCAAGCAATGGCCCGCACTCATCCTGCGGGCCTTTCTTTTGCCTAAATTTTCATTCTTCAGGAGGCCGGGCCGCGCATGATCAGGATTGCTGTCGACGCCATGGGAGGCGATATCGGTCCCGATGTCACCCTTGCGGCCAGTCTGGCCTTTTTGCGGGCACACCCGGACGCCGAACTGTTGTTGGTGGGCCAGCCTGCGGTGCTTGCCGCCCATCCCCTGCATGCCGAGTTGCTGACCCAGAGCCGATGCGAGATCGTTGCCGCCAGCGAAGTCGTCACGATGGACGATTCGATTGAAGTTGCCCTGCGCCGCAAGAAGAATTCCTCGATGCGCGTGGCCATCAACCAGGTCAAGGAGGGGCGCGCGCAGGTCGCCGTCTCGGGCGGCAATACTGGCGCGCTGATGGCAATTGCCCGATATGTGCTTAAAACACTTGAAGGCATTGACCGCCCCGCCATTGCGTCCCAGTTGCCCAATGCAGCCGGCAAGGCCACCACGATGCTTGATTTGGGCGCCAATGTGGACTGCACCGAAGAGCATTTGCTGCAGTTTGCGGTGATGGGTTCGGCGCTGGTCGCGGCTATTTCCGACATTCCCTCGCCAACGGTGGGCCTGCTCAACATCGGTGAGGAAGCCATCAAGGGCGGCGACATGATCAAAAAGGCCGGCCGTCTGCTGCGGGCCGCTTCCGATTCGGGAGACATCAATTTTTATGGAAATGTTGAAGGTAACGACATTTTCAAGGGTACGACCGATCTGGTCGTGTGTGACGGTTTTGTCGGCAATGTGGCGTTGAAAAGCAGCGAAGGCCTGGCCCACATGATCGGCGACTACATCAAGGCTGAATTTTCCCGCAACTTGCTGACCAAGATGGCCGCGCTGGTGGCCTATCCGGTGTTGTCTGCCTTTAAAAAGCGCTTTGACCACAGGCGCTACAACGGTGCGGCCCTGCTCGGCCTGCGCGGCCTGGTCTTCAAAAGCCATGGCTCGGCGGACGCTTTTGCATTCGAGCAGGCCTTGGGCAGGGCTTATGATGCAGCCCGGAACAACTTGCTGGAAAGGGTGCGCGAACGCATTGCCCATGCAGCGCCCCTGCTGGTAGCCGCCCGAGGGGCGGAGTCCACCGACGACGCACAGGCAGCTTCCGGCCTGCCTGTCGAATTCCCTGTTTCAACCCCGGCACATTAATCCAATGACCCGCTATTCACGCATCACCGGCACCGGCAGCTTTCTGCCGCCGAATCGTTTGACCAATGCCCAACTGGTCGCCGACCTGGCCGCCAGGGGCGTCGAAACCTCTGACGAATGGATTGTCGAACGAACCGGTATCAGTGCGCGTCACTTTGCCGCGCCTGATGTGACCTGCAGCGACCTCGCGCTTGAGGCGTCCAGGCGCGCCATCGACGCCGCCGGACTGCAAGCTGCCGACATCGACCTGATCATCGTCGCGACCTCGACGCCGGACATGGTGTTTCCTTCGGTTGCCTGCATCCTGCAGCACAAGCTGGGAATAGCCGGTTGCCCGGCTTTTGACATGCAGGCGGTCTGTAGTGGTTTTGTTTACGCCTTGAGTGTGGCCGACGCCATGATCAAGAGCGGCGCGGCGAGCAAGGCCCTGGTGGTCGGTGCCGAAGTGTTTTCGCGCCTCCTCGATTTTTCCGACCGCACGACCTGCGTGCTTTTTGGCGACGGTGCCGGAGCGGTGGTGCTGGAAGCCTCGCAAACTCCGGGAATTCTGGCCAGCGATCTGCATGCCGATGGAAAGTATGTTGGCATCCTGTGCGTTCCCGGCCATGTTTCGGGTGGCCAGGTGATCGGCAGCCCGCTCCTCACCATGGACGGCAAGGCGGTTTTCAAGCTGGCTGTCGGGGTGCTTGAAAGTGCTGCCCGCGCCACCCTTGCCAAGGCGGAACTCACCGAAGCCGATATTGACTGGCTGATTCCCCACCAGGCCAACCTGCGCATCATGCACAGCACGGCCAAAAAACTGAAACTCCCGTTGGAAAAACTGATCGTCACGGTGGACCAGCACGGTAACACCTCGGCAGCTTCTATCCCACTGGCATTGGACGAGGCGGTCCGCAGCGGCAAGGTCAAAAAGGGGGACGTCGTCATGCTGGAAGGCGTCGGCGGCGGTTTCACTTGGGGTGCCGTGCTTCTCAAGTACTGAAATGGTTTTTTGCTGCGCTGCGTCCAAGGGCGCTTGCCTTTCTGGCAGGGGGCTGTTTGAACTTTAGCCGATCACATTTTGCTCTCCGCATGAATTTGCTGGCGGCGCTGGCGTTGACAGTTATTTTTCTTCTTGCCGGCTGGAAAATTGCCTACCGCGTGCCCGCAGATGATTTTCTGCTAATGCCCCGGCAGGAACTGTCTGCAACAAAGGTTTTGCCGTCGGTGCAGACTGCCGCTCCCGCAGTGGTCGCGCCTGTCCGTCAAGCTTCGCCAGATGGCCGTTTCGGGTTTAATGCTCGCTTTGTATCTTCTTCACCGGGGCGGGCTGTGCATGCCGCGTCGCTGGTCGAACTGCGTGACGGCCGTTTGCGCGCTGTCTGGTTTTCAGGTTCGAGGGAAGGGGCGAGGGATGTGGTCATCAAGACCGCCGTGATGGACGCGGCATATCAGCAGTGGGGTGAGGAGACAACGCTCCTGGACCGCCAGCACCTGCAGCAGGGCTTGTGGCGGTATGTCAAAAAAATTGGCAATCCGGTGATTGCCCGAATGCCTGACGACTCGCTCATGCTGTGGATGGTCAATGTCTCGCTGGGTGGCTGGGCGGGCAGTTCCATCACCTGGCTTCGCTCCACTGACGACGGCCTGTCCTGGAGCCTTCCTGCAAGATTGGTGACTTCGCCTTTCCTCAACATCAGCACGCTTGCCAAGGGCGCACCGATTTTTTACCAGAATGGGCAGATCGGCTTGCCGGTGTACCACGAGTTCGTGACCAAGTTCGCTGAAATACTGCGCATCAGTCCCCAGGGGCGCATGCTCGACAAAACGCGTGTTCCAGGCAGCCAGACCAGCCTGCAGCCCGTGGTGCTGGTGAGCAGTGCCCGCGAGGCACAAATTTACATGCGCTCTGGCAAGAGCACCGCCGTGATGGCATCCGAAACAGTTGATGCAGGAAAAACCTGGTCGGCAACCCATGCAACCCCCTGGCCGAACCCCGATTCAGCGCTCGCCGGTGTCGTGACTGCTTCAGGCCAGCAGTGGCTTGCCCTGAACCCGAAACCGAAAAATCGTGAAATGCTGGCGCTGCTGCAGGCCAATGCAGCAGGCTCGTTCGAGGGGGCGGTGCCGTGGGTCGTGGAATCATCCCCTGCGCCTGAAACGCCTTTGTCGGTCAGCGACTACGAACGCCTGCTGGGCGATGAACTCCGCAAGCAAGGTGCCAGCCAGGACCAAACCCAGGCGGATATTGCCAGCGCCAAACGCCAGCTGTGTGCTGCAACCACCTGTCTGCAGGAGTTTTCTTACCCCTACCTGCTGCAAAGCCGGGATGGCTATCTGCATCTGGTTTACACCTGGCACCGCAGCCGCATCAAGCATGTCCGGCTCGATCCCCGGCAAAATCTTCAACCTGACATGAGCCACCATGCTGATTCCGCCGCTCACTGATCTGGTGGCCCTGCTGGGCATTGACCTGGTGCTGTGCGCAGCCGGCCTGCGCCTGCTGGCAAGCCGCACCGGTGTGACCCAGTGGGTCAAATGGGCCCTGATCGCCTGTTTTTTGTTGTTGTGGCTTCCTTTTGGCGCCGCACAGTTGCCGCTGCTAGCTTATGTCAGGGGTGTCAGTTCCGATCTGAGTACAACGCTGGTAGCACTTGCCTGTTTGAGCCTATGCCGGCGCCTGTTTGACTGGCCTGCCGTGGCTGAGTCTGAAAAGATGGCTGTATATGGGGCCCTTGCCGTGGCTGCGGCCGTGCTGTATCCAGCCGCCTTGGGATGGGGTGACTGGGATGCCTATCGGCCAGGATGGGGCTCATTTGGCATGCTGGGCATTTTGCTGATGCTGTCGCTTGCCTGCTGGGTGGCCGGCTTGCGGCTGCTGCCGGGGCTGGTCGGCCTGGCACTGCTCGCCTGGGTCGCAGGATGGATGGAGTCAAACAATCTTTGGGACTACCTGATGGACCCTTGGCTGGCGATTATGGCCATGATTCATTGCATCAAAACTGGCCTGAGGGGGGTGTTGCACTGGTACAGGCTTCGCGTCTTGGCTGCCGTGCCTTCGCTGCCTTGATGCACTGTAAAAACAACCTGTTCTGCAGGCTATACACCTTTCTACAATGAGCGCAATTCTCACCATGCGATTGATAACCGGAGTCATCATTTGAAATCATTTGCTTTTGTTTTTCCTGGCCAGGGCTCCCAGGCGGTTGGGATGCTGGACGCCTGGGGCGACCACCCGGTTGTGGTCCAGGCCCTGGCTGAAGCCTCTGACGCGCTGACTGAAGATATCGGCCAGCTTATCAAGAGCGGCCCCAAGGAAGCGCTGGCACTGACCACCAATACCCAGCCGGTCATGCTGGTCGCTGGTGTGGCGGCTTACCGGGTGTGGATGGCGGAAATCGGTGTGGCGCCGACTGCAGTTGCCGGCCACTCGCTTGGCGAATACTCGGCACTGGTTGCATCCGGCGTGCTAAGCCTGACGCAGGCTGTGCCGCTTGTCCGCTTCAGGGCGCAAGCGATGCAGGACGCCGTGCCTGTCGGCATGGGCGCTATGGCTGCCATCCTGGGCATGGATGCCACCAGAGTCATTGATGGTTGCGCTGAAGCTGTGCGGACATTTGGCGCCAATACGGCTGAAATCGTGGAAGCCGTCAATTTTAACGACCCAATGCAAACCGTGATTGCCGGCAGCAAGGCGGCGGTGGACAAGGCCTGTGAAATCCTCAAGGCAAGTGGTGCCAAACGGGCGTTGCCCTTGCCTGTGTCAGCGCCGTTTCACTCCAGCCTGATGAAGCCGGCCGCTGACAGGCTCAAGGAGCAGCTTGCGCGCATCGAGTTTGCAAATCCGCGATTTCCCGTCATCAACAATGTGGATGTCGCTGTCGAAACCGATCCTGACCGCATCCGTGATGCGCTTTACCGCCAGGCCTTTGGTCCGGTGCGCTGGGTCGAATGCGTGCAAGCCATCAAGGCAAAAGGCCTGGCAACACTGGTTGAGTGTGGGCCGGGCAAGGTTCTGGCGGGTCTCTCAAAACGCGTTGATCCCGAATTGATCGGGGTGCCTTTGTTCGATCCTGCCTCGCTGGTTGCGGTGAAGGAGCTGCTGGAATGAGCGAAATAATATTTGAAGGACAGACGGCGCTGGTGACGGGCGCCTCGCGCGGCATTGGCGCAGCCATTGCGCTGGAACTCGCAAAAAGGGGTTTGAAGGTCATCGGCACTGCCACCACCGACGAAGGTGCCGCCAAAATCAGCCGTACGCTGACGGCCTATCCGGGCTGCTCCGGACAGGTTCTCGATGTGAACGACGGCGCTGCTGCCGAAGCATTGGTTAACCGTATCGTCACAGAACTGGGCGGCTTGCACGTGCTGGTCAACAATGCCGGTATCACCCGCGACATGCTTGCCATGCGCCTGAAAGATGACGACTGGGACGCGGTGCTTGACACCAACTTGAAGGCGGTTTTTCGCATGAGCCGGGCCGTGATGCGTTGCATGATGAAGCAGCGCTACGGCCGCATCATCAGCATCACTTCGGTAGTGGGCGCTTCGGGAAATGCAGGGCAGGCCAATTACGCTGCTGCCAAGGCAGGCGTGGCGGGCATGACGCGTGCGCTCGCGCGTGAACTGGGTTCGCGAAGCATCACCGTCAATTGCGTGGCGCCAGGCTTTATCGAAACTGACATGACGGCCCGCTTGCCTGAGGAACAACAAAAATCACTGCTCGGACAAATTCCGCTTGGCCACCTCGGCAAGCCTCAGGATATTGCGCATGCTGTGGCTTTTCTGGCCAGTCCGCAGGCTGCCTACATTACGGGGCAAGAACTTCATGTCAACGGCGGAATGTATATGTAAAAGCAACAGAGTTTGAACTGCAACATGGGCAAGCCGACCTGTCAGGCCTGTGCCTGACAGTGTTAAAAACACAGGAAATCGAAGCCGGTTCCTATCCGTCCGGCGCGGTGCTTGGGAAGACACTCCCAACGCGGTAAAATCACGGATTAATTTACAACCCTCAGAGGGATTTATGAGCGATATCGAAGCACGTGTTAAGAAAATCATTGCCGAACAACTTGGCGTTGAAGAAGGTCAAGTTACCAGCGAAAAGTCCTTTGTGGCTGACCTGGGCGCTGATTCCCTTGACACCGTAGAGCTGGTCATGGCACTCGAAGACGAGTTTGGCATTGAAATTCCCGACGAAGACGCCGAGAAAATCACCACCGTCCAGAACGCGATCGACTACGCCAACACCCATCACAAGGCCTAAGGCATTTACGCCTTTGCCGCCATCCACCTGAAAAGCCAGTTTTGGTCTTTCAGGTTTTTTTCCAGGATTACTGAATGAGCCGTCGTCGTGTCGTCGTCACAGGTCTGGGTTGTGTCAGCCCGGTAGGAAATACCGTTGCTGATTCCTGGGCCAACGTGCTTGCCGGAACACCCGGTATTGACCTGATCACCCATTTTGATGCGAGCAACCTAGCCTGCAAATTCGCAGGCGAAGTCAAGGGATTCAATATCGCGGATTACATCCCCGAGAAAGAAGCCCGGCACATGGACCGTTTCATCCATCTGGGCTTGGCTGCAGCCTGTCAAGCGGTAGCCGACAGTGGTTTGCCAACCGGCGACGCCTTGGACGACGATCTGGCAACCCGTATCGGCTGCAACATCGGCTCGGGCATTGGCGGATTGCCGCTGATCGAGCGCATGCATGGCGAACTGGTGGAACGCGGCCCGCGCCGTATTTCACCTTTCTTTGTACCGGCCACCATCATCAACATGATCTCCGGACACGTGTCAATCAAGTTCGGTTTCAAGGGCCCCAACATCGCTGTCGTGACAGCATGCACGACGGGATTGCATGCCATTGGGTTGTCGGCGCGCATGATCGAGTATGGCGACTGCGATGTGATGATTGCTGGCGGGGCTGAAGCCACGGTTTCGGCGCTCGGCGTGGGCGGCTTTGCAGCGGCCCGGGCGCTGTCGACCCGCAATGACGACCCGAAAACAGCGTCTCGCCCCTGGGACAGGGACCGTGATGGCTTCGTGCTGGGTGAAGGCAGTGGCGTGGTCGTGCTCGAAGAATACGAACACGCCAAGGCGCGTGGCGCCAAGATTTACGCTGAAGTGCTGGGTTTTGGCATGAGTGCCGATGCCTATCACATGACGGCTCCCGACATCGACGGCCCGCGCCGTTCCATGGCCATGGCCCTGAAAAATGCAGGCGTCAATGCGGACCAGGTTCAGTACCTCAATGCGCATGGCACGTCCACGCCGCTGGGCGATCTGAACGAAACCAACGCCATCAAGGCCGCCTTTGGTGCCCATGCCAAGGACAAGCTGGTGGTCAGTTCGACCAAGTCCATGACGGGCCATTTGCTCGGAGGCGCTGGCGGCATCGAATCGGTGTTCACTGTGCTTGCGCTGCATCACCAGAAAATTCCGCCAACCATCAATTTATTCAACCAGGACCCTGAGTGCGATTTGGACTTCTGCGCCAACACCGCGCGTGACGCCACCATCGACATTGCTGTCAAAAACAACTTTGGCTTTGGTGGAACCAACGGCACCCTGGTATTCAAGCGCGTCTGAGAGCAACAGGACTTTCTTCGGCAGCACCGGCTTCAGCACGAACTGCCTTGAACCGCCACAACGCCCCGCCAGTGGTCTATCCGCTTGGGCGGTCTTCTTTTCTGCGCGGCGTGTTGCTGGTGTTCTGGGTTTCTGGCCTTTTGTCAGTGTTGCTGTGGTGGAACGTCATGCGGCAGTTTGACTGGCGCTTGCTGTTGGCGGGATTTTCGGTGCTGCTTGCAGGTATTGCGGCACGAATTACCTGGAAAAACCTTCCGGGCGGCCTACTGGCGTGGGACGGCCATGTCTGGCGCTGGGAAAGTCCTGGTTATCAAACTGGCGAGAGCGAGCACGCGCTGTCGATAGTGGCTGATTTTCAGCAGCGGCTTTTGTTGCGGCTGGAAAATCAGGCTGGCGCCAGTTTATGGCTTTGGGTTGAGCAAAACGCCATGCCCGAGCGTTGGCTGGATTTACGCCGTGCCGTGTATTCCCCGCACAGGTCGCATATTTCCCTGCCTAAGCACGATTTTGTGCCTGCCGAACCTTCCGGCTCGCCGCCAGCGGCTGTGGCGCCATCGAAAACTATGCAATTCCATCATGTTTCTCAGGTCAAGCGATGAGCGATGACCTTCTCCCGCTTGCCGTCGATAAGCCCGCTGACAGTGATGCGCTGCTGGTCGAGCGCACAGTCGCGGGCGACCAGAAGGCATTTGAACTGCTGGTCATCAAATACCAGCGGCGTATTCAGCGCCTGATCGGGCGCATGGTCCGCGATGTGGACCTGGTGGAAGACATTGCACAAGAAACCTTCATACGGGCTTATCGCGCATTGGGACAATTCAGGGGAGAGGCGCAGTTCTACACCTGGCTTTACCGGATCGCCGTCAATACGGCCAAGAAAGCCCTGATGGACCTGAAGCGAAATCCGACTGTTTCTGAAAATGCCTATAAATCCGACGATGACGATGAAACTTCCCGCGTCGAAAACGAACTAACCAGTCCTGAGACCCCTGAAACGGTGCTGGCCAGCAAGGAAATTGCCCACATCATCAACCAGGCGATGCAGGATTTGCCGGATGAATTGCGCGAAGCGATTACCTTGCGGGAAATCGAAGGTTTGAGTTATGAGGAGATATCCGAAGCCATGAATTGTCCGATTGGCACGGTACGGTCACGAATTTTCAGAGCCCGCGAGGCGATTTCTGCAAAGGTCAAACCCTTGCTGGAAAACCAGACCGGCAAACGTTGGTGAGTTCGTTGTCGTTGCATAGTCATTCGCCAGCCCAGGCAGTCAGTGAACAGAACCGGCAGACCCGCTGCCCATAAAATATCATGAAATCACGCATGAATACCCCCGAACTTCTTTCTGCAATGGCGGATGGCCAGTTGGACGAGCAGGATTTTTCCGCCGCGCTTGAGGCATGTGGCCAAGATGATGCTTCGCTTGACTGCTGGAATACTTATCACCTGATTGGTGACTTCCTGCGTTCGCCGGCCAATCCGCATGCGCCTTCCCTGATGGTGGGTGGCGAAACCGGGTTTGCCAGCCGGCTCACCGCACGAATTGCGCAGGAGACTGTTGCCCCTGTGGTGATTCCATTTGCAGGGTTGCCAGCTTCTGCCGACATTCTTCATCACCGTGGTCCGGCCTCGAACGACGGCAGTTTCCGCTGGAAACTGGTGGCAGGTGTGGCGTCACTGGCCGCTGTTTCTGCCATTGCATGGAATGCGTCCGGGCTGTTGGCGCCGCAAGTGTCCGGGCAGCAACTGGCACAGTCTTCCGCTGCGCAAATCGTGGTCACGTCGCCGCAAGGGCCTGTGGTGCGAGATGCCCGTCTGGAAGAGTTGCTCGCAGCGCATCGGCAGTTCGGAACGGCTTCGGCCTTGCAGGAGTCTTCAGGATTCTTGCGCAATGCCACTTTCGAAACGTCACGCAACGCACAGGCCACCAGCGCCCGTTAAGTGCCAGAAAACTTCCTGAAATCCATGATTTTTAAGTATTTTAGGCTTCTTCCGCTTGTCCTGTATGGACTGTTTGCTATGAATTATGTAGCTGCGCAAGTTCTGCCGGTTGCCGTGCAGCCCACGGCATCGGCTGAAGAAGTGCGCAGCTTGAACGACTGGCTGATGCGAATGCACCAAGCCTCCATCAATCGCACCTATGTGGGAACCTTTGTGGTGTCGGCGGGTGGCAACATGTCCAGTGCCAAAATATGGCATGTCTGCGAAGGGACGCAGCAGGTAGAGCGAATCGAAACACTGACCGGTGCGCCGCGTTCCATCTTTCGGCATAACGACCAGATGACAACCTTCATGCCAGACCACAAAGTGGTGCGCACTGAAAAAAGGGAGTCGCTAGGCTTGTTTCCCCAATTGTTCCAGTCGGCCGACAGCCGCATTGCCGACTTCTACAGGTTTCGGCAGGAAGGTCTGGAACGGGTGGCGGGCGTTGACGCCGACATCATCACGCTGATTCCCAAGGATCGGCTGCGGTTCGGCTACCGCGTCTGGAGTGAGCGAAAAAATGGCTTGATCGTTAAGCTCCAAACGCTCGATACCGACGGCAAAGTGATTGAACAAGCGGCATTTTCCGAGCTTCAGCTAGACGCACCTGTAAGTATGAGCCAACTCATCCAGATGATGGGCAAGGTGCAGGGCTACCGTCTTGACAAGCCCGAGTTGGTCAAGACAACGGCCGCCGCCGAAGGCTGGGGACTGAAGACGCCTGTGGCCGGTTTCAATCCCATGAGCTGTTACCAAAGGCCGGCTTCGAGCACGGACAATGGAGCAAAGGGCGCTACCGGTGATGGCCCGCTGCAATGGATTTTTTCAGATGGTCTGGCGTCGGTGTCGATTTTTGTGGAGCCATTCGATCCGCGGCGACATGTGCGCGAGTCCACGCTTTCGTTGGGCGCTACCCAGACGCTGACGCGACAGCTTGATACCCATTGGATCACTCTGGTGGGTGAGGTTCCTGTCCCGACGCTGCAACTGTTTGTCAGCGCGCTGGAGCGTAAAAAGTAAGAACCTGGCGCCGTGGTCGAAAAATCATCGGTTTCTTGTGGCCTAGTTGCTCGTTCTGGTCTTGCAAATTGCCATCGAACTGTTTGTTTTGAAAATTTGCTGATTAGCTGGTTTGCGTGATAAATCTCTATTGATAACAAGGCTGAAAATGCGTGAATTGAATCTTAAACCGTTGCGCCCTTACTTGGCTGCATGCCTGATGGCCCTGGCTGCGACAAGCTCTGTGCTGCCGCTGACGCCGGTATGGGCACAAACCCGGACATTGCCGGACTTCACTGACCTGGTCGACGAGGTGGGGCCGTCTGTGGTAAACATTCGCACCCTTGAACGAGCCAAGGCGTCGGCTACCACGAGTGGCATTGACGAGCAGATGCTGGAGTTCTTCAAGCGTTTCGGCATTCCCGTGCCCCCCAATATGCCGCGCGGACCACGCGCTGAGCCGGGTCAGCCGGGTCAGCCGGATGAAAACCAGCCGCGTGGGGTCGGTTCCGGATTTATCCTGACGGCTGATGGCTATGTCATGACCAATGCGCATGTGGTCGACGGAGCGGACGAGGTGCTGGTCACCCTGACCGACAAGCGCGAATTCAAGGCAAAGATCATTGGTGCCGACAAGCGCACCGACGTTGCCGTGGTCAAGATCGAAGCCACCGGCTTGCCAGCCGTCAAGATTGGCGACATCAGCCGCTTGCGCGTGGGCGAATGGGTGATGGCCATCGGTTCGCCATTCGGGCTTGAAAACACCGTGACGGCGGGCATTGTCAGCGCCAAGCAGCGCGATACAGGCGACTACCTGCCTTTCATCCAGACCGACGTGGCCATCAATCCCGGTAATTCGGGCGGTCCGCTGATCAACATGCGCGGCGAAGTCGTTGGCATCAACAGCCAAATCTATTCACGTTCGGGTGGCTTTCAGGGTATCTCGTTTTCAATCCCCATTGATGAGGCAACGCGCGTATCTGAGCAACTCCGCATCAATGGCAAGGTGACGCGCGGCCGGATCGGCGTGCAGATCGACCAGGTCACCAAGGACGTGGCCGAAGCCATTGGACTTGGCAAGGTGCAGGGCGCTTTGGTGCGCGGTGTCGAAAGCGGCGCGCCTGCTGAAAAAGCAGGCATTGAAGCAGGTGACATCATCACGAAGTTTGAGGGCAAGTCGATTGACAAGGCCAGCGACCTGCCGCGCATGGTGGGCAGCATTAAACCCGGTACCCAGGTGACGGTCACTGTGTTTCGGCGTGGCGCCAGCAAGGATCTGTCCGTCACGATTGCCGAGGTGGACGCCGACAAGCCGGTGCGCGCTGCTGCGAAGTCAGAGTCCAAGCCGCCCGTGGCTGGCCCTGCACAGGCTGTAGGTCTTTCGGTCAGCGAGATCACTGAAGCGCAGAAAAAGGACCTCAATGTGAAGGGCGGCGTCAAGATCGATGTGGCCGATGGCGCAGCAGCGCGCGCTGGACTGCGCGAAGGCGACGTGATCGTTTCAATTGCCAATGCTGAAGTGACTGGCGTCAAGGGTTTTGAGGCGGCGCTGTCGAAAATTGACAAGACCAAAAACATCACCATGCTTGTTCGTCGCGGTGAACTGGCGCAATTTGTGATCATCCGGCCGGCGCGCTGAATACTTGCTGCACAGCCTCAAGACCGGTTTGGCAATGAGGCTCGTTACAATGCAGCAGCATTTCAGCAGTTTTCCATACCGGCGGTTGCACAGTTTTCTGGCCAGTTGAAAAGGTTCAAACATAACGTGTAGCCTGGCAAGGTCAGCAACGGCAGATGCTGAAACGGGTCGCTCCCGGCTTTTTGCCTACAATGAAGCTCCAACTTTCGCAGTTGCCATAGAGGGTTGGTTCAGGGCGCGTCATTGCAAGACGCGCCTTTTTTTATGCTCGTGGGTGTGGTCTGTTTGTTTTTCTGCAATATTTTCAAGTAATTAGGCGTTTTTGTTGATGAATCACATCCGAAATTTTTCGATCATTGCGCACATTGATCATGGCAAGTCCACGCTGGCAGACCGGCTGATCCAGCGCTGCGGTGGCCTGCAGGACCGCGAGATGAGTGCTCAGGTGCTCGATTCGATGGACATTGAAAAAGAGCGTGGCATCACGATCAAGGCGCAGACTGCTTCGCTCAAGTACAAGGCGGTTGACGGCCAGATCTACAACCTCAATTTGATCGACACGCCGGGCCATGTCGACTTTTCCTATGAAGTCAGCCGTTCGCTGTCAGCCTGCGAAGGGGCGCTGTTGGTGGTTGATGCCAGCCAAGGTGTCGAAGCGCAGACCGTTGCCAACTGCTACACCGCGCTGGACCTGGGCGTAACAGTGGTGCCGGTACTTAACAAGATGGACCTGCCGCAAGCAGATCCTGACAACGCCAAGCAGGAAATCGAGGAAGTCATTGGCATCGATGCCACCGACGCGATTCCGTGCAGCGCCAAGACAGGCATGGGTATTGACGAGATCCTCGAAGCCGTGGTCGCCCTGATTCCGCCTCCGAAGGGAAACCCTGACGCCGCCTTGCGCGCAATGATCATCGACAGCTGGTATGACGCCTACGTCGGCGTGGTCATGCTGGTGCGGGTCGTCGATGGCCGCCTGGCCAAGGGCGACCGCATCAAACTGATGGCCAGCGAAGCCACCTACAACGCCGAGCAGCTTGGCGTGTTCACGCCACACACTGAACCGCGCCAGTCGCTGGAAGCTGGCGAAGTGGGCTTCGTGATTGCTGGCATCAAGGAATTGCAGGCTGCGCGTGTCGGCGACACCGTGACGCTGATCAAAGGCGGCAGCGGCGGCGCCGCCTTCACCGCGACCCAGGCGCTTCCGGGTTTCAAGGAAATCCAGCCGCAGGTGTTTGCCGGTCTGTACCCGTCGGAAGCCAGTGAATACGAGTCGCTGCGCGATGCGCTGGAAAAGCTCAAGCTCAACGACGCTTCGCTGCATTACGAGCCCGAAGTCAGTGAAGCGCTGGGTTTTGGCTTTCGCTGCGGCTTTCTGGGCCTGCTGCACATGGAAATCGTCCAGGAGCGGCTGGAGCGCGAGTTCGACCAGGACCTGATCACCACCGCACCCAGCGTCGTCTATGAAGTGCTCAAGTCCGATGGCGAAATCATCCGGGTCGAAAATCCGTCGAAAATTCCCGATGGCGGACGCGTTAACGAGATTCGTGAACCCATCGTCACGGTTCACCTCTACATGCCGCAAGACTATGTCGGTGCCGTCATGACGCTCGCCAACCAGAAACGCGGCGTGCAGCTGAACATGGCCTACCACGGCAAGCAGGTCATGCTGACCTACGAAATGCCGCTGGGTGAAATCGTGCTCGACTTTTTCGACAAGCTCAAATCGGTGTCGCGCGGCTATGCGTCGATGGACTACGAGTTCAAGGAGTTCCGCGCCTCCGACGTGGTGAAGGTCGATATCCTGCTCAACAGCGAGAAGGTCGATGCGTTGTCGATCATCGTTCACCGCAGCCAGTCAGCGTACCGGGGCAGGGCCGTGGTCGCCAAGATGCGCGAGATCATTTCACGCCAACAGTTCGATGTGGCAATCCAGGCAGCCATCGGCGCCAACATCATTGCCCGCGAGACCATCAAGGCCTTGCGCAAGAACGTGATCGCCAAGTGCTACGGCGGTGACATTTCCCGCAAGAAAAAGCTTCTCGAGAAGCAAAAGGCAGGCAAGAAGCGTATGAAACAAATCGGTTCGGTGGAAGTGCCTCAAGAGGCATTCCTGGCTATCTTGCAGGTGGAAGACTGATGCGCGGCGCGATGAGTTCCATCACCGCCCTGGTGTTGGCAGCATTTGTCGGCTATGGCGCCGCCTGGTACTTTGGCATGGTCGAAGGCAACTTTTCTGCCCTGCTGTTCCTGGCCGCTGTAGTGACCGGCATTTACTGGGTGGCCGAGCGGCTTTATTTCCTGCCACAGCGGCGCAAGGCCGTCGCTGCGCTGGATGCAAATGCCGTCCTGCGCCAGGCCGAACTGGCCAAAATGGGCATTAACCAGGTGGATGACAACACCCAGGAGGCCAGAAGCCGGCTGATCATGCAGCCCTGGTGGCTGGACTGGACCGCCGGTTTGTTCCCGGTGATCATCATCGTTTTCCTGCTTCGTTCTTTTTTGTTCGAGCCGTTCAAGATACCGTCGGGTTCGATGATCCCGACGCTGCTGGTCAACGACCTGATTCTGGTGAACAAGTTTCATTACGGAGTGCGCTTGCCGGTGATCAACCGCAAGATACTGGACAACCACAGTCCCGAGCGTGGCGACGTCATGGTATTTCGTTACCCGCCCAAGCCCAGCCTGGACTACATCAAGCGCGTGGTCGGCATTCCTGGCGACGAGGTGGCCTACCTGAACAAGAAGCTCACCATCAATGGCAAGCCGCTGCCCAAAGTGGCTCTCCCTGATTTTTTCGATGTCGATTCGATGCGTTATGCCAAGCAGTTCGAGGAAACCAATGGCGAGCGGAAATACCGGCTTCTCAATGACGACGACCGCCCCTCCTTCATCGCTGGCGCCGATAATTTTCCCTACCGGGACAATTGCCGTTACAGCACCGAAGGCGTGGTGTGCAAGGTGCCCGAAGGGCACTATTTCATGATGGGCGACAACCGCGACAATTCGCTGGATTCGCGCTACTGGGGCTTTGTTCCCGAGCAGAATATTGTCGGCAAGGCATTTTTCGTCTGGATGAACTTTGGCAATCTCAAGCGCATCGGTTCCTTTGATTGAGTGTGAAACTGCTGACGCGTCAATAGCTTAAAAAGCCTTTCTTCATGAACTTTCTCTGGAATCCGTCTCAATGAAACACAAGCAACGTGGTATTTCCTTCATCGGCCTGCTGTTTTTCGGCGTCATTGCAGCCTGCGTCTTCATTTTGGGCGCGCAGGTGCTTCCAACACTGATTGAATTCCAGGCCATCACCAAGGCGGCGAACAAGGCCACATCGGGCAGCACAGTGCCTGAAGTCAGGGCGATCTTTGACAAGGCCGGGCAGATCGACGACATCCACTCTATTTCCGGCAAGGACCTGGACGTGACGAAAGAGGGCGACAAGACGGTGGTGGCTTTTGCCTACACGCGTGAAATTCATTTGGCCGGACCTGCTTATCTGCTGCTGAAGTACAGCGGACGATCCAAATAAGGTGGTGCGTACCGCTTCTCCCCCCAGTCCTGCCCTGCAGGCGCTGCAAAAGCGCCTGCAGCACGAATTCGCCAATCCCAGGCTGCTTGCCCAGGCGCTGACACACCGCAGCTTTTCTTCGGATCACAACGAACGTGTCGAATTCCTGGGCGATTCCGTCCTCAATCTGGCTGTGGCCGGATTTCTGTACGAGCAATTGAGCGAACTGCCCGAAGGCGATCTCTCACGCGTTCGGGCCAATCTGGTCAAGCAGGACACATTGCACCATCTGGCTGTGGTGCTGGGCTTGCCCGATTTGCTGCGGCTGGGCGAAGGCGAGGCCCGTTCCGGTGGCAAGAACCGGCCGTCCATGCTGGCCGATGCGCTTGAAGCCGTGATCGGTGCGGTCTATCTGGATGCCGGTTACGACAAGGCCGACCAACTGGTGCGCCGCCTGTTCAAGGATGTGCAGGTGAACCCGCAAATGAAAGCCATTGGCAAGGACCCGAAAACCGAATTGCAGGAGTGGCTTCAGGGGCGCAAAATGCGACTTCCCGCCTACAGGGTAGTTGGCACCCTGGGGGCGGCGCACCAGCAGACTTTTGAAGTGGAATGCGAAATCGCCGAATTCAGCCGCGCCGAACGCGGTACCGGCATTTCACGGCGCGCTGGTGAACAGGCCGCTGCCAGTGCCATGCTGGTCTACGTCAAGACACTGCCCGCCTGAGCATTTTTTTGCCAATGCCGCCTCTGGCTGGTCACCCAACACGATTGAATTGATTATGAGTACCGAAAAAAAAGAATCCACCCCACCTGCCGACTTGCCCCAAGGCGATCAAACGGCAGCATCTCCTGCAGCGCCCGAGCCTGCCCAGAGCCAGGACGCCATCGACGCCATGCTTGCCCAGGCAACAGCTTCGCGCGGCGCGGCTGTACCGGCGGACAATGGTGCGCAGAGCCTGCCGCCCGTGGGCGAGCAGCGTTGCGGCCTGATTGCCATCGTCGGCAAGCCTAACGTCGGCAAATCCACCTTGCTCAATGCGCTGGTCGGCCAGAAGGTCAGCATCACCTCGCGCAAAGCGCAGACCACGCGCCACCGCATCACCGGCATGCGCACGCGCGCCGCGACGCAGTTTGTGTTTGTCGATACACCGGGTTTTCAGACACGGCATGGCAATGCGCTGAACCGTTCGCTGAACCGTACGGTGGTTGGCGCCGTCAATGACGTGGACCTGATTGTTTTCGTGGTGGAAGCCGGCCAGTTCAACCTGGCCGATGCCAAGGTGCTGGCGCTGCTGCCAGAAAAAACACCGGCCATTTTGCTGGCCAACAAGTTTGACCTGATTCACCGCCGCGCTGAAATTGCGCCTTGGCTGCGCGCCATGCAGGAACGGCATAACTTTGCCGAATTCGTGCCGATGTCGGCCAACAATGCCAAGGACGTCGAGCGCCTGTTCGGGATTTGTGAAAAATACCTGCCGGTGCAGCCGTGGATGTATGGCGCGGATGAACTGACCGATCGCAGCGACCGCTTCATGGCTGCCGAGATCATCCGGGAAAAGCTGTTTCGCCTGACCGGCGACGAGCTGCCCTACACCTCGACCGTCATCATTGACCAATATGAGGAAGAGGGCAATCTGCGCAAGATTGCCGCGACCATCGTCGTCGAGCGCGACGGCCACAAGGGCATGATCATTGGGGAGAAGGGCGAGAAGCTCAAGCGCATCGGCACTGAGGCACGGCATGAACTCGAAGCCCTGACCGGCGGCAAGGTGTTTTTGGAGATCTGGGTCAAGGTCCGATCCGGCTGGGCGGATGACGAGGCACGCGTCAAGACCTTCGGGTATGAGTGATAGAGCCCCCACGCTCCCCGCTTCGCGTGGTTCGCTGCCCCCCGAGGGGGCCGCTGCGCCTGCGGTCCGGCGAAGCCGGTCCCGCGGCCCCTGCTTGGGAAGATGCACCCCCACGCTCCCCGCTTCGCGTGGTTCGCTGCCCCCCGAGGGGGCCGCTGCGCCTGCGGTCCGGCGAAGCCGGTTCCGCGGCCCCTGCTTGGGAAGATGCACCCCCACGCTCCCCGCTTCGTGTGGCTTCCTGCCCCCCGAGGGGGCCGCTGCGCCTGCGGCCCGGCAGAGCCGGTTCCGCGGCCCTTGCTTGGGAAGATGCACCCGACGGTCGCCCACTGCGTGTGGCTTCCTGTCCCCCCGAGGGGGCTGCTGCGCCTGCGGTCCGGCGAAGCCGGTCCCGCGGCCCCTGCTTGGGAAAATGCAGACCCTGCTTGCCACTTCTACGTGATCGCTTGACCTGACACCTCCACCTTGGCTGCCCAACGCATCAACAATGAACCCGCCTATGTGCTGCACCGTTACGACTGGAGCGAGTCCAGCCTGATCCTGGATGTGTTCACCCGTCACTACGGCCGGGTGGCGCTGGTGGCGCGCGGTGCCAAGAAACCCAGTTCCAGTTTCCGGCCGATTTTGCTGCCCATGCAGCCGCTGCATGTCGCATTTGGCGGCGATGCGGAAATCCGCAACCTCAAGAGTGCTGAATGGCAGGGTGGCCATGTCATGCCAAGTGGCGATGCGCTGCTTTCGGGTTATTACCTGAACGAGTTACTGATGCGCCTGCTGGCCCGGGACGACCCGCATCCACTGCTGTTTGATGCCTATGCCGCCACGGTCCAGCTGCTTGCCAGCCAGAATACCGAAACGCTTCAGCTGGCGCTGCGTGCTTTCGAGTTGCGCCTGTTGCAGGGGATTGGCTTGCTGCCCCGGCTGGATGCCGAAACCGCAACCCTGGCGCCGCTGGCTGCGCAGCAGCGTTATGTGCTGGTTGCCGAGGCCGGTCTGCGGCCCGTCCATGACGATGACCGCTTCAGCCTGAGCGGCGAACACTGGCAGGCGCTGCAGCAGTCGCTGGGTGAAAAAGCGCTGTTTACCGACACGCTGCGGGCCTGTGTGCCGGCCGCCAATGAACTCAAAATACAGCTGCGTGCCTTGCTGCACTACCATTGTGGTGTCAGGGTTTTGAAAACCCGGCAGATGATGATGGACCTGCAAGCCCTTTAACGATTTATTCGATTGATGTCGCCATGATCGCCTTATTCCACTCCGACCATCGTTCGCACCTGCCCCATCCCCCCGGCACTTTGAAAACCGTGCTGTCGGTCAACGTCAACAAGGTGGCGCTGCTTCGAAATACCCGGCATCTGGACATTCCCAGCGTGTTGCGCGCTGCCGAGTTGTGCCTGAAGGCGGGTGCCAGCGGCATCACGGTGCATCCCCGGCCCGACGAGCGCCACATACGCGCCGACGATGTGTATGAAATTGCCGCGCTGATGAAGGACTGGCCGCACTGCGAGTTCAACATCGAGGGCAATCCGCTGCAAAACTTGATGCATTTTGTGCGCGACCTGTCGGCCCGGGGCTTGCCGCTGCACCAGTGCACTTTTGTGCCTGACAGCGAAGACCAGTTCACCAGCGACCACGGCTGGAGTTTTCCGCAGGATGCCGAACGTCTGCAGCCACACATCGAATATGCCCATGCGCGCGGCGTTCGGGTCAGCCTGTTCATGGACCCGGTTCCCGAGGCCATGGCTGCTGCCAAAGGCATTGGCGCCGACCGGGTCGAGCTGTACACCGAAAGCTATGCAAGCCACTGGTCTGGCCCTGAAAAAAACAAGGCCTTGGACCAGTTTGCGCAGACCGCGCGGGCAGCGGCAGCTATTAATTTGGGAGTGAACGCCGGACACGACCTGAACCGTGACAACTTGGCTGATTTCTTGCGCGCCGTTCCCAACGTGCGCGAAGTTTCCATCGGCCATGCGCTGGTAGCCGATGCGCTCGAACTCGGTTACGACGCCACGGTCAAGGATTACCTGCGCTGCATCAACGAGGCGTTCGCGCCCGCCGCCCTGGCTTGATGATCTACGGCATCGGCACCGACATCTGCGACATCCGCCGCATCCACGCCAGCCTGGCGCGCCATGGCGAACGCTTTGCCCAGAGAATCCTGAGCGACGGCGAACTGGCGACATGGACAGAGCGCAGCGCCCGCTGGCCCGACCGGGGTGTCAGCTACCTTGCCACCCGCTTTTCTGCCAAGGAAGCCTTCAGCAAGGCGATTGGCCTGGGCATGCGCATGCCCATGACCTGGCGGCATTGCGAAATCGCCAAGATGAACAGCGGCAAGCCCGAAATCGTGCTGCATGGCGCACTCAAGGACTGGTTTGACGCGCGCGAACTGACGGCGCATATCACCGTGACCGATGAAACCGACTATGCCGCAAGTTTTTGTGTTGTAGAGAAAAAGTAACCATTGCGCATGCCATTCCTGCACAAGCAGCTATGAATTTAATAGTACTCCTGAAAATATTCCCATGACCCCGCACGCCCCTCTCATCATCGACATCGCCGGTCTCAAACTGAGCAAGGACGACCGCCGCCGCCTCCGGCATCCGCTGACCGGCGGCATCATCCTGTTCGCCCGCAACTGGAAAGACCGCCAGCAGCTCGGCAAGCTGTGCGCGGAGATCAAGGCTTTGCGCGACGACCTGCTGATCTGCGTGGACCACGAAGGCGGCCGGGTGCAGCGCTTTCGCACCGACGGCCTGACGCACCTGCCACCCATGCGTGCCTTGGGTGCGCAGTGGGTCAGGGACCAGCTGGCCGCCACCAATGCCGCTACTGCCTGTGGCTATGTGCTGGGCGCCGAACTGCGCGCCTGCGGCGTCGATTTCAGCTTCACACCGGTGCTGGACCTCGACCATGGCGAAAGCGGCGTCATCGGTGACCGTGCCTTCGGCCGCGACCCGCGCGTCGTCAGTCTGCTGGCCAAGAGTCTGATGCACGGCCTGCTGCAAAGCGGCATGGCCAATTGCGGCAAACATTTTCCCGGCCACGGCTTCGTCAAGGCTGACTCGCACACCGACATTCCGGTGGACACGCGTACGCTCAATGCCATCCTGAAAGACGACGCCGCGCCGTATGAATGGCTCAACACCACGCTGTCCAGCGTGATGCCGGCGCATGTGATCTACCCCAAGGTCGATGCGCGGCCGGCCGGTTTTTCCAGCAAATGGCTGAACTTCATTTTGCGCAGCCAGCTCGGTTTTGGCGGCGCGATTTTCAGCGACGACCTGAGCATGGCCGGTGCGCGGCTGATCGACGGCGTGGAAGTGAGCTACACCGAGGCAGCCATTGCCGCGCTGAACGCCGGCTGCGACATGGTTTTGCTGTGCAACCAGTCGGTGGGCGATGGCAAGCCGGTCGATGAATTGCTCGATGGCATGGCCGAAGCGCTGCTGAAAGGCCGTTGGGAAGCGCTGGAAGCCAGCGAATTGCGCCGTGAGGCGCTGCTGCCGCAGGCGCCCGCGCTGGAATGGGATGAACTCATGGTGCATCCGGCCTACATGCATGCTCTGGGCCTAATTCCCTGACATCTGCCGGAGTGGCCACTTCAAGTTACGCGCCCGACCACTCCAGCTTGCCCGCCGCGTCAATGTGCGTCAGGTACACGCGCAGGTCAAACTCGTACTGGTGGTAGTGCGGCTCCATGTAGGTGCAGAGTTTATAAAACGCCTTGTCGTGCGCTTTTTCCTTGATGTGCGCCAGTTCATGCACCGCAATCATCCGTAAAAACTCCTCCGGCACTTCCTTGAATAGCGACGCTACCCGAATTTCACGCTTGGACTTGAGCTTGTTGCCCTGCACCCGCGAAATCGTCGTGTGCGTGCCCAGCGCGTGGGTGATGATTTGCAGCTTGCTGTCGAACATCACCTTGTTCAATGGCTCCGAATTGCGCAAAAACTCATTTTTCAGCACCATGACATAGTCATACAAGGCCTTGTCGGTGCGTACCGCGTGGGTATGACGGTATTTGGCCAGCAGCGTTTCGCCCAGGCTGCCTTTGGCCAGCAATTGCTGAACCTGCGTCTGAAGGCTCTCCGGGTAGCCTGCAAGGTATTTCATTGAAGTTAGTATTATTTTTTGTAGCAAAAATTGCAGGTGGGTAAAGCGAAAAAGGCCATTTTTATTCAAAAAATGGCAGTTCTGCAATGCTGCCGGATGGTAGCGCAAACCGCAAAGCCATTGAATGGCGAAGCGCAGGCGATTCCAGGCAGCGCCCGCGCGGCATGGTCTGTAAACGGCGGTACTTGCGGTTTGTTACCCTTCGAAGATGAAAAATTCCAATAATGCAGTACTCCCCCTTCCTGACAGCGGCCATCGCCTGGTCAATCTGGCGTTGCAAGGCGGTGGCTCGCACGGCGCCTTCACCTGGGGCGTGCTCGACGCACTGCTGGAAGACGGCCGCATTGACATCGAAGGCATCAGCGGCACCAGCGCAGGAGCCATGAATGCCGTGGTGCTGGCGCATGGGCTGGTTAGCGCCCCGGACCAGTCCCGGCTCGCGCGCTATGAAGTGGCCCGGAAGGCACTGGCGACGTTCTGGAACGGCATTATTGACTTGAGCGCCGTGTCGTCTTCGCTGTCAAAGTCACTTTCTCTGTGGCAGCGTGCGCCGTTCAACATCCTGCTCGGCCAGCTGGGCGGCGGCATCTGGTCGGCCTCGCGCTGGACCGATGAACTGACCCGCTACTGGTCTGGCAGCGTGTCGCCTTACCAGAGCAATCCGTTTGACATCAACCCGCTGAAGGATTTTTTGGCGTCCCAGGTTGATTTCGAGCGGCTGGCTGCGCACCCGTTCCCGGCAACGCCGAAGGTGTTCGTGGTGGCCACGCGCGTCAGCACCGGCAAGGCCGAGGTGTTTTCAGGCAAGCGCCTGACGGCTGACGCGGTCATGGCGTCGGCCTGCCTGCCGATGGTGTTTCAGGCGGTCGAGATTGAAGGCGACCATTTCTGGGATGGCGGCTATACCGGCAACCCGGCGCTGCACCCGCTGCTCTACGAATGCCAGAGCCGGGACATCATGCTGGTCCAGATCAACCCGATCCGGCGCGACAAGCTGCCGACCCAGCCAGGCGAGATTGCCGACCGGGTCAATGAAATCACCTTCAATGCGGGGCTGGTCGCCGAAATGCGCGCCATCGATTTCGTCAAACGCTTGCTGGCCGAAGGCAAGCTCGAAGCGTCGCAATACAAGGATGTGCTGATGCACCGCATCGACGGTGGTGAAGTGCTGGACGCCTACAGCGCCTCGACCAATGCGTCAATCGATGCCGGCCTGATCCATGCCTTGCGCGACTTGGGCAGGCTGTGCGCGGCCCAATGGCTGGCCCAGCGCTACCCCATGCTGGGTGTCGAATGCAGCGTTGACATTGCACGCGACTATCTGGACGATCTGCGCCTGCCGGTGGAACGTGCGACGGCCGCACCCAAGCGCAAGAAAAACGTCCTGCCCTAAGCGATTTTTTGCATGAAATAGGCCATTTCCGTAAATCTGGTGTGCGCAAGCAGCTATCAATTCAGTAGTCAATAGTTGCCATGCGCTTTGAGTGCGGTGACGGAAGGTCAGGGTGATTTCGCGTTAGCTTCGCGGCGCAGAGCCGAAAAAAAATCACATCGCGGATGCTCGCGCTGTTCGGTCATGGCCCTGACAGGCAGGTGCGCGCAGTGTGCGCCACGACCGACCGGCGTGCGCTGCAGGTCCTTGCCACTTGGCACCTCATCACCAACTTGTCGCGCGAGCAGGCGACGCTGGACGAGGTCGTGCGCATATACGGCTTGCGCAACTGGGTGGAGCAAAGCTACAAGCAAATGAACGACGAGCTCGGCTGCGCCGACTTCATGGTTCGAAGCGACCGGGCGATCCGCCCTCACTGGACGTTGGTGTGCTGCGCGGTGGCCTTTTGCTGGTGCAACGATGCCAGCCAGGCCCGCGCCAGTGAGTCTTCAGCACCGGCCGAGGCAGGGAAAAAAACCGGCAGTCGCAATGCACTGCCGTGTGCTGGCCGCGCCTGCTGGGCGCTTGGCTGTCCCCGGGCTAATTGCTGGCGAGCTACTGGAGCGCATTTGCCGACACGCCCCCGGCCGGACTCGCCGCGCTGCTCGACGGCTTGAACGCTGGCCACAGGAATGAACTCTGCCTTCGGCTTTAACAAAATACCGCTAGAGCTGGAAAAACACCGCGCCAACAACTTGCCCATTGTCAATTAAGGAGCGGTGTATGCCGTCATGCGGCAATGGCATGAACACTAGTAGTAACCATAAGTAAATATTTTTAATAAATTGATGATAATTGTGAATAGTTGCAACTTTTTGATTGACGCCATCACATCACTCAGGTCATCTGCAGGCATGGCTAAAAAAGTTGCCTCTTCCAGTTGCATAGGTTGAGTCTTGCCTGCAAGACATCAGAAATCGATGCACAAGTGCCGGCGCTGTGCCGTAGCGGTATTTCCCTGAAATTTAGTCTTCGAAAGAGACAACCATGAACCATCCGCAGAGCCTTAGGCAACGTCAATGGCTTACCCCGTGGACCCAACAATTATTACTGCTCGTAGTTTTTCTTCTTCTGGGCAGCGTGGGCAGAGCCCAGGCCCAAACGCCGCCTAATGGACTTCTTGCCCATGACCAGAGCGGTAAATGTATCGAGAACATCGGTACCCGTCTTTATATGTCTGCATGTGAGCCCTTTAAATCTTCTGAACAGTGGCGGCGTCAGGGTAATCTACTGGTGCATGTCCAGTCGGGTATGTGTCTGAGTGGCAATGGCACCGACATCTACATGGGTTCCTGTTCGGCTACCAGTCCACAGCAGCAATGGGCAGCCGACGGCCGTTTGTTGCGCCATACCTTGTACAGTAAATGCCTGGACGGCAACGGCACTTCCATATACTTTGGGTCCTGCAATGCTGCAAATCAATACCAGACTTGGGACCATGGCGCCAAGGTCACGCAAGGCGCCTTGAATTGCAAATTTTCAGAAAACCAGTTCGGCTATTCGGACGGTCAAGGTTATCTTCGAACTTTTATAAATGAAGCCATTGCAACACCCTTCACCTTAGATCGTTTGGGCTGGGGCGCCCGGCAGTTCGACGAGGTCTACCTGGTACAAAACAATACTAACGGTATGTGTCTTTCACGTCAGTCTGGCGCAATTGCATGTGACCCTAACGACCGGCAGCAGCACTACCGCATCACGGACGCAGTCGGCGGCAACATAATCAAACAGTGGGCGGCAAGCCATGTCAAGCTCAATCCCCTGACGCCCAAGTCAGTCGTTGACGTGTTTGACAATCCCAACAAGCCATTGCCAACAACGACGTTGACCGCACCGAACTTAGAGAGTTTGGGTATCAACATCAAAAAATCACTAAACAACACGGTGAGTACCGTAACCTTAGGACGCGTGCTGTCCAGCTCCTATCCGTATGACGTGGACGAGACTCGCCCGGCCCGTGTCGCCTGCGCAACCTACTCTGACCGTTCTACCGCCTTTAGCGCTTTGTCGCTCACCGAAAACTACATTCTGGCGGCCAAGTACGCCCAACAGGAAAGTGCAAGAACCCTGCGCGATTTAAGTCAATCTGCATTAACCACAGCTGAACGCAATGCCGTCATACAAAATATTACAAGCACACCGGATGTGGGTTCGCGCACTCTGAAGTTTTACGACTTCACGGCCGAAACCCAGGGGGATCTGTCCATCAAGTATTTGCAGGCCGGGGCACCGCATCTAATCACGCATGCCCAGCGATTGCTCAATGACATGGTTCCTTTCAGCAGCAGGGACGCGTTTGCAAATGCGGTATTGTCAGCATCGCAAGCCCCGCTGGAGGCCATGCTGCGAGGCGTAGATAGCGTGCCCCAGCACCCCATACGCGGCCGCAGTTTGCTGGAAACAGATGGCTACCTGAGCGGTCAGATGGGAGTGCAACTGCGTTTGCCTTGGGCTCTGCCACCGGGGGTGGCGAAGTTACCCTATTTGCCTTCAAACGGAAACTTTCGAATCAGCTTCCCAGCTGTGGGACATAAAGCCAATGTTGCCACGGGCGGCCCAGACGTCAATCACAGCTTCAGCGACTTCCGAACCAACAAAGCCGATGGCGTGTTCAATTTTGTCGCCACGATTGAGGTTGACAAGGAACTATGGGCAGCCAGTAGAGCCTGGAATCCTGTCTTGCCTTCGGTGAGCGGAGGTGTGGAATTTCACTTTGCGTTCAGCTATCGGGCGGCAGGTACCGGAGACCGCCTGCGTCTTGATTCGATTTCGTTCAATGTAATAGCCGATGCCGGTATTCAAGGCGGTGTAGTGGGGCTTGGGTCACGTACCCTGCAGCTCATGAGCCGCAATAGAGTGTTGCCAATGACTGTAGCAGAAACACAATTGGCCGGTGGACGGAGCGCTGGGTTGGCAAGCAGCGGCCCAAGCTTCAGTGACTGGCTCAGGCCCAATAGTTTGGCGCAAACCCGTCCTGCCAATTTGCAGCCGGTTGTCCTGGGTAACTCTCTTGCATCGGAATTCTATTTCATGCCCGACGGTGTCACGCCTTTGCATGTTGATGTCAATATTAGCCAACTTGGCCAAGAACCTCTGGTCATGCAGGCGGTGATCAATGAAATCAACAAAGCCAGTTTCAAGAAACCAGCCTTGGTTGGGGGGTTCCTGAACACTATTTTGGAGGCTGGAGTGGGGGTCAAATGGTTCAACACCTCATTTGTGAATGAAGTTGCATGCCGCTATGACACGCCGGCCAATACCGCCTGTAAATCGACCTACCGTAATTTCTGGGAATTCAGTTCGCAACCATCGACTATTGAATTTTTTGGAATGGGCGTGGCTTCAGTTCAGGTCAACATGTCGTGGGATAACGTGAATATCCCCTTCTTCCCAAGCTTGAGACCGACTTTAGGCATCATCGCTCCACGAGTGCAATATGCGGCTACGTCCAGTTATTGGATAGCTTTTTCCGACAAATCGGCAAAAGCCATGAAGGCAGGCGCAGCGCAAGCAACGCTGGCCGCCCATTGAACAACGCATGAATTAATTGCTTGTGCGGTTACCGCCACGCATGCCAATGCGTGGCCAACCATTTGGATTGGCTTAACTCCCGGATTCGGGCGTTAAGCCTTTTTTTTATGATGAGACATTGCAACTCAGTCGGCAGCGCCAAGCGCAAACGCTTTTCGTTGACGAGAGCGAAGCCACGCCAGTGCTTAAGCCTCGCGGCGCAGCGCCGGGAACAAAATCACGTCGCGAATGCTCGGGCTGTCGGTCAGCAGCATCATCAGCCGGTCGATGCCGATGCCGCAGCCACCGGCTGGCGGCATGCCGTATTCCAGCGCGCGGATGAAGTCGTGGTCGTAGAACATGGCTTCGTCGTCGCCGCTGTCCTTGGCATCGACCTGTGCATTGAAGCGCGCGGCCTGTTCCTCGGCGTCGTTCAGCTCGCTGAAGCCATTGCCGAACTCGCGGCCCGTGATGTACAGCTCGAAACGCTCAGTGACTTCCGGGCGCTCGTCATTGGCCCGCGCCAGTGGCGAGATTTCGGTCGGATGCTCCATTATGAAGGTCGGCTGCCAGAGCTTGTCCTCCACCGTTTCCTCGAAATACAGCACCTGCAGGCTGGCCAGCGAGCGGCCAGCCAGGCGGTTCTTGGCTTCACTCAAGCCAAGCTTTTTCAGCGCGTGGGTCAGCCATTCGGCGTTGTCCACGTTGTCGCCCGCGTCGGTGTGCTTGAGGATGGCTTCGCGAATCGTCAGGCGCTCAAACGGCTGGCTCAGGTCCACCGGCTTGTCGGCATAGCTCAGTTGCAGCGAACCACAGACCTTCTGCGCAATGTCGCGGATCAGGTCTTCGGTGAAGGCCATCAGGTCGGTGTAGTTCCACCAGGCCGCGTAGAACTCCATCATGGTGAACTCGGGGTTGTGGCGAACGCTGATGCCTTCGTTGCGGTAACTGCGGTTGATCTCGAACACGCGCTCGAAACCGCCGACGATCAGACGCTTCAAATACAGCTCGGGCGCGATGCGCAGGAACATTTCCTGGTCCAGCGCGTTGTGGTGCGTCTTGAACGGCTTGGCGTTTGCGCCGCCCGGAATCGGGTGCAGCATCGGCGTTTCGACTTCCAGAAAGTCATGCGACACCATGAAGTCGCGAATGCCGCTGACCGCCTTGCTGCGCGCCATGAAACGCTTGCGCGCGGCCTCGTCCATGATCAGGTCTACATAACGTTGGCGGTACTTCACTTCCTGGTCGGCCATGCCATGGAATTTGTCGGGCAACGGCCGCAGGCTCTTGGTGACCAGCCGGATGCTGTTGGCATGAATCGACAATTCACCCGTCTTGGTTCGAAACAGTGTGCCGGCAGCCGACACGATGTCGCCCAGGTCCCAGTGCTTGAATGCGGCATGCACGTCCTCGCCGACGCCGGCATTGTTGATGTAGAGCTGGATGCGGCCGCCCGTGGGGCCAAACGACGCGTCCTGCAATGTTGCAAAGCTGGCCTTGCCCATCACGCGCTTGAGCATCATGCGGCCGGCCACCGTCACCTTGACCCCCATGGGTTCGAGTTCTTCATTGCTCAGATGGCTGTACTGTGCAAACAGCGCTTCGGCACGGTGTTCCGGCTTGATGTCGTTGGGAAAAGCCACGCCCCGGCCGTCGGCCTGGTGCTGGCGCAGGGCGGCGAGCTTTTCCCGGCGCTCGACCATGAGCTGGTTTTCGTCGTGGTGGGCCGGGGCCGTGCTGACGGTGGCGGGAGGAGTCGGGTGGCTGGACATAGATCGGTGTTCCGGGGAAAGAAAAAAACTGAAAACCTGGGGCGTCGTGCTGCTGCTCAAAGAGCGGCAGAAAACGCCGAATCGTTGATTTTAGTTTTTTAAGAACGCTTTTTGGCGCGCCTTGGGCCTTGAGCCTTCTTTGTGCGCAATCCTGCGCTGCGCCAGCGGCAAATCAGCGTGAAATGCCGTTGCGTTCCAGGATGTCGCAAACCAGTTCCAGCCTGAGCAGCGGGTTGTCCAGTTCCATCAGTTGCTGCTTGACAGCGGGGGGAAGTGGCAACAATTCGCACCAGCGGTTGGCCACCCAGCTGCAGTCGTCGAGTTGGTAGGGGGCCAGCAGGGGCATTGTTTCAACAGGGGTATCGCCATTCAGCAGCCCTTTGATCAGTTTGCCCAGCGCATCGGCAGCCTTTTGCAGATCGTGCGGAATCTTGACCGGCAGGTCGTCTTCCATGCGAACCACATCGGCAATCCACAGGCCATGCTTGAGCTTTTCGCGTCGGGTGATGCTGAAACGGTGAATTCCCTGGCATTGCACCACCATCAGTCCTGCTTGCGGGACCGAGTATTCAATGATCTTGGCCAGCGTGCCGACCGTGTGGAAGGCTTCATTGGCAAAACCGTCACCGCTGGGCGCCGCATTTTTGACGCTGGCATTGGCAGGCTTTCGCACTTCCGAGCCTTGCGTCAACGAGACCACGCCAAACGGCGCCCCGGTCTTGTGACATTTGCCAATCATGTCGAGGTAGCGGACTTCGAAAATCTGCAGCGGCAGCAGGCCGCCGGGGTAGAGCACAGTGCCCAGCGGGAATAGCGGAAGGGAGGTTAGGGTCAAGGCTTCGGGCATGGTGGCGTGCGTTGAATGGCGACAGACTACATCATCCCATGCCCGTTTTGATTTTGCTTGCCTGATCATGTTGATTGGGGTAACCACGGCTGGCTGGAACGCCGTTTTTCAGGGCTGCCGTGGGGAAGGCAGAACGGCTGGAACAAGGCAGGCGCAAGTCCGGCACCGCCAAAACAGGTGTACCAGTATATAAAAACGATAGCATAAAATGCCCGTAATACCAGCGGATAAGGCCTTTTTGGCTTGTATTTTTCTCAGGTGGCGTGGCTCGTGACGCTGCTCGTATCCCGGGGTCGGTAAATGCGAAGTCTTGATGCCGGATATTTTTCAAGCCTGTCAGCCGGGCGCCTTGGCCGAGGTTGCATTTCACCGCTGCAATTCGGGCATTGGCCCTGCAGCACGCGCTCGGCACAGGCCACGCGAAAGGTGCACTCAAATGAAGAGATGTGCGCCTCAAGCGAATCGGGCGCCTGGGGTTTGTCACAACATTCTCAGGAGGAACAGAGTTCAACCATGATTTTTTTCTGAAAAATGTATTATCCCGGTGCAGCCTCAGCTCACCGCGTCGGCCGGCTGCTTGAGCAGCATGGCCAGTGAACTCGCCACGGTCTTGCGCAATTCCCGGCGGTCGCAAATGAAGTCAACCGCGCCTTTGGTCTGCAAAAACTCGGCCCGCTGAAAACCTTCGGGCAGGGTGACGCGCACGGTCGATTCGATGACCCGTGGTCCGGCAAAACCGATCAGCGCCTTGGGCTCGGCAATCACGATGTCGCCGAGAAAGGCAAAGCCCGCACTCACGCCGCCCATGGTTGGGTCGGTCAGCACACTGACATAGGGCAGGCCTTTCTTGGCCAGGCGCGTCAGCGATGCATTGGTCTTGGCCATCTGCATCAGGCTCAGCAGGCCTTCCTGCATGCGCGCGCCGCCGGTGGCGGTGAAGCAGATGAAGGGTACTTTTTGCTCGATGGCGGTGTGCACGCCGCGCACGAAGCGCTCGCCGACAACGCTGCCCATGCTGCCGCCCATGAAATCAAATTCAAAACACGCCACGACCACACCAATGCTGTGCAGCGCGCCGCCCATCACCACCAGCGCATCGGTTTCGCCGGTGTTTTCCATCGCTTCCTTGAGCCGCTCGGGGTACTTGCGGCTGTCCTTGAACTTCAACGCATCGACCGGCAACACTTCCTGGCCGATTTCGTAACGGCCTTCGGCGTCCAGAAAGGCATCAAGCCGCTCGCGTGCGCCGATGCGGTGGTGGTGGCTGCACTGCGGGCAGACGTTCTGGTTTTTTTCCAGGTCGGTCTTGTACAGCACGGATTCGCAGCTGGGGCATTTGATCCACAGGCCTTCGGGCACGCTGCGGCGTTCAGTCGGGTTGGTGGGGCTGATTTTGGGCGGGAGGAGTTTTTCGAGCCAAGACATGGTGTCAGTCCTTGTAGGCTTGCGGCTGGCGCTGCTTTTTTAGGCATACGGCAGTCGCAAGCATTTTCAAACAGTAAACAAAGAAGGCGTGGCGAGCGCCCGGAGCAGGGTGGCGAATGCCATTATGCGGTGGAAGGCCCCAGGCAATTCAGTCCAGCGCCAAGCGGATTTCGTTCAGGAAATCTTGCGCCACCGCAGCCACCCGGTCGCGCGGCTCATTTTCGATCAGCTGGATGATCTTGCTGCCAATGACCACGGCATCGGCCACCTTGCCAATCGCCTTGGCGGTTGCCGCGTCGCGAATGCCAAAACCCACACCCACGGGCACGCTGACATGCTGGCGAATGCGTGGCAGCATGGCTTCGACCGCTTCCACATCAAGCGTTCCGGCCCCCGTCACGCCCTTGAGCGAAACGTAGTACACATAGCCGCTGGCGACCTTGGCGACCTGCGCCATGCGCGCGTCAGTGCTGGTAGGCGCCAGCAGAAAGATCAGGTCCATGCCATGCGCCTTCAATCGCGCGGCAAACTCCACGCATTCCTCGGGCGGATAGTCGACGATCAGCATCCCGTCCACGCCGGCTTTGGCTGCGTCCCGGATAAAGGCGCTTTCGGTGGTGCCTGTGCCGTGACGGATGTCATAGCGCTCGACCGGATTCGCGTAGCCCATCAACACCACGGGCGTCGTGTTGTCCTGGCGGCGAAAGGCGCGGACCATGTCCAGCACCTGGAGCAGGCCGACCCCTTGGGCCAGGGCCTTTTCGCCGGCCTTCTGGATCACCGGGCCGTCGGCGCTGGGATCGGAAAAGGGCACGCCCAGTTCAATCACGTCGGCGCCACCCGCCACCATGGCGTGCATCAGTTCGGGCGTGACGTCGGCGTAGGGGAAACCTGCCGTGACGTAGGGAATCAGCGCTTTGCGGCCTTGGGACAGCAGTGTGTCGAGGGTGGGTTTGATGCGGCTCATGACTTGAATTTCACGACTTGCGAGGCACCCTTGATGCTTTGGCCGTGGCAGGAAGGGCGGCAGTAGAAGTTTGCCCCCGACAGGTCGGCCACGGTGCCGACATCCTTGTCGCCCCGCCCTGACAGGTTGACAAGAATGCTCTGGTCGCTGCGCATGGTTTTGGCCAGTTTCATCGCGTAGGCAATGGCATGGGCCGATTCGAGCGCCGGAATGATGCCTTCGGTGCGGCACAGGTAGTGAAAAGCGGCCAGCGCTTCGGTGTCGGTGATGCCGACATATTCAGCGCGTCCAATGTCTTTCAGGAACGCATGCTCGGGTCCGACGCCGGGGTAGTCCAGGCCGGCGCTGATGCTGTGTGTTTCGGTAACCTGGCCATCTTCGTTCTGCAGCACATAGGTGCGGTTGCCATGCAGCACACCGGGGATGCCGCGTTGCAGCGACGCCGAATGCTTGCCGCTGTCCATGCCTTCGCCGGCGGCTTCCACGCCAATCAGGCGTGTGGTTTCATGCGAAATGTAGGGGTAGAAAATCCCCATGGCATTGCTGCCGCCGCCAACGCAGGCCACCACGGCATCAGGTTGTTTGCCGCCGGTCATTTCGGGCATCTGGCTCAGGCATTCGGTGCCGATAACGCTCTGGAAATCGCGCACCATCATCGGGTAGGGATGCGGGCCGGCCACGGTGCCGATGATGTAGAAGGTGTTGTCCACATTCGCCACCCAGTCGCGCATGGCTTCGTTCAGCGCATCCTTCAACGTCTTGCTGCCACTTTCGACGGGTACGACCGTGGCGCCCAGCAGGTGCATGCGGTAGACGTTGGGGCTTTGACGCTTGACATCCTCGCTGCCCATATAAACCACGCATTCCAGGCCGTAGCGCGCGCAGATGGTGGCGGTGGCCACGCCATGCTGGCCGGCGCCGGTTTCGGCAATGATGCGTGGCTTGCCCATGCGCCGCGCCAGCATCGCCTGGCCAATGGTGTTGTTGATCTTGTGCGCGCCAGTGTGGTTCAGGTCTTCACGCTTGAGGTAAATCTGCGCGCCGCCCTGTTCGCGGCTCATGCGCGCAGCATGGTAAATGGGGGATGGGCGACCGACGAAATGTTTCAGCTCATAATTGAATTCGGCCAGAAATTCCGGGTCGTGCTGGTATTTGGCGTAGGCCGCTTTCAGCTCATTGATGGCATGCGTCAACGTTTCGGAAACGAAACTGCCGCCATACAGGCCGAAGTGACCGGCAAGGTCAGGTTGATGGTAGTCGTACATGATTCTCTTTGATCAGTTGGGAACCAGCCAGCTCATTCGCTATGCGCATGCCGCCTGGACTGTCCCGCAAGGTTTTTGAATTGTTCGTCTGCAGCGCGAACGGCTGCAACAAACTGGATAATTTTCTCAAAGCTCTTGATGCCCTTGGACACCTCGACGCCTGAACTCACGTCAACGGCCAGCGTGGTACAGCGTGGCCTGACTTGCAAAATGCCATCGGTCACGTTTGCAGGCGTCAACCCACCAGACAAAACGAGGTGAGCGTTGACGCTTTGAGGAAGAAGTGACCAATTGAATGTTTTTCCGCCGCCGCCGTATCCTTCGACATGGGCGTCGAGCAAGATGGCTTGGGCTGATGAATAATCTTGAACATATTTTAAAAGATCAAAGCGCAGGATGCCCGCGTTGGGGTTTTCGTCCAGCGGGATGCGGGCAGCGCGCAAAAAGGGTCTGCCGGCCCTCAGGCATTCTTCGGGCGTCTCGTCACCATGAAATTGAACTATAGCGCACGGAATACGGGCGCACGCAGCTATTATTTTTGTAGTTTCTTCATTTACAAACAACAGCACTGGCGTGACAAACGGTGGCAGTCGACTGGCCAGTTCTGCGGCGCGCTCCAGGGTGACATGGCGGGCGCTGTGTGCGTACATGACCAAGCCGATGGCGTCAGCGCCCGCAGCTACGGCGGCATCGACGTCTTCCTCGCGGGTCAGGCCGCAGATCTTGATACGGGTACGGCTTGATGAGGGAAAATAAGTGGTCATGGCAGCCAATCATAAGCGGCCGTGCGCGACGGCAAGCCATGGCGCTCCTCATACACCGGACCCAGAAAATAAAGACCGTCGGGTGAAAAGGTGGGGGCGGCGGCATCACGCCGGCGGGCGGCCACCACGCCAGCCAGCCACTCCGGCGGTTGGCTGCCCTGGCCAACAGCCAGCAGGCAGCCCATGATGTTGCGGATCATATGGTGCAGAAAAGCATTGGCCTCAAACTCGAAGCGCCAATACCGCGACCCGGCCCCAGCGCGCTGCGAAATCTCGATGCGGTTCATGGTCTTGACAGGGGACTTTGCCTGGCATTGCGCAGCCCGGAACGAACTGAAGTCGTGCTCGCCCATCAAGTGCAGGGCGGCTTGCCGCATGGCGTCGCCATCAAGCGGACGATAGACCCAGCCGACGCGCCCGGCTTCCACGCTGGGGCGCACCGGCGACTCCAGCACGACGTAGGCGTATCGGCGTGCAATGGCGCTGGCACGCGAGTGAAATTCATCGGGCACTGGCTGCGCCCACTGCACCGCAATGTCGCGGGGCAAAAAAGCATTGGTGCCGCGCACCCAGGAGGCGGTTTCGCGCTGCAGTGCAGTGTCGAAGTGCGCAACCTGCATCAGTGCATGAACGCCGGCATCGGTGCGCCCGGCGCACATCACGCGAACCGGTTGAACGGCAAACCGGCTCAAGGCCTTTTCCAGCTGGTCCTGAACCGTCCTGCCGGACAGCTGGCTCTGCCAGCCTTCGTAAGCGCTGCCGCTGTAGCTGATACCCAGGGCAATCCTCACCGGCGTTGTCCCGTTGTTGAATGCGGGTACTTCAAGCGTTGTTCACGGCAAAGTATTGAGAAATGCTTGAGCCTTGAACTTCAAAGGACCTTTGGCTCGGGCCACGACCTCGTCAGCCAGTAACCTGGCACCTTCTGAATCGCCCAGAATACGGAATTCCTCGGCCAACAGAAACTTGATTTCAAGGGGATCTTTTTCCAGGTCGGTCATGACCGCTGCAGGAGGCTTGGTGGCCGGGCCTAGGTCCAGCGAAAGCGAATCCAGGTCAAACTCCAGCATGCCGCTGTGCACCACAGGCGTCATCGGTGCAATGGTTGCTTTCGGTTTAAATGGCTCAGTCGTGAAGTCCAGGCCATTGGCTGTCAGGTCGTTCCCCGAAGCAGGCAGTTCTACTGAAATGTGCAGAGGTTCTGTCGCTGGCGCAGTGGCTGCGATACTGTCCAGATTCAAATCCAGATCCAGAAAAGCCGACGGAATGGCAATGTCGGGTGTCGGTTCGACTTTTGATTCTGAATAGGCGAGGGCACCTGCTGCCATTGGCGCTGGTGGCATCAATTCAGTAGATGCTGCGCCTGCCGAAAAATCCAGATCCAGGTCCAAATCGAAGGCCTGCGGCTTTTTGACAACCGGGGCCAATCCCGCCAGAGCCTGCGGAAGGGTGTTGCTCAAAGGCATCAAACCAGAGTTGCGTCTTCCGGGCAAGCTGGGCGAAAAGCTGGCGCCAGACTGGTACATGGAATTGCTTGGCTCCAGTTCCCGGCCCAGCTGGCTGATATGAGACCACTCTTCGCCTTGACCACCCGTAAGCTTGAATGCTGGCAGTGCCGCATTTTCGAAGGCTTTATGATCGCGCCGTTTGGCATAGATTTCAAGCAGCTTGCTGTGAACCGCCAAACGCTCCGGGTGGGTCTGCAACGCTTCCCTGAGGATTTCTTCCGCCTGTTGGTCGCGGCCATAGGCCATGTAGACATCGGCTTCAGCCACTGGGTCCACATCGCCCGATGTATCCAGCTGGCTGGGTGAGTAAGAGATCGAAGAAGACTTTGGGGCACGGCTTGCATTGGTATCGACACGCTCTCCACCACTGGCGCCAAAGAAGGAATCAGGCTGCTGGCGGCTGTCCAGAAATGAGCTGTCCTCAAGGCTGGGTCGTGCATTTTTCCGGTGGCGTGCAAATCCCAAGCCCGCCAGCAATGCCAGCAGTACGCCGCCGCCCAGTAGCAATGAGTTGTCCATGATCCAGGTGGTCAAACCCGGCTCAGGCTGTGCGACGGGAGGGGCTGTCAGTGAAGGCTGCTGGCCGACGGTATCAGGTTCGAGAGGTACAGGTGCGCTTGCAGATGGCATCGACTCTGGGGCCAGCGCCTCGGACAGGGCCAGGGCCGAAGCGTCAGTTGCGGGTACTGTGGCGCTGGAGGCATTTAGCGCTGGCGCTGCTGAGATGGCAATTGCACCAGAAGAAGAAGGAGAGTCGCTGGCGCTTGAAGCCGAGAGTCCCGGCGCCGCGCTGCCTGCTCCGGCAATGACGGGTTGTGGATTCGAAGAGGTGTTATTTTTTAGCTGATCTGCAGTTCGGCTTGCTGCATCCCTGGCGATTTGTTCGTTGGACTGTAAGCCCTGAACCGCACCTTTTGAAAGCGTCAGCCGGTCGGGCGAGGCATTGGCCTGGGCGCGATCTTCGACCCTGGCCTGGACTTTTCCGTCAGCCTGACGGCCTGTGCTGTCAAGCTGGGTTGTCGGCACGCCGCTGGCGAGCTTGCGGCGGAAGGTGTTGAAATCCCGACTCTGGGCAACAAGGGTTTGCCTGGCTTCACCCGGTGAAACTGCATTGGCTGCCTGTTCGTCTGGAATATCCACCACGGCGCCAGATTTGATCAGGTTGATGTTGCCGCCAGGGAATGCGTCAGGATTTCTTCTGAGCAGGGCCACCAGCATTTGGTCCAGCGACACGCTGGCAGGCTTATTCTGAGCCGCAATCTTGCTGGCATTGTCTCCAGGCCTGACCGTGACCTGGCGGGCACCTGATGTGCTCTGGGCAGGAAGTGTTCTGACAGCTTGCGGTTTGGACTCTGCCGACGCCTTGCGTGCAGCAGGCCGTTCATTTGAAAATGGCGTGTCCTGCCTGGAAGGAAGAGTGGATACGACCACCGGCGCGCGTGGCAGCACCGGTGCCGACGACACCAGTGGAGCACTGGTGTTTCGCAGGTTCGGGGGATCAAACAGCATCGTGTAGTCGCGAGTAACGCGTCCGGAAGCCCAACGGGCTTCAAGAACCAGGTCCACGAAGGGCTCGCCGATAGCGCGATTGCTGGTCAGGCGTAGATACGGTCTGCCATCTGCGCGTTTTTGCAGCCGGACATCGAGCCCTGAAGCGGCAGAAGAATATTCCAGTCCAGCCGCCCTGAAAACGTCGGCTCCTGCCACTCCGACCCGCAGGCTTGAGGCCTCTTCAGCGCTGAGATCAGAGATATCGATTTCTGCGCGCAAGGATTCGCCCAGTGCGGATTGAACCGTGACACGGCCCAAGGCCACAGCATGCGCTTCAAGACTTGCCAGACAGCCGAGCAATGCAATTGCGCTTGCCATGGCACCAATGCGCCAGCGACCAGGATGATTCATGGAGTTCTGAGCTTCTGGAGCTCGGTCTGATTGAAAAGTTTTAAGGCTTGTACGCACAAAAACCCCGGTGCTAATTTTGAAAACAACCTTAACAGCAAGATCTAATGCTAACAAATAATAACAATTGTTAATTATTGATACTTTAATGCAGCATGGATATGCGTTTTGATGCTGTTGCTACAAGACAACGATATACAGCCGGCTGCCGCACTTCATGATTGTAGTTGCTCAGTTGTCTTGAAAAAAAGGATTTATGCCTCGATCAGGATCCGCAGCATGCGCCGCAACGGCTCTGCAGCGCCCCAAAGCAGTTGGTCGCCAACTGTAAAGGCACCCAGGTATTCCGGTCCCATGGCCAGTTTGCGCAGGCGTCCAACCGGAATCTGCATGGTTCCCGTCACCGCCACCGGGGTCAGGTCCTTGATGGATGACTCCCGTGTATTGGGTATCACTTTGACCCAGGCGTTGTCCGTCGCAATCATGGCTTCGATGTCGGCCAGCGGAACGTCTTTCCTGAGCTTGAAGGTCAATGCCTGGCTGTGGCAACGCATTGCACCAATGCGCACGCAAAAACCGTCGACTGGCGTTTCAGCGGTGCCGAAGCTGGCACCCTGGCCCAGAATCTTGTTGGTTTCGGCACTGCCTTTCCATTCTTCCTTGCTCATGCCGTCGCCCAAGTCCTTGTCAATCCAGGGAATCAGGCTGCCGCCCAGCGGCACGCCGAAGTTGGCGGTTTCGCTGGCGCTGAGTGACTGTTGCTTGGCCAGGATGCGGCGGTCGATTTCCAGGATGGCCGATTTGGGGTCGTCCAGCAAGGACTTGACTTCGCTGTTGAGTGTGCCGTATTGGGTCAGCAGTTCGCGCATGTGCTGCGCGCCGCCGCCGGAAGCCGCCTGGTAGGTCATGCTGGTCATCCATTCAACCAGGCCGGCCTTGTACAGGGCGCCCACGCCCATCAGCATGCAGCTGACAGTGCAGTTGCCGCCTATCCAGTTGTTGCCGCCTTTGACCAGCGCGTTATGGATGACAGGCAGATTGACCGGGTCCAGCACGATAACCGCGTCATCGTTCATGCGCAGCGTTGAGGCGGCATCAATCCAGTGACCCGTCCAGCCGGCCGCGCGCAGTTTTGGGAACACTTCCGAGGTGTAGTCGCCGCCTTGTGTGCTCAGGATGATGTCGCACTTCTTGAGCGCTTCGATATCAAAGGCGTCTTGCAAGATGGTTTCGTTCCTGGCCTGCGCCGGAGCCTGGCCGCCAGCGTTTGAAGTCGAGAAGAAAACCGGTTCGATCAGTTCGAAGTCGCCTTCGGCCTGCATCCGGTCGATCAGGACCGAGCCGACCATGCCGCGCCAGCCAACGAGTCCTGTGAGATTGCCTTTGAGTTTCATGGGGTTGCCCTTAAAAAGTACGAAAAAATCGGCTTTTTGGCCCGGCTCATCGAGCCGGAGGGCACGACGAACCGGGCTTGTCAGCCTTTAATGGTGGTCGTTGGGGTGGTTGGTACAAAAGCCGGCACACCATGGCCTGCTGACAAAGCAGCGGAAAAGTTGGTGGTGACAAGGCCTTTACACATTTTCTTATTGTAACGAAGGCTGCCTTTTCCCTGGCTGACACGGCGCAGTTGCGCAGAAGTGGCCAGAAATAAATAGCAGACTTCAGCCCAAGGCCTTGACCACCGCATCGCCCATTTCCACGGTGCCGACTTGGGTAGTGCCTTTGCTGTGAATATCCGGTGTTCGCAGCCCCTGGGTAAGAACGGAGTCCACGGCTTTTTCAATGCGTGCGGCGGCTTCTGGCTGGTTCAGGCTAAAGCGCAGCATCATGGCGGCGCTCAAAATGGTGGCCAGCGGATTGGCCACGCCTTTGCCTGCAATGTCAGGTGCGCTGCCGTGGCTCGGCTCGTACAAGCCCTGGTTTTTATCGTTCAGACTGGCCGAGGGCAGCATGCCGATGGAGCCGGTCAGCATGGCGGCGGCGTCACTCAAAATATCGCCGAACATGTTGCCCGTCACCACCACGTCGAACTTTTTCGGCGCCTTGACCAGCTGCATGGCCGCGTTGTCCACATACATGTGGTCCAGCGCCACGTCGGGGTACTGAAGGCCGATCTCGGTGACGACGTCTTTCCACAGCTGGAAGGTTTCCAATACATTGGCCTTGTCGACGCTGGTAACGCGTCCTTCGCCACCAGCGGCTTTGCGTTTGCGCGCTGCTTGGAAAGCGACATGCGCGATGCGTTCGATTTCCGGACGCGAATAGCGCATGGTGTCGAATGCTTCCTCGGCGCCAGGGAAATGGCCATCAGTTGCAATGCGCCGGCCACGCGGCTGGCCAAAATAAATGTCGCCGGTCAGCTCGCGGATGATGAGGATGTCCAGGCCCGACACCAGCTCGCGCTTCAGGCTCGACGCATCGACGAGTTGCGGGTAGCAGATGGCGGGGCGAAAGTTGGCGAAAAGGCCGAGGTTCTTGCGCAGGCCCAGAATGGCTTGCTCGGGACGCAAGGGTCTGTCCAGCGTGTCGTATTTCCAGTCGCCGACGGCGCCGAACAAAATGGCGTCTGCATCTTTGGCCAATTGGAGCGTGGCTTCGGGCAGTGGATGGCCGTGAACGTCAAAAGCAGCACCGCCCACCAGCGCGGATTCAGTTTCAAATTTCAGGTCCAGGGCCTTGAGCACCTTCACTGCTTCAGCGACGATTTCGGTGCCAATACCATCACCAGGAAGAATTGCGATTTTCATTATTTACTATCTTATTTATAGCTGCTTGCGTCCGTAAGTATTGCGCAATAGCATGATTTCACTGTTTATTTTCTTAAACGGTAACCGTATGACTCAGCCATGGCTTGGCCGCAAGCCGTTCAGCTTCAAAGGCCTTGATCTTGTCGCTCTGCAACAGGGTCAGGCTGATGTCGTCAAAGCCGTTGAGCAGGCAATATTTACGGAAAGCCTGAACGTCGAAAGGCAGTTCCTCGCCCTGAGCCTTGACGATGACCTGGCGCTCCAGGTCAATCGTGAGCCGGTAGCCGGGAAAAGCGGCCACTTCGTCAAACAACTGCGCCACATGTGCTTCGGGCAGCACGATGGGCAGCAGGCCGTTCTTGAAACTGTTGTTGAAGAAAATGTCGGCGTAACTTGGCGCGATGATGGCGCGAAAGCCAAACTGGTCCAGCGCCCAGGGCGCATGCTCGCGCGACGATCCGCAGCCAAAGTTCTTGCGCGCCAGCAGGATGGAGGCGCCGGCATAGCGCGACTGGTTCAACACAAAATCAGGATTGGGCTTGCGGCTGTCCGGGTCCTGGCCCGGAAAACCAGCATCCAGGTAACGCCATTCGTCAAACAGATTGGGGCCGAAGCCGGTTTTTTTAATCGATTTGAGGAACTGCTTCGGGATGATGGCGTCGGTGTCGACGTTCTCGCGGTCCATCGGCGCCACAAGGCCTTCGTGTAAGGTGAATTTTTGCATACGTGTTTCAGCCTGTTATTTGGCCGCATTTGAAACGGCTGAACCGGCGCGCTGCACGTCCTGGCCAATGCCACGAACCGTGTTGCAGCCGGACAGTGCAAAGGTGGACAGCAAAGCGGCTGCAATCAGGAGTCTTGCGGTGATTTTTTTCATTGGGTATTCCTTTGGGGTAGCGTCAGACAAATTTGCGGATATCGACAAAATGCCCATGCACGGCTGCTGCCGCCGCCATGGCAGGGCTGACCAGGTGGGTGCGGCCGCCGGCGCCTTGTCGGCCTTCAAAGTTGCGGTTGCTGGTGGATGCACAGCGCTCGCCCGGCTCCAGCCGGTCGGCGTTCATGGCCAGGCACATCGAGCAGCCGGGTTCGCGCCACTCAAAGCCGGCGGCGATGAAAATCTTGTCCAGGCCTTCGCGTTCGGCCTGTTCCTTGACCAGGCCCGAACCCGGAACCACCATCGCCAATTTGACGTTCTTGGCGACCTTCTGGCCAATTTTTTTCACCACGGCGGCGGCTTCGCGCATGTCTTCGATGCGGCTGTTGGTGCATGAGCCGATGAACACCTTGTCGATGTACAAATCGTTCAGCGCCTTGCCAGGCTCCAGACCCATATAAGCCAGGGCGCGTTCGATGGCGCCGCGCTTGTTGGCGTCCTTTTCCTTTTCCGGGTCGGGTACCCGGCCTTCTATCGAGAGCACCATTTCGGGCGATGTGCCCCAGCTCACCTGAGGCAGGATCTGGCGGGCATCAAGTTCGACAACGGCATCAAATGTGGCGTCCGCGTCGGACTGCAGCGTGCTCCAGTAGCGCGCGGCCAGTTCCCATTCAGGGCCGCCGACGAACTGGCCGGTCTTGGGGTCGGTGCCCGGGGACAGCAACCGGCCCTTGAGATACTCGATCGTTTTGGTGTCCACGGCGACCAGGCCGGCGCGGGCACCGCCTTCAATCGCCATGTTGCAGACTGTCATGCGCCCTTCCATGCTGAGGTCGCGGATGGCCGAGCCGGCAAACTCAATCGTGTAGCCGGTACCGCCCGCCGTACCGATTTTGCCGATGATGGCCAGCACGATGTCCTTGGCGGTCACGCCAGGCGCGCACTTGCCTTCGACCTTCACCAGCATGTTCCTGGCTTTCTTGGCCAGCAGGGTTTGCGTGGCCATCACATGTTCGACCTCGCTGGTGCCGATGCCGTGGGCCAGCGCACCGAATGCGCCGTGAGTTGAGGTGTGCGAGTCACCGCAAACCACGGTCATGCCGGGCAGGGTGGCGCCATTCTCGGGGCCGATGACATGCACGATGCCCTGGCGCCGGGACATGAAGGGAAAAAAGGCCGCGGCGCCAAATTCCTTGATGTTGCTGTCCAGTGTGAGGATTTGCTCCTTGCTCACCAGGTCCGTGATGCCGTCGTAGCCGAGTTCCCAGCCGGTGGTCGGCGTGTTGTGGTCTGCGGTGGCGACGATGGAACTGATGCGCCAGACCTTGCGGCCGGCTTCGCGCAGCCCTTCAAAGGCTTGCGGACTGGTCACTTCGTGGACCAGGTGGCGGTCAATGTAGAGAATTGAGGTGCCGTCTTCTTCGGTATGAACGACGTGCTCGTCCCAGATTTTGTCGTAGAGTGTGCGTCCCATGGATTTTCCTTCGTGGTCTTTTGGTGATTTTAGGGGCAGGACGCTTGGCTCGAAAGGTGGTCGACCAACAAACGAGCAGTTAGCGGCAGGGTTGAAAAATCTCGCGCCACCAGTTCGATCCGGCGGTTTGCCCAGTCGTCCAGCAAGGTTATGGACTCCAGTTCGCCCACGCCATGCATCAGTTCAAAGGCGCGCTGCGGCATCACGCCGACGCCCAAGCCGTTGTGGATCATGCGGCACATTGCATCCAGGCCAGTGACATGGATGCGCAGCTTGATGGTGCGGCCGAGTGCCGCCGCTGCCTGGCGCATCGCCAGGTAAATCGAACTGTTCGAATGCAGCCCAACCTGGTCATGGTCCAGCGCCGCTTCGAAATGGAGCGCTTTTTGCGCCAGCAGCGCATGCCCCTTGGGAACGATCAGCACCAGCTTGTCGTGGCGGTAGGGCCGCGCCTGCAACGCTCCAAGGCCATTGGCGGTATTGCACACGCCCAAATCAGCTGCGCCTTCCTGAACCGCCCGGATTACTTCCGTGCTCAGGTGCTCTTCAAGGTCGATCTTGATTTCAGCGTGATGGCGTATGAAATCGCCCAGGTCTTCGGGAAGGAATTGCACGATGGCCGAGATGCTGGCATGGACTCGCACATGGCCGCGAACGCCGTCGGCATATTCACTCAGTTCACCCTGCATTTTTTCCAGGCTGAACAGCACCGAGCGCGCATGGTGCAACAAACTTTCCCCCGCCGGCGTCAGGTCGACGCCCCGCGTGTGGCGGTAGAGCAGCGGCGTGCTCAGCAGGGCTTCAAGGTCGCTCAGTCGTTTGCTAACCGCAGAAGCAGCAATGAATTCACGTTCCGCTGCCTTGCCAATGCTGCCCAGCTCACACACGGCAACAAAGAGCTGAAGCGAGGTCAGGTCAATGCGGCGGGCAAAATTGCGTTCAGAGCTTTTGATGGACATGGAAATAGGTTCCATCGCATATCGCGATGGATATCGATTTTGCTACAAGGATATTGGTTTTGTCATCGCTTTTGAAGATGGGGAGCCTATCGACCTGAGATTTTTTAAAAATCTGTCGGACAGCTTGAAAATATGATGATTCAGGCAGTAACCGCATACCAGTAAAGAATAGTCTGCTATCAAAATAGAGATTTTTTTATAAAAAAGCCCGCCGAGGTGACCCTCGGCGGGCTTTTGCTAAAACCTGACTAACAACCGTTATTAACGCTGTGCCATCGGCTTGACTTCACGCGTCGTGGAACCAACGAAGAGCTGACGTGGACGGCCGATCTTGTACTCGGGATCGCCGATCATTTCGTTCAACTGGGCCATCCAGCCGACATTGCGGGCCAGTGCAAAAACGGCGGTGAACAGCGGCACGGGAATGCCGATGGCGCGCTGCACGATACCCGAGTAGAAGTCCACGTTGGGGTAGAGCTTGCGGGAAACAAAGTAGTCGTCTTCCAGCGCAATTTTTTCCAACGCCATGGCCAACTTGAACAACGGATCGTTTTCAAGACCCATTTCCTGCAGCACTTCCTTGCAGGTTTCCTGCATCAGCTTGGCGCGCGGGTCATAGTTCTTGTAGACGCGGTGGCCAAATCCCATGAGCTTGACGCCAGAGTTCTTGTCCTTGACCTGTTTGATGAATTCGCCGATATTCTCGACGCCGCCGTTCTTCTGGATGTCGCCCAGCATGTTCAGCGCTGCTTCGTTGGCACCGCCGTGCGCTGGCCCCCAAAGGCAGGCGACGCCGGCGGCAATGGCCGCGAACGGGTTGGTACCCGACGATCCGCACAGGCGAACCGTGGAGGTCGATGCGTTTTGTTCGTGGTCCGCATGCAGGATGAAGATGCGGTCCAGCGCGCGCTCAAGCACAGGGTTGACCTTGTACTCTTCGCACGGTGTGGCAAACATCATGTGCAGGAAATTGCCGGCGTAGCTCAGGTCGTTGCGCGGGTACATGTAGGGCTGGCCAACGGTGTACTTGTACGCCATGGACACCAGTGTCGGCATCTTGGCAATCAGGCGAATCGCGGCAATGTCGCGGTGCTCCGGATTGGTGATGTCGGTGCTGTCATGGTAGAACGCAGACAGCGCGCCAACCAGGCCGGTCATGATGGCCATTGGATGTGCGTCTCGACGAAATCCCCGCAGGAAGAACTGCATCTGCTCGTTGACCATGGTGTGGTTGGTCACGCGGCCGACAAAAACCTTTTTCTGTGCAGCATCCGGCAGTTCGCCGTAAAGCAACAGATGGCAGGTTTCCAAATAGTCGCAATTGGTCGCTAGCTGTTCGATGGGGTAACCACGGTACAACAATTCACCCTTGTCACCATCAATATAGGTAATGCCCGACTGGCAAGCAGCCGTTGACAGGAAGCCCGGGTCATAGGTGAACATGCCGGTCTGGGCATACAGCTTGCGGATGTCCACAACGTCCGGACCTACGGTACCTTGGTAAACCGGCAGGTCCACGTTGGGGCTGCCGTTGCTGAAGGACAGGGTGGCTTTGTTGTCAGCTAACTTCATGTTCGTTTCTTTCTCTCTTGTCAGAGGAGGAGTTAGGGGGCCGCAGCATGCTTATAACTTCAAGTGCTTCGGGAGTGGAGGCACTTGCCTTGGCAAGTGCCTCTGAAAGTTGCTCAGGCTCCTTACGTCTGAGCAACAGGTCAAGCAAGTCGTTGTCAGACAAATCCATTAGATCATTCAAGCCTTTAGCCTGCCTGACATTGAGCGTGACTTCGAAAGTCTGAAAGAATTTTTCAATCAGCAGGTCGTTCTCCAGCAGGCCCCGGCGGCAGCGCCACCGCAGCTTGCTCAAGCTTCGCTCATCGAGCAGATCGTCGGTCATTTCCATCGGCCTGTAATTCAACTCAATGTCAGACCGTGCGCAAAATCATCATTTCCTTGATCTTGCCGATGGCTTTGGCCGGATTAAGGCCTTTGGGGCAAACATCAACGCAATTCATGATGGTGTGGCAGCGGAACAGGCGGTATGGGTCTTCAAGGTTGTCCAGCCGTTCAGCGGTAGCTTCATCACGGCTGTCGGCCAGGAAACGATAAGCTTGCAACAAGCCGGCCGGACCTACGAACTTGTCAGGATTCCACCAAAAGCTGGGGCATGCCGTGGAGCAACTGGCGCACAAAATACATTCGTACAGGCCATTGAGTTCGTCGCGCTCTTCCGGGCTTTGCAGGCGCTCGGTCTGTGGCGGCACGTTGTTATTGATGAGGTAAGGCTTGATCGAGTTGTACTGCTTGAAGAATTGTGTCATGTCAACAAACAGGTCGCGCACTACCGGCAAGCCAGGCAACGGCTTGAGCACGATGGTGCCCTTCAGCGTGAGCATGTTGGTCAGGCAGGCCAAGCCGTTCTTGCCATTGATGTTCATGGCATCAGAGCCGCAAACACCTTCGCGACAGGAGCGGCGAAAGGAAATAGTGGGGTCCTGCGCCTTGAGCTTCATCAACGCATCGAGCAGCATGCGCTCGCTGCCGTCCAATTCGACCTCGATGGTCTGCATATAAGGTTTGGCGTCGGTATCAGGGTCGTAGCGGTAAATTTGAAAAGTACGTTTGGTCATGGGAATTCCTGCTTGTATTTTTAGAAGGAGCGAACTGTCAAAGGTATGGATTCAACCGTCAAGGGTTTCATTTGCACCGGCTTATACGCCAAGCGGTTGTCTTCGCTGTACCAAAGAGTGTGTTTGTGCCAGTCGGTGTCATTGCGGCCGTTCGGATGTGCCGGTGTGTCTCCGTAGTCGTCTACGGAGTGGGCGCCGCGGCTTTCGTGGCGCGCTGCAGCAGAAATGATGGTGGCTTCAGCGGCTTCGATCAGGTTCTCGACTTCCAGTGCTTCAATGCGCGCGGTATTGAAAATCTTGGACTTGTCTTTCAGGCCGATTGCATTGACGCGCTTGCGCAGTTCCGCAATTTTGGCCACACCTTCATCCATGACGGCCTGGGTTCGGAACACGCCGGCATGCTGCTGCATGGCTGCACGGATGTCGTTGGCGACGTCCTGCGCGTATTCGCCAGTGGTTGCATTGTCCAGGCGTTCAATGCGGGCCATGGTTTTGTCTGCAGCATCAGCAGGCAAGGGCTTGTGCTCGGCATTGGCCTGGTTGAATTCAACGATGTGGTTGCCAGCAGCACGGCCGAAGACCAGCAAATCGAGCAATGAATTTGTTCCCAGGCGATTGGCACCGTGTACGCTTGCGCAAGCGCACTCGCCAACAGCGTACAGGCCGTTGACCACCACGCTCTTGTTCTCGGCGTTCTGCGTGACGACTTGACCATGGATATTGGTCGGGATGCCGCCCATCTGGTAATGGATGGTCGGCACGACCGGAATTGGTTCCTTGGTGATGTCGACGTTGGCAAAGTTGTGGCCAATCTCGAACACCGAAGGCAGACGCTTCATGATGGTCTCTACGCCCAGGTGGGTCATGTCCAGGTTGATGTAGTCTTTGTTGGGGCCGCAACCTCGGCCTTCCTTGATTTCCTGGTCCATGCAGCGAGACACGTAATCACGCGGCGCCAAGTCCTTGTAGGCTGGCGCATAACGTTCCATGAAACGCTCGCCGTTGCTGTTGCGCAAAATGGCGCCTTCACCACGGCAGCCTTCGGTGAGCAGCACACCGGCACCGTGCACGCCTGTCGGATGGAACTGCCAGAATTCCATATCTTCCAGTGGAATGCCAGCGCGTGCGGCCATGCCCAGACCGTCCCCAGTATTGATAAACGCGTTGGTGGAAGCTGCAAAAATTCGGCCAGCGCCGCCGGTGGCAAGCAGCGTGGTCTTGGCTTCAAAAATATGCACGTCACCGGTTTCCATCTCGATGGCGGTAACGCCTACGACATCACCCTCGGCATCGCGGATCAGGTCCATTGCCAGCCATTCAACAAAAAAGCTGGTTTTTTCCTTGACATTTTGCTGGTATAGCGTGTGCAGCATGGCGTGACCAGTGCGGTCGGCGGCAGCGCAGGCGCGCTGAACCGGCTTTTCGCCGTAGTTGGCGGTGTGGCCACCGAACGGACGCTGATAAATCGTTCCGTCGGGATTGCGGTCAAACGGCATGCCCATGTGCTCCAGGTCATAGACAACCTTCGGTGCTTCGCGGCACATGTATTCAATCGCATCCTGGTCGCCCAGCCAGTCGCCACCCTTGACGGTGTCGTAAAAATGGTAGTGCCAGTTGTCTTCGGACATGTTGCCCAGCGAGGCGCCAATGCCGCCTTGCGCCGCCACAGTGTGCGAACGGGTTGGGAACACTTTTGACAGCACGGCAACGTTCAAGCCAGCACGTGCCAGTTGCAGTGAAGCGCGCATGCCGGAGCCGCCGGCACCGACAATGACAACATCAAATTTACGCTTGGGAAGTTGGGAGGTAGCAGTCATATTCTTATAAATCTTGGAAGCTGGAAAATGCCAGCGTTGACCTTGGGGAAAGGCTGCGGATCAAAGGCGCCACAGCACCTGGATACCCCAGCCTGCGCAGGCGATCAGCCAGAAGATGGTGAACACCTGCAGCAGCAAGCGCAGGCCTACCGGTTTGATGTAATCCATCCAGATGTCGCGCATGCCTACCCATACATGCTGAAGCATGGCAATGATGACCGCAAAGGTAAGAACCTTCATCCATTGGGGGGAAAAGATCCCGGCCCACTGGTCATAGCCCATAGGTCCCTTGCTGAAAATGACTTGCCCCAGCAGCAGCAGGGTGAAAATGGCCATGAGAGCCGCAGTGATGCGTTGGCTCAGCCAGTCGCGGGTGCCGTAATGAGCGCCGACAACGATGCGCTTTGAGCCGTAATTGACAGACATGATTTTTTTCCTTGATCAGAATGGAGGCAACGCTGGCTCTGCTAGCGCAGCAACCAGCCCGCGCACTTTTTAGTAGAGTCCGAACAGCTTGGCACCCAGCACCAGCGTGAGGCCAATGCTGACGATCAGCGTGAAGGCGGCTGATTGCTTGCCAAAAGTCTTGCTGACGGCTTCATGGCTGCTGTCCATCCACAAATGCCGGATACCCGCCAGGAAATGGTGCAGGTAAGCCCAGATCAGTGCCAGGGCCACCAGTTTCCAGAGCACGCCTGGCAAACCAAGCATGCCCGCATTGAAGGTGGATTTGAAGCGGTCAAAAGAGATGTCTGAAGAAATCGACGTATCAAACATCCAGATGATGAAAGGCATCAGCAGAAACATAATGGCTCCGCTAACACGGTGCAGGATCGAAACAATTCCGGCCAGCGGCAGTCGGTAGCTTGGCAGGTCAGTAAAGGCATTGATGTTGCGGAACTCTGGCCGCTTGGGGCGTGGTGTAGATGCCAGCTCTGTCATTTTTATGGGCTTTCGTGGTGGTAACCGGTTGGTAACTCAGCGGATCATGACTGTCCGTCGATCATTTTAATTCTATTGCAATGCAGCAAATTTATTTGCAAAGCGTTGCCTTTTTGGGGCAATGCTGCTAGCTGAGCACATTTTTATAGTGATGGGTGTCGGTTCGGTACAGGCCCCGGCGCAACTCCATCGGGATGTCGTTGTAGGTGTAAGCAATGCGTTCGACGCTCAATAGCGGTTCGCCCTGCTTCACATCCAGCAGCCTTGCCGCCACCGTATCGGCTGCGATGGCACGGATTTTTTCTTCGGCACGGACCATATGGACGCCAAACTCGGTTTCGAATAACGCATACATGGGCCCGCCGTAGACCGCCAGGCGGCTGGCAGTCAGACCTTTGAAAGGGCCGCCCGGCAGCCAGACGTCCTCGACAATCGTGGGCGTCCCCTGGAATGACAGCACCCGGCGCAACTGAAGCACGGCGTCGCCGGTTCGCAGTGCCAAAGGGCGGGCGATGTCAGCCGTGGCCCGAATCCGCTTGCAGTCAACTATCTGGCGTTCCGCCGGGCCTTCGCTGCTGGTGTCACCGTTGTCCGGCATCAGCCGAAGGAAACGGTATTGCACCTGCTGCTCGGCGTGGGTGGCAACGAAGGTTCCCTTGCCCTGGCGACGGATCACCAGGTTTTCTGCGGCAAGTTCGTCAATGGCTTTTCGAACGGTTCCCTGACTGACGCGAAAGCGCGCAGCGAGTTCCATCTCGCTTGGAATCAGTGCGCCAGGCTTCCATTCAGCCGCTTGCAGTCCTTTGAGGATCAGTACCTTTATCTGCTGGTACAGCGGGCTGAATGCCGGGGTCTGTCCCGCAGGCGCGACGGTCTCCTGCTCGGCAGCTGCCATTGAGGTATCGGGTATTGAAGAATTGGTATTTGTCATACAGCAAATTTGCGCAGCGACCTGTGATCATGGGGCGCAGCGCCTGAGCCGGACATGAAAATATGCCTTGATCATATCTTATATAAGACATAAGACAAGTTGACCTGACGCGATTTTCAAGCGTAAAATCCCGGGTTGTGCATCGTACGGACCTTGTTTGTTGATTTTGTTAGAAAAGACGCTGCTCTCATGGTCCGGCAAAGCTTGAATTTGCGACGCAAACCCTGTGTCATTTTCTGTCCAATCATTTTTTAACCTTCCTTGGAGTTGTCAGTCATGAGCAAAAAACCCGTACGTGTTGCAGTTACCGGTGCTGCCGGTCAAATCGGTTATGCGCTGCTGTTTCGCATTGCCTCGGGCGAAATGCTTGGCAAGGACCAGCCGGTGATTTTGCAATTGCTTGAAGTGCCAGTAGAAGGCCCGCAAAAAGCGCTTAAGGGCGTGATGATGGAAATCGACGATTGCGCGTTCCCGCTGCTGGTTGAGATGACTGCCCACAGCGACCCGATGACCGCCTTCAAGGATGCCGATTACGCCTTGCTGGTCGGCTCGCGTCCGCGCGGCCCTGGCATGGAGCGTGCCGAGCTGTTGGCTGTCAATGGCGCGATTTTCACGGCACAGGGCAAGGCACTCAATGACGTTGCCAGCCGCGACGTGCGTGTGCTGGTGGTTGGCAACCCCGCCAACACCAATGCCTATATCGCCATGAAGAGCGCGCCTGACCTGCCACGAAAGAACTTCACCGCCATGCTGCGCCTGGACCACAACCGCGCTGCCAGCCAGATCGCTGCCAAGACCGGCAAGGCCGTGGCCGACATCGAAAAATTGACGGTCTGGGGCAACCACTCGCCCACCATGTACGCCGACTACCGATTTGCCACCATCAACGGTGAAAGCGTCGCCCAGATGGTCAATGACCAGGAATGGAACGCCAATACCTTCCTGCCGACCGTTGGCAAGCGCGGCGCTGCCATCATTGAAGCGCGCGGTTCCTCATCGGCTGCATCGGCTGCCAACGCCGCCATTGACCACATGCGGGACTGGGCGCTCGGCACCAATGGCAAGTGGGTCACGATGGGTATTCCATCCGATGGCCAATACGGTATTCCAAAGGACACGATGTTCGGTTTCCCCGTGACCTGCGAAAACGGTGAATACAAGATTGTTGAGGGCCTGGAAATTGATGCATTCAGCCAGGAACGCATCAACAAGACGCTGGAAGAGTTGCAGGGCGAACAAGCCGGCGTCGCACACCTTCTGTAATAGCCAGCCGGAAAATCGGGGGGCGTTGTCAATATCGTTGCGATGCCCACCCAACTCCCGAGCCATTGGTCATCGTCCCCAGAACCAAGTTTATTCAATGACACATCCGCGCGAAGTTCTCCTCGGCGCTCAGGCCGCAGCGGCTTTTTTGCCCGTTTGCGACCATTACAGCGGTGTGGAAGCGCGGATGCGCAAAAGCTTGCAGTTGCAGGCAGAAATGATCGAGGAGTTCGGCGCCTGCGTGTTCGACGTGACACTGGACTGTGAAGATGGCGCGCCGGTCGGCGGTGAAGCCGACCATGCCGCCATGGTGGTGTCGCTCGCCGCATTGGCTGGCGACAAGGCCCGCGTCGCCGTTAGGGTGCATGCAGTTGGCCACCCGGCTTTTGACTCTGACATGGCCGTTATTGCCGGAAAACTTGGCAACCAGCTCTCACACATCATGGTTCCCAAGGTGGAATCCATCGATGACGTGATCAAGGCCGAGCAAGCGCTGCTGGCTGCATCGGCCGGGAATTTACCCCTGCATGTGCTGATCGAGTCCCCCCTTGCCGTTCGCAATGCCTTTGACATTGCCGCACACCCCCGCGTCCAGTCGCTCAGCTTTGGCCTGATGGACTTTGTCTCCAGCCATGGTGGCGCGATTCCTGCCGATGGCATGGACAGCCAGGGCCAGTTCACCCATCCGCTGGTCGTGCGCGCCAAACTTGAAATCGCTTCCGCCTGTCATGCTTATGGCAAGGTGCCTTCACATTGCGTGGTGACGGAATTCAACGATGCCACGGCCATGACGCTCGCCGCGCGGCGAGCCTCGCGTGAACTGGGCTACACCCGAATGTGGAGCATTCATCCAAATCAGATACGCTTCATTTTGGCGGCTTTTGCCCCAAGTGAGGATGAAATTGGAAATGCTACAAAAATAATAGCTGCTGCTGCCCTTGTGGATTGGGCTCCCATTAGTTTTGATGGTAAATTGCATGACAGGGCGAGTTATCGCTATTTTTGGCAGGTGCTGGAGCGAGCCCACCAGACGGGCCGCACCCTGCCGCCTGACGCTCAAACTTATTTTACGGATGCTCCTGGATGAGCGCCAACCCAATGACGAGGAATCGTATGAAAACCCAACCCTTCGCCACCCTCGCCGCCGCTTTGGCTGCTGCTTTCCTTCTGGCCGCTGCGCCTATGGCACAGGCAGAGACTGACAAGACGTCTGACAAGGCGGCGCCCGGCAAGACAAGCGCTACCAAGCCTGCGGCCAGCAAAACTGCAGCAGCCAAGGCCGACAAGCCAGCGGTTAAAAAGAAGGCTGAAAAGAAGCCGAAGGTTTCTGCCAGCCGTACCAGCCTCAAGAGTGCTGCCGTCAACGTGGCGGCCGGAATCCAGGCTGCCGAGGCCGCCATGACACCAACTGAACTGGCAATTGCCGAACGAGTGCAAGTGGGCAAGATGCCGTGCGAACTGGGCGCTTCGGTCACGCTGACCGCCGACGCCAAGAATCCCGGTTACTTCGACATGCAAGGCAAGAACTTCAGTTACCGCATGTTTCCAGTGGCCACTTCCACCGGTGCCATTCGTCTGGAAGACCAGAATGCCGGCGCTGTCTGGCTGCAACTTGCCAATAAATCGATGCTGATGAGCCAAAAGCAGGGCATTCGTCTGGCGGACGAATGCGTCAGTCCTGAGCAAATGATCGTGGCGCAGAACCTTAAATTGCATCCGCCCGCCAGTATTCTGGATGCGCCTCCAGTGGTGGCCAATCCGGTCCCGGCCCAGTAAAGCGTTTTTCTTCTCGTCGCCACGATTTCTTATAACTTCAATCTGAGGGTAGCCATGTCATCCGAGTTTCTGCCAACCTACCGCAACCATGTTGCCGAACGTGCTGTTTTGGGTATTCCACCGTTGCCTTTGACTGCCCAGCAAACCGGCGAGGTCATAGAACTGCTGAAGAACCCGCCCGTAGGCGAGGACGTTTTTCTGCTCAACCTGATCACCCACCGCGTACCGGCTGGCGTCGATGCCGCCGCCAAGGTCAAGGCCAGCTACCTGGCTGCCGTGGCGCACGGCACTGAAAAATCTTCACTGCTTTCGCGTGAAAAAGCCACGCAACTGCTGGGCACCATGCTGGGTGGCTACAACATCAGCCCCATGATTGCGCTGCTTGATGACGCCGATGACAGCGTTGCAGCGCAAGCGGCCAGCGGCCTGAAAAATACCTTGTTGATGTTCGACCAGTTTCATGACGTGCAGGAAAAGGCCGAAAAAGGCAACCACTTCGCCAAGGCTGTGCTGCAAAGCTGGGCCGATGCCGAATGGTTCACCAGCCGCCCTGAAGTGCCTGAATCGATCCAGCTGACTGTGTTCAAGGTCGCTGGCGAAATCAATACCGACGATCTGTCGCCCGCACCCGACGCCTGGAGCCGCCCCGACATTCCATTGCATGCACTGGCCATGCACAAGAATGCCCGTCCCGGCGTCACGCCAGAAGAAGACGGCAAGCGCGGTCCGGTCAAGTTCATTGAGGAACTCAAGGCCAAAGGCAATCTCGTGGCCTATGTGGGCGACGTGGTCGGCACCGGTTCTTCGCGCAAGTCCGCCACCAACTCGGTGTTGTGGTTCACCGGCGAAGACATTCCCTTTGTGCCGAACAAGCGTTTTGGCGGCGTCTGCCTGGGCAGCAAGATTGCCCCGATTTTCTACAACACCATGGAAGACTCGGGCGCATTGCCAATCGAACTTGATGTGTCGCAAATGAACATGGGCGACGTGGTCGAACTGCGCCCCTACGAAGGTAAAGCACTGAAAAACGGCGAAGTGATCGCCGAATTCAAGCTCAAAAGCGACGTGTTGTTTGACGAGGTGCGCGCTGGCGGCCGCATTCCGCTGATCGTCGGTCGTGGCCTGACAGCCAAAGCCCGCGCCGCGTTGGGCTTGCCTGTGTCAACGCTGTTCCGCTTGCCGCAAGACCCTGAAGCCACCGAGCGTGGCTTCACGCTGGCGCAAAAGATGGTCGGCCGCGCGGTCGGCTTGCCGGAAGGCCAGGGCGTTCGTCCCGGAACCTATTGCGAACCCAAGATGACCTCGGTCGGCTCGCAGGACACCACCGGCCCGATGACCCGCGATGAGTTGAAAGACCTGGCCTGCCTCGGTTTCTCGGCTGACCTGGTCATGCAGTCGTTTTGCCACACCGCCGCCTACCCCAAGCCGGTCGATGTGAAGATGCACCACGAACTGCCTGACTTCATGAGCGACCGGGGCGGCATTCCGCTGCGTCCGGGCGACGGCATTATCCACAGCTGGCTTAACCGCATGCTGCTGCCCGACACCGTCGGCACCGGCGGCGACAGCCACACGCGTTTCCCCATCGGCATCAGCTTTCCGGCCGGCTCCGGCCTCGTGGCTTTCGGCGCGGCTACCGGCGTCATGCCGCTGGACATGCCCGAGTCGGTGCTGGTGCGCTTCAAGGGCGAGATGCAGCCCGGCATCACGCTTCGTGATCTGGTCAACGCCATTCCGCTGTACGCCATCAAGGCCGGCTTGCTGACCGTGGCCAAGCAGGGCAAGGTCAACATTTTCTCGGGCCGCATCCTGGAAATCGAAGGGTTGCCAAACCTGAAGGTCGAGCAGGCGTTTGAATTGAGCGATGCGTCGGCCGAGCGGTCTGCCGGCGGCTGCACGGTGCACCTGAACAAGGAACCGATCATTGAGTACATCACCAGCAACATCACCATGCTGAAGTGGATGATTGCCACCGGTTATTCGGATGTGCGCACCATCAAGCGCCGCATTACCGCGATGGAAGCCTGGCTGGCCGACCCGCAATTGCTCAAGGGCGATGACGACGCAGAATACGCCGCCATTATCGAGATTGACCTGGCTGACATCCACGAGCCCATCGTGGCTTGCCCGAACGATCCGGACGATGTAAAAACCCTGGCTGATGTCGCCGGCAGCGTCATCGACGAAGTGTTCATTGGCAGCTGCATGACCAACATCGGCCATTTCCGCGCCGCGTCCAAGCTGCTCGAAGGCAAGCGTGACATTCCTGTCAAGCTGTGGATGGCGCCACCGACCAAGATGGACGCCAAGCAACTGAGCGAAGAAGGCCATTACGGCGTGCTGGGTTCTGCTGGCGCGCGCATGGAAATGCCCGGCTGCTCGCTGTGCATGGGCAACCAGGCGCAGGTGAAGGAGGGCGCTACCGTGTTTTCGACCTCGACACGCAACTTTCCGAACCGTCTGGGCAAAAATTCCAACGTCTACCTGGGTTCCGCCGAACTGGCCGCTATCTGCTCCAAGCTGGGCCGCATACCGACCCGGGCCGAGTACATGGCCGACATGCAGGTATTGACAGCGTCAAGCGCCCAGGTGTACCAGTACCTGAACTTTGACCGGGTCAAGGACTACACCGACATGGCAGATACGGTGAAGGATGGCGTGCCGGCATAAGCCCTTCAGGGCCAGGCAGCCGAAAAAAAGCCCCGTCACGAAGGTGACGGGGCTTTTTTATGTCTGTGGTCCGAGCACATCAGAACAAAGTCCGGTTCAGGCTACCCCGCCTGAGGCACACACTCAGCGCGTCGACCGGGTATTGCCCGGCATTCCGGACTGCTTCAGGTAGCGGTAATAGTCGCTGTCAGTGGTCATGATCATCACGGAATTCTTGTTTTGCCCTTCCTTGTAGGCTTCCAGGGTGCGGGAGAACGCGTAAAACTCGGGATCGGCGTTGTAGGCCTCGCCATAGACGCGGGCGGCCTCGGCATCCGCCTTGCCCCGGATTTCCTGGACCTTGCGATAGGCGCTGGACCGGATTTCACTCAGTTCTTTGCCCATGGTACCGAGAATCTCGGCGCTCTGACCTTCACCTTCCGAGCGGAACTGCGCGGCAATGCGCTTGCGTTCCGAGATCATCCGTGAATAGACTCTTTCACGCACGCTTTCCACATAGTCAAGGCGCTTGATGCGCACATCCACCAGCTCTATTCCATACTGCGGCATGATTTTTCGGGCTTCCATCAGGATGGTTCGTGTGATCTCCTCGCGTCCACGCGAGACCTGCTGTTTCAGCTGCTCCTGCACCTCTGCCGGTGCTTCTTCGACCGCCTGTCCAGCGGGCGCTTCCCATGAGGCGCTGCGGACCAGTTCCACCAGTTCGCTGCCCGACACCTGATCGCGCACCACTGAATCGATGATGTCGTCCAGGCGGGAGCGAGCGCCTGTCTCTGTGGCAACGCTTTCGAGGAAGGTCGTGGCATCGGCAATGCGCCAGCGTGCCGTTGTGTCTATCCAGATGAACTCTCGCCCTTTGGTGGGAATCTGGTTGGGTGCACCGTCCCAGATCAACAGGCGCTTTTCAAAAAGTCGAACGTCCTGGATGAAGGGGATCTTGATGTGCAGCCCGGCTTCGGTGACGGGTTTTCCGACAGGCCGCCCGAACTGGACGATCACTGCCTGCTTGCCCTCTTCCAGGGTATAAAAGGTTCCCGAGAAGGCGATGATGGCCGTCAGAACCAAGGCCCCCAATCCGATGGTGATTGATTTCTTCATGGCAGTTTTGCTCCTTTGATGGCTTCTGGCAGCCTGCTTGCGCCGCTTGTGGGCACAGGTAACTGGCCCCCATCCATGCTAATCAGCGGCAGCATGGCACGCTGCTCGCTATCGACGATATACACGGCTTTCGCGTCCGGCAGGATGCTGCCCATGGCTTCCAGATAAAGCCGGCTGCGGGTGACTTCAGGCGACTTCTTGTAATCGGCAAGAATGGCCTTGAAACGCGTTGCTTCGCCCTCGGCGCGGTTGACCCGCTCGACGGCGTAGCCTTCGGCTTCGGTGACCGTCTGGACCGCCTCTCCACGCGCCTTGGGAATCTCGCGATTGGCTTGTTCCTGCGCCTGATTGATGGTTCGCTCTTTGTCCTGGCGCGCCTCATTGACTTCGTTGAACGCGGGCTTGACGCTGTCTGGCGGCGTCACATCTTGAAGCTCCACCGTCACCAGCTGGACTCCCGTGCCATAGGCCGTAAGGATTTTTTGCATCTCCTCTTTGACCTTTAGGGAAATACCGACCCGGCCGACAGTCAGTACATCGCTGCCCAAACGGTTGCCAACCACCCGCCGCATGACGGCCTCGGCTGTGTCCCGTATCGTCTGTCGCGATTCCCGCACCTCGAAAAGGTAGCTGGTCGGGTCTTCAATCCGGTACTGGACAATCCACTGCACATCGATCACGTTGAGGTCGCCGCTCAACATCAGCGACACTTCCTTGTAAGGGTTGTTGTTGGCGGCATACTGGGTTCGCGCACCACCTGGACCGCCGGCATCGGTCGTGACGAAGCCAAACTCCTCTTTCAGCACGCGGGCTGTAGGCACCATCCGGACTTTCTCGATCCCGCTGGGGAACTTGAAATGCAGTCCGGGACCGACCGTGCGGTCCACTGCGCCAAAACGCTGGACGATCCCGGTTTCCTCGGGTTGCACCGTGAACCAGCTCGTGGCGAAAAAGAACAAAAGCAATACCCCGGCGGCAATCATGCGAATCGATCTGCCGCCGAGCCCGGCGGCACGTTTTCGCAAGGCGGCGACAACATCTTCGGGGTCATAAGTGGGCATGGTTTTCCTTTCAGGAATGCGTGAGATGCCGCACGGCATGGCCGTGGCCCATCTCGAGAGGTAAAGAGAATCTTGAACGGCGCCGCATTCTTGTTGATGCGATGGCGCTGTCAGCGACCCGTCCAGCGCCTGGCGCCTGTCACGGGAGTCGGCAGTTCCTGGCCGAGCGGATTGCGGGGATTTGAGCGCGTGCGTCAGGCGCAGCGTCGGGGTGATGACCTTGTTGCCGGTCTGGGGCAAGCGGTCTGTGTTGTCCATCACCCATGGAAAAATCCAGCTTGCTCGACACTTTTACGTCTGTAAGCGAGGTGATGGTTTGTACTTTATTGTAAGTGCAGGTACCCCAGCAGTCCGTTTGGCCCTGAAAAGCCGTTCAACGCATGTTGATTTTCGACTGGCTGATCAGCCCGTTGAAAACAGCTGATTGCCTTCCTGGACAGGAACGCTGCGTTGTTTGCCACCAGGCTCGGCAACATAAAGCCTTTTTGGCTGGACAGACATGCGCGCCGCTCGCGACATGCTCAACTGTGACGCGAAGGTAGTAAAAGCACAGCTGAATCAAACCGCCAACGGCCTTGCTTTCATGCGCTGATCAATCAGGTCAATCGACGTATGACGTGGAAAATTTGATTTTCAAGCTCAAGCATGCAGCGCACAAGCCTGGTTTTTGCGCATGACTGCCGGATTTATTGGAGCCCCGGGTTTGTTGACGTAATCAGGGGCTCGGTGAAGTAAGCGTTCAGGACAGGTTGAGCTCTTTGTGCTCGCCAAAATTTTTCGGTGGCTCGCCGGTGACAGCCGCCTTGGCCATGCGCACCAGCTGGACCATCTTGCTTTCCTTCACATCCCAGTATTCGGCATGGCCGATCAGGACTTCCAGCAGCGCGACGTCTGGATCGGTTGGGCCGCCCGGGAACCAGGCCTTGGCCATCGGCGTCCACAGCGTTTCTTTTTTGCCCATGTCTTCTACGATCAGCGCCTTGCCAGACACGGAAACATAGCTGTCTTCGCCGGTGTCGGCATAGGACACGTTGACGTTGTCGTCCTGAGCAATATGTTCAGCAATTTCGCCGCTGCGGGAAACGAAGAAGTACAAGCGGTTCCCTTCATCCATGTTTTTGTTTTGTGTCGTCAACGGCTGGCTGTGCATCATGCCGTTTGCGTGGCGGTGGACGAACATGCCGAACTTGATGTCCTTGATCAAATCCCAAAGTTTTTGATGCTCTGTTGTCGTGGTGGTTGACGTGGTGCTCATGAAATCTCCGTGAAGTGGTTGAGTTGCGCATTCAATTTAGGCCAGTGAATGCCAAACACGAATCAGCCGCTGGCTTGCCTGGCTGTCGGTACTTGCCGATAAGCCAGGTGTAAGAGATCAGTGGATTTCAGCCTGTTGCCAACGCTGTGTCGAATTCGGCTGTTTTTCAACGAGAACAGGCTTTTGCGCTTGCCTATCGTGTATTTTCTGCTATTAAAAAATATTTTCAGCTTGGAGGCTTAGTGGCTACGCGATCACGCTGACGTGTCAATCGAACGGGTTCAGTACAGCGCCTGGCAACACTTTGCCAGGCAAGCCGGCGGCCTGGTGTATTTCGGATCACTTCAACGTCATCTGACCGCTGTCAAAGCCGCCGACCCTAAAGCGCTTGCGCTGCAACGGGTCGTTTGGCATTTTTGTTCCAGGTTGGCCCGCTGCCTGCCAGAATGTGACTTGATGATTTACCCCAAAGGAGACTGCCATGGCCCATACGCCCACCCACGCTATCCCTGCCTCAAACGCTGCACATGCCTTTGCCTCCACCTTGCAGAGCTTTGAGACTGCTTCTGGGAAGGCGGGAAAGTTCCACTCCCTGCCGGCTCTGGCTGAACACTACCCCAGCGTCAAGCGTTTGCCGGTGTCGGTGCGCATCGTGCTGGAGTCGGTGCTGCGCAACTGCGACGGCAAGAAGGTCACGGCCGAGCATGTCGAGCAACTCGCCAATTGGCAGCCACAGGCCGACAGAAGTGAAGAAATTCCGTTTGTCGTCTCGCGTGTGGTGCTGCAGGACTTTACCGGCGTGCCGCTCCTGGCCGACCTGGCCGCGATGCGCAGTGTTGCCGTCAAGCTGGGCAAGGACCCGAAAGCCATCGAGCCCCTGGTGCCGGTCGATCTGGTGGTCGACCATTCGATCATGGTCGATTACTTTGGTACCAAGGACGCCATCGACCTGAACATGAGGCTTGAATTCCAGCGCAACCGCGAACGTTACGAATTCATGAAATGGGGCATGCAGGCGTTTGACACCTTTGGCGTCGTGCCGCCGGGCTTTGGCATCGTGCACCAGGTCAACCTCGAATTCCTGGCGCGCGGCGTGCACAAGACAAAAGATGACGTGTATTACCCCGACACCCTGGTTGGCACCGACAGCCACACCACCATGATCAACGGCATTGGCGTGGTCGGCTGGGGCGTGGGCGGCATTGAGGCCGAAGCCGCCATGCTCGGCCAGCCGGTGTATTTGCTGACGCCCGACGTGGTCGGCATGGAGCTGACCGGCAAGCTGCGCGAGGGCGTGACCGCCACCGACCTGGTGTTGCGCGTGACCGAAACCCTGCGCCGTGAAAAGGTGGTCGGCAAGTTTGTCGAATTCTTTGGCGAAGGCACGCGCTCTCTGGCCTTGCCTGACCGCGCCACCATTGGCAACATGGCGCCTGAATACGGCGCCACCATGGGCTTTTTCCCGGTGGATGAAAAGACCATCGACTACTTCCGGGGTACCGGCCGCACCGAAGAGGAAATCGAAACTTTCGAGGCTTACTTCAAGGCGCAAGGCCTGTTTGGCGTGGCCGCCGCCGGTGACATCGACTATTCGCAGGTCGTCAAGCTGAACCTCGATGACGTCACGCCCAGCCTGGCCGGCCCGAAACGGCCGCAGGACCGCATCGAACTGGGCAACGTTGCCAACCAGTTCCGCTCGCTTTACAGCAAGTCGAATGCTGAAAATGGTTTCAACCAGCCCGCCAGCACGCTCAATACGCGTCACCTGGTGTGCCCCCCCGACACGGAGCGAGCCAAGACGCTTCCGGGTGCGCCACCCACGCCCATGGGTGCCCAGCGCTCGGTGGTCGAAATGGAGGCTAACCGTCCGACACTGGCGATTGCGCATGGGGACCGCGGCCAGGCATCCAGCAATGACACGCCAGCGGCGCGGGCAGACTCAAAAGGCCTGACCGTGGGCAATGGCGACGTGCTGATTGCCGCCATCACCAGCTGCACCAACACGTCCAACCCCAGCGTGCTGCTGGCCGCCGGACTCTTGGCCAAGAAAGCGGTCGAGGCGGGTCTGCGCGTACAGCCGCATATCAAGACCTCGCTGGCGCCCGGCTCGCGCATCGTGACCGAGTACCTGACTGAAACGGGGCTGATGCCTTACCTGGAGCAGCTCGGGTTTGACCTGGTCGGCTACGGTTGCACCACCTGCATCGGCAACTCGGGCGACCTGACGGCCGAGCTGAACGAGGCCATCAACGACAGTGACCTGGTCTGCGCTGCCGTGCTGTCAGGCAACCGCAATTTCGAGGCACGCATTCACCCGAACATCAAGGCCAACTTCCTGGCAAGCCCGCCACTGGTCGTCGCCTACGCGCTGGCCGGATCGGTATTGCGCGACCTGACCACCGAGTCGCTGGGCAAGGGCACGGACGGCAAGGAGGTGTTCCTGCGCGACGTGTGGCCGTCCAGTGACGAGATTCATGCGCTGATGAAGTTCGCCATGAACGGCGAAGCTTTCCGCGCCAATTACGCCAAGGTCAAGACCGAGCCCGGTGAGCTCTGGGCGGGTATTCATGGCGTGACCGGCAACGCCTACACCTGGCCGGACAGCACTTACATTGCAGAGCCACCGTTTTTTAACGATTTTGCTATGGAAATGAAAGCGCCTTCCGCAGATGGAGCGGGCGCTACAGGCCAAAACAATGAGTTTTCCGTAAAGGGTGCGCGCATCATGGCGCTGTTTGGAGACTCGATCACCACCGACCACATTTCGCCAGCCGGCTCGATCAAGGGCAGCTCGCCCGCCGGACAGTGGTTGCAAGCCAACGGCGTGCAAAAGGCCGACTTCAACAGCTACGGTTCGCGCCGTGGCAACCACGACGTGATGATGCGCGGCACCTTTGCCAACGTGCGCATCAAGAACTTGATGATTCCGGCCGACAAGGACGGTTCGCGCGAGGAGGGCGGCGTCACGCTGTTCCACGCAGGGCACGACACGCCGGACAGCGCGATCGAGAAAATGCCGATCTACGATGCCGCCATGAAGTACATGGCAGAAAACACGCCGACGGTGATTTTTGCCGGCGAGGAATACGGCACCGGCTCGTCACGCGACTGGGCCGCCAAGGGCACGCAGCTGCTGGGCATCAAGGCGGTGGTGGCGCGCAGTTTCGAGCGCATTCACCGCAGCAACCTGGTCGGCATGGGTGTATTGCCGCTGCAGTTTTTGCCGGGCGAGTCGTGGGAGTCGCTCAAGCTCGTCGGTTCTGAAACCGTCGAGGTGATTCCGCACCCTGAACTGAAGCCGCAAAGCGAAGCCAAGCTGCGCATCACCCGCGCCGATGGCTCGCACCAGGAAGTCACGGTGATCCTGCGCGTTGACACGCCGATCGAGGTGGACTACTACCGCAATGGAGGCATCCTGCCTTACGTCCTGCGGCAGCTGCTCGCGCAATGAAGGTGGGCGCTGATACTTTGCGCAGACACAAGGCTGGTGCTGAAGTCATGACCTGCGCAGCGTGCCGCGCATGACGCGTCAGGCCTTGATTGCCGGCGGCGGTATTGGCGGGCTGGCAGCGGCATTGGCCGCTTCGCGCGCGGGTTGGGATGTGCGGCTGTACGAGCGCGCTCCGGGCTTCAGCGAAGTCGGCGCGGGGGTCCAGCTGGGACCGAACGTGGTCAGGCTGCTGCATGGCTGGGGCCTGCAGGACGCACTGGAGCGGGTGGCGGCCTTTCCCCAGCGCCTTGTGGTGCGTGACGCCCTTTCATGTCAGGAACTGGGCACGATGCCGCTGGGCCAGCGGGCGCTGGAAAAATACGGCGCGCCTTATCTGACGCTTCACCGCTCCGACCTGCATGCGCTGCTTCTGCAGGCCGTGCAGGCACGGGATCAGGTGTGGCTCAAGCTGAACAGTTCCGTGATGGGTTATGCCGACAGTGGACGTGATGTCATCCTGCAGATGCAGCCTGCAACGGTGGCCACCCCTGGCCTGCATCCTGTGCAAGCTGCGCCATTGCTGGAAGTTGAAGGCGATGCGCTGATTGGCGCCGACGGGCTCTGGAGCCGCCTGCGCCAGCAGATGCTGAACGATGCGCCACCGCGTGTCACCGGTCACCTGGCTTACCGCGCCATGCTGTCGCAAGCCAGGCTGCCTGAGCGGCTGCGCAGCCAGCAGGTCACCGTCTGGCTGGGTCCGCGCCTGCATGTGGTGCATTACCCGGTTCGCAGCGGTGAATGGCTGAACTTGGTGGTCATCGTGCAGGGGCAGATTGCGGGCGACCTGCAAAGCTGGGACCACCATGCCAACGGGGCCGACCTGCAGCAAGCCATGGGTCAAACCGCCAAGCTGTTGCAGGACCTGATTCAGGCAGTGACCGATGGCGGCAACCAGGCCGAACCCAGCTGGCGTCTCTGGCCACTAAGCGACCGTCCCCCCATGACTGGCGCGTACCAGCAGGCACAAGGCCGCGTGGCCCTGCTAGGCGATGCAGCGCACCCGATGCGGCCCTACCTGGCGCAGGGCGCGGGCATGGCGATTGAAGATGCGGCAGAGCTGGGTTCGGTACTGGCTATGGCGCGAGACCCGGCTTTCGACGTGCCGACGGTGCTGCAGCGCTATGCCCTGAACCGCTGGGAGCGCAATGCCCGGGTGCAGGCCCGGTCATTGCGCAACGGCCAGATATTCCATGCGCAGGGTCCGCTGCGCTGGGCACGCGATGCTTCAATGAAGCTGCTGGGAGAAAAGCTGCTCGACATCCCCTGGCTTTACGGTACCGCGCCCAGACTTGAGTAAGTTGCTATTTAAAAAATAGCTGTAAACCAATGTCAGTAAAGCGGTAGAGCCAATTAAGGGTAAAGGTGACAGGGTTGAAAAGAAAACTCTGGTCACGACAGCAGCCGGATCAGCGCATCCGGGTGAATGCCCCAGCCCGCCAATCCTGACAGTCCCATCAGTACGCCAAAGCCTGTGGGCACCAGCGCCACGAAGTACAACCACCATAAATGGGTCAGCGCCGTCACCGCCAGCAATGAAATCGCAATGGCCAGCAGCGCATCGGCCAGGTCAAACTGGTCATCCCGGAAGTTGGCGGCGTCGTAGTCCCTCTGGTCTTGCTCGGCCTGAGCCTTCAGCGCATCTTTCTTTTTGGCCTGATCCGCGGCCAGTTGCGCATACTGCTCGATCGCTTGCTGGTAATTTTCGCGTTCAGAGGCAGGCTGAGACGGCGCTGCGAGCCGCAGTTGAAGCAACGTTCCCTTGGCAACTTCTTCGCGTATGTTGCGCGCCTGGTAGAAATTCCAGTGGTCAATCTTGTTGGCCTGGGCCTGCTGCATGGATTGGACAATGTTGTCGTCCTTGACCTTGCAGATGCCCATGAATGTGGCCAACAGCGCCACCGTGATGGCGACGCACTGGTTCAGCTTGCGGAATTTTGAAAAAGCAGATTCATCCGCTTCCTGTGACGAAAGGGTTTCAAGTGGATCGATGGCCATAGCGCCTGCCCTACCGTGAAAACCACATCCGCTGGAAAACGCCGTCTTTGTCAATCACCAAATGCTTGAGCCCTGCCAGCACATGCAGCGACACCAGCACCACCAGAATCCAGGCAGTCAACGAATGCGCCTCGAAGAACGTTTCTGCCAGGTCGTGGTTGGCGTCCAACACGCGGGGCAGGGCAGTGCCGAAAAACACGATGCCTTTGTTGCTCAGCAATGACCCGATGATGCCGAAGGTCGGCATGGCGATCATGGCGGCGTACAGCAGCCCGTGTGTTGCCCGTGATGCGTTGACCTGCCAGGACGGCACGCTGGCCGGCAAAGGCCGGGGTGGATGACTCAATCGCCAGACCAGGCGTAAAAGCACCAGCCCGGCAATCACCAGGCCAATGGATTTGTGCAGGTTGAAGAACCAGGCGCTGCCCGGATCGTCTTCAATCTCCAGCATGTACCAGCCCAGCGCAACCATGCCGATGATCAGGACGGCCAGCGTCCAGTGAAGCAATATGGCAAGGGGTGCATAGGGTTTGCTGCTGATCGCTGGAATAGAGCTGGGTGCGCGCATCGAGTTTCTTTTTTTGAGTGGTTATCAGGCGCTTGGATGAGTTGATAAAAGCCGATGAAGCTTTCGCCAGATTTGTATGTGGATCGTAAAACCGCCGTCTTAAAGGAAGATTAAGCCGCGCGGCTTTGCACGCGTTGCCAATTTTCCGACTTTGTCTACTGCCAGCCAAAACGCCGGATGTAATAGCGTTTCATCAGCGTTGTCAGCACCGCGTAGCCCAGCAATATCGCCACCAGCCAGCCAAAGTAGGCCATCGGCAGCGCTTCGAGCTTGAAATAGCTGGCCAGCGGTCCCATCGGCAGAAAAATACCCGCCACCATGATGAGCAGCGTCATGACCAGCAGGGGCCAGGCCGCGCGGCTTTCAATGAACGGGATTTTCGGCGTGCGGATCATGTGCACGATCAGTGTTTGCGTCAGGAGGCCGACGACAAACCAGCCCGACTGGAACAGCGTCTGGTTGTCGAGTGAATTGGCCTTGAACACGTACCACATCACCACAAACGTGGTGATGTCGAAAATCGAGCTGATCGGCCCGAAAAAAATCATGAAACGGCGGATATCGTCGGGGTTCCATTTCAGGGGCTTGCTGACCAGTTCGGCATCGACGTTGTCAAACGGAATGGCGATTTGCGACACGTCGTACAACAGGTTTTGCACCAGCAGCTGCAGTGGCAGCATCGGCAAAAATGGCAAAAACACACTCGCGATCAGCACTGAAAACACGTTGCCAAAGTTTGAGCTGGCTGTCATGCGGATGTATTTCAGCATGTTGCTGAAGGTCTTGCGGCCTTCGATCACGCCTTCTTCGAGCACCATCAGGCTGCGTTCGAGCAGGATGATGTCGGCCGCTTCCTTGGCAATATCGACAGCGGTATCGACCGAAATGCCGATGTCGGCGGCACGCAGCGCCGGCGCGTCGTTGATGCCGTCGCCCATGAAGCCGACGACGTGGCCGTTGCTGCGCAGGCTGCGCACGATGCGCTCCTTGTTCAGCGGCGAGAGCTTGGCAAAAATGGTGTGCTGCTCGACCGCTTTGGCCAGTGCCTGATCGTTCATCGTGTCAATTTGCGGACCCAGCACGATGCCTTCGACCACCAGGCCAACCTGACGGCAGACTTCGGCCGTCACCAGCTCGTTGTCGCCGGTCAGCACCTTCACGGTAATACCGTTCTCGGCCAGCGCCTTGAGGGCGGGCGCCGTCGATTCCTTGGGCGGGTCAAGAAAAGCGATGTAGCCAATCAAGGTCAATTCTGACTCGTCAGCCACCGAGTAAGCCACCTGATCGGGCGGAATTTCCTTCATGGCGACGGCCACCACACGCAGGCCGTCTTCGTTCAGGTCGCGGGTGACATGGTGCACCCGCGCCAGCATGGCGGCGTCGAGCCGCACTGTCTGGTCGCCGTCGCGCACATGGGTGCAGGCGGCGACGACTTCTTCCACCGCACCCTTGCAGATCAGCTCATGGTGATGCTCGCGTTCCGACACCACCACCGACATGCGGCGGCGCTGGAAATCAAAGGGGATTTCATCGATCTTTTTGTAATTTTCGGTCAGCTGCAGGTCGGTGAGCACCTCGACATGCTCCAGCACGGCGCGGTCCAGCAGGTTTTTCAGGCCGGTCTGGTAGTAGCTGTTGAGGTAGGCAAACCCCAGCACCTCTTCGGATTCGTGGCCAAACACATCGGTGTGGCGGGCCAGCGCAATCTTGTCCTGCGTGAGCGTGCCGGTCTTGTCGGTGCACAGCACATTCATGGCGCCAAAGTTCTGGATGGCATCCAGCCGCTTGACGATGACTTTTTTGCGCGACAGGATCACCGCGCCTTTGGCCAGTGTTGAAGTGACGATCATGGGCAGCATTTCAGGCGTCAGGCCGACTGCCACCGACAACGCAAACAAAAACGCTTCGGTCCAGTTGCCCTTGGTAAAGCCGTTGATCAGCAGCACGATGGGCACCATGACAAAGGCGAATCGGATCAGCAGCCAGCTGACCTTGTTGACGCCGACCTGAAAGGCATTGACTTCGGAAGTGTTGGCGGTGACGCGGGTGGCCAGCGTGCCGAAATAAGTGCTGTTGCCGGTGGTCAGAATGACCACCGTGGCCGATCCCGACACGACGTTGGTGCCCATGAACACCAGATTGGCCATCTGCAACGCGCTGTCCACTGAACCCTTGGCATCCGGAAATTTTTCGACCGGCAGCGATTCGCCGGTCATGGCCGACTGGCTGACAAACAGGTCCTTGGCCAGCATCACCCGGCTATCGGCCGGAATCATGTCGCCGGCCGACAACAGCACGATGTCACCCGGCACCAGTTGCTTGATGTGCAACTCGATCTGGCCGGCGGGCTGCATGCCCGGTACGTTTTCGGGTGGATGGCTTGTGTCAGCGGCTTGTTCCACACGCCGGATCACGGTCGCGGTGTTGCTGACCAGCTCTTTCAACGCCAGGGCAGCGTGGTTGGAGCGCCTTTCCTGAATGAAGCGGATCAGTGTCGAGAGCGTCACCATGCTGCCGATCACGATGGCCGCCTTGATGTCTTCTGTGAAATAAGACACGACGGCCAGCACGGTCAGCAACAGGTTGAACGGGTTTTTGTAGCTCAGCCACAGGTGCAGCCACCAAGGCATGGGCTTTTCGTGTTCCACCTCGTTCGGGCCAACCCGGGCGCGTATGGCGTCGGCTTCGGCAATGCTCAGGCCTTCCTTGCGGGTATTGAGTTGCGCCAGTATGTCGGGCAGGTCTTGCCGGGCCCTTTGCACCAGTTGCTGGTTCAGCTGGTCAGGAACGGCAGCGGCACGGCCTTCCCTGGGCAGCGATTCCAGAATGACCCGGCGGCTAAACAGGTGGCGGGTGTGCCGAGATTCGAGAAAGCGGCCAAACAATTGATTGAAAAAGATCATGGATTTTTTTGTTTTGGCCGGCGTTTTGCCGGATGACCCGCTGGCGTGGCTGGAATCTACACGATTAATGTTTAAGAAACCTTAAGCCTACAAATCCGTGCAGACCGGGCAAGCCGAACGGATCCACGGAGCCAACGGGCTGGCAAGACCTGTCGGGTCGGGTTGTGCCAATCCAATCTAATATGCTATTTAATCTATAGCTATGAACACAATATCTGCTTGCGCAAAAGCCTATTTTTTCTTGAAAAATTGGTCAAACAGTGCGGTCAGGGCAGCAAAGTCCTGGGTGAAGCGTTCGCTGTTCACGAAGTACGCTTCGCAGGCGACGGCAAAGAATTCCGCCGGTGCGCTGGCGCCATAGGCGTCGAGCCAGGGCGGCGCCGCGCCAAAGCGCTCGGCCATGGCGACCTGCTCGCAAAAGCGCTCGTAGGCGGCCTGCATCGTGTCGTGCCAGGCGGCGTGGGCCGCGCGCGAGGGCAGGGGCGGGCAGCCGTCGGCTGCGCCGTCCCGCATGTCGATCTTGTGGATGAACTCGTGGATGACGACGTTGTGGCCGCGCTCGGCCGAATCGCCTGAAGCGGCCACGTCCTGCCAGCTCAGGGTGACCGGACCGCCCTGCATGGCTTCGCCCAGCAGCGCTTCGCGGTAGTCGTGGACCACGCCGGCGGGGTCGATGGCCTTGCGCCGCGCCAGCATGGCGCCGGAATGCACGACGATGCCAGCGAAATCGTCATACCAGTCGAGTCCCAGGTGCAGCACCGGCAAACAGGCCTGTGCAGCAATGGCCACGGCCATGTCGTCGGTCACTTCCAGGTCGTGTGCGCCGGTGAATTCCTTGTGCAACAGGAACCGTCCCACAAGCAGGCGAAGTGACTGCCGGTCGGCACCGGGAAGCCGTGCCAGGAAAGGGTAATGCTGCAGCGTGCGTTGCCAGAGTGCTTCGGGAATTTCCTTGGGGCGCGCGCCGGGCAGGCCCAGGGCGCCTGCCAGACTGTTCAGCCAGTTCAGCATTGCACTGGTCTCATCCAACCGGCAGGGCGATGCGCTGCAGGCCGCTGCTGTCCAGCCGAAGCACCTCGGCGCGCGGCACTCTGGCGCCGGCGTCCCAGTCGCTCAACACCACGCGCGACAGCGCCTTGCCCAGGTCGTGCAACGCAGGCTTGTGGGTGTGGCCGTGAATCAGCGTGCGCGCATGCGCTGTCTCCAGCCACTGGCGGGCAGCGTTGGAGTCCACGTCGCCATAGTCCATGCCGGAGCGCTTGCGCGCTTCACTCTGACTGCGCATCTGGCGCGCCATGGCCTGGCGCTCAACCAATGGCCGGGCCAGGAAGGCTTGCTGCCAGCCGGGGCTGCGCACTTGCTGCCGGAAGGCCATGTAATCGGTGTCATCCAGGCACAGCGCATCGCCATGCGACAGCAACCAGCGCTGTCCGGCAAAGCTCAGTACGGTCGGGTCGTCCAGCAGGCGGGCGTGGCAAGCCGCCATGAAGGCCGGGCCAACCAAAAAGTCACGGTTGCCATGCATGAAAAAAAGTGCCAGCCGGCGGCCTGTCTCGGTCAGCACGCTGGCGCAGCGGTTTTCAAATCCGGATTCGGGGTGGTCTTGGAAATCAGCGCTGACGGCATCGTCGCCGACCCAGACTTCGAACAGGTCGCCCAGTATGAACACCGCATCGGCTGGCGTGTCCCTTAAATAAGCCTGCCAGGCCATGAAGGTGGTGGGCTCGTCGGCGTTCAGATGCAGGTCGGAAATGAAATCGACCGTGCGCCACGATGATGGAGCCACAAGCTCGCTGAAAGGGGGCACGGTCGCAAACGAGGGCATGGAGGACTCAGTCAGGCTCAGTCCGGCTGCCGGGTCAAGCTAGCTCGACGGCTTTTTCGATGATCACGTCTTCAACTGGCACGTCGTCATGAAAACCCTTGCGACCGGTCTTGACGGCCTTGATCTGGTCCACCACCTCGGTGCCGGAAACGACCTTGCCGAACACGGCGTAACCCCAACCCGAAGCGTTCTGGCCGGTGTGATTCAAAAAGCCGTTGTTGCCGACGTTGATGAAGAACTGCGAACTGGCCGAATGCGGCGCGTTGGTGCGCGCCATGGCGACGGTGTACATGTCGTTCTTCAGGCCGTTGGTGGCTTCGTTCTCGATCTCGCCGTCGGTCGGCTTTTGCGTCATGCCGACCGCAAAGCCGCCGCCCTGGACCATGAAGCCGGGAATCACGCGGTGGAACACGGTGCCATCGTAATGGCCCTTGTTGACATAGTTCAGGAAGTTGGCGACCGACTTGGGTGCTTTTTCAGCGTCAAGTTCCAGGGTGATGACGCCGTATTTGGCAATGTGCAGTTCGACTTTTGGATTGCTCATGAAATTTCCTTTAAAAGTGGGTTAATTGACGAGGGTTGCGGATTTGATCATGACCGGCGTCTTGGGAACGTCCGACGGGAAGGGGCCGCCGCTGCCGGTAGGCACAGACTTGATCTTGCCCACGACGTCCATGCCGCTGATAACCTTGCCGAACACGGTGTAGCCGGGGGCTTGCGTGCCCGGGTTCAGGAAGTCATTGTCTTTCACGTTGATGAAAAACTGCGACGTGGCGGAATTGGGGTCATTTGTGCGGGCCATTGCCAGCGTGCCGACGACATTTTTCGGGCCACCCTTGGCCAACGCCTCGCGGCCTTCATGCACCACCGGGGCGCGGGTTTTCTTTTCGGCGTAAGCCCCATCGTAGCCGCCGCCCTGCACCATGAAGTTGTTGATCACCCGGTGAAAAATCGTGCCGTCGTAGTGCTTGTCCTTGACGTACTGGAGAAAATTCTCGACTGTCTTGGGCGCCTTGTCGGGATAGACCTCGACCACGAAATCGCCTTCGCTGGTGGCAAATTTGACCTTGGGCGCGGCCGGATCGGCCGCCAGCGCGACGCCGGCGCTCAGAGTAAGAGCGGCCAGCAGGAGCGTTGCGCTGCGGCGGGTGAAAAGGGTGCGTGAAATGTTCATGGGGTGAATCTTTTTCAAAAGTTAAGTGTTGATTTCAAGGCGCCTTGGCAGGTGCGGCAGCTTTTACGGCAGGTGTCAGCAACTGGTTGACCAGGGCCAGTTTGGGGGGCAGCGCGGCGTTCGCGGCATTGAGCTGCAGCGCACGGCTATAAGACTGGCTGGCCAGCCGCGCATACACGTCGCCCATGTTTTCATGGGCCACGGCATAGCGCGGGTTCAGCCGAATCGCCATGTCCAGCGATTCCCGGGCCTTGTTGAACTGGCCCAGGCCGGCATACAGCACGGCCAGGTTGTTGTAAGGCTCAGGCAGTTCGGGAAAGTCGCGGTTGAGCTGGGCAAAGGTTTCCATGGCTTCAGCGGTCTGGGCAGATCCGCTCTGGATCACGCCCTTGAGGAAACGCATCTGCGGATCGCGCGGCTTGGCGGCCAGGTAGCGATCGGCGCTGGCCAAAGCCTGCGGGAACTGTCCGGCGCTGATCAACTGGTTGACATCGGTGTACTCGTCGGCGTGGACTGCCGGCGCTCCCAACAGCGCGAGCAGCAAAAGGCTGGCCGGCACGAATGACAAGGGTTTGCAGAAAAGAACGGCTCGCAAGGGCATAGGACTCTCGTTGTTTTTGGGCAAACAGGGGACCGCGCCAAGGCGCAATGTGGCTGGCTGGCTAGCCGGCCACAGCCGCATTGGCAGCACCCTGACAGGCATTCGAACCGGCTCGATAGACTGTTTAATTCTAGCCGAGGGGGTATAGTCACCCTCCTTGCCCTGTTGTTCCTTGCCGGTTTTTGCCGAAGAATTTCGCTTCTGTTTCAGCGCCATCGCCGCCGGTGGCGCCCGGATATTCAGGTTTTCCTTTTTCCTTCCTCTGGCATTTTCACGTCAGACCACGCATCCAGACAATTTTCATGAGCCTTCGCATTTACAACACGCTGTCGCGTGCCGCAGAAGATTTTTCCCCTATTGTTCCCGGCCAGGTCCGCATGTATGTTTGCGGCATGACGATTTACGATCTTTGCCACATCGGCCATGCACGCATGATGATGGCTTTTGACGTGGTGCAGCGCTGGCTCAAGGTCAGCGGCTACCAGGTCACCTATGTGCGCAACATCACCGACATCGACGACAAGATCATCAAGCGCGCCGTCGAACGCGGCATCACGATTCGCGCCCTGACCGACGAGATGATTCAGGCCATGCACCAGGACATTGGCGCCCTGGCCATCGAGCCGCCGACACTCGAGCCGCGCGCAACCGACTACGTGCCGCAAATGCTGGCGATGATCGGCACCCTTGAGAAAAAAGGGCTGGCCTACCGTGGCTCGGGCGGCGACATGAACTATGCGGTGCGCAAGTTTCCCGGCTATGGCAAGCTGTCGGGCAAGTCGCTTGACGAGCTGCGCGCCGGCGAGCGGGTGGCGGTGCTTGAAGGCAAGGACGACCCGCTGGACTTCGTGCTGTGGAAATCGGCAAAAGAAAGCGAACCGGAAGACGCCAAGTGGGACAGCGCCGCCTTGGGCCATGACTATGGAAAAGGCCGGCCCGGCTGGCACATTGAGTGCTCGGCCATGAGCTGCGCCACGCTGGGCGAGACGTTCGACATCCACGGCGGCGGGGCTGATTTGCAGTTTCCGCACCACGAGAACGAGATTGCCCAGAGCGAAGGCGCCAACGGCGAGCCGCTGGCGCGCTTCTGGGTGCACAACGGTTTTGTGCGCGTGGACAACGAAAAAATGTCCAAGTCGCTGGGCAATTTTTTCACCATTCGCGAGGTACTGGAAAAGTACGACGCCGAGACGGTTCGCTTTTTCATTCTTCGCGCGCACTACCGCAGCGCGCTGAACTACAGCGACGCGCACCTGGACGACGCGCGCAATTCCCTCAAGCGCTTGTATACCGCGTTAGGCTTGGTCACTCCGGCCGATGTGGTGATTGATTGGTCCAAGCCGTTTGCCGCCCGCTTCAAGGCGGCCATGGACGAAGACTTTGGCACGCCTGAAGCGATGGCCGTGCTGTTTGACCTGGCGGGCGAGGTGAACCGGACCGGTTCGGCCGAACTGGCGGGGCTGCTGAAAAGCCTGGGCGGCTGCCTGGGCCTGCTGCAGGGCCAGCCTGCGGCATACCTGCAAGCCGGCTCCACGCTGGACGACGCCAGCATCCAGGCGCTGATCATGCAACGCGCCGATGCCAAGAAAGCCCGCGACTTCGCGGCTGCCGACCGCATCCGCAGCGAACTGCTGGACCAGGGCATCGTGCTGAAGGACACGTCCCAGGGAACCACCTGGGAGGTGACATCGTGAAACATTCAATATTTTCAAGCCTTTTAGGCCGTTCCCGCATATCTGACGAGTGTTTTAAGCTATGAAAAACATAGTAAATTCAGAGGTCGCCACCTCGGTGCCCATTGAACTGACAGACAAGGCCGGCGCGCCCCAACCGGCCATCGTTGTGCCGCCGTACTGGCATGACGCGTGCAAGCACCTGGTCAAGAAGGACCGGGTCATGAAACGCCTGATTCCGCAGTTCGGCAACACCTGCCTGCAGTCGCGCGGCGACGCCTTCAGCACGCTGGCGCGCAGCATTGTCGGCCAGCAGATTTCGGTGAAGGCCGCGCAGACCGTCTGGCACCGCTTTGCCGCCTTGCCCGCTGAAATGACACCCGCGCATGTGCTGCGCCTGAAGATTCACGACATGCGCGCAGCCGGCCTGAGCGCGCGCAAGGTCGAATACTTGGTCGACCTGTCGATCCATTTCGACGCCGGCCGCGTCCATGTGCAGGACTGGCAGGCGATGGACGATGAAACCATCATTGCCGAGTTGATTGCCATTCGCGGCATTGGCCGCTGGACGGCCGAGATGTTCTTGATGTTCTACTTGACGCGGCCCAACGTGCTGCCGCTCGACGATGTCGGGCTGATCAACGGCATCAGCCACAACTATTTTTCCGGCGAATCGGTCAGCCGCAGCGATGCGCGTGAAGTCGCCGCCGCCTGGGCGCCGTACTGCAGCGTGGCGACTTGGTATATTTGGCGTTCGCTGGACCCGAAAATTGTGCCCGGCGCCTGAGGGCCGGTGTGCCGCGCGCTTCGCAACCTGCCTGACCAAGCATTGAAAGTCTGAGGATTACCATGGCAAAAAAGACCTTTCTCGATTTCGAGCAGCCGATTGCGGAGCTTGAAGGAAAAATCGAAGAATTGCGTTATGTGCAAACCGAGTCGGCGGTCGATATTTCGGATGAAATAGAGCAGCTGGCCAAAAAAAGCCAGCAACTCACCAAGGACATCTACAGCGTCCTGACGCCCTGGCAGATCACCAAGATCGCCCGCCATGCCGAGCGGCCTTACACCCTGGACTACATCCGGGACATCTTCACGGATTTTGTCGAACTGCATGGCGACCGCCATTTTGCCGACGACCTGAGCATCGTCGGCGGCCTTGCCCGCTTCAACGGCAATGCCTGCATGGTGCTCGGCCATCAAAAAGGCCGCGACACCAAGGAGCGCGGTTTGCGCAACTTCGGCATGAGCAAGCCCGAGGGCTACCGCAAGGCACTGCGACTGATGAAGACGGCTGAAAAATTCAGGCTGCCGGTGTTCACCTTTGTCGACACGCCGGGCGCGTACCCGGGCATCGAAGCCGAGGAGCGCGGCCAGTCCGAGGCTATCGGCCGCAACATCTTCGAAATGGCGCAGCTTGAAGTGCCGATCATCACCACCATCATCGGCGAGGGTGGCTCCGGCGGCGCGCTGGCCATTTCGGTGGCCGACCAGGTGGTGATGCTGCAGTATTCGATCTATTCGGTCATCAGCCCCGAAGGCTGCGCGTCGATTTTGTGGAAAACGTCCGAAAAGGCGCAGGACGCGGCCGAAGCGCTGGGCATCACCGCGCACCGGCTCAAGGCGCTGGGCGTCATCGACAAGATCGTCAACGAGCCGGTCGGCGGCGCGCACCGCGACCCGAAGCAGATGTCGGCTTTCCTCAAGCGCGCCCTGAACGATGCCTTCCGTCAGGTCAGCGATTTAAAGGGCAAGGAATTGCTCGACCGTCGCTATGACCGGTTGCAAAGCTATGGGCGTTTTATTGACACAAAAGCTGAATTGATCAAGTAGTGTAACTAAATGAAAGTAAAATACAAATTGTTTCAACTTTGTATTTGAAAGAATTTATGAGTTTTGGTTACATCAAAAATAAGATCCTGTCACCGCTGGTTTGTATAACAATTTTGGCTTTTGCAGCGATAGGTGCTGGTATTTCTTACGGCGTGCTTCTTTCATTCAAGTCGCGCTCAGTCGTTTTGTTCGACAGGAGTATTTCTGAATTCAGAACTCTGCAAGAGCAGGTTAGTAGCGTAGGAGTTTTTGATCGTTACTTGGGTGACGCTAAAATTATTTCGGGAGGGACTGAACTTCGAAACCAAATCGTACGTTCTGGTGACTGGATTTCTCCGATTTTTAGATTCAGTAAGAAGGATGCCAAAGAACTCAGTGGTTTGAAAGATCCCTCTAATCTTTCCGATCTTGTTGGATACGAAATCAGCTACACCTCGTCAGAACCGGAAACTGCGCGCGAAAAAGTCGATCTTCTGGCTGATTATGTCTCTGATGCTTCTCTAAAAATTCAAATTGATAATTTTGTTACGGATACTTTGGCGGCTAAAAATTTACTGCTTACTGCAGCTCTTTTGGAAAGAGACATTGAAGCCTATAACCTGAGTCTTTTAGAAAATCGTCTTAACGACCTTAAACGTTTGGCAGCAAGTTATCCTATAGTTGCTACTGCATCGGAAAGGCAAATATTTAGCATAGAAAAAAATGGCGAACGTTATATGCCATTACCAATGCAAATAATAGCAATTGAAAGAGAGCGGTTCGATATCAAAGAGAAATTGGCGAAAACCCAAAGGCAGGTTGAAGGGCTTCCTAGCGAAGAATCCATGCTCGTAGCGCATGGAAAAATTACTCAAAAAACCAATTCGGGTAAAGATTTAGCTTTCGCTTTGATTAAGGATATTCAGACACGTGTGCCAACCGCCCAGAAAGGCTATGAACTGATTGCGCTGCTGGAGTATGAAAACAAATACTCAAGAATGGTCACAGGTGCTTTTTCGCCAAGTCGATTTATTGTTTCGCCTACTCTCCCAGTAATGCCTGTCAGGTCACCTTTAAAAATAATTGTTTTGTTTGCGGCTTTGGGTGGATTTCTTGCGTTGCTGTGGCAATTTAGTGGGTCTATCAAAATGCTGATCCGCCAATCTAGTGTCGGAGAGATGGGCTTGAACAAATTGACAGGTCTTGCGCCTGTATTGAAAACTTCATAGATGTCCAATCATAAAATCCCCCAATTTTTTATGATTGGACGGACGCATCTCATCATAGTGTTTATGCTGACAGGTGTTTTGATAAATGTAAGTGCTGCGACTATTTCAACAAATTGGATTTATAATGTTTCAGTTGTTTCGGGAGCACCTACTCCCGATGCCGCAGCCAAACTGATTGTTGGCGCAGCAGGGTTTTTGGGTTCGGTTGGAATTGGCACTGGCCAAGATACCGGAACTATTGATAAAAATACATATGCATTACGTTCCCAGATTGAAGGGGCACGCTTGTTGACCACTGTCCTTTCCGATCTAAAAGTAATTCGACAGTCCAACGGTCGATTTATTAATGGTGTCGCATTGACCGTTCGCTATACGGATAAACGTGGAAGCAGCGACGAACTGACATCTGTTACCAATCTAACAGCCAAACGGTATGAATTCAGCAAGGGGGGTAAACCCAATGGCACAGAACCTTTCAACGTGGCTGCAAGTGACTTACTAATGGCGCCCTATGCTTTTCTCGGTAAGCCGGCTCCTAACAAACCCAGTTTTCTTGCTGTGAGTGACGGAAAAGGAATTCGTCAAATCAGTCTTTCTCCAAAAGCTGAACTTGTCAAAGTTGCGGGTAAAGAAATTAATGCGATTCGATTTTCAGGTCATACTTCTGTCGGGATTTTTGATTTGTGGGTTCGTGCTGAAGACAGTTATCCTCTGAGAATGCGAATTGGCTTGGGTATCAAATACGGTGCTGTACTGGATCAAATTGCCAAGGATATTCCCACTAATTTAATTTTTCTTTGATGAAAATAATTTGCTCTGGCTAATTCAGCTATTTTGGGGATTTAAATTTTTTTATCCCTTTAATTAAGCCAACCTGAAATCAATTAATCGAATTTCAGTGAGCACATCACCTATCGCAGCAGCTCTTGCGGGATTAAATCCACCCCTGCCCATCGGTGTGGCCTACAGCGGGGGGGCGGACTCGAGCGCGTTACTGATTGCTGCAACCAAATGCTGGCCTGGCCAGATCGAAGCCTTTCATGTTCACCATGGACTTCAAAGGTCTGCCGATGAGTTTGTGCGCGTCTGCACTGCCGTATGTGCAAAATTCCGCGTGCCTATACATGTGGTGAATGTCGATGCCAAGCATGCTGCCGGAGAAAGCCCTGAAGATGCAGCGCGGCGCGCACGCTATGCCGCGCTGGCTACTTCAGCATTGTCACAAGGTATGAAGGGCGTTTTGCTTGGTCAGCATGCTGACGACCAGGTCGAGACGCTGCTGTTGGCGCTTAGCCGAGGAGCTGGTTTGCCTGGCTTGTCGGCCATGCCGGCGCAATTCGAGCGCGGCGGCATGGTGTTTTACCGGCCGCTGCTACAGATTCCTTCCGCCGTCCTGCGCGAGTGGCTCATGTGTCAGCCGGTTGAGTTTGTTGACGACCCGACCAACACCGACGAACGCTACACCCGCAACCGTATCCGTGCACGCTTGTTGCCCGTACTGGCGCAAGCTTTTCCGCAGTTTCGGTCGACTTTCGCTCGCAGTGCGCGCCATGCCGCGCAGGCGCAATCGGTGTTGATAGAAGTCGCCATTCAGGATCTGGCTGCCGCCGGCAATCCGCCTGTCATCACGGCTTTGCAAGCTTTGTCCACGGCACGCCAGGCCAATCTGCTGCGCCACTGGCTGCTGCTACAGCAGGCCACGCCGAGTGCGGCGCAGTTGGATCAATTGCTGCATCAAGTTAGCGCCTGCACCACCCGGGGCCACCGGATTCACCTCAAGGTGGCCAATGGTCACGTGACGCGGCAGGGAGGCGCACTGCATTACACCGCCAGTTACGCAGAACCATGATCAAAAATTGCGCTGGCTATAATTGAGAGCTTTGCTGCCGAGCTGAAAAAGCGGGATTTTTTGAAAGCTTTTTATGGGTCGCCAGCAGGAGAGATCAATTCACCACCAACTCCTGATTGACCAACCGCAATGGCTTTGATCGTTCACAAATACGGCGGCACTTCGATGGGCTCGACCGAGCGTATCCGCAATGTTGCCAAACGCGTTGCCAAATGGGCGCGCGCCGGCCACCAGATGGTCGTGGTCCCCAGCGCCATGAGCGGCGAAACCAACCGCCTGCTCGGCTTGGCCAAAGAGTTGGAGCCTGCCCGATCCGATAATTCCTACAGCCGCGAACTCGACGCTCTGGCCGCCACGGGAGAGCAAGCTTCGAGCGCGCTGTTGGCCATTGCACTGCAAGCCGAGGGCATGCAGGCGGTCAGTTACGCCGGCTGGCAAGTCACCATCAAGACCAGCAGTGCTTATACCAAGGCGCGCATCGAGTCGATCGACGACGAAAAAGTACGCGCCGACCTGGATGCAGGCAAGGTGGTGATCATCACCGGTTTCCAGGGCATGGACGCCGGCGGCAACATCACTACGCTGGGACGGGGGGGCTCCGACACCTCGGCCGTGGCGATAGCTGCCGCGCTCAAGGCGCATGAGTGCCTGATCTACACGGATGTCGATGGCGTGTACACCACCGACCCGCGCGTTGTGCCCGAGGCGCGCCGCTTGCAAACTGTGAGTTTCGAGGAAATGCTGGAAATGGCCTCGATGGGATCCAAGGTGCTGCAAATCCGCTCGGTCGAGTTTGCGGGCAAGTACAAGGTGCCGCTGCGCGTGCTGTCCAGCTTTACTGACTGGGATATCGACATCGACGAAGAAGCCAAATCAGGCACATTGATCAGTTTTGAGGAAGACGAAAACATGGAACAAGCCATCGTATCGGGCATCGCATTCAACCGCGACGAAGCCAAAATCTCGGTTCTCGGCGTGCCCGACACCCCGGGTATTGCCTACCAGATCCTGGGAGCCGTGGCCGAGGCCAACATTGAAGTCGATGTGATCATCCAGAACATCAGCAAGGACGGCAAGACCGACTTCAGCTTCACCGTGCACCGCAACGACTTTGCCAAAACCCTGGACCTTCTCAAATCCAGGGTGGTACCCGCACTGGGCGCGCAAGAAGTTACCGGCGACGCCAAAATCTGCAAGGTCAGCATCGTTGGCATCGGCATGCGCAGCCATGTCGGCATTGCCAGCAAAATGTTTGGCGTGCTGGCCGAGGAGGGCATTAACATCCAGATGATCTCCACCAGCGAAATCAAGACATCGGTCGTGATCGACGAGAAATACATGGAACTTGCCGTGCGCGCGCTGCACAAGGCTTTTGATCTGGATCAGCCTGTCAGCTTGATCAGCGCCGAAGTCGTGCGATAATGCTTCGATTGGAAACGTGACCGAGTGGCCGAAGGTGCTCCCCTGCTAAGGGAGTATGGGGTGTAGAGCCTCATCGAGAGTTCGAATCTCTCCGTTTCCGCCAAATCTGACGCGCAATCTTTATTGATTGCGCGTTTTTTTTGGTCTCTTGCAGGGTTTAAGGCTTTGCTAGCTGACCGTGAATCCCAGGCCCTTGAAGTAAATGTCCATTGTGCTTTGACCGGCTTTCGTCAATTCAAACGCTTGTGGGTCAAGCAGCCAGTTTTGTATCAATCCATCAATCAAGGCGTGTAACCCCCTGGCCGCCAGAACACTTGGCACCGGCAGCGTCAGGTTTTTCTGTCTCGAAGCGGTGTCCAGGCCTTGGGTGACCCGGCACAAGAAACCGTTGCAGGCGGTCAGGTGCCGCAGGCGAATGTTCCGGATGCCTTCGATGTATTCCACCTTTTGGGTGGCGATCTCGAGGACGCTGCGTGTCTGCGGATCGTTGACGATTTGATGGAGTGCCTTCAGGATGGCATTTCGCGTGTGCATGAGGGCCTGGGTGCCTGAGTCGCTGCTGGTTTCCTCCGGGCTGTGTTCGTGGCTGAAATAACTTTCCAGCGGCAGCGTGACACGCTCCATCATGGCGTCAAACAGGTCTGCCTTGTCCTTGAAGTGCCAATAGACGGCTCCCCGGGTAACACCTGCATGCTGGGCAATATTTTGCAACGTGGTGCGTGAAACGCCTTGGGACTGAAACAAAACCTCTGCTGAATCCAGCAGTTTGTTGCGTGTTTCAAGCGCTTCCTCTTTGGTTCGGCGGACCATGTGCATCTCCTGAAATCGATTTCATCGGGTTTTTACATACATTCGAAAACGTATGTAAACTATAGCATCGTAAACCCTTAGTCTCTTATCATCAGATTTTTGGTTTTCAGTCGATTTGTTTTTTTCTTCCGAATTCACACCCAAACTTTTTCTGCCTTTTTGGCTAAAAATACGAGGAATAGATATGCCTAAGCCCAGCGTCGCCCCTACTTTTTTGCCCATCAGGTTCGGGCGCCAGCAGTCGCTTGTACTGGCTGCGGTTCTTGCGTTGTTTCTTGCTGGCTGCGGCAAAGCCACTGCGCCTGATGCAGGCGCTGCTCCGCGTCCGCCACCGCCTCAGGTCGGGGTGGTGACGGTCACGCCTGGTGATGTGGGCCTGGTCACCGAATTGCCCGGTCGCCTGGAAGCCTCGCGTGTCGCTCAGGTGCGGGCACGGGCAGCAGGCATCCTGCAAAAGCGGTTGTTCCGCGAAGGCAGTGACGTGAAGGCAGGCCAGCCGTTGTTTACGATCGATGCTGCACCGTATGCTGCTGCGGCCGCCAGTGCGCGGGCCGGCCAGGCACGCGCCGAGGCCAACCTAGCGCAGGCAACTGCCTTGGCCGATCGCTACAAGCCGCTGGTCGAAGCCAATGCCATCAGCAAGCAGGAATACGCCAACGCCGTCGCCTCGCAAAAGCAGGCAGCGGCCGATGTGGCCTTGGGCAAGGCCAATGTGCAGACCGCCAACATCACGCTGGGCTACGCCTCGGTGACGGCCCCAATTTCAGGCCGTATCGGTCGTTCGCTGGTGACCGAAGGCGCGCTGGTCGGGCAGGGCGACGCGACGCAATTGGCCGTCATTCAGCAGATCAATCCGATGTATGTCAATTTCACACAGTCGGCTTCCGACGCGTTGAAACTGCGATCGGCGATGGCCAGCGGCCAGTTCAAGCGGGCCAACGGCGCCGATGCCGCCAGTATTCGTATCGTCCTGGAGGATGGTACCGAGTACGCGCAACCGGGAAAACTGCTGTTTTCAGACCTGACGGTAGACCCCACGACCGGGCAGATCACCTTGCGGGCCGAAGTGCCCAATCCGCGCGGGCAACTGTTGCCGGGCCTGTACGTGCGTGTACGGCTGGAGCAGGCTCAGGCCACCAATGCCATCACCTTGCCGCAGCAGGCCGTCACGCGCACGGCGCAGGGCGACACGGTTATGGTGGTGGGCAGCGATGGAAAAGTGACCCCGCGAACGATCAAGATCGGCTCTGCCAAAGACACCAAATGGGTGGTTCTGGACGGCCTCAAGGCCGGCGAGCAGGTGATGGTCGATGGCTTCCAGAAGTTGCAGATGATGCCGCCCGGAACGCTGGTCAAGGCCGTGCCATGGCAGCCGGCAGGCACTGCTCCGGCGCCTGCCGCTGGCACCTCGGCGCCGGTGGCTGCCGGCGCTGCGCCTTCGGCTTCTGCCGCGTCCGACGCTGCGAAGTAAGGAGCACACCGCATGGCCAAGTTTTTTATTGATCGACCCATCTTTGCATGGGTGATCGCACTCTTTATTCTGGTGCTGGGCAGCGTGGCTGTCACGCAACTGCCGATTTCCCAGTATCCGCCGGTGGCGCCGCCTTCCATCGTGGTGACGGCCGGCTACCCTGGCGCTTCTGCCAAGATCCTTGAAGACAGTGTGCTGAGCGTGATTGAGCGCGAGATGAACGGCTCGCCAGGCCTCATCTACATGGAGTCGGTTGCCCAAGCCAACGGCAGCGGCACGCTGACCCTGACCTTCGAGACCGGCACGAATCCCGACCTGGCCCAGGTCGATGTGCAAAACCGCCTGTCGCGCGCTGCACCGCGCCTGCCCCAGGCGGTGACACAGCAGGGCGTGCGGGTGGACAAGTCGCGCTCGAACTTCCTGATGTTCACCATGCTCTCGTCCGAGAACCCGGAAATTGATCCGGTGGCACTGGGCGACTATGCCTCGCGCAATGTGATTCCCGAACTCCAGCGCCTGACCGGCATCGGCCAGGCCCAGCTGTTCGGCACCGAGCGCGCCATGCGCGTCTGGATCGATCCGGCCAAGCTGACCGGCTTTGCACTGTCTGCGGCCGATGTGACAAGCGCCATCCGCGCCCAGAATGCCCAGATCGCTTCCGGCACGATTGGCGACCTGCCCAATGTGGCCGGCCAGGGCATCGCCGCCACCGTTGTGGTCAACGGCCAGCTCTCCAATGTTGAGCAGTTCGGCAACATCGTGCTGCGGGCCAACACCAATGGCTCGACCGTGCGCCTGAAGGACGTGGCCCGCATCGAACTTGGCGCCCAGACCTATGCCACCTCGGCGCGGCTGAACGGCCAGCCTGCCACCGGCATCGGCCTGCAGTTGGCAGTGGGTGGCAACGCGCTGGAAGCCGCCAAGGCCGTGCGCGCCAAGATGGAGCAGCTCAAGCCCTTTTTCCCACCGGGCGTGAACTATGCGATTCCCTACGACAGCTCGCGTTTTGTCAGCATCTCGATCAAGCAGGTCGCCATCACGCTGGTCGAGGCGGTCGTGCTGGTGTTTTTGGTGATGTTTTTGTTCTTGCAGAACTGGCGTTACACCATCATCCCGACCATCGTCGTGCCGATTGCCTTGCTGGGAACCTTCGCCACGCTGCTGGCGCTGGGCTTTTCCATCAACGTGCTGACGATGTTCGGCATGGTGCTGGTGATCGGCATCGTGGTCGATGATGCGATTGTCGTGGTCGAAAATGTCGAGCGCATCATGAGCGAGGAAGGCTTGCCGCCGCTGGAAGCCACGCGCAAGGCGATGGGCCAGATCTCGGGCGCCATCATTGGCGTGACGGTGGTCTTGATCTCGGTGTTTGTGCCGTTGGCGTTTTTTGCCGGCTCAGTGGGCAATATCTACCGACAGTTTTCCGCCGTCATGGTCGCGTCGATCGGTTTTTCAGCCTTCCTGGCACTGTCGCTCACGCCTGCGCTGTGCGCCACGCTGCTCAAGCCGGTCGAAGCCGGTCATCACCATGAGAAAACCGGGTTCTTCGGCTGGTTCAACCGGGGTTTTTCACGCACCGCCAAGGGCTACGAAAGCCTGGTCGCGCGCTTGCTTAAACGCGCTGGCCGTTACCTGATCATCTACGCGGCCATCATCGGCGTGGTGGCGCTGGTCTACACGCGCCTGCCGACATCGTTTTTGCCGGCCGAAGACCAGGGCACGCTGCTGGTCAACGTGCAACTGCCGCCGGGCGCCACGCGGGAACGCACCCAGGCCGTGATGGAACAGGTCGAAGGATTCATGCTGAAGCAGCCCGAGGTCGAGAGTATGGTCGGCGTAATGGGTTTCAGCTTTTCCGGTCAGGGACAAAACGCCGGACTGGCCTTCGTGACACTCAAGGACTGGTCGGAGCGCAAGGAAGCCAGCCAGCAGGCCGATGCGCTGGCTGGACGGGCTTTTGGCGCGCTCTCAGGTATTCGCGACGCGTCCGTGTTTCCGCTCAGCCCGCCGCCGATTCCCGAACTCGGTTCTGCCAGCGGATTTACTTTCCGTCTGCAGGACCGCTCGGGCGCGGGTGGCGCGGCACTGCTGGCAGCACGCAACCAGCTGCTCGGCATGGCGGGCAAAAATCCTGTGCTCGCGCAGGTACGGCCCGATGGCCTGGAAGATGCGCCACAGCTGCAGCTCGACATTGACCGTGACAAGGCCAACGCCCTGGGCGTGAGCTTTGACGCCATCAATACGGCACTGTCCACCTCGCTGGGTTCGAGCTATGTGAACGACTTCCCTAACCAGGGCCGTTTGCAGCGTGTCATCGTGCAGGCTGATGCGCCGGCCCGCATGCAGCCCGACGACCTGCTGAAGATCAACGCCAGCAACAGCAAGGGCGAATCGGTTCCGCTGTCGGCTTTTGCGAGCACGCACTGGGCCAAAGGTCCCATGCAGACGGTTCGCTACAACGGCTATCCGGCGATGCGCATCAGCGGCGCCGCCGCGCCAGGCTACAGCACGGGCGCGGCCATGGCCGAGATGGAAAAGATGGCGGCCCGGTTGCCACAGGGCTTCGGCTTTGAATGGAGCGGGCAGTCGCGCGAGGAAAAACTCGCCGGCTCGCAGGCCATGATCCTGTACGGCTTTGCGATTCTGGCGGTGTTTTTGTGTCTGGCCGCGCTTTATGAAAGCTGGTCGATTCCTCTGGCCGTGATTCTGGTCGTGCCGCTGGGTGTGGTTGGTGTGCTGCTGGCAACCTTGTTCCGAGGGTATGCCAATGACGTGTACTTCCAGGTGGGGCTGATCACCATCATCGGCCTGTCGGCGAAGAACGCGATTTTGATCATTGAGTTCGCCAAGGACCTGCAGGCGCAGGGCAAGGGTGTGGTTGAGGCGGCGCTGACGGCTGCGCACCTGCGCTTTCGGCCCATCATCATGACCTCGCTGGCCTTCATGCTGGGTGTGCTGCCGCTGGCGATCGCCACTGGCGCGAGTTCGGCCAGCCAGCGGGCCATCGGCACCGGCGTGATTGGCGGCATGATCACCGGCACCGCACTCGCCGTGATCTTCGTGCCGATTTTCTTTGTCGTGGTGCGCGGTTTTTTCAAGGGCAGCGCGCGGCAGCAGCAAATCTACAACGAGCATGCCAAGGCGGCAGGCATGGGCGGACAAGAAGGAAAGCCAGCACATGAATAAGACGAAAATTTTCCAGCGCCTGGCCGTGAGCGCTGCGGTGTTGCTGGCCGGCTGCTCGATGATTCCAACCTACGAGCGTCCGGCGGCACCCATCGCCACCGACTGGCCCGCGCTGAGCGCCACGACCGCCGCGTCCGCAACGACAAGCAACGACGTGGCAGCTGCCGACATCGAGTGGCAGGAGTTTTTCAGCGACGCCCGGTTGCGCCAATTGATCGACGCGTCGCTGCGCAATAACCGCGACCTGCGCATCGCGGTGCTCAACATCGAGCAGGCCAGGGCGCAGTTCCAGATTCGCCGGGCCGACCAGTTCCCGACTGTGGGCGCCGCCATGACCGGCTCGCGCCAGCCTGCGGCCAACCAAGGCATTACCAGCGTCTACACCGCCGGCCTGGCGCTGACGTCATACGAGTTCGACTTTTTCGGCCGCGTTGCCAGCCTGAAGGAAGCCGCACTGGGCCAGTACCTGGCCTCCGAGGAAGGTCGCAAGTCCGCGCAGATCAGCCTGGTCGCGGCGGTTGCCAATACCTACCTCAGCCTGCTGGCCGATGAACAACTCATCAGTATCACCCGGCAGACGCTGGCCACACGTGAGGACTCGTTCCGCCTCAGCAAGCTGCGCTTTGACAACGGCGTCAGCTCGGAACTCGACGTTCGCCAGTCCGAGTCGCTGATTGAAGCGGCGCGCGTCTCGCTGGCGCAGCTGACGCGTCAGCGCGCGCTTGACCAGAACGCGCTGGTCCTGCTGCTGGGCCAGCCCGCCACTGGCGAACTGGCTGTGGCCCTGCCGGCGGGCAAGGGCCTGGCGGACATGCCGGTGATGGTGGACGTACCGGCGGGCCTGCCGTCCGACTTGCTGACCAGGCGTCCCGACGTACGCCAGGCCGAGCAGTTGCTGCTGGCGTCCAACGCCAATATCGGTGCGGCGCGGGCCGCATTTTTCCCGCGGATTTCGCTGACGGCCAGCGCCGGCAGCGCCAGTTCGCACCTGGGCGACCTGTTCAAGAGCGGCAGCTTCGGCTGGACGCTGGCCCCCCAGTTGTTCCTGCCAATTTTTGACGCGGGACGCAACCGCGCCGGTCTGGAGTCGTCCAGGGTGCAGCGTGATATTGCCGTGGCGCAGTACGAAAAATCCATCCAGACGGCGTTTCGGGAAGTGGCCGATGCGCTTGCCGGCCGCGCCACGCTGGGCGAGCAGTTGCGCGCGCAGCAGGCCCAGGCCAATGCCGAAGGCGTTCGCTACAAGCTGTCCAATCTGCGTTACGTGAACGGTATTGCCAGCCAGCTCGACCTGCTGGACGCGCAGCGCTCGTTGTTTGCTGCGCAGCAGGCGGTGGTGCAGACCCGGCTGGCGCAACTGCAAAGCCAGGTCACGCTGTACAAGACGCTGGGAGGCGGCTGGAAGGAGCCGGGCGAGGCAGTGCCCGTGGCGAATGCAGCGCTGCCGCTTCAGCCTTAGTTCGAAAAAGGCTGTTTGCGCATATCCGGCATGTGCAAGAAGCTATCAAATAAATAGCAAATCGACAGATGTCGAGAGATCCAGCCAGCGCCTGGTGGCGGACTGCAATAGCTGAGGATCGCCGGTCGTCAACAGGCTGACCCGGCCCGGCGGCGCATTCGCTGCCGTCAAACAGGCGGACAGCCGCCGGCGTGTCTGCCGGGCGACTGCTTCGCCGTTGTCAATCAGACGCACGCTGGGGCCTGTCAATGCGCGCAACTGCTCGCTGGCCAGTGGGTAATGCGTGCAACCCAGCACCAGCGTGTCGATCTGGCCATTTTTAGTGCCAAAAATCCCTGCTGCGCTTATGTAGCGGGCGCAGAGTGCTATGGTTTCTGAAGTGTCGCCAGTTTGCGCGCTGCGCTCGATGGCGTGGGCCAGTCCGTCGCAGGGTTGCATGACAAAGTCGGCTTGCGCGGCATGCGACGCCAGCAGTGCCTGGAACTTGGCGCTGCAAAGCGTGCTGCGGGTTGCAAAAACGCCAATACGCCTGGTGTTGCTGAGCGCCACGGCCGGTTTCAGCGCCGGCTCGACGCCGATCAGTTCCATCCCCGGATGCTCGGCGCGCAGCCAATGAATGGCGGCGGCCGTGGCCGTGTTGCAGGCCATCACCAGCGCCTTGATGTTTTGGCTGACCAAATAATGAACGATGGCGCGTGAACGCGCGAGTACATGCGCCGTGTCGCGCTCGCCGTAGGGCCCGTGGCCGCTGTCGGCGATATAAATGAAGTCCTCGTGCGGCATCTCGGCGCGCAACGCCCTCAGCACGCTCAGGCCACCGATGCCGCTGTCAAACACACCGATGGATTGGCCCCCGCGTTCATTCACTGCGAGCAGCTCTCTTCTCCCGAGCGGGGCGGCTCCACCTGCCGGCTGGCAAAGCCGCATCGGCGACTTTTGTTTGAAATGGCGGCCTCACGCATCCCGCTGCGGTTCAAATGCTGGTGACAGCAATGTCCTTGAACTCGTTCATCGCAATCTTTTTCTGCCATTCGGCCGGGCCGGTGATATGGGCGCTGGTCCCGCCCGAGTCCACCGCCACGGTCACCGGCATGTCGACCACGTCAAATTCATAGATCGCTTCCATGCCCAGGTCGGCAAAACCGACGACTTCGGCATGCTTGATGGCCTTGGACACCAGGTAAGCGGCGCCGCCGACAGCCATCAGGTAGGCGCTCTTGTGCTTCTTGATGGCTTCGATGGCGACCGGGCCGCGCTCGGCCTTGCCGACCATCGAGATCAGGCCGGTCTGCGCCAGCATCATTTCGGTGAAGCCATCCATGCGTGTCGATGTCGTCGGGCCGGCCGGGCCGACCGCTTCGCCCTTGACCGGATCGACCGGGCCAACGTAGTAAATCACGCGGTTGGTGAAATCGACCGGCAACTTTTCGCCCTTGGCCAGCATGTCGGCAATGCGCTTGTGCGCGGCGTCGCGGCCGGTCAGCATCTTGCCGTTGAGCAGCAGCGTCTGGCCGGGTGTCCAACTGGCGACTTCTTCCTTGGTCAGGGTGTTCAGATCGACCTTCTTGCTCTTGACGTAGTCAGGCGCCCAGTTCACGTCGGGCCAGGTGTCAAGCGATGGTGGCGTCAGGTAGACCGGGCCGCTGCCATCCATCACGAAATGCGCGTGGCGCGTGGCGGCGCAGTTCGGGATCATCGCGACCGGCTTGCTGGCGGCGTGCGTCGGGTACATCTTGATTTTCACGTCGAGCACGGTGGTCAGGCCGCCCAGGCCCTGCGCACCAATGCCCAGGGCGTTGACTTTGTCGAACAATTCCAGCCGCAGGGCCTCGACCTTGGTCAGCGCTTCGCCGCCGGTCTTGGCGCTGGCGGCCTTGGCTTGCAATTCATACATGTCCAGGTCGTCCATCAGGCTTTCTTTGGCCATCAGCACGGCTTTTTCAGCGGTGCCGCCAATGCCGATGCCGAGCATGCCGGGCGGGCACCAGCCGGCACCCATTGTTGGAACGGTCTTGAGCACCCAGTCCACCACCGAGTCGCCGGGGTTGAGCATGGCCATCTTGCTTTTGTTCTCGGAGCCGCCGCCCTTGGCCGCAACGGTCACTTCCAGCATGTTGCCGGGAACGATTTCAGTCGAGATCACCGCCGGCGTGTTGTCCTTGGTGTTTCTGCGGTCAAACTGCGGATCGGCCACGACCGAAGCGCGCAGCGTGTTGTCCGGGTGGTTGTAGCCTTGGCGAACGCCTTCGTTGATGGCGTCGTCTATGCTTCCGGTGAAGCCGTCCCAGCGAACGTCCATGCCGACTTTTAAAAACACGTTGACGATGCCGGTGTCCTGGCAGATCGGGCGGTGGCCGGTGGCGCTCATCTTGCTGTTGGTCAGAATCTGGGCAATCGCATCCTTCGCCGCCGGGCTTTGTTCGCGTTCGTAGGCACGCGCCAGGTGAGCAATGTAGTCGGCCGGGTGGTAGTAGCTGATGTACTGCAGGGCAGCGGCAACGGATTCGATGAGGTCGGCTTGTTTGATCGTGGTCATGGCTTTTCGATGAAGTGACGCAACGCCCGGTGATGGCGGTTGCTTTTGTTTACTTTTATTAGCGGCTATGCTGAAACCACCCTCCATTTTGACAGGTCAGGCCTTACACCATGAGTACACCCTCCACCACGCGCAGCGAGCGCGACACCTTTGGCCCCATTGACGTCCCTGCAGACCGGCTGTGGGGCGCGCAGACCCAGCGTTCCCTGCAGAACTTCGACATTTCGGGCGAACGCCAGCCGGTCGAGTTGATCCGGGCGCTGGCCAAGGTCAAGCGGTCTTCGGCGCTGGTCAACCAGGCGCTGGGCCTGCAGGACGAGAAGAAAACCCGGGCCATCGTGAATGCGGCCGATGAAGTCATTGCCGGCCGCCACCCGGACGAGTTCCCGCTGGTGGTCTGGCAGACCGGTTCGGGCACGCAAACCAACATGAACATGAACGAAGTGCTGGCCAACCGTGCCAGCGAATTGCTGGGCGGCGAGCGCGGCGATGCACGGCTCATCCATCCGAATGACGATGTGAACCGCAGCCAGTCGTCGAATGATGTGTTTCCTACAGCGATGCATGTGTCGGCGGTCATCGGCATCACCAACCGGCTGCTGCCGGCGCTGGAAAAACTGCGCGGCACGCTGGCGCAAAAAGCGCTGGACTTCGACGACATCGTGAAAATCGGCCGTACCCACTTGCAGGACGCCACGCCGCTGACGCTGGGTCAGGAATTTTCGGGCTATGCCGCCCAGCTGGCGCATGGCGAAAAGCATCTGCGCGATGCATTGCCGCACCTGCATGAACTGGCGCTGGGCGGCACCGCCGTGGGCACCGGGCTGAACGCACCGAAAGGCTATGCCGAGCAGGTTGCGGCCGAGCTGGCGCTGCTGACGGGGCTGCCGTTTGTCACCGCGCCCAACAAGTTCGAGGCGCTGGCGGGGTGCGACGCGCTGGTGCATGCCCACGGCGCGCTGAAAACCCTGGCGGCCAGCGTGATGAAAATTGCCAATGACGTGCGCTGGCTGGCCAGCGGGCCACGCAGCGGCATTGGCGAATTGAGCATTCCCGAAAACGAGCCCGGCTCGTCCATCATGCCGGGCAAGGTCAACCCGACGCAGAGTGAAGCGCTGACCATGCTGGCCGCGCAGGTGTTCGGCAACGATGTGGCGATCAATTTTGGTGGTGCGTCGGGCAATTTTGAGTTGAACGTGTTCCGGCCCATGATTGCGTACAACTTTTTGCAATCCGTTCGCCTTCTGGCCGACGGCATGGTCAGCTTCAACGACCATTGCGCCGTGGGCATCGAACCGAACCACGAGCGAATCGCTGAACTGGTGAGCCGTTCGCTGATGCTGGTGACCGCGCTGAACCCGCACATTGGCTATGACAAGGCGGCGTTCATCGCCAAGAAGGCGCACAAGGAAGGAGTCAGCCTGCGCGAAGCGGCGATTGCATCAAGCCATGTCACGGCAGAGGAATTCGACGCCTGGGTCGATGCGGCCAGCATGGTGGGTCGATAGCCTTCAAAGCGACACTTTCGTCATGTCGGAAAAGCTTCTCTATCTGCTGCAGCGGCTGCTGCACAAAACCTGGGTGCGGTGCGCTCTGTTTTCTCTGTTGGCGCTGCTGGCCGTAACGCTGGCAAAGGTCCTCGGTCCGCTCATTCCCGAAGACATTGCGTTCAAGCTGGGGTCTGACTCCATCAGTAGCCTGCTCAACATTCTGGCCACCAGCATGCTGACCGTGTCAGTTTTTTCTGCGAGCACCATGGTGGCCTCGTTTTCGGCGGTGGCCAGCACGGCCACGCCGCGCGCGTCCCAGCTGTTGATCGAAGACAGCACCATCCAGAATGCGCTGGCCACGTTTGTCGGGGCTTTTCTCTACAGCGTGATCGCGCTGATCGGACTCAATGCCCAGATTTATGCCGGTGGTGGGCGGCTGGTGCTGTTTGGTTTCACGCTTCTGGTCTTGCTGGTGGTGGTGATCGTGCTGCTGCGCTGGCTAGACTATCTGTCGGTGCTGGGGCGTCTGGGCGAAACCATCAGCCGGGTCGAAGCGGCCACCACCAAGGCGATGGCGCAACGCCTGAAAAAGCCTTTCATGGGTGGCATGAAACAAGCCGAAGGCGCCCGTGGCGAGCACACCCTGCGTGCGCCGGCCACCGGTTTTGTGCAACATGTATCGATGGATATCTTGCAGGAATGCGCGCAGCGCACCGGAGCCATGATTCACCTGCATGTCCAGCCAGGGGATTTTGTCGAGACCTCGATGGCGATTGCCACCAGCACGCGGGTGCTTGACCAGAAAGATTGCAAGGCGGTGGCTGATGCCGTGTTGATTGGTGCGTCAAGAACCTTTGACCACGACCCGCGTTTTGGGCTGCGGGTGATGGGCGAGATTGCTGCGCGCGCCTTGTCGCCTGCGGTGAATGACCCCGGCACGGCGATTGAAGTCCTGGCAACCGCCGTCAGGACGATGATCTACTGGGTCGATGAACAGCGGGCGCAAATCAACTGCATGGAATCCGAAGCTGCACAGGCAAACCATCCCGAGTTCGACCATGTGTCCGCGCCTCATATGCATGAGGCCTGCATGTTGACCGATGTGTTTGATCCGCTGGCCCGGCATGGCGCGCTGGCGGTGGATGTGGGCGTGGCGCTGCAGCACGCGCTGGCCTCTCTCAGGCGGCTGAACCACACGGCATTCAACGCGATGCTTGACCAGCTGTCCCGGGATGCCATCCGGCGGGCCGAGCATGCCGGCCTGTTCGAGCCCGATCTGGAGTGCCTGCGTGAAGCCGCGCTGTCAGAGCGTCAGGCCCGGCCTGGCTGAACCGGCTGCGGGATGCGCGGTGCCCGGTAGCCAAAAGCCAGTGAAGGATCGCACTGCCGAACAGAATTTGAAGCGGTCATGAAAAAAGCGCTGCCGCTATTATTTAAATAGCTGGCAGCGCCCGTCCCGCTTGCGCAGAAGGCATTTTTAATGCTTATTTGGCAGCAGCCATGGCTTGAGCGATCCAGCCGTCAAAGGTTTTCTGGTGCCCCTTGATCCAGCCATCGGTATGACGCTCGATGTCTTGCTGCCTGTTCTCGCCATCATTCAGGCGCCTGTTTTGCGAGCTGATGTCGCCAATCGGCAGCACCATGATTTCAAACAGCTTGGCCGCTGCCGGGTTTTTTTCGACAAACACTTTGTTGGCCACGATGTACTCGTTGTTCAGTGGAAAGCCGTAGTTCTTGCCATTGGCCTGCTTGGTGTCCATGCCAGCCTGTACGCCGGGCATGGCTGAAAACGGCACTTCCAGCCACACCGATTCCTGGCCGGGGCGCAGCACATTGCTCAGCCAGTAAGGCGTCCACGCGTAGTACAGCACAGGCTTGCCGGCCTTGAAGCGGGCCACGGTGTCGGCGATCAGCGCGGGGTAGTTGCCCTGCGTGTAGGTGACGGTGTTGCGCAGCTTGAAGGTGGTGAGCTGGTGCTCGACGACGGCTTCACCGCCCCAACCGGCACTGGGGCCCACCAGGTTGGCCTTGCCATCGCCGGTGGTGTCAAACAGCTTGGCCAGTTTTGGGTCCGTGAGCTGTTCGATGCTGGTGATCTTGTACTGGTCGGCAGTTTTCTTGTCGATCATGTAGCCCTGTGCCGCACCGGCCGAATAAACGCCCTTGCGCGACAGCTTGGCGTCGCCACCGGCGTTTTTATAGAACTCGGCATGGTGCGGGTTCCAGTGGTTGGCCATCAAGGTGGCGTCGCCGTTGGCCACGGCGATGTGCGCCGTGGGGTAGGCGACTTCCTTGATCGGGCTGACGTCGTAACCGAGCTTTGTCAGGGCGCGGCTGACCAGCAGCGTTTGAAAGGTTTCCTCGACCAGATTGCTTTGCAGCGGCTGCACCTTGACGCCTTTGCCGGGCAGGTCGGCGGCAACGGCAGGCGTCGCCAGGCCCAGGGCGAGCAGGCCGCCAGCCAGCAGGGTGCGGGTGAAATTGCGGGTATTCATCATTCGGAATCTTCCTTTGAGTCAGGAGCGGGGGAAAGGCCGCCGGATGAGGCCGAAGCGATGCCACTTGCTATTTATTTTTTATTCGATAGCGGATGGCGCTTTAAGGCCGCGGATTCACGGCGGGGGTGAAGGCAGGGTTGCCTTGTTTCATGTCACTGGTTCAGCAGCGACTATTTCTGGGCGAGCTTCAGGGCTTGCGCGATCCAGCCGTCGAAGGTTTTCTGGTGTGCCTTGATCCAGCCGTCGGTATGGCGTGCGATGTCTTGCTGCGAGCCTTGGCCGCTGTTCATCAGCTGGTTCTGGGCATTGACGTCGCCGATGGGCAGGACCATGACTTCAAACAGTTTGCCGGCCGAAGGGTACTTTTCGACAAAGGCCTTGGTCGCCACGATGCGGTGGGTGTTCAGCGGAAATCCATAGTTCTTGCCGTTGGGCAGTTTCGTGTCAACCGTGCCCTGGTCCTCGGGCAGCGCCGTGAACGGCACTTCGAGCCAGGTGACTTCCTTGCCGGGACGCAGTACGCCGCTCAGCCAGTACGGCGTCCAGGTGTAGTAAAGAACGGGTTTGCCCTCTTTGTAGCGTGCCAGGGTGTCGGCGATCAGCGCGGCATAGTTCCCCTGCATGTGCGTCACGGTGTCGCGCAGTTTGTACGCGGTGAACTGGTACTCCACCACGGCTTCGCAACCCCAGCCGGGGTTGCAGCCGGTCATGTTGGCCTTGCCGTCGCCGGTTGTGTCAAACAGCTTGGCCAGCTTGGGGTCCTGCAGCTGGTCGATGCGGGTGATGTTGTATTTTTCAGCGGTCTTTTTGTCGATCAGGTAGCCCTGCGCGGCGTTGGATACATAGCTGCCCAGACGCACCAGCTTGCTGTCACCCCCGGCATTTTTGTAGAAGTCGGCGTGCAGCGGGTCCCAATGGGTGGCCATGAAGGTGGCGTCGCCGTTGGAAATCGCGACATGGGCGGCCGGGTAGTCGACTTCCTTGATGGGCTGCACGTCAAAGCCCAGTTTTTGCATGGCGCGGCTGGCCAGCAGGGTCTGGAAGGTTTCTTCGGCGGTGGAGCTTTGCAGCGGCTGCACCTTGACGCCCTTGCCAGGCAGGTCGGCAGCGGCTTGTGCAGAAAGGCCCAATGCCAGCAGGCTTGAAGCGACCAGGGTTCGGGTGAAATGGCAGGTGTCGATCATCATCTGTTGGGGGTTTCCTTTTGAAGTGAAGTGAAGTGAGGTGAGCGCGGGCAGGCTGCCCGGTGGTGCCAGTCCCTGCCTGAGTCGGGACCACTCGCACAGACATATATGCTATTTAATGAATAGCTGCTTATGCAATATAGATGTGCGCCAGAGGCTGATTTGGCTTATTTTTTAGCCGCGTCCATGGCTTTGGATATCCAGCTGTCAAAGGTTTTTTGGTGCGACCTGATCCATCCGTCGGTATGCCGTTCGATGTCCTGCAGCGTGTTCTCGCCCTGGCTCATCCGCAGGTTTTGCGCGTTGATGTCGTTGACCGACACCTTCATGATCTCGAACAGCTTGCCTGCGGCCGGATTTTTGGTCACGAAATCCTTGCTGGCGACGATGTGCTGCGTGTTCACGACAAAGCCGTAGTTTTTGCCAGAAGGCTGCCTGGTGTCCACTTGGGGCCCTTTGCCCGGCAGTGACGAAAACGGCACGTCGAGCCACACCACGTCCTTTCCAGGGCGCAGCACGGCGCTGACCCAGTACGGCGTCCACGTGTAGTAGATGACAGGTTCACCCTGTTTGAAGCGCGTGATGGTGTCGGCAATCAGCGCTGCGTAGGTACCTTGCTTGTGCGACACGGTGTCACGCAATTTGTAGGCGTCGATATGGTGGTCGATGATGTTCTCGCAGGCCCAGCCGGGCGTGCAGCCTGTCAGGTCGGCCTTGCCATCGCCGTCGGTGTCAAACAGCTTGGCAATCTTCGGGTCCTTGAGTTGCCCGATGTTGGTGATCTTGTAAGCGTCTGCAGTTTTTTTGTCGATCACATAGCCCTGCGCAGCGTTGTTTGAGTACACACCCTGGCGCGAGAGTTTGTCTTTACCGCCGGCGTTCTTGAAATAGTCGTCCTGTTGTGGATTCCAGTGGTCGGCCATGAAAGTCGCATCACCGTTGGCTATGGCGATATGCGCCGTGGCGTACTCCACCTCCTTGATGGGCTGAACGTCATAGCCAAGCTTTGCCAGTGCGCGGTTGACCAGCAGTGTCTGGAAGGTCTCTTCGGCCAGCGAGCTCTTGAGTGGCTGCACCTTGATGCCCTTGCCGGGTAAGTCGGCGGCGGCATGTGCGCCCAAGGTCAGCGTCAGCAGGCATGCCGCGAGCAAGGGTCGGGTGAAGTTGCGCGTTTTGATCGTCATTGCCAAGGGAATCCTTTTTTTACTGAGCGGAGGGTGCAAAGGTGACATCGTCGCGTGAGTTACCGCCCACAACCTGCCCATTTGCGCAGCGCACAAGCGCTATGGTTTATATAGCTGCTTGTGCTTTGAGAATCAGTGTGCGTGTCTGATTTTTCTTACTTCTTGGCGACGGCCATGGATTGTGCAATCCAGCTGTCAAAGGTCTTTTGGTGTCCCTTGATCCATGCATCGGTGTGCTGCTCAATGTCTTTTTGCGAGTTCTCGCCATTTTTCATGCGCTGGTTCTGGGCGTTGATATCGCCGACGGGCAGCCTCATCACTTCGAACAACTTGGCAGCCGACGGGTTCTGGTCGGTGAAGGCCTTGTTGGCCACGATGCGCTGGGTGTTCAGCGTGAAGCCGTAGTTCTTGCCATTGGGCAACTTGGTGTCGAGCTTGGATTGCGCGCCAGGCAGCGACGAGTAAGGCACTTCGAGCCAGACCACATCCTTGCCGGGACGCAGCACGCCGCTGATCCAGTACGGGGTCCAGGTGTAGTAAAGAACCGGCAGGCCTTTTTCGAAGCGGGTGATGGTGTCTGCCATCAATGCCGAGTAGGTGCCCTGCGCATGCGAGACGGTCTCGCGCAAGCCGAAGGCGGTGAGCTGGTGCTCAATCACGGCTTCGCAGCCCCAGCCGGGATTGCAGCCGGTCATGTCAGCCTTGCCGTCACCTGTGGAGTCAAACAGCTTGGCCAGCTTGGGATCTTTCAGCTGGTCGATGCGGGTAATCTTGTATTTGTCAGCGGTCTTTTTGTCGATCAGGTAGCCCTGCGCGGCATTGCTAGAGTACACGCCCTTACGAAACAGCTTGGCGTCACCGCCACCGTTATTGTAGAAGTCGGCATGCAGCGGGTCCCAGTGGTCGGCCAGAAAGGTGGCATCCCCGTTGGAAATCGCAACATGGCCGGTGGCCGCTTCGATTTCCTTGATCGGCTGCACGTCAAAACCCAGTTTTTCCAGCCCGCGGCTGACCAGCAGCGTCTGGAAGGTTTCTTCGGCAATCGCGCTTTGAATGGGTTGAACCTTGACGCCTTTGCCGGGCAAGTCAGCGGCGCTGGCCGTCGTGGCGGCCAGACCGAGGCTCAGAAGTCCGGTGGCGAGCAGGGTGCGTGTGAAATGGAGGGTTGTCATCATTTGAAAGTTTCCTTTTGAGTGAGTGAATTCAGCGGAGGGTGCAGCGGTGCCAGAAGCATCAATGCGCGGCTGGCGTCAGGCCGGGCGTGGCCTGCACCGTTTGGGATTCCGGGTCGGCCTTGGCCCCGGCTTGGGCAGCGACTTCGGACTTGTCAGCACGGTGCATCAGCGACCAGACCAGGCCGGACGGGCCGGTCTGCCACCAATGGCGAACACCGCGGCGTGGCTGACCCAGGGACTGGGTGATGCGGTCCAGCGTGATGGCCAGCAGCACAATGCCCAGTCCGCCAACGGTGGCCAGGCCCATGTCGAGCCGGCCAATGCCGCGCAAGACCATCTGGCCGAGGCCGCCCACGGCGATCATCGAGGCGATCACCACCATCGACAGCGACAGCATCAGCGTCTGGTTGACACCGGCCATGATGGACGGCATGGCCAGTGGCAGCTGGACTTTCACCAGCATCTGCAGCGGCGAAGCACCATAGGCGCGTGCGGCCTCGATCAGGTCAGGCCGCACCTGGCGAATGCCCAGGTTGGTCAGGCGGATCAGCGGCGGCAGCGCAAAGACGATGGTGACAATCACGCCAGGAACGTTGCCAATGCCGAACAGCATCACCACCGGCACCAGGTAGACGAAAGCAGGCGTGGTCTGCATCGCGTCCAGTATCGGGCGCATCAAACGCATGGCGCGGTCGCTGCTGGCCAGCAAGATGCCCAGCGGCAGGCCCACGACCAGGCAAAATGCCAGCGAGGTCAGCACCAGCGACAGCGTCACCATGGCTTCGGGCCAGATGCCCAGCATCGCCACCAGCAGCAGCGACACGACGGCGCCAATCGCCAGCCCGCGGCCGGTGAACTGCCAGGCCACCAAACCAATGAAGGCAATCATTGCCAGTGAAGGCACGCTTTGCAGCAGGCCTTCAACGCTGGTCAGGGTGCTGTCGATCGGCCCACGTACGGTCTGGAAAAAGGGACGGAAGTTGTCGACCACCCAGGCCAGGCCACTGTTGATCCAGCTCTCGACGGGCAGCGAGCCGTCCCACAGTTGCTGGATCTGAAAACCGGTGACCACGTCGGTGTCCATGGCGGGCGCATCGAGCCAGTCGCTACCGCCGCTGACGGCTTCTGTCGGTTGCGTGGCGGTTTGCCACGCGTCTCCAGAGGCAGCGGCCGGTGCGCTTTCGATCGGCATGCCCCAGGCGTCGAGCTGCGCAGGCGCCGTGCTGGCGCTGTTGATGGCGGGGGTGGACTGTATCGGCATGCCCCAGGGATCGAGCTGCTGCGGTGCGGCGGCCATCACAGGCGTTGCACTGTCAGCGGCGGCCAGGATGATGGGGGTGTTGGTTTCGTTCATAAGCGTTCTTTCATGATCACTGTGCGGGTACGGAAGGGGTGTCGCGGTCAAGGAATTTCAGCAAAGTGGTTTTGCTGATGGACCCATGGAACTTCCCGTCGGCGTCCGTCACCGGCACCGGGTAAGGGGACTGCGCCACCTGGCCATACAGGCCGTTGACCGAATCGTCAGCGGCAATCGTCAGCACATCCGGCAGATAAGCATGCGCCAGGCCCAGCGGCCCGACATGGCCATGCAGCGCCTTGCGCAGTGATTCTGCCGAGACCACGCCAAGGTACTGCTCTTTGGTGCTGACCACATAGGCGTAGTCACGGTCACGGTCTTCCAGCATCTTGAGTGCGGCGCGCGAGCCGCTGCTGGCATGTTCGGCGACCACGACCTGGGACTTTCGGGCAATGTCGGCGGCCTTGAAGACCGCTGCGGCATCGACCCCGTGGGTGAAGCTGCGCACATAGGCGTCAGCCGGGTTGCGCAAAATCTCGTCCGGCGTGCCGACCTGCACCACGTGGCCATCTTTCATGATGGCAATGCGGTCGCCGATGCGCATGGCTTCGTCCAGGTCATGCGAGATGAAAACGATGGTGCGGCGCTTGACCTGTTGCAGGCGCAGCAACTCAGACTGCATTTCAGTGCGGATGATCGGGTCCAGTGCTGAAAACGCCTCGTCCATCAGCAAGATGGAAGGGTCCGATGCCATGGCCCGGGCCAGGCCCACGCGCTGCTGCATGCCGCCTGAAAGCTCGTCCGGGTAGCTGGCACCCCAGCCGGCCAGGCCGACCTGTTCAAGGGCCTGCTCGGCTGCGGCGTGGCGCTCGGCGCTGCTCACGCCGGCCAGTTCCAGACCCAGCGCGGTGTTGTCCCGCACGGTCATGTGCGGCATCAGCGCAAACGACTGGAACACCATGCTGATGTCCTTGCGGCGCAGGGCACGTAATTCCTTGTCTTTCAATTTGCTGATGTCGGCGCCATCCACCAGGATGCGGCCCGATGTGGGCTCGATCAGCAGGTTGAGCAGGCGCACCAGCGTGGATTTGCCTGAACCTGACAGGCCCATGACGACGAAAATCTCGCCTGCTTCAATGGTCAGGCTGGCGTCGAAAACGCCGATGGTGGCGCCTGTCTGGGCCAGAATTTCTTCTTTGGTGCAGCCCTGGCTGACGAGATCAAGTGCGGCCTGCGGGCTGTCGCCGAAAACCTTGAACACATGATCGATGATGATTTGTTTGGCCATGCAGGCGAACTCTCTTTTTTACGTTGAAAGGAATAATCAACTTGCCAGCACGAATGCCAGGCAAGAAGCTCCGGAAATGTGTCCCTGATCTGATCGTTACGCCCGGGTGCATGCACACAGGGGCTACAAAAAAGGCGCGGTCACATTGCTGTGACCTGTCGGCGTTCATGGCGCTCACGCCATGGAAGGCGTTTGATTAAAAAGGCCTGTTCAGAACACTTTTAAGGGCGCATGCGTTGTGTGATGCACAACGTTGGCTGTAAGAAAAAAGATTCAGTTGCCGAGACAGTATCCAGAATACGGTGCTGGCATTTGGTTTTTGTAGGAATTTGACTACATGCTTGCCAGTAGTAAAGCGGATGCGTATTATAGCTATTGGCTATTTAAAAGTCAATAGCCATGGCTTTTGAGTCCATTAATAAGGGTTTTGGCGGTATCCCAGTCAATACCTTTCGTCTTTTCTAACTATCAAAAAAATAGCACTTTAAGCATGTCTGGCATGCGCAAAGTGCTAAAAATACTCAAAAATCTGACTGCTTTGGCAATGGGACAGCCATCGAAGCCGATTCGGACAGGAGAAAATGGAAAACAGGCCTGGCTACCCGCACGGCATACGCTTTTCAGTTCATGAAGGCCGGCGTTCGGGCACTGAATCTTTCGGCGGCGCTGCCTTGCCAGGCACCAGCAGGTGCAACGCCGCCTGCGCCATCATGTTGGCCGACACAGGGGCGGTCACAAATACAAACAGCGTGATCAGCAGTTCTGCAAAACCGGCGCGCCCCTGGTCGGCGGCCAGCAGCATGCTGGCCACCAGCAGGCTGCCGATGCCCAGCGTGGAGGCTTTGGTGGGCGCATGCAGCCGCATGAAAAAATCCGGCAACCGGGCCAGCCCGATGGCGCCCACCAGCAGGAAAAAAGAGCCCACCAGCAGCAGGGCGGCCGCCAGCCCTTCAACAACAGTGTGAAAGTTCATGGTGATGCCTTTTGCTTCATTCGATGACGTCGCCGCGTGTCAGGTAACGCGCCAGCGCCACCGTGGAAACAAAACCCAGCATGGCCATGATCAGGGCTGCTTCGAAAAGCAGTGCCGTGTCCAGGCGGATGCCCAGCAAAACCACCAGCGCCACGGCGTTGATGTACAGCGTGTCGATGGCCAGCACGCGGTCCATGATGTGGGGGCCGCGCGCCAGACGCCAGGCGCACAGCAGCAGGGCCAGCGACACGGCGCCTGTGGCAATGTCGAGCGCCAGCGCCAGGAAGTTGACGTTCATGGGCTTTCTCCTTTGGGCGCGCCTTGTGGGTTCTGCGGCTTTTGCAACCGTGATTCAAAGATGATCTGCAGTGGACGCTCGTAACGTGCCTGGATGTCGGCCACCATTTGCGCGGGATCGGTGCAGTCCAATGCGTGAACCAGAATATGGCGGCGCTGCTCGTCAATGGTGCACGACACCGTGCCAGGTGTGGTGGTGATGATGCTGGCCAGCAGTGAAATGGCGGTGGGATGGCTGAGCGCCAGCGGCACCGTGATCCAGGCGGGTTGCAACTGCGCCATTGGCCCCAGCACCAGCCGCGCCACTGTGATGTTGGACACCACGATGTCCCACAGCACGACCCCCAGCAGCCGCACGGCCGGCAACATGCGCATGGGCGATGAAATGTGCAAGAAACCGTGCAACAGTCGCGGCACGATGAGACCGATGAGCACCGCTGAAATCAGGTGAAAGGGCGCCAGCGTCTGCTGCAGCAGCAGCCAGGTGATACCCAGAAGCGCCGACAGCCAGGGGTGACCGAACCAGCCTGCTTTTTGTGTCTTGTTCATGGTGTTCCTTTCTGTGCTGGTAACACCACTTCGCCTTCGCCGGCCCGGTAAGGCCGGGTCGTGTCGGCCGCGGCACCCCCCACGGGGCCCAGCACCGCTTGCGCATAGGCGGCCCGGTCGGCCAGTTGCAACGCTGCGGCATCGGTGTAGCGTTTAAGCGGAGAAGCCGCCACAGCCAGCAGCAGGCTCAAGGCCAGCAAAGCCAGCGTGGCGCGGGTCAGGCGCATGCTGGAGCCGGGGCGGATGGTGTGTTTTCCTTCGGGCAGCACGTTCCAGAAAAGTATGGACCCGGCACGTGCCAGCCCGATCATCGTCATGACGCTGGTGGCCAGCACCACGCTCCAAACCCAGGCATGGGCAGGTGTCAGCGCCGAGCTTTCAAGAATCATCAGCTTGCCCAGAAAGCCGGGCAGCGGCGGCAGGCCCGCCACAGAGGCTGCACCCAGCAGGGTCATCATGCCCAGCAAAATGGGCTGGGCCACGGGCGCTGCAGGTTGCAACCGGTCGCCGGTGTCGCCGCGTTGGGTGGCCACCAGTTCGACCAGCAGGAACAGCGCCGCTGCCACCAGCGTGCTGTGCATCATGTAGTAAAGCGCCGCAGACAAGGCGGCCGGCGTGTACAGGCCGACACCGGCCAGCACAGTACCCACCGAGGCCACGGTCAGGTACGCCACCAGCCGCGCCAGGCTGTGCGCGGCGAGCGCGCCGAGCACGCCCAGTGCAATGGTCAGCAGCGCCATCGGCAGCAGCCACGGCTGGGCCGCCAGCGCGGCATGTCCCGCGCCGTCGCCCAGCATCACGCCGTGCACCCGGATGATGCTGTACACACCGACCTTGGTCATGATGGCAAACATGGCGGCGACCGGCGCACTGGCCGCGGCATAGGTGTTGGGCAGCCACATGTAAAGCGGCACGATGGCGGCCTTCAGGCCAAACACCACCAGCAGCACCATGGCCCCCGCCTTGAACAGTGATGCCTGCTCGGGGTCAAGCCGACCGACGCGCAATGCCAGGTCGGCCATGTTGAGCGTGCCGGCCACGCCGTAAATGATCGCCAGCCCAACCAGGAACAGCGCCGAGGCCACCAGGTTGAGCACCACGTAATGCACGCCGGCCTTGAAGCGCTCGCGGCCCTGGCCATGCACCAGCAGCACATACGACGCGATCAGCAGCACCTCGAAAAACACAAACAGGTTGAACAGGTCACCGGTGACGAAGGCGCCCGACAGGCCCATCAGCAAAAAGTGGAACATGGTGTGAAAGTGCCGTCCACGCGCATCCCAGCCGCCAGCGGCATACCAGAGCACCGGCACCGCAATGGTCCAGGTCAGTGCCAGCATCATCGCGCTCAGGCGGTCCACCACCAGCACGATGCCAAACGGCGCGGGCCAGCCGCCCAGGGGATAGACATTGAGCGACCCCATGGAGGCTTCGGTCATCAGCCGCCAGGCCAGTACAGCCCCCAGTGCCACTGAAGAAAAGCTGAGCAGCCGCCGGCGTTGCAGCAGCCGTCCGCCGTGGTTGGCTTCGCCGCCCTTGTCGCCCATCAGCAGCAGGGCAACGGCGGTGAACATTGGCAGCAACACCGGCAGCACCGGCAGATGCGTTTGAAAAAAGAGGCTCAGGAGTTCACTCATGCGGCGTCGTTCCGGGCAGGGCCTGGGCGGTGGCCGGGCTCATGCCCGTCCACATGGTCGCTGCCCGATTCATGGCGGCTGCGCAGCGCCAGTTCCACCACAAAGCCGGTGGTGGCAAAACCGATGACGATGGCGGTCAGAACCAGCGCTTGCGGCAGCGGGTCGGCCACGCGCCCGGTGGCTGAAAGAATCGGCGCTGCATCCTGCCAGAGGCGGCCCATGGCAAAGATGAACACGTTCACCGCATAGCCCAGCAGGCTCATGCCCAGCACGACGGGCCAGGTGCGCCCGCGCAGGATCAGGTAGATGCCGGTGGCGGTGACAGCGCCAATGCCGCTGGCAACCAGGAATTCGAGGCTCATGGTGTGACTTCTTTGGAACGGCGTGCCGGCACTGGCGTACCGGTTTCGCGGGACACGGTGCCCAGGGTGGAAAGCGTCAGCAGCGTCGCGCCGACCACGGTGATGTAAACCCCCAGGTCAAACAGCGCGGCGGTGGCCAGCGGCAACTGGCCCAGCAGCGGCACATCAGGGTGGCCGTGGGCACTGGTCAGAAAAGGCTGGCCCAGCACGAAGGCGCCGATACCCGTCAGCCCGGCGATGCCCAGCCCGATGCCGATCCAGCGCACGAAGCGGTTGCCGCCATCGGCCCGCAGCAACGCTTCAGCACGCGACTGGCCCCTGGCCATGTACTGCAGCACCAGCGCCACGGCAGTGATCAGCCCGGCAATGAATCCGCCGCCTGGCTGGTTGTGGCCGCGCATGAAGATGTAGAGCGTCACCACCAGGGCCAGTGGCAGCAGCATGCGCGCGGCCACGCGCAGCATCAGCGGCTGCGTGGCAAAGGTCCATGGCAGGCCGCCGCCATCCGTCGCCGGGCGGCGTGCGCGCATGCCGTCCATCAGCGCCAGCACGCCGACAGCGGCAATTGCCAGCACGGTGATTTCCCCGAAGGTGTCGTAGCCCCGGAAGTCCACCAAAATGACGTTGACCACATTGGTGCCGCCACCGGCCACGGCCGAGTTGTTCAAGAAATACCAGGCAATCGAGTCATGGTCGCGCGTCAACATCACCCAGGCCAGCCAGGCGATGCCCGAGCCGCCCGCCAGCGCCAGAACACCATCGCGCCAGCGGCGGGACACGCTCGATTCGCGCGGCGTTTTCTGGGGCAGCAGCGCCAGCCCCATCAGCAGCAGCACGGTGGCGACCAGCTCGACCGTCAGTTGCGTCAGTGCCAGGTCGGGAGCCGAGAAGCCGACGAAGGTCATGGCCGTCACCAGGCCGATCACCCCGGCCACCACCACCGACTGGAAGCGGTCGTGGTGGCGCAGCGCCAGCCATCCGCAGCACATCAGCACCAGTCCCCACAACACCAGGGCAGGCAGGTTAACCGGCAGCAGGACGCGCGAGCCCGTGCCCGGAGCGTCGCCAAACAGCAAGGGCGTGCTGGCCACGACCACGGTGGCGATCAGCATCCAGGCGATGTAGCGCTGCAGCGACGCGGTTTCGAGCAGCCCCGTCAGCCGGCCGGCGCTTTCAAACAGGCGGTCGCTTCCCCGCGTGAACAGCTTCAGCCCGGTCAGCAGGCCGAACCAGTTTTCGGAATTCAGGCGGTGCAGCCGGCCACCGCGCGCCAGCGTGAAATACAGCGCAGCACCACCGGCCAGCGCCAGCACGCTGAGCACCAGTGGCAAGTTGAATCCATGCCAGATCGCCAGGGTAAAGGCCGGCGGCGCCGTTCCCAGCATGGACGTGGCGGCCACCAGCACCAGGGGCCCGAGCAGCAGCGACGGCAGGATGCCGACCGCGATGCAGACCACCGCCAGCAGTATGACCGGTACCTTCATGCCCAGCGGCGGCTCGTGCGGGTGGGCCTTGGGCATATCGCGCGCCGGGCCGTTGAAGAAAATGTCGTGCACCAGCCGCACCGAATACGCCACGCTGAACAGCGCCGCCAGGGTCGCCAGGGCGGGAACCAGCCAGCGCCAGCCGCCGGCCTGGCCAAACGTCACGGCCTCGGTCAGGAACATTTCCTTGGACACAAAGCCGTTGAACAGCGGCACGCCCGCCATGGCCGCCGCTGTGACCATTGCCAGCGTTGCTGTCCAGGGCATGAGGCGCCCCAGGTTGCCCAGCAGGCGCATGTCGCGCGTGCCGGTTTCATGGTCGATGATGCCGGCAATCATGAACAGCGAAGCCTTGAAGCTGGCATGGTTCAGGATGTGGAACAGCGCCGCCACCGCCGCCAGCGGCGAGCCCAGGCCGATCAAAAACGTGATCAACCCCAGGTGGCTGATGGTCGAATAGGCCAGCAGGCCCTTGAGGTCGTGCTTGAAAATCGCAATGAAGGCGGCAAACGCCATCGTCACCAGGCCAGTGGTGCTGACCAGCCCGGCAAACAGGTCAGTGCCGCCAATCACCGGCGTCAGGCGGGCAAGCAAAAAAATTCCCGCCTTGACCATGGTGGCCGAATGCAGGTAGGCCGATACCGGGGTCGGCGCCGCCATCGCCTGCGGCAGCCAGAAGTGAAACGGAAACTGCGCGCTTTTGGTGAAGCAGCCAAGCAGGATCAGCAGCAACGCGGCGGGATAAAGAGGATCGGCCTGAATGGCCGCGCCCTGGCCCAGCATCTGGCTCAGCTCATAGGTGCCGGCGATCTGGCCGAGCAGGACAAAGCCGCCCAGCATCGCCAGGCCGCCGCCGCCGGTGATGGCCAGCGCCATGCGCGCGCCGTCGCGCGCGTCGGCCCGGTGCTGCCAATAGCCGACCAGCAAGAACGACGAAATGCTGGTGAGTTCCCAGAACACGATCAGCAGCAGCAGGTTGTCCGACAGGGCAATGCCCAGCATCGCCGCCATGAACAGCATCAGCGTGCTGTAGAACTTGCCGACCGGATCGTCCTTGCCAAGGTAAAAATGCGCGTACACGATGATCAGCAGGCCGATGCCGGTGATCAGCAACGCGAACATCAGTGACAGGCCGTCGAGCCGCAGGCCCAGGTTCAGGCCGATTTCCGGCACCCAGGGGATGAAGTCGTGGATCACCTTGCCGCGCATCACGGCGGGCGCGCGGACCATGAGTAAGGCAAGGCTGGCGGCCGTGACTGCAGCGGCCAGCCAGGCCGTGCGTCCACGGTGGTTCTTAGAGAGTTTGGCGCCGGACCAGCCGGTGAGGAGGGTGCCAGCCAGCAGCGGCAGGAGGATGATCAGCAGTAGCAAGGTTGGGGGTCGTCCTTTAGGGAGCGGTCATTCTAGTTGGCTGGTTTTTCAAGCCAGCGCATGTGGAATTGATCCGCCGGCAAAACGCTACGTGCCTGCAGGTGGAACTGGCCGTTGTTCAGTCCGGACGGTCCGGGGTCTTTTTTCGCTTTATCAACATCACGATGAGCGTGATCAGCGTGATCGGAATCACGAAGCTCATCATCGCCATCGAGAACACGCCCAGCGTTTCATGCTGCCGGGTGGCCAAAATCAGGTAGGTGACATAGGCTGCGTAGTAAAGAACAAATACACCGCCTTCCCAACGGGCAATCTCGCGCCCGGTCAGGAAAATCGGCAGGCAGGCGAGTGCAACGGCAATCATGACCCATATGTCGAAATTGAGGATGGCCGCCGGCATGACCAGACCCGCGTTGCCCGATACGAGGCCCGCCAGGCCCAGGCAGCCCAAGAGGTTGAAGGTGCAACTGCCGACCACGTTGCCGACCGCGATGTCGCGCTCACCCTTGATGGCTGCCATGACCGAGGTGGCCACTTCGGGCATGGACGTTCCGGCAGCCACGATGGTCAATCCGATTACCAGGTCGCTCACGCCCAGTGCCTTGGCAAAAATGGTCGATGCCGTGACCAGCCAGTCCGAACCGAGCACCAGCAGGCCCAGGCCGGCAACGATCAGCAGCAGTTGAGCCGGAAGTTTCGAGTCCCAGCCGCCTGACGGCGCAGGCGTGGCTTCAGCCGAGTAATGGTCTTGCGCAGCCTTGCCTTCGGCGCGCGATTGCACGATCAAAAACACCGTGTAGGCCAATGCCAGGCAAAACAGAAGTACCCCATCCATCAGGCTGATCGTGCCGTCCAGGCCCAATGCCAGCAGCAGCAGCGACGCGCCAATCATGATCGGCACTTCCTGGCGTATCAGCTGGATGTTGACGATCAAGGGCGTGATCAGCGCCGACACGCCCAGCACGAACAGCACGTTGAAAATGTTGCTGCCGACCACGTTGCCAATGGCAATGTCGGTCTGGCCATTGAGCACCGCAGCTGTGGAGACGGCCATTTCAGGCGCACTCGTGCCAAAAGCCACGATGGTCAGGCCCACCACCAGCGGCGAGATGCCGAACGACAGCGCCAGTTTGGACGCGCCACGCACCAGCAGCTCGGCCCCTAGAACCAAGCCGATCAGGCCGCCTATGAACAGCAAAAAGGTCATGAAAAATCTTTTGAAGGATTCAGTAGGGTTTCTGGCTGTGCGACATCATCCGGTCGGTCGCGGCAATTGCCAGGGCGCTGAGCAGGAACGTGATGTGGATCACCGTTTGTGCAATCAGCACCCGGTCGGTGTAGTTGTCGGCATTGATGAATGTCTTGAGCAGATGAATCGAGCTGATGCCGATGATGGCGGTGGCCAGCTTGACCTTGAGCACCGAGGCGTTCACATGGCTGAGCCACTCTGGCTGGTCGCGGTGGCCTTCAAGATTCAGGCGGCTGACAAAGGTTTCATAACCTCCGACGATCACCATGATCAGCAGGTTGGAAATCATGACCACGTCAATCAGTGCCAGCACCACCAGCATGATGACGGTCTCGTTCAGCGTGGTCACCGGTGCGCTGGTCTTGTAGCCAATGCTCGTGATCAGCGCCTGCAATGCTGTCTGGCTGCCAAAGACCGCCTCGACCAGGTGCATCAATTCCACCAGGAAATGGAAGACATAGACGCCCTGGGCTGCGATCAGTCCCAAATACAGCGGCACCTGCAACCAGCGGCTGGCGAAGATCAGATTAGGCAAAGGACGCAGCGGCGTGAGTTTTGGGGGAGTAGGTAGAGACATGGACAAACCGTTACTAGAGGGTGGGAATTGTAGGATGCGCTGAACACCTGCCGAATCACATGGATTAAGCTGGAAGCACGTCAGTGGCCTGTAAGTGCGAGGCCCGAAAGTACGACCGATTCAATGACCCAAGGAGACATGATTAATGAGCACCCCTGACAATTCCATCCAGTCCACGTTGGTTGAAAACCGCGTGTTTCCACCCAGTGATGCCACCGTGAAGGCTGCCCGGATTTCCGGCATGGAGGGCTACAACGCCCTGTGCGCAGAAGCTGCCAATGACTTCGAAGGCTTCTGGGCCCGGTTGGCACGCGAAAACCTGAGCTGGAAAAAGCCATTCACGCAGGTGCTGGATGAATCCAATGCCCCGTTTTACAAGTGGTTTGCCGATGGCGAGTTGAATGCCTCCTACAACTGTCTGGACCGCCACCTGGGCACGCCAACAGAAAACAAGAAAGCCATCATTTTCGAGAGCGATGATGGCAAGGTGACCAACGTCACCTACAAGGAACTGCACGCCAGGGTCAGCCAGTTCGCCAGCGCGTTGAAAGACATGGGCATTCAAAAGGGCGACCGCGTTGTCATCTACATGCCGATGACGGTTGAAGGCATTGTTGCCATGCAGGCCTGCGCCCGCATCGGCGCCACGCATTCGGTGGTGTTCGGCGGCTTTTCGGCCAAGAGCCTGCAAGACCGCATTCAGGACGCCGGTGCCGTTGCGGTCATCACCGCAAACTTCCAGCTGCGTGGTGGCAAGGAGTTGCCGCTCAAGGCCATCGTCGATGACGGCATTGCAATGGGTGGTTGCGAGTCGATCAAGAACGTCATCGTTTACCAGCGCACGCCGACTGCCTGCAACATGGTGGCCGGCCGCGACAGCCTGATGCATGAGGTCACGGCCAAGGCCAACCCTGTCTGCGATCCTGAATTCGTGGGTGCCGAGCATCCGTTGTTCGTGCTTTACACGTCCGGCTCGACCGGCAAGCCCAAAGGCGTGCAGCACAGCACGGGCGGCTACCTGATGTGGGCCAAGCTGACCATGGACTGGACATTCGATCTGCAGCCGTCGGACGTGTTCTGGTGCACCGCAGATATTGGCTGGATCACCGGGCACACCTACATCGCTTATGGCCCGCTCGCTGCTGGCGCCACGCAGGTGGTGTTTGAAGGCGTTCCGACTTACCCGAACGCCGGGCGCTTCTGGCAGATGATCGAAAAACACAAGGTCACGATTTTCTACACCGCACCCACCGCCATTCGTTCGCTGATCAAGGCCGCCGATGCAGACGCAGCGGTGCATCCGGACCGGTCAGACCTGAGCAGCCTGCGCATCCTGGGCTCGGTCGGCGAGCCGATCAATCCCGAAGCCTGGATGTGGTACTACAAAAACATCGGCCATGAGCGCTGCCCGGTGATCGACACCTTCTGGCAAACCGAAAACGGCGGCCACATGATCACGCCGCTGCCAGGCGCAACACCGCTGGTTCCCGGTAGCTGCACGCTGCCGCTTCCGGGCATCATGGCCGCCATCGTCGACGAAACCGGCAAGGACCTGCCCAATGGTTCGGGCGGCATGCTGGTGTTCAAGCGTCCGTGGCCAGCCATGATCCGCACCATCTGGAATGATCCCGAGCGTTTCAAGAAAAGCTATTTCCCCGAAGAAATGGGCGGCAAGATTTATCTGGCCGGCGACGGCGCTGTGCGCAATATCGACAACGGTTACTTCCGCATCACCGGCCGCATTGACGACGTGCTGAACGTGTCGGGTCATCGTATGGGCACGATGGAAATCGAGTCGGCGCTGGTGGCGCATCCGCTGGTGGCTGAAGCCGCCGTGGTGGGCCGTCCCGACGACCTGACGGGTGAAGCGATTGTGGCTTTTGTGGTGCTCAAGCGTTCACGTCCTGAAGGTGACGAAGCCAAGGCGATTGCCAAGGAACTGCGCGACTGGGTGGGCAAAGAGATTGGCCCGATTGCCAAACCGAAGGACATCCGCTTTGGCGACAACCTGCCCAAGACACGCAGCGGCAAGATCATGCGCCGACTGCTGCGCGGCGTGGCCAAGGGCGAAACAGCCCCACAGGACACCTCGACGCTTGAAAATCCGGCGATTCTGGAACAACTGATGCAGAACCTGTAAAGTCTTTGCAGGGCCGATGGGGTCTGCCTACAAAAAAGCCCGTCAATTGACGGGCTTTTTTGTGACTTCGAGTTTGTGGGTTGCCACTGCGGCAACCACACGCAGGATGATTACTTTTGCGTCAGGATCCAGGCCACCAATTGTTTGGCCTCTGCTGGCGTGACCTGCGAATTGGCTGGCATGGGAACGGGTCCCCAGACACCGCCACCGCCCTTGAGAACTTTGGCTTCCAGTTTCGCGACGGCGTCTGCCTGGCCCGCATATTTGGCCGCCACATCCTTATAAGATGGTCCCACCAGTTTTTTGTCAACGGCGTGGCAGGCCATGCAGTTTTTGGCCGTTGCCAATTGCAGGTCAGCCATGGCCGGAGCGCAGACTGCAAAACCTGCCGCAATGGAAGCGATTGCCAAAAGAGTGCGTTTCAGTTTCATATGTTGGCCTCATTCGTAAAGGGTGATGGATTCGGTTACAGTGATTTAACGCGATTGTAGAGGCGGGAGTTGACCAAGGACCATGGCCACAATTTCCAGGTAATCTGTCCGATTTCAGGAGTTCAGTATGTATTTTTTGTTGATCGGCGTTTTGGGCCTGGCCCTGAAATACCTGGAAACTGAACCGGTGGCCGGTTTGAGCTGGTGGCTTATTTTGTTGCCATTTGCGCTGGCTGCTGCATGGTGGGCATGGGCTGATGCCTCGGGCTACTCCAGGCGCAAGGAAATTAAAAAAATGGATGACCGCAAGCAAAAACGCATCGACAAGCAGCGCGCGGCCATGGGCTTGATCTCCAAAAAACGGTCTTGAAGCTGTTGCTCCCACGCTGACTGCGGCGGCCTTGACAAAGGTAAAAAGCCCGTGAGGTGGGTATTTCACAGGCTTTTAATGTCGCAATTCAATGCTCATGCATCAATAGTCGTCCAGCACGGCTCCTTTGCTGGCGCTTGATGCATTGAACGCAAACTTGGCCTGCACGCCGCGCGTGTAACGCGGTGCAGGTGCCGTCCAGCCGACCTTGCGGCTGTCGAGTTCAGCGTCGCTGATGTTGAGTTGCAGCAGCAACTGGTTGGCATCAATCGTGATTGAATCGCCCTCGCGGATGAATGCGATGTTTCCGCCAGCCGCCGCTTCAGGCGCGACATGGCCAACCACCATTCCCCAGGTGCCCCCCGAGAACCGTCCGTCGGTGATCAAGCCGACGCTTTCGCCGAGGCCGGCGCCAATCAGTGCACCAGTCGGTGCCAGCATTTCCGGCATGCCCGGGCCGCCCTTGGGGCCAAGGTAGCGCAGCACCATCACGTCGCCGGCCACGATCTTGCCGTCCAGAATCGCCTTCAGGCCCGACTGCTCATCTTCAAACACGCGCGCAGGTCCGGTCATGACCGGATTCTTCAGGCCGGTAATTTTCGCCACGCAGCCTTCGGGCGACAGGTTGCCTTTCAAAATCGCCAGGTGGCCGTGGGCATACATCGGCTTGTTGATAGGGCGGATCACGTCCTGATCTGAGCGTGGCGCATCAGGGACGTCAGCCAGCACTTCGGCAATCGTCTGGCCTGAAATGGTGATGCAGTCGCCATGCAGCAAGCCGGCGACCAGCAGCATTTTCATCACCTGTGGAATCCCGCCCGCCTGGTGCAGGTCGACCGCCAGATATTCGCCCGATGGCTTGAGGTTGCACAGCACCGGGGTTTTCTGGCGCACGCGCTCGAAGTCGTCAATCGTCCATTCGACGTCGGCCGCATGGGCAATGGCCAGGAAATGCAGCACCGCATTGGTCGAGCCGCCTGTGGCCATGATGACCGCCACAGCGTTTTCGATCGATTTACGGGTCACGATGTCGCGTGGCTTGATGTCTTTCTTGACCGCCTCGATCAGCACCTTGGCCGACTCCTTGGCCGAGTTCAGTTTCTCGTCATGCGGATTGGCCATGGTGCTGGAGTAGGGCAGCGAGATGCCCAGGGCCTCGAATGCGCTGGACATGGTGTTGGCGGTGTACATGCCACCGCAGCTGCCAGTTCCGGGAATGGCGCGGCGCTCGATCTGCAGCAGGTCTTCGTCGCTCAGGCGGCCAGCGGCGTTTTCGCCCACGGCTTCAAACACGCTGACGATGTTCAGGTCTTTGCCTTTGTAGTGGCCCGGCAGAATCGTGCCGCCATAGACATAGATGGCCGGCACGTTGGCGCGCAGCATGCCCATCAGGCCACCGGGCATGTTTTTGTCGCAGCCGCCGACCACCAGTACGCCATCCATCCACTGACCCTGCACGCAGGTTTCGATGCAGTCCGAAATGACCTCTCGGCTTACCAGCGAATACTTCATGCCTTCGGTGCCCATGGCCATACCGTCAGAAATCGTCGGCGTGCCGAATACCTGCGCATTGCCGCCAGCTTCTTCAATTGCGGCAATAGCCGCATCGGCGAGCTTTTGCAGGCCACTGTTGCACGGCGTGATGGTGCTGTGGCCGTTGGCCACGCCAATCATGGGTTTCTTGAAATCACTTTCCTCGTAGCCCATGGCGTAGTACATGGAACGGTTGGGCGCACGGGACTTGCCTTCGGTGATATTGGCCGAGCGGCGGTTGATGGCGATGACTTTGGTTTCCATGGGTTTGGCCTAGGTATGTTGCTGGATTAATGCGAAACGCCAAGTATCCGTGCGTTGAATGATTCTTTCCAATCCATTTTTCAAGCTGGACTAATATGTTTTGCATATGAAAGAACAACCATCCAAAGACGTGCGCACACCCCATTTAATCGAGCTTCGGCTATGGCGTCAGTTTATTGCGGTGGCCGAAGAACTTCATTTCAGCCGGGCTGCCCAACGTTTGAACATGACCCAGCCGCCACTCACCCAAGCCATTGCGCAACTGGAGACGGCATTGGGTCTCAGGCTGTTTGACCGCACCAAGCGCAGCGTACAACTGACGGCGGCGGGCGCCGCCCTGGTGCCCGAAGCGCGCGACCTGCTGGCCCGCGCCAGTGCATTGCCGGTTTTTGCACGCGCCAGCGCTGACGGCGAAGCAGGGCGCTTGCGGCTGGCTTTTGTCTCGACGGTCGGGTTTGATGTGCTGCCGCGCTGGGTTCGTGCCTTTCGCGAGCAGCATCCCAAAGTTCAGCTTGAACTGCTTGAGGCGACGGGTGATGTCCAGTTAGAGGCCATCGGGCGCGGTGAAATCGACGCTGGCTTCATGCTGCATTCGCCAGGATTTTCACCGCCCGGCCTGGCCTGCCAGTTGATTGCCCGGGAATCTCTGGTACTGGCTGTGTCCGGGCAAAGCGAACTGGCCACCAGCGGCACGCTAACGCTGAAGAACTTGTTTGACCAGCCGCTGGTGATGTTTCCACGTCGGATTCTGCCTTCGCTGCATGACGCCATTTTTGCGATGTACCACGCGGCGGGCTATCTGCCGGGCGTGGCGCAGGAAGCCATCCAGATGCAGACCATCGTCAACCTGGTGTCCGCTGGCATCGGTGTGGCCTGGGTTCCTGACAGCGTGCGGCAGTTTCAACGGCCGGGCGTCGTTTATCGCAACGTATCAGTAGCCAAAGGTCAGGGTATTCCCGGATGCGAGACCAGTTTGGTGTGGCGTCCTGGAGTTGCCAGTCCTGCGCTGCAGCGCTTCATGGCATTTGCACCAAGCTGACAGTGTTTCGTTAGACGGAGTGCGCAATGCCGGGTTGACTGGGGCTGGCCGCAAATTGACGTTTGCAAGCTGCGCGAAGGATAAAAGGTGTAATCTGGGCCAGATAAGGACAAAAAATTACTTTTGTTACTTGATGGGGAGTTGTCCCATTCTCTGAAAGATCTTGCGCCATGATGAACGCTTTTATTAAGGTAGGGATGCTGGCATGACAGCGCCCGGTCCCAAAACGGACAAGACTTCGCGCGGTCCAGGCATTGCTGGCATTTTTGCAAGCTTTTCTGGCAAAGCCATGCAGTGCGTCAATAAACGCTTGCTGGTTGAGGTCCTGCTGGTATTTGTCCTTGCCTGCCTGGCGGGCGTGGGCAGTCTGGCGTATCGAAACCTGCACAATGCAACCGAGTCGGAACGCAGGGAAACACATTCTCGTGCGGTGATCCAGGAACTCGGTGAACTGCTGTCCAGCCTCAAGGACGCAGAAATCGGGCAGCGTGGCTTTGTCATCACGGGCAATCCTGAGCACTTGGTGGCGTACCAGGAAAGTCTGAAAACCTTTCCCATGCGATTGGCGGAGTTGCGTCGCCTGACCGCAGACAATCCAGTGGAGCAGCAGCGGCTCGCCGTGCTCGAACCCTTGGCCGCATCTGAATTTGCCACTATCAAAGCGCTTATTTCACTGCGCGAGACACAAGGCTTGCAGGCGGCCACCGCGTCGGCGATGGTGCAGTCAGGCAAGAAGACCATGGACCAGATTAGCCTGCTGGTGGCGCGGTCGCAGGCGCAGGAAACACAACTCTTGAGAGACCGCGTTATTGCAAGGCAGGCTGACAGCAGCAAGGCAACCCAATCTCTTTTTCTGGCCAGCACGCTGGGCGGTTTCGCCCTCATAAAGTTGCTGGTCTGCCTGCGATGGGAGCAAGCGAGCCGACGCCGCGCTGAAAAGCTGCAGAACGCCAGTGAGGTGCGTTATGGCTGCTTGTTCAATTCGATGGACGAAGGCTTTTGCATTATTGAATTGATTTACGACGAAAACCGACAGCCGGTTGATGGCCTCTGTCTGGAGGAAAATCCAGCGTTTGAGCGTCACACCGGCATCACCGGCGCTGCAGGAAGTCGGATCAGCGAAATTGTCCCGGATCAGACCGTAAACTTTATCGGGATGTGCGCCAAGGTCCTTAAAACAGGCGAGGCAACGCGCTTTGTGAATCAGTCGAAAGCAGCGGACCATTATCTTGAAGGCTATGCCAGCCGAATCGGCGGACCGGAAGGCACAACGATTGCGGTCCTTGTTCGCGACATCACCAAACGCAAGCAGGTGGAAAAAGCCCTGCGCGAATCACAACAGTTTTTGCGCTCATCACTCGATGCCTTGTCCGGCCACATTGTCGTACTCGATGCATCGGGAACGATTCTGGAAATCAACGAATCCTGGCAAAGATTCTCCGATGAAAATCAGCCACCGGGTGGGTCGGCTCCGGGTGTCGGAATTGGAATCGGCGTCAACTACCTCGGCCATTGCCAGCAGACATTGCTGCAGGGGGGTAATGCCCCGGCTTATGCGCTGGCTATCCAGGACATCATCGCAGGACGGCGCACGCGTTACGAAATGGAATACGCCTGTCACTCGCCGACCGAGCAACGCTGGTTTGTCATGCGGGTCACGCGATTCCAGAGTGCCGGGCAGGCCCGAATTGTCATCGTGCACGATGACTGCACCATGCAAAAAATGGCTGAAAACGCTCTGCGCGAAAGCGAAGAGCGTTATCGCAACCTGTTCAATTCGATGGACGAGGGTTTTTGCATCATCGACATCGTGTTTGACGATCGGGCGCTAGCGGTGGATTGCCGCTTTGTGGAAGTCAATCCGGCTTTTGCTTTGCAGACGGGTATGCATGACGTTGCCGGAAAATGCTGGTCTGAATTTTCATCTGGCCATGAAGCGGGATGGCTGCAAACATGCGCCTGCGTGGTCCTGACAGGCACGCCGGTCAGGTTTAAACACCACGCAAAAGCGCTAGATCGCCAGTTTGATGTGTATGTCGCACGGCTGGGCAGCACTGACAGTCGAAAAGTTGCTGTCGTCTTCAACAACATCACTGAACGCGCCAAGGCAGCAGAAGCCCTGCGCCAAAGCGAACAGCGGTTCCGCGCCTTGTTCGACCGCGGGCCGGTGGCAACCTATTCGTGTGACACCTCCGGAATGATTCTGGAATTCAATGCCTGTGCTGTGAAGTTGTGGGGGCGCAAGCCCCAGCCCAGCGATGTGGATGAGCGCTTTTGCGGCGTTTCCAAGGTGTATCGTCCTGACGGCGTGTTATTGAGCGAAGAACAGAATCCGATGATTGCAGTGCTCAAGGGCGTAATGCCGCAGGTTGATGAGGTCGAAGCTGTGATGGAACGGCCCGATGGCTCGCGCATTAGCGTCATTGCCAGTATTGTGCCGCTCAAGGACTGCCAAGGGAAAATCATCGGCGCCATCAACTGCTTTTACGACATCACTGAACGTACCCGGCTGGAGCGGCAAATGCAGGCGCAAACGCAGGCCCTGGCCGATCTGCACCGGCGAAAGGACGAATTCCTGGCAATGCTCAGCCATGAACTGCGCAACCCGCTGGCGCCGCTGACCAGCGCAGTAGAACTGCTGGGACGGCAAGAAAATCAAGGCCCGGTGTACCAGAAGGCCTGCCAGGTCATCGAACGGCAGGTGGGACAGATGAAGCACCTGATCGATGACCTGCTCGAGGTTTCCCGTATAACCAGCGGCAATGTGCGGCTTCGCAAGGCGCCGGTCCGCATGGGCGATATCGTCGAAAGGGCGCTGGAAACAGCCCAACCACTGATGGCCAGGCGCCGGCAACAGCTGTCGCTTTCGCTGCCGCCGGAACCGGTCTGGCTCAATGCCGATGCCACCCGGCTTGAGCAGGTGTTGGTCAACCTTTTAAACAACGCCGCCAAGTACACCGATGAGGGCGGCCACCTGTGGCTGAGTGTTGTGCAGGAAGGCGATACCGGATCAGCGGCTCACGGCGCGTTGGCCGTCATCAAGGTGCGCGATACCGGCATGGGCATCGCTGCAGAACTGCTGCCCCACATCTTTGAGTTGTTCACGCAAGCCGAACGCGCCATTGACCGCTCGCAAGGCGGCATGGGCATCGGCTTGCGCCTGGTCCGGCAACTGCTCGAACTGCACGGTGGCAGCGTCGAGGTACAGAGCATTCTGGGGCAAGGCAGCGAATTTATCGTCCGCTTGCCGGTCATCGCGGCGCCACTGGCGCTGTCCTTGCCGCCCCCTTCGGCAACGCCGTCCGTGTCCGTTGGCAGGCGTTGCCGGGTGCTGGTTGTCGATGACAGCGTGGATGCGGCGGAGTTCCTGGCCAAGCTGCTCAAGCTGTCCGGGCATGAAGTCGAGGTTGCCCATGACGGCTCCAGCGCCGTACAAACTGCCCTGGCCATGTGCCCCGATGTGGTGCTGCTCGACATTGGCCTGCCGGGGCTCACAGGTTACGAAGTGGCAAAGCAGTTGCGCCAGCACGCTGCGCTGAACGCTATGGTGCTGGTTGCCCTGACTGGCTATGGACGCGAGTCAGACCGTCAGCGCTCCAGAAATTCCGGTTTTTCCTACCATCTGGTCAAGCCGGCCAAAGTGCGCGAGGTCGAGGAAATACTGGCAACCGTTGGCGAACAACTTGAGTTGCAGGCCAGCCAGACGCAAGCCGCAGGGCCTTTGGCCTGAAAGTGCACGACGCTGGTAATGCTGTGGCTTGCATGCACAATGGCACCCCATGCTCATCCATCCCGAAATCAATCCTGTTGCGTTGCAACTCGGCCCCCTGGCCATTCACTGGTACGGCCTGACCTACCTGGCCGCTTTTGGCCTGTTTTTTTTCCTTGCCAGCCTGCGCTTGCGCCATGAACCGTATGCGTCCATCACCGGGCCGGGCGCCTGGTCGCGTCGGGACATCGAGGACATACTTTTTCTGGGCGTGATGGGCGTGGTGATTGGCGGGCGTCTGGGTTACTGCCTGTTCTACAAGCCGGGTTATTACCTTGCGCATCCTCTGGAAATCTTTTTCGTCTGGCAGGGCGGCATGAGCTTTCATGGCGGCATGCTTGGCGTGCTGGCCTCGCAGCTCTGGTTTGCACGCACGCGCCAGCGGCCGTGGCTGCAGGTGATGGACTTCATCGCGCCTTGCGTGCCCACGGGCCTGGCGGCCGGGCGCGTGGGCAACTTCATCAACGGCGAACTGTGGGGCCGCTTCAGTTCGCCTGATTTGCCGTGGGGCATGGTGTTTGCAAACAGCGGCTCGATGTTGCCGCGCCACCCGTCGCAGGTGTATCAGTTTTTGCTGGAAGGGCTGCTGCTGTTCGTGCTGTTGTGGCTGTACGCCAGAGGCCCGCGCAAAATGGGCCAGGTCTCGGGTGCCTTTCTGGTCGGCTATGGGGTGTTCCGTTTCATCGCCGAATTTTTCCGCGAGCCCGATGATTTTCTGGGCATTCTGGCGCTGGGCATGAGCATGGGCCAGTGGCTGTGCATTCCCATGATCGGCGCTGGTATCTGGTTGTGGGTTTGGGCATCAAACCGCCATTTGCGCAAATAGCACGGGCGCGGTGCGCTATTTATTTAATAGTGATGCGACAGTCTGCCTTTCTTGGGTGTCGGCGGACCGGGATTCCACCCTTACAAGGAGTTCACGCCATGGGTCTTGTCTGCAATTCATTGCCTTTCTGCGTTGCCGATAGTGATGTGAATGCGTTTGCAAACCGTAACAGCAAACTGGCATGAGCAGCACCAACTGGCTTGGCCGCGTTTCGCGCTTGCTGCCTGCTGCGTCGTCCAAACCGGCAGCTGACCCGCCGGATAAAAGTGGACCCCTGCAAACACCTCTTGCCAAGGAATGTCCGCTTGCCCGGTCCATTGCCGAGCGCCTGGACGCCACCCTGCGCCAGGAAGGCGAGGCACTTTCGCCACGCCTGCTGCGCCGGGCTTTCGAGGAGCTCCAGGCCATCATCGATCCGCGCGTGAGTGAGGTTGAAGGCGGACGGCGTGCCATGGAAGTGGCCGCCGGCCATGCTGCCGCCCCGCTGGCGCAGCGCTGCGACCTGTGGCTGCTGATGAGCGAGATGTTTGTTGCCGATGCGCAAAAAACCAGGGAAGCCCAAGCGCGGTTTGCCGCCGCCGTCGGCACCCCCGACGAAGCCGTGGCCGAGGTGCATTACCGCCGCGCCACCGTGTCGCCGCGTCGGCGCCTGCTGCAGCGCTTCAGCGTCTACCCGCAGGGCGTTCAGTTCCTGGTCGAGCTGCGTGCCGAAATGCTGCCTTTCCTCAAGGCCGACGGGCGGCTGATGGCGCTGGATGTGGAAATGGAGTACATGTTCTCGACCTGGTTCGACGTAGGCTTTCTGGAACTGCGCCGCATCAGCTGGGATTCGCCGGCATCGCTGATTGAAAAACTGATCCAGTACGAAGCCGTGCATGACATCAAGAGCTGGGCCGATGTGAAGAACCGGCTGGACAGCGACCGCCGTTGCTACGGGTTTTTTCATCCGCGCCTTCCCGGCACGCCCTTGATTTTTGTCGAGGTTGCGCTGGTTGATGAAATGACCGAAGGCATCATGCCGCTGCTTGATGAGCAGGCGGCAGCGGCCGACCTGGGCAAGGCGACCACCGCCATTTTCTATTCGATCAGCAACACCCAGCGCGGCTTGCGCGGCGTGAGTTTTGGCGACTCTCTGATCAAGCGCGTGGTGGAAACGCTCAAGGACGAATTTCCCAAGCTCAAGGTGTTCGCCACGCTCTCGCCGATTCCGGGCTTGAGGAACTGGCTGGGCAAAAATGCCGCAGCGCTGCTTGAGAAGCTGTCAGACAAGGAACGCGCCGTGCTGGGACAGGCGCTGGGCAGCGGCACGCCCATGCCAGCCCGCTTTCTGGCGGCGATTGAGCATCCCCAAGACCTGCAGGAAAAGTCTCCGGTGCGCCACTTTCTGCTGCAGTGCGCGTCGCACTACCTCGGGCAGGGGCTGAAGAACGGCCAGCCGCTCGACCCGGTGGCGCGGTTCCACCTGGGCAACGGTGCGCGGGTCGAGCGGCTCAACTGGGCCGCCGATCCTTCGCCCAAAGGCGTCAAGCAATCGTACGGATTGATGGTGAACTACCTTTACGACCTCAAGCGTCTGGACAAGCACCGGGCCATGCTGGCGCAGGGGAAAGTCCCGGTATCCACCGAGGTCCATGATTTGTATATTTGACGACTTGAACTGATCGATCCCGAGAAAAAATTAAAAAAGGAGACTTGCATGACATTTAACTTCGAGCCTGGCGCTACCCGCCGCAGCCTTTTGCGTACTGCTGCTGCCAGCATGGCCGCGCTGTCCTGGGGCAGCCATGCCCAGTCGGTCTGGCCGGTCAAACCGGTTACCGTCATCGTGCCGTTTCCGGCCGGCGGCGGCACCGACGCCTTTGCCCGGCCGCTGTCGGCGCAGTTTGCCAAGCTGACCGGCAAGCAGCTCATCATTGACAACCGGGGCGGGGCTGGCGGCACGCTGGGCGCCGGCATTGCAGCGCGCGCGCAGCCCGACGGCTACACGCTTTTCATGGGCGCCGTGCACCATGCGATTGCGCCGTCGATGTACCCCAAGCTTGACTACGACATTGAAAAAGATTTTGTGCCATTGGCGCTGGTGGCCAATGTGCCGCAGGTCCTGGTTGTCAATCCGAAGAACATTCCGGGCGACTTCAAAGATTTCTTGGCGCAGGTGCGCAGCAAGCCGGCCAGGTTCAACTACGGCTCCGCTGGCGCGGGCACGTCGCACCACTTGGCGGGCGAGCTGTTCAAGCAGCAAACCAATACCTTCATCACCCACATTCCCTACCGGGGCGCGGGCCCGGCGCTGCAGGATCTGATCTCTGGCAATGTGGACATGATGTTCGACGGCCTGGGTTCATCGGCGGGCCACATCAAGGGCGGCCGCATCAAGGCGCTGATGGTCTCGGGCGCCAAACGCAACCCGGCTTTCCCCGATGTGCCGTGCGCCGCCGAACTGGGCCTGCCCGATTACACCGTCACCACGTGGTATGGAATGTGGGCGCCCAAGGGGACGCCGCCCGATGTGCAGGCGCGCATCGTCGAGGATTTGCGCAAGGTGGCCGCCACCGACGAGCTGAAAACCATCTGGGCCAGCAACGGCGCCGAGTTCGGCAACCTGACGCCGGCGCAGTTCGGCACGTTTGTCAGCGCCGAAGTCAAACGCTGGGCGGCCGTGGTCAAAGCCTCCGGTGCCAAGCTGGACTAGGCATGGCCCCACGCTCCCCACTGTGTGTGGTTCGCTGCCCCCCGAGGGGGCCACTGCGCCTGCGGCCCGGCAATGCCGGTTCCACGGCCCCTGCTGGGCTGGGATGGCCGCCTCTGCGCCTATGGCGTGGGCAGGCTGGTACCGCTGCTTTGGCTGGCGGGCTGGCTTTTACGCCTGATACTCACTGGAAGAAACTGATTCAATGAGCGGTGCTGTTCTTTTTGAGGTTTCTGCTTCCCTGGCCACGGTCACGCTGTCGCACCCCGGCAAGTTCAACGCCATGTCGCGGCTGATGTGGCGCGAACTGCGCACTGCTTTTGAAGTGATCCAGCAGCGAAGCGACGTGCGCTGCGTGCTGGTTCGCGGCGAAGGCGGACACTTTTGCGCGGGCGGCGATATTTCAGAATATGCCGGTTTCCGCTTCAACACGGTCAGCCTGCGCGACTTTCATGAAAACGACGTCTGGGGCGGGTTGCAGGCCATGCTTGACTGCGACGTGCCCATCGTCGCGCAGATCGAGGGCCATTGCATGGGCGCAGGGGTGGAGATTGCCAGCTGTTGCGATATCCGGCTGGCAACCGGCAGCGCGCGGTTCGGCGCACCGATTGCGAAGCTCGGCTTTCCGATGGCGCCGCGCGAGGCGGCGCTGGTGATGCGCGCCGTGGGCGAGCTGACGGCGCGCGAGATGCTGCTGTCCGCCGCCGTTCTGGACGCGGCCGAGATGAAGCAGCGCGGCTTTTTGAACGAGGTTCTGGCGACCGACGCACTGGACACTGCAGTACAGCAGCGCATCCAGCGCATCGGGCAACTGGCGCCGCAGGCCGCACGCCTGAATAAAGCATCATTTAGGGTGCTGGCGCATATCCTGCCTACGCAAGCAGCTATAAATACAATAGCGATCGCTTATGACTACGCAGCTTCTCCAGAACACCGTGAAGGCATTACCGCTTTCATGGAAAAGCGTCCGCCGGCGTTCAGCGCCTGAATCGCTGCATCCTCTACTCCTGACATCATCCATTCCATGAACAACCACAACCTCTTTGCCGCGCTGCGAGCCGCCTTTCCCGCCGACCTGGACGAAGTCGCCATTGAAACCGGCAATGGCCTGCTGTATTCATGGCGCGACCTGGACCACGGCAGCGCCATGATGGCCAATCTGCTGCAATCCCTGAGCCTGCCCGAAGGCGCCCGGATTGCCGTGCAGGTCGAAAAATCGGTCGAGGCGATGGTCTTGTACCTGGCCACGCTGCGGGCCGGCTTTGTATTTTTGCCCCTGAACACCGCGTACCAGAGCGCCGAAATCGAGTATTTCATCGGCAATGCCGAGCCGGCGGTGGTGGTCTGCAGCAGCGCCAATTTTGGCTGGGTCAGCAAAATCGCCTTCAAGGCTGGCACGCAAAACGTCTTCACGCTGGACGATGACCGCAGCGGCTCGCTCCTGGACCGCGCCGCGCATTGCAGCGACCGGCATGAAGCGGCGCTCAAGCAGCCGGACGACATGGCCGCCATCCTCTACACCAGCGGCACGACCGGGCGCAGCAAGGGCGCGATGCTGTCGCATGGCAATCTGCTGAGCAACGCGCGCGTGCTGAAAGACTACTGGGGCTGGCGGACGCGGGCGGAGGGCGGCGATGTGCTGATCCATGCCTTGCCGATTTTTCATGTCCACGGCCTGTTCGTTGCCATTCACGGCGCGCTGATCAACGGCAGCAAGATGATCTGGCTGTCCAAATTCGATCCGAAAAAGGTGATTGAAAAACTGCCTGAAGCGACCGTGTTCATGGGTGTGCCGACCTTATATGTGCGCCTGCTCGCCGAGCCCGGTTTGACGCGGGACGCGTGCCGCAACATGCGCCTGTTCATCGCCGGGTCGGCACCGCTGCTGCTGGATACCTTCCTCGAATGGCAGGCGCGCACCGGACACACCATCCTGGAGCGCTACGGCATGAGCGAAACCGCCATGCTGACGTCCAACCCTTGCCAAAATGGCGAGCGGCGCGGCGGCACGGTCGGCTTTGCGTTGCCGGGCGTCCACCTGCGGGTGCAGGGCGACGACGGCCAGCCGCTGCCGGTGGGCGACATTGGCAACATTCAGGTCCAGGGCCCGAATGTATTTTCAGGTTACTGGCGCATGCCTGAAAAAACCGCCGAGGAATTCACTGCTGACGGTTATTTCAAGACTGGCGATGTCGGAAAAACCGACACGGACGGCTACATCACCATCGTCGGGCGCAGCAAGGACCTGATCATCAGCGGCGGCTACAACGTGTATCCCGCCGAGATAGAAGGCTTTATCAACGAGTTGCCTGGCGTGGCCGAAAGCGCCGTGGTCGGCGTGCCGCATGCCGACTTCGGCGAAGTCGGCGTGGCCGTGGTGATTGCCAAGCCCGGTGCCACACCCGACAGTCTGCAGATCATGGCCGAGATGAAGTCAAAAATGGCCAACTTCAAGGTGCCCAAACAATGTTTCCTGGTTAGCGAACTGCCGCGCAACGCCATGGGCAAGGTGCAAAAGAATGTCTTGCGCGAGCAGTACAAGGCGCTGTTCGCCTGAGGTGCGGTGAGTCGTCCATTCGGTGACCTGTCCATTCGCTTATCTGTCCCCGTCGTATGGCCTGTCATCCCGGGCTTGACCCGGGGTCCATCTATCCCGAATTCAATGCCTTATTAAACGCAGCCGCCGCTGCACCAAAGCCGCCTTAAGGCAACAAAGTGCCTGCACGTGGCTTGCGCTGGGGCAGCGTCGCCAGCACCACGCCCACCAGCGCAATCGCAAAGGCGCCGACTTGCGTGCCGTTCAGGCTTTCACCGAGCACCCCCACGCCGACTGCCGCCGCGCTCACCGGCAGCAACACGGTGAACACCCCAGCCTCGTTGGCGGGAATGGTTTTCAGGCCGGTCATCCACAGCCACACCGTCCAGACGCTCGCGGCCAGCGCATAAAACACCAGCAGCGTCCAACTGGCCGGCGCGACGGCGGCAAAGTCAAAGCCCCAGGCCATCCACAGCCCGAAAGGCGTGACCAGCGCAAAACCCCACAGGTTGATCAGCGCCGAGATGCGCTTGGGGCTGAGCACGCCGGTCAGCTTCTTGCCGATCACCGCATACGCCGCTTCGCACAGCACCGCACCTACCAGCAACAGATTGCCCAGCCAAGCGTTTTTTGATGCCAAATCGGCCTCTTGCGCATTACCCATCTGCACAGGCAGCTCACTTTTTGAGAGCGAAACCAGGGCGATGCCCAGAACAGCGCAGGCCACGGCGGCCCAGACGCGGGCGCTGATCCGCTCGCGCAAAAAAGTCCAGCTCAGCAGCGCCACCGTAGCCGGAATCGCTGCCATGATGACACCGGCGGCCACCGCGCTGGTCAGGCTCACGCCGAACAGCATGCAGATCGAAAACAGGAAATTACCCAGGAAGGACTCCAGGAACACCAGCCGGCGGGTTTGCGGGCTCATCGGCATTTCGGATGCCGGCTTTTTCAGCCAGTGCGCCATTGCCAGTCCACCAATGCCAAACCGCAGCCAGGCCAGCAAGAACACCGGCAAAGCGGTCACCAGTGGCTTGGACAAGGCAACATAACTGCCGACGAGTGACATGCTGAGCGCCAGGCAGGCATAGGCAATCCACGGGGAAGCGGGGCGGTGCGACACGTTGAAAACTCCAGGACGAGAACAGGAAAATACTGGAAGAAGTGGCTTTTTTGCTGGAGCAATAAAGAGCCTCTTGCCCAGTAAGTAGCGCGCCCATGATCGTATTGATCTGATCACAGAATCAAAACGCTGCAGAGTTTGCCTTTAGCCGTTCGCCTGCGACGCGAAAAATGGTCATGCCATCCATAGCGGCAGCGCACAGCCGGCTTGCGTAAAGTATCGCATCAAGATGTGCGCTGTTTTACCGGCCTGCCCATGGGCGTTCAGCCTTCATTGGCAAATGGGCTGGCTCGGTTTCGTGGCAAAGCACGCAGTAGGCAGGCGCTTGAGCCGCCTGCCTAATTTGTTGCTACTGTCACAGCCGAATCTTCCAGCAGGCTTTCCAGTCTGCTGGACTGAGCCGCAAGGCCGGGAATACGCACAAGGGTCTGGTGTACCTCTTGCAGCTTTTGCCGGTTTGCAATCAACATCGGTCCATTGGTCTGGCGCAACCCGGCCAAAACGGTGTCGATCAGCAGTTGAATGACCACTTCGAAACGCCCGGCCTCCCTGGTTGATGTTCCGATCCACGCCGGGGCTGCACCCCACCAGAGCACATCGATGAGGCGTGGCAGGTCGGTTGCAGCAAAGATGGACCGTGCCAGGCCGCCTACTGCCTGGTTCAGTGCCGCCTTGACTTCCAGAACGTCGAGCGTTTGGTCGTCCAGCGCTATTTTGAGAGTTTCCAATTCAACAGCCAGCGCGTCTTCGCTGAAGGGTTGCACGCGTGCGCCGATCATGGTGCCGCTCCGGTCGCCAAAGCCGCTGGGCGCTTCAAGCGCATTGACCAGCGGGTGGTAAGCGGTTTCACCGCTCCAGCAGAACTGGCCACGGAAGAACACCTCGTCATAGCCCTTGGGCACGCCCAGAAAATGCAAGGCCACCGGTTTGCCGCTTTGCTGGATAAGGTAAAGGGCCAGTTCCAGCGTGTTCACAGGCCAGCCCAGATCAACGGCAGCCCAGAAGCCATCCACCGGTGTCTGTTCAGCGAGCGCCAGGGCGTTGACCAGCAAATGGCCCGCCTGTCGCAGATTCTGAATATTGAAATAACGGTCGGGGCCGTGCAGGCCGACCAGCCCGCTCGCAATGCCGTCGACGATGTTCTGCGTAACCACGCCGTTTTCCATGACATGGGTAAAGCGAGTGCAGCGAAACCGTGTCGAGTTGCTGCGGCGTGCAACAGCGGCCCACTGCGCTTCGGCCAGTTTTTTGCTGCCGGTGTAGACGTGATCGGAGACATAGGCAAAACACTTGCCGGTAGAAGAGTAAATCGCATCCTCCACGCCATGGCGAAGACAGGCGTTTATGACATTGCGCGTACCAAACACATTGGTTTCGATGGCTTCGCGTATCACCGCCTCGGCACGGCCGGGCTCGCGGATGCTGGCCAGGTGAAAAACGACATGTGGTTTGGTCTGGGCGAACACCGCGTCGAGCAGGGCCGCATCCCGGATGTCGACCTGGCAATTTATCAGTTGCCGGGTGGGCGAGCCGACACTGTTGCCTTCCATGGCAATGCTGCCATTTTCGACGGCAATGTCTGCAATGATAATTTCCATTGCACCGAGTTCAAAGAGCAGGGGAATCAAATGCGAGCCGACACAGCCGGCGCCGCCGGTGACCAACACGCGTTGACCCGTGAGTCGTTTTTCAGCGGACTCACGGTGCAGGTCTACCGTCCGCTCCATCGCCAGTTTCATGGGACTGTGTTCGAGCTTTCCGTCAACATTGGCCAGTGCCAAAAGGGCTTGCGTCGCCGCCTGAAGCTGTTCTGCAATAGCAGGGGTAATGGGGACGCCGGTGGGCGCGAGGGTGATGATCTGGCGAACCAGGTCGTCGCTGGATACATCGGGGCGGGCTTCATTAATGGACATGAAGAACCATCCTTTCAAAAAAATCGTTGCGGATGCGTGTGGCCATCCGCCGGGCCCCATATAAACGGTTGTGCAGCAACCCATGCCGCGTGGGTATGGAAGCTGCCACCGTTTCAGACAAGTTGAACATCCCCCGGCCATGCCGCCATGCCTTGTTCAAGGCTGTAGAGCCGGAGCGGGTCATAACCTGCCGCGACCAGCGATTTGATGACGCTGTTGCTCCGCATGCCGCTTTGGCACACCAGCACGATGTCGCGGTCTCTGGGCAATTGGCTTGCGCCAGATTCATTCAGCGCGCGCTCGAGTTCCGGCTTGGGCCATCCGATAGCGCCCGGAATTCGGCCGGGCAGCCATTCGGCCGGATTGCGTACATCGACGATGACCAAATCGTCCTGTGCCTGCAGCCTCGCCTGGAGTCCACCAGACGAGATGGACTGGCCAACCGGCGCAGCGCAAACCATGACGGTTTCTTTGAGCGCGATGTCTTGCGGCGCACGACTGCAGACCGGGCAGTCGGGGTCCTTGGCGATGTGGACCGTGTTGAAGGAAAGGTCCAGTCCGTCATAGATCAGCATGCGGCCGATCATGGGCGAGCCGACGCCGCTCAACAACTTGAGCGCCTCGGTCGCCTGCAGTGACCCAATCACACCGGGCAGCACACCCAGCACGCCAGCCTCTGAGCAATTGGGCGCGAACTCCTGCGGTGGTGGTTCGGGAAACATGCAGCGATAGCACGGTCCCGTGCGCGCATCGAACACGCTGAGTTGGCCGTCAAAACGCAATACGCCGCCATAAACGTCAGGCTTGCCAAGCTTTACGCAGGCATCGTTGACCAGGTAGCGCGTCGGAAAATTGTCGGAGCCGTCAATGATCACGTCGTACTGGGAGATCAGCGCCAGCGCATTGTCAATATTCAGCCGCACATCGTGACGTTCGATCTGGACGTTCGGGTTGATGTCCAGCAAGCGTGCTTCGGCACTTTCATTTTTCAAGCGCCCGAGCGCTGACTGGCCGTGCACGATCTGGCGCTGAAGATTGGTTTCTTCGACCACATCGCCGTCCACCAGGCCGATTCGCCCGACCCCTGCAGCCGCCAAATAAAGCGAAGCCGGGCTGCCCAGGCCGCCCAGGCCAATCAGTAGAACGCTGCCCGCCTTGAGGCGTCGCTGCGCTTCGATGCCAAATTCGGGCAGGATGATCTGGCGGTTGAAACGCCGAAGTTCGCTGCTGGAGAGTTCTGGCAGTATGTCGGGTTGAAGTAGCGCGTTCATCCTCCGGCAACGCTCGCAATGATCTGGACTTCATCGGCATCGCTCACCAATGTCTGCAGTCCGTCCAGAAGCCTGATGTCCTGGCCGTTTTTGCAAACGACGATGAATTTGCGCAGGACTTGACCGCTAAACAGGTGATTGCGAAGCTCGCTTGAATCTTCGGAAAAGCGCTTGAGTGCCTCCTCGATGGAACTGACAGCAAGGGTGATACGACTCTGCTGGTTGGTGTAACGGCGCAGCGAACTGGGCACCATTAAAATTGCCATATATAACGTCCTGATTGGTTGATTTTCAGTTGTTAGGCCGGGCCTAATAACATACAAATATCGCTGTTAATAACTTATCCTCACAAAACAAATGTTAATTTGATATTTTTGATGCCGCAACCCCCCAAACGGACCAATGTGAAGCGTTTTTGTTGATGGTAAAAACCCTGAAGTTAAGTTAGGAGGCATGCTGGATTGATACGGCATATATCAATCTTTGCGTAGACAAGCCAAGGCACCATTCTTCAGGCAAATGGCTTGACAGAAGGAAGCATGGTGGCTGACAGGCTTGTGCCCAACAGAAAAATCCTGCCATAATTTTTTAAAAAAGATAGCAGCTTGTGTCGGTATATATAGCGGGAAGCGCTGTTTCGACTTGAAAAATTGCTTGCCAATCCTGAATTTCTTCCAGGATGAAGCGCCTCTTCCGTCGCGTCATATTCGGTTGGCGCTGTGCCTTTTCCATCCACCGTCATCATGTGCATGCCGGCGGCTGCAAATGAATTGATAGGCGTTCGGCCGGCCGGGCCATCCATTCACACCTCGCCTCTCGCCTCCATGGTCGACCCATAACTTGCTGCACCGTGCGTTCGACTGTTGGGCAGGCGAGTTCGTACCTTCCTGGCCCGAATCAGAATTCGCACCGCAAAACACTTGCAGGCACGCCGCCACCGTTTAATCGGCGCCATGGTGGGGCTGGTTACACTGGCTGGAACTCCCTCAACACCCATCACTCATGCGGCAAACCCTGTTGATTTCTTCGCAGCACCGTCACCTGCCGCTGGTGTGGTTGCCTGCCGACCATCGGCTTCTGGGTGAGGAAGGTCACCAGTTCCCTTTTCTGGTACTGGGAGAGAAATATGCCCGTGCCGTCACGCAATGCGCTGGTGCCCAGCCTGTGCTGTTTCCCTTGGCAGATGCGGCACAGATACCGGCGCTTTTGGAATTGGTCGACGGCGTCATGCTGACCGGTTCGCCGTCGAATGTTCATCCCTCTCATTTTGACCAGGACGTGCTGGACACCGGCTTGCCGCTCGACCCGCAGCGCGATGCGCTCACGCTGGCGCTGGTACGGGCATGTCAGTCCGCTGGTGTGCCGCTGCTGGGCATTTGCCGTGGTTTTCAGGAAATCAACGTGGCCTTGGGCGGCTCTCTGGAACAAAGTGTGCATGCGCGGGAAGGGCACTTCGACCATCGCGATCCCGAAGGCGTCAGCCTTGAAGAGGCCTACGGACCTGCACATGCGGTGCGTTTTGTGCCGGGCTGTGCGTTTGCAGAGTGGGCCGGCGGCGGCACGGCCCAGGTCAATTCGCTGCATGGTCAGGGCATTGGCCGGCTGGCCAACGGATTGCACGCGCTGGGCCATGCATCCGACGGATTGGTCGAGGCCTTCGAGATCAAGGGGGCTGCCGCGTTTGCCTATGCCGTGCAATGGCACCCCGAGTGGAACTGCCAGGAAAATCCTTTCTACCGAGCCATTTTTGCGGCCTTTGGCCAGGCTTGCGAACGCCGTCATGCCGGCCGCATGCTGGAAAGGGCTGCCCCCTCAAGTTGAACCCAGGTTATTCCAATCCACCGACAGGCGTCGAAAAACAGGAGCGCGCGATGAGTCTGAACATGAGCATGACAAAAGCAACGACCTTTACGGAACTGGAAAACTGGCTGAATGAACGCAGGATCACCGAAGTCGAATGCCTGGTGCCTGACCTGACGGGCGTGGCCCGGGGCAAGATCCTGCCGCGCGGAAAATTCACCGAGGACCGGGGTATGCGCCTGCCCGAGGGGGTGGTGGCCATGGGCGTGACCGGCGAGTTCCCCGAGAGCGGCCCTTACTACGATGTGATCAGCCCGACCGACAAGGACATGCACCTGCGGCCCGACCCGTCCACGGCACGGATTGTTCCGTGGGCGTCGAGCCCGACGGCGCAGGTGATCCACGACTGCTTCGACCCGGCCGGCAAGCTGGTGCCGTTTGCGCCCAGAAGCGTGCTGCGCCGGGTGTGCGAACTGTATGAAGCCGAAGGCCTGGTGCCGGTGGTGGCGCCCGAGCTGGAGTTTTACCTGGTGGCCCGCAACACCGACCCCAACACGCTGCTGCGCCCGCCAGTTGGCCGCAGCGGGCGCGCCGAAACTTCGCGCCAGGCCTACAGCATCGACGCGGTGAACGAGTTTGACCCGCTGTTCGAGGACATCTACGACTACTGTGAAAAGATGGAGCTCAATGTCGACACGCTGATTCATGAAGTCGGCGCAGGGCAGATGGAGATCAATTTTTTCCATGCCCATCCGCTGGGCCTGGCCGACGAGGTGTTCCTGTTCAAGCGCACAGTGCGCGAAGCGGCCCTGCGCCACAACATGTATGCCACCTTCATGGCCAAGCCGATTGCAACCGAGCCCGGCAGCGCCATGCATGTGCACCAGAGCATCCTGAACCGCGAAACCGGCCAGAACATATTCAGCAACCGGGATGGCAGCGAGTCGGAGGCTTTCTTTCATTACATCGGCGGGCTGCAGCGCTACATTCCGGCGGCTATGGCGCTGGTCGCGCCTTATGTCAACAGCTACCGGCGGCTGTCGCGCGACACGGCCGCACCGATCAACATCGCCTGGGGACACGACAACCGCACTGTCGGCATTCGCTCGCCGATTTCCACGCCACAAGCCCGCCGGGTGGAAAACCGGGTGATCGGTGCTGACGCCAATCCGTATATCGCCCTGGCCATGACGCTGGCCTGCGGTTATCTGGGCATCAAGAACAAGATCAAGCCCAAGCCCGAGATGAAGGGCGATGCCTACCTGTCGCCTTATTCGCTGCCGCGCAGCCTGGGCGAGGCGCTGGACTGGCTGCGCCGCGAGTCGGACCTGCATGAAGTGCTGGGCCGAGATTTTGTCACGGTGTATTCCGAAATCAAGGAAATGGAGTTTGCCGAGTTCATGAAGGTGATCTCGCCATGGGAGCGTGAACACCTGCTGCTGCTGGTCTAAGCCGTAACCGATCCACCGCAACCAAGAGGTATCCACCATGAACACGCCTGTCGACACCGCCCTGATCCAGTCCCTGGACCGCGAACATTTCCTGCACCCCTTCACCGACTTCAAGGACATGGCGGCGCACGGCGCGCGGGTCATTACCCGGGCCGAGAACATCTACGTCTGGGATTCCGATGGCCACAAGCTACTCGATGCCATGAGCGGCCTGTGGTGCGTCAATGTGGGCTATGGCCGCGAAGAACTGGCAACCGCCGCCTACCGGCAGATGATGACGCTGCCTTACTACAACAGCTTTTTCCAGACCACCAATGTGCCCGCCGTGCAGCTGGCGGCCCGGCTTTCAGCGCTGGCGCCCGAGGTGGGCGGCCGCAGCTTCAAGCACGTGTTTTATTCCAGCAGCGGCTCTGAAAGCAACGACTCGAACGTGCGCATGGTGCGCCGTTACTGGGATCTGCTGGGCCAGCCGGAGCGCAAAATCATTATTGGCCGGATCAACGGCTACCACGGCAGCACCATGGCCGGTGCCTCGCTGGGCGGCATGTCCAGCATGCATGCACAAGGCGACCTGCCGATTCCCAACATCACCCACATCGGGCAGCCGTACTTTTACGAGATGGGCCAGCCTGGCGAGACCCCCGCCGAATTCGGCCTGCGCGCCGCCGGCTGGCTGGAAGACAAAATCCTGGCGCTGGGTGCGGACAAGGTGGCGGCGTTCATCGCCGAGCCGGTGCAGGGTGCCGCGGCGTGATCATTCCACCCGACAGCTACTGGCCCGAGATCCAGCGCATTGTTGACAAGTACGGCATTTTGCTGATCAGCGACGAGGTGATCTGCGCTTTCGGCCGCGTGGGCCACTGGTTTGCCTACGAAAAATTCGGCTATCGGCCCGATCTGGTGACGTTTGCCAAGGGTGTGACCAGCGGCTACATCCCGCTGGGCGGCGTGATGGTGGGCAACCGGGTCGCCGAGGTGCTGATCGAGCAGGGTGGAGAATTCAACCACGGCTACACCTACAGCGGCCATCCGGTGGCCTGTGCCGTGGCCCTGGCCAACCTGGACGTCATGGAAAAGGAAAACCTGCCCGGGCGCGTGAAGGACGACATTGGGCCTTACCTGGCCAAACGCTTTGCCGAACTGGGCGAGCACCCGCTGGTGGGGCTGGCCGAGACGTGCGGCTTCATGGGCGGTCTGGTGTTGAGCAAAAACAAGGCAATGCATGAAGCGTTCGACCCCGAACTGGGCGTGGGCATGCTGTGCCGCGGCCACTGCTTCCGGCTGGGGCTGATCATGCGCGCCGTGGGCGACCGCATGATCATTGCGCCGCCGCTGGTGATGACGCACGAACAAATCGACGAGATGATGACGCTGATCCGCCGTTGCCTGGACGCCACCCTGGTTGATTTACAAGCTGCCGGCCAGATGGATTGAATAAAATAAATACTGCAGTTCGTCGGGCTCCAGCAGGTCCGGATATTGCATTGCCTACGGTGTGTATTCTGGCCATTTTTTGAACTGGCAATTTGTTCGTTGTTTACCTTTCTCCGGAGCCCATCCCCCCCATGAAAAAACTTGTACTGGTGACCGCCATTTCAGCGCTTTTGCTGGCCGCTTGCGGCAAAAAAGAAGAACCGGTGGCGGTTGTTCCCGCGCCTGCGGCTGTGGCTGCAGCCCCGGCGCTACCGGTCAATGCCGAGGAGAAGGTGCTCAATATCTACAACTGGCCTGACTACATTCCCGAAGGCATGACAGCCGCCTTTGAAAAGGAAACCGGCATCAAGGTCAATTACGACACCTTTGAAACCAATGAAGCCCTGCATGCCAAGCTGGTGGCTGGCAACACCGGTTATGACATCGTTGTGCCGGGTACCGTGTTTGCCAAGTCGCAGATAGAAGGCGGGCTGCTGCAGCCGCTGGACAAGGCCAAGATTCCCAACCTTGCCAATCTGGAGCCGGCCATCATGGACACCCTGACCAAGGCCGATCCAGGCAACAAGTACCTGGTGCCCTGGGCCTGGGGCTTCACCACCGTGGGCATCAACAAGACCAGGGTGGACAAGGCGCTGGCCGGCATGCCCATGCCGGAAAACGCCTGGGACCTGGTGTTTGACCCCAAATACACCGCCAAGCTCAAATCCTGCGGCATTGCCTACCTGGATTCACCCACCGAAATCATTCCGGCGGCGCTGCACTACATCGGCAAGGACGCCTATTCGAACAACCCTGCCGACTTCAAGGCAGCCGCCGAAATGCTGTTCAAGGTTCGCAAGGACGTGCGCCTGTTCAGCGCCACCATGATCGATGATGTGGCCGGCGCCAAAGCGTGCGCGGTCATCGGCTGGTCGGGCGACATCAACATCGCCGCCAACCGCGCCAGGGAAAACGGCTCGAAGGACGTCATTGAAGCCCTGCTGCCGAGCACCGGCGCATTGCTTTTCGCCGACACGATGGCCCTGACCAAGGACGCCAGGCATCCAAACAACGCCCAGGCTTTCATCAATTTCTACCTGCGTCCCGAAAACGCTGCGTCGGTGACCAACACGATGAACTATCCCACCGCCAACAAGGCAGCGATTGCCCAGATCAAGCCGGAGATTTCAGGCAACAAGACCATCTTTGTCGAGCCCGCGTACTTCAGCAAGATGATCGCGCCCAGCAGTTTCACCAACGAAGCCCGTGAAGCCCTGGCCAACGCCTACAACAGCGTCAAAAAAGGCCGGTGACGTCAATTTCCCGTGCCTGACATCAGCACTTGGGACATGCCATTGGCCCTGCTTTCAGTGTTGATGGTGGTGCGGCAAGCAACCAGCGGCATCACGCTACTGAATCAATAGCTGGTTAGGTTTGCTGGTATTGCGGAAATAGCCTTTTTGATGATGAAATTGAGTTTTTCAGTCAGATCAATGAGGCTGTGGATTCCGAAGTACAAAAAAACGCAGGAACGGATGCATGGCAGAAAACGATGGAAAAGCGGGCTACCTGGTCACCGAGAAACTGGTCAAGCGCTTTGACGAGGCGCTGGCGGTCGACGAGGTGTCGCTGTCGGTGAACCGTGGCGAGATTTTCGCGTTGCTGGGCAGTTCAGGCTGCGGTAAATCCACTTTGCTTCGCATGCTGGCGGGCTTTGAGAAGCCCACCTCGGGCCGTATCCTGTTGGGTGGCGAGGACGTGGCCGGGCTGCAGCCCTATGACCGTCCCATCAACATGATGTTCCAGTCGTATGCCTTGTTTCCGCACCTCGATACCTGGGAAAACGTTGCTTTCGGCCTCAAGCGCGAAGGCCTGCCCAAGGCCGACATTCAGCAGCGGGTAGGCGAAATGCTGGATCTGGTGCAACTTGGCGCGTTTGCCAAACGCAAGCCGCACCAGCTCTCCGGTGGCCAGCAGCAGCGGGTGGCGTTGGCCCGCAGCCTGGCCAAGCGGCCCAAGCTTTTGTTGCTTGATGAACCACTGGGCGCGCTGGACAAGAAGCTGCGCGAACAGACCCAGTTCGAACTCGTCAACATCATCGAGAAAGTCGGCGTGACCTGCGTGATGGTGACCCACGACCAGGAAGAAGCCATGACCATGGCGGGCCGCATCGCCGTCATGAGCAAGGGCAGGGTGTTGCAGGTGGGCACGCCCGAAGAGGTGTACGAGCATCCGGCCAACCGCTTTGTTGCAGACTTTATTGGCAATGTGAATATGTTTGAAGGCCGCCTCAGCGTGGACGAGACAGACCGCTGCGCCGCCATCACCGGTATCGGTGAAATCCAGGTCGGCCACGGCGTGAGCGGCTCATGGAACATGCCACTGGCCATTGCCGTGCGGCCCGAGAAAATCGAAATCAGCAAGCAGCGCCCCGATGTGGACCGCAATGTCTTCACCGGAAAAGTCCAGGAAATTGCCTACTTTGGCTCTTACAACACCTACATCGTCGTGGCAGTCGACGGCTCCCGGGTGCGCATCACCGAAGCCAATACCTCGCGGCAGGACCTGAGCAACATCACATGGGAAGACAAGGTGTTTTTCTGGTGGGACGACCGCGCCGGCATTGTGCTGCGCGATTAAAGGAGCCCACCAACGCCATGGCCGCTTCACGCTTTCCCATGCCCGGCAAACGCTTCGTGATCGGCGTGCCTTATCTGTGGCTGATCGTTTTTTTCTTCCTGCCCTTCCTCATCCTGCTGTACATCAGCTTTGTCGACATGGGCAACGACATCAATCCGTTCAAGCCTCTGTGGGATTCGCAATCCGGCCTGCTCAAGCTCAAGTACGAGAACTACGGGTCGATTTTTCGCAGCAGCGAAGGTGGCGCGCTGTTCCAGACGCTTTACGTCGAGGCTTATTTGCGATCGCTCTGGTATGCGCTGTGCACCGCCGTGCTGTGCCTGGTTATCGGCTACCCGTTCGCCTATTTCATTGCGCGATCGCCGTCAAGCGTGAGGCCTGCTTTGTTGATGATGGTGATGCTTCCATTCTGGACCTCGTTCCTGCTGCGCGTCTATGCCTGGAAAGGCATCCTGGCTGACCAGGGCGTGTTCAACCGGGCGCTCATGGCGCTGGGATTGACGGCTGAACCCCTCCAGCTTCTCTACACCGATGTGTCCATGATGGTAGGCATGACCTACGTCTACCTGCCTTTCATGGTGCTGCCCCTTTATGCCAATCTGGTGAAGATGGATTTCCGATTGCTGGAAGCGGCTTATGACCTGGGCGCTTCGCCGTTCAAGTCCTTCTGGCTGGTCACTGTGCCGCTGTCTCGGGCTGGCATCGTCGCCGGCTTTATGCTGGTGTTCATTCCATGCGTGGGCGAGTTCGTGATTCCTTCGCTGCTGGGCGGGCCTGAAAACATCATGATCGGACGCGTGGTCTGGGATGAAATGTTCACCGGCAACAACTGGCCACGGGCGACGGCGCTCGCGGTGGTCATGATCGGTCTGATCGTCGTGCCATTGGCGATTTACTACCATTACACCGGCGATGCGGCCGAGCCAGGGAAGTAACCCGGCCATGAAAAGCATGATGGAAAAGCACTTCGGCAAGCTGTGGCTGGCACTGGTTTACCTGTTCTTGTACCTGCCGCTGATTTTCATGGTCGTCTTTTCGTTCAACAGCACCCGCCAAGATGCGGAATTCACCGGGTTTTCGCTGCGCTGGTATGAGGCATTGACGCGCGATACCAAGATCGTCGACGGCTTCTGGCTTTCGCTGAAAATCGCCTTGGTGTCCGGCCTGCTTTCTGCCACGCTGGGCACGTTTTGCGCTTTTGTCCTGGTGCGGTATCGCCGTTTTCCAGGCCGTACCACCTTCTCCGGCATGGTCAACGCACCGCTGGTCATGCCGGAAGTGGTCATTGGCCTGTCGCTGCTCCTGTTGATGGTCGGTGCGCAAAATTTTCTGGGATGGCCGCAGCGCGGCATGCTCACCATTGTCCTGGGCCATACGCTGCTGGGCATGGCGTATGCCATGGTGGTCGTCCAGTCAAGACTGCTGGAAATGGACCGCTCGATTGAAGAAGCTGCCATGAACCTGGGCGCACGGCCGCATCAGGTTTTTTTCCTCATCACGCTGCCGAATATCTTCCAGGCCGTGCTGGCGGCTTTTCTGCTGTCTTTCACCCTGTCTTTCGATGATGTGGTGATTGCCGAATTTTTATCCGGTCCCGGCGTCAACACGCTGCCGCAAGTGATCTTTGGCTATGCGCGACGCGGCATTAACCCGACCATCTATGCGGCCGCGACACTGCTGATTGCCACTGTGACAGTGGTCATCGTCAGCTACAGCGTCTGGGTGGCGCGGAAAACCCGGCAGCGCGAACGCGAAATTGCCGCTGCCAACCGGACCTAATTCATTGAGTCAAATACTGTTTAGACCTGTCATAGGTCTAATTCGTGGCTCAACTGATAGCTTGGATGTCGTCAACCCGAGTTTAATTTTTTCACAAGGCAAAAGTTTTTATCACAAGACGAAATAAAGGCAAAAGCTGCTTGTGATTAATTTGCGCAATGAAGAACTAAATTTCGTATAGTGAAATACAAATCTAAGTAGTTGATTTTTAAAGAAATATATAGTCTTATATAAGACATAAGATTGTGTTTAAGTCTTGTAGAAGACTTAGAATAAACCCACTTATTTTTTTCTACTAATGGAGTTCACCATGCCACAAAGCTTTACCGAACAACTCAGTCGCGAACAGCAAATTGCCGCCCTTGAAAAAGACTGGGCAACCAATCCACGCTGGAAAGGCATCAAGCGCGGCTACAGCGCAGCCGACGTGGTTCGCCTTCGCGGCTCATTCCCAATCGAGCATACGCTGGCTCGCCGTGGCGCTGAAAAGCTCTGGGGTCTGGTGAACAACGAGCCTTACGTTAACTGCCTCGGCGCGCTGACCGGCGGTCAGGCGATGCAACAGGTGAAAGCCGGCGTCAAAGCCATTTATTTGTCAGGCTGGCAAGTTGCCGCCGACAACAACGGTTATGCCGCCATGTACCCTGACCAGTCGCTGTACCCAGTGGACTCGGTGCCAAAAGTGGTCGAGCGCATCAACAACACCTTCCGCCGTGCCGACGAAATCCAGCATTCCAAGGGGATTGACGCAGGCGACGCCGGCTACATCGACAACTTCGCGCCCATCGTGGCCGATGCCGAAGCAGGTTTCGGTGGCGTGCTGAACGCGTTCGAGCTGATGAAAGCCATGATCAACTCCGGTGCGGCCGGCGTCCACTTTGAAGACCAACTTGCTTCCGTCAAGAAATGTGGCCATATGGGCGGAAAAGTGCTGGTGCCTACGGCAGAAGCCTGTCAGAAGCTGATCGCTGCCCGCATGGCTGCTGACGTTTGCGGCGTGCCTACCTTGGTGATTGCCCGTACCGATGCCGAAGCCGCCGACTTGCTGACCAGCGACTACGATGAAAACGACAAGCCCTTCATCACCGGCGAGCGCACCGCTGAAGGTTTCTACAAAACCAAAAAAGGCATGGATCAGGCGATTTCCCGCGCTGTGGCCTACGCTCATTACGCCGATCTGGTGTGGTGCGAAACCGGTACGCCCGACCTCGAGTTTGCCAAGAAATTCGCCGATGCCGTGCATGCGGTGCACCCCGGCAAGATGCTGGCCTACAACTGCTCCCCTTCGTTCAACTGGAAGAAGAACCTGGACGACGCGACCATTGCCAAGTTCCAGAAAGAACTCGGCGCCATGGGCTACAAGTACCAGTTCATCACGCTGGCTGGCATCCATTCCATGTGGTACAACATGTTCGACTTGGCGCAGGACTACGTGGCGCGCGGAATGACAGCTTATATCGAGAAGGTGCAAGAGCCCGAATTCGCAGCCCGCAGCCGCGGCTACACTTTTGTGTCGCACCAGCAGGAAGTCGGCACCGGCTATTTCGACGAAGTGACCACCGTGATTCAGGGCGGCAAGTCCAGTGTGACCGCGCTGACCGGCTCGACCGAAGAAGAGCAGTTCCACTGATCGTCTGAGACGAAGACCCCAAGCGGGGCTTCCAAGTCATCCCCTTCAAAAAGGCCAGCGACTTTCGTCCTGGCCTTTTTTAACGTTTATCGAATCCAGCCGCCGCCTCGCAGGTACCAGTTGCCGTGCAAGCCCGGGCTCCACTGGTGGGCTTGCCAGCGATAACCGGGCCGTGCGTAGTCGTAGCGCCCTGGTACCCATTGGTGACGTCCGCCTGACCAGCCCCAGTAGCCACCTATCCAGACAGCGCCTGCAAACGGCACCACTGGAATGATTTCGACATAAGGCGGCGGCGGTGCGACGCCCACCACGATCTCGGGCTGCACTGCCGCTGGCTGGACGTAAACTGTGCGAGGGTGCGGCGCCACCACGCACGCCGACAGTGTCAGTGTGGCTATCGCGCAAACGACAACGATACGAAAAATCGGTCTTGAATTCGTCATGTATTTCCTGGGTTTGATCAACTCAAAGCGCTTGAGGCGCGCTTTGATCAACGCGCCTTTGTGTGGGCTGGCCGACGCACGGCAAACCAGCCAGCGCTTCTTTACCGGAGTTTTACAAGACGTTTGTTATTGCCGGAAGATCAGGGCGGCCAGTTAGAATCGATCATTCAGTGTTGTCGATCCGGCAACGATTTGCAATCGCCGTAAATCCGTTGCATCTCATTTTCCCCTCCCATTTTTTGCCCTTTGCCATGATCCAGATAACGCTTCCCGATGGTTCCCACCGCGACTTTGCCCACGCACTGACCGTGGCCGACGTGGCTGCGTCTATCGGCACCGGCTTGGCCAAAGCGGCCCTGGGCGGCAAGGTTGACGGTAAGTTGGTCGACACCAGTTTTCTGATTGAAAAAAACAGCGCACTGGCCATCGTCACCGCCAAAGACGCTGACGGCCTAGAACTGATACGCCACAGCGCGGCTCACTTGCTGGCTTATGCCGTCAAGGACTTGTTTCCAGAAGCGCAGGTCACCATTGGTCCGGTAATTGAAAACGGGTTCTACTACGATTTTGCCTACAAGCGTCCATTTACCCCCGAAGATTTGCTGGCGATTGAAAAGCGCATGACAGCGCTGGCGGCTATTGACGAGCCGATTACGCGCCGCGTGTTGCCGCGCGATGAGGCGGTGGAATATTTTAAAAGCCTGGGTGAGCATTACAAGGCCGAAATCATTGCCAGCATCCCGGCCGATCAGGATGTGTCGCTTTACAGCGAAGGCGCGTTTGAAGACCTGTGCCGCGGTCCCCACGTGCCCAGCACAGGCAAGCTCAAATTTTTCAAGCTCATGAAGGTGGCCGGTGCCTATTGGCGCGGCGATCACCGCAACGAGATGCTGCAACGTATTTATGGCACGGCTTGGGCCACCAAAGACGAGTTGCAACAGTATTTGACGATGCTCGAAGAAGCAGACAAGCGCGATCACCGCAAACTGGGCAAGGAACTGGATCTGTTCCATATTGACGACCATTCGCCAGGCTTGGTGTTCTGGCATCCCAAGGGCTGGACGGTTTGGCAGGGCGTAGAGCAATACATGCGCAAGGTCTATCAGGACAACGGCTACCAGGAGGTTAAAGGGCCGCAACTCCTGGACAAGACGTTGTGGGAAAAAACTGGCCACTGGGACAAATACCGCGACAACATGTTCACGACCGAGAGCGAAAAGCGTGATTTCGCTCTCAAGCCAATGAACTGCCCTGGCCACATTCTCATATTCAAGCAGGGCATCAAAAGCTACCGCGATTTGCCATTGCGCTATGGTGAATTTGGGCAGTGCCACCGCAACGAGCCAACCGGTGGCCTGCACGGCATCATGCGGGTGCGCGGCTTCACTCAGGACGACGGCCACATCTTTTGCACCGAAGAACAGATTCTGAAAGAGTGCGTCGATTACACGACGCTGTTGCAAAAGGTCTATACCGACTTTGGCTTCAAAAACATTATTTATAAAGTTGCAACGCGGCCCGATGCCCGTATTGGCTCCGATGAAAGCTGGGACAAGGCCGAGGCCGCACTGATCGAAAGTCTGCGCGCCTCAGGCTGCGAGTTTGAGGTTTCGCCGGGCGAGGGTGCGTTTTACGGTCCAAAGATCGAATACACACTGAAAGATGCCATTGGCCGGCAGTGGCAGTGCGGCACGATCCAGGTCGATTTCTCGATGCCCGAGCGGCTGGATGCAGAATATGTCGGAGAAGATGGTGCGCGCCATCGGCCTGTCATGCTGCACAGGGCGATTGTTGGGAGCCTGGAGCGATTCATCGGAATTTTGATCGAAGAACATGCCGGCGCACTTCCCACATGGTTGGCGCCAGAGCAAGTTTCTGTGCTGACCATTACCGATTCCCAAGCTGATTATGCAAAACACGTTGCTAAAACGCTGCAAAATCATGGTACTAGGGTCAACCTTGACTTACGTAATGAGAAAATTACGTATAAAATACGTGAACATTCATTGCAGAAGCAGCCTTACATCCTAGTTATAGGTGACAAGGAAATGGCCGTAGGCGCAGTTTCAGTGCGTGCCCGGGGCAATAAAGACCTTGGCGTAATGTCCCTCGATGCGTTTGTCCAACAAATTGCCTCCGACATTGCACAAAAAGCCTGATCCTAATAAATTTTTTGAATAAAGTCTAATTCCCTTGATGGGTATATGTAAGCAGCTATAGCTTTTATAGCAAATATTGAAGGATTCCCACCATCGCTACAGAATTTCGTGACCGCCGTCACCGTGAAGAACGCAAGCACCGCTTGAACCGTGAAATCATGGCCCCTGAAGTACGCCTTTCCGGGCCAGACAACGAACCTTTGGGCGTCGTGAGTCTGATGGAGGCGTTGCGTCTGGCCGGTGAAGCGGACGTGGATTTGGTTGAGATTTCTCCTACTGCCATGCCGCCTGTTTGTAGGTTGATGGATTACGGAAAATTCAAGTACGCTGAACAGAAAAAAGCTGCAGAGGCCAAGTCCAAACAAAAAGTCATCGAAGTCAAGGAAGTTAAGTTCCGGCCAGGCACCGATGACGGCGACTACAACATCAAGATACGCAACATCAAGCGTTTTCTAGATGATGGCGATAAATGCAAGATTACGCTGCGCTTTCGTGGTCGAGAAATTACGCACCAAGAACTGGGTTTGGCCTTGCTGGCACGAATTCGTGACGAATTGGCGGATTTGATTTTGGTGGAGCAGTTTCCAAAGCTTGAAGGCCGGCAGATGGTCATGATGATTGCCCCAGGACGAAAAAAAGTTGCTTCCAAGGTATCGGCAGAGGTCGCGTGAGTACTGACAGATAAGCAGGGTTGCCGGTTTCAGTAAGAAGGCTTCCTAAAAATAACAAAGGTGCATCTGAACGATGTTCCTGTGAGCTTAGGTCTTAACCGGGCTTTCGAAAGTGACGGAACAAAAGCCGTTGCGCCAATGGCAATTGTCAAATCTTGCCATTACAAGTGGCTCGGGGCCATCAAGTTTGCGAAAGTTTCGCAGCGCCTCACGAGCACAAACGAAAAGGAGCATATACATGCCCAAAATGAAGACCAAAAGCGGCGCTAAGAAGCGTTTCCGCGTTCGCCCAGGTGGTACCGTCAAGCGTGGCCAAGCCTTCAAACGTCACATTCTGACCAAGAAGACCACCAAAAACAAACGCCAATTGCGTGGTTCGGTAGCTGTTCATGAGACCAATATGGGTCATATGGCACAGATGCTGCCAGGCCGTGGCATTTAATTTAACGACGAACAAGGAGTAATATATGCCTCGCGTCAAACGTGGTGTAACGGCTCGCGCCCGCCACAAAAAAGTTTTAGCCCTTGCAAAAGGTTTTCGCGGTCGCCGCGGTAATGTCTTCCGGATCGCTAAAGAAGCGGTAATGAAGGCCGGGCAATACGCCTACCGTGACCGTCGCAACAAAAAACGTGTTTTCCGCCGTCTGTGGATTGCCCGTATTAATGCCGCAAGTCGTTCATTTGGACTGACTTACAGCCAGTTCGCCAATGGCCTGAAAAAAGCCGGCATCGAGATTGACCGCAAGGTTCTGTCCGACATGGCGATCCATGACAGTGCTGCTTTTGGCGCTATCGTCGAGCAGGCCAAAGCCAAGCTGGCCGCCTGATTTTCAGGAAAGTACGCTATTAAATAAATAGCTACTTGCGTAGGAAAATAGAGGGCTGGAGCTTGAAAAGGCTCTGGCCCTTTTTTCATGGCCTTTTGTGTAGCGTCTTCGTCATGGTCATATGACCAAAAATAACGCTGATGTGTTTCTTCCTGCACCCGTACAAGAGAACTTATGAACGACGCCGATATCCTCAATGAACTGATCGCTACTGCCAAAACCAATTTTTCCCAGTCTGCAACGCCTGCGGATCTGGAAAATGCCAAAGCACAATTTCTTGGTAAATCAGGCCGCATCACCGAATTCATGAAGGGTATGGCGCAGCTTTCGGTGGAAGAGAAAAAATCCCGCGGTGCTGCCGTCAATCTTGCCAAACAAGCGATCGAAACCGCTTTGAATGAGCGGCGCCAGGCGCTTGCGAAAGCAGAGCTCGAAAAGCAGTTAAAAGCCGAAGCGCTTGATGTAACCCTACCCGGCTGCCAGCGTGTGCAGGGCGGCTTGCACCCTGTATCGCTTACGCTGGAGCGGATTGAAGACATCTTCGGCTCCATGGGTTTTGATGTAGCGCAGGGCCCTGAGATTGAAACCGACTGGTTTAACTTTACAGCGCTCAACACACCAGAAGACCATCCTGCGCGATCGATGCATGACACTTTTTATGTCGAGGGCGGTACGGAAAATGCGCCTAATTTGCTGCGTACCCATACCAGCCCAATGCAGATCCGCTATGCCGTCCAGCATGTCAAAAAACACCGGGCGTTAATCGACGCTGGTGGCCGCATGCCTGAAATTCGTGTGATTGCCCCGGGCCGTACTTACCGCGTTGACAGCGATGCGACACATTCGCCGATGTTCCACCAGTGCGAAGGGCTGTGGATTGGCGAGAACGTGAGTTTCAAGGACTTGAAGTATGTGTTCACGTATTTTTGCCGCACCTTTTTTGAGAGCAACGATCTGGTGCTCCGCTTTCGCCCCAGTTTTTTCCCGTTCACCGAGCCAAGCGCAGAAATTGACATTCAGTTCCAGTCGGGGCCGCTGTCGGGTCAATGGCTAGAAGTGGCAGGTTCGGGACAGGTGCACCCAAATGTGGTGCGCAACATGGGACTCGATCCAGAAAAGTACATCGGTTTTGCATTTGGCATGGGGCCGGACAGGTTGACCATGCTGCGCTACGGCGTCAATGACTTGCGCCTCTTCTTTGATGGCGACATCCGCTTCCTGTCGCAGTTCCAGTCATAACAACAAGAACAGCAAACGAAAGAACAAGGCCACACCATGCAATTTCCAGAATCCTGGTTACGCGAATTTTGCAACCCACCCATCAGCACTGAGCAACTCGCTGAAACCCTGACCATGGCAGGACTTGAAGTTGAAGAGCTCAAGCCGTTTGCACCTCCGTTCAATCTCATCGTGGTCGGTGAAATCATGGAAGCTATGCAGCATCCCAATGCCGACCGCCTGCGCGTGTGTCAGGTTGATGTGGGTCAAGACAAATTGCTCACCATCGTCTGCGGAGCGCCCAATGCACGAGTCGGTATCAAGGTGCCTTGCGCACTGGTAGGGGCTGAATTGCCTCCTGGCGAAGATGGCAAACCTTTCCCGATCAAAATTGGCAAACTGCGAGGTGTGGAGAGCGAAGGCATGCTGTGCTCGGCACGGGAACTAAAGCTTTCAGAGGACCATGGCGGCCTTTTGGAACTGGCCTCTTATGCGCCAGTGGGGCAAGATATCCGAGTGCATCTCAAGCTGGATGACACCTTGTTCACTCTCAAGCTAACGCCCAATTTGGCGCACTGCCTGAGCATCTACGGGGTGGCCCGTGAAGTTGCAGCACTGACGGGTGCTGCCTTGAAAACGCTGTCTTTTCCTGCAGTCCGGGTTGGCAATCAAGACACATTGGCTGTCAAGGTAAGCGCGCCCGACCTGTGTGGGCGCTTTTCAGGCCGTATAGTACGCAACGTGAATCCGCAAGCGGTGACACCATCATGGATGATTGACCGCTTGGCGCGCTGCGGCCAGCGCAGCGTGACGGCGCTGGTGGACATTTCCAATTATGTGATGTTTGAATTGGGCCGACCCAGCCATATCTTTGACCTTGACAAGATTCAAGGCGGGCTGGATGTTCGCTGGGGAAAGCAAGGGGAGACACTCACGCTGCTAAACGGCAGTACCGTCGCGGTCGATGAACGGGTTGGCGTAATTGCCGATGACCATCAGGTTGAATCGCTGGCTGGCATCATGGGAGGCGATGCCACTGCAGTGTCTGATGACACGAAAAATGTATATGTTGAAGCTGCATTTTGGTGGCCCAAGGCAATTGCAGGGCGATCACGCCGCTACAACTTCTCCACCGATGCCGGCCACCGTTTCGAGCGCGGCGTCGACGCCGGAAAAACCGTGGATCATTTAGAACGCATCACTAAACTCATCCTCGACATTTGCGGAACGCCAGAGACGGTCTGCGGGCCGGTTGACGACCTTAAGGTCAACCTTCCCAAGGCTGTGCCGGTCACCATGCGCGTGGCGCGTGCAGCCAAGGTCATTGGCATGCCGCTCACGCAGGCGCAATGTCAAGATGCACTGGTGCGCCTGGGACTGGATGTCAAAGCAGGCGATGGCACGTTGACCGTGACGCCACCAAGCTATCGTTTCGACCTGCAAATAGAGGAAGACCTGATTGAAGAGGTGGTGCGCATTGTTGGTTATGAGCAGTTGCCGCAAACGCCGCCGCTCGCCCCTATCACTCCTCGACTTCGTTCTGAAACTGAACGCAGTCCGTTTGCCGTACAACGTGCCCTAGCTTTGCTGGGTTACCAGGAAACCATCAATTACAGCTTTGTCGAGACGCGCTGGGAAAACGAACTGGCGGGCAATCTCAATCCCATCAAACTGCTCAACCCGATTGCCAGCCACATGAGCGTCATGCGCTCGTCGCTGTTGGGATCGTTGCTGCAGGTGCTCAAGTTCAACCTGGACCGTAAGGCCTCGCGTGTCAATGTCTTTGAAGTGGGCAGGGTGTTTCTGCGCGACCCGCAAAGACAAGATACAGATACAACCGTTTCTGGATTTAACCAGCCCATGCGGGTTGCGGGGCTGTCCTATGGCCCACGAGCTGCGCTGCATTGGAGACAGGCTGATAAAAGTGTCGATTTTTTCGATGTTAAGGGAGATGTTGAAGCCTTGCTGGCACCGCTTCAACCTGTTTTTACACCTGCATCCCATCCTGCCATGCATCCGGGACGGTGCGCCAGCGTATCTGTTGCTGGAAGAAAGATTGGCTTTGTTGGTGAACTGCATCCGCAGTGGCGACAAGGTTACGAGTTCTCACAGGCGCCCCTGCTGTTTGAACTGGAACTCGATGCTGTTCTGCGGCGTCATGTGCCGGTTTTCAAGGCTGTCAGCAAGTTTCAGCCTGTCGAGCGGGATATTGCTGTGATCGTGCAGGAAAGTGTTAGCCATGAAGGGCTCATGTCTGCAATTCATAATGCCGAAACGCAAGGCTTACTCAAGAAGGCGACCTTGTTTGATGTGTACCGACCGCAGCAAGCCAACCTGAATGTCCAACTGGGTGAAAAAAGTCTGGCAGTGCGTTTAGTCCTTTCAAGCGATGCGGCCACTTTGACTGAAGAGTCGATTGATGCAGCGGTTCAGAACGTTGTGGCAATGCTGCATTCCCGGTTCCAAGCCCGCCTGCGCGCTTAAGTCTTCAATAAAAACGATTTCAAGCCAACAATAGCCAGAAAGATGCCCATGGAATTTTCTGTTGAAAGCCTGGAGACACCAGCGCTGACCAAAGCGCATCTGGCTGAGTTGCTGTTTGAGCAGATAGGGCTCAACAAGCGCGAGTCCAAGGAAATGATCGATGCATTTTTTGAACTTATTTCAGAATGTCTGATTGATGGCAATGATGTGAAGATATCGGGTTTTGGCAACTTTCAAATACGCACCAAGGCGCCCAGGCCGGGGCGTAACCCGCGAACGGGCGAAGCAATTCCCATTGCATCAAGGCGGGTGGTGACCTTTCACGCCAGTCACAAGCTCAAGGACCAAATCCAGGAAATAGCTATCGGCGACACGGAAATTGAGACCGTTTTTGCTGCAGATAATATTGCGTGATCTGATTCACTTTGCCATGCTGTGCAAGTTGAGGTAGATTCGAGGAATCTTTCGAAGGGCATTGAATTAATTGCAGTATTCTTCTCTTCCTATTCCTGAAAAGCGCTATTTTACGATCAGCGAAGTCAGTAAGCTGTGCGGAGTGAAGCCACATGTGCTTCGTTATTGGGAGCAGGAATTTACACAATTGCGGCCTATGAAAAGACGCGGTAATCGCCGTTACTACCAACTTCATGAGGTCGAATTGATTCGCCAAATACGCCAGTTGTTATATGAGCAGGGATTCACCATCGTTGGTGCCCGCAACAAACTGCAAGAAATGATGATGACTGCATCTGGACAGGATTTTGGCAAGGATTTAGGGTCTCTTTCATTGAAGTTGCTAGCGCAGAAAAATGACAACTGTTCTCTTCGCAACTTATCGCAAAATGCAGCCAAGGCTGAAAATATTCCGATTGACAACGCAATGCCTTCAGATTCAACTGTTACGGAGAGATTCCTTTGTTCGATTCGTTACGAGTTGATCAGCATTCGCGATCTGCTTGATTCGATCAATTGATGGCAGTATTTGTAAGGGTATAATTTTACTTAATCGGTGTGTGGCGCAGCCTGGTAGCGCACTTGCATGGGGTGCAAGGGGTCGAAGGTTCGAATCCTTTCACACCGACCATATGAATCAAAGACTTAGCTTCGAAAGGGGCTAAGTCTTTTTGTTTTGTGCGGTGTGTAATGCAAATTTAGCCACACCTTTAGCCACACCGCTTGCGATGCTGGCCTGTACAGCGAGTTCAAAAAATCAGGGACGACAGCATGACTACGGGTGAAGGAATTTTTTATGGCTTTCTCGTTCTTGGGCTAATTGGCCTGTACTCAGTAACAAAAGATCGGTGGAATTGGAAGCGACTTGCAAAATGGACTGTTGTGGTGGTTGTGGTGCCAATTGTTGGATTCGGCTTATGGCTGGCAGCGCTCAGTTATCTATCTGAAAGACCTCAAGTCGAGCAAGCATTGTGGGGAATTAAGCCGGGAATATCTGTCGATGAGTTGGTTTTTCTCAAAGGCAAGCCAAGTGGTGACGGAGGAGAGCACTGGCTCTACGGTAATAGCGGTGAAATTTTTCATGTTGTCGCCTTCAGAAACTCAAAAGTTAGGAGCGTCACAGCTTTAGCATGGGATGGCAACATGTCGTCTCTTCCATCACTTCAAGGAATTTCTTACTACTCAACTCAAGTAGACATTGAAAATAAGTTCGGTGCCCCTGATCATGTATCGGTGAATAAAGACAAAACACGACGAACTCTGAGCTATTTGAAATATCAGCTTTTCTTTACCTTGGAAAAGGGAAAAGTCGTCGCTCTAGGGGTGCTTGATCCAAAAGAGGGGCCACTGGAATTCGAGGAGACGCCGGTTCCTGGTCCTTGGGTACTCGATCCCGAAGTTGCTTTGCCCACCAAGTAGACAGAACACTTTTCTTTTTGTCGGTACTTTTGGCGGTACTTTTCAAAGCTCATCTGTAAAAATCCAGCATCCATGCGGGTTGCAGGCCGTTATTCAATTCCCTGTCGAGGAATCGAATCGGCTTTTGCTGGATTTTGAATTGATTCAAACGGGAGGTATTTTCTGCGCGTGGCTTCTACTGGGGTGTCCCATTCCGCCCAGGCTCTGAAGTTTTCACCCCCTACCGGGTCAACACCGGCCCGCCTGCAAGCGTTGAATGAACGTCATCAACGAGCGGTTGACCTGTTCATTGACGCGCTCGAAACGATCTTCCAGCCGCTCGAAGGTCGTCCAGCGTTGCCACTTCGGTTTGCCGGCCTCGATCAGCGCGTGGAGTTGGTGGTAGCGGGTAAGCGCCCGGTCATGCGCCGAGCCGCTTTGCGATGAGTAGGAGACCTTCTGACACTGGCGGCAGGCAAAGCGCCCGACGCGCAGGAACAGCACCACGGAGCGCCCACCGCAGCATGGGCACTGAAACCACGTTCTCGCGCCACCGTAGCGGCAGGGTGTCGTGGTCGTCCGGATGGTCTGCGATGCGTCCTGGCCGTTCGCAGCGTACCCCAGCCGGATGGAATCGGCGCGCACCGATACGCCGATATTGCCCGTCACCTCCCCGCCGCGTGACCATTGCCATGCGAATGAATGACCGTTGACCAGATAGCCGAGCTTGCGCCAGCTCCGGAGATCCACTTTCAGCGTGTGCTCTGCTTTCAGTCGCTGCCCGGGCCGTCCTGCCCCGCACCGTGTGCCGCCTGTTCCCATCAATCAGTCCTTCACAGAAAACGAATTCGTTTGTTTAACCGGCCTGCAACGTGAGTTTTTCGAGCAGCCGAATGTTAGGTTTTGTTAGGTTTTCCGCCCCGTCATCAGCCCAGCCTCGCGCGTGTGCGTACTGCTGTATTAATTCGCGTCCAACCTCAGGTTTCCACCGCCCTGAAAAGTCATGTTTGGCTGGCAACCATCGTGGAAACCATCGTGGAAACCATTCGTGGAAACCATTCGTGGAAACCGGCTTAGTCGGCACTCCGGCCCAGCCGCGGCTCGATGCCCAACGTCATCCAGAACACAGCAATGGCGGCATCTTCAGCGCTGTCCTCCTCGTGCGTCTGGTGGCTGTCGCAGTAGTCGTTCGGCAATGGCTCGCGGTGAAACTCTTTCGGCGTGCGGTATTGCTCGATGATTGAAGTCAGGTTCAAACAGCCCGGGTCGTCACCCTCCGGCGCAGGGTTGAACGCGCAGCAGGTCGAGCAGGTTCTGCGAAGGAGAGGCATGTTCGTGTCTTTCATGGTCGTGCGGCAGCAGCGCCGGCCGTCTTTGTCATCAATGCCGACTTCACCCAGCCGTCAGCCGCTTGCCGGCGTCGTCGAGCAGCAGGTGGTCGCTTGAAGAATTCGCCCGTGTCGGGGTCGTACAGCGCCGGGTCGTGGTCGTCATCGCGGTCCCGCACCGCGTCCAGGAAGTGCTCCACTTCGCTCACGTTGTCCAGGTCGTGCTCCACTTGACGCTCCTCCTCCATTTGAGGATCAGGCAGTTCAATCGCTGGTGGTCGAGCTGGTGGTGGTGAAGGCGGTTTTGGCGCGGAAACCATCAGAGCTATGGTTTCGATCTTTTCGAGGTCGTTTCCAAAACCAATAGGTTTCACAACGTCGTCAGCCAGCCCAGCCACTGAGCCGCCACCAAAACCAATAGGTTTCTCAGCGCGCTCGTACCGTGGACTCCTGCCCCTGCTTACGACCAGTTCGGCCAGCGTCTTGACCTTCTTCACTGGTGCGGCCACTACAGGCAGCACCAGACCCAGCGCAGCCGCATATCGACCTGGGTTGCGTTCAATGTCCTGCTTGGCTGTGAACCACATAACGCTCTTCAAAATCGCGTCCTGCGTCGATTCAAGGTGCGCCAGCACCATGCGCGCCGTCACCTCCTTCATTGCGCCGTGCAATCGTCGGGTCGGCTCTTTCAGTCCGAACGATAGCGCCAGCTCTGCGAACGAATCGCGCAGGCCCGCCAGCCGAACCCGGTCAATCAGCTTGGTTCCAAGGTATCGAACGCCAGCCATCGGCAGCACCAGGATGTGAAGATGCGGCGCACCCTCGTCGTGGTGCTCGTCGGCGCTCAGGATGTTGTCGAGTCCGAACTGAGCAATTGCCCATTGCAGGCACTGTGCGAAATAAACGGCGGTGTCGATGCTCGTTCCGGCAGGCAGGGAGAACAGCGCCTCATACGCCTGCGTGTAGTCGTGGCGAAAGGGTTTGTAGCCCGCGCCCGCCATGCGCGCCTGCGCCAGCGCCACCACGTCGGCCGACAGCGCGGGTCCAGCGATGCGCCGGTTTAAATGGCTGCGCGCCGGGTCGATGTGGCTGCGAGAGCCGCGCTCCTTCTGGGTTTCGCGCCGGTTGTGTTTGTCAGCCTGAAGCAACGTTTGCGGCTTGCGCTTCATGCGTTTTGAAAGGCCGATGGTCTTGACGGCGAAGAACAGTTCTTCGCTCATGCCGACCCCGTTAAACGTCGCCAGAGCGATTTAAACCACGTTGACGGAGCAGCGCACCAGGCCATCAAGAAAAGCGCATTTAGGCGGCTCATGCGCGTGTCTCCAACATGGATAGCAGCGCCCGCGCCGCCGTGATGTTGGGGGGGGTAGTATCGAGCCAATAACGCATACACCGCACCTTTGACCGACCGCGCAAGCATGAGACGGTTTCGCTTTGGCGGGCGATTAGGATGCCGTAATCGTTTTGCAGCGTGCTAACTGTCGAGTGAAGGCAGTGGTCGTGATGATGTTCAGCCTCAAACCTGTTCATGTTGCGACCCATCACGAATTGCAGCAGTATGGTTTCAAGCTTGGTTACTGGCTTGTCGTTTGGCAGGGTCGCGCTGGTCGAGATTCGGCGTGCTGGTTGTCGAGCAGTCGGTGGAGCAGCTGCGTGCCTAACGTCGAGGTCGAGGTGAAGTTGCGCCGGGTGTGAGCCGGTAGAATCAGTGTGCGAGACTGAATTGGTCGCCGTGGTGGATTGAATGCCCCCGGCGGCTTTTTTATTGGGCGTGACTTTTCCCGGCGTCGTGCCGTTTTTGATATTGGTCATGATGCTGACCGATCAAAAGGACGCGATAAGAGCGCGAATATCCGCAGAACGCCATGCGACGCAGCGAGTCGAGAGCTTCACTGGAGCAGGGTAGCGGCCTGTTTTGACGCCTTGCCACCATCCCGACCGACTGACGGGGATATGCGCTAAAACCGTGGGCAGACGCCACAGTGCTATGTCTGGATTTTGGGGAAGAATTGAAAGAGCGCCAGCCGATACGGTGACGATGCGGTGTTTACCGCTATTTGAATTGGTCATGTTGTTTCCGGCGTCATCCGACGTTAAGGAGTGAGGGGGCTTGCGCGAATTAGCGCCAGCTTTTAGGGTTCTGTTTTTTGATTCCTTTCGGAGTCGTCTGGCAGGTTCGCCGTCGCTGTCGCCGCCGTCATCGTCATCACTTGCTCCCACTTCAGGACCATCCGTTACACCAGCCGATGATTCACCGCCGCCGCATTCTGGCAAATCATTTGTAATTGATAACGTTGACTTTTTACTTTCAACATACACAGAACGGGTGCCGGTCATCAATGCGTTGTACGTTTCCCGAACAGAACCGTTACCAAACGGCTCAACCATACTCAGATTATCGAAATTCCTGACGTTAATAACTCGTTTCATTCTTGCCTTTCATCTGGACCACTAAAAAACCAGTATGGGTTTTTATACAGTTCGGTTGGTCCAGGCGCCGACTTTATAGCACGTATTTGTCCAATGCAGACCCTAACTGTAGTTGATGGTGTTTTTAAGCTACTCGCAGTACGCGGACGTTATCAGGCTTGTTCGCCAGCAGATCGAGCCGTTCTCCCCAGAGCCGCCACGCGTCACGCATTGGCCCTTCATAGGTTGCACGCTGGTAAATCCGCTTCATCTTGTTTTCTTCGGTGTGGTTCAGACACTTCTCGATAACGTCCGGCAAAGCGCCTAGTTCGGCCATTGTGCTTACGCCCGTCCGGCGCAGGTCGTGAGGCCGCCAGTGACCGCCTGCAAGCTGTAGCGCGTCAATCTGCTTTGTGCGGCCCGACATAGGCCCGTCAGTGCGCTGACGGTCTGCAACCTGTTTTGTGACGGTCTTGGAGTCAAGCGGCCCGTTCAGCTTGGAGTTGGGGAAAACCCACGCCGTCGCGCCGGTAATGTCTCGCAGAATTTCAAACTGACGCAATGCAAAGTCACTGAGCCAGATTTGATGCGCCTTGCCGTTTTTAGTATCAGGCAGAACCCAAAGCCGCCGCTCAAAATCTACGTTCTCCCACCGTGCGGCCACTGTTTCACCGATGCGGGCAATGGTCGCCATTTGAAGGAGGAGGGCGCATTGCGATGTTGCTGCCAGCCCTGACAAGGGCAGTTTTTTAAAGAGGTCAATTAATTCGGCTTCGTTCAGAACCCGGTCGCGTTCACCGTCCGGCCCGATCTTGGCTTTCTTGATTCGGGCGGTCGGATCTGCCTCTACAAAATCCCGGTCGAGCGCGAACCCGAACATTTGTCGCAGGTCTGACAGGACTCGTTTTGTCATCCGAGCAATGTCCCGCGCCATCATGGAATCAACAATCTGTTGAACGTGCGCTTTCTTCACATCAGCCACGGCCATATCACCGATGAGTGGAAACACATCACGCTCAAAAGCCCGTTGCGCTTCTGTCCCGCCGTCAACGCGGTGTTTAAGGGATAGCCCTCGCCATAGGTCAAACAAGCCCCTGACGGTCAATCTGGCTTTTTTCTCTGCGATTTCTTCCAGCCGGTCGAGCTGATGGTGGTGCGCTTCCACCTTGTCAATTTCGATCTTGAGTTTGTCGGCGGCTTTACGCTCGATGGGGTCTGAGCCTTTTTTCAGTTCGGCAGCGAGTTCGTTCCGCTTGGCACGCAGCGCCAGGAGGGATTGACCACCCTTGTCTTTCCAGGTGCCGACAGGAATTTGTCGTACTTTGCCCCCCACCTTGTAGCGCCACACGACATAGACACTCACGACACCATCAGAAACGGCTCTGACAGTGCCGTAAAGGGAATTCCCCATGCTGACCCGCCGACCGTTGTCGGCAGCGCCTAGAGCCTGTAGTTCTTTGACCGTAATCACCGCCATATCAAAAACCCTGCAAATTTAGCCACACTTTTAGCCACACCGTAGGGCTGGCTTTCAGTGTAACTTGCTGGACTGTGTTGGACTACGTGAAAATGTAAAATATCTGCAAGCTATTGATTTATAAAGATAATTTTAGTTTATTTAAAACGTGCTGGATGGGGCTGGAATCAAGTTTTCTAGCATGGGGTGCAAGGGGTCGGAGGTTCGAGTCCTCTCACACTGACCATTAATTCTGACAGAGGCCGCTAACGACATACAGTTAGCGGCCTTTTTCATTGGTAAATCAGTGTCTTACGTTGCAACGGCGTACAAAGCAAGACATTGACAGGCACAGCAAAGCAGGGGAACGTCCGGGGGAACAAGTGGGGGTATATCGGGTTTTGGGAGTTGTTGTTCCCCTATTTGACCTTGCCCCTGGATTGAACCGCCCCGAGTTTTGAGGAGGCTCAAATCTCTGAGAGGATTGAGCCATGAAGAAGTCAAACAAGTTTTCACCTGAAGTCAGGGAGCGTGCTGTGAGGATGGTGCAAGAGCATCGAGGGGAGTACCCCTCTTTGTGGGCAGCCATTGAATCCATCGCCCCCAAGATTGGCTGCGTGCCGCACACGCTCAATGAGTGGATCAAGCGCGTAGAAGTCGATACCGGCGCGCGCGACGGAGTATCTGCACGCGCCAGAGTATCGCTCCGGGCCAGCTGACGGTGCACTCGGACAGTAAGAATATCAGTGCCAGTTGTTCCTGGGCGGTCTGACTCACACAGCGATAGACCAACTGGGGTTGGTGCTGCGAATTGCGCCTGGGTGGCTTGACCCCCACTCTGACTGACCGCCTGTGTCTTTCCCCGGACCTGTCGGCCGCCCAGGAGCATCTTGCAGCGGGGCTTTGCCTCGCTGATGCGTGTCACCCAAGAAGGGCCTGACGGTTTTGTCTCCTTACTGTCCTGTTCCCAGGCATTCGGTCGTGGCCAAGCTGTTTTTTTTTGTCTTGTTCAAGCCTGGAGGTTAACCATGGAAGAAAAGTCAAACACTGGCAGGCGCGTGGTCGGCGGGGTCGATACCCACAAGGACCTTCATGTCGCGTCTGTTGTTGATGAGCGTGACCAGGTCCTCGGGACGCAGAGTTTCGCCACCACGCGGCAAGGCTATCGGCAGATGGTGCAATGGATGAGCTCATTGGGCGATGTCTTGCGGGTGGGGGTTGAATCGACCGGCACTTATGGCGCTGGTCTGCTGCGCCATCTTCAAGCTGCCGGGATCGAAGTCCTGGAGGTCACTTCGCCAGA
>NZ_JADOVG010000002.1 GCF_015752205.1 Polaromonas sp. CG_9.7
CATACGCACTGCGCGTTCGCGAACCTCGGGTGAAAACTTGTTTGACTTCTTCATGGCTCAATCCTCTCAGAGATTTGAGCCTCCTCAAAACCCGGGGCGATTCAGTTCAAACCCGGGGCGATTCAGTCTTCAACTTTGCGCCTGATGTTGCGCCCATCACTTTTTCAAAAGTCGAACTGCAAACAAACTGGTCAAAAACCTGCAGCGCTCTATACTGTATGCATGAACAGTATATTTTTGCTAACTCAACCGGTGCCTGTCTCCGACGCGCCGCTGTTGGCAAGGCTGCTGATCAGCCGGGTTTGTGCCGGTTTTCCATCACCCGCCGAAGACCTGGGCGCCCAGCGCATTGACCTCACGCAGGTGCTCATCACGCATCCGCAGGCAACCTTTTTATTGCGTGCCAAGGGGCATTCGATGGTGCAAGCGGGCATTTTTGACAATGACATCATGGTCGTGAACCGTGCTGTCGCACCCCGTCACAAGCATATCGTGGTGGCTGTGGTGGATGGCGAGTTCACCGTCAAGCGCTTGTACCAGCTGGGTGGACGCATCAAACTGCAGGCTGCCAATCCCACCTATCCTGACATCGTTCCGCATGACGACCAGACTCTTGAAGTCTGGGGCGTAGTCACTGCTTGCATCAAGCAATTCATTGCCTGAAAACAAGCAAAACGTGCTGTTTCCATGTACGCCCTGATCGATGGCAACAACTTTTATGTCAGCTGCGAGCGGGTGTTTCGTCCCAGCCTGGCAGGCCATCCGGTGGTCGTGCTCAGCAACAATGACGGCTGCGCCATTGCGCGGTCCAACGAAGCCAAGGCGTTGGGTATTGCCATGGGCGCGCCCTGGTTCGAAATCGAGCATATGGCCGAATCGGCGGGCCTTGTGGCTTTGTCGGCCAACTTTGCCTTGTATGGCGACATGAGTGACCGCATGATGAGCCTGGCCGCCGGACTGGGGCCTGCCCAGGAAATCTACTCGATTGACGAGTCGTTCATTGACCTTGCGGGTGTGCGAGGCTGCTTGGCAGACCGTGGCTTCAAGGTGAGGACGCGCATCCTGGACTGGATTGGCATTCCTTGCTGCGTCGGCATGGGCGCCACCAAGACACTGGCCAAGCTGGCCAACCATATTGCCAAGACCGCCGAACGCAAACCCGGCAGCTACCCGGCAGGCTTGGCCCAGGTGTGCAACCTGGCCGAACTCACGCCCGCGGCGCTCAATGAGGCGCTGGCCGCCACGGCGGCGAGCGAGGTCTGGGGTGTCGGGCGACGCATGACTGCGCAGCTCAAGGAAAACGGTGTGCATACGGCGCTGGATTTGGCCCGGCTGGACCCGGCGATGGTGCGCAGGCGCTGGTCGGTGGTGCTGGAGCGCACAGTGCGCGAGTTGCAGGGCATGGCGTGTATCGAGCTTGAGCTTGCACCGGCTCGCAAGCAGGAAATTGCCTGCACCCGTTCATTTGGGCAGCCGGTCACGGACCTGATCGACTTGAGCCAAGCCGTGACTGAATTTGCCAGCCGGGCAGCGCACAAGTTGCGCCGTCAGGGCAGTTTGTGCAATCAAGTGCTGGTCTTTGTCCGCACCAGCCCGTTTCGGCAAGCGCCCCAGTACAGCCGCTCGATCAGCATGCCGCTTCGCCGGCCCAGTGCGGATACGGGTGTGATCGTCGCGGCAGCGCTCAGGGGGCTTCGTGCCATCTACCGGCCGGGTTACCAGCTGGCCAAGGCAGGAGCCATGCTGCTGGAGTTGCAAGCCAATACGGTTCAACAGGCAGAGCTGGATCTGGACCACGGCGGTGTCCCTGAAAGAATCCAGAGAGAGCGCTTGATGACCGCAATGGACCAACTCAACCAGCGCTATGGCCGGGGCACGGTGCAGATGGCAAGTGGCACGCTGGCAGCAGACCCGAAGACCTGGGCCATGAAGCAAGAAAGGCTCACGCCGGGGTATACGACGTGCTGGGCAGACATGCCTGTGGCGAAGGCATAAATAACGGACCGGGTAAAGTTTGTCGTGGATGGCAGAAGGCATTCTCCTCTGACCGCTGCGCAGGCATTGCAACTGCGTCGTTCTTGATGTCCGCAACGCAGCGGGCTCGAATCAGATCAGCCGAGCAGGCCGATGATGATGTCCACGATCAGGTTGTTTTGCTGCTGCACCAGGACGATATCGCCACCGATTCGGGCGTAGCGATAGCCGTAGGGGGCAGGCGGCAGCAAGCGAATCACCGGTTGGGGAACGGTATAGACCATGACGCCCCTGGGCACCATCTGGCCGACTTGCCAGTTCCGGAGTTGCCCTGGAGGCATGCAGCCATTGTGTTTTTTGGCCAGTCCCGGAGGACAGTTTTTCCCATTGCCGTACGTCTGGAAATAATACTGGCGGACAACCGTGCGTTGCTGGTCATCAAAATAGCGGCCTTGCTTGATGTCTTCACGCTGGCGCTTTTCGGCGCGCTTTTCGGCCTTTTGATACTGCTTCTGGTCATCCTTGCGATCTTTGTAATATTCTTTTTCGGCGTGTTTTTGGGCTTTTTGGTATTCTTTCTGCGCGTGTTTTCCCTCGTCGTTTCCTTCATCGCCACGGTCTTTGGCAAAGCCGGGGGCAGCCGCAAGAAAAAGGGATGCCAGGGCCAGCGCGACAAGACGGCGTGGGGCGGTAGAGGGGCGGAAGTATGTCATTGTGTAGTCCATCGAGCTGGAAATAAGCTCATCAGTAAGTTTCACGCCGTTACGGACGGATAGCTGTAGGATACGCGCGCATATTGCTGCACCCGCTGGGTGCGACTTGCCCGGGCATGCGGCTAAAGGCACACCCATCCCGGAATGAAGCCCAAAGTCCTTCATCGTCCGGACAGGCTTTGCTGCCCCAACCTGCTCAGTCCAGAGAGTGGCGTGGCAGGTTGATGGTGAACGTGCATCCTGTGCCCGGCCTGTCCCGAACGCTCAGGGTGCCGCCGTCGGCCTCAATGCTTTTTCGGGCAATCGACAGGCCCAGGCCCATGCCCGTTTTGTCATCGCTGCGCTGACTGAACGGCTTGAACATCTTTTCTGTGTTTCCGGGTGGCAGGCCGCCGCAGTGGTCCTTCACGTCGATCAGGATGCGCTCGCCGACTGCGTAAGCCTCCAGCGTCACCTCGGTATGCCGGTGCGTGAACTTGAAGGCGTTGTGCAGCAGGTTCATCAGCGCGGCCAGTAGCAGGTCGTGGTTGACCTTGATGCCCAGGCGCGGGTCTACATCGGCCACGGTGAAGCGGCACCCTTGCGTGGTTGCATACAGGTCAGCGTCGCTTTTGGCGTCGGCAATGAAAGCTGCCAGCGAGAGGAGCGGCTGTTGTCCGGAAGCCTTGTTTTTAAGAGACACCTCGGCCAGGGCGTTGCTGATGAGACTGGCCATGGCCGCATGGCTGCGCCTCAACACCGCGCCTGTGGCCCCTGCCGGTGTCAGGTTGCCTATCTCCATGGCGGTGGCCGCAAGGCTGGCCGTGCCAAGCGCATTGCGCAACTCGTGCATCAAAAAGCCAAGCTGCTGGTTCTCATGGATGACGCGCTGCGCCGTGAGGGCCGCATCGCGCTGGGCGCTGAATTCGCTCACGGCGTCCGCAATGGCATTGTCCAGGCAACGGTTCAAGGTGCGGTATTCGTCAATGCTGAAAGGCGCATCCCGCTCGAAGGCCAGGTCGGTGATGGCCTGGCAGAGGTCGCCATAGTCATGCACGACCTGGTCCACGCTGTAGCCTAGGTGCAGCAATGCCTTGCCGTGCGCCGTCGCGGTCAGCCCCATCTCGGACAACCTGGAGACATCGCCGCCCGACGGGCCGGAAATTTGAAGGCTGATGCCGTCTTGATTGTCTTGCTCGGCCTTCAGTGTCCGGGTCAACTGGTCGATGAACATCGGAACGCCGTTTTTCAACTGCTGCTCGGTCGCGGCGCGTTTGGGCCTTCTGGCGACTTTTTCGATGCACCGGGCAATCAGGCTGTCGCGATTGTTGGCTAAAAACTCGTTCATCATGGTGTCAATGTTCCTTGCGTCAAGCATTTGTTTGCAATGAACGGAGTCCACTGACGTTGCGATCGCCCAATGCACAAGCGCTATCGGATCTGTGGAAACCAACGCAAATCACGCTGGATTTTCCTTGCAGCAGTGAATCTTCCTAGGCATTAACTGCTATAGAATTTATAGCTGCTGGCGCTTTCTGAACATGCGCTGCAAGCCTTTTTTATTCTGAAAACAGATGGACTGGCAAGAAAATACCTGTCAAGCCTCTCAGGTATTTCACACAAAAATTAACACATCGCAATGAAACAGTATGTGCGTTGCCGCACATAGCGGTCAACGTGCGCGCATTTGGTGCGCAGCAGACGGCTGGCCTGGCCAGGAAAAGGACGGAAAGGGCGCGCCCGCCTTAGGCGCAGGAAAGCAGGCGTCCTACATTTTCCGGCAGGACGCTGGTTACGCTTGTTCATGCAGTTGAGAATCTACATTGTTGAAGACAACCCGATCATTCTGGAGTGGCTGGCCGAAGCCCTTGAGGAATTGACCAGCACGCGTGTGATCGGCTCATCAGGAAGCGAATGCGAGGCCTGCCGCTGGCTGAGCACGCACCAGTGTTCCTGGGATGTGGTGGTGGTGGACCTGTGGCTTGCCCAGGGCAACGGGCTGGAGGTGATCAAGCGCCTTCACCCGACGCTTGCGCAGAAAGTTGTCGTGCTGACGAATTATCCGACCCCGCAAATGCGTGAACTGTGCATGTCTGCCGGTGCCAATGCATTTTTTGACAAGTCAACGGAACTCGACGAGTTCACGTCCTACGTATTTGAGGAAAGTGTCAATCATCAGGACGCACCCTGAGCCGAAAATACCTGGCGGCTCCGAATTGAAAACGTCCGCCATGCGTTTGCGAATTCCAGCCGGTGCATCTGGCCAAAGCCCTGTCTCGGACTTTGGCCTGTCGCAGTGAAGTGTGCAAGCCTGAAACCAGATTCAGGCCGGCCCCCAAGCCTTTAGCAGAAGTACTGCGACCAGTAGTAAGTACTGATGGTCGGGTTGTAGCCAGGGTTGGCGAATTTGGCCTTATACAACTTGTTGTTCGAATAGGTCACGATGCTGCCCGCCGCGTACTGCTTGCCCTGGCTCCAGCCGGCAGCGCTGCAGCTTCCCGCTATGGCGGTTTGCTGGGTTGGGGCTGGTGTTGAAGCTGAGGCCACAAAGCCGCCAGAAGACTTGAAGATGTTGTAGAACTGGAAGTCAGACTGCGCCACGCCACTGAACGATGACAGGTTGGTCGAGCCGTTGTAAGCCTGTGCGCGGTCTCTTTGAAAGGACCAGTAGGAAATCATGCCTACGCCGTTTTGCTTGGCAAAGTTGGCAACCATTTGCGCATCGTCAAGTGTGAAGCTCGAACCGTCGTCGTTCTTGCCAATCATCGGCGTGATGCCCATCATCGCGTAAAGCTGTGACTGGGTCTTGTTGCGAAAGATCGACGTCATCTGGTTGGCTGCAGCGCGGAATGTCATGAGCGACGCTTCGCCAACGCTGTTCGAGGGGACCATGGTGCGCAGGTTCGAGACGCCGAAGCTCTGCGCCATCACATTGACCATGTCGATTCGCACGCCAGCTGCAACGGTCGTGTTCAATAAATTAATGGAGTCGGGATTGAAGCCTAGCAGCCAGCCAGGCAGGGAAAAGGAAATATACAGGTCAGGATACTTCGCCTGCAGCCGCGCCAGAACACGCGCCCGGCGGGCCGTGGCGCCCACATCCTTGAGCTGAGGGCCTTCGATGTCGAAATCGAAGCGGCGGTTGTTCGAGTCGCGCATCAGGTTTTCCATCAGGCTGAACAGCTGGTCATCGTCCCTGCAGGCAACTTCGGCATACACGCCATTCGAACCGCCAAAGGAAATAAGCAAGCGTCCGCCGGACTCGACGAACTTGCGTGCGTCCGGGAGCTTGTTCGTCAGATCCGGAACCAGCGCGCAGTTGCCGTTGGTGACGGCAAAGGAAAGGATGGCACTGTTCATGCCGGCAGATTGTTTCGCATCATTCAGCGAACCGCCCCAGGAATGAAAATACGGGACTACTTCTGCAGCGCTGGCTGCCTGGCCCAGACAAAGGACAAGGGCGCCAGTCAGGGCTTTGGTGATCGAATTGAATTTGAAACGTGAATGCATCATGTTGAGTTTTGGGCGTGAAAGGATCATTTGATCCAATGAATGAACCGAACGACTGCGGATTAAATGGAAGCCTGGCAACCACACAATGCTGAAAATTCAGCTTGGCGCCGGGCAGCGAAGCCAGGGCTTGGCACGCGTTATCAGGCGATGCTTTCCCAGGCTGCAATTCATTCGAAGGCGGCCTATAAGCCGGTGAACGAAAAGTGATCGGATTTTGTCCGTCGAGCTAATGAGGGTCAACCAGCGTGAAGTAACACACGGTTTCTAGCGAAATAACAAGTAACCACAAGACCGGGTGGCCACGTCATGAAGTGCCGCTTGTGGTAGAGAATTCGTTAAAAAGGCTTGAAAAAGGACCGTGCAAGAGGAGAAAACAGTTCTGCAGCGAATTGACAGCGCGGTCTTGGAGCTTTAAAAACACGACAGTTTTTTCAGTGATTGTGTTAACGCGCCGTGAAGCTGCGGCAACAAATTGTTGCGATTGCGTAGAAGTGAAGCGAGGCTACACAGCTTTTATTCTGTTCTTGGTCCCTTTTTTTCCATGTATTTTCTGAAAATCCAGTCTGCTTGAAGGCGGCGCCTGATTTCAGCCCGCTAACACGGCCGTGACTTCGATTTCTACCTTGGCCTGGGTTTCAATCAACGCTGCGACCTGCACGCAGGTCATGGCCGGAAAATTTCGGCCCATGACTTCGCGGTAAACCGCACCGATTTCTTTCAGCCGGGTGGAGTATTCGACCCGGTCAACGATGTACCAGGTCATGCGCACCATGTGCTCGGGACCGGCGCCGCCAGCCTTCAGGACGGCCATGATGTTTTGCAGGGTCTGCCGGGTCTGGGCGACAAAGTCATCGCTTTCAAAGTGCTGCTGCGCATTCCAGCCGATCTGGCCGCCGACAAACAGCAGGTCGCCACGCGCGAGGATGCCGTTGGCATAGCCTTTGGGTTCTGCCCATTCGGGTGGCTGAAGTCTGGTGATCATGGTGTGGATTCCGAAGGTGTCTGGAGGAAGGGCTGCAGGGCAAGGCGCAAATCGTCCGGAATGCGCACCGTCTTGCCCTGCGGAACAGTTGAATGGACGACCACGCCTTGCGCTCTTAATTTAATAGCTGGTGGTGCGCCTGGGGTATGCGTTGGCGCATGAATTTCATAGTGCATGCCAAGGCTGGCGCCACCGATGCGCGTCAGTTCCAGCGTCAGGGTGAGCACATCGCCATGGCGGCACATGCCGAGGAATTCGGTCTTCATGTCGACGATAGGCAGGCCCATCCCTTTGGCAATCAGGTCGTGCTCGGGAAAGCCGATATGCGCCAGGAAATCCTCTTGCACCTCATGCAGCAGCACATAGAACTGCGGGTAAAAAACAATGCCCGCCGGATCGCAGTGCTGAAAGCGCACGCGCTTGTGGACGGTGAACTTCATGGCTTGCGCAGCTTGAAGCGCTGCAGCTTGCCGGTTTCGGTGCGCGGCAGCTGCGCCATGAAGGCGATCTGGCGTGGGTACTTGAACGGCGCGAGCATGGCCTTGACATGCTCTTGCAGGGCCTTGGCCAAGGCAGCATCGCCTATGTAACCAGGCCTGAGCACCACGAAGGCTTTCACAACCATGCCCCGGTCGGCATCGGGAATGCCGACCACGCCGCATTCGGCCACCGCCGGATGCTTGAGCAGTGCGTCCTCGACCTCCGGGCCGGCGACGTTGTAGCCGGCGGTGATGATCAGGTCGTCGTCACGCGCCTGGTAGAAAAAGTAACCGTCCGCGTCTTGCGTGAAGGCGTCGCCGGGGAAATTCCAGCCATCCTTCACATAATTACGCTGGCGCTCGTCGTCCAGGTAGCGGCAGCCGGTCGGGCCCATCACCGCCAGCCGGCCGATATGCCCAAGCGGCACTTCTGCGCCGTTGTCATCCACCACTTTCGCGCTATAGCCGGGCACGACCTTGCCGATGGCGCCCGGACGCACGTCGCCGGGTGTCGAGGAAATGAAGATGTGAAACATCTCGGTCGCGCCGATGCCATCGATGATCTCGATGCCGGTGGCGTCCTTCCAGAGTTGGCGCGTGGCGTCCGGCAGGCTTTCGCCCGCACTCACGCACAGCCGCAGGTCCGGTACGCCATGCAGCCGGGCAAACGCGGCCATCTGGCGGTAAAACGTTGGCGCGGTGTAGCAAATGGTCGCTCCGACCTGCTGGATGAGCTGGACCATCGCCTCGGGGGTGTAGGAAATCGACGGGTAGTACACCGACGCGCCAGCCCACATTGGAAAGATCAACAGGCCGCCCAGGCCGAAGGTGAAAGCCAGCGGCGGCGAACCCATGACGATGTCGTCAGGCCGGGCCTGCAGCACATGGCGCGGCCAGGCTTCGCAAGCGGCCAGCACGTCGCGGTGGCTGTGCACTGCCGCCTTGGGGCTGCCGGTGGTGCCCGAGGTGAAGGCCATCAGGGCAATGTCGTCGCTGGCGGTCGGGCAGGGCGTGAAACAGCCGTCTTTTTGCGCCGACAGCACCGCCATCGAGCCGGGGGCGTTCATCAGGTTGAAGGGAATGATGGTCTGCAGCGTGCCGCCGCGTGACTGTGCAATCTGCAGTTCTTCCAGCAACGCGCCGTCGCACAGCGCCAGCAGGGGCTGGGCCTTGGCAATGATTTCGCCCAGTTCCTTGGCGCGCAGCAGCGGCATGCCGGCAACAGCCACTCCGCCGGCTTGCACCACGGCCAGCCAGGCCAGCGCCATGCCGATGGAATTGCCGCCGCGCAGCAGCACGCGGTTGCCGGGCTGCAGCCCAAAATCCTCGGTCAGCACCTGGGCGATACGGTTGACGCGGTCCAGGGCATCGGCATAGCTCAGCGTGATGCGGTCCGAGCGCAGCATCGGCCGGTCGCCATTGCCGTTTTGAAAAGCCCGGTTGAACAGCACCTCGACCAGGTTGGCCTGCGCCGGAATGTCGCTGTCAGGCGGATACACACGCCGGGGCCACTGGTCTGGCGGCGGCAGGCGGTCATGCACAAAGCGGTCGGTCTGTGCAGACGCGGCACTGCCTGCCGGAGCGGTCGTTGAAGGGGAGGTCGTGTTCATGATTGCAGTACCGCCTTGCCAATGATGAGTTGCTGGACTTCGGTGGCGCCTTCGTAAATGCGCAATGCACGGATGTCGCGGTACAGGCTTTCGACCTTGGTGCCGACCTTCACGCCCAGGCCGCCGTGCAGCTGCAGCGCCATGTCGATGACGCGCTGGGCATTTTCAGTCGCGGTCATCTTGGCCATCGCGGCTTCTGCCGTGACCCGCACCGGGTTGCCCCGGCGTTCGCCTTCGTCGCGCAGCCAGGCGGCGCGGTAGGTCAGCAGCGCCGCCGCATCGATCAAGGCCGCCATTTCACCGATTTTGGCCTGCGTCAATTGAAAGTCGGCGAGCGTCTGGCCGAACATCTGGCGGGTTTTGGCATGTCGCACCGCCTCAAGCAGTGCGCGCCGTGCCATGCCCAGCGCCGCACCGGCCACCGAGGCGCGAAAGATGTCCAGCGTCTGCATCGCCAGCCGGAAGCCGCCGTTGAGCAGCCCCAGTTGCGCATCGCCTTCCAGCCGGCAATCGGTGAACTTCAGCGTGGCCAGCGGGTGCGGCGACATCACGGCGATGTGCTCGCTGGCGTCCAGGCCGGGCACGCTGGCGTCGATGATGAAGGCGGTGATGCCGCGTGTGCCCGCTGCCGGGTCGGTCTTGGCAAAGGTGACGTAGAAATCGGCAATGCCGCCATTGCTGATCCAGGTCTTGCTGCCGTTGACGGCCCATCCGCCTTCGGCCTGGGCCGCGCGGGTCGTCATGGCGCCGGCGTCCGACCCGGCATCGGCTTCGCTCAGGGCAAAGGCGGCTATTTTTTCGCCGCTGGCGACCTGCGGCAGGTAAGCGGCCTGCTGCGCCGGTGTGCCGGCCAGCGTGATGGCGCCGCTGCCCAGGCCTTGCATGGCGAACGCAAAATCAGCCAGCGGCGAATGAAAGGCCAGCGTTTCGCGCAGGATGACCAGCGCGCGCGAGTCGAGCGCGGGCAACGCACCACCCCATGCGCCGTCAGTACCCGCCGGTACGCAGTAGCGCAGCCAGCCCGCATCGCCCAGCCGCTGGACCCATTCGCGGCAGGCGCGCCGGTCGTCGTGTTCATCGACCTGCTGGCCGGGAATCCAGTCGGCCAGCCGCGCACCGAGTTCGCGGTGAACGTCGTCAAAGAAAGGCAGCGCCAGGTGGGTGGTTGTGGGGGTCATGGGCAAGGTCTTTCTGCGTGGGTGTGTTTGGGGCGGGTTCAGTCGCCTTGGAACACCGGTTTTTGTTTGGCGGCAAAGGCGTCGTAGGCACGTGTGAAGTCCTGCGTCTGCATGCAGATGGCTTGTGCCTGCGCCTCGGCTTCAATCGCCTGGTCCAGCGTCATGGCCCACTCCTGGTGCAGCATGGTCTTGGTCATGGCGTGCGCAAAGGTCGGGCCGCTGGCCAGGTCGCGCGCCAGCTTGTGCGCCGCCTGCATCAACGCCTCGGGCGCATGCAGCGCATTGAAAAAGCCCCATTGCAGGCCTTCCTCAGCGCTCATGGCGCGGCCGGTGAACAGCAATTCCGACGCCCGGCCCTGGCCAATCAGGCGCGGCAGCAGCGCACAAGCGCCCATGTCCGCGCCGGCCAGACCGACGCGGGTGAACAAAAAGGCAGTGCGGGCCTGCGCTGTTCCCAGCCGCAGGTCGGACGCCAGTGCCATCATCGCGCCGGCACCGGCGCAAATGCCGTCGATGGCCGCCACGATGGGTTGCGGGCAGGCGCGCATGGCCTTGATCAGGTCGCCGGTCATGCGGGTGAATTCAAGCAGCGCGGGCATGCGCATCCTGGTCAGCGGGCCGATGATTTCATGCACATCGCCGCCCGAGCAGAAGTTGCCGCCCGCGCCGGTCAGCACGATGACCTTCACGTCGGTGGCGTGGTTCAGTGCGCGAAACAGGTCGCGCAACTCGGCATAGGACGCAAAGGTCAGCGGATTCTTGCGCTCCGGGCGATTCAGCGTCAGTGTGGCAACGCCGTCGTCGAAGGCATAGGCGAAATGCTGCGCCTGGTAGGCGCCCAGCGCATCGAATTGCGCATGCATGGGGTTGGCCGGGCCGATGTAGTGTTTCATGCAGTTTCCAGTGGGGTGTCGAGTGAGGTGTCGTGGTGGTAATGCTGCTTGACCTTGCCCAGCAGCTGGTGCAGGGCTTCGACCTCGGCAGGCGACAGGCCGTCGAAAGCGGCGACGATCCAGCCTTCATGCTGGAGCGCCATGTCGGCGAACAGGGCGCGGCCGGGCGGCGTCAGGCGCACCCGGTAAGCGCGGCGGTCGCCTTCGACCTTGATGCGTTCGACCAGCCCTTCGGCCACCAGCTGGTCGGTGATGCCGGTGACGTTGCCGCCGGTCACCATCATGCGGCGCGACAGCTCGTTCATCTTCAGCCCCTCGGGCTGGCGTTCAAGCTGCGCCATCAAGTCAAAGCGCGGCAGCGTGGTGCCGAACTGCTCGCGCAACTGGGTGCGCACCTGCTTTTCAATCAGCTGCGTCAGCGTCAGCATGCGCAGCCACAGGCGCAGGGCTTCGGGGTGTTCGCTGTGGCCGCGTGCTTCCATGTCCATCGGTTTTTTCCTGTCGGTCATTAATGCTATATATTTGATAGCTGCTTGCGCTCGGCAGGATTGCGCTGAAGCCAAATTCTTCCTGAGTTTTTAAACAGCTGCCCAGCGCCCTGCATGCGCTTCATCTTCTCTTTTGTCGTTGCGGGCTTGACCCGCAATCCACAACCCCATGACTCCAACCCATTCAGCACCCGCTTGAAAGTTCCAGGCTGCGGTCGGCTTTGCACAGGTGGATCCCGGGTCTAGCCCGGGATGGCAACGCTTCCGGGATGACAATGCTTTTCGATCTTCAAACTCCTTATTTGATAGCTGCTTGCGCAGGTCCCGTCTGCGCCAGAGCCTCTTTTTGCTTGAAAATCTCGCGGTAAAGCTGGTCCCGGCCGCTCAAATACGGCTTGGGCCAGTCCACCTGCCGGCTTTGCAGTTTGGCTGCTTCATGCAGCGTCCAGGCCGGATCGGCCAGGTGCGGGCGGGCAATGGCGCACAGGTCGGCGCGGCCGGCGGCAATGATGCTGTTGACCTGGTCGGCCTCGGAAATCGCGCCGACGGCCATTGTCTGGATGCCGACTTCGTTGCGGATGCGGTCGGCAAACGGGGTCTGGTACATGCGTCCGTAAATCGGTTTGGCCGCGCGCGTCGTCTGGCCCGACGACACGTCGATGACATCGCAACCGGCCGCCTTGAACAGCCGGGCGATCTGCACGGCATCGTCGTCGGTGTTGCCGCCGGGCGCCCAGTCGTGGGCCGAGATGCGCACGCTCATCGGCAGGTGCGCAGGCCACACCGCCCGTATCGCGCTGAACACTTCAAGCGGGTAGCGGCAGCGGTTTTCCAGGCTGCCGCCATAGTCGTCGCCGCGCTGGTTGGTCAGCGGCGTAATGAAGCTCGACAACAGGTAGCCGTGGGCGCAGTGCAGTTCCAGCCAGTCGAAACCGGCTTCGACCGCCCGCTGTGCGGACTGCACAAACTTGTCCTTCAGGCGCGCCATGTCGGCGTGCGTCATGGCCTGCGGCATCTGGTTGGTCGGACCATAGGACACGGCGCTGGCGGCCAGCAGCGGCCAGTTGCCTTCAAGCACCGGTTCATCTGGTGATTCCCAGCCCACCTGCGTCGAACCCTTGGGGCCGCTGTGGCCCAGTTGCAGGCCGATCTTCGCGCCCGTGCCTGCAGCATGGACAAAATCGGCAATCCGCTTGAAGGCAACCATTTGCGCGTCATTCCACAAGCCGGTGCAGGCCGGCGTGATGCGGCCCTCGGGCTCGGGCGACGTCATTTCAACCAGTACCAGCGCCGCCCCGCCCAGCGCCCGCGCGCCCAGATGCACCAGGTGAAAGTCCTGCGGCACGCCATCGACCGCGCTGTACATGGCCATGGGGGAGACGACGATGCGGTTTTTCAGCGTCAGACCGCGCACTGTCAGCGGCAGCAACATCGGCGGGGGCGGAGTGGCCCTAACGCTCGCCACACTTCCCCGTTCGTCCTTAGCCTTTCGAGGGCCGCCATCCGACGAAGCCTTATTTTCCAAGACGGGGCCGCGGGACTGGCTTTGCCAGACCGCAGGCGCAGCGGCCCCCTCGGGGGGCAGCGAACCACACGAAGTGGGAAGCGTGGGGGTCATTCCTGCCAGCCACTGCTCATAGTCCTGCAGCCAGGCGGCGTCGCGCACGCGCAGGTTTTCGTGGCTGATGCGCTGCGAGCGCGTCATCATTGAATAGAAGAACTGCTCGGCTTCCAGGCCGCTGTAGCGTTCGACGTTTTCAAACCATTCGGTCGAATTGCGAGCGGCGTTCTGGATTTTCAGCACCTCGATCGAGCGCAGCGCTTCGTACGCCTGCAGCGCGTCGTCAGTTTCGGGGTGCGCTGCAAAGCAGCGCGCCAGCTCGATGGCGTCTTCAAGCGCCAGCTTGGTGCCGCTGCCAATCGAAAAATGCGCGGTGTGCGCCGCGTCGCCCATCAGCACGATGGGCACACGTTTGCCGTGTAGGGTTTCATGGTGCACCCAGCGCCCGCAGACCACGCGCGGAAAGCGGATCCAGATGGCCGAGCCGCGCACATGCGTGGCGTTGTTCATCAGCGGGTGGCCATTCAGGTATTTGGCAAAAAGGCGTTCGCAAAACGCAATGCCGTCTTGCTGGCTCATCTGGTCCAGACCGTGTGCCTTCCAGACGGCTTCGGGCGTTTCGACGATGAAGGTCGAGGTGGTGGCGTCGAACTGGTAGGCATGGGCGGCAAACCAGCCGTGCTCGGTCTGCTCGAAAGCAAAGGTGAAAGCGTCAAACGTCTGCTTTGTGCCCAGCCAGACAAAGCGGCAGTTGCGCAATTCCACATCGGGCTGGAAGGTGTCGGCATAGCGGCTGCGGATGCGGCTGTTCAGGCCGTCGCAGGCAATGACCAGGTCGGCGTTGTACTGCGCCGCGATTGCCTGGTCGTCGCTCACGTCGGTCTCGAACACCAGATCAACGCCGAGCGCCAGGCAACGGTCCTGCAGGATGTTGAGCAGCCGCTTGCGGCCGATACCGCAAAAGCCGTGGCCGCCCGAGCGCACTGCGGTGCCCTTGAAGAACATCTCGACGTCGTCCCAGTGGTTGAACGCGTCACCAATCAGTTTCGCACTGTCCGGGTCGGCGGACTGCAGATTGGCCAGCGTCTGGTCTGACAGCACCACGCCCCAGCCAAAGGTGTCGAAAGGGCGGTTGCGCTCAACCACCGTGACCTGGAGGGACGGGTCTTGCCGCTTCATCAGCAGGCTGAAATACAAACCGGCGGGACCGCCGCCCAGGCAAAGGATGTGCATGCAATGCGTGCCTCGTGAATTGATCTAGCCTTAATTGTTTAAGGTTAAAGTAAATTCGTCAAGCGGGTTTACGGCAGCCCCGCGCGGGGCTTGCGGACATGCAGGAAATAAAATGGAAATGGAGATGGAAATGAAAATGGACGCCTGGCGATGCAGGCGCACGGCCTGTCAGGGCGCCTGGAAGCCCTTAGCCCGGTAGGTCAGCACCAGTGTGTCGCGCACGCCGCCCTGACGGTCCTGGCCGTCGGCCGGGAAAATCGGCGTGGTTTCGTGGATCACACGTTCGTCATCCATAAGCAGCGCCGTCAGCGGCTCCTCCATCAAAAAACGCATGCCGTGCGGGCCGTGGGCATCGAAGACGCGGGTTTCGCCACCCTTGACGCCGCGCCGCGCCACCAGCAACACGACGACAAAATCCACGCCGTCGCGGTGCGCGCCCTCGGGCGTCGGCCGGCCCACGCCCTCGGTGGTGTCGATGCGGAACTGGTGCGCTTCGATGTGCCAGCGTGGCACCGCCCTGACTTGGGCAAACAGCCGGCCCAGGCTGGCCAGCAGTTCCCGCCACGCGGGTGCTTCGGCGACGGCCGCCTCGACCGGGTCGAACCAGCGCTCGAAGCCGCCATGCAGCGCGTTGTAGTCCAGCGGCTGCCAGTGCGCCCGGTGCGGCGTTTGCGCAAGCGCGTTGCTGTCCAGGTTCTGGATAAAGCAGGCATGGCGGCGGCGCCGGTAATTGCCACCATCCTTCAGGTGCGCATCGGTTGGCAGCCGGTCCCAGGAAGTGCTCAGCGCATCCCAGCCTTGCTGCCACTGCGGCGCCTCAAGCATCAGGCTGGCATAGAAATCAGCCGGTAGCAGCAGGCTCAGCCCGTCCTGGCGAAGCGACTGGTCGGCGGGTTTTTGGACGGTGACAATATTGAACATAGCCGCTATTTTGCGCGATGACCGGCAGCCTGAAGGGCGCCCGCCTGGCAAGGCCCGCTGGCCGCTGCGTGACATGGCAGCCACCTACATACACGTGCGCAGAAGCTGCGGATAATCACACCAGTGTTTCAACCTCAGGAGGCGTATTCGATGCTGTACAGATTCAAGTCAAAAAATATGGGTGATGTGATCATGCTGGAGCCCAATGGCCGGCAGATGCTGGAAATCATCGGCAAGACGCCTGGCCCGCGCGGCATTATCCTGCCCGAGCAGATGCCTGCCGCCATCAAGGCGCTTGAAGCCGCGATCAAGCTCGAAGAGTCGGGTGACGACAAGGACGGCGATGGCGTGCCCGAAGGCGTTGGACTGCACCAGCGCGCCAAGCCCTTCATCGACATGCTGCGCTGGAACATCCAGGCAAGCCAGGAAGTGGTCTGGGGCGTTTGAGCATGCTCGGGCCGCCACTGCGGTGAATTGAAAAAGCCCCGGCAACGGGGCTTTTTCTGCGTCTGGTGGCAAGTGCCGCGTCAATCGACCTTGGCGCCTGAGGTTTTCACCACCTGCGCCCATTTCTTGTGCTCGGCATTGATGAAGTCTGTGAACTGCGCGGGCGTGTTGCCACCGGGAACGGCACCCTGCGCGAGCAGTTTTTCCTTGATGGCCGGTGTTTTCAGCGACTTGGCCGCTTCCTGCTGGATGCGGCTGATGATGTCAGGCGGTGTGCCTGCAGGCGCCAGCAGGCCGAACCAGGAACTGGCCTCGAAGCCTTTGAACGCCGGGCCGCCGGCTTCCTCGACCGTTGGCACGTCGGGCAGCGCGGGGGAGCGCTGCGCGCTGGTCACGGCCAGCGCCTTGAGCCGGCCCGACTTGATCAGCTGCATCGACGACGGCAGGTTGTCGAACATCACGTCCATGTCGCCGGATGCCAGTGACATCAGCGCCGGGCTTGAGCCGCCGTAGGGAAAGTGGATCATGTAGGTACCGCTCATGGTCTTGAACAGCTCGCCTGCCATGTGGATCGAGGTGCCATTGCCGCTCGACGCCATGTTGAGCTTTCCCGGATTGGCCTTGGCCACACGGATGAAGTCAGCGACGTTGTTGATGCCGGCTGCCTTGGCTTTTTCAGCGTTCACGACCATGACATTGGGAACGCCGGCCACCAGCGTGATGGGCGCAAAGTCCTTTTGCGGGTCAAACGTCATGCGGCTGTACAGCGACTTGTTGATGCCGTGCGTGCCGACGGTTCCCATCAGCAGCGTGTAGCCGTCGGGCGCCGCCCTGGCCACCACGTCGGCGCCAATGTTGCCGCCCGCACCGGCGCGGTTTTCCACTACAAAGGGCTGGCCAAAGGCATTCTGCAACTCGGGTGCCATGGCGCGGGCCATGATGTCGGTGGTGCCGCCCGGTGCAAACGGCACGATGATCTTGACCGGGCGGGTCGGCCATGTCGTCTGGCTCAAGACCGGGTTTGCTACGAAAATAGTAGCTACAAGTGCAGTGTATGCGAGCGCAGAGCGGCGATTTGGCTTGAAAATTGGTGTCAACAGGGTCTCCGTAAATAGTCCAGCATCCACCTTAGCGGTGACCGGCCGCAGTTTCAACAGGGTTAATCCGGGCACCAATGAAAAAGCCGCTTGGCTTTCGCCGGGCGGCTTTGCAATGCAGCGGGTCGGGAGCGATCAGTCGGCGAATTTGCCGGCGGCTTCAATCACCGGCTTGAGCTTGTTGATTTGGGACGTCACGAAGGCCTTGTGCGCAGCAGGCTCGACACGGTTGTCGGCCACCAACACGGCGCCCAGGCCTTCCTGCTTCTGGATGAAGTCAGGGTCTTTCAGCGCTTTCTTCAGCGCAGCGTTGATCTGCGCCAGCACGGCAGGCGGTGTGCCTTTGGGTGCGTACAGGCCGTGCCAGATCGTCAGGTCAAAGCCCTTCAAGCCCATTTCCTGCAGGGTCGGCAGGTCCTTGAGCACTTTGTTGTTTGTCAGGGGCTTGGTGGTCGTGACTGCATAGGCCTTGACGCGACCGGCTTCGATCTGTCCGGTGGTGTTGGTGGTCTGGTCGCACATCATGTCGACCTGGCCGCCGACCAGTGCATTCATCGCCGGCGCGGTGCCACCGAATGGAATGGTGGTCATCGGTTCCTTGGCATTGATGGCCGACTGCCACATCAGGCCGCACAGGTGCGAGGCTGATCCCAGCCCGGCATGCGCGATGTTGAGCTTGCCAGCATTGACGCGAATGTAGTTTTCCAGATCGCGGTAGGTGTTGGCCTCCATCTGGGGCTTGCCAATCAGCGTCATCGGCACTTCATTGATCATGCCGAGGTATTCGAAATCTTCCAGCGGTTTGTACTGCAGTTTGCGGTACAGGCCGGGCGCAGCCGCCATGCCGATGTGGTGCAGCAGCAGCGTGTGGCCGTCGGGCGCTGCCTTGGCAGCCTTGTTGGCGCCGATGGTACCGCCGGCACCATTGACGTTTTCCACCACGAAGTTGGCGCCGCCCCCCATTGACTTGCGCATGGCTTCGGCCAGATCACGCGCCACGCGGTCGGTCGGGCCGCCTGCGGCAAAGGGCACGACGAAGGTGATGGGCTTGCTGCCCGGAAAGGTTTGGGCGCTGACCGAGAAGAAGGCAGCTGCTGCCACAGCAAGAACTAACAGGCGTTTCATGAACGTCTCCAGGCGAATAAGTGGATAGGGTGGAACTCTTGACCAGATGAGTCTAAGAGATCATTTTGTGTCGCATATCGCGGGAACTACTTACAAGGGAATCCCCTGTGTTCGCTATTTGTAGCTGCGAGCGTCTTCAATGACCTTGCCGTCGTTGGGCAAGCTGCCGGGAACCAGCAGCTCTACCGTGCCGCGCAGTTTGGTCACGTCGCGAATGGCGTCGCTGATGCGCTGGTCCAGCCCTGCCGGTGAAGAACGGGTCTCCACCCGCAGGCACATGCTGTCGTTTGCCATTTCGCCGCTGACCACCAGCCGGGCCTTGATGACTTCGGGAAAACGCCGGGCAATCTCGGCGACTTGCGCTGGATGCACAAACATGCCGCGCACCTTGGTGGTCTGGTCGGCACGGCCCATCCAGCCCTTGATGCGGGTGTTGGTGCGACCGCTCGGGCATTGGCCCGGCAGCACCGCCGACAGGTCGCCGGTGCCAAAGCGGATCAGCGGATAGTCGGGGTTCAGCGTGGTCACGACCAGCTCGCCGACTTCGCCCTCAAGCACCGGGTCGCCGGTACCCGGACGGACAATTTCAACGATCACGCCCTCGTCAACCACCAGGCCTTCGCGCGCTTCAGTTTCATAGGCGATCAGCCCCAGGTCGGCAGTGGCGTAGCACTGGTAGCCGGCAATGCCGCGTTCGGCCAGCCAGTCGCGCAGGCTGGGTGGAAAAGCCTCGGCCGACACCAGCGCCTTGGTCACGCTGGGCAACGCGACTTTCATTTCAGCGGCTTTTTCGACAATGATTTTCAGGAAACTTGGCGTGCCGATGTAGCCCGCAGGCTTGAGTTCGGCCATGGCCTGGACCTGCTGTTCGGTCTGGCCGGTGCCGCCGGGAAACACGCTGCAGCCCAGCGCGTGCGCGCCGCTTTCCATCATGGAGCCGGCCGGTACGAAGTGGTAGCTGAAGCAGTTGTGAACCAGCTCGCCTGGCCTGAAGCCCGCCGCAAACAGTGCGCGTGCCATGCGCCAATAGTCGCGGCGCGTGCCTTCCGGCTCGTACATCGGACCGGGGCTCGAAAAGACGCGCGGCATGGCAGCGCCAAAGCCCAAGGTGCTGAAGCCGCCGAACACGTTTTCAGCACGTCTGGCCTGCTGACGCGCCAGCAGGTCGGACTTGCGCGTGACGGGCAGCGTGGCCAGCGCGGTGCGGCTGGTGATTGCAGCCGGATCGATACCCGCCAGAATTTCGGCAAACGCGGATGAAGCGCTGCGCGCATGGGCAATCTGCGCAGGCAGGGCGGCCAGCAACGCGGCTTCGCGTTCGGCTGGGGCGCGGGTTTCCAGCGCATCCATGTGGAGTGATGTCATGAAAGGTATTGGGTTAAAGGTTAAAGCACGCAGGCGGACGGTGTTAGAAGCATCTGGCGAGCCCGAACCGGATTCGGGGAGGCCCCCATTCCAAGCTTCTCCCAGCGGAGAAGGAGAAAAACCAGGTGGAAAAAGAGGTATGCATGTGCCAGCCCTCTAGGAGAAGACAGCGCAGTCCGGGAATCGACAAACGTAGGAGCGATATCGTTCTAAGCCAGCAGGGGCCGCGGGACTGGCTTCGCCAGACCGCAGGCGCAGCGGCCCCCTCGGGGGGCAGGGAGCCACACGCAGTGGGCGACCGTGGGGGCAACATCAGGCCAGCCAGCGCTTGCGGCGCTTGTAGCTTTTCACGTCCTTGAAACTTTTGCGTTCACCGCCGCCGACGCCGAGGTAGAACTCTTTCACGTCCTCGTTATTGGCCAGGTCGCTGGCAATGCCGTCCATCACCACGCGGCCCGATTCCATGATGTAGCCATAGTCGGAATACTTCAGCGCCATGTTGGTGTTCTGCTCGGCCAGCAAAAAAGTGACTTTTTCCCTGGTGTTCAGGTCTTTGACGATGTTGAACACTTCTTCCACGATCTGCGGGGCCAGGCCCATCGACGGCTCGTCAAGCAGCACCATGCTCGGGTTGGTCATGATGGCGCGGCCAATCGCGCACATCTGCTGCTCGCCGCCCGAGGTGTAGGCGGCCTGCGACGTGCGCCGCGTCTTCAGACGGGGAAAGTAGTCGTAGACCTTTTCCAGGTTGGCCGCAATTTCAGCCTTGCTGGTGCGGGTATAGGCGCCGGTCAACAGGTTTTCTTCAATGGTCAGGTGGGCAAAGCAGTGCCTGCCTTCCATGACCTGCACCACGCCGCGCTGCACCAGATCGGCCGGCGACAGGTTCTCTATGCGTTCGCCGCGCAGTTCGATCGAGCCCTTGGTGACTGCGCCTCGCTCGCCTTGCAGCAGGTTGGAAATAGCGCGCAGCGTCGTGGTCTTGCCGGCGCCATTGCCGCCCAGAATGGCGACGATCTTGCCCTCGGGCACCTGCAGCGAGACGCCCTTGAGCACCAGGATCACATGGTTATAGATGACCTCGATGCCGTTGACGTTGAGAACGATTTTTTTGGGTTCCATAGGTTTCTCTTCTGTGTCTGTGCCAGGCGAGAAGCTTGCACGCAAGCTTCTCGCCTGGCGGCTCCGCAAGGAAGCCGCCAGGTCCCTGTCGCGACGTTGCTGCCGCGCCAGGGACCCATCCCGTCAGGACTGGCAGTCTGCCGGGTCGCGGCGCGTCAGCTTCTTGTCGGCCAGGTACTTGTCGGCGCCTGCCTTCACCAGAGGCTTGATGATCTGGTCATCCGACTGGTACCAGTCAGAGCTCATGGCCCATTTTTTGCCGTCCCAGGTCTGCACGCGTGCCCAAGTCGATCCCATGTGGTCGGCGCAGCTGGTGGAGATCGGGCGCATCACGCCGGCAAAGCCCAAGGCGTCAAGCCTTTTCTGGTCGAGGTTCAGGTTTTCCAGGCCCCAGCGCACCTGCTCGCCGGTCATGACCTTGCCCTTGCCGAAGCGCTCCTGCGCGCGGCGCACGGCCTCGATGCTCAGCATCTGGATGATCGCACCGCGCATGTAGAGCACCGAGCCGACTTCGTCCTTTGGACCCGTGCCCTGGCCCTTTTCATGCACCAGCTTGAGGATGTCCTGCATGACCTTGGATTCCTGGCCCGAGCCATTGAGCGCCAGCGCCTGGTAGCCCTTGGCGCCTTCGCCCACGTCACGCACATCGGGCTCTGCGCCGGCCCACCACACGCCATACAGTTTCTCGCGCGGAAAGCCGGTTGCCTGCGCTTCCTTCAGCGCGGTGGAATTCATCACGCCCCAGCCCCACAGCAGCACATAGTCAGGCTTGGCCTGGCGCACCTGCAGCCAGGCGGCCTTTTGCTCGACGCCGGGCGCCGTCACCGGCAGCAGCTGCAACTCGAAGCCGTGCATCTTGGCGCGTTCCTGCAACAGCGGAATCGGCTCCTTGCCGAACGGGCTGTCGTGGTAGACCAGCGCAATCTTTTTGCCCTTGAGCTTGTCCAGGCCACCGGCGTTTTTGCCGATGTGCTGGATCAGGATGTCGGCGGCGGTCCAGTAGCTGCCCATCAGCGGGAAGTTCCACTTGAAGGCCTGGCCGTCCTGCGCCACCGACAGGCCGTAGCCCAGCGTGACCAGCGGGATTTTGTCGGTCGGAACTTTTTCGGTCAGCGCAAAGGTGATGCCGGTGGCCTGCGGGTCGATCAGCGCCACGCCGGGCCTGTTTTTCAGGCGCTCGTAGCATTCCACGCCGCGGTCGGTGGCGTAGCCGGTTTCGCATTCTTCAAACGTCAGCTTGACGCCGTTGATGCCGCCGTCGCGCGCATTGACCATCTTGATGTAGTCCTGCTTGCCATTGGCCCAGGGCGTGCCGTTGGGCGCGTAGGGGCCGGTGCGGTAGGACAGCAGCGGGAAGAACTGCTCCTTGGCCTGCGCAAAAGCACTGGTGGACAGCGACGCCGCCCCAGCGGCGAGCACGGTCGCGGCAATCACGAGTTTCGAAAGCTTCATGGATGTCTCCTTGGAATAAAAATGTGGAAGCACGGTGAAAAAACGAGGGTCCTGCTATGAATGCAGTCAGTGGGGGAAAGGCCAGAGGCGCAGTTTCTGTTTGCCCATGGACCACAGCCGGGCCAGGCCGTGCGGCTCGACAATCAGGAACCAGACGATCAGCCCGCCAAAAATCATCAGTTCGGCATGCGACACGCCAGCGGTCGAAATATCGATGCCGAACAGTCCCATGAAGGCCGGCAAAAAGCGGTTCAGTGCAATCGGCAGCACAACGATGAATGCCGCGCCAAAGAACGCGCCCATGATTGAGCCCAGGCCGCCGATGATCACCATGAACAGGAGGCGAAACGAAATTTCGACGGAAAAGGCTGCTGGCTCCCAGGAGCCCAGGTACACAAAAGCCCATAGCGCGCCAGCCATGCCGATGATGAACGAACTGACGGCAAAGGCGCTGAGCTTGGCGTACATCGGCCGGATGCCAATAACGGAAGCGGCTACGTCCATGTCACGAATGGCCATCCATTCGCGGCCGATGGCACCGCGCACCAGGTTTTTGGCCAGCAGCGCGACGATCACCAGGATGCTCAAGCACAGCAGGTACTTGGATGCCGGACTCTGGATTGGCAGGCCGAACACCTGCAATCCGGTGACCGACACCGAGCCCGATGCCGAATCGTTGGTCAGCCACTTGATGCGCAAAAACATCCAGTCGCTGAAGAACTGCGCCGCCAGCGTGGCCACGGCAAGGTACAGGCCCTTGACGCGCAGGCTCGGCAGGCCAAACAAAATGCCAAAGGCCATGGCGCAAAACCCGCCCAATATGACCGTCGGGATCAGCGGCATGCCTGGAATGCGCACGAAAAAGTTGTAGGCGCCGTAAGCCCCGACCGCCATGAAGGCACCCGATCCCAGCGAGATCTGGCCGCAGTAGCCGACCAGGATGTTCACCCCGATCGCCGCCAGCGACATGATGACCAGCGGAATCAAAATCGAGGCGTAAAGGTAGTCGCTGGCCATCAGCGGCACGGCGACAAAGGCAAACAGCAGCACCAGGCCGATGGCAATGCGGTCCTGCGTGATCGGGAAGATCTGCTGGTCAGCCCGGTAGGTGGTCTTGAACTGGCCGTTTTCGCGGTAGAGCATGTGGGTTCCTTGTTCTTCTTGTCAGTTCAGACGCGATCGATGATCTTCTCGCCGAACAGCCCCTGCGGACGGAACAACAGGAACACCAGTGCCAGCACATAGGCGAACCAGATCTCGATGCCGCCGCCGACATACGGGCCGAGGTAGACCTCGGACAGCTTCTCGCCGACGCCGATGATCAGCCCGCCCAGAATGGCGCCCGGCACCGAGGTCAGGCCGCCCAGAATCACCACTGGCAGGGCGCGCAGTGCAATCGTCGTCAGCGAAAATTGCACGCCCAGTTTGGAGCCCCAGATCATTCCGGACACCAGCGCCACGACGCCGGCGACGCACCAGACGATGACCCAGATGCGGTTCAGCGGAATGCCGATGGACTGCGCCGCCTGGTGGTCATCGGCCACGGCGCGCAGGGCGCGGCCGGTGGTGGTTTTCTGGAAAAAGATGCTCAGCAAGATGACCATGGCAGCCGCGATGGCGGCGGCAATCACGTCTTCCTTGTTGACCAGGATGCCGCCCGGAAACACCGAGTCCAGCAGGAAGACCGGGTCTTTCGGCATGCCGATGTCGATCTTGTAGATGTTGCTGCCGAACAAGGTCTGGCCCAGGCCTTCGAGGAAATAGGCAATGCCCAGTGTGGCCATCAGCAGCGTCGCGCCTTCCTGGTTGACCAGGTGGCGCAGCACCAGCCGCTCGATCAGCCAGGCGACGACGAACATCAGCACGGCGGCAATCGCGAAGGCGATCAGGTTGGCGACGATCAGGTTGTCGATGCCGGTCCACTTCGGAATCCACTCCGAGAACCGGGCCATCGCCAGCGCCGCAAACAGCACCATCGCGCCCTGCGCAAAGTTGAACACGCCCGACGCCTTGTAGATCAGCACAAAGCCGAGCGCCACCAGCGAATACAGCATGCCGGCCATCAGGCCGCCAATCAGGGTTTCAAGAAAAAATGCCATGAAATCAAACTCCTAAAGATTCAGTGCGGAGCAGCGCAGCAAGCGTGATGGCATCCGTTTCCCACCAGCAGGGGCCGCGGGACTGGCTTTGCCAGACCGCAGGCGCAGCGGCCCCCTCGGGGGGCAGCGCAGCACACGAAGTGGCAAGCGTGGGGGCATGTATCGGGGTCATATCAATGGCTGGTGCCGAGGTAGGCGCTGATCACGTCCGGGTTGGCGCGGACTTCTTCGGGCTCGCCGTCGCCAATCTTCTTGCCGTAGTCGAGCACCACGACACGGTCGGAAATGTCCATCACCACGCCCATGTCGTGCTCGATCAGCACGATGGTGGTGCCGAATTCCTCGTTCACGTCGAGGATGAAGCGGCACATGTCCTGCTTTTCCTCGACGTTCATGCCGGCCATCGGCTCGTCCAGCAGCAGCACCTGCGGCTCCATCGCCAGCGCGCGCCCCAGATCGACGCGTTTTTGCAGACCATAGGGCAACTGGCCAACCGGCGTCTTGCGAAAAGCCTGGATTTCCAGAAAGTCGATGATGCCTTCGACATATTCACGGTGGCGTGTTTCCTCGCGCTCGGCAGGGCCGATGCGCAGCGCCTGCAGAAAGATGTTGCTTTTGATCTTCAGGTTGCGCCCGGTCATGATGTTGTCGATCACGCTCATGCCCTTGAACAGCGCCAGGTTCTGGAACGTGCGGGCCACACCCATTTCGGCCACCTGGCGCGAGGACATGTGTGAAAACTTCTGGCCGCGAAAGGTGATCGAGCCTTCCTGCGGCGTGTAGACGCCGTTGATGCAATTGAGCATCGAGCTTTTGCCGGCGCCGTTGGGGCCGATGATGGAGCGGATTTCATGCTCCTTCACATTGAAGGAAATGTCGGTCAGCGCCTTGACGCCGCCAAAACGCAGGCTGATGTTGTTGACGTCCAGGATGACGTCGCCGGTCTTCTTTTTTGTCATGGTTTTTTTTGTTCAGGCCGCAGCTTTGACCTGGGAAAAGGTTTTTGCGTCCGACAGTTGGAGCGTGGCGCTGACGCTGCCCGTGCGGCCGTCCTCGAACTTGACGACGGTCTCGATGTATTGCTCGGCCTTACCGGCATACAGCGCCTCGACCAGTACGCCGTATTTTTCGGCAATGAACCCACGCTTGACCTTGTTGGTCCGCGTCAGTTCGCCGTCGTCGGCATCGAGTTCCTTGTGCAGAATCAGGAAACGGCTGACCTGGCTTCCGGCCAGCAGCGCATCGCTGGCCAGGTCGGCATTGACCTTTTCAATGCATTCCTGCATCAGCTGGTAGACCTCGGGCTTTTGTGCCAGGTCGGTGTAGCCGGCGTAGGGCAGGTTGCGCCGCTCGGCCCAGTTGCCGACCGCATCGAAGTCGATGTTGACCATGACGCAAACGCGGTCGCGGCCGTCGCCCAGCGCCACGACTTCCTTGATGAAGGGGAAGAACTTGAGCTTGTTCTCGACGTATTTGGGCGCAAACATGGCGCCGTCGTTAGGCCCGCCCTTGATGCGGCCAACGTCCTTGACGCGGTCGATGATTTTGAGGTGGCCGTGCGCATCCAGGAAGCCGGCGTCGCTGGTGTGGTACCAGCCGTCGGCGGTCAGCACCTCGGCGGTGGCTGTCGGGTTTTTGTAGTATTCCTTGAGCAGGCCGGCCGACTTGACCATGATCTCGCCGTTGTCGGCGACTTTGATCTGGACGCCGCGAATTGGCACGCCCACAGTGTCGGCGCGCGCCTGGTTGTCGGGCTGCAGGCAGACAAATACGGCGGTTTCGGTCGAGCCGTAAAGCTGTTTGAGGTTGATGCCGATCGAGCGGTAAAAGCTGAACAGGTCGGGGCCAATGGCTTCGCCGGCGGTGTAGGCTACGCGCACCCGGTTGAAGCCCAGGGTGTTGCGCAGCGGACCATAGACCAGCACGTTGCCGATGGCGTATTTGAGCCGGTCCAGGCTGCCGACGGCTTCGCCATTCATGCGCGCCGGGCCAACGCGCCGGGCGACATTCATGCAAGCCTCGAACATCTTGCGCTTGAGTGCGCCAGCGTCTTCCATGCGGATCATCACGCTGGTCAGCAGGCCTTCAAAGACACGCGGCGGCGCAAAGTAATAGGTCGGGCCGATTTCCTTCAGGTCGATCGTCACGGTGCTGGCCGACTCGGGGCAGTTCACCACGTAGCCGCAGGCTAGCCACTGGGCGTAGCTGAAGATGTTCTGGCCAATCCAGGCGGGTGGCAAATAGGCCAGCACTTCTTCGGCATTTGTCAGCTTGTCGAATTCGGCGCCGGCGCTGGCGCGGTCAAGCAGCGTGCTGTGGGTGTGCACCACCCCTTTGGGGTTGCCGGTCGTGCCCGAGGTGAAAAACATGGCCGCCACATCGTTCGGCTGGAGCTTGGCGACTTCAGCCGCAAACCAGTTCGGGTTCTGGGCGATGAAGGCCTTGCCTGAGTCGATCAGCGCATCAAGCGAATCAAGCCCGGGCTCGTCATAAGTGCGCAGGCCGCGCGGGTCGTCATAGTAGATGTTCGAAATTTGCGGGCAGCGATCCCTGATTTCGACCAGTTTATCGACCTGCTCCTGGTCTTCGACCATGGCAAAACGCACTTCTGCGTTGTTCAGCGGAAAGACGCATTCGGCGCCGACCGCATCCTGGTACAGCGGCACCGGAACGCTGCCCAGCGACTGCACCGCCAGCATGGTGGCATACAGGCGCGGGCGGTTGGCGCCAATCACCACCATGTGTTCGCCGCGCCTGAGGCCAGCCTGGCTCAGCCCGGCGGCCAGCTGGCCGACCAGGGTGGCCAGGGCCGACCAGCTGTGCGCCTGCCAGATGCCGTATTCTTTTTCGCGCATGGCCGGTGCATCCGGGCGCTCGGCGGCATGTTTGAGCAGCAATTGGGGAAATGTGGTCTGCATCCGGTCCGTGTCTCCGTGTGGGGCCGACTGTTTAAGAAAGTCGGCTGTTGTGTATCGAATATTAGGACTGCGTTTGACGCCCTGGTGTCGTTGCAACGACAATTTACGGGTAAGTCCTAGTGGGGACAGCCCGGGGTTAGCCGCTTTTGGCCAATGAAGTTGCCGACATGCAAAGCCATGCGCATTCGGGGTTGCGGGGCAATGCGCCGCTGAGGCCACGTCGGCCGGAGGTTTTTAATTGACAATAAATCAGCATTTGGCCGACAATTTAAGGGTTTAACTTGACGCCTGCATGACATCCAGGTGTTTTCATGACCCATGTCAACTGACCTGACCCTTCACCAGCGCCGCCGAACTCCCTCGCCAGACGAGTTGCGCGGCATTCCCTGGCTGCCCTTGCTGCGTCCCGATGAACGGCTGCGCGCGGTGGCGAGCCTGCAGGTGGGCGATGCGGCCGCGGGCGATTACGTCTGCCGTGTGGGCAGGCCTGTGACCTACTGGTTTGGCGTGGTCGAAGGCTTGCTCAAGATGAGTTCGGACAATGCCCAGGGCATCACCATGACTTTTGCCGGCATGCCGCCCGGCGGCTGGTTTGGCGAAGGCACGGCGCTCAAGCGCGAGCCGTACCGCTACAACATCCAGGCGCTGCGCAAAAGCGTGGTGGCCGGCTTGCCCATTGACAGTTTTCACTGGCTGCTTGACCACTCGATCGGCTTTAACCGTTTTGTGATGAACCAGCTCAACGAGCGCCTGGGTCAGTTCATTTCAGCGCGCGAGATTGACCGCATGAGCAACCCCGACTTGCGCGTGGGGCGCAGCCTGGCCGCGCTGTTCAACCCGGTGCTTTATCCGGGCGTGGGAGAGGTGCTGCGCATCACGCAGCAAGAACTGGCTTACCTGGTCGGCCTGTCGCGCCAGCGTGTCAACGAGTCGCTGCGAACCCTGGAGGCGCAAGGCACGATTCGCGTCGAATACGGCGGTTTGCGCGTACTCGACATTGCCGCACTGCGGTCCAGCATATTTCAGGATAAAAACCAGTCCTGACGCAATATCGGCGGGCAACTACAGCTATTGAAAAAGTAGCTTTAATTTCGTTTGTTGTCGTGTTGCGAAGCAATTTTCAGAGGGCCGCGTTTGCGTTGGTTGCCGTTTCCGATGACCGCCGAAAATGCGGCGTTGGCCGGGAGCGCAACGACCCAGACAGCGCTTTCTTGCTCCGAGAAGCTGACTTTTTAATGTTCAATTCCGATGGTCAAAGTCACGTGCTTCATGACGCATCGCCAGGATGCGTACGTTGAGTTTCAAGCCGGCAATGCCGGTTTCCGGAGGTCTTGGTGCCGCCAGGCCGGTGCTATTATAAAAATGGACAACGAGCTAAACCCCAAACAAAACCGATTAACGGAGACAAAAAATGATCAAAAACTTTGCCTTGATGGGCTCACTACTCGCCTTCGGCGTTGGCCAGGCGTTCGCACAAGCTGCCCCGCCCCCGCCGATCTGGAAGCAAGGCATGACAGGCGAGATGGCCAGCTCGAAGCTCGCGCCCCATGCCGGCAAATTCACGGCCACCGCCGCGGACGACATCCCGATCCAGAAGCTCAAGCTGCCGCCCGGTTTCAAGGCAGAAGTCTGGTCGTCGGGCACACCTGGAAACCGTGCCATGGCCCGCGGCGAGAGTGGAAAAATCTACGTCGGCACGCGTGCACTTGGCCGCGTGTATGAAATCACCGACAACGGCACCGAGCGCACCAGCCGCGTGGTCGTTGACAAGCTGAACCAGCCGGCCGTCGCCATGCACAACGGTGCGCTTTATGTCATGGCCATCGACAAGGTGCTGCGTTATGACGGCATAGAAAAGAACCCCGATGTGCAGCCGGTTGACCTGACCGCCAAGTTCAATTTGCCGCCTGAACAGCACCACAACTGGAAGTACCTGCGTTTCGGCCCGGATGACAAGCTGTATGTTCCGTTTGGAGCGCCTTGCAACATCTGCGAGTTGCCTACCCAGGAGTACGCCCAGATCCGTCGCTACGATGCCGATGGCTCGAACATGGAAGTGATTGCGACCGGCGTGCGCAACACGCAAGGCTTTGACTGGCATCCTGTGACCAAGGAACTCTGGTTCACCAACCACGGTCGGGACTGGATGGGCGACGACAGCCCGCAAGACGGACTCAACCGCCTGAGCAAGGTGGGCCAGAACTTCGGTTTTCCGTACTGTCACGCCAGTGGCATTGCCGATCCCGACATCAAGAAGGACAAGCCGTGTGAGGGCGTGACGCCGTACGTGCAAGGCATGGGCGCCCACGCAGCCGCAATGGGCTTGCAGTTTTACACCGGCAACATGTTCCCGGCCGAGTACAAGAATGCAATGCTCGTTGCCCGCAAAGGCTCGTGGAACCGCACCCAGAAAAGCGGTTACGACGTGGTCATGGTTCGCACGGACGCCGATGGTAAAAATCCGAAGGTCACCCCGTTCATCACGGGTTTCCTGGACGAAAAAACCCAAGCCTTCTGGGGCCGCCCGACCTACATGCTGCAAATGCCCGATGGTTCCATGCTGCTCTCTGATGAGCAACTTGGCGCGATATACCGCATTTCGTATGCCAAGTAAGCGATCAGGCACGTTGACCATCAGCAGGGCGCTGTCAGCCGTCGCCCTGCTTTTTTACCTGGTTCCTGGCCAGGCCCAGCAACCCCCGCAACTGCCGCTGTGCATGGCCTGCCATGGCGCACAAGGCAACTCGCAGATTCCCTTGAACCCCTCGCTGGCTGGCCAGCCCAAGCTGTTTCTTGAAAACCAGATGGTGCTGATCCGGGAAGGCCTGCGCGATATTCCGCAAATGAAAGGGGTGCTGGATGGGCTGAAAGATGCAGAGCTTGTGGCGCTGGCAAGCTATTTTTCTGCGCAGACGCCGGTACGGGAACCCAAGCCTGTCAACAGCGTGACCTACCAGCGCGGTCAGGCTACCGCCCAAAAAATGTTGTGCGCAAGCTGCCACTTGCCGGACTATACCGGGCGCCAGCAGATCCCGAGACTGGCAGGGCAGCAGGAAGCGTTTTTGGTCTACTCGATGAAGCAGTTCCGCGACCACCCTGGCCTCGGACGCGACACCATCATGGCCGCGTCCCTGTATGGACTAAAAGACGACGATCTTGACGATCTGGCCCATTTCCTGGCCAATTTCAAATAGCACCCTGCCACTGGGGAATACAACCCCGTGGCTGGTGAACTGCACGTTGGTGATGTACCGCCATGGTTTGTCATGGCGGTGCAGGACCTGCTCAAAATGCGCAGTGACAAAGTTGACGGCACGGCATTCAAGCGCGAGCCCTACCGCTACAACACCTGCAGTAAAAACTGGAGCTTGACCCGGCCCAGCCGCAGTGCCTGCTGACGGAAACCGACGAGGGCTACCGGCTGGTCGCCTGAAATTCAGCAACTGCCCTGCATGCACAGACGTGGCCTTTCGAAAACTGTCGTTAACGGTTATCAGGTACGCAAAAGCCTTCCCATCCCGCCCGGTTAGATCATTCGTCCGGTTTGAGCGCCGTGATCCGCAGCCGCAGCGCATTGCTGATCACCGAGACCGAGCTCAGGCTCATGGCCACCGCAGCGACCATCGGCGACAGCAGCCAGCCGGTGAACGGGAACAGCAAGCCGGCGGCCAGCGGCACGCCCAGCAGGTTGTAGATGAAGGCAAAGCCGAGGTTTTGCTTCATGTTAGCCACCGTGGCGACCGACAGGGCCCGCGCCGTTGCGATGCCGCGCAGGTCGCCCTTGACCAGCGTGAGCTGCGCGCTGTTCATGGCCACGTCGGTGCCGGTGCCCATCGCAATACCGACGTCGGCTCTGGCCAGCGCCGGGGCGTCGTTGATGCCGTCGCCGGCCATCGCCACGATGCGGCCTTCCTTTTGCAGGCGTTCGACCAAATGCAGCTTGTCCTGCGGCTTGACCTCGCCATGCACCTCGTCGATGCCCAGGCGCTTGCCCACGGCCTGCGCGGTGGTCAGGCCATCGCCGGTGGCCATGATGATGCGCAGGCCCGACTTGCGCAGCGAAATCAAGGCTTCTTCGGTGCTGGCCTTGATTGGATCGGACACCGCCAGCAGCCCTGCCAGCTGGCCATCCACCGCCAAGTGCATGACGCTGGCGCCCGTGCTGCGCAGTTGTTCGGCCCGGTCGGCCAGGGGTGCCACGTCGATGCCGAGCTGCTGCATCAGCGTCGTGTTGCCGATGGCGAGCGACTTGCCGCCGACCACGCCCTTCACACCGATGCCCGACGCGGAATCGAAGTCCTCGGCTTTTTCCAGCGCCAGCTTGCGCTCCCGTGCCGCGTTGACGATGGCGGCCGCCAGGGGGTGCTCGCTGCCCTGGTCCAGGCTGGCGGCCAGGCGCAGCACCTCGTCTTCGCTGAAGCCATTGGCACCCAGCGCCACCTCGAAAGCCGGCTTGCCTTCGGTCAGCGTGCCGGTCTTGTCGACGATCAGCGTGTCGACCTTGCACAGGTTCTCGATGGCGGCGGCGTCCCGGAACAGCACGCCCTGCGTGGCGGCGCGGCCAGTGGCGACCATGATGGACATCGGCGTGGCCAGCCCCAGCGCACACGGGCAGGCAATGATCAGCACCGTCACCGCGGTGATCAGGCCATAGACCCAGCTCGGCTGCGGGCCGAAGAAGCCCCAGGCAAAGAAGGTCAGCAGCGCGATGCCCACAACGCCATAGACAAAATACCCGGCCACGACATCGGCCATGCGCTGCATCGGCGCCTTGGAGCGCTGCGCCTGCGCCACCATCTGGACGATCTGCGACAGCACGGTCGCCGAGCCAACATGCTCGGAACGCATCAGCAAGGCGCCGCTGGTGTTGAGCGTGGCGCCGATCAATTTGTCGCCGACCCGCTTGGTCACCGGCAACGGCTCGCCCGTCAGCATGGATTCGTCCAGTGCGCTGCTGCCTTCGAGCACTACGCCATCGACCGGCACCTTCTCGCCGGGGCGAACGCGCAGGCTGTCGCCTTCGTGCACGTCGGCCAGGGGAATGTCTTCCTCGCGGCCGTCCGGCTGCACGCGGCGCGCCGTCTTGGGCGACAGGCCAAGCAGTGACTTGATGGCTGCCGATGTCTTGGACCGCGCCTTCAATTCGAGCAGCTGGCCGAACAGTGTCAGCGAGATAATGACCACCGCCGCCTCGAAGTAGACCGCCACGCGGCCCATCGAGATGAACGAAGACGGAAAGACACCAGGCGCCAGCGTCGCGACCACGCTGTAGACGAAGGCGGCGCCCGTGCCCAGGCTGATCAGGGTCCACATGTTCGGGCTCCGGTTCACCACCGACTGCGCGCCGCGCACGAAGAACGGCCAGCCCGCCCACAGCACCACCGGCAGGGACAGAACCAGCTCGACCCAGCTTTGCGTGACCATGTCGAACCAGCCCAGCCGGTGGCCGAACATGGCCAGCGTCGTGACGATCACTGTCAGCGGCAGCGTCCACCAGAAGCGGCGGGTGAAGGACGCGAGTTCGGGGTTCTCGTCATCGTCGAGGGTGGGCATGACGGGCTCCAGCGTCATGCCGCATATCGGGCAATTGCCCGGATGGTCTTGCCGGATCTCGGGATGCATCGGACAGGTGTAAATCGTCCCTGCCGGCGCTGCCTTCGACGGTGCACTCGGTGCAGGCGGCTTGGCGGTGTAGGCCGACGGATCGGCCGAAAATTTCGATTGGCATCGGGCGCTGCAGAAGTAGTAAGGCCTGCCTTCGTGCGCCAGATGGTGCGGCGACGCCGCCGTCACGTCCATCCCGCAGACCGGGTCTTTCAGCTTGACGGCTCCTTCCGGCGCACCGTGAAGGGGATCCGTTTTTGCGGGGGCTGCGCTCGGCAATGGTGTGACAGGCATGTCCATCTAGGGTTCCTTCTGAAGGGGCGGCCACGGCCGCACAGGATGAATGGCCGATCCGGCCCGACAGGCGCAGACCGGCGCGAAGCTCAGGTGGGGACAGGAGCGGCCAACGCCGCACGCACGCGTTCAAGACGCGCCCGGACTTCAGCCGCCACCTTGGCAACCTCGGGGTCGTCGGTCATTTGCATCACCGCCACCGGGTCCATGAACCCCACCGTCTGGCCGCCGTGGGCCTCTTCCCGCACGATGACGTTGCACGGCAGGAGCAGTCCGATGTCCGGCTGGGCCGTCAGGGCACGATGTGCCAGCGGCGGGTTGCAGGCGCCCAGGATGCGGTAAGCGGGCATGTCGATATTCAGCTTGGCTTTCACCGTCGCCTGGATGTCGATGTCCGTCAGCACGCCGAATCCTTCGGCCATGAGTGCGTCGGTGACCCGCGCGATGGCCTCGGGAAAACGCATGTCCGCCAGGGTGCAATAAAAGCCGTAGGATTCACCGGGAGGGGTCGTGGCCGGAGGCCGGGGGGTGTTCATTGCGTACTCCTTCAAGGTTTGGCCGGGGCTGGCGGCATGCGGTCGGTCATCATCTGCATCATGGACTGCATCATCTGCATGTGCTTTTCCATCATCTGACGGTCCATGCCCATGCCCCCTTCCATGGCGCCTTTGCCATGCATGCCCGACATGGCGCCCATGCCACCCATGCCACCTTTTCCCATCATGCCGCCCATCATGGCCATGCTGTCCTGCATGACCTTCATGTGCTCGGCCATCAAGGCGCTGCGCTGTTCGGGCGTCATGGACTGCATCATCTTGTCGTGCATGGAATGCATGGTTTTCATCTGCTCATCCATGCGGGCCATGTGTTCACCGGAACCGCCCATGGGCATGCCCGCAGCGGGCGCGGCATGGGGAGGGGGTGCATTCCGGTCGACGGATGTCTGGGCACACCCGGCAAGGCCGAAGGTGAAGGCGGCGGCTGCAAAGGCCAGTGCGCGAAGTGACAACATGTGAAGGCTCCCGGAGTAGGTATGAAGAATGAAATCGCAGCAATGCAGGCAATACGGCCGGGTCTGTCTGACATCGAATCGACACGCCAGGCAATGGCTTGCTTGTAAACCTGAAGATTCAAGGCGTCTGTGCGGCAGCTTACACCCAGGCAGTTCAGTCAGGGCGCCGACGTCACGATTCAGCCGCAGCAGCAGCCCTTGCGTACCGGTGCGGCCGCGGGCGCCGCAGCCTGGGCTCCGTCCTGAATGGCCACGGGGGTGTAGCCCGCTTGCCGGATGACATCGCTCCATTGCCCGGCAGGGACGGTGTCGGATTCGATCTGGACGCGGTGGGCGCTGATGTCGATCTGCACGGTGGCGCCGGGGTCCCGCGCCTTCACTGCCTTCGTGATGGTGCTGGAACAATGGCTGCAGGTCATGTCCTTGACTTCAAACGTGTTCATGGGTGGGTCCTTGATGGGAACGGGTTGGAAAAGAGGTACTTTCGACCTTTCCACCGTGGGAAGGTCAAGCGACGCTCCTTGGCGACCCCCCTGGCAGTACGGGTATGCGGCAATGCACCTTGACCGTTGCCAGCATGAAAGCGCCCGGCCATGGAAGTCAATCCATGGCCGGGCTGCGTCCGGACCAGCTTGATGCGCAGGCTTCAGGCCATGGCGCCGTCGCCTCGCCGTCGCCTCGCCGTCGCCCGATCGTGATGCCAGACAAGGCCGGTGGCAGGCTTGTCAACTGTTCAGCGCCGCAGGTTCGGTGTCTTCCGGGGACGTCACGCCGATGGACTCGATCTCCCGGGGCTCCAGTGTCTCGGACGTGCTGGCAATCAGCGCATTGACCGCAGCAATGAAGGAGCCGGATGGCCCGCCCCCGCCGCCTGCGCCACCGGTTCCACCGCCACCCACCGTCGTGCCACCGTCGCCACAGGCGCCCAGTGCCAAAGCCAGTGCCACGGCAGCGGCGCCCTTGAAAAAAAGCTGATGGTTCATCATTTTTTCCTTAGTTGTTGAAATTGCCGGGAATTGGCGTGTTGAGGTACGGGAACGCTGACTTGAACGTGGTGGCATCCTTGCGCACGCCGTCGGTCAGGGGCAGCGCGCCTGCCGGTGCATCGGCAGGCTTGCAGCCTACCTTGAGGGTGTCCCCGGCACCTGTCAATGCGCACAGCGCACCCATGGCCACCCGCAGGGACAAGTCCACCACATCGTCGCCAGGGCGCCGTCCGTTCGGAAAACCGGCCTTGTCGTTCGCTGCCACGCCCAGCGGATTTTGAGCCGCCGGGGCAACCGGGGCAATGGTGGTGTTCAGGCGCAACATTTCCGAAGCAACGACGTTTTTCGGCTGGTTCAGGCCTTCAAGGCCTTTCAGGAACACTGTGACCAGGTCGGTCCTCGGGAAGTTGGTGGGCGCCTTGGCTGCGGGAAACAAGGTTTGCACCACGGCAGGCAAGGTCGGGTTGGTGACGTAGTTGATGAACTGCGCGTCGCCCGACGGCTTGGACGCGTTGAAACGGTCTTTGTCATCCATGCCGATCACCACCTCGTTGACCAGCGGCATGCCGACGCGGGACACCTGCGCCCAGGGGCCGCCTTCCTTGGTGGCATTGTTCAGGCCTTTGGGCGAAGGATTGATCAGGCGTCCCTGCCGAACGCTGGCCGTGGTGTAGGCCCCGATGACCGGCTCGCCTGCCGTGGTCAGGCAGGAAATCGGCACTTCCAGGGCAATCGAGCTGATGTTCTTGTTTTCCAGGTCGTTTTTATTGCCGTTGACTTCAGCGCCCAGCGGATTGAGGTTGAAGAGGTCAAAAATCTTGCCAACGGCGATGTAAAACGGCTCCTTGCGCTGGCCGACGAAAACGCGCCCTGGCGCGGCGCAACCAGGAATCGCGACGTTGTAGATGTGCTTGTTGGCATAGACCTCGTAACAGGTGGCGCCGCAAAATGTCTTGTCACCGATATTGTCGACCGGCTTGTCGAATTCGGTCCCGCCGCCGGCTGCGTTTGTCAGGCTGGTCTTGGAGCCACTGCGGCGGTCGCCCCTGACCAGGTCCACGGTGTAGGTTTCACGCACATTGAGCTTCGCATCGTTGACTTCGCTCACAGTACCGGAATTGATAAGCGGAATCGGCACATCCTTGTCACCCACCTTGAGGGTGAGTTTCTTCGAGGTGTTCTTGAACCGGAACTGGAACGTCAGGTGCTCTTTTGCATCCCCCACGTTGTCAACATGAATTTCGTACAAGGCGTTTTGGTCAAACTGGTAAAAAAACGGTCCTCCTTGCGGATCCTGAAAAGGAATGTAATTGGCAATCATCGTCACGTAGTCCTGACGGCCCGCCTCGTAGCTGCGAAACATATACAGGTCAGTGCCGTCCACCTTGGGCTGGTTGGTGATGAACGGTGCTTCACGGTGGCTGGAAGCCTGCGCAGGCAAAGCGCTGGCAAGCGCGAGAGCGCTGATAACCGCAGCGGCTAAAACGTTTTTCTTGGCGAAACCGGGCATGTGTGTCTCCTGAAAAGATGGAAAAATTCCACCTTCATGGTGTTGATGCCCCTGCTCTGATTTTTGTAGGCAGTCCTTTCCAGCGCGAATAGGACAGATTGCTGATCAGCAATCAGTAATCACTGATCATTGACTGCTTCATCAAGACAAACGCGCCCATCCAGCGTGCAACGCTGGCGCAAAACATGCCCTTGGATTGCCCCTTCAACAGGTGGCTGGTCGTTCCATGCAAGCCTACAGGCGTAGCCGACTTTTGGCTACGCCTGTCTGTGCAGTGCGGTGGGAAGATGCAAACTTTCACAGGTGAAGGCAAATGAATCCCTATCGACGTTTTGTGGCGATGATCGTCGTCTCGACCCTTGTGATGTTCGGTCTGATGTACCTGAACACCTACCAGCTGGACCATGTGTTCTTCAGCGAGACGCGGGCGTACATGGCCTTGCTCATGGGCGCCACCATGGCCATCGTCATGCTGGCGTTCATGACCCACATGCTTGAAAATCGCAGCGCCAACCTGGGCATTGCGGTGGTCAGTGCCGTGGTCTTTGCCGGATCGTTGTGGCTGGTCCGAAGCCAGGCGACGGTCGATGACGTGTCGTACATGCGCGCCATGATTCCCCACCATTCAATTGCCATCATGACCAGCACGCGCGCCCGCATCTCCGACCCCAGAGTTCGCAAGCTGGCCGATGGCATTGCCCAAGCCCAGGTCCGCGAGATTGCAGAGATGAAGCAGCTCATCCGGGACATCGACGCAAGGCGCTGAGCCTGATACGTCATCTTGGGCCCCCTGTTTTCAGGGGCGGAAGATTTTTGGCAAGCACTAACCGAGACTTGAAATTTGTCAGGATTGCGCAGCGGTTCGGAATGACATCACGGTACAGGGTGAATGACCTCCGTTGGCCTGCATTCCTGTTTTCGCTTAGCGGGCGAAGATGCGAGCGTGGGCAAGTCATCGGGTTCAGGCTTGTGAACGGCCTGTGCATTATTCAAATTCAAGCAAAAAATGGCTTACCCGCAAGCCCACAAAGAACTTGCAGCTATTGATTCAGGAGCGAATCACCACGGGCTGGACCGGCGTTGGAAAATACAGCACGCGGTCCATGCCGCTGCGTCTTTCTGCCAGCGCCAGCTTCAGCTCACGCTCCACCCGGCGCTTTTCACTGGCGCCGAGTTGCGTGGCCACCTCGATCCGAAGCGGACTGCAGCACAGCCACAAGCGGTCCTTTCGGGCACCGCCGCGCTCCAGCCGGGCCCAGGCCGGGTTCATGCAGTAGTGCCGGGTGTTCAGCCCGCGCACCACCTCGATGTCCAGCTGGCCATCCGGACCGAAGCTGATCTGCTCGCCGTCTGCCGCATGCACCATATAAAAAAGGTAGAGCGTTCCGGCCACGCTGATCTCCAGCAGGCACCACAGGGGAATCATCCACACGCCGTACCAGCCGAAGGGCAGGGCAACGGCTGTGCTGAACATTGCCAGCGCAACAAAGCTCATCAAGAGCTGGCGCGGCGTCAGCGCGCAGCGCCGTTTGAGCCGCCAGCGGGGCGGGTCAACGCCGGCATCTGCCGCAGGCGGACGGTCGGCTTCTGTGGATGAAAAAGCGTTCATGGCGTGGGTCGATGAGGTGGCGGCAGCAGCTCCGGCTTCTGCGCAGGGTTTGCATTGGCGCAGCGGAACGCAAAATATACCTGCGCCGGGCAAAAAGTAAATGCGCTGTCGGTAACGGCCCCAAGTCACGCGGCTGTGCGGGTTGCCGCAGCCCGCCCCACCCAGGCCAACTGCAAAGGCAACTGGGCGAAAAACCACGTTCCCCGTGCAGACTGACAGGCCAGGGCAAGGGCCGTCCTAAAATACCGTCCAGCCATGTCCGATCAAAATTTCCCCAAACCTCCCGCTTCCGGCGCCGTGCGTGTGCGCGCCGTGCCGGCCGATGCCAATGCGCCCGCGCCAACGGTCCGCCTGAACAAACGCATGGCCGACCTGGGCCTGTGCTCTCGCCGCGAGGCCGACGACTGGATTGCCCGGGGCTGGGTGCGCGTCAACGGCGTGCCTGCGGTGATGGGCCAGCCGGTGGCGGCCACTGCGCGCATCGACGTTGCCCGCGAAGCCGAGCAGCAGCAGCGCCAGCAGGTCACCATTTTGATCAACAAGCCGGTCGGCTACGTCAGCGGCCAGGCCGAGGACGGCCACGAGCCTGCCGTTGCGCTGGTGCAGCCGGAAAACCGCTGGCGCGAATGCAACAGCCGCATGCGCTGGGGCTTTGAGCAACTGCGCGGTCTGGCGCCGGCCGGCCGGTTGGACATCGACTCGATTGGCCTGCTGGTGCTGACGCAGGACGGCCGCGTGGCGCGCCAGCTCATCGGCGAGGACTCGGAGATGGAAAAGGAATACCTGGTGCGCGTCAGCTACGGGCATGAGAACGTCAACGTGCAGGCGGCGTTTCCGGCGGAGCGGCTGGCCGCGCTGTGCCACGGGCTGAGCCTGGACGGCAAGCTGCTGCGCCCGGCGCAGGTCAGCTGGCAAAACCCCGAGCAGCTGCGCTTTGTGCTGAAAGAAGGCAAGAAGCGCCAGATTCGCCGCATGTGCGAACAGGTCGGCCTGTTTGTCACCGGCCTGAAACGCGTACGCATCGGCCGTGTCAACCTGGGCCACCTGCCGATTGGCCAGTGGCGCTACCTGGCGCCGCACGAGCAGTTCTGAGACGGGCGCTAGCTTAGGATTTATACAAGATCGGTATTTAAAACGAAACTGGCTGGCTATTTGCTGTCGCGCAGAACCATTGCCAAAGAGGCGTACCAAGCCGATAGGTCGTCAATCTCCTGATCGCTCAGGGGTTTTGCAATCACGCTCATGACCTCATGGGTGCGCTTGCCACTGCGGTAATTCTTGAGTTGCTCGGTCAGATAAATCTGGGGTTGGCCTGCCAAATTGGGCGCATTGGGCAGCGTTGCGACGCCTTGAACGCCATGGCAGACCGCGCAGGCTGCATCGGCCTTGGCTTTGCCGGCCTCGAGGTCGGCGGCTGCTGCAAGCGTCAGGGCGCAGGAGGCCCCCAGTGCAAGCAGAATCTTCAGCATTCTCATTTTTTTAATTCCTGGGTAGCCCATGAAAAGACCCGTTCAGGCTGGTTGCGCCAGCCTGAACACCGGGTCTTTGAAAGTCAGTTAGTTAGCGTAGGTTACGCGGTAAATGGCGCCCGCATAGTCATCCGAAATCAGCAGCGAGCCGTCTTTCATCGGCGCCACATCCACCGGGCGACCGCGGTAAACACCAGTTTCGCTGTCAAGCCAGCCGTCGGCGAATACCTCGGATTTGCCAGCCGAGCCATCGGCGTTGACAGGAACGAAGTTGATTAGCGCTCCAGTGGCCTTGGTGCGGTTCCATGAGCCATGGGCAGCAACGAACATGCCTCCCTGGAATTTGGCTGGAAACTGCTTGCCGTTGTAGAAGTTCATCCCCAATTGCGCCTGATGCGCTGGAAACTCGACTTGGGGAAACACCGCCTTGGCAGGCTCTTTCATGTCCTTGAGATCAAGTGCCGCTGACGAGCCGGCCACCTTGACCTTGCCGACCCAGTAAGGGTAGCCAAAGTGCTGGCCAACCGCAGTCGCGCGGTTCAGCTCGCCCGGAGGGGTTTCATCACCCATGCCATCGGTCTGGTTGTCGGTAAACCACAAGGTTTTGTCCTTGGGATTGAAGTCCATGCCGACCGAGTTGCGCACGCCCCGGGCAAACACTTCTCGCTTGGAGCCATCAAACGCGTCCATGCGAATAATGCCGCCAATGCCCAGTTTGTCGTACAGATCCACTTTGCCGGCGGGCTGCACATTGTGCGGCTGACCCAGGGTGATGTACAGCTTGCCATCGTCGCCAACCCGGCAGGTGCGGGCGCCGTGGTTGTAGGACTCTTCCTCGACCGGAATCAGATTGCCCTGGCCCACGACTTCAATCACGGCGACATCCGGGCCTTCATAGAAAAACTCGGCCGCCGGGAAGTTGAGCACGCGGTTGTGCTCCACCACCACCAGGAAACCGTCCTTGGTCCAGCACACGCCATTGGGCACCTTGAAATTGAGCGAAGGCGCAAAAGCCTTGACCTCGGTGGCCGTGCCGCTGCTGTTCCGGTCGGTCACAGCCCAGACCGTGGTTTTTCGGGTACCGACAAAGAGCATGTTGGTCGATGGCGCGACGGCCATATGGCGCGCATCGGGCACCACGGCATACAAATCGATCTTGAAGCCCGGCGGCAGCTTGATTTTTTTCAGGTTGGCGCGAATCGCATCGGCGTTCTTGCCTTCCTGGGGAACCGACGGAATGTTCAGGTCCGTGCCCGACACCTTCATTTGCTTGAGATTGGCAATATTGTCCTTTGGTGCCTGGGCCGCAGCCCCCAGCGCCAGCCCACCCGCCGCCAGCGCAAGCAACAATTTCGCAACTTTCATGAAGTCTCCTGTTTAGATGGTTTTGTCAATGCATGAAGCCACACAGCATGGCGTCTCATTAACCGCCATCATTTCCAAAAAATCAATAGCTCGATGCCTGGATGCGCTACGGTTTCGGGTAAATACCAATCGGGTAAATACCCGTCTGAAAAAGCTTGCTAAACGGCAGATAACCACCGCGCCGGACACTGCCGGTTTGAAGTTGCGCCAGAGGCGCAGCGGCTTCGCCCAGAAACATCAGCGCGATTCAGCTGCTATTGAAAAAATAGCTATAAATGCCCGCCGGTATTGCGCAATCGATATATTTTGCATAAAAACAAGTTTCCGGACACGGCCGCTGCGGCCACTGGCTGGCGCAGGGTTGAAAATAGCGGGTTGCGGGCGCATCTGTTGCGCTGTCTTTTATTCATCCTGACTGAGCCAAACCCATGCAAAAACAAACCCGTCCCTTTCAAGCCGAAGTTGCACAGCTGCTCAAGCTGGTCACGCATTCGCTGTACTCCAACCCTGAAATCTTTTTGCGCGAGCTGATTTCCAACGCCTCGGATGCCTGCGACAAGCTGCGCTTTGAATCGTTGAACGACGCCGGCCTGTACGAAAACGACAGCGAACTGAAGGTGCGCGTCAGCTTCGATGCCACCGCCAAAACCTTGAGCATCACCGACAACGGCATCGGCATGTCGCAGCAGGAGGCGATTGACCACCTCGGTACGATTGCCAAGAGCGGCACGCGCGACTTCGTGTCCAGCCTGTCGGGCGACCAGAAGGCCGATTCGCAGCTGATCGGCCAGTTCGGCGTCGGCTTTTACTCGGGCTTCATCGTCGCCGACAAGATCACCGTCGAAAGCCGCCGCGCCGGTCTGCCTGCAGCCCAAGGCGTGCGCTGGGTCAGCGACGGCACGGGCGAATTCGAGGTCGGCGAGATCGAGCGCGCCGAACGCGGCACCAGCATCACGCTGCACATGAAAGAAGACGCCAGCGAGTACCTGAACGCCTGGAAGCTGAAAAGCGTCATCAACAAGTATTCCGACCATATTTCGCTGCCCATCATGATGGAAAAAGAAGAGTGGAAGGAAGGCGAAAACGACCAGCCGGGCGAGATGGCCAAAACCGGCGAATGGGACACCGTGAACCAGGCCGCCGCGCTCTGGACGCGCGCCAAGAAAGACATCACGCCCGAGCATTACGCCGAGTTCTACAAACAGATCAGCTACGACAGCGAAGCGCCGCTGGCCTATACGCACAACCGCGTCGAAGGCGCGACCGAATACACGCAGTTGCTGTTCATCCCGGCCAAGGCGCCAATGGACATGTTTCAGCGCGACAAGGCCGCCGGCGTCAAGCTCTACGTCAAGCGCGTCTTCATCATGGATGACGCCCAGGCGCTGCTGCCCAGCTACCTGCGTTTTGTCAAAGGCGTGGTCGATTCGTCCGACCTGCCGCTGAACGTGTCGCGCGAACTGCTGCAGGAAAGCCGCGCCGTCAAAGCCATTCGCGAAGGCAACACCCGCCGCGTGCTGTCGATGGTCGAGGACCTGGCGAACAACGAGCCGGAAAAATTCACGGCCTTCTATGCCGAATTCGGCGCGGTGCTGAAGGAAGGCCTGGGCGAAGACCATGCCAACCGCGAGCGCCTGGCCAAGCTGCTGCGCTTTGCCAGCTCGACCACCGACACCACCAGCGTGAGCTTTGCCGACTACAAGGCGCGCATGAAGGACGGCCAGGACGCGATTTACTACATCACCGCCGACACGCTGGCCGCCGCCAAGAACAGCCCGCAGCTGGAAATCTTCCGCAAGAAAGGCATCGAGGTGCTGCTGATGGCCGACCGGGTCGACGAGTGGGCGCTGAATTACCTGAATGAGTTTGACGGCACGCCACTGCAGTCGGTCGCCAAGGGCGCGGTCGATCTGGGCAAGCTGCAGGACGAGGACGAGAAAAAAGCCGCCGAAGAAGCGCAAACCCAGTTCAAGCCAATTTTGGACAAGCTGAAGGAAGCGCTGAAAGACAAGGCGTCCGACGTGCGCGCCACCAGCCGCTTGGTCGATTCACCGGCGTGTCTGGTGGTGCAGGACGGCGACATGTCCACGCAACTGGCGCGCATGCTCAAGCAGGCTGGCCAGAGCGTGCCAGAAGTCAAGCCGATTCTGGAAGTCAATGCCCAGCATCCGCTGGTCAGGAAGCTCGAAGCGAGCAGCGAATCGGCCAGTTTCGACGACCTGGCCAACATCTTGTTCGACCAGGCGCTGCTGGCCGAAGGCGGCATGCCGGCGGATCCGGCGGCCTATGTGCGCCGGGTGAATGCGCTGCTGGTGTGAACGCGTCACCGCACTGAATGCACAAGGCCCCGGATCACGCCGGGGCCTTTTTTTTTGGTAACTATTCAGTACCCTGAAGCGCTTCGCATTCTCTTTTTTATTGCGGATTGAGTATGCCCCGGGCTTGATCCGGGGATCCGCAATCCATGACGCCGCCTTGGGAAAAGGCATGGATCCCGGGTCGAGCCCGGGATGACAGTAGAGCCCCGGATTAGCGCAATACCTGTCTTGCGCTTTCCCCTGAAAAGCGCGCTGAAGAATTGCCTTGTACATCATTAAAAATGCCATTGGCGCCCGTCAGTAAAACGCAAGCAGCTATTTAATTAATAGCATTATGGCCATTTTCAGGGTGCCATGAAGGCGCATTGGCAAGCCGACTTCAAGGCTGGCGCCCGCCCAGGTAGGGGAAGGGGTTGACCGGCTCGCCTTTCCACCACTGCTTTTCGGGGCCGAGCCAGAAAATGGCGAAATGCAGATGCGGCGCGTCCGTATTGGCATTGCCGGTGGCGCCAACGCAGCCGATCACGCTGCCGCGCCGTACCGCCGTACCGCCGTACCGCCTGGCACTCGGCCAGCCCGTCGGCATAGCGTTCCAGGTGTGCGTAGTAATAGGCGAGTCGCCCGCTTGGGTCGAACGGGTAGACGGTGATGCCGCCGGGCTTGCTGAGGAACAGCCTGGCGATGTGGCCGTCGTCTGCCGCCAGCACCAGCGTGCCGGTGGGCGCCAGGATGTCGATGGCCTCGTGGCCGCCTTCCCGGCCATCGCCAAAGGTGTCGCGCAACTCGCGGGGGGTAATGCCCTGCACCGGCACCAGCAGGGGGGGGGCGGCTCGGCAAGCGTGCCGGAGATTGCCGCACGGGCCAAAGCGTCTGCCGGCGCAGCGGCCCAGGCGCTGGCGACTTCCGCCAGGCAAAGCATCGCTGCCATGCACCAGCCCCTGGCTCGGTGGGCCGGCGGATGCTCAGGCATGGACAGGCGCATCCACAAGGCGCTCAGCCTGTGCCTGCCCAGGCGACGTCAGCGCCTGCAAGGTAGTGCCGGCTGCCACTGAAGGCGAAATCGCCGCCTCGCCGCCTCAGGCCACCAGCGGCGGCGCCTGCATCGCCTCGGTCTGTTCGACGAGCATGTCCACCTGGCCTTTCCAGTAGTCGCTCGAGCCAAACCACGGAAAATTGATTGGAAAGATCGGGTCGTGCCAGCGCTGCGCCAGCCAGGCGCTGTAATGCACCAGGCGCAGCGTGCGCAGCGGCTCGATCAGCACCAGCTCGCGCCGGTCAAATTGGCCGAATTCGTCATAACCATCGACCAGCGCGCCCAGCTGGCGCAGCTGCTGGGGCCGGTCGCCCGACAGCAGCATCCACAAGTCCTGGACCGCCGGGCCGCTCCTCGCGTCGTCCAGATCGACAAAATGCGGCCCGGCCAGCGGCATGCCTTCGGGCGTCCACAAAATGTTGCCGGGGTGGCAGTCGCCATGCAGGCGCAACTGGCGCGCCTGCGGAACGCTGTCGAACACACCTTTCGCAACCACCATGGCTTCGTCGAAGGCCTTGAGCCAGCGTGACTCCATGTCCAGCGGCAGGTAGCCGCCCGCCAGCAGGGCATCGCGCGAGTCGTTGCCAAACGTCTGCAGGTTCAGGGCAGGGCGGTGCTCGAAAGGCCGGCCCGCGCCCACCGTGTGGATGCGCGCCAGGAAGCGGCCAATCCATTCGAGCACGTCAAGGTTGTCCAGCTCGGGGCGCCGGCCGCCACGGCTGGGCGACACGCTGAAGCTGAAGTCGTTGAAGGGGTTCAACGTCGTGCCGTTCAGCAGCAAAGGGCCGACCACCGGGATTTCAGCGGTCATCAGCTCGGCGGCAAACGCATGTTCTTCCAGGATTTGCGCGTCGCTCCAGCGCTTGGGACGGTAGAACTTGACCACCACGATCTCGCCTGCCCGCTCGGCGCTGCCCACGGGGCTTTCCAGGTGCACCTGGTACACCCGGTTTTCATAGCTGGACAGCGCCATCAGGCGGCCGTCGCCGACCAATCCGACGCTGGCCAGCGCGTCCAGCACGACGTCGGGCGTCAGGTGTTCGTAAACATGGATGTCGTGGCGTGCTGCAGGCGCCTTGTTGTAATCGGTCATGCCCGATTGTGGCCCCACCGCAGGGCCTGTTTCAAGCGCCAGCGGCAGGCGCAAAAAAGCCCGCCGGTTGTCAAGCGGGCGGGCCTGGGGTGCGGCCTGGGCCTGCGCGCTTATTTCAGCGTCAGCGTCACGTCGATGTTGCCGCGTGTGGCGTTCGAGTACGGGCACACCTGGTGCGCGGCATCAATCAGGTCTTGCGCTGCGGCAGCGTCCATGCCGGGCAGGGAAATTTCCATGCGAACGGCAATGCCGTAGCCATTCGGAATCTTGCCCAGGTCCACGCTGGCGTCAATGCTGATGTCGGCGGGCAAAGTAATGTTTTTCGTGCCGGCGACGGCCTTCATCGCCCCGATGAAGCAGGCGGAATAACCGGCAGCAAACAGCTGCTCGGGGTTGGTGCCGTTGCCGGTGGTGCCGGGCGAGCTCAGGTTGACGTTCAGGCGGGCATCGCTGGATTTGGCCTGGCCGTCGCGGCCGCCGGTGGTGTTGGTCTGGGCGGTGTAAAGCACCTGGTCAAGTTTCGTGGTCATGCGTTTCCTTGGAAATGCCCCGGAATCGGGGCGGGTTGAAAAATCGGAATAGGGGGATTGAGGCTATATGCTCAGGCCCGCAATTGCTGGCGCAGGGCTTGTACCTGCCGTGTCAACGATAGCAGTTCGGATGTCGTGCAATGGGTGGCGCGCCGGATGCAGTCGGGGATGTTGGCGGCCTGCGCCTTCAGCGCACGGCCGGCAGGCGTCAGCGTGATGTGAACGCAGCGCTCGTCATCAACCGCACGCAGGCGCGACACCAGACCCGCCGATTCAAGCCGCTTGAGCAAGGGCGTGAGCGTTCCCGAATCGAGAAAAAGCCGCTCACCCAGTTCGGACACGGACAAGCCGTCGCGCTCCCACAGCACCAGCAGCGCCAGGTACTGCGGATACGTGATGCCCAGCGCCTGCAGCAGCGGCTGGTAGCGCCGCGTCATGGCGAGAGAGGTCGAATACAGCGCAAAGCACAACTGGTTGTCCAGCAGCAGCATGGCGTCGGCTTTCGCCTGTGTATCGGTCGGGGATTGATCGGACATGGGTTTTATTATTGCACACAACTTAATTACGTGCAATTTGGTTGCTGAAAACTCAAGCACGGGATCCTCCTGGGGCAGGCAAAGGCTGCAAAAACAGCACGCGGCTAAACTGGATGGCCATGCAAAAATCCAGTTCACCTACCCCCGTAAAACCCAGCGACAAATCCACCGGCAAGACTTCGCGCAAGGCCCTGGCTGCCGCCCATGCGGCAAAGCCGGTCCAGGTGATTGAAGAACTCCGGCCCGGCCAGTCAATCGAGCTGCTGCAGGAGCTGCACATCCTGACCCGTGAAGGCAAGCTCAACCAGGACACGCGGCGCAAGCTCAAGCAGGTCTATCACCTGTACCAGTTCATTGAGCCGCTGCTGAAGGAAGTGTCGGCCAACGGCCACGGCTTCACGCTGGCCGACCACGGCGCCGGCAAGTCCTATCTGGGTTTCATCCTGTACGACCTGTTCTTCAACGTGGCGCACCAGGGCGAAAAGGTCAACGGCCATGTCTACGGCATTGAAACCCGCGCCGAACTGGTGGAAAAATCGCGCGCGTTGGCGCTGCGGCTGGGTTTTGCGAACATGTCCTTTTTGAACCTGTCGGTGCAGCAAGCCACAAGCGCCGCCGACCTGCCGCCGCAGGTGGACATCGTCACCGCGCTGCATGCCTGCGACACCGCCACCGACGACGCCATCGCCTTTGGCCTGGCCAAGCAGGCGCGCCACATGGTGCTGGTGCCCTGCTGCCAGGCCGAGGTGGCCGGCGTGCTGAGAAAAACACGCGCCTTGAACCTGAACAAGAACCCGCTGGCCGAGTTGTGGCGCCATCCGCTGCACACCCGCGAATTCGGCAGCCAGATCACCAACGTGCTGCGCTGCCTGCAGCTGGAGGCCAACGGCTACCAGGTCACGGTGACCGAACTGGTTGGCTGGGAGCATTCGATGAAAAACGAACTCATTCTGGCCAGCCGCCCGGCCCTGTCGAACGGAGCCCATGCGGCAAAGACCCGCGCCGCGCAGACGCGCTTGCAGCAGGTGCTGGCCGAACTGGGCCTGGGCGAGTTGACGGCGCGCTTCGCGGTGGCGGCCGGGGACGCCGGGCCAGCGTGACAGCTGGCCGGGGCGGAATTCTGCATCAGCACGCGCAAACCAGTGCTGCCCAAAGTACCCAGTCGGTGTGGGCGACAGCCGTGCGTGAAGCGAAAGCTAAAAAAAGCAGGCGGCCGGTGAGTGTTCTGTTTTGTCACAGGTGTCTCGGAACGGAACGTTGCATGGCGCCTCAAGCCGGCGCATGTGACACAAACTGCGCAAGAGCGCTTTGGTTTTGATTCAGTGAAAGCTATTTTTGATTAAAAATGGCTCTGGCGCAATTTCAGTAGATGCAAGCAGCTATGAATTAAGGAGCAAAATTGATCCGATGGCCTGTGCGCCGTGAGGCAAGGGCTGCAAAAGGATAGCGAAATATCCGGGAAACGGGCGAGCAATGCGGGTTTTCCGTCTTCGCCCCGCTGGCACGTTCCTTGATACTGATGCAGTACCCGCAAGGAAGGCCATTTCGCCATTGACCCGAAAAAGGAGACCCATGATCTACGCAGCACCCGGCGCCCCGGACGCCCCGCACACCTACAAAGCCCGGTACGACAACTTCATCGGCGGCGAGTGGCTTGCGCCGGCCAAGGGGCAGTACTTCGACGTGATCAGCCCGGTCAATGGCAAGCCTTACACGCAGGTCGCCCGTTCCACCGCCGAAGACATCGAAAGCGCCCTTGACGCCGCCCATGCGGCCGCCGACACATGGGGCCGCACCTCTGCAGGCGAGCGCTCCAACGTGCTGCTCAAGGTGGCCGACCGCCTCGAAGCCAACCTCGAACTGCTGGCCTGGGCCGAAACCGTGGACAACGGCAAGCCGATCCGCGAAACGCTGAATGCCGACATTCCGCTGGCCATTGACCACTTTCGCTATTTCGCCGGTTGCATCCGCGCGCAGGAAGGCGGCATCAGCGAGATCGACGAGAACACCGTCGCCTACCACCTGTACGAGCCGCTGGGCGTCGTCGGCCAGATCATTCCCTGGAACTTCCCGATCCTGATGGCCGCCTGGAAACTGGCCCCGGCGCTGGCCGCCGGCAACTGCGTGGTGCTCAAGCCCGCCGAATCCACGCCCATCAGTATTTTGTTGGTGGCCGAACTGATTGCCGACCTTCTGCCCGCCGGCGTGCTCAACATCGTCAATGGCTACGGCCGCGAAGCCGGCATGCCGCTGGCCACCAGCAAGCGCATCGCCAAGATCGCCTTCACCGGCTCCACCTCGACCGGCCGCGTGATTGCGCAGGCAGCGGCCAACAACCTGATTCCGGCCACGCTGGAGCTTGGCGGCAAATCGCCCAACGTCTTTTTTGCCGATGTGATGGACAAGGACGACAGTTTCCTGGACAAGGCCATCGAAGGCCTGGTGCTGTTTGCCTTCAACCAGGGCGAGGTCTGCACCGCGCCGTCGCGTGCGCTGATCCAGGAATCGATTTACGACGCTTTCATGGAGCGCGTGCTTCAGCGCGTCGCCGCCATCAAGATGGGCAACCCGCTAGACACCGACACCATGATGGGTGCGCAGGCGTCCAAGGAGCAGCTCACCAAGATCATGTCCTACCTCGAACTGGGTCGCCAGGAGGGCGCCGAGGTGCTGATTGGCGGCGAGCAGGCCGAGCTGGGCGGCGATTACGAAGGCGGTTATTACGTCAAGCCCACGCTGTTCAAGGGCCACAACAAGATGCGCATCTTCCAGGAGGAAATCTTTGGCCCGGTGCTGGCCGTGACCACCTTCAAGGACGAGGCCGATGCGCTGGCCATTGCCAACGACACGCTCTACGGCCTGGGTGCCGGCGTGTGGAGCCGCAACGGCAATGTCGCCTACCGCATGGGCCGCGCCATCAAGGCCGGCCGCGTCTGGACCAACTGCTACCACGCCTACCCGGCGCACGCGGCGTTTGGCGGCTACAAGGAATCGGGTCTGGGCCGTGAAAACCACAAGATGATGCTGGGCCACTACCAGCAGACCAAGAACCTGCTGGTCAGCTACAGCGAGCAAAAGCTCGGGTTCTTCTGATATTTTTGACCTGTTGCTGAACGGTCGGCCCAAGGCCGCGCAGCATTCACGGGGACGGGCAACCGTCCCTTTTTGCGTTTCATGGTGTTTTAACGGGAGATCGAGATGGTTGAAAAAGTCATTGCCACCCCGGCGGCGCTCGAACTGGTCGAGCAGCTCCAGGCGAAACATGGCACCGTCATGTTCCACCAGTCCGGCGGCTGCTGCGACAACAGTGCGGCCAATTGCTACCTGCCGGGCGAGATCACGATGGGCGCAGGCGATGTCTTTCTGGGCGAGATCGGCGGTGCGCGGTTTTACATCGGCAAGTCGCAGTACGCGTCCTGGAAGCACACGCAGCTGATCATCGACGTCATTGACGGGCATGGCGGCACGTTCTCGCTCGAAGGCCCCGAGGGCAAGGCGTTTCACACGCGTTCGCGGGTCTTCACCGAAGCGGAACTGGAAGAAATCGAAAGGCAGGATGCCGCGCAATCCGGGGCACAAGCCTTGTGAATCTCTGACCTGGTTCAAGGCAAGCCAGCTTTGGCGGGATTGATGCCTTGCGTGTGCCGGTAGGTCACACATTCGCGTTTGATTGAATCGCCAGAAAAAGGCGAGAACTTCTTTGGGCTCAAGGGTTGGTGCTGTTGTGCGCCTTTGTTGTCGTGTTGCAGAATGGGGTCGTTCCAAGCATTCGTCCGCCGTAAGACGGGCCGGGCCGAATCGCAAGGCAAGGACACCAAAAGGTCTCGCGCCATATTTCGCGCAGGTCGCACACGCAATTCAAGGAGAGGAGGATGAGCATTCCGGCTACCCGCTATTCACCTTCCCGCGCAGACTCGCCAAGCGGCTACGAAACAGAAGACGAACGAAAGCGCGTGCTGATCGACGCGTCTCACCAGCGTTCGCAGTCCTTCGGTATTGCCAGTTCCGACCCCCCCGATTTTTCTCTGCCCAGCCAAATCGTCCTGACGCAGACGGTGGAAGAAAACCGTTTTTTGATGCTGCATGCCGCGCCCGCCATGGAAACGCTGTATGGGCAGATCGCCAACACCCACAGCATGGTGCTGCTGACGTCGGCCAAGGGCGTGGTGTTGCACTCGCTGGGCGACAGCGACTTTCTGGAAAAGGCCTCGCAGGTGGCGCTGACGCCCGGCGTGGACTGGTCTGAAGACAGCAAAGGCACGAATGCCATCGGCACCGCGCTGCGCGAGGAGCTGCCCGTCATGGTGCATGGCGGCGAGCACTACATGAACGCCAACAAGTTCATGAGTTGCTCGTGCGCACCCATCATGGACCCCTACGGCCAGCTGATCGGGGCGCTGGACGTGAGCGGCGACCACCGCAGCGTTCACCCGCACACGATGGCGCTGGTGCGAATGACGGCGCAAATGGTTGAAAACCACATGTTCGCCGACATCTTCCCGAAGGCTGTGCGCCTGCATTTCCACAGCCGTCCCGAATTCATCGGCACGCTGGTCGAGGGCATCGTGGTGTTTTCCCCTGAAGGGCACTTCCTGTCGGCCAACCGCAGCGCGCAGTTCCAGCTGGGCTTGTCCCACAACGCGCTGAAGGCACACACTTTTTCGTCACTGTTCGGCATTGCCATGTCGCAACTTTACGAGCTCTGCCGGGGCGGTATTCCCCGGCTGCATGCAATGTGCCTGCACAACGGCGTGACGGTGTCCTGCCGGGTCAGAATCAAGCAGGCAGTGCAGTGGTTTGGGGGTCACGACGCGAGCCATGTCGCCGCGCTAGGCCTGCCGGCCGACCCGGACATCAACCGGAACACTGCGACGCGCAAGCTGCAGTTGTCCACGCTGCGTTACCTCGACACCGGCGACCCGCAGGTGTCGGCAGTGATCCGCAAGCTCCGCATGGTGCGCGGGCGCGACATCCCGATCATGATCCTGGGAGAAACCGGCACCGGCAAGGACCTGATGGCGCAGGCCATTCATGGCGACTCCGACCGGGCTGCCAAGCCCTTTGTGTCGGTCAATTGCGCGTCCATTCCCGAAACCCTGATCGAGTCCGAACTGTTTGGCTACGAGGACGGCGCCTTCACCGGGGCGCGCAAGAAAGGCGCCATCGGCAAAATCCAGCAGGCCAACGGCGGCACCCTGTTTCTCGATGAAATCGGCGACATGCCCCGGCATTTGCAGGCACGCCTGCTGCGCGTGCTGCAGGACCGCCGCGTCAGTCCGCTCGGCGCCAGCAGGGAAGTGGACGTCGATATTGCCATCGTGTGCGCCACCAATAAAAGCCTCAAGGACATGATCGCGCGCGGCGAGTTCCGGGAAGACCTGTATTACCGGCTGAACGGTCTGGTGGTGCGCCTGCCGGCGCTGCGCGAGCGAACCGACTTTGATCTGGTCCTCAGCAAGATCATCGGCAGCCTGTGCGACAAGGGTGCGAAGGTCGGGCTGGCGGCCGACGTGCAGGCCATGTTCCGCGCCTACCACTGGCCTGGCAACTTCCGCCAGTTGCACAACCTGCTGCGCACTGCCGTGGTCATGATCGGCTGCGAGGGGCTGATCGAGCGCATTCACCTGCCCGACGACTTTCTTGAAGAACTGGCGCAACCGCCCGCCGGCCAGCCGTTGGAGAAAACGCCGGCCGCCAGCGCCGTCCCGGAGATTCGGCATGTCCCGGTGCATGAACGGCCGGTCTGCGAAGCCGCTGGTCACAGCCTGCAGGATGTCGCCTTGTCCGCCATGGCCCGGATGCTGCGCCAGCACCAGGGCAACGTGTCGGCTACTGCCAAGGCGCTCGGGGTTTCGCGCAATACCATCTACCGCAAAAAAGACCAGCTGCCGCCGGATGTCTGGAAATGATGCTGTGCCGTCGTCCTGCGCTATGGGGTGTCGGTCAGCGCGAAATTACCCCGGATTTTCTCTGGACGATTGGCTTTTATTGCTACTGAATTAATAGCTGTTGAGGAATTCAGGATAAGCGCAAAATGCCTTTTTGATACAAAAAATCATCGACTTCCTGAAGTCAAGCCCTGTGGGTCTGGCTCCGGCCGGTTTCGTGTCTTGAAAATTTCAAGGGGCCGTGCGGGGCTGGCGGACTGCCTTTGCCAGCGTGTCGCGCACACCCGGCTCGCTGGCCAGATGGCCTGCCAGCGGCCAGTGCGCTCTGGCCAGTCCGTTTCGCAGCGCTTCCTGCTGTGCCACCCAGCGGCGGGTGTTCCTGGGTGGACAGACCGCATCAAAGCGGCCATGCACCCAGTCGCTGGGAATTGCGCGCAGCGCCAGGCGGCGTACGGCGCTGTCCAGCGTGCCGGGGCGCACAAAGCCTTTGTGCCTGAGGTAATGGCCCTGAATCCGGAATTTTTTCCAGCCACTTTGGTCCGTGCGGCTGGTACGCGCCTGTTGGAGGTTGGCCAGGCTGCGCCGCTGCTGGCGTTTGATCTGCGCCCAGGCGCGGCGGTGCGCATTGGCGCGCTGTCGCGGGTCGCCCGGTGGCGCATTCTCCACACTGGCCGAGTGGACCACGCTGCGCCACAAGCCGCTCAGCGCCGAGCGCAACTCCAGCAAATTCCAGCAGCGCACAACGTTCCGTGCGGCGACACCGGGCGTTGCCGATTGCAGCATCTGCCCAAGCCGTGCAAGCACCCGCGCGTCGCCGCTGTAGGGCGCGCGCGGCCAGTAAGGGCTCTGCAACACCGCGCGGTCGCGCCTGGGATCGGGGCGGAGAAGGCCAAAAATTTCCCGGCGCGTGAGCGCAAAAGCGCCGCGCAGTACCAGCCGCGTGACCCTGTCCGGGTGCGCCTGGGCATAGCGCAAGGCCACCACGGTGCCCCACGAGCCCGCCAGCAAGGCCCAGCGTTCAATGCCCAGGTGGCGGCGCAGGGTCTCCAGGTCAGCCACCAGCTGGTCGGTGTGGTTGCCCGCCAGCCGGGCTGCCGGGCGCGACCGGCCAGCGCCGCGCTGGTCAGGCAGCACGGCGCGCTGGCGGCTGAGTTGAAAGGGTGCAAGCAAACCCGGATGGCACGAGGCGCCAGGCCCGCCATGCACCACCAGCCAGCATTCGCCGTTTGGCGCCCCGCAGTCGCGGTAAGCCATGCGCGCACCGCGACCGGTTGCCACAAAGTGGGGTGAATGCCAGCCGGTATCCGGTTTGGCCTTTACGGCTGGAGGGGTAGGGGGCGTGGTTTGATTTGGCATTGAAGTTGCATTACAGTGGGCGAGCCGGTTGCTGCCGAAAGCGGTGACAGGTTTGTAATCATCCCTTATTCCAACCACTGGAGACTCATCATGCAATGGACCGCCCCTTCTTTCACTGACCTGCGTTTCGGTTTCGAAATCACGATGTACATCGCAAACCGCTGAGCCATTTATACCGCCGGGGAACGCAAGCTTTTGCGCTCTCCGGCCGGTTTTGGCTGGTTTTCTTTTTTTCCGGAATTTGATTCATGCATTTACGCGTTCTAGGCTCGGCAGCAGGCGGCGGTTTTCCCCAGTGGAATTGCAATTGCCCCAACTGCGATGGATTCAGGCGCGGCACGTTGAATGCGCAAGCCCGCACCCAGTCGTCGATTGCCGTCAGCGCCAACGGTGAGGACTGGCTGCTGGTCAACGCCTCGCCCGATGTCCTGACCCAGATCCGCGCCCATCCCGAATTGCAGCCTGCCCGCACAGTGCGCGACAGCGGCATTGCCGCCGTGCTGCTGATGGATGCGCAGATCGACCATGTCACCGGATTGCTGATGCTGCGCGAACGCGCCAGCCCCTTGCCCCTGCTGGCTACCCCTGAAGTGCTTTCAGAGCTTGGTGAAGGCTTCCCCATCACCCGCATCCTGTCGCATTACTGCGGCATTCAGGCGCTGCCGCTGCGGCCCGACGCCAGCTTGCAAACCGTCCCCGGATTGCCTGGCCTGGCGCTGAGGCCCATCGTCCTGTCGTCCAAGCCTCCGCCTTATTCTCCGTTTCGCAATTGCCCGCGTCCGGGCGACAACATTGGCCTGGTGATTGAAAATCCTGAAAGCGGCGCGCGCGTGTTTTATGCGCCTGGCCTGGGCGAGGTCACGCCTGATCTTCTGGACCTGATGGGTAAATGCCAGATGGTGCTGGTCGATGGCACGTTCTGGACCGAAGACGAAATGCAGCGCCTGGGCTTGTCAAAAAAGAGCGCTGCCGCAATGGGCCACCTGCCGCAAAGCGGTCCCCAGGGCATGATTTCCCAGCTTGACCGACTCCCGCCGGGCGTTCGCAAAATACTCATTCATATCAACAACACCAATCCCATCCTCCAGGAAGACTCCGCCGAACGCGCCCTGCTGGCCGCGCATGGCATCGAAGTCGCCTGGGATGGCATGCAACTGGTTTTCTGACTGCCGATTTATTTCATGGAACTTGCGCAAACCCAACAGCCCGATTTGGCCGGCGACCTGGCCGCGGCCTGGACGCGGACAGAGTTCGAGGCTCGCCTGCACGCCCAGGGCGCGGGCTACCATATCCACCACCCTTTCAATGTCCGCTTGAACAGCGGCCAGTGCGCCCCTGAAGAAATACGCCACTGGGTCAGAAACCGCTTTTACTACCAGATCTGCATTCCGCGCAAGGACGCTGCTGTCCTGGCCAACATGCCCGACCGCGACCACCGCCGGCTGTGGATCGAACGCATCCTGGACCATGACGGTTATGGCGACTACACCGGTTCGGCCGCTGGCGGCATTGAGGCGTGGACGCGCCTGGGCGAAGCCGTCGGTATCCCGCGTGAAGAGCTCTGGTCGCTGCAGGGCGTCGCGCCCGCTGTGCGTTTTGCCTGCGATGCCTATGTGAATTTCGCGGCCAGTGCGCCCTGGCAGGAAGCCGTGTGCTCGTCGCTGACCGAAATGTTCGCACCGCAAATCCACAAGGACCGCCTGGCCGGCTGGCCCACGCACTATCCGTGGATCGACGCAGAGGGGCTGAATTACTTCAGAAGCCGTATTCCGCTGGCGGGCCGGGATGTGGCGCACGGGTTGCAGGTCACAATCGACCACTTCACGACCCGCCCGGCCCAGCACCGGGCGCTGGATATTTTGCAGTTCAAGCTCGACATTCTGTGGAGCATGCTCGACGCCATCGAGAAGGTCTGCCTCAATCCCAATCAACCCCACGCCACCCCCGCCAAGGACTGACATGAACGCTGGAGCCTCATCGCCTGCTTCGCCCGCTGTGCCTGGCGAACAAGCGCCGCAGACCTTGCCGGCACTGCCCAAACTGTCGCGGCTGTACCGCATGCAATACGAGAAGGTGCAGTCGGCCTGGGTGCTGCTGTATCCGGAAGGCATGGTCAAACTCAACGACAGTTCTGCCGAAATCCTGCGTCGCTGCAATGGCGAACGCAGCATTGACGCCATCGTGGCCGACCTTGAAATCCTGTTCAATGCCAAAGGCATTGCGCCGCAGGTGCGTGACCTGCTGCACGAAGGAATGCGCCGTGGCTGGATTGTCTGAAGGGATTTTGTCCGGCATGGTTAACGATGCCGTGCCGCCGCCGCTGTGGCTGCTGGCCGAGCTGACCTACCGCTGTCCGCTGCATTGCGTGTTTTGTTACAACCCGACGCAGCACGCCCGTCTGCAAGCGGAGATGAGCACTGCGCAATGGGTCGATGTGATGCGCCAGGCGCGTGCGCTGGGTGCGGCGCAGCTTGGTTTTTCAGGCGGCGAGCCATTGCTCCGGGATGACCTTGAAGAACTGGTGCAGGAAGCCCGGCAACTGGGCTTTTATACCAACCTGATCACTTCGGGTGTGGGCCTGACCGAAGCCCGCGCCCGCCGGCTGAAAGACGCCGGACTGGACCATGTGCAGCTGTCCTTCCAGGATTCGACGCGCGAACTCAACGATTTCCTGAGCCATACCAAAACCTTCGAGCTCAAGCAGCGCGTGGCGCGCCTGATCAAGCAGCACGACTGGCCCATGGTGCTCAACTGCGTGCTGCACCGGCACAACTTGCCGCATGTGGACAAGATCATCGAGATGGCGCTGGCCCTCGATGCCGAATTTCTGGAACTGGCCAACACGCAGTACTACGGCTGGGCCTGGACCAACCGCGACCACCTGATGCCGACGCACGCACAGCTGATTGAAGCCGAGGCCGTGGTGCAGCGCTACCGCGCCGAGTACGGCACGCGCTGCCGGATCCTGTTTGTCGTTCCCGATTACTTTGAAGAGCGTCCAAAGGCCTGCATGAATGGCTGGGGTTCGGTGTTCCTTGCGATCGCGCCTGATGGCGTGGCCTTGCCCTGCCACAACGCGCGCAACCTGCCGGGCCTGCAACTGCCACGCGTGCAGGATCAGCCGCTGGGCGATATCTGGGTGCGCAGCCAGGCCTTCAATGCCTACCGGGGGGAATCCTGGATGCAAGCGCCGTGCCGCGACTGCGACGAGCGGCACAAGGATTTCGGCGGCTGCCGCTGCCAGGCTTTCCAGATCACCGGCGATGCCACGCAGGCCGACCCGGTGTGCAGCAAGTCGCCGCACCATGACAAGGTCGTGCGACTGGTGCGCCAGGCACCGGCAGGGCGCGAGCAGCCCATCATCTTTCGCACCGACGCAGCGTCGCGCGCGCTGCACCCGGAAAATTGAACCGGTGGTCAGGTTCGATGGAATCTGGCTGCGGTTTTGTATGGGAAATGTGTTTAACGCACGGCGGACTCAAAAGTGAAGTGCCGCACCTGCAGGGTGTGACAGTGTTCAAAAATGAATTTACCCCTGCCGCGTACGGCGAATATCGCCCGAACGGGCAGGACGCCGCTGTGCGCCGGGTGCCGTTCAAGCCGCGCCGCGCTGCCGGATCCAGCCGCGCTGCGGGTCGTAGCCCCACCAGGCGAGGCAAAAAAAACACGCGCTTCCTGCCACCACCACTAACAAGGACAGCATGTTGACTTGCCCGTACATGGCAAAGCGCAGTGTTTCGACCACATGGGTAAACGGGTTCCACTGGGCCAGCCTGAGCATCCACCAGGCGCCCGACTCTTCAAGCCGCCACAGCGGGAACAGCGCCGGGCTGATGAAGAACATCGGGAAAATCACAAAGTTCATGGTGCCGGCAAAGTTTTCCAGCTGCTTGATGTAGACCGACAGCATCAACCCCAGTGCGGCCAGCAACGTGGCCCCGCTGACCATGGCGAGAAACAGCAGCGGCACATGCTGCCAGCTCAGCGTGACGCCAAAGGCCCGCGCGATCAGCAGGAACACCGCCATCTGCAACACCGACAGGCAGGTGCCGGCCAGCAGCTTGAACCCCAGCAGCCAGCCGCGCGGCAGTGGTGCGGTGAGCAGCAGGCGCATCACGCCCATCTCACGGTCATAAACCATGGACAGCGAGCTTTGCATGCCGTTGAACAGCGCCACCATGGCCAGCAGGCCAGGCACCATGTAGACCTGGTATTCGACATAGGTTTCGTAGGGCGGCACGATGGACACGCCGAACACGCTGTGAAAGCCCGCCGAGAACACCACGAACCACAGCAGCGGCCGCACCAGCGCGGACGCCAGCCGCGACGGTTGGCGCAGGAACTTGTTGATCTCGCGGCCAACCACAGCGCGCAGCGCGCGCGCGAGGTGTGGCAGCCGGGCCGGTGCGTCATCCGGCAAGCCGGTGGCCGCGGGACTGGCCAAGCGCGGGTTCAGGGGCTCTGTCTGCATGCCGATTCCTTTTCATCCATGCCCAGTGTGTCAAGGACTTCGGTAGGGTGCAACACCCCTTCAAGCGGCGCCACGCCGGCCACGCCGTCGCCGTGTGCCAGGAACATCGGCTGGCGCAACTGCCCGTCCCATGGCCGAAATGACAGGCGCTGCCCTTTGGCGCCATCGAGGTAGACGTTGCCGCCACGCAAGCGCTTGAGCTGCTGCGCCAGGCCGGCCTTGGGGTCGTCGGCCAGCACCGCTGCCACGGCCTTGACAGCGACCCAGGCGGCCCAGTCATGGCTCTGCATGGGTCGGCCGGTCAGCTTGTAAAAGCGTCGCGACAACGGCTGTGCACCACTGCGTTCCCCGTGCGGATGCCAGGCCAGCGCCATCAGGCCACTGCTGCCCACCACCGGGCGCGGCCATTGTGTGGCGTAGGGCAGGGTGCGCGCAAATTCCCCCACGCTGTCGGCCACGGCCACCAGCTCATGCTCGCGATCACCGGTGAGCAGGCGCGTGTTGGCCAGGTCTCGCTCGCGCGGATCGGCGCCGAGCTTGAAGGGCCGGTTCTGAATAATTTTCAGGCCGTAGCGCTGTGCCGACCGGCTCAAGGCCTGGGCCTGCAGCGCATCCTGCGGCTCGGGGCCTTGCAGCAGCAGGAGCTTGCGCCAGTTCCGCGCCACCAGGTACTGGGCCAGCGCATCGCTGCGCATCTGCGCGCTTGGCAAGGTGTGCAGCAGGTGGCCCGCGCATTGTTCGCCGCGCAGCACATCGTCTTCGAGGCTGATGTTGAAGACCATGGCGCCGCCCAGTGCGGCGGGTGCCTGCTGTACCAGCTGCTGCAGTGCGGGCGCAGGCAGGTCGGCCAGCACATGCTGCACCTTGGCGGCCTTGAGCTGCGCCAGCGCCGCCGGCAGGGCCTGCGTGTCGGCAATGGATAACCCGATCACCTTGAGGCTCAGGCCCAGCACCTCCAGTTCAATGCCGGATTCCTCTGCCGCCATGCGGGCTGCCGCCAGCGGGCGTCCGTGCGGATGTCCGGGATAAGCCTGCTCCAGGCGGTGGGGCGCATAGCGCGCATCGTCCGACTGGCTGATGACCGCCACCGTGACAGGGGTTGGTGCCGCCAGGGCCGCCACAGAGATCCCGCCCAGCAGCCCTGCAGCCGCCAGGGCCACCGCCCGCCGCCAGGCATTCCGCGGGCCTTCAGTGCAAGCCATCAGGGCTGCACCAGCACGCTGTGCGGCACGCGCCCGGCTGCCACGCTGCGCACCGCCTTGCCGGCGACGGTATCGACCAGGGTCATGTCGTCGGACAGGCCGTTGGTCACATACGCGGTCTTGCCGTCCGGGTGCACGGCCACGCCCCAGGCGCGCTTGCCGACCAAAATGGTGTTGCGCACCTGGCGACTCGCCTGGTCCACCTCGGCCACATGGTTGGCCCGTCCCAGCGTCACCCATACGGTTTTTCCGTCCGGGCTCAGCGCCATGCCCACCGGCGTGATGTCGCTGGCACGCATGCCCTTGAGCTTGAACTGCAGCGTGTGTTTGACGGTCTGGTCCTCGGTGCTCAAAATGCTGACGCTGGCGCCCAGTTCGTTGCTGACCCACAGTTCCTTGCCATTGGCGGCCAGCACAAGGCGCCGGGGGCGGTTGCCGACGCGGATATTCTTGACCACTTTTTGCTGTGCGACATCGATCAAATGAACCACGTTGGCCACCTCGGAGGTGACATAGGCATGCTTGCCATCGGGCATCAGCAGAATGCCCTCGGGCTCGACACCCGTCTTGACTTCAAACAGCTTGGCCCGGCTTTGCAGGTCATAGGCTGCCATGACACTCTCGTCCTCAATCGAGACAAAAGCGGTCTTGCCGTCGGGGCTCAGGTCGAAGATTTCAGGGCTGTCGCCCAGTGGCATGGTTTCGGTCATCTTGGCGCTGGCAAGGTCCACCCGCCCCATCTGGTTGCTGTCGCCGCAGGACACATAAATTTGCCGGTGGTCCGGGCTGAACTGCATGTGGCGCGGTCGCTTGCACACGTCGATGGCCGAGAGGCGCAGGCCCTGCGTGTCAAACACCTGGATGCGGTTGTCCTTCTCGCTGGACACATACACGCGGTTGGGCGTCGGCGCAGGCAACTGGGCCCGCGCCATCGACAAAAAGCCACTGACGGCGATGCTGGCGCCCAGCGTCAGCGTCGAGCGCAGGAAGCGGGCCGGTCGATAGCTTTTCCGGGATTCGAGAGCCGTGGGATGCATGGTTTTTCTGGCGCGTTGATGTAATGAATGAGCACGCTGCAGGACGCATCGACGCTGAAAGCAAAAGCGGGGCCAAAACAAGGGGTCTGCTTGTGGGTTCATCCTGCGTTTTTAACAGTTGTGGGTCTATTGGGTTCAAACCTGTTGACCTGTCTGATGCCATGCCTTTGTTTTTGCCTTCCCCCTCAGTCTGCTGCAGCGAACTGGATTTCGGGCATTCGTTATACGCCCCGCGGTTCGCCTGTGCGTATCGTGAAACTGCTGCAGGGTGCGTTCCTGCAAGGCGGCACTCACCCGTTACGATCAGAATCCGGACTATCTTTCAACCCGGGCCTATGCGCAGGCCCTCCTGAAAACGCTGGCGCATGAAAAGGCATTGTTGCGCCGCATGCACCTCTTGGCGGCAACGACCCTCTCAAATTCATGAATCTTCCTTTACCTGTCAACATGCCTCTGCTGCAAGCCCGCGACCTGCACAAGTCCTATGCGGGCAAGCCGGCGCTGCTGGGCGTCAGCCTGCAATTGTTTGCCGGCGAAATGGTCGCCCTGCTGGGGCCCAACGGCTCGGGGAAATCCACGCTGATGCAGCTGCTGACCGGTTTGTTCAGTCCGGACAGCGGACACATCGAGGTGCTGGGCTTCAACATGCGCACCCATGCAAGCCGCGCGCTGGCCGGGCTGGGCGTGGTGTTCCAGCAAACCGCGCTCGACCTTGACCTGTCCGTGCAGGCGAATCTGTTGTTCCACACCGACCTGCACGGCCTGCCCCGCCGCAGCGCGCGCGACAGGATTGCCGAAGCCCTGGCGGGCATGGCACTGGACGGGCAGGCTGGTGCCGTGGTGCGCAGCCTGTCGGGCGGCACTCGTCGCAAGGTCGAACTGGTGCGTGCATTGCTGCACCGGCCGCGCGTGCTGCTGATGGACGAAGCCACGGTCGGCCTGGACCCGGGCTCGCGGCAGCAGTTGCTCGCCACTGTCCGCAAGCTGGTGAGCGAGAGCCAGGTCGCCGTGCTGTGGGCCACGCACTTGATGGAAGAAATTGAAGTGGCCGACAGGCTGCTGTTCCTGCAAGGCGGCACGGTGCGTTTCGAAGGGAGCAGCGACGCCTTCAAGGCGCAGTTTGCAGACGATCCGGTGATGGGGAAATTTTGACGGGCTCTCCCGGGGCTTGACGGCGACGAGTATCTTTTTCCTTTGCCAACGCAGGACGAGAAACAGGTTAGGGGATTGCGCTCTTGAACTGAAGGCGCGCCTGCCGTAGTGTGCTGGGGCGCTTTCCTCTTCTTTACAAACCCCCTTTATCAATTCTTCAAGGGACCCATCATGCATTCACGTCTGAAATTTGCACTTCTTGCCACTTCCGTCATGCTCGTTGCCTGCGCACCCATGCCTTCGACGCCGCAAAATGCAATGAGTTTCTTTGTCACCAGCGCCAATCCGGGTCAAGGCGCCAACTTTGGCGGCCTGGCCGGTGCCGACGCCTATTGCCAGCAGCTGGCCACGGCGGCCAATGCCGGCAACAAGAACTGGCGCGCCTACCTCAGCGCCGCACCCAGCGCCTCAAGCCCGGCGGTCGATGCGCGTGACCGCATCGGCCGTGGCCCCTGGCAAAATGCCAAGGGCGTGATCGTGGCCACCAGCGTAGACAACCTGCACAGCGCCAGCAACCAGCTCACCAAGCAGACCGCGCTGACGGAAAAAGGCGAGGTCGTCAATGGCCGGGGCGATGCGGTCAACATGCACGACATCCTGACCGGCTCCACCCCGGACGGCCGACTGGCCACGGCGGCCAAGGACACCACCTGCGGCAACTGGACCCAGAGCGCAGAAGGCTCGGCCATCGTGGGCCACCATGACCGCGACGGCACCAACCCCGATCCGGTCGCTAACGTTTCGTGGAATGCATCGCACGGCACGCGCGGCTGCGGCATGGACGCGCTCAAGTCCACCGGTGGCGCAGGGCTGATGTACTGTTTTGCTGCGAATTAAAAATTTTTTGGTTTGAGTCGGCAGGTTGCCACGCATTTTTATGCGTTGCCAGCTACTGTCTCGTCAAGCGCAAGTGTCGGGTAGAGCCGCTTGCGCTTGAAGCGGCCATTCTTGGCCGTGAATTGCCAGTTGACCTTGGCCTTTAGACTGTTTGCATGGGCCTGCCGGGTGGCGATCTGGCTTCAAATGTCTTGACGCTGTCAAGTCGTCGGTCAAGACCTTGTTTTGCCGGCTTTAGCTCCCCAGCGCCATGCTCCATGGTTGCCACCAGAGCTGCGCTGGCCCTCGGGCAATCCCATAGTCAGCTTTCCTCCAGGGCTTGAACTGCGATACCTGGCGGTTCAGTGCCATCTCCAGATATTCCTGGAATTTTTTTGAGTCGCTCAATCTTGCGCTCGCTCATATGCGCAATGTCCTGCAGCCAAGATCATTCTTGTGCTGCCAAGGTAGCGCTGCAGTGTTCCATCCTCCCTTGTCAGGCGTCAGTTAATTTGTGATGAAGCACCGGGTCGCCCAGGCGTATGGCCGAGTCGATCCAGAAGATCGATTCAGGTTCCCGTGGCCACTTGCAAGGGTTATTACTTGATTGACAGTTGATGTTCATGCCTCTACATTGAATATATGAAACATCATTCCAAATAATAGAATGGATAAAACATTAATCAAAGGCGTGCACTTGCTGCAGCTTATGGTCGAGTCGGCACGGCCTTGGACTGTGTCGGGTCTGTCCAAGGCATTGGGCTTGCAAGGCAGTAACGTGCATCGCACTTTGCAGACGTGGTGCGCGTTGGGAGTTGTCGCGCAGTCGGAGAAAACGGGCGAATACCACTGCACGCTTAAGTTGTTCGAATGGGGTTGCAAGGTGGCCGGTTGCTTCGATGTGCGGCGCCTTGCCCGCGAGCATCTGCTGCAACTGGCCCATACCTCACAGGAAACGATCCACTTGTCTGTGCTGGAAGGCGCGGAAATTGTTTATCTCGACAAGATCGACAGCCCGCAACCGGTACGCGCCTATTCCGAAGTTGGCGGCCGGGCTCCAGCGCACTGTGTGGCCACGGGAAAAGCACTGCTGGCCTATGGCGACTTGCGCGCACTGGATCATCTCCCCAATCCTTTGCCGTGCCCAACTTCCAAAACGATTGGATCGCTGGAGAAGCTCAAGGCAGAGCTGGTCCGGATCCGTGCGTGCGGCTATGCCACCAACTTTGAAGAGTGGCGCGAAGGGGTGCACGGCCTGGGCGCTGTAATTTTTGATGCGAGTGGTGTGGCGGTGGCTGCCGTGGGATTGTCCGCACCTGCCAGCCGCATGGGGGACGAACGGGTCCGGCAACTGGGTCAATTGGTATGGGAAACAGCGCAAAAAATTACGCGGGCGCTTGGAGGACGCGTGCAGCAGGATTCATGAAATGTTGCGGTGGTAAGCCGCTTCCTGTAAATCAACTATTTAGGAGACAACATGAAACGACATCATTTCGCAATGGCCTTCATGGCCGGATCAGCTCTCGGGCTGACCGCCTTGCCTGCTCTGGCCCAGGACAAATACCCCAACCGTCCAATCGAACTGGTGGTGACCTTTGGTCCGGGTGGCGGTGCCGACACCATGGGCCGCAAGATGTCCCAATTGCTGGAAAAGAGCATGGGCGTTCCCGTGCCGGTTTCAAATGTAAGCGGCGCATCGGGCAATGCTGGCCTTTCCAAGCTGCTTTCGGCGCCTGCAGACGGCTACACCGCCGGCACGCTGATCGCGCTGACCGTGTCATCGTGGGCTGCAGGCTTGGGCACCTCCAAACCCAGCGACTTTGCCATTGCGGCCATCGTGCAAGACTCGCCGTCCATGTTGTTTGTGCCCAATGACAGCGTACACAAGACCTTCAAAGACTTCCTGTCCTATGCGCAAAAGAAACCAGGTGCTCTGAAGATCGCGACTTCCGGCTACGGCACCCAGGACGACATCACGCTGAAATACTTTGCCTCCAAGGGCTACAAGACAACCAACGTCCCTTTTGAGAAGCCTGCCGAGCGTTATGCGTCACCACTGGGCAGGCACACCGACGCCATTTATGAAGAGCCTGGTGACGTGGGCCCCTTTCTCAAGAGCGGAAAGATGCGCCCCCTTGTGGTGTTCAGCGACACACGCCATCCAGCGTTCCCGGAGGTGCCTACGTCCAAAGAACTGGGATTCGAGATTGGTGATCTGCCGAACTTCCGTGCCATCGCGGTCAGTGCCAAAACCCCTCCCGAGTTGCTAAAAACACTGTCTTCAGCGGTCAACGCCGCGCTGGCAACGCCTGAATGGAAGGCTGTCTGCGCAGACACCTATACCTGCGTTTCTCGCAGCTACACCCCGGCCGAAGCGCAAACCTACGTCGCAGGGTTTCAAACCAAAGTCAGCGAGTACCTGAAGGCATTCAAATGACTGTCAGCATCTGGCGGCGGCAGCTCGCCGGGCCACTGGCCTTTGTGGTGGCGGCACTCTTGCTGCGCTCGCGCGTGGTCGAGTCTCCCGAGATGGCGGCTCAGATCACGCGGGGGCTGGTAGGGCCCGCCACCTGGCCGACCCTCATGATGTGGGCCATTGCAGCATTCGGCTTGTTCTGGACGCTGCAGCGCGCGGTGACGGTCCTGCGCGCCAAGGGCTCTGTCAACGCCACAGCGCTGATCAATGCCCCCTCCCAGGATGCGCTGAAAACGCCGTTTTCGACGCTGATTGGACTGGGCGTCAGCTTCATCCTGGTGTATGGCTATTTGCTGCCTGTGATCGGGTTTGCTGCCTCCACACTGTTGTATCTCGTGTGCTGGTGCCTGTTGGGCGGCATGCGAAAACCGTTGCAGATCGGGCTGATCGGCCTGCTGGGAACCACCTTTTTGTTGTACCTGTTCGTGAAGCTGGCTTCGATGCCGCTGGATCGTGGCCAGGGTGTGATGGGTGAAGCCTCGATCGCCTTGTACCGCCTGTTGGGTATCTACTGAGGGAGCACACGCTTTGGACACTTTGATCAATTTGTTTCACGGACTGCTGGCCGCTCTGGAGCCGATGAATTTCGGCATCATGCTCATTGGCCTTGCCGTGGGCACCATCGCTGGCGCACTGCCGGGTATCTCGTTCGTCAATGCCATGGCCATGGCATTGCCCTTCACCTACGCCATGACACCCGTGAGCGCCATGGTGTTTCTTGGCGGCATCTACGCCGGAGGCGTCTTTGGCGGTTCGATCTCAGCCATCCTGATCAACATACCAGGCACACCGGCATCGTTGCCCACCTGTTGGGAAGGCTTCTCCATGACCAAACGCGGAGAGGCCTCCCGGGCGCTGATGCTGGCGCTGCTGGCGTCTGCGTTGGGGGGTATAGCCAGTGCTTTGCTGCTCACTTTTGGCGCACCTCCATTCGCCGAGATTGCACTCACATTTGACCAGCCAGAGTTCTTTGCCGCCACCTTTCTTGGCCTGATCAGCGTTATTGCGATTGCCAAAGAAGCACCGGCCGTGAGTATGGTTTCGCTGTTTTGCGGCATTTTGATTGGCACCGTTGGGGTCGATCCTTTGTACGGCATGCCGCGTCTGACTTTCGGTCTGCCTGCGCTGCAAAACGGCATTGACTTTGTGGTGGTCATGATCGGCTTGTTCGCCTTGACAGAGGTGCTGGAGATGTTGGGCAAGCGCGGTCACGGGCAAGGCGATGCCAAGAATGTGCGCATGCGCCTGCCGTCGCTCAAGGATCTCTGGGCGCTCAGGGCACCTGCCATGCGCGGAACCGCCATTGGCTGCCTGCTTGGGACGGTGCCCGGCGCGGGGGCGACGGTAGGCGCTGTAGTCGCTTATGGCATCGAAAAACAGGTTTCGCCACGCGGGCATGAGTTTGGCACGGGCGTGGAAGCCGGGCTGGTGGCGCCAGAAGCGGCCAACAGCGCGACTACCGGCGCTGCCATGATTCCCCTGCTGACGCTGGGCATCCCCGGCAGTGCCGCGACAGCCATCATGCTTGCCGCCCTGGTGTTGCACGGCATCACGCCGGGCCCGCTGTTGTTCACCACCCAAACCGACCTGGTTTACACCGTGTTTGCGAGCCTGATCCTGGCCAACCTGTTCATGATCGGTGCGGGCATGCTGGTGGCGCGCGGCTTTGCCACCTTGATGAAAGTGCCGCCCACTGTTCTGGGGGCCTTCATCGTGGTGTTGAGTGTGGTGGGTGCTTATGGTGTGCGCAACAACATCATCGACGTTTACATCTGCCTGGGATTCGGTGTGCTGGGCTACGTGATGAAGCACTTCAGCTTTCCTTCTGCGCCCTTGGTATTGGGCGTCATTCTGGGCCCGTTGGCGGAACGTTATTTCATGACTTCGATGGCCAATTACGACAACGACCCGACCATCTTCCTGACCCGTCCGATCAGCGGCAGCATCATGGCTTTTTCCCTCGTGTTCGTCATCTGGGCACTGGTGCCCGGCATTGGTGGGAAAGTACTGAAACTGTTTGCGCGACGCAACAAACTAACCGCCTGAACCCAGGACAACACAACTGCTGGCCAGGCGCGAGCCTGTCAGCCTAACCGGGAATCTCCATGCAAACAAATCAAACCTCTGACGCAACCGGACCCGTCGCCGATCAGGTGCAGCGCGCCCGCGCCGCACAGCAAGTGGCCAATCAGTACGACCAGGCGCGCATCGATGAACTGGTGGCTGCCGCCGGCTGGGCCATCATTGAACCTGCCCGCAATCAGGCGCTTGCCGAGATGGCCGTGGCTGAAACCGGTGTCGGCAATGTGGCCGACAAGGTGCGCAAAAACCACCGCAAGACGCTGGGGCTGCTGCGTGACCTGCAAGGTGCCAGATCGGTCGGCGTGATTGCCGAAGACAAGGCGCTGGGCATCGTGGAAATCGCCCGTCCTGTGGGCGTGGTGTGTGCGGTCACGCCCTCCACCAATCCGGGTGCTACCCCGGCCAACAAGATCATCAATGCGCTGAAAGGGCGCAATGCCGTCATCGTCGCCCCCTCGCCCAAGGGGCAGGGCACGGCGCAGCGACTGGTGGATTTCATCCATGCCGAGTTTGACCGCATCGGTGCGCCGCGCGATCTGGTGCAGGTGCTGCCCGCACCCATCAACAAACAAGCCACCGCCGAATTGATGGCGCTGTGCGATCTGGTAGTGGCCACCGGCTCGCAGGCGAATGTACGTGCAGCCTACAGCTGCGGCACTCCTGCTTTTGGTGTGGGTGCCGGTAATGTCGCCGGTATCGTGGATGAAACCGCCGATGTCCAGGCCGCTGCCGAGCGCATCGTGCGCTCCAAGACTTTCGACAACGCCACCAGCTGTTCGTCGGAAAACAGTCTGGTGGTGCTGGCCAGCGTGCGCGACGCGCTGCTCAAGGCGCTGAGCGATCAAGGCGCGCATTTGCTCAGCGCCGCGCAGGCGGAGCACCTGCAGCGGGTCATGTGGCCGCAGGGCAAGCTCTCGGGCGACGTCACCGGCAAGTCGGCGCAGCACATTGCAGCGCTGGCAGGCTTTGACGATCTGGCGGCCGCCAAGCCATTGGTGCTCATGGTAGACCAGGGGGCGCACGACGTGGGCGCAGATCACCCCTACTCAGGCGAAAAACTCAGCCCGGTGCTTACCCTCTACACCGTGCCCGACTTTGAAGCTGCCATGCAGATGGTGGAGCGTCTGTACGCCTGGCAAGGTGCCGGGCACTCTGTGGGGCTGCACACGAAAAACCCGGATCGGGCCTTGGCGCTCGGGCTGCGGCTGCCCGTGTCGCGCGTCATCGTCGAGCAGGCCCACTGCATCGCTGCGGGTGGCAGTTTCGACAACGGCCTGCCGTTTTCACTCTCCATGGGTTGCGGCACCTGGGGCGGCAACAACTTCTCCGACAACATGAACTACCGGCATTACCTGAACACCACACGCGTCTCCATGCCGATCCCGGAAAAAATGCCCACCGAACGCGAAATTTTCGGCAGCTATTTCGACAAGTATGGTGCCCTATGAGCACGGCAGACGCCCAGGCCTGCACAGTCTTCGTTAAGGGCAGCTTGCGCCAGCTCATCGAGCAACAAGCGCATGCCCGGCACGACGCGGTCTATGCGCAGGAAGGAGAAGGCGATGCAGCCCTTAGCTACGCTGATTTGCTGTCAAGCTGCCAAGGGGTGGCCCGGGTGCTGGCGCAGCAAGGCTTGGCAAAGGGCGACACGGTCTCGGTGGTCATGCCCAATGGACTCAACACCTTGCGCATTTTGCTGGGCGGCATGTGGTCGGGCCACTGCGTGAACCCGGTCAACCTGCTGGCCCAGCCCGAGCAGATGCGCTATGTGCTGGAGCATTCGGACTGCAAGCTGGTGATTGCCACAGCGCAATGGGCCGGGCAGGTACAGGCCTTGCTCAAGACCATCGCGCGCCCGGTGAAACTGCTGGTGACTACTGAGAGCCTCGCCAGCCTGCCTGGCGAAGAGCCGGTCAGCGGCGTATCCAGCCATGACCTTGACACGGCCAACCGTGTGCGATCCGATGATGCTGCCCTGCTCATGTACACGTCGGGCACCACCGGCTTGCCCAAGGGTGTGCTGCTCACGCATACGCAGCTCGCTTGCAATGCCGCCGCCATTGCCACCGAGCACCAGCTTGGCGCGCAAGACCGTGTACTGGCGGTGCTGCCGCTGTACCACATCAATGCATTTGTCGTCACCATGCTGGCGCCTCTTGCATCGGGCGGCAGCCTGGTGCTGGCAGACAAATTCTCGGTGGGGCGGTTTTGGCCGCAAGTGGCTCGCAACGCCTGCACCTGGATCAACCTGGTGCCGACCATGGTGTCGTATTTGCTGGAAGCCCCCGCGCCTTCGCCAGAGGTCACCGGACCGCTGCGTTTTTGCCGTTCGGCATCGGCTTCCTTGCCGCCAGAGCATTTGCAGGGTTTCGAGAAAAAGTTTGGCGTTGGCGTGATCGAAACCATGGGGCTGACGGAAACCGCAGCGCCTTCGTTCTCGAACCCGCTGCAAATTGAGTTGCGCAAGCTGGGCTCGGTGGGCAAGGCCTCGGGCTGCGAGGCGCGGGTGGTCGATGCGCAATTCCAGACGCTCGCCGACGGCGATACCGGAGAAGTGGTGATTCGCGGTGGCCAGGTGATGAGGGGCTACTACAAGAACCCGCAGGCCACCCAGGCGGCCCTCACGCCCGATGGCTGGCTGCGCACCGGCGACCTCGGGCACCGCGATGCCGATGGGTTCTTCTTCATCACGGGGCGCATCAAGGAGCTCATCATCAAAGGGGGCGAAAACATCGCGCCGCGCGAGATCGATGAGGTTTTGCTGCGTTATCCCGATGTGCTCGACGCGGCGGCTACCGGCATCCCCGACAAGCACTACGGGCAGGAAATCATGGTGTGCGTGGTGCTGCGGCCAGGCCGCCAGCCCGACGAAGTTGCCTTGCGCGCTTTCTGCGCAACCCATCTGGGCCGTTTCAAGTGCCCCAAAGTGATCCATTTTGTGGATGACCTTCCGCGTGGTCCCTCGGGCAAGGTGCAAAGGCTGAAGCTGCTGGAGTTCGTCAAGAGCTTGACCGGCGTCCATGGCTAGCCCCCCCCCATCACCCTGACCCGAAAAATTGCAGACCGCTTGGAAAGAACTGCATGAGGCAAATAATAATTTGGCCAAAAATGGTTCTGGCGCAATCTTGGTAAGCCTAAGCCGCTATGAATTAAATAGTAAATGACGTCGGCATAACTTGCGATCAGTGCAGGGCGGTGCCAAGCTAAACCCCGGGGGTGTGCCCGAAAAATTCCGGGTCCAGCACCAGTTCGCGCAGTGGCTGGAGCCGCTTTTCTGATTGATCGGCCTGCCCGCACCATTCGGCCGCCTCTTCGATTGCCCCCGACTCCTGCGCCAGCGCCTGCATCTGGCGCAGCAGCATCACGCGCTCCTCGACCGCGCGCAGCGTGGCCCACAGGCCGTTGTCGATGGCTTCGTTAACCTGGGCCAGCAGGCTCTTGAGCGAAAACGCGTGGCCGGTGTGGCAGCGAAAGCGCACGATCGGCCCTTCCTCGATCTGCACCAGCACGCCATGGCAGTCAGGGCAGGTGTATTTTGAAATCTTGCCCAGGTTCATGACCCCGGCCCTGAGCGCATTACCTTCCATGGCAATGTGGTTTTCCATTGCAAGCTGTGTGTTGGTCATGGGTATTGCCTCGGGTGCCGTGGTGCCAACCAGTTCACTAACCTTGGCGGCCAAGGCCTCAAGCGTGCCGACCAGATCAACCTGGACATGCGCCATGGCGCTTTGCGGCATGGAGGAATACATGGCTTCGTCAGGGTCCTGCACCAGCGCAAGGCCCTGGTGGTCCTTGATGGCCCAGAGCCCGGCCGTGCCGTCGTCCAGCGCGCCGCTCAGGACCACACCGATGACACGCGGGCCGAAGGCAGTGGCGGCAGAGCGAAACAGCACATCGATGGACGGCCTGAACCGGCCTTCTTTCGGGCCCCGGCTGAGCCGGATGCCCTGCGGCGTGAGCATGAGGTGGCGGTCGGCCGAGGCGACATACACCTGCCCGTTGCTGATCGCCTCGCCATCCTGCGCAATCTTCACGGCCAGCCGTGTTGACGCGCGGAGCACCCGGTCCAGCTGGCTGGCGGTGTCCGCCGGAATATGCAGGACCACCAGAAAAGCCGCTGGCAGATCGGCGGGCAGGGCATGAAAAAACCCCCGCAGTGCCTCCACCCCGCCGGCCGAGGCGCCAATGACCACGATGTCGCGTTTTGGCAAGTCTGCAGAGGAAGACATCGGTTCAGTCTACGGCAATACCGCCTGTCGCGATAGCCGGTTGAATGCGCCGTCAGTCGTGAGCGGTGCGCAAGCTGTCAGGCCGTTAGGCCGTTCAGGAAACGGCGCTGTGTGAAGGTGTGGTTTTTGCTATGCAAAAAATAGCTGCTTGTGCAAGCATCTATTGCGCAAAAGCCATTTTTTATCATTAAAAATTGCCGTGGCTTGTGTGCCCCGCTCCATCACTGCCCCAGCGGTCAATTGCGAAACCGCTTGCGCGTCAGTGCCAGCGCAATCCAGAACGCGGCGACACCATAGCCCACCAGCACTGCCAGGTGCCGCGGGCCCTGTGTCGGCCACTGGCCAAGGAACAGCGGGCGGATCAGTTCGACGGCGGCGGTCAGCGGCAGCCAGTCTGAAATTGTCCGCAGTGCGCCGGGCAGTTGGTCGCGCGGAAAAAATACGCCGCTCAGGAACATCGTCGGCGTCAGGAACAGGGAAAAGTAGTACGTGAAAAAGTCGTAGCCCTTGGCCAGCGCGTTGAAGATCAGCGCGATGCTGGCAAACACGACGCCAACCAGCCCGAGCAGCGGCAGCACCCAAATCAGCATCGGGCTGTGGCTGATGCCGAGCGCCAGCATCACCCCCAGAATCACCGCGCTGGTGAACAGCGACTTGAAGGCGGCCCACAGCATCTCGGCAAACACCACGTCGTCAAGCCGCACCGGCGCGTTCATGATGCCGTCCCAGGTGCGCTGCACATTCATGCGCGAAAACGCCGAATACAGCGCTTCGAACGACGCGGCATTCATCGCGCTCATGCAGATTGAGCCGCTCGCCAGGAACACGATGTAGGGCACGGCGCTGCCATTCAACTGCACCTGCCCGATCAGTGCGCCAATGCCATAGCCAAAGGCCACCAGTGTGATCAGCGGCTCGGCAATGTTGCCGACCAGACTGGGAATGGCCAGCTTGCGCCAGACCAGCAGGTTGCGCCGGAACACCGGCCACCAGCGCCCGCTGATCTGCGGCGGCCGCAGCAGCGATGGCTGCCGGGGCTGTGCTTGGGGCGTGTGCGGCGGTGTGGTCGTGGCGTCGGTCTTCATGCGGCCTCGCGGATCTGGCGTCCGGTGAGTTTGAGGAACAGGTCTTCAAGATTGGCCGGGCGGTGCAGTGTGCGCAGCGTGGGGTGGTCGGTCAGCGCTGCCAGCAGGCGCTTGGCGTCGGCGGTGTAGAAAAACACCGTTTCACCGCTGACCTCGACGCGCGCGGCCATGGCCCGCAGTGGCGCATGCTGTGGCAATTCGACCAGCGACAGCGCGCCCGCGCCATAGACCTCGACCACGTCGGGCTCCAGGTTGCTGGCGATCAGTTCGCGCGGCGTGCCTTCGGTCATTTTCTTGCCGTGGTCGAGCACCAGAAGGCGGTTGCACAGGCGCTCGGCCTCGTCCATGAAATGCGTCGTCAGCAAAATGGACTTGCCCTGCTGCACCAGCCGCTGCAGCCGCTCCCACATCAGGTGCCGTGCCTGCGGGTCGAGCCCGGTGGTGGGTTCGTCGAGCAGCAGCAGTTGCGGATCGTTGACCAGCGCCCGGGCCAGGCTCAGCCGGCGCTTCATGCCGCCCGAGAGTTCGCTGAGATTGGCGTCAGCCTTGTGCGTCAGCGCGGCGAATTCCAGCAGTTTCGGGATGCGTTCCCTGATCACCCAGTCCTTCAGGCCGAAATAGCGGCCGAACACCAGCAGGTTCTCGGCGCATGAAAAATCCGGGTCCAGGCTGTCGAACTGGCTGACGATGCCAAGTTGCGCCTTGATCGCCAGCGCGTCCTGGGGCATTGAAAGGCGGGTGCCCTGGCCGGGGGGGAGATAGCGGATGCTTCCCGAGTCGGGGCTGGTCAAGCCCAGGCACATGCGGATGGTGGTGGTCTTGCCCGCGCCGTTCGGACCGATGACGCCCAGGCATTCGCCGGGCGCGATGGAAAACGACAGCTGGTCAACGACGGTGGCGCTGCCATAGCGTTTGGTCAGGTCCACGACTTCAAAGAGCTTCTCGGTCATGCGTCTATTGTGCCCATCCGGCGCGGCGCCGGCCTGCGCTCAGCCTTCCCGGACTTCAATGTGGTACATGGCCCAAGGGCAGTTGGAAAAGCGTTGCCCCAAAGGCTTGGCGGCCGTGTCGGGAAAGCGGTCGGCGTCAAAAATACTCCACAGCGGCCCCAGGCCGCCCAGCGGTATGGGTTGACCGTCCAGGTGGGTAGCGACGATGAAACGGTACTTTTCTGCCTCGGCCGCTGTAACGTGCGCCGCATAACCGTCCACGGCGCGCAGAAACAGCGCTGTTTTTTCGGTCGCCTTCACGCCGCAGGCTTTCATCACATCGACCAGCAGCGGGCCTTTCAGGGCATGGGGCTTGCCGTCGTACTCCAGCGTTGGCTGGATGCTGAAGGCGGGCAGGGCAGTGAGGGCGGCAAAATCAAATACCTGCGCTTTGTCGAAGGTGATTTTTTGCTTGGTCATCATCCGGTCCAGGGCCGGATCGAGCGGCCCCCGGTTGCCCGCGCCGATGCGCCCGGTGACCGTCAGCAGCACTGGCCCCGAAAAGGGTTTGCGACTGTCTTTCGCCAGCGCCCATGAGGGCAAGGCCAGTGTGCCAGCGGCCAAGGTGCCCGCCATGGAGAGGCCCAGAAAATCACGTTTTTCCATAGTCAATTCTTTCTGTGTTGGGTTGTGTGCAGATGTTACACAGGTAACTTGACGCCCGGGGCAGCGCGTGGCGCGCATTATCGTTTTCCGGCTGCACAACTGCAGTGAAGTACAGTAGCTGCCAGCAGCCCGGCTTGCCCATCGGGCATGTGACCAGGCCTTTTTCATTCTCTACTTTTCCTGTCCCTATGACCACTTTTGGAACCCCTTTGTCTCCCCATGCCACCAAAGTCATGCTCCTTGGCTCGGGCGAACTGGGCAAGGAAGTGCTGATCGCGCTGCAGCGCCTGGGCGTGGAAACCATCGCCGTCGACCGTTACGACAACGCGCCTGGCCAGCAGGTGGCGCACCATGCGCGCACCCTCACCATGAGCGACCCGGCGCAACTTAAAGCGCTGATCGAGCGCGAAAAACCCGACCTGGTCGTGCCCGAGATCGAGGCGATTGCCACCGCCATGCTGGAAGAGCTTGAAACCGCCGGCGTGGTGCGGGTGGTGCCCACGGCCCGCGCTGCGCGCCTGACCATGGACCGCGAGGGCATCCGCCGGCTGGCTGCCGAAACGCTGGGCTTGCCGACCAGTCCGTATGTGTTTTGCGATTCACTGGAAGAATTGCAAAGCGCTATCGACAACAAGATCGGCTATCCCTGCGTCGTCAAGCCGGTGATGAGCTCGTCGGGCAAAGGCCAGAGCAAGATTGCCCTGCCCAAAGACGTGGCACCTGCCTGGGACCATGCGATGGCCGGCGGACGGGTCAACCACGGCCGGGTAATCGTCGAAGGCTTCATCGACTTCGACTATGAAATCACGCTGCTGACTGTGCGCGCGCTGGGGGCAGACGGCAAGGTGGAAACGCATTTTTGCGAACCGATTGGCCACCTGCAGGTCAGCGGCGACTATGTCGAAAGCTGGCAGCCGCAGCCAATGCGCCCGGGTGCGCTTGAAAGCAGCCGCGCCATTGCCAAGGCCGTGACCGACAACCTGGGCGCCGGCCCTGACGGTCAGCCCGCTGGGCTGGGCGTGTTCGGCGTCGAGTTGTTCGTCAAGGGCGACGACGTCTGGTTCAGCGAAGTCAGCCCGCGCCCGCACGACACCGGCATGGTGACGCTGTGCACCCAGTGGCAAAACGAGTTCGAGCTGCATGCGCGCGCCATCCTGGGCCTGCCGGTCAGCACCGCGCTGAAAAGCCCGGGTGCCAGCGCCGTGATCTATGGCGGTGTCGATGCGGCGGGCATCGTGTTCGACGGCGTGGCCGATGCGCTGCAGGTGCCGCAAACCGACATCCGCCTGTTCGGCAAGCCTGAGAGTTTCGTCAAGCGGCGCATGGGCGTGGCACTGGCCTTCGATGACGATGTCGAGGTGGCACGCAGCCGGGCCCGGCTGGCTGCGTCGAAAGTCACGCCCCGCGTCGCCTGATGGCGGGCAGTTGGGAAGGGAATTGGCCCGTGCGATTTTCCGAGCTGATGTCCTGGACCGACGATTCGTCGTTGCACGTTTTAATAGCAGCGCTGGTTGCGGTGGTGCTGGCGCTGCTGGTGCACCGGGTCAGCGCGAGCGTGGTGCTGCGCCTGACGCGGTCCATGCCGGTGTTGAACCGGGCAGCGCAGCAATGCCGTGCGCCGGCCCAGGTGCTGCTGCCGTTGATGGCGCTGCAGGCGGTCTGGCAGGGCGCGCCCGACAACGTTCCGCTGATCGCCGGAATTCGCCATGCCAACGGTTTGTTGCTGCTTGTCACGCTGACCTGGATGGGCCTGCGCGCTGTTCGCGGCGTGGCCCAGGGCATCATCGGCCTGTACCCGCTCAATGTGGAAGACAACCTGCAGGCGCGCGGCATCCATACCCAGACCCGGATGCTGGCCCGCACCGCCATGCTCATCATCGTCGTGGCGGGGCTGGCGCTGATTTTGATGACTTTTCCGGGCGCGCGCCAGATTGGCGCGAGCCTGCTGGCATCGGCTGGCGTCTTTGGCCTGGTGGCGGGCATTGCGGCGCGGCCGATTCTCAGCAACCTGATCTCCGGGTTGCAAATTGCGCTGGCGCAGCCGTTTCGCATCGACGACGTGCTCATCATCCAGGGCGAATGGGGCCGGGTCGAGGAAATCACCGGCACCTACGTCGTGCTGAAAATCTGGGACGAGCGCCGGCTGATCATTCCGCTGCAGTGGTTCATTGAAAACCCGTTCCAGAACTGGACGCGCAACAATGCGCAGATCATCGGCACGGTGCTCCTGTGGGTCGACTACCGCATGCCCCTGGCGCCGCTGCGCGAAGCCGCCCAGCGCGCCTGCGAGGCCGCGCACGAATGGGACCAGCGGCTGTGCCTGCTGCAGGTGGTGGAGGCGGGCGAGCGCAGCATGCAGGTGCGGGTGCTGGTGACGTCGGGTAATTCCAGCCTGAACTGGGATTTGCGCTGCAAGGTGCGCGAGGCACTGGTGGACTGCATGCAGCGTGACTGGCCGGAACATTTGCCGTTGATGCGGGGTGAAATGGGGGAACGCTCCGGCGTGGCGGCCGTTGCCCGGGCTGACCAGGACCCGTTGGCTTGAGCATGCGGCCTGGCGGTTGGCGCGCCTGATTTGTCTTGATCTGGCTGGCCGGGCAACCCCGGTTCAGCCCTCCCAGGCTGTGCTGATCCAACCAAAGACCCATCCCGCGCAGGCTTCACCTGAATTCATCAACAACCAAGACATCACCCGGCTTGATGCGGGTGCAATCACGGCGACGCGCTGGCGAGACTCGGCACCCTGGGTGGCGCTGCGGGTCAGCCGACATGTGACCGATGCCGACTACCGGCTGTTGGTGAAGAAGTCCACCGCCGCTGATCGCCATCACCGGCTACGGCCAGCCGCGCGACCTTGATGCGAGTCCCAAGCCGGCTTTCACCCCCACTACCACCTGACCATGCCGGTCGATACTGGACCGCTTGCTGGGGAGCGCGTCAGGTTCGCTTGTCAGTTCACCACAGGCCGAGCTTGGCAACTGAACGGGGCGCGCTCTGGCCCGTAAAGCTGCCAATAGCATTGGTTACTTCAAAAGTAATAGCGCTTCATGCAAGCCAGCATTGCGCAAATGCCTTTTTTGGCACTGAATCCGGGTGTAACGCCGTGCGGCCATTCACGCAACGCGCCGATAGCTGCCAGCGCAGATGGCTTCAGCGCCGCCAAAAGCGCGCATGGCTGGGTGTATAACGTAATCCCCCTCGGTCACGCGCCATGCCTTTTGCTGGCGGCGCGCTCGGCCCGGGGCTACCGAACAACCCCCCGTCGGCGCAAAGCGCGACAACCTCAAGGAACACCAGTCATGGGCGCGCAATGGAAAGCAAAAGGCAAGGATCTGGCGGCAAATGCCAGGGGCCGGGTATTTGGAAAACTGTCCAAGGACATCATGATCGCGGCGCGCAGCGGTGCTGACCCGGCGTCAAACGCGCGCTTGCGCCTGGTGGTCGAGCAGGCTCGCAAGCTCTCGATGCCCAAGGAAACACTGGACCGGGCGATCAAGAAAGGCGCCGGCCTGACCGGCGAAACGGTGCATTTCGACCACGTCATCTACGAAGGCTTTGCGCCGCACCAAGTGCCGCTGATGGTTGAATGCCTGACCGACAACGTCAACCGCACCGCGTCCGAAATGCGCGTGTTGTTTCGCAAGGGCCAACTGGGCAGCGCCGGCTCGGTGGCCTGGGACTTTGACCACATGGGCATGATCGAGGCCGAGCCGCTGGCGGCTGGCGCCGACCCGGAACTCGCTGCCATCGAGGCCGGCGCGCAGGACTTGGAGCCAGGCCATGAAGACGGCACGACGCTGTTCCTGACCGACCCCGCCGACCTGGACCTGGTCAGCCGCGCGCTGCCTGCGCAGGGCTTTACCGTGCTGACCGCCAAGCTCGGCTACAAACCGAAGAACCCCGTCAATCCGGCATCCCTGAGCGCCGGCGACCTGCACGAGGTCGAGGCCTTCCTGGCCGCCATCGACGCCAACGACGACGTGCAGAACGTCTATGTCGGCCTGGCCGGCTGAGCCTGCTTTTTCATTGCCATGAATAACCCCCCCGAGCTGATCCACATCACCGAACAGAACCATGCGGTGCTGATCGACCTGATGTATGCCAGCGAGAACAACTTCACCGGCCAGGTCATCTACGACCATCCGCTGTGCTTCTTGCATCCGCAGGCCGAAGCCGGCTTGCGCCGGGCGATTGCGGCGGCCCGGGGTTTCGGCTTTCGGCTGAAAATCCTCGACGCCTTTAGGCCGCAAGAGGCGCAGGAAGCGCTGTGGGCGGTGGCGCCCAACCCGGACTACATTGCCGACCCGAAAAAGGGATCGAACCACACGCGCGGCGTCGCCATCGACCTGACGCTGGTCGGCGCAGACGGCCAGGCGCTCGACATGGGCACGCCGGTGGACACCATGCACCCGGCGTCGCACCATTTCCACGTCGACCATCCGGCGCACATCCAGGTCAACCGCATGCGGCTGCTGACGGTGATGCTGGAAGCCGGCTTTGTCCACCATCCGCGTGAATGGTGGCACTACCAGTTGCCGGATGCCAACCAGTTTGCGCTGATAGACAGCCATGACTTCATGCGCTGCCTGCACGACGGGAGCGCCAGACCGGCGTGACGTGAAGCGCGCCAAAGCCCGAAGAATTCCGCATGGCGCGGGCGACAAGGACAACGGCATGACGGGCTCGGGCTTTGCTTAAAATCCGGCTTTTGCCGCTGCGGTATCGAACCCGGTGTTGCTCCGGCATTGCGCAGTTTCACAACCACTTCAAGGAATTTCATGGACCAGCCTATTCATCAATTCAGCGATCTTTTTGCGCAACTTGGCCTGCCCAACGACGAGGCCGCCATCCAGCAGTTCATCGCCACGCATTCCCCCCTGAGAAGCGACATTGATCTGGCCGACGCGCCGTTCTGGAACCATTCGCAAGCCGCGTTCCTCAAGGAAGAAAAGCTTGAGGATGCTGATTGGGCAGAACTGGTGGACCATCTGAACCTGGCGCTTCGCGGCTGAAGTCCTGCGCCAGCGCTGAAAATTCTCTGCGCTCCCCAGCCGGTTCGCTGACCGGTTTTTTTGAAAACCATCCATTCAAAAGGATTCGTGCCAGTGACGCCAGCATCCTGGTGGTGCCTGATCCGGCGTCTGACATCATGTTGGCGGCACAGGCATGACGCAGGCGCTGCTGGTCATCAATTCGGGCTCGTCGAGCGTCAAGTTCGCCACCTACGACGTGGTCGAGCCCGAGTCGTCGCTGGCGCGCATTGCCAACGGCCGCGCGCTGGGGACGGTGGGTCACCGGGTGGTGCATGGCAGCGAAAAGTTTGTGCGACCCGTCGTGGTGACGCCGTAAATTCTGGTGCAGCTCGACGGCTTCACACCGCTTGCGCCGCTGCATCAGGCGCACAACCTGTCGGCCATCCGCGCCATTGCCAGCGTATGCCCGGAACTGCCCCAAGTCGCCTGTTTCGACACCGAGTCCCACTCTTCAAACCAAAGCAACAACTACTGAAACGCCACTTCAGAAAAACTCCGCAGCTTGCGGCTGTGCAACTGGCTGATGCCCTCGGCGCGCAGCAACTCCACCGCCCGCATGCCAATGCGCAGATGCTGGTCCACCCGGTCACGGTAGAACTGGTTCGCCATGCCCGGCAACTTGATCTCGCCGTGCAGTGGCTTGTCGCTCACGCACAAGAGCGTGCCGTAAGGCACCCGGAAACGAAAACCGTTGGCGGCAATCGTCGCGCTTTCCATGTCCAGCGCAATCGCCCGGCTCTGGCTGAAGCGGCGCTGCACCTGGTTGCCGGGCAGCAACTCCCAGTTGCGGTTGTCGGTCGAGGCCACGGTGCCGGTGCGCATGATGCGTTTGAGGTCGGCGCCTTCTGCATTCGTCACGTCTTCCACCGCCTGCTGCAATGCCTTCTGGATCTCGGCCAGCGCCGGAATCGGCACCCATAGCGGCAGCTCTTCATCCAGCACATGGTCTTCGCGCACATAGCCGTGGGCCAGCACGTAGTCGCCCAGTTGCTGGCTGGTGCGCAGGCCGGCGCAGTGGCCGAGCATGATCCAGGCGTGCGGACGCAGCACGGCGACATGGTCGGTGATGTTCTTCGCATTGGCCGGCCCGACGCCGATGTTGACCATGGTGGTGCCGGTGCGGTCGGCCCGCACCAGGTGGTAGGCCGGCATTTGCGGCAGGCGCGGTGGTGCCAAGCCCAGTTCGTCGCCGTCCTGCGCGCCCAGGCCGGTGCGCCGTGTCACCACATTGCCCGGTTCGATGAAGGCAATGTATTCGCTGGCCGGGTTGGCCATTTCGGCATGCCCCAGCCGGACGAATTCGTCAATATAGAACTGGTAATTGGTGAACAGCACGAAGTTCTGGAACCAGTGCGGCGAAGTGCCGGTGTAGTGGCGCAGGCGTTGCAGCGAATAGTCGACGCGCGCTGCGGTGAACAGCGACAGCGGCTGCGGCTGGCCGGCAAGAGGCTCGTAGGTGCCGTTGGCAATGCCGTCGTCCATGGCGGCCAGGTCGGGCAGGTCGAACACGTCGCGCATCAGCATGCGCCGGGCCGCGCTCATCGTGCCCTCGATGTGGTCGTTCTCGGCAAACGAGAAGTGGATCGGGATTGGCTGGGTGCTGGTGCCCACTTCCAGTTCGACCTCGTGGTTTTGCATCAGCAGGCGGAATTGCGCCAGGTAGTAGTCGGCGTACAGGTCGGGCCGGGTCAGGGTGGTTTCATAGTGCCCCGGTCCGGCGACAAAACCGTAGCTCAGGTGCACGATGTCGGGCGTTTCCAGGATCGCCCGGGCCACCGTCTCGGTGTGGATGCGGACGAATGGGTAGCAGGCGCGCACATGGCCGGGCAGGGTGTCGCCGTCCAGGTAGCGCTGCATCGCGCTGCGCAGGTGGCCGATTTGCTGGTCGTAGATGGCACGCACCTGCGCCAGCGCGGCGGCCGGGTCGCGGTAACGGGTGGGGGCAATGAAGGGGGGCAGGTAGGGCATGCCTCTTATTGTGCCCCGGCTCAGCGGTAGCGCGGTACGGCGGGATTCATGCCCTGCTCGGAACGGCTTATCCGGGATAGACACGAAAACGACACATTGCGACCCTAGATTCGAACATTCAAACATCTGGAGAAAGACCATGAGTGCTGCCATTCAAATCAATACGCTGAGCAAAACCTTTGCCAATGGCCGAAAAGCCTTGCAACAGATTGACCTCTGCATTGCACCCGGAGAAATGGTGGCGCTGATCGGGGCCTCCGGCTCCGGAAAATCGACCTTGCTCCGGCATATGGCGGGCCTGATGGCGGGCGATGCCCATGCCGCAGGCTCCGTCGAGATTCATGGCCGGACCGTGCAGTGCAATGGAAAGATAGCCCCTGACATCCGCTCCGTGCGCTCGGGAGTCGGGTTCATTTTTCAGCAGTTCAATCTGGTTGGCCGCTTGCCGGTGATCATCAACGTGCTCGCGGGAACGCTGCACAGGGTCCCCCTGTGGCGCAGCCTGATCCGCTGGTTCACGTCCGAGGAAAAAGCCCGGGGCATCGAAGCGCTGCGCCGGGTGGGCATCGCCGAATGCTGGGCGCAGCGTGCCTCTACCCTTTCAGGCGGACAGCAGCAGCGCGCAGCGATTGCACGGGCCATGGTGCAGGGTGCCCGGGTGGTGCTGGCCGATGAGCCAATTGCTTCGCTTGACCCGGAGTCGGCACGCAAGGTCATGGAGGTTTTGGCCCGCGTCAACCGGGAAGACCAATGCACGGTGGTGGTCTCGCTGCACCAGGTCAATGTTGCCATGAAGTACTGTGCGCGCGCCATCGCGCTGCATCAGGGAAAAGTGGTGTACGACGGCCCCTCGGTGGGCCTGACGCCTGAAGTCCTGCGAGGGCTGTATGGCGCAGAAGCCGACGACATCTTGTCGCTGGGCGACCATATTTCCAGCCTTGAGGACAAGCTCAAACCCGTTCCGCACCTGGTATGGCCTGCCGCCATGAGGCCCTTGGCACGTGTTGCCTGAGCCGCTTTTTCATCTGTTCGTCCATGTATTCAACCTAAAGAGAAAACCACCATGATTAAAAAATTACTGGCCGCACTGGCCGCCACAGCGCTGGTCAGCCTGGCAGCGGCAGGACCTGCGGCTGCACAAACGATGAAGGAATTCAATTTCGGCATCATTTCCACCGAGTCATCCCAGAACCTGAAGTCCGACTGGCAGCCAATTCTGGACGACATGGCCCAAAAGACCGGCATGAAAATCAATGCCTTTTTTGCTTCCGACTACGCCGGAATCGTTGAAGCCATGCGCTTTAACAAGGTGCAGGCTGCCTGGTTCGGCAACAAGTCCGCCATGGAAGCCGTGGATCGCGCAAGTGGCGAGGTTTTTGCGCAGATGGTCAATGCCGACGGCGCCCAGGGCTATTACTCGCACCTGATCGTGAACAAGGACAGCCCGCTCAAGTCGATCGACGACGTGCTCAAGAACGGAAAGAATTTGTCCTTTGGCAACGGCGACCCCAACTCCACATCGGGTTTTCTGGTTCCGGGGTACTACGTTTTTGCGAAGAACAAGATCGACCCCAAAACCTTTTTCAAGGTGACACGCGGCGCCAACCATGAAAGCAACGGGCTGGCAGTGGCCAACAAGCAGATCGATGTCGCCACCAACAACAGCGAAAACCTTGAAAAGATGAAGGAGCGCCTGCCCGAGAAGTTCAACGACATCCGCGTCGTCTGGACCTCGCCGCTGATTCCGCTGGACCCACTGGTGATGCGCAAGGATTTACCGCAAGCCACCAAGACAAGCGTGCGTGACTTCTTCTACAACTACGGCAAGAACAGCCAGCAGGAAAAGGACAACCTGATGAAGCTCTCCAAGCTCTCGGGCTTCAAGGCCTCAACCAACGCGCAGCTGGTTCCGATTCGCCAGCTTGAACTGTTCAAGGAAAGAAACAAGTTCGAAGCCGATGCCGGCATGACGGCGGCCGACAAGCAGGTCAAGCTCGCAGAGATTGACAAAAAGCTGACCGACCTGGGCCAGTGAGGATGTCGCTTTACCTTGATTTTTTGACTTTGGCTTTGATGACATGACCTCTCCTGCTTCCCCCTTGGTGGCTCCTTCCCTCCACACCCGATTGCCAAAAACCAGCCTGTTGGCGATGCTCGGTTGGGCCGGTGTTCTCGCGCTGCTGGCGGCTTCCTGGAAGGGCGCAGACATGCGTCCGCTGGACCTGGTGCGTGATTCCGGCAACATGGCGCAATACGCGGCGGATTTTTTCCCGCCGGACTTCGGCCAGTGGCGCTTCTATATGCAGGAAATGGTGGTGACCCTGCAGATTGCCTTGTGGGGTACGGCGCTGGCCGTGGTGTTTGCCGTTCCGCTGGGCTTGCTTTCATCGGCCAATATCGCACCAGCCTGGATTCGGCAGCCAGTCAGGCGGCTGATGGATGCGGCGCGCGCCATCAACGAAATGGTGTTTGCGATGCTCTTCATCGTGGCCGTGGGACTGGGGCCGTTTGCCGGTGTTCTGGCCTTGTTTGTGCATACCACGGGAGTGCTGGCCAAGCTTTTTTCCGAGGCTGTGGAGTCGATTGACGCGCAGCCGGTCGAAGGCATACGTGCGACCGGCGCCAATGCGCTGGAAGAAATTGTCTACGGCATCATTCCGCAGGTCTTGCCGCTGTGGATTTCATATACCTTGTACCGTTTCGAATCCAATGTCCGTTCGGCCTCTGTTGTGGGCATGGTCGGGGCTGGTGGCGTTGGCGTCATCCTGTGGGAAATCATCCGGAGCTTCCAATATGCACAAACCTGTGCAGTGATGGTCATTATTGTGGTGACGGTCACGGTGATTGACCTGGTGTCGGCCCGCATCCGCACCGCCTTGGTGTAGGGGGTGTCATGGCTTTGACGATTGAGCAGATCACGGCGTTATTTCGTGTGCAGGGTAGGGTGCAATATGGCTCGGAAGCCGTCAGTCAGCTTCAGCATGCCCTGCAATGCGCGCACCTGGCCGAGCGAGCCGGCAGCGCGCCCGCGCTGATTTCTGCAGCCTTGCTGCATGACCTTGGCCATTTGCTGGCCCCTGAACCTGTGGATAAAACGTCTGGCAAGGACGACCTGCACCAGTACGTGGCCATTCCATTTTTGCGCGGCGTGTTTTGTGCTGCCGTGATCGAGCCCATCCGCCTGCATGTGGAGGCCAAACGCTATCTTTGTCATGTGGAAAAACACTACCGGGCTGGTTTGTCATCAGCCTCCTGGCGCAGCCTGATGGTTCAGGGCGGGGCGTTTTCAAGTGCACAAGCAGCCGCTTTCATCGCCAGTCCGCATGCGAGGGAGGCGGTGGAATTGCGTCGTTGGGACGATCTGGCCAAGGACCCCGCCGCGAAGCCGCCCGACTGGACCCACTATGCGGGTATTTTGGCGTGTGCGGGCAGGGCTTTCGCCCCGCGCCCCAGCTGATCCAGACCATGCGCTTTTTCAGCGCATGGGGTCCGGGCCGGTGAGGTAATCGGCCAGCTGCTGGCCTGCCACTCCTACGCTGCTGTCGTTGGCGATCACGCATTCGGCTTTTAGGCCGTCAAACAAACTGTTACGCGCGAGCCGTTGGGCGACCGCGCTGTCGGCATCCCTGCCGCGCAGCTTCAGGCGCTCGGCCAGGTGCACGGGGTCGGCCGTGATGTGCACCACCCGAACATTGGCTGATGGCGCCAATTGATGGACATGCGCACGTGAGCCATTGACCACCACGAGGCGTCCGGCTTGCACATCGGCGGCGTAGCGCTGGGCAATGCCGTAATAAAACCCATGCGCCTTCCAGTGCCAGCTCAGCCCCCCGGTGTGCATCAGGCCAAGGAAGTCTGTTTCGTTCACCGGGTCGTGGTCTGAACCGGTTTGGGCAGGCCGCGTCACCAAGCGGCGCGAAAAAACGATGTCCCTGCGTTCCCTCATCGTCTGTTGCGCTGAGGCGATCACGCTGTCTTTGCCCACACCGGAAGGGCCGCAGATGAAAATCCATGCACCGCTCATGGCTGCAGTTTCAGGTCAATCAGTCGGAGAAACGGCGCACCCGGCGTTCGTTCAACAAACAGGCAGAGCTGATCCAGCCACAGCGGGGATTCGGCATTGAGACGGCATGTCACGGGCGTTACGGCGTCAGACACGCGCTGTGCCATGGACGGCTCCACGGGACCCGTCAGCGTCATGTGCAACCGAAAGCGCTCCATCACATGGGGGTAGCCGTAGCATGCCAACAGTTCGGCCTCCCGTGCGTCAAGTGGTTCGGCCCGGCGGCGCGCAAGCTCGGCCTGCAGCAGCGGCGCACGCAAGTCATCAAGTTCCTGCACGCAGGCTGCGGCCAGTGCAGACAGGCCTGCGGGCGGTGTGTCAGGCGTCAGGGCCATGAAGCTGTCAAGCGCTGCCAGGCGAAGCGGGCCCAAAGGCAGCGGTTTGAGCGAGTGGGCGAGCGTCTTCAGCCGCGAGACCAGTGCCTGTTCATCGTGGCCTGGCGTCAGGCGGAAAGGGGCTTTCAAGGTGGCATGAAAGCCGTAACGCCTGGGCTCCTGGGTGATGCTGGCAAGCGCCTCAGGTGAAATCCCTGCCAGCCGTGGCTGGGCCAGCGCGGTGTTGTCGTATTCGTCACGGCCCAGCCAATGTGCGCCGAATGTTCGCCAGGGCGAGTGTTTGCCGGGTGCAAAATAAACGGCATAACGCGGGCTCATGACACACCTGCCGCGCTGACGACAAGCTGAAAGCGGTCGCCGCAAAAGACCGTTTCTCCGTACTTGATGGGCTGCTTGTCCATGTCCACGTCCAGGCCTTCTACGCACAGCACCGGACGGGATACGGGTTGTTTCAGCAGGCGTGCCGTTTCGTCCGAAGGCATTTGCGTGGTGATGCGGCTTTCGGCGCGCAGATAGTCTTCAACGCCGAAGTGGCGCAGTATTTCGGTGGCTCGGGTGCCGTCGTTCAGCATGTCCAGCAACCCGTCAAATCGTTGTGCCGGGTAATAGGCCGTTGCCAGACACAGCGGCTGCTCGTTCGCCTCATCGAGTATTTCCACCATCAGCACCTGGTCGCCTTTGCCGAGTTTGAGCTCGTGCGCCACCCGCTCTGGTGCCGGCATTTTGCGTGCGGTCAGCAACTGCTGGCTGGACAACAAACCCTGCCGTTTCATGTTTTCTGTGAAGCGTGTGCGGCGCGACAACTCGTAGTCGAGCAAGGCGTGCTGAACAAAAGTGCCGCGCCCCGGTTCGATGCGAACCAGCCCTTCCAGCTGCAGCGCGGCCACCGCCTGGCGCAGTGTATGGCGGTTCACGCCAAAGCGTGCCGCCAGCTCGGTTTCGCTGGGCAGACGGCCAGTCCCGCAGAAGCTGCGGTCACGTATTTCTGTGCTGAGTTGATCGGCAATTTTCTTCCAGACGGCCACGCCGCTGCGTCGACCCGGAGTGCTGAAAAGGGGTGGGTTGGTTGTCATCATTCGGTCATGTTGTCCAGTTGAACTAGCTACTCTGCACACGCCGGATGCGTTGGCAGCAACAAACTTAACTCTAGTGACTGATTTAGACATCTGTATGACAAACCAGGCAATGAACACAAGTAACGAGCCGCGCAGACGATGGCTGGCCATACTGGCACGGGCCAGCCGGCCTGAGCTTGAGGCTGCACTGATGCCATTCGGCGACCTGCCGCCCCTTGCGCATGTCAGGGCGCCGGAGCCCGGCATGGTCATGCTGCGCGGACGTGTTGGCGGCACCGGCGACGCCTTCAATCTGGGGGAGGCCAGTGTCACGCGCTGCGCCTTGCGCGTGGGTGCCAGTGCCCTGGGGGTGGGTTATGCGCTGGGGCGTGATCGCCGCAAGGCCGAGCTGATTGCCATTTTTGATGCATGGCTCCAGGATGCCGGGCGCCATGCGCGTTTGCAGCGCGAGGTGGTAGAGCCGCTGGCAATACAGCAGGCGGCACAACGGAGTACGGCCAGCCAGGCGGCAGCCACTTCCAAGGTCGAATTTTTCACTTTTGTCCGGGGCGAAACATGAGCTACACCAATTCCATCAGCCTTGGCTTTGCCGACCCTGTGCATGACGCGCAACGGGCTTTTCGCGGGGCTCTTGACGCCTTGGCGCGTCCCGGACGGCGCTTGACGGTGGGCCAGCCCGTGAAAGGTCTTGCCCTTGGTCCGGCGATGGCGCACCTGCTGCTGGCACTGACCGACGATGACACCCCCGTGTGGTGGCAGCAGCCCGATGCCCGGACCGCAGGCTGGTTGCGCTTTCATACCGGCGCACCGCTGGCGGAAAACCCTGCCGAAGCTGCTTTTGCGGTACTGGGCGTGACCACGGCATGGCCGCCGCAGTACATGTTTGCACCGGGGTCGATGACCTCGCCCGAAGGTTCTGCCACCTTGCTGGTAGAGGTTCCTTCGCTTGATGACGGTCCTGCCCTGGAGTGGCGCGGCCCCGGCATTCGCGACATGCAGACCGTGCAGATTGCCGGCTTGCCTGAAAACTTCTGGACGCAATGGCAAGCCAGTCAGGCGTCGTTTCCGCAAGGCGTGGACATCATCTTTACCTGCGCAGACGCCGCGCTGGGTTTGCCGCGCACCACCCGTGTGCGGCGTCTGAAGGGTATTTGACATGTATGTTGCAGTCAAGGGCGGCGCGATCGCCATAGAAAATTCCTGGCGCCTGCTGGCCGAGCAGCGCCGTGGCGATGCCGCTTTGCCGGTGCTGTCGGTGGCGCAGATACGGTCGCAATTGCCGCTGGCGGTGGACCGCGTCATGACGGAAGGCTCGCTCTACGACCCTGAGCTGGCGGCGCTCGCCATCAAGCAGGCGAGCGGGGATCTGGTCGAGGCCATTTTTCTATTGCGCGCCTACCGGACCACGCTGCCGCGTTTTGGCTACAGCCTGCCGATGGACACCGCAAAAATGCAGCTGATGCGCCGTGTGTCTGCCACTTTCAAGGACGTTCCGGGAGGGCAGATTCTGGGCGCGACCTACGACTACACGCAGCGCCTGCTTGATTTTTCCCTGCTCGCCGATGAAGCGGCGGGCAGCCATGCGGACGAAGGCGGCCAAAGTGACGCTGGAAACGCCGGCCCCGGCGACCCGACTTCTTCGACCCAGACCCTGCCCGCCAGCCTGCCGAGAGTGAACGACCTGATGACGCGCGAAGGACTGCTGGAGACGCCGTACCCCACGCCAGGTGCCGAGCCCGGTGACCTGACGCGTGAGCCGCTCATGTTTCCGGCTGATCGACCGCTTCGGCTGCAGGCGCTGGCGCGCGGCGACGAAGGCTGGCTGCTGGCGCTGGGCTACTCGACGCAGCGCGGCTATGCCAATGCGCATCCGTTTGCCGGCGAAATCCGGCGCGGAAAAATCTCGGTGGAAATACTGCCCGACGAGTTGGGCTTCCCCCTTGACATCGGCGATATAGAAGTCACCGAGTGCCAGATGATCAACCAGTTTTCTGGCAGCCGTGACGTGCCGCCGCAGTTCACCCAAGGCTACGGTTTGGCCTTCGGGGGCGCCGAGCGCAAGAGCATGGCCATGGCGCTGGTGGACCGCGCGCTGCGAGCCCGTGAACTGGGCGAGCTGGCCGTGGCGCCCGCGCAGGACGAGGAATTCGTGCTGGCGCATGCCGACAGCCTGGAGGCTTCCGGCTTTGTGCAGCACCTCAAACTGCCGCACTACGTGGACTTCCAGTCGGAGCTCGAACTGGTGCGCAAATTGCGCATGGCCCATGCCCAGGAACACATCCAAGCGCCGCCGCACGACTCAAATCGCGAGCAGGCCGCGGGTGAACACGCCGGGCACAGCCCGGCACCCTTGACACAGAAAGCCGCATGATGGACGAACACTACAACTTCGGGTTTCTTGACGAGCGCACCAAAAAAATGATTCGTCGCGCCATGCTCAAGGCGGTGGCCATTCCCGGCTACCAGGTTCCCTTTGGCTCGCGCGAGATGCCCTTTGCCTACGGCTGGGGCACCGGCGGCGTACAGGTCACGGCCAGCATCATTGGGCGCGACGATGTGCTCAAGGTGATCGACCAGGGCGCTGACGACACCACCAATGCCGTCAACATCCGCCGCTTTTTTGCCCGTACCACCGGCGTGCCGACCACCGAAAAGACGAGCCATGCCAGCATCATTCAAACCCGTCACCGCATTCCCGAAACAGCCTTGACCGAGGCGCAGATCATCGTGTACCAGGTGCCCATGCCCGAGCCGCTGTTCAGGCTGGAGCCGCGCCTGAGGGAAACCATCACCCTGCATGCGCTGGCCGAATACGGACTGATGAATGTCAAGCTCTACGAAGACATCGCTCAGCTTGGCGCCATCTCGAAAACCTACGACTACCCGGTGCTGGTCAACGAGCGCTACCTCACTTCGCCCTCGCCAATCCCGAAATTCGACAATCCCAAGATGCACATGAACCCGGCCTTGCAACTGTTTGGCGCGGGGCGCGAAAAGCGCATTTACGCCATTCCACCGTACACCAGCGTGCGCAGCCTTGACTTCGAGGACCACCCGTTCGAAGTCCAGCGCTGGGACCATGCCTGCGCCCTGTGCGGGGCAGCAGACAGCTTTCTGGATGAAATGATCGTCGACGACCAGGGCAGCCGCCTGTTTGTCTGCTCGGACAGCGACTATTGCAGCGAGCGGCGTGATGCCGGTCACGTCGGGGCCCAGCAAGCGGTCCATTTGGCCGATGCCCTGGCGCAGACAGCATTCGATTCATCCGGGCAAACACCCGTCGCAGTGAAGGCGGCTGCATGAACAACGACCTTCTTTTATCCGTGCGCGGTGCCGGCAAACAGTTCATGCAGGGCAACCGCTTGCGCTGGGCCTGCCGAGACGTGAATTTCGAGCTGTATCCGGGCGAGGTGCTGGCCGTGGTCGGCGAGTCCGGCTCGGGCAAGTCCACGCTGCTGCGCCTGCTCGCTTCACGCCTGCCGTGCGACGAGGGTTCGGTGCATTACAACCTGCGTGAAGACGGACAAACCCGCATGGGCGTGCAGTCTGCGCCGCTGGGGGCGGACACTGCGGGCATGGTCGATCTGGCCGGCCTGTCCGAGGCCAGGCTGCGCTGGTTGGCGCGCACGGACTGGGGCTATGTCGAGCAGCATGCGCGCGACGGCTTGCGCATGAATGTCTCGGGCGGCGCCAATATCGGCGAGCGCATGATGGCGCTGGGCAGCCGCCACTATGGCCAGCTGCGCACCCAGGCGCTGACGTGGATGGAGCGCGTCGAGCTGGATGCAGGCCGGATCGATGACCTGCCCGACACCTACTCCGGCGGCATGCAGCAGCGCCTGCAGATTGCGCGCAACCTGGTGACCCATCCCCGGCTGGTGTTCATGGACGAGCCCACCACCGGGCTGGACGTGTCGGTCCAGGCGCGTCTGCTCGATCTGCTGCGCGAACTGGTCGACCAGCTGAATCTGGCCGCCGTGATCGTGACACATGACCTGGCCGTGGCAAGACTGCTGGCGCACCGCATGCTGGTCATGAAAGACGGGCGGGTGGTCGAGCAGGGCCTGACGGACCGCGTGCTTGACGACCCGCAACACCCGTACACCCAACTGCTGGTTTCCTCCATCCTCACCCCCTGAGGCCTGTTCTTCACACTTTTTGGCAACCCTCCATGACTGCTTTGCTTGAAGCCCATGACCTTTCAAAAACCTTCACGCTGCACGGGCGCCGCGGCATCGCGCTGCCCGTGCTGGCCGGTGTCAACCTGAGCGTGCGCGCTGGCGAATGCCTGGCGCTGAGCGGCCACTCCGGCAGCGGCAAAAGCTCGTTGCTGCGCTGCCTCTACGGCAACTACGGCGTCAGCGGCGGCCAGGTGCGCATTCGCCACGAGAACCAGTGGGTCAACCTGTCAGAGGCGGCGCCGCGCCAGGTGCTCGACGTGCGCCGACATACCCTGGGCTACGTGTCGCAGTTTTTGCGTGTGATCCCTCGGGTGTCCACGCTCGATATCGTGGCCGAGCCGCTGCAGCGGCTTGGCGTTGCAACCGACGAGGCGCGCCGGCAAGCGGCCCAGTGGCTGGAGCGCCTGAACCTGCACGAGCGCCTGTGGCACCTGCCGCCAGCGACGTTTTCAGGCGGTGAACAGCAACGCGTGAACATTGCGCACGGCCTGATTGCCAGCCACCCGGTGCTGCTGCTGGACGAACCCACCGCCTCGCTGGATGCGGACAATCGCCGCATCGTGGTGGCGCTGATCCGTGCAGCCTGCGCGCGCGGCGCTGCCGTGGTCGGCATTTTTCATGACGACGAAGTACGCCGCGCGGTCGCCAGCCGATGCTTTGACGTCGAACACACTCTCCCAATTCTTTGAACCGGACAACACAGCCCATGACGCAAAAGATCATCAAAAACGCAAAAATTGTGACAGCCACCGAGGAGTTCACCGGCTGCATGGTGCTGGAGGGCGGCATCATCCGTAGCGTCGAGCGGGGCGGCACATCGGTCGCGGGTGCTGACGACTGGGCCGGTGACTGGTTGCTGCCGGGACTGGTTGAATTGCACACCGACAACCTTGAAAAACACCTGATGCCGCGCCCCGGCGTGCTCTGGAACGCGCATTCCGCCACCGTCACGCACGATGCCCAGTGCGCGGCGGCCGGCATCACCACGGTGCTCGACTCCATCGTGATCGGCAACCTGGATGGCGCGCGCAGCCAGACCCAGCACATGGCTATCCAGGCCCTGCATGAATGCCGGGACGAAGGGCTGCTGCGGGTCGAGCACCTGCTGCATCTGCGCTGCGAGGTGTCGGCGCCCGACATCGTGGAGGTGTTTGCCCGCTACGCCGACGATGCGCTGCTTGAACTGGTCAGCGTGATGGACCACACCCCCGGCCAGCGCCAGTGGCGCGACCTGGGCAAATACCGCCATTACACCGAGCGCAATGGCAGTTACAGCGACGCCGACTACGAGGCGCTGGTGGTGGCGCTCAAAGCGCACCAGGCGCGCTACGCCATTCCCAACCGTGCCGCCATCGTTGCTGCAAGCCATGCCCGCAACAAGCCACTCGCCAGCCATGACGACACTGACGTTGAGCACGTCGAGCAGGCCGGCCGGGAACGCATTGCCATCTCGGAATTTCCCACCACGGTGGCGGCCGCCCAGGCAGCTCGCCAACTGGGCATTGCCATCGTCATGGGGGGCCCCAACCTGGTCAAGGGCGGATCGCATTCGGGCAATGTGTCGGCAGCAGAATTGGCGCAGCTTGACCTGCTTGACATCTTTTCGTCCGACTACGTCCCCGCCAGCCTGCTGCAGGCGGCCTTTTTGCTGCGCGATACCGTGGGCTGGAGCCTGCCCAAAGCCATCAACACCATCACCCGCAACCCGGCCCGCGCCATTGGCCTGACGGATCGAGGTGAACTGGCGCCCGGCCTGCGGGCTGACCTGATCCGGGTTCGGATGAGCGGCGACATGCCCATCGTGCGGGGCGCGTGGCACCGGGGTGAACGGGCGTTTTGACGCCTGCGCCGCAGCCCCGGGCGGCGGCGTGAACGTAGCAATTTTTTAGATGAAAAGTGCTTTTGGCGCAATGGTGGTGAGAGATTTAAGCTATTGAATAAATAGCAAAATTTTGCAAAGGCTTAGCGCTTGACCGCCTCTCGCATGGTCACAAACTCTTCGGCCATCGTCGGGTGGATGCCGATGGTGCTGTCAAACACCGCTTTGGTCGCACCGGCTTTCATCGCCACGGCAAAGCCCTGCACGACTTCACCGGCGTCGGGGCCGACCATGTGCAGTCCGACCACGCGGTCTGTGGCGTCTTCGACGATCAGCTTGAGCAGCGAGCGCTCGGTACTGCCGCTCAGCGTGTGCTTGAGCGCCTTGAAGTCGCTGCAGAAGACGCTGATCTTGCCGAATTTTTCGCTCGCCTCAAGTTCTGTATAGCCCACTGTGCCGATGTTCGGGTGCGTGAACACCGCAGTCGGGATAAAGTCATAACTCATGCCGCGCGGTTTTTTGCCGGCTGCCGGACCGAACAATGCATCGACCACGACCATTGCCTCGGCCAGCGCCACCGGCGTGAGCTGCACCCGTGCCGTCACGTCGCCAACGGCGTAGATGGACGGCACCGAGGTCTGGTACTGGTCGTTCACCTCGATGGCGCCGGCCTTGCCCTGCTGCACCCCAGCGGCGTCCAGGCCCAGGCCCTCGACCAGCGGCACGCGGCCGGTGGCATACAGCACCGTATCAACAGTGATGTGGCTGCCATCGAGCAAGTGCACCTGCAGGCAATTGTCGATACGCTCGATAGACACCACGTCGGTGCTGAGGCGCAGGTTCACGCCGGTTTTGACCATTTCGCCGGCAATGAAGGTGCGCACTTGTTCGTCAAAGCCGCGCAGCACCTGGTGGCCCCGGTAGAGCTGCGTGACGTCGGAACCCATGCCATTGAAGATCGAGGCAAACTCGCAGGCGATGTAGCCGCCGCCGACCACCAGCAGGCGTTGCGGGAAGGGCGACAGGTCAAACATCTCGTTGGAGCTGATGACGTGTTCGCTCCCCGGAAATTCAGGAATGCTGGGCTTGCCGCCCGTGGCAATCAGAATATTTTTGGCGCTGTAACGCTTGCCGCCGACGTCCACCGTGTGCGTATCAATTAGCGTGGCCCAGCCGTTGAGGGTCTGCACGCCTGCGCTTTTGAGCAGCTGGACATAAATGCCATTAAGGCGCGAAATCTCGCGGGCACGGTTGGACTTGAGGGTGTCCCAGTTCAGCACGGGCGCTTCGCCGACCCAGCCGAAGCCATGCGATTCCTCGAAGCTTTCAGCGAAATGGGCCGCGTAACTGTAGAGTTTTTTCGGAATGCAGCCCAGGTTGACGCAGGTGCCCCCCATGTCGGCCACTTCGGCCAGGCCGACGCGGACGCCGCGCTGCGCCGCCATGCGTGCCGCACGAACGCCGCCGCTGCCGCCGCCGATCACAAAAAGGTCAAAGTCAAAAGTCTGCATAGATGTTTCCTGTTCACGCGAATGAAGCGTGACCTTATCACTGTGCACAGCTTATTTTGCGGTGGGGGCATGTAGCGCGCCCGCTGAAATACCGACCGATGGCGAAAGAAAGAAAGACGGGCATGCCTGGGGTGTTGGAAGACGGCAACAGTGCGTTGGGCCACGGCACCTCGTTAACCGATGGCCCATGGCCGATGGGACGCGTCAGCCCTGGGCGGGTTGCCGCGTGGCGTCGCGCACGGGCCGGGGCGCCGGCTCGATGCTTGTAATGGCGAGTTTGGCTCGCCATTAACGCCCATGGCCCCTTGGGATGAGTGGCTTTTAGTGTTGATTGGCTTCTTATCCACCACAATACAAATGCAAATCGATCTCATTAATATTTAATTAACGTTTAAGCCTGATGCCATCTTCTACATCTTTCGCCCGTCGCCATTCAGCACAGCGCTCCTTGCTCTTGCACGCAATTGCCATCGCCACCACCACTCTGGCCGGCACGCACGTTGCCCATGCGCAAGGCCGTGGCGCTGCACCGAACGCAGGCGCCACGCCCACGCTGGACGAGGTTCGGGTGACCGACTTTCGCGGCCAGCAGATGGACAGCCTGAAGTACACCCGTGACCTCAAGGACACGCCGCGCATCATCAGCGTGTTGCCCAGCGACCTGCTCGAAGAGCAGAACGTCACCTCCATCAAGGACGCGTTGCGCAACATCCCCGGTATCAGCCTGCAGGCCGGCGAAGGCAACCCACCCGGCGGCGATCAACTCAAGATCCGGGGCTTCAATGCGCGCGACGACCTCAATGTCAACGGTACGCGGGACCTGGGCAACTACTTTCGCGACCCGTTCTATATTGACCAGCTGGAGGTGGTGAAAGGGCCCAACTCTGCCTTCTCGGGCCGGGGCTCGGCTGGCGGCACCGTGAATTTCGTCACCAAGAAGCCCAGCCTGGAGGCGCTCAACCGCGCCGAAGTGAGTGTGGGCACCGACAATTACTTTCGCGCCACGGCCGACCTGAACCGACCGCTGAGCGACAACAGTGCAGTACGCATCAACCTGATGACCCACCGCTCCGACAAACCGGGCCGCGATGTGGCGGAGGAAAGCCGTTACGGCCTGTACGCCGCTTACACCTGGGGTTTTAACGGGCCAACCCAGATCACCGCCGACTTTCTGCACAGTCGGCAAGACGACCTCCCGGATGCAGGCTTGCCGCTGGACCGCACTAATGTTCTGGGCAAAGGGGGAGTGGTGCCGCAGGGGCTGAACTTCAACAACTTTTATGGCCACCTCGACGACTATAAGGACGTCATGGTTAACAATTTGGGGCTGACCGTGCGGCACCGCTTCAATTCTGGCCTGGTGCTGCGCAACCAGACGCGCCTGAGCCGTGTCGGCAACGATTCAATCACCTCGTCGCCGCGCATCGTCAATGCGACTACCGCACGCGGCGATACCAAGCCGCGCGACCAGACGGACGAGGGCCTCAACAACCAGACCGACCTGTTGTTCAGCTTCGCCACCGGGGGCGTGCAGCATGATGTGGTGACCGGCGTGGAACTGGCGCAGTACAGCTACTCCAACCGTCGCCGCCTTGATACAAAAGGCCCCAGCACCTCGCTCTACAACCCTGCCCAGCGCGTGATCGGTGCCTCTGCACCGGTGTACGACGGTTCGGTCTACCGCTTTGAGACGAAAGATGTCGGTCTGTACTTGCTTGACACGCTGACGCTCTCGCCGAAATGGGAATTGAGTTTGGGCGGCCGTTGGGACCGCGTCGATGCCAAAGCCATGCGGCGCGGCTTCACCGGTGCCAATGCCGTCGCCAACACCACGCACGACCGCCAGGACGAGGTGTTCAGCTACAGCGCGGGTCTGGTTTACAAGCTCAATCCGGCAACCTCTCTTTATGCCGCCTACGGCAGCGCTTTCAACATCTCCGGCTCCTTTGACCGCAACCAGGTTCAGCTCGCCGGTGGGGGCGCCACCGAGCCCATCGTGGGTGCCAGCTTTGACACCCCGCCCGAGAAGGTGCGATCTATCGAGCTCGGGGCCAAATGGGACATTGGCTCCAACCTGGACCTCAATGCGGCGCTGTTTCGCACTGAAACCTCCGCAGGCCGGTTTCCGGCGGCGGTCGCGGGTGACGTGACAATCCCCAACGTCAAATACCACATCAATGGCTTTGAGGTCCTGGCCGCCGGCAATGTAAGCAAACGCTGGAAGCTCTACAGCGGGTACACCTATCTCCAATCCCGGGTGACGTCATCGCCCACAAACGCCTTTGCGGTGGGCCAGCAACTTGGCGGAACGCCGAAGCACTCGTTCAACGTCTTCACCACGTACGACATTGGCGACCGTTGGACACTGGGCGGTGGCCTGCAGTACGTTGCAGACCAAACCAGCGGCGTGCAGCCATCAGCCACGGGCAATTTGAAGGCAAGCATTCCTGGCTATACCGTGGCCGACCTGTACGCCACATACAAATTCACGCCCCGCACGCAGCTCCGCTTGAACCTCTACAACGCGCTGGACAGGCGCTACATCCAGCAGCTGGCTGAAGGCGGCGGGCAGGGCATTCCGGGCAACGGACGCCAGCTGATTGCCACCTTGCGACACGATTTTTGAGCGTGTCCATGCTGCTCACGTTTGACAACCTGCTGACCCGCCAAGAGGTCGCCGCCGTGCACAGCCAGCTCGCCGGTGCGCCCTGGGCCAGCGGCCTGAGCGCCGGACCGCAAGCCCTGGCGGTCAAGCACAACTTGCAACTGCCCGAAGACTTTGGCGGTTTGATGGATTTGCGCCGAACGGTCATGCGCGCCCTCAATCGGTCAGAGATGCTGCTGTCGGCGGCGCTGCCGTACAAGGTGGTGCCGCCCAACTTCAACCGCTACACGACAGAGCACAGCCACTACGGCTGGCACACCGACAGCACGCTGCGCTACCTGCCCGACGGCAGCGTGCTGCGCACGGACATTTCGGCCACGTTGTTCCTCTGCGACCCTGCCAGCTACGAGGGCGGTGAGTTGTGTATCCAAAACGCCCAAGGCGATCAGTGCGTGAAGCTGGCTGCAGGCAGCCTGGTGATCTACCCATCGGGCGCAATCCACCAGGTCACACCCATCACACGCGGCGAGCGCGTGGCCTGCTACTTTTTCATGCAGAGCGTGGTCAAGGACACTGAATGCCGACGCCAGCTCCATGAGATGGACCTGGCCCTGATCGACCTGCGCCAGCGCTGTGGCGAGACCGACCCGGCACTGGTGCGCCTGACCGGGCTTTACAACAACCTGTTGCGGCGCTGGTCGGAGTGTTAAGCCGCTGACCGGCTGAGCCGGAACGGGATTGAAGCGACGATGCCGGAGCGCGGCGTCCACCTGGTGGGCCGCGTGCTGGTTCGCCCGTGTTTGTGGACGATTCCAGCCACTGGGCGCTTGCCTTTCGCAGCGGCAAGCGCCCCTTGCGATGTTTTTGGGCCGGGCCAACAGTGGCTGACGTTAAAAGCCCCTTGCCTGTTGGGTTTGCCAGGCGTAATTGTCAAACGCGTCCGACCAAATTTCCATACCGGTGCCGCACCGTTTCCATGCTGCCAATGCACACCGCCAGCCACACGCTGCCAGACGCAAAACCCGCCAGAACGTCGCTCGCATAGTGGACCTGAATAAAAACGCGGCTGCAGCCCACGGTGAAGGCAATGGCGCTGGCCACCACCACGATCAGCAGGCTGACCGCGCGGCTGGATTGCGCTCGGGGCCAGGTACGCAGCAACACATACGCCAGCATGCCGTACACCACCACCGCACCCGAGCTGTGGCCGCTGGGAAAGCTCCAGCCACTGGCCGTGTACAGCAGGTTGTCGTGAACGGGCCGGGTGCGCGCAAAAATGCTTTTGAGCGCGGTATTGAGCAATGCGTTGCCCGCGATCGCGACTATCCAGCCCAACGCCAGCCAGCGGCGCTGTCGACTAATGAGCAGGGCTGCGACGACAGCGGCCAGCAGGCTCAGCCAGGCGGTGTCGGCCAAGTGGGTGAAAGCGGCAAAAAACTGCAGCGCCGAAGCAGGCAAGCTGCGGCCCACAGCGACTGAAAGCAGGTTATCGAGTGCGCCCATGCGCTGCGCGTGGCCTGGTTCCAACAGCTGCTCGGCCAGCACGGCGAACAGCAACGCCCCGCCCACGACCACCCCAAAACCCAGGCCCAGCCGCATCAGCAGGTAGGCGCTGGGCGACAAGCGCATGTTGTCACGCGGCACCGCGTAGCGCTGGGCAAGGCCCCAAAGGGCTGCAACTGAAAGCATCAACGCCGGTAGCACCCCCAGGAACAGGGGCAGCGCATGGGCGCCTATGCTTTCGATGAGCGGGGTATAAGCGGCGGCGTTGAAGTTCATGATGGGGGGGGGCGTGAGGCGGTCGGGCCTTGGCAAGTCTAGCAAATCAGCCTGTCGGGCGGGCCGCCAGTGGGGTGTCAGGCCAAGTCACGATAATCGTCCCATGACATCTTCCCCTACTGACTTCGCGACCCTTTCCCTGCCGGCCCATGTGCTGGCCAACCTGACCCAGCTGGGCTACACCCAGATGACCCCGATCCAGGCCGCCGCCCTGCCAGTCGCCTTGCTGGGCAAGGACCTGATTGCCCAGGCAAAAACCGGCAGCGGCAAGACCGCCGCCTTCGGCATCGCGCTGCTGGCCAACCTGAACGCGCGCCGCTTTGCCATCCAGGCGATGGTGCTGTGCCCGACGCGCGAGCTGGCCGACCAGGTCACCACCGAAATCCGCCGCCTGGCGCGCGCCGAGGAAAACATCAAGGTCGTCACGCTGTGCGGCGGGGTTGCCCTGCGCAACCAGATCGCCAGCCTGGAGCATGGCGCGCACATCGTCGTCGGCACGCCGGGCCGCATCATGGACCACCTGGCGCGCGGCCATCTGAACCTTGAAGCCATGAACACGCTGGTGCTGGATGAAGCCGACCGCATGCTCGACATGGGTTTTTTCGACGACATCGCCACTGTCGCCAAACAGTGCCCGAAAGAGCGCCAGACGCTGCTGTTTTCGGCCACCTACCCGGAAGGCATCGCCAAGATCAGCCAGCAGTTCATGAAGAATCCGCAAACCATCACGGTGCAGGCGCAGCACGAAAAAAGCAAGATCCGCCAGCGCTGGTACCAGGTCGAAGACACCGACCACGACGAGGCGCGCCTGGACGCGGTGGCGCTGGTGCTAAACCACTATCGGCCCGTCAGCACGCTGGCGTTTTGCAACACCAAGTCGCAATGCCGGGCGCTGGTGCAACTGCTGAAGGACCGGGGCTTCATCGCGCTGGCGCTGTACGGTGAGCTGGAGCAACGCGAGCGTGACCAGGTGCTGGTGCAGTTTGCCAACCGCAGCTGCTCGGTGCTGGTGGCCACCGACGTGGCCGCGCGCGGGCTGGACATTTCGCAGCTGGAAATGGTCATCAACGTCGATGTGACGCCGGACAGCGAAATCCACATCCACCGCATCGGCCGCACCGGCCGCGCCGACGAGGAAGGCTGGGCCATCAGCCTGGCGACGATGGACGAAATGGGCTCTGTCGGCAAGATCGAGCTGCTGCAAAAAACCGAATCCGACTGGCACAAGATTGAAGAACTGACGCCGACCGCCAAAGAGCCGCTGCGCCCGCCAATGGCAACGCTGCAGATCGTCGGCGGCCGCAAGGAAAAAATCCGTGCCGGCGACGTGCTTGGCGCGCTGACCGGCGAGGCCGATGGCTTCACGGTGTTCACCCGCGAACAGATTGGCAAGATCAACGTCAACGAGTTCTCGACCTATGTGGCGGTGGACCGCCGCATTGCCGCCGACGCCCTGCACAAGCTGGCCATGGGCAAGGTCAAGGGGAAAAGCGTGCGCGTTCGGCTGATGGACGACGAGGCTTGAGCCAGGCGCTGAAGATTTTAATGATCAAATAAGCCATTTGCGCATGCTGTGCATGATTTTTTAGCTATTAATAAAGGAGCAATATGACGGCTGCTGAAAATCATGATTCCACCCTTTTTCCTGCGGCTGGCACAGGCGAGTCGTCCATTGGCGCGGCGCTGGTGATCGGCGCGGCTGGCGGCCTGGGCGCGGCGCTGGTGGCTAATCTTTCCGGCACGGCTGGCGGGCCGCAACCCTGTCCGGCGGTGCTGGCACTGAGCCGCAGCAGCCTTCCGGCCATCGACTATGGCGATGAAGCCAGTTTGAAAATGGCGGCGGACTGGGTGGCAGCGCAGTGTGCTTTGCAGCAAGTGGAGCTTCGCCTGCTGGTGGTCGCCAGCGGTTTTCTGCACGGCCCGCAGGGCCAGCCCGAACGCAGTTTCAGCCAGCTGGACGCCGGCTACCTGGCCCATGTGTTCCAGGTCAACACCATTGGCCCGGCGCTGGTGATGAAGCATTTTTTGCCATTGCTTCCCAAGCAGGGCCGATGCGTGGCGGCTTTTCTGTCGGCCAAGGTTGGCAGCATCAGCGACAACGCGCTGGGCGGCTGGTATGGCTACCGCGCATCGAAGGCGGCGCTGAACCAGCTGGTCAAGACCGCGTCGATTGAGATGACCCGCCGCAACCGCCAGTCGGTCTGCGTCGCGCTGCATCCGGGCACCGTCGATACCGCGCTGAGCCAACCGTTCGCCAAGACCGGCCTGAAGGTGCGGCCAGCGGAAGAAGCCGCCGGCGATCTGCTCAGCGTGCTGAACGGCGTGACGCCCGCCGAAACCGGCAACATGCTGGACTACCAGGGCCTGATGCTGCCGTTTTGACGGAAAATATAGGCTTTTAGTGCGTTTGCGCAAGGCGGATATGCAGAAGGTGCTATCAAAAGTCTAGCAAAATAAAAAAGTGCGCAGCAAGTTGACCTGCGCGCACTTTTTCGGAAATGGCAACCTCAAGCCTGTTTTTCCGCCAGTTGTGCAGCCGCCTTGCGGCGCTCGCGGAATGCCTGCAACTCGCCGACTACGCCCTTGCGGAAGGTCAACACGCACAGCACAAAGATCACGCCGATGATGACCGTGACCCATGAACCGACCTTGTCGGCCAGCAGGTTCTGCAACGAAATCACGATGCCCGCGCCCATCACCGGGCCAAAGAAGGTGCCCACGCCGCCGAGCAGCGACATCAGGATCACCTCGCCGGACATGGACCAGTGCACGTCGGACAGCGTGGCAAAGCCCATGACCAGCGTCTTGAGCGAGCCGGCCAGGCCGGCCAGTGCCGCAGACAAGGTAAAAGCCAGCAGCTTGTAGCGGTCCACCTGGTAGCCCAGTGAAATGGCGCGGGGCTCGTTTTCCCGGATCATCTTGAGCACCTGGCCGAACGGCGAGTTGACGATGCGCGTGATGAACAGGAAGCACAACACGAAAACAGCCACCACAAAGTAGTACATGGTGTTGTCTGGCCGCAGTGAAATCATGCCGAATAATTCGCCGCGCCGCACACCCTGCAGGCCATCTTCTCCGCCCGTGAACGGCGCCTGAAGGCAAACGAAATACACCATCTGGGCAATGGCCAGCGTGATCATGGCAAAGTAAATGCCCTGCCGGCGAATCGCCACCATGCCGACCACCAGCCCAATCAGCCCGGCGCCCACGGTGCCGGCCAGAATTGCTGTTTCAGGCGTCCAGTTCTGCGACTTGACGAACCAGCCCGTGATGTAGGCCGCCGAGCCGAAAAACGCCGCATGGCCGAACGACAGCAGGCCGGTAAAGCCCAGCAGCAGATTGAACGCGCAGGCAAACAGCGCAAAGCACAGCAGCTTCATGACAAACACCGGATACAGCCCGATAAACGGCGCGACCAGCAGAAACGCCAGGAGTGCAATATAGGTGATGCGGGTAATTTTTTTCGAAGTGTTCATTGCTTGTTTCCAAAATTCAGCGCATGCGGTGCGGCGGCTTGTATTCCCAAGTTCCGGCCGCAGGACCGGCTTTGCCGGACTGCAGGCGGGGGAGCCCCCTCGGGGGGTCGCGAACCACACGAAGTGGGGAGCGTGGGGGCCATGTTCACGCTTCTTTGCCAAACAAGCCGGCCGGGCGAACCATCAGTACCAGAACCATCACGACGAAGACCACAATGTTGGAGGCTTCGGGGTAGAAAACCCGTGTCATGCCTTCGATCAGGCCGAGTGCCAGGCCGGTGATGACCGAGCCCAAGATCGAGCCCATGCCGCCGATCACCACCACCGCAAACACCACGATGATGAGGTTCGAGCCCATCAGCGGGTTGACCTGGATGATCGGGGCGGCCAGCACACCGGCCAGTGCGGCCAGTGCTGCGCCTGCGCCATAGGTCAGCATGACCATCATCGGCACGTTGATGCCGAAGGTCTGCACCAGTGCAGAATTTTCAGTCCCGGCGCGCAGATAAGCACCCAGGCGCGTGCGCTCGATGATGAACCAGGTGCCCAGGCAGACCACCAGTGACACCAGCACCACCCAGGCCCGGTAGTTCGGCAGAAACATGAACCCCAAGTTGGTCGCGCCCGACAGCAACTCGGGAACCGGATACGACTGGCCCGATGCGCCATACAGTTCGCGAAAAACGCCTTCGACAACCAGCGCCAGGCCAAAGGTCAGCAACAAGCCATACAACGGGTCGAGCTTGTACAGGTGTTTCAGGAACAGCCGCTCGATCACCACGCCGAATGCACCCACCACCAGGGGTGCCAAAAACAAGGCAAACCAGTAGTTGATGCCGAATTTGTCGAGCATGATCCAGGCGGTAAACGCGCCCAGCATGTAAAGCGCGCCGTGCGCGAAATTGACCACGCCGAGCAGGCCGAAAATGACAGCCAGTCCCAGGCTGAGCATGGCATAAAACGCGCCGTTGACCAGGCCCAGCAGCAGCTGGCCCAGGAACGCTTGATGGGGAATGCCGAAAATTTCCATGGGTGACCGTCAGTTCATACCTTGCCAAATTTAAAAAAAGCGGCTGGTCGCTTCCTGCGACCAGCCGCCCCGTGCTTCAGCTTATTTTTTGATCAGTGCGCACTTGGACTCGGCCACCGTAGTGAAGGCTTGGTCGCCCGGAACCTTGGCCACCAGCTTGTAGTAGTCCCAGGGCACGCTCGATTCCTTCGAGGACTTGACCTGGTACAGGTACATGTCGTGGATCATCCGGCCGTCGGCGCGGATCTGGCCCTTGTTGTAGAAGTCGTCGATCTTCATGCCCTTGAGCGTCGCCATGACCTTGTCGGCATCGGTCGTCCCTGCGGCCTGGACGGCCTTGAGGTAAGTTGTCGTGACCGAATAGTCGGCTGCCTGCAGGCTGGAGGGCATGCGCTTGTACTTGTCAAAGAAACGCTTGGCAAAGGCACGCGATGCATCGTCCTGGTTCCAGTACCAGCTGTCGGCCAGCTGCAGTCCTTCGGTGTTGGCCAGGCCCAGGCTGTGGATGTCATTGATGAACGCAAGCAAGCCGACCACCTTCATGGACTTGGTGATGCCGAATTCCTTCGCGGCTTTCATGGCATTGGTGAAATCGCCGCCCGCATTGGCCAGCGCCAGAACCTGTGCCTTGGACGATTGGGCCTGCAGCAAGAAGGAGGAGAAGTCAGACGCATTGAGCGGGTGACGCACTGCGCCGGCGACGGTGCCTCCGTTGGCCTTGACCACGTTGGACGCGTCGCCTTCCAGCGAATAGCCAAAGGCATAGTCGGCTGTCAGGAAGAACCAGTTTTTGGCGCCGGACTTCACCAGGGCCGTGCCCGCCACCTTGGACAGAGCTACTGTATCGTAGGCGTAGTGCACCGTGTAGGGTGAGCAGGCTTCATTGGTCAAACGCGCCGAACCGGGGCCAATTGCCATGAAAGGACGTTTCTTTTCCTCGGCGATCTTGGCCATGGCAAGGGCCGTGCCGGAGTTGGTGCCGCCAATCAGCATCGACAGGCCGTCCTTGTCGATCCATTCGCGGGCCTTGGATGAGGCAACGTCGGCCTTGTTCTGGTGGTCGGCGGTCAGCACTTCAACCGGACGGTTCAGGACCTTGCCGCCGAAATCCTGCACTGCCCACTTGACCATCTCGGCACCGGCAGGGCCGTCAATGTCGGCATACAGGCCGGACATGTCGGTGATGAAACCGATCTTGACCGGACCGGTGTTCTGTGCCGAAGCAGCAGCGGCAAATCCGAGAGTCATTGAGAGGGCAAGTAGTTTGAGTTTCATTTTTTTGTCTCCTGGATACGTGGTTGATCGGGTTGAAAGGGTTGAAAACAGGCGGGCAGGCTTGTGGCCTACACGCCCAGGTATTCCTGGAGCATGCCCATGTTCTGGGCCAGTTCGGACTGGGCAAACTGTTTGACGATCTGGCCGTGCTCCATGACATAGAAACGGTCGGCAAGCGGCGCGGCAAAGCGGAAATTCTGCTCGACCAACACGATGGTGTAGCCCTTGGCCTTGAGCGCCAGGATCATTTCAGCGAGCTTTTGAACGATCACCGGTGCCAGGCCTTCAGAAATTTCATCGAGCAGCAGCAGCCGCGCGCCGGTGCGCAAGATGCGCGCCACCGCCAGCATTTGCTGCTCGCCGCCCGACAGACGGGTGCCGGGGCTGCTGGCGCGCTCCTTCAGGTTGGGGAACATGGCGTAGATATCGTCGATGCTCATGCCCCCCGGTGCAATCGTCGGCGGCAACATCAGGTTTTCCTCGGTCGAGAGGCTGGCAAAAATGCCGCGCTCCTCGGGGCAGTAGCCCACGCCGAGCCTGGCCACCTTGTGCGGTGCGAGTTTCAGGGCTTCCTCGCCGTTGATCTTGATCGAGCCCTTGCGCGCCCCGGTCAGGCCGACGATGGCGCGCAGCGTGGTCGTGCGGCCAGCGCCGTTGCGGCCGAGCAGGGTGACGACTTCGCCCTCGTTCACTGTCAGGTTGACGCCATGCAAAATGTGCGACTCGCCATACCAGGCGTTAAGGTCTTCGATGCGCAGGAATTCTTTGCCCATGGTCAGTGTGCTCCCTGCAGTTCGGTGTCTGCGCTGCCCATGTAGGCTTCGATGACCAGCGGGTTTTTGGCCACTTCGTCATACGGGCCGTCGGCAATGATGGCGCCGCGCTGCAGCACCGTGATGCGGTCGGCAATCGACGACACCACGTTCATGTTGTGCTCGACCATCAAGATGGTGCGGCCGGCCGAAACTTTCTTGATCAGTTGCGTGACCCGGTCCACGTCTTCGTGGCCCATGCCCTGCGTGGGTTCGTCCAGCAGCATCAGCTCGGGCTCCAGCGCCAGTGTGGTTGCCAGTTCCAGCGCACGCTTGCGGCCATACGGCAGGCTGACGGTAAGCTCGTTGGCAAAGTCGCTCAAATCGACTTCAGCCAGGAGTTCCAGGGCTCGATCGTGCAGGTGGAACAACGTGCTTTCGGCTTTCCAGAAATGAAACGAAGTGCCCTCGTTGCGTTGCAGCGCAGCGCGCACGTTTTCCAGTACCGTCATGTGCGGGAACACAGCGGAAATCTGGAATGAACGGACGATGCCGCGCCGTGCGGTTTGTGCCGGCTTTTCAAAAGTGATGTCCGTGCCGTTGAAGGTGATGCTGCCGCGCGTGGGCGTCAGGAACTTGGTCAGCAAGTTGAAGAAGGTCGTCTTGCCGGCGCCATTGGGGCCAATGAGCGCATGAATGTGCCCGCGTTGAACTTTCAGGTCCACGTTGTTGACGGCAATGAATCCCTTGAATTCCTTGGTCAGGCTGCGCGTTTCAAGAATGAAATCCACTGGCAAATTGGCTCTCCGGCAGGTTGAATTGACTTCACGTTACGTCTTGAAAAAAGTCAGTTTGGTTTCGTGAAACACAGGCCTTGATCTTAGCCAGACACCACTGGTGAAAATACCGGGTTAGACCCTTAAGTAGTTTTTCGTAATGAAAAGTTAACGCCTGATGCCTTTTCCGGATGCGTCCACTGGATTGAAAGCAAAGCCTTGAATTCAGCAGATTGTTCGCCACAAAGCTTCAATGGTCATGGCCAACAGTCTGTGCCAGGCGCCGGCTTTAATGGTGGCTGAACAGCCATGGCAACCAGCCAATTGGGTGACATTTTTGAGTGAAAAGTGCAATTTCCGCATGACTGATAAGCATGGACTGCTATTAAAAAAAATTTACGGTCTTTCCGGATGGCTCTGCTGCACTGTGCGACCATGGCGACCATGCAAAACTTCTGGCCTTCCAGCGGCTTCACCCCGCTTCAGCGCAACCCTCGTGGCTGGCTGCTGCCGACCGACGACTACCTGCGGCTTTTCCTGGGCCGTCCTGAATTGGCGCTGATGCCGGAATCCTGCCCGGCCGAACGCGCTTTGCATGCGGCCCTGCTGGCATTGCCGTCGGGGCTGGTCACGCCTGCCGATCTGGAAAAGGTAGAAGACTCCGATGTCCGCGCCAGTTACCAGTTCTTCCTGCGCTTTCGCGATGGCCTGCTGGCCGCCGGCACGCTGGAAGCTTATTACCTGAGCCTGTTCGCGCGCGACGGAACAGGGGTCATCACCATTCCACCGCTGTTCATCGATTTGCTGGCGCAGGCCATCACCCACAACCTGCTGCATGAATCAAACGATGCCTACGAAGTGCGCGCTGGTGAAATGCTGTTTCGCCCCCAGCGCATCAGCACGCAGGACGGCCAGGTACTAAGCGGTGACCGCGACGTGATTGACATGTTCAGCGAAACCGGGGGGCTGGGTGACTTCGGACGCTTTCTGGCGGAGGCCAAGGCGCCTCTGGCAACCATCAGCCTGAAGGTGCTAGGCGAGGACAATGCGCCGGATTACTGGACGCAGGCCGACCGCCATGCCTTTTTGCTCGACCTCACGCATGAAGTCACGACGGACCTGAGCCATGGCCTGGTGCTGAAAATGACCCGGGCGCGCTCTGGCCTTAAGGCATTGGCCAGTGTGCTGCAAAAATGGGTTCGCCATTTCCTGGGCGTCGGCGTCACCATCCGGCCGCTACAAAAGATCGATGACGATGCCTGGCGCTGGCATCTGGGGCTGGACACTGAAGCAACGGCGCTGCTCAACGACCTGTATGAAGGCCGGGACGTGGCAGCCCAAAGGCTGAATCGGCTGGTCAGCCTGTTTCGCCTTGATTTTGTAGACCCGCAGGAGATGCGCACCGACGTGGCGGGCAAGCCGGTCTATCTGGGGCTGATGATGAATGCAGAGGGCGTGCTTCGGGTCAAGCCGCAAAACCTGCTGGTGAACCTGCCATTGCGTTCCTGGCTGCAATGAAGGCATGTGCGCCAGTTGTAACGCGCCTTGTGCCCTCAGCTTGGGCCTTGCCGGCAAGCCTTCTGAGACCGGACCAGCCATCTCAATGCGATGCGGGACGGCTGTTGAGTTCTGTATGCGCCGGCTTGTCATCAGAAACCGACGCGTCACCGTCGGCCTGCTCCTGCAAATCCTTTACCGATGGCGACGTTTCCTTCATGCAACTGGCCACCCCGAAACACTGTTGATGAACGCTGGCAATATTAGAAAAAAAACGCGACAGGCAAAAATGCTGCCTATACAGCGCACGGCCGTTTCTTGCCAGGGTTTGCTTCAGACCCGGCGTTTTTAAAACCTTCTGCATGCCGGCGGCTATGCTTGCGGGACTGGCTACTGTCACGAATACAGCGTTGATGCCATCGGTCAGCAAGGATGGAATCTCGCCTACCGCCGTCGTGACGACAGCCACGCCATGGGCAATAGCTTCCAGGATGGCCAGTGGCAGCACTTCGTCGTGCGAAGGCAATACCAGCAAGTCGGAATTCGCTAAAAGACGGCTGACCTTGCGCTGGTCGCACCAACCTTCAAACCGCACCAGATCACTGACGCCCAGCGCGCGCGCCTTGGCAAGGTAAGCGGCCACATTGCCGCCCCCCGCAATTGTGACGATCAAGCCGGATGTGTCGAGCGCCGGATGCGCCAGCGCCTGCAGCAGGTCCAGCAATCCTTTGCGATCCGACAGGTTGGCCAGGAAGAGAACGCGATGCAGCGGGCTGCCAGGCACCGCTTGCGGCACGCTGTCGGGCTCCGGCACGCCATTGATGATGGTCTGCACCCTGTCAGCCGGCACATGCAGAACATCGATGACAAAGGCCTTGGCGCCAGGACCGATCACGAGCACACCTTGCGGCAAGGAAAAAACCCAGCGTGTCAGCCAGCGAAGCACCGCTGGCAACCTGTCATAAAACCCATTCATCTGCGCATGCAGGTGCAGCACTGTTGGCACGCCCATCACTGCGCATGCCACGATCAAGGTGCCTTTGCGGAACAGGCTCATGCGGGTGGCCACGTTGACATGCACGCCTGCCAGGCGGCCCTGCAGCCGGCCTGCTGCAATCCTCATAATGGCTATCAGCAGGACCCAAAGAGAATATTGAGGGCCACTCGAACCGCGTGTGTCCAGTGCGCGCAGACGCGCCGATCCATTGGGCAAGTGCTCGGCCTGGCACTGGATCAGGTAGTCGGCCACCTTGTACATGCCGCCTCCACCGGGCGACCAGGGGCAGGCGATATAAATATAGCTTGCGTCGACTTGAGGTGTTAGTGTTGCCCTTGATTGCTGGCGTTTCGAATGGTGAGAATCCTTCATTTATTTTGGACAAGAGTGATGCAAATTGGCAGACAGTGTTGCGCAATAATGCACTAGCAACATATACGTATTTGCTAATTTTTATTCTGTTACAGGTAAAACATTTTGGAAGCCGCAAGGAGGTCAATTTGAATACTTCAAGGCGAACATGCTGAAGCAACTAATGAAACAAGGGTTGAAAGCAGTGGATGACATTGCAATAGCAGTCGACCGTGGCGCCGTTGCCCCGAATGCCCTGGTCAACGTTCTGTTTCACTCGCTGTACGAGAGCCGGGCACAGCTTGCCAGCCGCGACCTGGCACCGAACCAGCACGTGACTGTGGCGGACTTTCGTGGGTTTGTCGAAGAGATGCTTGAAAATGATTACACCGTCGTGTCGCCTGCCCAGATCGATGCCGGGCTTTTGCCGGGCCGGCGCTACCTCACGATCACGTTTGACGACGGTTACTTCAATAATATGCTGGCGCTCGATGTGCTGAACCAGTTCCGTGTTCCCGCGACTTTTTTTGTGTCCACTGACCATGTGCAACAGAACAAGGCCTTCTGGTGGGATGCCTTCAGCCGCGAGTTGACGCGCAGCGGCCTCAGTCCGGACCGGCAGAAGTCCGAGATAGAGCAACTCAAGATGCTGACCCCTGAAAAGATTGATGCCTGTCTTGTCGAGCGTTTCGGCCCGGCGGTGCTCAAGCCCAAAGGCGACATTGATCGCCCGTTCACGCCGCGTGAGCTGGGGCAGTTCGCGCTCAATCCCTGGGTCCATGTGGGTAACCACACGCGCGACCATGCCATCCTTACGAACTGTACGCCTGCCGAAATGGTTGACCAGATCACGGCGTGCCAGAACGCACTGGCCGACCTGGTGGGCTATCGACCTGTTGCCATTGCATATCCCAACGGCAACAACTCTTCTGTTGCCGTCGATGTGGCCGTGGCGGCAGGGCTGCGCGTGGGGTTCACAGTGGCGCCGCGCCCCCCCCGAGTGCCGCTGGACAGCGATTCCCGCATGCTGCTCGGGCGATTCTTTTTCCAGGGCGGGCAGGACATCCGTCGGCAATGTCGCCTGTTTGGCGCCCGATTTGTTCCCAGTCATATGCTTAAGACGATGATGCAGTCGGCATGAAGCGCGAGAGACTGCGCCTGGCGCCGCCGTTGCTGCTGGCATCAAGGTGGTCTTTGGCGAATTGACCAGGTAAATACAGGTGCCAGCGCACAGTGGCTTAAAATCAGCCGTTCAGCCCATTTTTAACCCGGAGTCTTCCATGTCCAAGAAAATCAGAGTCGAGGCCGACATCTGCGCAGCCAAGCCTGTGCCGCCAAAAGGCTACACCATCACCACTGGCAACGGCCAGAAATGCAGCCTTGAGCGCGGTGCCCACACCCGCAGCAAAAAGAACCCAGGCAAGCGTCCCCACCAGGGTTAAGCCAAGGGACTGGCCCGGGCATCTTATTGCTCGGCCAAAAAGAAACCCGGACTACCGAGGCGCGATCCGCTGCGGTTGTCCGGGTTTTTTTTTCAGCGCCGGATTCGAGGCCGGCGCTGGGGAAGATCACATATTGCGACGGTACTGGCCGCCGACTTCGAACAGCGAATTGGTGATCTGCCCGAGCGAGCAGACGCGCACCGCGTCCATCAGCACGTCAAACACGTTACTGTTCTCGATCACCGCCTGCTGCAGGCGCTTGAGCTGTGCCGGTGCTTCATGGGCGTGGCGGGTGTGGAAGTCTTCCAGGCGCTTGAGCTGGCTTTGTTTTTCCTCGTCGGTCGAGCGGGCAAGTTCGAGCTTGTCATGCACCGCGTCGCCATGCGGGTTGCGAAAGGTGTTGACGCCAATGATCGGCAGCTCGCCGGTGTGCTTGAGCATCTCGTAGTGCATGGACTCGTCCTGGATGCGGCCACGCTGGTAGCCTGTTTCCATGGCGCCCAGCACGCCGCCCCGGTCGGCGATGTTCTGGAACTCGGTCAGCACAGCTTCTTCCACCAGTTCGGTGAGTTCTTCGATGATGAAGGCACCCTGGCTCGGGTTTTCGTTCTTCGCCAGGCCCCATTCGCGGTTGATGATGAGCTGGATCGCCATCGCGCGGCGCACAGAGTCTTCGGTCGGCGTGGTGATGGCTTCGTCAAACGCGTTGGTGTGCAGCGAATTGCAGTTGTCGTAAATCGCAATCAGCGCCTGCAGCGTGGTGCGAATGTCGTTGAACTGGATTTCCTGCGCGTGCAGGCTGCGACCCGATGTCTGGATGTGGTATTTCAGTTTCTGGCTGCGTTCGTTCGCGCCGTATTTTTCCTTCATCGCCACGGCCCAGATGCGGCGCGCCACGCGTCCCATCACCGTGTATTCGGGGTCCATGCCGTTGCTGAAGAAGAATGACAGGTTGGGCGCGAAGTCGTCGATGTGCATGCCGCGCGCCAGGTAGGCTTCGACAAACGTGAAGCCGTTGCTCAGCGTAAAGGCCAGCTGGCTGATCGGGTTGGCACCGGCTTCCGCGATGTGGTAGCCGCTGATCGACACGCTGTAGAAGTTGCGCACGTTGTGGTGCACAAAGTATTCGGCGATGTCGCCCATCACCTTCAAACTGAACTCGGTGCTGAAAATGCAGGTATTCTGGCCCTGGTCTTCCTTCAGGATATCGGCCTGCACCGTGCCGCGCACGTTGGCTTGCACCCATTCGCGGATCTTGGCGATTTCGGTGTCGGTCGGGTCGCGGCCGTTGTCGGTCTTGAACTTGTCGATGTTCTGGTCAATGGCAGTGTTCATGAACATCGCCAGAATGCTGGGCGCCGGGCCGTTGATGGTCATCGACACGCTGGTGGTCGGGCTGCACAGGTCAAACCCGCCGTACAGCACCTTCATGTCGTCCAGCGTAGCGATGGACACCCCCGAGTTGCCGACCTTGCCGTAGATGTCGGGACGCGGGTCCGGGTCGTTGCCGTAGAGGGTGACCGAGTCAAACGCGGTGGACAGTCGTTTGGCGGCCATGCCGTCGCTCAGCAGCTTGAAGCGCGTGTTGGTCCGGAACGGGTCGCCTTCGCCCGCGAACATACGGGTCGGGTCTTCGCCCTCGCGCTTGAAGGCAAAAGTGCCGGCGGTGTAAGGGTAGCTGCCGGGCACGTTGTCCAGAATCAGCCATTTCAGAATCTCGCCATGGTCTTCGTAGGTCGGCAAGCAGACCTTGCGGATGGTGGTGCCGCTCAGTGACTTGCTGGTCAATTGCGTGCGGATTTCCTTGTCGCGAATTTTGACGACATATTCGTCGCCTGCATAGGCTTTCTGCATTTCAGGCCATTGGGCCAGCAGCTTTTTGGCGCTGGGCTCTTGAATCTGCTCGCGCTCCACGGCGAGGCTGATCACCGCTTCCACGGCATTCGTCTTGTCTGATTTGCTGGCGCTGAGCATGCCGGAGGTGGCACGCAGCTGCTGGATTTGCCGGGCCAGCGCGGCCTGCTCCTTGCCACGCTTTTTGTAGCCACGCACTGTGTCGGTGATCTCGGCCAGGTAGCGGGTGCGGGCGGCAGGAACCACTGGCGTCTGGTTGGTGCTGTGGCGCACATTGACCAGCGGCAACGCGCCATCGGTCAGGTTCAGACCCAGTGCGCTGAGCCGGATTTTGAGCGCCTGGTAGAGCGCTGTCACACCATCGTCGTTGAAGCGTGCGGCCATGGTGCCGAACACCGGCATCTGGTCGGCCGGCGTGGTCCAGGCTTCCTTGTTGCGTTGCACCTGCTTGGCCACGTCGCGCAGGGCGTCGAGCGCGCCCTTGCGGTCGAATTTGTTGATGGCCACGAACTCGGCAAAGTCGAGCATGTCGATTTTTTCCAGCTGGCTGGCCGCGCCGAACTCGGGCGTCATCACATACATCGGCACATCGACATGCGGCACGATGGCCGCGTCGCCCTGGCCGATGCCGGAGGTTTCCACAATGATCAGGTCAAAGCCGGCGGCCTTGCAGGCGGCAATCACGTCAGGCAACGCCTTGCTGATTTCAGAGCCGAAGTCGCGCGTGGCGAGCGAGCGCATGAACACGCGTTGACCCTGGCTCCAGGGGTTGATGGCGTTCATGCGGATGCGGTCGCCGAGCAACGCACCACCGCTTTTGCGCCGCGACGGGTCGATGCTGATCAGCGCCACGCGCAACTCGTCGCCCTGGTCGAGTCGCAGGCGGCGAATCAGCTCGTCGGTCAGACTGGATTTGCCTGCGCCGCCGGTGCCGGTAATGCCCAGAACCGGTATTTTTTTAGTAGCGGCTTGCGCCCGTACAGCTTGCACAAGCGTCTCATCTGCCTTGTTTTCTTCAAGTGCGGTGATGAGCTGGGCCAGCGCGCGCCAAGCCATCTCGTTGTGGCCTTCTATGGCTTCAACGTGGCTGGGCGCGTAGCCGCTGATGTCCTTGTCGCAACGCATCACCATTTCGCCAATCATGCCGGCCAAACCCATGCGCTGGCCGTCCTCGGGGCTGAAGATGCGCGCCACGCCATAAGCCTGGAGTTCGCGGATTTCCGGCCCGACGATGACGCCGCCGCCGCCGCCAAACACCTGGATGTGCTCGCCGCCCCGGCTTTTCAGCAAGTCCACCATGTACTTGAAATACTCGACATGTCCGCCTTGATAGGAACTGATGGCGATGCCCTGCGCGTCTTCCTGCAGTGCCGCCGTCACAACTTCGTCAACGCTGCGGTTGTGGCCCAGGTGAACCACCTCGGCGCCCATGCCCTGCAGAATGCGCCGCATGATGTTGATCGCCGCGTCATGGCCGTCGAACAGGCTGGCAGCGGTGATAAAGCGCACTTTGTTGGTGGGGCGGTAGCTGGCAAGGGCCTTGTAGTCGGCGGACAGGTCGGTCATGGAAATTGTTTCCTGTAGGGTTGCGCGCACTGGGATATGCTGGAACGCTATGTTATTACGTTTACGTAAACGTCAATCAAAAAAACATGCAAATCCTTTTAGGCTCTTGGTGCGCATCTTCAAGCTTGCTCCTGCAGGGTCTGGTCTGCCTGAAGCTTTTTCAGCGGCAGCATGTGGTCTATTGCATATTTCACCAGTTCGGCCTGGCCGGTGATGCGCAGCTTGCGGCGCAAGTTGAGCCGATGGGTTTCCACCGTGCGCACCGACATGCCGAGCTCCCGGGCAATTTGCTTGTTGGAGTAGCCGCAGGCCAGCCATGCCAGCGTAGCCGACTCCTTGGGCGTCAGGGGGCTGCCGGCGCCGCTGGGGACTGGAAAGCCTTCCAGGTAATGCTGAAGTTCAGGGCTGAAAAAGGTTTCACCCGCATGCACCGCGCGAATCGCATTGACCAGTTCCAGGGCAGGGGCGTCCTTGAGCACGTAGCCTTTTGCACCGGACTCCACGGCGCGTTTGACGTACTCGACGCTGTTGTGCATCGACAGCACCAGCACATCGATGCCAGGAAAATGCAGTTGAAACAGCGCCGCCAGCTCAATGCCACTGGCGCCGCGCATGCTGATGTCGGTGAGTACGATGTGCGGCGCATCGTCCTCGCCCAGCTCGGCAGCCAGCTCCATGGCCTCATCAACGCTGCCGGCTTCACCGACCACCCGGATATCGTCCGTGGCCTCCAGCCGCATGCGCACACCGTCGCGCACAAAAGGGTGGTCATCGACCAGAATGAGGCGGATTTTGTTCGTCATAGTACCTTGCTGTTTATCGATCAGCGCTTGCCGTGTCCAGCCACGCCTGGACTTCGGTGCCATCGTCATCGGCATAGATTTTCAGCGCGCCGCCCAGGCCTTCCATGCGTTCGCGCATGTTGCGCAGGCCTATGCCGCTGCGCTGGTCGGTTTGTATCTCCCGCAGATTGAATCCCTTGCCGTCATCCTTGATCGACAGGCTGATCTGGTGGCGATGGTAGACCAGCTTGACGCGCACATTGGCAGCGCCCGAATGCAGCTTGGCATTGGTGAGGGCTTCCTGCGAAATACGAAACAGCGAGGTGCTTTGGTTCATTGGTATGGCGCACGGCTTGCCGTGGGTTGAAAACACGATCTTCATGCTGCATTGCTCCTGCACTTCGTTGGCCAGCACCTCGATAGCCGGGCCCAACCCGAAGTCGTCGAGCAGTGCGGGGCGCAGGCCGTGGGAGATGCGGCGTACTTCGAGAAGTGCCTCGCTTAGCCGCTCCAGGCCACGTTTGAGCGGTCCCATGATCTGCAGATCGGCCAGCGTGCCTTTCGCTGCTGCCCCGGACCGCGCCACATTGCTGACATCGATGTCTTCGCTTGCCTGGTTTGCCGCCGTCAGCCGGTTTTCCAGCTGAAGCTGCGCGGTTTCCAGGAAAAATTTTGACGACACCAGTACCTGGACAATGCCGTCGTGCAATTCTCTGGCCACCCGCAAGCGTTCTTCTTCCTGCGATTGCACCACCCGCTGCGCCAGGTAGCGCAGCTTGGCCCCCGATTCCTTGTTGTCGCTGATATTGAGCGCCAGTCCGGCCATACCCATCAAGATGATGGAAATAACAGCAATTGCGTACATGCGGATTTCGGTTTCACGGATGTTGGCCTGTGCCTGCGCGTCTATGCCTTGCAAGGCCTGCTCGATGTCGTCAAGGTAAAGGCCGGTACCCAGCATCCAGTCCCAGGATTGCACCGGCTCCACGTAGCCGAGCTTGAAGGCCACCTGCTTCGATGATGGTTTTTCCCAGTAATAGCGCACGATGCCGCCGCCATTGCGGGTTGATTCGAGCAGCTTTTGAATCGGGAAGTCGCCGAAAGGATCCTTCATGCTCCACAAGTTCTGGCCCACCAGTTCGGGTTGGCGCGGATGCATCACGTTCTTGCCATTCATGTCATAGACAAAGAAGTAACCGTCTTTTCCATACTCCAGCCGGCTCAGGATGGCGATCGCCTCTGCCTGGCTTAGAGGGTTGGCAGCGTCCTTCAGCAGCGGCGCTATCGCACTTTGGGCCAGCTTGACATTGGCGCGCAGCTCGGCCTCGCGGCTGGCCAGATAGGTCGATTCAACCAGATCGCGTTCCTGCTTTGCCAGCTTGACCGTCTGGTTGTGCACCGTCAGGATCACCGAGCCCAGAGCAATGCTCATGGGCACGATCGACAGCAAAAATATCTTGAGCCGAAGCTGCATGCAAGTGTCCACAAAATACGCCACTGCCTGCGCACCGCAGCGGCTAAATCCACAAGCCCTGACTTTGTCCGGCGTTGGCCGTCATGGCCAGGCGCAACTGCGTGAAGGCCGCAGCAACCAGCCCGCCGTCAGGCCATAGCCACAGCGCTGGCGTATTTTAAGTAGTAATGCGTAGGGGAAAACAGACCTTTGCGACGGAGTAAAAAATTTAATAATCCGTCCAACAGCGCAAGCTGGTATTGGCCGCCACCCGGCACGCCATCGATAGCGCAGCGCTGTCAAGTGCCGTGGGCACTGGCCGGCAACGCACTGGCTTTATTTGTTTGTTTTTTTATTAGTATTTTCTACCTTTGATGGAGACACCCATGAGCCTGAGTTTTGCCAAATTGGCGGTTGCGACAGCTATCCTGAGTTTTACCGGCATGGCCATGGCCGCAGATCCGATCAAGATCGGTGTGACAGGTCCTTTCACCGGCGGTTCGTCGTCCATGGGCGTGAGCATGCGTGACGGTGTCCGGCTCGCGGTCGATGAAATCAACAAGTCTGGCGGCGTGATCGGTCGTCAGCTGCAGGTCGTCGAGCGCGATGACGAAGCGAAAAACGAGCGCGGTGTGCAAATTGCGCAGGAGCTGATCAATAAGGAAAAGGTTGCGGCCACCGTGGGCTACATCAACACCGGCGTGGCGTTGGCATCACAACGTTTTTTCCAGGAAGCCAAAATTCCGGTCATGAACAATGTGGCCACCGGCAGCCTGATCACGCAGCAGTTCAAGGATCAGCCTGAAAACTACATTTTTCGCAACGCGGCGCATGACAACATTCAGGCGCCGATGATCGTGGAAGAGGCCGTCACACGGCGCGGCTTTAAAAAGGTCGCCATTCTGGCCGACTCCACCAATTATGGACAGCTCGGCCGCGCCGACCTGGAGACCGCTCTCAAGGCCAAAGGCATCACCCCGGTAGCCATCGAGAAGTTCAACATCAAGGATGTGGACATGACGGCCCAGTTGCTCAAGGCCAAGGAAGCCGGCGCCGAAGCCATCCTGACCTATGGTATCGGCCCCGAACTGGCGCAGATCGCCAATGGCATGACCAAGCTCGGCTGGAAAGTACCGATGGTCGGCAGCTGGACGCTGTCGATGGCCAACTACATCGACAATGCCGGCCCCGGCGGCGAGGGCGCGCGCATGCCGCAAACCTTCATCCAGGAGCCAACCACCCCAAAGCGTCAGTCATTCATCATTAATTACCTGAAAACCTTCAACCCCAAGAACCAGCGCATCGACTCACCGGTGTCGGCAGCGCAGGGCTACGACTCCATTTACCTGCTGGCCGCCGCCATCAAGCAGGCCAATTCGACCGACGGCCCCAAGATCAAGGCAGCGCTGGAAGACCTGAAGACGCCGGTTGAAGGCGTGATCACCACCTACAACAAGCCGTTCACGGCCAAGGACCACGAAGCCATCACAGCCAACATTCCGGTGTTTGGCGAGGTCAAGGGCCAGCGCGTGGTGTATGCCTATCCTGACGATCAGAAAAAGGCATCTGAAATACGCGTCAAAAAGTAAGTCTCAAAGACTGCTGAAGCCTAAGCACCGCGCCAAGTGACGCGGTGCTTTTTTATTGTCAGCTGCCACGGTGCGTGGCCTGACCACACCGATTTTTTTGCGGAATTGAATATATGGAAATCCTGCTCCAACTCATTTACAGCGGTGTCGCGCTGGGCATGATCTATGCAGTCATTGCCTTCGGCTACCAGCTCACGTTCCAGACCTCCGACACCCTGAACTTCGGCCAGGGCGATGCGCTCATGCTGGGCGCGATGGTCGGGTTGACGCTGGTTACCATGGGTGTGAATTACTGGCTGATGCTGCCGCTGGTGATTGTTTTCGGGTTGTTGCAGGGCAGTTTGGTCGAGCGCATCGGCGTGCGCCCGGCGATCAAGATCAAGAGCGAGTTCGGCTGGATCATGTCCACCATTGCGCTCGGCATCATTTTCAAGAACGTCGCCGAAAACATCTGGGGCCGCGACGACCTGAAATTTCCATCTCCCTTGCCCGAAGCGCCGATCAAGGTGCTGGGCGCCAACGTGCTGCCGATGGAAATCCTGGTGGTGGTCGGCGCTGTGCTGATGATGCTGGCGGTCGAGTTCTTCAACCGCAAGACAATTTATGGCAAGGCGGTGGTCGCCACCTTCAACGACCGCGACGCGGCCAAGCTGATGGGCATCAACACCGGGCTGGTGATCACCTTTTCATATGCACTGTCGTCGGCGACTGCCGCATTTGCCGGCGCGCTGATTGCGCCGCTGACGCTGACCGGCGCGACCATGGGGTCGGTGCTCGGCCTCAAGGCCTTCGCTGTCGCCATCATCGGCGGGCTGACCAGCGGCATGGGCATCATCGTCGGCGGCATAATCCTGGGCGTCGCCGAAACCACCACCGGCTTTTACCTCTCCACTGGTTACAAGGACGTTCCGGGCCTGGTGCTGCTGCTGCTGGTGCTGGCGTTCAAGCCGGCCGGCCTGTTTGGCAAAAACGCGATCAAGAAAGTTTGAAGATGAACCGCAAGACACTAACAGCTGCCATTCTCGGGCTGGCCTTGCTGGCGGCCGTGCCGCTGATGACCAGCAATTCGTACTACGTCCACATGGTCGGCACGATCATGATCTACGCCATCTTGCTGTATGGCCTGGACATCGTGGTGGGCTACACCGGCCAGGTGTCGCTGGGCCATGCCGGCCTGTTCGGCGTTGGCTCGTACACCGCCGGCGTGCTGTTCATGAAACTCGGCGCACCGCTGTGGGTCATCATTCCCGCCAGCATTGCGGTCACGTCGGCCTTTGGCGCGCTGCTGGCGCTGCCCGCGCTTCGGGTGACAGGGCCCTACCTGGCAATGGTGACGCTGGCCTTTGGCACCATCATCCAGATACTGATTAACGAGATGACCTTCCTGACCGAAGGACCCCTGGGTATCACCATTCCCAAACCCTCGATATTTGGCGAAAAACTGACCGAGCATGGTTTTTACTGGCTGACCTTCGGCCTGATGGTGCTGTCGCTGGTCGTGGTCGACCGCATTCTGAAGTCGCAGCTCGGCCGCGCTTTCGAGGCACTGCGCGGCAGTCCGGTGGCGTCTGACTGCATGGGCGTGTCGGTTTACCGCTACAAGGTCTATGCATTTGTCATCAGCGCCGGATTTGCCGGCCTGGCTGGTTGCCTGTATGCGTATTCAGAGCAGTACATCTCGCCCAATACCTACAACTTCGAGCTGACGGTGCTGTTCCTGCTGGCGGTCATCATGGGCGGGCGCAAGACCCGTTCGGGCGCCTTGCTGGGCGCGGCCATCATTGTGATTCTTCCCAAGCTGCTTGATGACCTGGAACTGTTTCGCATCGTCGCGACGGCGCTGGCTACGCTGATCACCATCGGCGCAGTGGTGGGCGTGATCCGGAAGATCACCACGCCCAAGGCCATGGCGATTCCGGTGGTGGGCACCATTGCGCTGGCCGGTTTTGCCTTCTGGCTGCAGTCGATCACCGACTGGCGGCTGAGCATTTTCGGCCTGATGATTCTGTTTGTCGTGTATTACCTGCAAAACGGTATCGTCGGCTTTGTGCGTGCCCTGTTCCATGTCCGCAAGCCGGTGTCCGATGACTTGGACAAGGCGGGAGCAGACACCGGCAAGGACGCCATTTCGGTTGCCGCCAGCGCTGTCGAAAAGGGTGGCGACTTGTTGATCGCCAAGGGCGTGCTGATGCAGTTCGGCGGCCTCAAGGCCATCAACCAGGTGGATTTGCGCATCCAGCGCGGCACCATTCACGGCCTGATCGGCCCGAACGGCTCGGGCAAGAGCACCATGATGAATGTGCTGACCGGCATTTATGTGCCAACCGCTGGCAGCATCAACTTTGCCGGCCGCTCGGTGGTCGGGCGCACCTCTTCCGACATCGCGCTGTCGGGTATTGCGCGCACCTTCCAGAACGTGCAGCTGTTCGGTGAAATGACCGCGCTGCAAAACGTTCAGGTTGGCCTGCACCACACGTTTGACAGCAACATCGTCGATGTGGCGCTGCATACCCCACGCTACAAGCGCGAGGAAACCTCGGCTATCCAGCGCGGCATGGGGTTGCTGCGCTTCGTCGGCCTGGCTGATCTGGCGACCGAGGAAGCTCGCAACCTGCCCTACGGCAAGCAGCGTCTGCTGGAAATCGCCCGTGCGCTGGCGTTGGACCCGCAACTGTTGCTGCTCGACGAGCCGGCCGCCGGACTGACCGCGCCCGACATCAAGGAGCTGATCACCATCATCCGCAAGATCCGTGACCACGGCATCACCGTGATCCTGATCGAGCACCACATGGACGTGGTGATGGGCCTGTGCGACACCGTTTCGGTGCTCGACTTCGGCCAGAAAATTGCCGAAGGCAAGCCTGCCGATGTGCAGGCAGATGAAAAGGTCATCGAGGCCTACCTCGGCGGCACGGCGGCATAAGGAAACAACACCATGTTGAGTATCAAGAATCTGGAAGCCGGCTACGGCAAGGTGCAGGTCCTGCACGGAATTTCGATGGAAGTGCCCAAAGGCAAGGTGGTCACGCTGATCGGCTCCAATGGCGCTGGCAAGACCACCACCATGCGCGCCATCTCGGGCATGATCCAGCCGACCGCCGGCGAGATCAACCTGCACGGCAAGCGCATTGATGGCCTGGAGTCCTACGCCATCGCCAAGCAGGGGCTGGCGCATTCACCCGAGGGCCGGCGCGTGTTTGCCACCATGAGCGTGACCGACAACCTGATCCTTGGCGCGTTTCCGCGCCTGACCGGCAGCCGCCCCAAAGGCGATGTGGCGGGGGACCTGGAACGCGCGATGGACATGTTCCCGCGCCTGAAAGAGCGGCGTACCCAGTTGGCCGGAACGCTGTCGGGTGGCGAGCAGCAGATGCTGGCCATGGCGCGCGCCGTGATGCTGAACCCCGAGATCGTGCTGCTCGACGAGCCGTCGATGGGCCTGGCACCGATCCTGGTCGAAGAGGTGTTCCGCATCATTGCCGACCTGAAGTCGCGCGGCGTCACCATGCTGCTGGTCGAGCAGTTTGCCGCCGCCGCGCTGAAGGTGGCCGACTACGGCTATGTACTGGAAAACGGCCGCATCTCGGTGCATGGCGAGGCGTCCAAATTGCGCGACGATCCGGCAGTGAAAGCCGCCTACCTGGGCGGCGGGCATTGATGCCAGATGCTGTCTGCTATTGAAACAATAGCTGCTGATGCATGTGGGTATTGCGGAAAAGGCCTGAAACGCTTAAGAAATACGTTGTGAGAGCGCCTTGGTTGGCGCAAGCCGCTGCTTGTTTCTTAATCCACCTTGAGGCCCTTGAGCGCCGGGTCTTCGGGCGGGTAGCGCAGGTCAACTTGTTCCAGCGCCTGGCGAACGCGCAGGGCGATCATCAGGTTGCGGTGGGTCTTTGAATCGGCCGGTACCACCATCCACGGCGCCCACGTCGTGCTGGTGGCATTGAGCAGGTCTTCATACGCCTGCTGGTAGGCCTTCCACTCTTTGCGCGCCTCCAGATCGCCCATGGCAAACTTCCAGTGTTTCGTGATGTCGTCAATCCGTTCCTGCAGCCGCGCGCCTTGTTCCTTAAAACTGATGTGCAGCATGAACTTCAGGACCACCGTGCCGTTTTCCGTGAGCATGCGCTCGAAGTCGTTGATCTGCTGGTAGCGCTGGGCAGTTTGCGAAGGCGTGATCCAGCCCTCGACCGGCGGCACCAGCACGTCTTCGTAGTGGCTGCGGTTGAAGATCATGATGTCGCCGGCGGCCGGCACCTTCTGGTGGATGCGCCACAGGTAGTCGCGGGCTCGCTCGTCTTCGCTGGGCGCTTTCCAGGCTGCCGTGTGCACGCCCAGCGGGCTCATGCGGCTGAACACGCCGCGCAGTGTGCCGTCCTTTCCCGAGGTGTCGGTGCCTTGAAGGATGACCAGCAGCTTGAAGCGCCGGTCGGCATAAAACAGGTTTTGCAGCCCGTCCAGTTCAAGTGCCAGTGCATCCACCGTTTCCTTGTCGCGTGACTTGTCATCGGATGAAAAAGGTTTGGCACCCGGGTCGAAATCGGCCAGATTGCAGCGCTTGGCTTTTTTATTTTTGTCTTTGTCGGTTTCGTCGGCCTGCGGGACTTGCCAGAGCAGCAGTTTTTCGGCAAGCGCCTTGCGTTCGTCCTTGCTGGCTGGAACATCAAGTCCATTTTTTCCGTAGGGGGCATCAGCCGTTTTCGAGTTCATCAGGACCTCCAGAAAATGAGGGGATTGCCGCTCATTCTGCGCGCCAATGTTCTTGCAGCTTGAACGAATACACTTATTTTCATGCCAGAGGCCGCGCCGTCCGCGTCGCGGGAATGGACCGGCCCCCGGCTTCAACATGACAGGAGTTTTGATGGAAACCGATTCAACAGGCACTGCTGCAGACATCAGCGTGCAGGCGGCGACTGGTTATGCCGGTGATATCGCGCCAGCGTTGGCCTGGCAATGGCAGCAAGCAGGCCAGGCTGTGCTGGTCGATGTGCGAACCGATGCCGAACGTGAATGGGTGGGTTTTGTTCCGGGTGCCGTGCCGTTGTCCTGGAAACTGTGGCCGGGCATGGCGCTGAACGCCGGTTTTGACGCGGCCTTGAAGGCGGCGGTTCCTGCGGGCACCAAGGTCGTTTTCCTGTGCCGAAGCGGGGTTCGCTCGGTGGACGCTGCCCGCCGCGCCACTGAACTGGGGCTGGAGGCTTACAACATTCTGGAAGGTTTTGAAGGCGACGCCGACGAGCAGGCGCAGCGTGGCAAGCAGGGCGGATGGCGAATGCGCGGCCTGCCGTGGATGCAAAAGTAACGCTCGGACGGAAATTTTTCAGCGACACATTGCAAGCATTTTTTAAGCGGGTACGAGTCATACGACCTGTCAGATGTAGCAGGGGTTATGGCGTGACTATTTGTGAGAAAGTTTTCAATAAGTCTGTTTTCAACAAAGGAACAGTCTTATGCAAGTACTCGATCGCACCACCCCTGTCGCTCACCGCAACCCGCCCCTTTTGCCACGGTTGCAGGAACGCTTTGAACAGAAGTTCATGGCCCACTGGCAAAGCCACTGGGGCGGCAAACCCATCCTGCATGGCAGCAACCCCGGACCCAATTCGATCCGGCTGGATGGCAACGACTACCTGGGCATTGCCGGCCATCCGGACATCGTCCGGGCGCAGATTGGCAGCCTGCAACACAGCAACGAATCCGTGATCCAGTCGGGCGTCTTTTTGCTCGACGCCCATCCGTGCCGGACGCTTGAAGCGTCACTGGCCGCCTGGGTCGGCAAGGAAGACGGTTTTATCTGCCAGTCGGGCTATTCGGCCAATGTCGGACTGTTGCAGGCAATTGCCGACGAGCAGACGCCGGTCTACCTTGACAGCCTGGCGCATACCTCGCTTTGGGAAGGCGCGCGCGCCGCACGTGCGCCAGCCCATGCATTCCGGCACAACGACCCGGAGCACCTGTCACGCATGATTGAGCGCCATGGCCCCGGTGTGGTGGTGGTCGATTCGGTGTACAGCACCACCGGCGCGCTGTGCCCGCTGGTCCGCATGGTCGAGGTGGTTGAGCAGCATGGCTGCACCCTCATGGTCGATGAGTCGCATTCGCTGGGCACCCACGGTCCGCAAGGCGCTGGCCTGTGTGCCGAACTGGGCTTGACAGACCGCGTGCATTTCATCACCGCCAGCCTGGCCAAGGCGTTTGCCGGCCGTGCCGGCTTTTTCACGATTCCTGCCGCCATGCGCTACTACGTGCTGCACAACAGCTACCCGAACATCTTCAGCTCCTGCCTGCTGCCGCACGAGATTGCCGGACTGGCGGCAACGCTGGAAGTGGTTCGGGGCTGTGACGCCGAGCGGGTGCGGCTGCATGCCAACACGCGCCGGCTGCGCGCCAGCCTGCTGGACATGGGCTATCCGATCTACCAGGGCAGCCAGCAGATCATTGCGCTGGAAACCGGCACCGAGCCAGCCACCATGGAGCTGCGCGACGAGTTGGAAGCGCACCAGATTTTCGGCGCGATCTTTTGTGCTCCCGCCACGAGCCGCAACCGCGCCATGGTGCGGCTGACGCTCAACGCCGGCCTTACCCCTGCCGAGATGGACCGCATCGAGCACACGGCGCGTACGCTGCTGCCGGTGCTCAAGCCCTGGGACTGGCCGATTGCCCGGCGCGCACGCACCGAACAGGTGTGAGGCTAATCTTGCGGCAGGTTTCTTTCACCATGGTGGTCCAAAAACCGCGTGTAGCTGGTGCCCAAACCCGGGCTGAATGCCTCGCCAAGGGCAAAGATGGCGGCGTGAAGTCGGCCGGCTTCGCCGTTCAACACGAATGCTTCGCAAGGCCCAGGCTGATGGCCGGCGCCCAGCGCCAGCTTCAATTCCAGGTCGATCAGCTTGCTGCCGCTGCGAATGTCCTGGACGACGCGTGCGTCCCATCCCTGGGACAGCGCCATCTCGGCCAGTTCGCCCAGGTTGCTCGCCGGCTCCAGCTGCAGCCAGCTGGCCTGGCCTTGGGCATTGAGCGCCAGCATGCCGAGCGGCGCGCCGATGACGACATGTTCGGTCCAGCCCTGCTGCTTCGTGAGGTCTTGCAGCGCCTGGAAAATGACCGGGTCGGCCAGCAGCGCAAGCTGGCTGGGCGACAGCGTGGCGCACCAGATCTGCTGATGGCGCTGGTCGGGCTGGTGGCGCAGTTCCTCCACGGCGCGCGTCAAGCTGGCGCGCAGGTCGGGCGTCTGTTTCGGGATGAACTGGTTGATCAGCCCCCGGTTGAATGCCGAAACCGCCAACTGCTCGTCAGCGCGGCCGGTGAGCAGGATGCGCGAGCCGGGCCAGTCCTGCAATTCGCCCAGCACGCGCAGGCCGCTCATGGCCGGCATGGCGTAGTCCACCACGGCAACCTGCACCAGCCCGAAGCGCGCAGCCCCGTCGCCCTGCCAGTAGCCCAGGATCTGCGGGATCAGCAGGGCGCCTTCGCGCCAGCGGTGAATGATTTCCTGCTGGAGCCAGGCGTCATTTTCACGCTGCGCGTTGTCTTGCTTCAACAGGTCGATACAGGCAACGGGCCGCAGGAACAATTGCACGGGCCAGTCGGCAGGCATGACCTCACCCAGCATTTCCAGGTAATCCGGGTCATCGTCGAGAAAAATAACACCGCCGGGACGGCGGTAAAGGGGGAAGGACATAGTGCTGGGCTTTATCAAGAAAATTGAAATGCAGGCAAAGTCAGCGTTCAGGCAGGTGCAAGCGGCAGGTTCAGCGTAAAGACAGCGCCTGTGGCATGACCTGACTTCACCTGGATGCTACCCCCTGCGCTGCGCAGCACCTGCTGGCAAAAAGCCAGGCCCAGGCCATGCCCGATGCTGCGGTTGCTGGAGAAAAAAGGCTTGAAAATATGCGGCAGCAAGGCCGGATCCACACCGACGCCGTCATCGGCCACGGCAATGCTGCCGCCGTCAGGCCCACAGTCGACCGTGATGCACAGTGCTCCGGCCGCGTAAGACGAATCGGCGGCGGCCAGCGAGTGCAGGGCGTTTTTCATCAGGTTCATCAGCACCTGGGAAAACTGGGCACGGGGGCCATGAAAGTTGAAGTCATGGGTGATGACCACCGTGACGCACTCGCGCTGCCGGTTGGAGGTGTAGGGATAGGCCGCCAGGGTTTCAGTGACCAGGCTGGCGGCGCCGACCACTTCGCTGTAATGCGGCAGCTGCAGCAGCTTGGCGTTGGCGATCTGGGTGTCGATCTGGTGGTTCATGGCACGCACCAATGCCTGCAGGCGCTGGCCCAGCTGCTCGAGCTTGGCCGCACGCGGGTGCGCTTGCTCACGCCGGATTTCCATCTGCAGCGCATCCCCGATCAGCGATGCCGTGGACAGCGGCGTTCGCAGCTCATGCGCCATGATGCCCATGGTGGCCAGCATGTGGGCCAGCTGGTCACGCCGCAGGTTGGCCGACGACAGGCCGAGCAGCAGCGCGCAGATCCAGCTGAAGGCGATGACCACCATATCGACGGGGTTGGCCTGAAGACCGTTTGGCATCAACCCTGCAAACAGCGCCCATGACAGCAAGGCGCCGCTGACGATGCCTGCCGTGGCAATGCGCCAGTCGGTCAGTTGGTAGTAGCACACAATGATGATGCATGTGGTTGCCAGCCAGGCGGCGCTGCCAGCGTTGCAAAAGTACATCCAGCTGAAAAAAAGCGGAATTTCGATCCACATCACCACAGTGACCAGCCACCGCGTGGCGGGCCTGGAAAAATCCTGGGTCAACCCAGGCAACAGCAGTGTGGCGGCCAGCAGGCTCATCAAACCGCGCAGCCACAGGTTTTCGTAGGGTTGCACCAGCCACCGGGACCAGATCCAGCCGAACAGCGGCTGACCCAGCACCGATGCCAGTCCCAGCAGCCGAATGCGCCACGGCGACGCATGCAAAATCGGCTCCAGCGGCTCTAGCGGCAGCAGTGTCCAGCGACTTGGCGAACGCTGTAAAAATTGTGAGGTGCGGTGAATTTTTTTCATCTGGCGTACAACCAGAGCCTGTGTGTCAGCCCATAAAATTTTCTGGCCTATTGAATCATTGTCTCTGTTCTTTCCCTTGACCACCCATGCAACCACCGGCTAATTTTGACAATATCTGTCTGGACGGCATCATGAGCGACTGGCTGTCGTGCCTGCGCGAGTTTTCGGTCGAGGCGCTGGTGGTATTGGGTCCCGACCCATTCGCCGCAGAGGAGCGCCGGCTGGTGCTGGCCTTGCATCCGCCGCGTCTGCTTGAAGCGGCGCATGCGCTGGCGGCCAGCCAGGACTTCGGCGCGCTGTGGCGGGACTCCGATGCCCCGTTGGTCGCCTGGCAGGATATTTCCCGCTCTGCCTTCGGGGACATGGGCCACTGGCGCAGGTTGTGGCTGGCGCATGGCTTTCAAAGCGTTGTGCGTATCGCTTTTCCACTGACCATGGGCCGCGCGTTTGAATGCTACCTGTTGAGCGCGCGCCAGTGGGCTGACCGCAGCGAGCCGTCGCAGCTGGTCTGGTCGGCACTGAACATCTGGCCGCTGCTCAAGCGGGCGCTGGCCCAGGCACGAAACCCCCTGAGCCCGCGCGAACTGGAGTGCCTGGAGCTGGCGTTCCAAGGCATGACGGCGCGCAAGACCGGCGAGGTGCTGAGGTGCAGCGAGCGCACCGTCAACTTTCACCTGGCCAACGCCATGGGCAAGCTCAAAGTCGAGAACAAGCTGGCAGCAGTGCAGCGCGCCTGCTGGTTCGGCCTGATCTGAACGGGCGCGGCAGGGCACCCCGTGACGGGAAAACTTCATTGATGAGGCGCTGGCCGCAGAATAAACCTGTTCATAATTCAGCCCCATGACTTTCCTAGCGCTTGATGTGGGTAACACCCGCCTGAAATGGTCCCACTACGACGCCCCGGTGGTGGGCGCCAAGCTGCTGGCCCATGGCGCGGTGTTCCTTGAAAACATTGACCGCCTGGCTGAGGAAGACTGGCAGGGGCTGGCCGAGCCTTCGGCCATCCTGGGCTGCGTGGTGGCGGGCGACGCCGTCAAGCGGCGCCTGACCGAACAGATGGAAATCTGGGACGTGCTGCCGCGCTGGGTGATTTCCAGCCCGCAGGAAGCCGGCTTGAGTAATGGCTACGACCATCCGGCGCGGCTCGGCTCCGACCGCTGGGTGGCCATGATCGGCGCACACCACCGGCTGCTGGCGCGCGGCATTCGCAAGCCCTGCCTGGTGGTGATGGTGGGCACCGCCGTCACCGTCGAAGCCATCGACGCGTCGGGCAAGTTTTTGGGCGGCATCATCCTGCCAGGCCACGGCATCATGCTGCGCGCGCTCGAATCGGGCACGGCAGGCTTGCATGTGCCGACCGGCGAGGTGCGGGATTTTCCGACCAACACCAGCGACGCGCTGACCAGCGGCGGCACCTTTGCGATTGCCGGCGCGGTCCAGCGCATGGTGGACAACGTCACGCGCCACTGCGGCGAAGCGCCCGAATGCATCATGACCGGCGGTGCCGGCTGGAAAATGGCGCCGAGCATGACCATCAATTTCGAGCTGGTCGAAAACCTGATCTTTGACGGCCTGCTGGAAATTGCTTCACGGCGCTTCAAAGCCTGATGCTATCGAATTAATAGCTATTTTTGCCCGTGGATAAAGCGCAGGAAGGTTTTTTACGCATGATCAATGTGTAAAAGACCTGTGCTGGAGCCACCCGCCTTCACGCCTCATGTCACGCCAGCGTCAGTCACCATCTGCCATTTTTTCGTGGAACTTGTCGCTAAGATAACCGGCAGTTACCCAAAGCCTTCCCTTTGGAAACTGACTGCAAAAAACCAACGGAGCATTTCCCATGTCAGACTTGAAAGCGGCTTTCGACCAAGCCATGCTGGATTCCAAAAATCTCAGCGAGCGGCCCGACAACGCCACGCTGCTGAAACTCTATGCGTTCTACAAGCAAGGCAGCACGGGCGACAACCTGGAGAAAAAGCCCGGCTTCAGCGACATGGTGGCGCGCGCCAAATGGGACGCCTGGAGCAAGCTCAAGGGCACTTCGCAAGACGCGGCAATGCAGCAGTACATCGACCAGATCAAGGAACTCGGCTGATCCGGCTGGCACCGTCATTTATCAATAGAAAAGGTCTTTTGCGCAAGCGGGACGGGAGAATCCTGCTATCGATTTGATGTTTTTTTGTGCGCCTGGCGGCTTCAGTCGGCCTTGATGTTGGCCAGCTTTATCACGCGGCTCCACATGTTGCGTTCGCTGGCGCCAAGCACGGCCAGTTCCGGGCCGTCCATGGCGATGGCCTTGGCGCCCTGGTCTTCGGCGCGTTTCCTGAAATTTTCCGATTCCACCACCTGCCGGATGGCCAGCGACAGCCGGCCCTGCAGGTCGGCGCTCAAGCTGTTCGGGCCATAGACCGCGAACCACGAGGTGGCGACCAGCGGCACGCCGGCTTCGGTAGCGGTTGGCACATTGGGCAGGGCCGCCAGGCGCGTGCGGCCGGTCACCATCAGCGCTTTGAGCTTTCCCGCGCGGATGTGCGGCAGCAGCGGTGGCGGCGTGGTGATGGTGAAGTCCACCGTGCCGGCCAGCAGATCGTTCAGCGCCGGGCCGGTGCCCCGGTAGGGAATGTGCACCATGAAGGTCTTGGTCAGGTCCTTCAGCAGCTCGGTGGTGACATGCTGCAGCGAGCCGTTGCCGCTGGACGCGTAGTTGACCTTGGCCGGGTTGGCCTTGACGTATGCCAGGAACTCGGCAAACGTGTCGGCCGGAAAATCGGCGCGCACCACCAGCAGCTGCGGCGCATCAATCAGGTGGCCGAGCGGCTTCAGGCTGGTGGCCGGGTCAAAGCCCGCGACCGGCTGGATCAGCGGCGTGATGCACTGGTAGCCCGAATACTGCACCAGCAGGCTGGTGCCATCGGCCGGCCCGCGCGCCACCAGCTGGCCGGCAATATTGCCGTTGCCGCCGCCCCGGTTGTCCACCACCACCGACGTCTGCAGGATCTTGCCCAGCGGCTCGGCCAGCATGCGCGCGGAAATGTCGGTGGTGCCGCCGGCCGCCGTGGGAACCACCAGTGTCAGCGTCTTGCCGGCGAGCTGCGCACGCACCGGGTTGAGCCAGGCGGCCGCGCCGAGGCCGGCGGCGGTGACGAGGGTTCTGCGGGAAATAAGGGTCATGTCTGTCTCCTGTTAATGGTGGGAATGCGCTCAGGCGGGCTCGGAAATCTCGATCAGGTTCAGGTCCGGGTCGCGCACATACACCGAGCGGATTTTTTGCGTCGCGCCGGTCCGCATCACCGGGCCTTCGATCACCGGCCAGCGCGCCTGCGCCAGCCGGGCGATCACGTCTGCCAGCGGAATACTCGCCAGAAAGCACAGGTCCAGCGAACCGGGCACCGGCAGATGGGCCTTGGGTTCAAACTCGCAGCCCTTGACATGCAGATTGATTTTTTGCGCGCCGAATTTGAACGCCTTGCGCACCACCGGCGGCGTTCCGCCGACAAAGGTTTCAAGCGCCATGCCCAGCACGCGGGTGTAGAAGTCCACGCAGGCCGCTTCGTCGGTGGTGGTCAGCACCAGGTGGTCAAGGTGGCTGATCATGCAAATTGCGCCCGCAGCTCGGCCACATTGGCTGGCGCCGGATGCAGGTCGGTGATGCGGCCGGCCTTGGCCACCTGGCCGGGCACGTCGTGGCCGACGATCTGTGGCATCAGGCGCGCCACGGCCAGCAGTTTGGGCAGGTTGATGCCGGTGTCGTAGCCCATGGCGTCGAGCATGTGAACCGCGTCCTCGCTGGTCACGTTGCCGCTGGCGCCGGGCGCATACGGGCAGCCGCCCAGGCCGCCCAGCGAGCCGTCCAGGCGTGTGATGCCGCCTTGCACGGCGGCCAGCACATTGGCCAGCCCCATGCCGCGCGTGTTGTGAAAATGCAGGGTCAGCTGCAAGGCCGGAAAATGCTGTTGCAGCGCCTCGGCCATGCGGCTGACCTGTGCCGGATGCGCCATGCCGGTGGTGTCGCAAATGCTCAAGCCGCGCACGCCCAAGCCGGCAAAGCGCTCGGCCCAGCGCAGCAGCTCGCGCTGCGGCACGTCGCCTTCCATCGGGCAGCCGAAGCCGCAAGACAGTGACACATTGATGGGCGTGGCGCCATCGACATCGCGAATCACCTCTGACAGCGCCGCAAGGCTTTTGTCGCGCGGCATGCGCAAATTCGCCAGGTTGTGCGTCTCGGACACCGACATCACCAGATTCAGTTCGTCGGCGCGCGACGCCAGCGCGCGTTCGGCACCGCGCAGATTCGGCACCAGCACGGTGTATTCGACGCCGGGCGTGCGGTGGATGCGGCCCATGACTTCCTCGGCATCGCGCAGCATCGGAATCGCCTTTGGCGAGGTGAACGAGGTCACCTCGATTTTGGCGTAGCCGCATTCGCCGAGCGCATCGACCAGCGCCACCTTGTCGTCGGTGGCAATGAAGCGGGGCTCGTTCTGGAAGCCGTCGCGCGTGACGACTTCATTGAAAAAAATGCGTTTGACGGGGGTCATCGGGTTCACTGGCTTGCTCCTGCAACGATGCCCTGGTCTTTCAGGGCCTTGATCTGGTCGGGCGACAGGCCCATCTCGCGCAGCACGGCGTCGGTGTCCTGGCCGATCTGCGGCGCGTTGCGGCGGTGGCTGCCCGGCGTGCGCGACAGTTTGGGCACGATGCCCGGCACGGCCAGCAGGCTGCCGTCGTCCATGCGCACTTCGTTCAGCATGCCGCGCGCCTGGTAATGCGGGTCGGCGGCGATGTCGGCCACGGTGTAGATGCGGCCTGCCGGCACGGCGACGGCGTCCAGTGCCGCCAGCACCTCGCCCACCGTGCGCTCGGCAGTCCACTGGCCGATGGCGTCGTCGATTTTTTCCACCTGGGCCACGCGGCCTGCGTTGTCGGCCAGCGACGGGTCCGTGCAGAGGTCATCGCGGCCGATGGTGTTCATCAGCCGTTTAAAAATACTATCGCCATTGCCTGCAATCAAGGCATAGCCGCCGTCCTTGCAGCGATAAGCGTTGCTTGGCGCGATGCCGGGCAAGGCGCTGCCGGCCGCGCCGCGCACCGCGCCGAACGCGCTGTATTCGGGCAGCAGGCTTTCCATGCAGTTGAACACCGCCTCATACAGCGCCACGTCGATCACCTGGCCCTGGCCCGAGCGCTGGCGCTCCTGCAGCGCCAGCAAGATGCCGATCACGCCGTGCAGCGCGGCCAGCGTGTCGCCGATGCTGACGCCGACGCGCACCGGCACGCGGCCGGGTTCGGCGGTCAGGTGGCGCAGGCCGCCCATGGCCTCGGCCACCACGCCGAATCCGGGCTTGTCGCGGTAGGGGCCGGTCTGGCCATAGCCGCTGATGCGCAGCATGATCAAGCGTGGATTGAGTTTCAGCAGCGCGTCCGGCCCCAGTCCCCAGCCTTCCATTGCGCCGGGGCGGAAGTTCTCGATCAGCACGTCTGATTCACTGGCCAGCCGGCGCACGATGTCCTGCGCCGCCGGTTGCTTGAGGTCCAGCGCCACCGAGCGTTTGTTGCGCGACTGCACCTGCCACCACACCGAGATGCCGTCCTTCAACAGCCGCCATTTGCGCAATGGGTCGCCGGTGCCGGGCGTTTCGATCTTGATGATGTCGGCGCCAAAGTCGGCCAGTGTCTTGGCGGCGAACGGGCCGGCAATCAGCTGGCCAAGTTCCAGCACCTTCAGCCCGGCCAGCGGACCCGGCACGGGAGAGGGGGTTGAGCAGTCTTGGGTAGGCATGGCGGCGAGTGTGCCGCTGCCGCCGTGCGCTGTCTATTCCTGCTTTGACGTGCAGGCGTTCGCATTTTGCGAAGGCCCAGCCAGGAAATCCACCAGCGACAAGATGCCTGCGTCAAGCTGGCCCTTTGCACAGGCCACCAGCAGGCGGCGCTGCGCCCACGGTTCGGCCAGCGGACGCCAGCTGATGTTCATGGCCTTGACGATGGGCAGGCAGGCCGCTTTTGGCAGGATGGCAATGCCCAGGCCTGACGCCACCATGTGGCACACGGCATCGAAACTGCGCACCTGCATGCGCAGCTTGAATGGCCGGTGCGCGGCCAGCGCCGACTGCTGCTGCTGCTGCAGCATTGCCGCGCCGGCGGTCAGGCTGATCCATTCCTCGTCCAGCGCGTCGGCAAAGGCCAGCGGTGTCTGGGTGCCGGCCAGCCGGTGCCCGGCGGGCAGCACCAGCACCAACTCGTCCTGGCGAAACAGCCGCGTGTCCAGCCCGGCAGTGTCTGGTCCCTCGACAAACACCGCAACGTCGGTGCGCTGTTCACGCAGCGCGGCGGCCACGGCGTCGGACACCTGCTCTTCCACGTCGATCTGCACTTGCGGGTGCAACTGGCCGTATTGCGCCAGCAAAGGTGGCAAAAACTGGCTGATGGCCGCGCTGCTGGCGCACAGGTGGATGTGGCGCGCTGTGCCCCGGCGCAGATCGGCGAGTTCGGCGCCGAGCTGGTCCATGGTCTGCAGCAGCCTCAAGCCGTGCTTGACAAAGACGCGCCCGGCGGCCGTCGGCTGCAGGCCGCGCGCATGGCGGTCAAACAGCGTGTCGCCCAGTGCCACTTCAAGTTCCCGAATGCGCCGGCTGGCCGCACCCAACGCCAGGTGCGCGCCTCGCGCTGCCGCCGTCAGGCTGCCGGTCTGGGCGCAGTCCACCGCCAGGCGGATTGACACCAGGTCAAACCGGGCAAGGTTGTAGCGCATGGCGGTCTTTGGTGATCAAGCTGCTTTTTTGCGGAGTCCTGCTTTTTTGGCAATCAGTGCATCGAGATTTTTGACAATTTCGGCTTCTATCTTTTCCTTGAAGGCCCTCAGCAAAAACCCCAGCTTTGCCGCCAGTTCAAAACTGTTTTCCGTCACGCTCAGCGTGCCGTGGACGCCGGAGCGGTTGAAACTGAGCAGGTCGCTGCTCGCTCCTTCTTCGTAGGTGCATTGCATGCCAAATTCCACTTTGGCCTTTTCGGCCCATTGGGAAGCAATCTGGCGTGCTGCATGCAGGCCCAGGTTGTGCGTGCGATCAATGTGAATGTCAGCCATGGGTTTTCCGGAATATTGATGTTCGGCGCTTGCCGCTCGTTATTGCGCAAGCGGCAAGCCGTGGACGACATCTTAAAACCGTTGCCACGCTGACACTGATTTCAGTGGCAACCAAGTTTGTGTGAAATCTTGAATATGAAAAAAATAAGTACTTCAATGCGCAAGGTGTTGGCAATAACCAGATGTGTCAATTGGCATTTTTGTGGATAATTTGGTAAGTTTGTTCGATACCGAACAGACTTGGTAATGGGTTGGCTGATAAGTTACAAAAATAACATTTGTTTCTTGAATATTGGATATTTCCAAACAGACAAATGCAGGTAAACAACTTCCGGATTTCTTTTCCGGAAGAAATACCTTGAGCTCCCAACAAAAAAATTCACCCATGTACACAAATCTGTCTGCTACTTCCGCCGCAGATTTTCTGAAGGACGCTGAAGCTGTCGTTTCTGGTGTCAATAGCAAGGTCCGCGCCAGTTGTGTCGCCTCTTGTTTTGTAAAAACCAGAAAATTCACCAAGGGGGAACCTGCGGGGCTGCCGCACAACAGGGTTCATTGCCCCGACATGCAGCGCAAAGCCTTTTCCTTCTTTGTGAACACCCCGAAAAAGGGGCTGCAATGAACTGGATTGGCGAACAAGGTGTGCGCCGCGATGGCGCAGATGGGTTTTTCCATCAGGCTGACCACGCAAACCACGGGCCAGATCACGCCCTCCAGCCCGGTTCAAGACAACGGCCCATCGACGGAGCAAACGCACCAGCCGGCATGACGCAGGCCTCCATTGCGATGGCGCCTGCCATCACTGCGTCGCTGCTGGCGGGTGTGCTGGAGTCGGCCATGGACGCCATCATCACGGTGAATGCGCAGCACGAAATCATCCTGTTCAATCCGTCGGCCGAAAAGATGTTCGGCTGGCCCCGGCAGGAAGTTCTGCAGCAGCCGCTTGAAAAGTTGATTCCAGGAAACTTTCGTCACAACCCTGTGGGTTCACCCGATCAGTTCGCGGGCACTGGCGCGGCGTACGGATACGGGGTCGGCCTGGGCACGGTCATGTATGGGCTGAGGGCCAATGGCGACGAGTTTCCGATCGAGGTCTCGATCTCGCAAGTCGATACGCCTGAAGGTATGCTTCGCACTGCAATTGTCCGGGACGTTACCGAATTGCATGCCTCGCAGACGCAATTGAGACTGCTTGAAACCAGTATTTCTCACCTGAACGATGTGGTGGTCATCACCGACGCCGAACCGCTGGGTGAGCCAGGGCCGCGCATCGTTTTTGTGAATGCCGCGTTTGAGCGCCACACCGGCTACCGACGCGAAGAAGTGATAGGGAAGACGCCGCGCCTGCTGCAGGGCCCATTGACGCAACGCAGCGAACTGGACCGTATCGGCGTTGCGCTCGGAAAGTGGCAGCCGGTCCGGGCCGAACTGATCAATTACACCAAAAGTGGAGAGGTTTTCTGGGTAGAAATTGACATCGTTCCCGTGGCCGATGCCAAGGGCCATTTCACACACTGGGTTTCGGTGCAGCGCAACGTGACCGAGCGCAAGCGGGCTGAAGAGGCGCTGGTGGACAGCGAAAGGCGCTATGCCGCGCTGTTTGCCTCTGCGCCGCTGCCGATGTGGGTGTTCGACCCCTGCGGCAGCCAGCTTTTGAAGGTCAACCAGGCGGCCATTGATGACTATGGCTATTCCGAAGCCGAGTTCATGGCGATGACGCTGTCAGACATCCAAGGTGGTACCGAGCTGATGTGCCTGCCTCAGCAGGGAGCCGAAGCAGTCCAGAAGCGCCAGGCGTCGTCCCGGCATCGGCGCAAGGACGGTTCGCAGTTTTGCGTTGATGTGGTGGCGCGGCCGATCCAGTTTGGCGGCCAGCCGGCGTGTTTTTTGGTGGCGCTGGACACCACGGCCCGGGTCAGGGCCGAAGCGAAAGTGCGCGATCAGTTGTTCACCCTGCAGCGAGCCGCCGACGCCGCCCAGGCGATCACCGTGCACCTGACGATCGACGGCATAGTGCAGGAACTGGCGGACCAGGCACGCGGTGTGATCGGCACGCACCAGGCCGCTGTCAGTCTTGCCGTTGACGGCAACTGGACCCAGGCGGTGCATGCACTGTCGCTGTCCGGCGACTATTCAGCGTACCGCAGCGAGTTGCCGCTGGCCCAGGGCAGCAGCATCTACAACCGTGGCACCAACCGCACCCGTTCAGTGCGGCTGACACAGGCCGAGGTGCAGGCGCATCCCGGCTGGTGCCAGGTCGGCAGCCCTGCAGACAGGAACCGCATGATGGGCGGCTGGCTGGCTGTTCCCCTGACCGGCCGTGATGGCCGTCATATCGGCGTTCTTCAGCTGTCTGGAAAGTACGAGGGCGATTTCACCCAGCAAGACGAGTACGTGGCGACAGAAATGGCACAGTTGTCGTGTATTGCCGTAGAGAATGCCGGCCTGATGCACGAAGTCAGCCAGCTCAACATCGGGCTGGAAAAAAAGGTTGCCGAACGCACGGCCGCGCTGGCGCGCCAAGAGGCCCTGTTCCGCGCCCTGGCAGAGCAGGCGCCGCAGATCATCTGGACCACCGACCCGAATGGCCATGTCAACTACATGAACCATGCATGGTTCGACCTGATGGGTGGCACGCTGCACGACTGGACAGGCGGAAAGTGGCTCTCCGTCCTGCACCCTGAAGACATTGCCACCCTGAAGCAAAACTGGACGCTGGCCCACGCCGGCCATCTGCCTTTTTCCGGCATCCGGCGCTGGCTGTGCCAGGACGGCAGCGTTCACACCATGGCTTACCGGGTTTCCCCGGTGCTTGACGAACACGGTGCGGTCGCCTTCTGGGTCGGCATCGATGCCGATGTGACCGAGTTCAAGCAGATCGAGGAAACCCTGCGCCGGTCCAACGACGAACTGGAAGCCTTTTCCTATTCGGTGTCGCATGATCTGCGCACGCCGCTGAGCACCATCAAAGGCTTCGGCTCGCTGCTGGCCAAGCAGTTGACGGGTGACAACAATGAAAAGGTCCAGCATTACCTGACCCGTATCCAGCAAGGTGTGACGCAAATGGGCAGCCTGATCGAGGATTTGCTGTCGTTGGCACGGGTGACGCGAACCCCCCTGAGCTACCAGCAGGTCGATCTGTCCGCCATGGCGCAGCGTATTCTGGACGAGTGGCAAGCGCGCCAGCCGGAGCGCGTGGTCATAACCCAGGTCGAAACTGCACTGCTGGCCCAAGCGGACAAACCGTTGCTGAGGGTGGTCATGGAAAACCTGTTGGGCAATGCGTGGAAATTCAGCGTCCTGCAGGCCGAGGCCCGGATCAGTGTCGGGCAGCAACTGGACGCCGCCGGTCAGCCGGTGTTCTTCGTCCGTGACAACGGCGCCGGATTTGACATGGCGCATGCTGAAAAGCTGTTCCTTCCTTTTGAGCGCCTGCATTCGTCCCCGGAATTTCCTGGATCCGGCATCGGGCTGGCTACCGTCAGCCGCATCATCGAACACCACGGTGGCCGCCTGTGGGCCGAAGCCACGCCCGGGCTGGGGGCGACGTTTTACTTCACGTTGCCGCTGCAGGCGCTCACTGCCTGAGCAGCAGATTGCCGGGTTCAGCCATCTTGGCCCAAGCGGGCAGGGGATAGGCCTTCAGACGCGCATCACGTTCGGCCCGGGGCAGCGCGGCCAGATCCCTGACGGCGCCATAGAAACGTTGCCAGTCGCGGCCTTCATGTTCAAACAAGGCTTCGAAAGCGGGCACTCCTTCGTCATACGCCGCCTGGGCGCCGAAGGACGCGTTATTGGCGCGCGCCACCCACGGGTCGTAACCGGCATAACCGTCCCACGAGGCGCGGAGTTGTGCATAGTCGGCCCTGAAATGCGCCAGTGCTATCGTTTTAAGAGCTAGTTGCGCCCGTGGGTCTTGCGCAGAAGCCTTATTTGATTCATAAATGGCGGTCAATTCCCTGCGCGTGGCTGCCGTCAGTGCACGGAACTGCCGGCGGCGACCGTCAAAGCGCTGGTACGCCTGGCGGGCTTCGTCGCTTCCCCCGCCTGCCGGCGTATCCAGCCAGTGCTGCACGCCCAGCCGCTCGACAGCCGTGGCAAACGATTCGTTGAACCCGGTGTCGCCGGGCGCGTAGACCACCTGGTGCGCCAATTCATGGAACACCAGCCGCGCCAGTTCACCGTCGGGGTAGTTGATGAAGGTACTCAGCAGCGGGTCACCGCCGGCCCAGTTCATCCAGCCCAGCGTGGAATAGGCCGGCACGCCATAGACGCTGGTTTCCAGTCCCTCGGCAGCCAGCCGGTCTGCTTCGGCACGGGCCTCGGCTTCGCTGAAATATCCCCGGTAGCCGACGCAGCCGGCCACCGGAAAACACCAGGTCTTGAGCGTCAGCGACAGCGCGGGCGCCGCCACCACGTTCCAGACGACGGCGCTGCGGTGCAGGTCGGCATAACGCTGGTAGCTCGGGTTGTCGGGCAGCCCGAGATCGGTCACGGCGAAGCGGCGGATGCGCTGCGCCAGGGCCAGCCGGTTTTTAAGCGGCGCTGGCGTCTGTTGGTCACCCAGCCAGTCGTTCACGGGACGGGCGGCATGGAGCATTGTCAGGTGGCCGTTGACCGACTGCCAGTAATAACCCAGGTTGGCGCAGCCTGTCAGGCTGACCCCTGCCAGGGCAGCCGCCAACAGCTTCTTGTGTCCTGTCCAGGCCATGCAGGGGTTTCCGTTCAATCCGCCTGAACCTGCACCAGGCAGTCGTAGAACACCGGCCCGCCCCCCAGGTCGGTCAGGCGCTGGCTGGTCAGCTGGTTGACGTTGGTGCCGCCCAGGCCCAACTTGCGCCACCAGATGCCCAGGCCAACGACCACGCCGGGCCGGGCGCGCAGCGAGACTTCGGCCTTGACGCGGTAGTCGCCGCGCGCATTGAACACCCGCACCGTGCTGCCGTTGGCAATGCCGCGTGCGGCAGCATCGTCCGGGTGCATTTCCAGCAGCGGCTCGCCTTCCATGGCGCGCAGGGTCTTGACATTGGCGAAGGTCGAATTCATGAAGTTGCGTGCCGGCGGCGAGATCATGGCCAATGGAAACTCGCTGGACGTGCCTGCTGCTTCGTAATTTGGCACATGGTCGGGCAGGCCGTCCAGACCCTGCGCGGCCAGCCGTTCGCTGAAGAACTCGCATCGGCCCGATGGCGTGGGAAAACCGCCTTCGGCAAACGGCGCGTCCGGCAGCGGCAAGGTGGCAAAGCCCTGGTCCAGCAGCGTCTGGAAAGCCACCTGGTCACCAAATGCCGCACGGCACAGCGTTTCGTCGTCGTCCAGAAAGCAGGGATCGGCATAACCCATACGCGCGGCGAGTTCGCGAAAAATCTGCGTGTTGGGCTTGCTCTCACCCTGCGGCGCAATCGCCGGGCGGTTCAGCAACACGTCGGTGTGGCCGAAGGTGGTGTGGATGTCCCAGTGCTCCAGCTGCGTTGTCGCCGGCAGGATGAAATCGGCCTGGTCGGCAGTGTCGGTCTGGAACTGCTCCAGCACGACGGTGAACAGGTCGTCCTGCGCAAAGCCGCGCACGACCTGACCGGAGTCAGGCGCGACAGCCACCGGGTTGCTGTTGTAGATGATCAACGCCTCGATCTTCGGGCCGAAGGCGGGTGAGCTGGCGCGCAGCAGATCGTCGCCGATGGTGCTCATGTTGAGCGTGCGCGGCGTGCGTCCGGCCAGCAGGTCGGGCCGTTGCAGCGCCGCCCGGTCCACCGGGAAAACGCCCGAACTGCTCATCAGCAGGCCGCCGGCCCGGTGCCGCCAGGCGCCGGTCAACGCTGGCAGGCAGGCCACGGCGCGCACCGCGTTGCCGCCGCCGCGCACCCGCTGCATGCCGTAGTTCAGGCGAATCGCCGCTGGCTGTTTTTCCACAAAGCACTGGCCATAGTCGCGCGCCAGGGAGCGAATCTGTTCGGCCGGTACGCCGCACACGCTGGCGGCGCGCTCGGGGCTCCACTGCAGCGCTCGCTCGCGCAGCGCTGGCCAGCCCAGCGTGTGGCGGGCGATGTAGTCGTGGTCCAGCCACTCATGGGTGATCAGCTCGTGCATCAGCGCCAGCGCCAGCGCTGCATCGGTTCCTGGCAGCAGGGCGATGTGCTCATGGCATTTTTCAGCCGTTTCACTCAAGCGCGGATCGATGCAGATGAGTTTTGCGCCGTTTCGCTTGGCCACTTGCGCATAGCGCCAGAAGTGCAGGTTGCTGCCAATCGAATTGCTGCCCCAGATGATGATGAGTTTTGATTCGGCAAAGAACTCCACCCGCATCCCGACCTTGCCGCCCAGCGTTTGCGTCAAGCCTTCAGTGCCGGCAGCGGCGCAGATGGTGCGGTCGAGCAGCGACGCGCCCAGCCGGTTGAAAAACCGCCCTGCCATGGCTTCGCCTTGCACCTGGCCCATGGTGCCGCAGTAGCTGTAAGGAAGAATGGCTTCCGGATTTCGCGCGGCAATGGCGCTCAATCGTTCGGCAATCTCGCCCAGGGCGGTATCCCAGCTGACCGGCTCGAACTGCCCGCTGCCTTTCGGGCCGGTGCGTCTGAGGGGCTGGAGCAGCCGTTCGGCATGGTAGGTTCGCTCGGTGTAGCGCGACACTTTGTTGCACAGCACGCCGCCGGTCTGCGGATGGTCAGGGTTGCCTTGCACGCGTGTGGCCACGCCGTTTTCCACGGTGGTCAGCAGTGAGCAGGTGTCAGGGCAGTCGTGCGGGCAGGCGCCGCGGATTTTCAACACAACAGGGGGACGGGTCTGGATTGGTGCAGCATGCAGCGTGGCCATGGGGGTTAAAAAGCTCATGCCCGAACTTTATAACCAATTGTCCTGGCGATGTGCAATTTGCACTGAACCGGCATTCGGCACCTGTTATAAATACCTCTTCGCAAGGCAGTATGAAGAAAGTTTTTGATACATTAGTTATCAATTTAATACAAATTGGAAAAATCCCGTGATGCTTACTCGCAGAAAATTTTCCATCGGCACCGGCGCAGTGCTGGTGGCAGGAGTCAACAGCGCTCGCGCCCAGTCCAATGGCAAGATCATCCTCGGGCAATCGGCGGCTTTCACCGGACCCGCTGCTCAACTGGGTATCCAGTTCAATCAGGGCGCGCAGGTGTATTTCGACCAAGTCAATGCACAGGGCGGCGTTGGTCGGCAGCAGATCGAGCTGCGCAAGCTGGACGACGGCTACGAACCCGCGCGCTGCGTTGAAAACACCAAAAAATTCATTGCCGACGATGTGTTCGCGCTGTTCGGTTACATCGGAACGCCAACCAGCCTCATGGCGCTGCCAATTGCAATCAAGGAAAAAATTCCCTTTGTCGCGCCGTTCACTGGCGCCATGGGCCTGCGCGAACCGTTCAGCCGCTATGCCTTTCATGTGCGGGCATCGTACAACGACGAAACCGAGTTGATTGTGAAACAGCTGACCACCCTGGGGCTGAAGAAAATTGCCGTTTTCTACCAGAACGATGCCTACGGCAAGGCCGGCCTGGAGGGTGTTCACCTGGCGCTGGGGCGCCTGAGCCTCAAGCCGGTGGCCCAAGCCACGGTGGAGCGCAATTCGGTCGATGTGGGACAAGCCGTCAAGACGCTGGTTGCGGCCCAGCCCGATGCGGTGGTGCAGATCGGCGCCTACAAGGCCTGCGCGGCCTTTATCCGCGAGGCCCGCAAGGCCGGCTACGGCGGCACCTTTTACAACGTGTCGTTTGTCGGCACGCAGGCACTGGCTGACGACTTGGGCAAGGACGGTGCGGGCGTGGTGGTGTCGCAGGTCGTGCCGTCGCCCTACAACCCTGCGCGTCCGATTGCGCGTGAATTCGCCGACGCGGTGAAAGCCGTGGGCAGCAAAGAGGTGCAGGCCAACTTTTCCAGCATGGAAGGCTACCTGGCCGCCAAGGTGTTCGTCGATGGCCTCAAGCGGGCCGGAGGCAAACCGACCCGCGAATCGCTGATCACTGGCCTGGAGAACATCGGCAGTCAGTCCTTTGGCGGTTTTTCGGTGTCGTTCGGGCCCGGTAACCATGTGGCGTCGCGCTTTGTCGAGCTTTCGATGCTGACCGGCGACGGCCGCGTGCGGACCTGAAGTGCCCCCTGGGTGGTGCACGAAAAGCCTGACGTGTTCAGGCTTTTTTTGGGGCCGATGATCCGCCATTGCCGATCTGGCGAGTCAGTTATGCTTGAAAGCCGATCCCGCTAGCATGCTTTTGCCTTTTCCATTGATGCCTCTTTCTTTTTCAAGCCTGTTTTCGCTCGTTCGCCTGATGCGGCCGCACCAATGGGTCAAGAACATTTTTGTACTGGCAGGACTGGTGTTCAGCCAGAGCTGGGACGTCATCACCCTGGACCTTGCGGTCTTGCGCGCCTTCGCGGCCTTTTGCTGTGCTTCAAGCATGGTGTATATCCTGAACGACTGGCATGACCGCGCCAGCGACGCCCTGCATCCGGTCAAGCGCAAGCGGCCGCTGGCCAGCGGCGCGGTGACGGCGGTTCCTGCAATGTTGCTGGCCGCCACGCTGCTGGCCGCAGGCGTTTTGCTGGCGGCCGGCAATTACACGCTTTTGCTGCTGTTGGCACTGTATGCGGTGTTGAACATGGCGTATTCATGGCGCCTGAAGCAAGTCCCGGTGGTCGACGTGGCCATCATTGCGGCCGGCTTCATGCTCCGGCTGCTGGCCGGCACGGTGGCGGTCGGGATCGCGCCTTCGCGCTGGCTGCTGCTGACCGGGATTTTCATGACGCTGTATCTCGGTTTTTGCAAGCGCAAGGCCGAAAGCTTCCACGAAGAAGCCAGCCAGAGAACGGTGATGGCAGGCTACCCGCCAGCGTTGATCGATACCTTTATCGCCACCACCATGACGGCGACGCTGACCACCTACAGCCTGTTTGCCACCAGCTCCGAGGCGCAGTTGCAGCACAGTGAGCGGCTGCTCTACACCGTGCCAGTGGTTGTTTTTGCGCTGCTGCGCTACACCTACCAGGTGCATCGCGGCCAAGGCGAAGATGTGGCGCGCGACCTGCTGCGCGACGCCTGGCTGCTGGGTGCCGGCGCGTTGTGGCTGCTGATTTTCCTGAGCCACCGGTTTTGACGGCGGACAGGCAGCGTCCCGAGTCAAGCACTTCGCCATTGCGTCCCCGGTTCAAGCTGCCAGTGAAGCAGCTGCTGCTGGTGCTGGGGCTGGTGGCCACGGTGTATGCGACGGCGCTGCTGGTGTGGGGCGAGAGCCCGCGCATGTCGCTGGCCCGCCTGTGGTCGCTGAACGGCTTGCAGGCGGCCAGTCTGTGCATGCTGAACTACGGATTGCGCGGCCTGCGCTGGCGCTTCTGGATGGCGCATTACGGACGCCACTTTGGCCTGTTGCCAGGGCTGCGGTTGTACCTGGCTGGCTATGCGTTCACGCCCACACCCGGCAATGTTGGCGAGGCTGTCAGGGGTCTGGTGCTGGCGCGTGAACCCCTGAGCGTGCGGCAAAGCCTGGCCCTCTTTGGCGCCGAACGCCTGGCCGACCTGCTGTGCCTGCTGCTGCTGTGCCTGCCTGCGGTTGCCTGGGCATGGAACCAAGGCGTGATTCAGCGGATGCCGGGTTGGGTGGCATGGCTGCTGATGGGCGGGGCAGTTGTGGCCATGCTGGCGGTGGTTGCGCTGTTTTGGCTGCGGCGGGGCGGGCTGCAGCTGCCAGGCTGGCTGCACGACGCTTGGACCTGCCTGCGCCAGCGGCCGCTGGTCTGGTTCAGCCTGACGCTGTCTGCCTGGTTTGCGCAGGGCGTGGCAGTCTGGCTGGTCTGCAGCGACATGGGCCTGTCGCTGGGGCTGGCGACGGCGACCGGTTTCTATGCCGTGGCCATGGTCGGCGGCGCTTTGTCGGCGCTGCCGGCGGGTCTGGGCGGTACCGAGGCCGTTCTGACCGGCCTGCTGGTGGCCTACGGTGCAACAGCAGGCAGCGCGCTGGGCATGACCGTCATGGTCCGGCTGCTGACGCTGTGGCTGGCCGTGGCCCTGGGTGTGCTGGCCTTGCTTTATAGTGCGGCCATCGCCCGGGACATCAGTTTTCGCTAGCTGCTTTCCGTTTCATTTTTTTCTCTTTTGACTGCGCTGCGGCTCGTCATCGCCAGCCATTTATCTGCTGCGCGCCTGCCGCCGGCCTGCAGTTTTCCCGCTGTTTATCCGACCCTTGACCATGTCCCACCACCCTGTCACTGCTTCTTCCCCGCAGGCGGTTTCCGCTACGCTGATCCGCTGGCTGCTGGTGGCCGGACTGGCGTCGCTGCTGCTGCGTTTCTGGATTGCCGCCACCTTTCCGATGTCCGGCGACGAGGCGTTTTTCTACTGGTGGGGTGTTTACCCCGACTGGGGCTACTCCGACCATCCGCCGATGGTCGGCTGGCTGATTGCGTTCATGCGCGCCACCCTGGGTGACAGCATGGTGTCGATTCGTCTGCCGGCGGTGCTGCTGCCGCTGGCGCTGGGCGCGGCGCTGTGGTGGGCGCTGGCGCCGCTGGACCGGGTGCGGGCTGCCTGGGCGGTGTTGCTGTTCTGGCTGGCGCCGCTGAACTGGCTCTACGCCATCATCACCACCGACACGCCGCTGATTTTCTGGTCCATGCTGTCGGTGGCCGCGTTGATGCGGGCCGAGCAGCGCATCCGGCTGGACCGCGCTGCCTACGGGTTGTACGGCCTGTCCGGCGTGTTCCTGGGCTGTGCTTTTTTGTCGAAGTATTTCTCGGTGGTGCTGGGGCTGACCTACCTGTTGTATTTTTTGAGGTATCGCCGTGAGCGGCTTGCGGGCCTGGCGTTGCTGGTGGCCTGTGCCTTGCCTGGCCCGGCGATCAACATTGCCTACAACATGTCGCACGGCTGGTCGAACATCATGTTCAACGTCTACAACCGCAACCAGGACGCAGCATTCGAATGGCGAAAGCCGCTGATGTATGTCGGCATGATGGTTTACCTTGCCACGCCGGTGGCCGTCTGGCTGGCCGTGAAGCACCGCCAGGCGCTCGGTGCCAGCGCCCGTTCCCACCGCCTGCTGGCCTGCCTGGTGGTCGTTCCCCTGCTGTTTTTCCTGTTGCTGTCGGCGAAAAAAGTCATTGGGCTGCACTGGGTACTGTCGTTTTACCCCTTCGGTTTTGCCTGGTTGGCGTTTGCGCTGCCGGCTGACCGCCTCAAGACCTGCGCCAAGGGCCTGGCGCTGTTTGCTGGCCTGCATGTGGTGGGGGTCGCCGGCCTGTACCTGACGACGCTGGACACCTGGCACAGCGCAAAAATTTATCCGCAAATCGTTCGCAGCGTCAAGACCGCCGAAATCCTCCAGCAGGCCGACCGCCCGGACGCGGTGCTGATGGCTGATTCGTATACCGCCGCGTCAATCTACGGTTTCGAGCGCCGCCAGTACATGCCGGTGTTCGGCGTGGGCCGGTTCCATGCGCGGCAGGACGACATGCTGGTGGATTTTTCGCTCTACCAGGGCCGCGCTGTGCGAATCCTCACGCCCGACCCGCCTGATCTGCAAGCCTTCGAGCCCTACTTTGACAGCGTTGCCGTGCAGAGTTTTATCCAGGACGGCGTGACCTTCTATGTGGTCGAAGGCAGCGGATTCAACTACCCCGCCTACCGCCAGGGGGTGCTGGGCGAGGCCTTCCGTCAGTTCTACAACATACCCGCCTGGCTGCCCATGTCCGGTTGCCCGTTCTGTGAGCGCTACTGCGGCCAGGTGCGCTGCCCGCGCTAAGGTTGCCGACCCAAACCATGGCTTGGGTCATGATCGGTAAATAATAGTAAAAAAGGTATTTTTCGCAAGCAGGACGTGTGTTGACAGCTATTAAAAAAAGAGCTGCTTGCTGAGCTTCTTTAAATCGCAGGATCTGCGTTTCAGTCCTGTAGTTCCACCCGGGCCATGTCGATGTTCAGCCGCTCCACTGCATCAAGCGCTTTGCAGGCTGCAGCCTGTTCGTAAAGCCGAGTGGCCTCTGTCATCCGCTTGTCGCCTTCGAGCATGACCATGCCGTTGGCATATTCGGTCATGGCGATGGCCGACCCGGGGTTGATCTTGAGCGCTTCCCTGAACAGTGCCATGCTTGTGTCCTTGCGCGCGCCGTAAGTCATGCTGCCGATCAGCAAACCGACCTTGTCAATGACCTCGGCATGAAAGGTGGCCAGCGCAATGTGTGCATCGGCGTGCCGGGGCGCGAGTTGCAGGGTCTGCTCCAGTGCGGTCTTGACCTTGCTGTCCAGTCCCTGCGCCAGCGCTTTTGCCACACTGATGCCTTGGCTGTAGCGCCCCAAGGCATAAGCTTGCGCATACCAGGCGTTAGGATTTTTCGGGTCTGCCGACTGCAGCGCCTCAGCCCTTTGCGCCACCTCCAGAAACAGGTCGAGCTTGGATTTTTCCTTGTTTTCCAGGTAATTGGCGTAGATGCAGGTCGCCTTGTTGGCCACCGTGATGCCGTCACCGGCGGCTTTCAGCCCAGCTGCGTTTGCCTTCTGGAATTCACCGTTGTGGAACAGCACCCAGGCCTTGAGCACCGCTGCATCCATGGGTAGCGATTCACAGTCGCCTTGGTGCAGTCGAGTCCAGCTTTGCGTCAGGCTGGCTGTGTCAAAGGCATAGGCGCCGGGGTAGGGAAAAGGGTTCCATTTGTCCATGAACTTGTCTCCTTGACTCATTTTTATGCAATCTGGTGGCCCGTGCCAGCATAGTTCAGGCTGACAGGTTTTCCGGACTTTTGCAGGTGACCTCCTGGCTTTGCAAGTGGCTTTTCTGGGCAGGCTCCAGACAGGGTATCAGCAGGCTGAGGACATGGTGCGCGCCGCGTATCCGGGCCGATTTGGCATTCTTGGGTTGCATAGCATGGCGCAGATGGCGCACATATTCAAAGCTCGGCCAGTAAGTCAACAGCTCCACCACCATACTGGTGGATGTTGCGTCGAATTCGCGGGGTTAATGGCTATTGCACCAGCATGGCTCATGGCCCCAAACATGGTTCTGACGGGACCTGCCATCACTGGCATTGATCAATTCATTGAGCGCATGCTCGCAGCGGTCTAACAGCGAATTGATCAGTTCGTGCTTGGCGGGGTATGGTAATAAAGATCGCCTGAGCTGAAGCCGAGTTTGGCGGAGATCAGGGTGGTCAAAGCATTGGATTCGCCAAACCGGTTGAACATTTCAAATGTGACCTCAGGAAACATTCAGTCGTGCTGAGAAGGCATTTTTATCACCCCGTTTCTCCAGGTTCAATTTGTTTGCAAACTCTAACTCAGCAGCATTACCGAAGTGCACAAGGAAACTGCATGCAGGGTATTAAAGAGGAGAAGAATTCGCTCAATCTGTGCAGAAGCGAAAAGGGTACAAACCAGAAGGAAGCCTTTGACAACCGTGTCCGCACGGAGCTTTTGACGAATTATTTCGTTGCCAAGCGCCAGCAGGTTGATCGGCAAGCCACTAATCAAGAAACAGTATTTTGATCTGTAGTGCAAAGTCGACTGACATAGCCAATCGCCACCAATTCAATAAGTATTGATGGCAGGTATAACCTCTACGATTTGCTTGGCAACAAGCCTGCGCTCAATTCGCCGCACTATCAAAAACAGCTAGAAACCAGTCTCGTTATTACGAGTGAACTGTCTCACACAAGTGTTTTGACAATCTAGGCAGGGCGAAAATTTGAGAACGTCAAATCAGTGCAAAAATGAATTTTTGAGACAGTACCGAACTTGACCTGAATGGACATTGCAAAGCAAGTACTGCACACGCTCATATCCAGCATATACAAGTGCGCGGCGCACACTTGCCATTGCTTGCTCACTGATCGGTTTTCGCCAAGCGCTTAGAAACGCCAGGTATCAAAAACTCCTAGGACCATCAAATATCAACGAACTAAAAGCTGCGCGTAGAGTTGGTTCTTGGATCGCTTCAAACACCAGCAGATATTGAAAAGCTGATGTATTAACTTTTGATCAAAAATTCCTGTTTGTCTTGGCCGGCCGACATTTTAGCGCTCAACCAAGCTGGCGACTTGCCGCGACCGGTCCATGTCTTTCCGCTCTCGGGGTCTTGGTATTTGGGGGCGACAACATTGCGTTTGTCTCCCGAAATCCGCTTAATAGCCCCTTTCCCCGCAAGCCCCAAATCAGAGGCGGTCAGATCATAATTTTTGATCAATTCTTTAGCTGCCGTGACAGCTTCGGCGCGCTCGCCTTTACGTTCAAAATCCTGTTGTTTCCTTAAATCGTTCAGCTTGGCTTCGAATTCATTGATTTGTTGCTGTAGCTCATTTGATTTCTGCATGAAAAGAGGTCTCCTTGAAAAGAAAGTAATGTTAATCGATTATTTAGACAAAAATTAACTGAATATCTTAGGGCTTTAAATTTTATCGAAGCGCATATTTCTTATAAATTGTTGGAAACAACTTTAGCTTTATTGCTTGGATCTGTTACGCCTAACTAGAGATTTTGCTGCATCTAAAAAATACTTTCATCTGGACTATCACAAAAATATCCGTATGCAAGATTAAGTTTTGTAAAGTTTTGAGAGAATTTGATGCTTGCAATTTATCCAATGATTGGTGGCTATTTGCCGATATGTGTCGATATGGTGTTTTTATTTAAAAGGGCGTGACATCAGGCACCAAAAAAAGTTACTGCTCTTGGTCTGCCAAGCAAATGAGCGCTATAGCTTCTGCATTTTTGGATCCAAATCGCAAGGTTCAAGTCTGGAGCTTGCTGATTAGCAAAAAACTGTCCAAAGTAGAATGGGGAATTTGAGATCGGAGACAGGAAAAAATGCAAGATGCCCCGAAACGTGTCAGCACTGTTCAAAATGAAGTCGGTCTGTTGGATTTATTGGTTACTTTGGCTGAAAACATCAAATTGCTGGTTGTCGGTCCGTTGATTGTGGGGATATGTGCCTTGGGTGTCAGTTTTCTGCTTCCGCAAACTTTTCAAAGTGTGGCGGTTCTTCAGGCTGATCAAGCCACGGCCAGCTTGATGACCACGGCAACTGTTCTAGATCCAGTCGTTGCCTCTCTTGGTTTGGCAAAAGACGTCACCGTCGAAGAAGCGCGTACCAAATTACGCGAGCAATCTAAAACGAATGTAGGGAGAGTCGATAAATTACTCACGCTGACTGTTTCTGCCCACACTGCGTCACAGGCGCAAGCAATTAACTCTGCCTTGCTTCAGCAAACTTATGTTGAGAGTAGTCCCAAAGGCAGTGTTCGAGCACGACTCGTCGTGCAGCTGGAAGAAGCGAAAATTCGGCTCAAAAATGCCCAGGATGCATCAGTTGGCGTTCTAAAGCGCCTTGAATCCAATAGTTCGGGCACTACAGGCGGGATGGAACTGGCACGCGGCTATGCCGAGTTATTAAGTGCCACAGGCACAGCGCAAGGCCAGGTCAGTCTTTTGGAAGCTCAACTGGAAGGTCTAAGCAATGCGCAACTTGTGCAAGCACCAACTATGGCGCAGAAACCCAGCCAACCGAAGAAAGGGCTGATTGCCATAGGTGCTACGCTAGCGGCAGGTTTGATTTTTTTACTGTTCGTTTTTATCCGGCAAGGCTTTCTTGGCACCACACCAAGTCAGCAGAACTCCGAAAAAATCTTGCGTATTCGCAATTCTTTTGGCTTGAAATAGCTCATCAGCATCAAGTAATAAAACGATTGCAGGATTGAGTGCAAATCGGTTCCAAAATTTCCGCATTTGAATAGCACAGTAAATTTTTAGTACCCTCATGACAATTCTCATAACTGGCGGCGCAGGCTTTATCGGCGCAAACTTTGTTCTGGACTGGCTAATTCAAACGGATGAGCCCATCGTCAACCTGGACAAGTTGACCTACGCTGGCAATCTGGAAACACTGGCGAGTCTGCAAGGAGAGCCGCGCCACATTTTCGTGCAGGGCGACATTGGCGACAGCGCGTTGGTCGCCCGCCTGCTGGCTGAGCACCGGCCCCGCGCCGTGCTGAATTTCGCTGCTGAAAGCCACGTAGACCGCTCCATCCACAGCCCCGAAGACTTTATCCAGACCAATATCGTCGGAACCTTCCGCCTGCTTGAAGCCGTGCGCGCCTACTGGAGCGGCCTGCAGGGCGAGGCCAAGGCAGCTTTCCGCTTCCTGCACGTCTCCACCGACGAGGTCTACGGCTCCTTGAGCGCTGCCGACCCCGCCTTCACCGAAACCCACCGCTACGAGCCCAACAGCCCCTACAGCGCCAGCAAGGCGGCCAGCGACCACCTGGTGCGCGCCTACCACCACACCTACGGCCTGCCGGTGCTGACCACCAATTGCTCGAACAACTACGGCCCGTACCATTTTCCGGAAAAGCTTATCCCGCTGATGATCGTCAACGCGCTGGCTGGCAAACCCCTGCCGGTGTATGGCGATGGCATGCAGGTGCGCGACTGGCTGTATGTGAATGACCATTGCAGCGCCATTCGCCGCGTGCTGGAAGCCGGGCAACCGGGCGAGGTGTACAACGTGGGCGGCTGGAATGAAAAGCCGAACATCGAGATTGTCAACACCGTTTGCGCCTTGCTTGACGCGTCGCGGCCCAAGGCTGACGGCACCAGCTACAGCGCCCAGATCACCACCGTCAAGGACCGCCCCGGCCATGACCGCCGCTATGCCATCGACGCCAGCAAGATAGAGCGCGAACTGGGCTGGAAGCCCGCTGAAACGTTCGAGTCCGGCATCCGCAAAACCGTGCAGTGGTACTTGGCCAACCCGGAGTGGGTAGCCAATGTGCAAAGCGGCGCTTACCGCGACTGGGTACAAACCCAGTATGCCAGCGCATGAAAATCCTGCTGTTTGGCAAGAACGGCCAGCTCGGCTGGGAACTTCAGCGCAGCCTGGCGCCACTGGGGGAACTCATTGCGCTGGACCGACACAGCCAGGACCTGTGTGGCGACTTGGGCAACCTGACAGGAATTGCTGACACGGTTCGTGCGTTGCGCCCCGATGTGATCGTCAATGCCGCCGCCCACACGGCAGTAGACAAGGCTGAAAGCGAGCCCGAGCTGGCCCGCACCATCAACGCACAGGCGCCCGGCGTACTGGCACAAGAGGCGAACAAGCTGGGCGCCTGGCTGGTGCATTACTCGACTGACTACGTGTTCGATGGCAGTGGCAGCCGGCCCTGGGTGGAAACCGACACGCCCGCGCCGTTGGGCGTGTATGGCCGGACCAAGCGCGAAGGCGAGCAACTGGTGGTCGAACATTGCCGGCAGCACCTGATGTTTCGCACCAGCTGGGTGTATGCCGCGCGCGGCGGCAACTTTGCCAAGACCATGCTGCGCTTGGCGCAAGAGCGCGAGCGCTTGACGGTGATCGACGACCAGTTCGGAAGCCCCACCGGCGCCGAGCTGATTGCCGATGTCACTGCCCACGCCATTCGGCAGGTACTGCTCCGCCCGCAGGACGCCGGGATCTACCATCTGGCCGCTCAAGGCGAAACAACCTGGAATCGCTATGCAAAACACGTGATTGCGCAGGCGCAGCGGGCGCAGAAAGCTATGAAAATAATAGCCGCTGAAGTCGCCGTCGTGCCAACCAGCGCTTTTCCGACGCCAGCGCAGCGACCACTTAACTCGCGCCTCGATTGCACCCGGCTACAGACAGTTTTCGGTTTGACTCTGCCCACCTGGCAGCAGGGCGTGGACCGTATGCTGGCAGAAATCCTTTAAGACACCACAAGAAAACTACATCCTCATGACCCAACGCAAAGGCATCATCCTCGCCGGCGGCTCCGGCAGCCGGCTGCACCCGGCCACCCTCGCCATCAGCAAACAGTTGCTGCCGGTGTACGACAAGCCGATGATCTATTACCCGCTGAGCACCTTGATGCTGGCTGGCATTCGCGACGTGTTAGTCATCAGCACCCCGCAGGACACGCCGCGCTTTACGCAACTGCTGGGCGACGGCAGCCAATGGGGAATGAATCTGCAATATGCTGTGCAGCCCAGCCCGGATGGTCTGGCTCAGGCGTTCTTGATTGGCGAGCAGTTCGTCGGCAACGCCCCCAGCGCCTTGGTGCTGGGCGACAACCTGTTTTACGGCCACGACCTGGTCAACCTGCTTTCCAGCGCAGACAGCCAGGCCAGCGGTGCCACCGTATTTGCCTACCATGTGCACGACCCCGAACGCTACGGCGTCGTCGCCTTCGACAAGGCCGGCAAAGCCATCAGTATTGAAGAAAAGCCGCTCAACCCCCAAAGCAACTTTGCCGTCACCGGCCTGTACTTCTACGACAGCCAGGTGGTTGACATTGCCAAGGCAGTGAAACCCAGCGCGCGCGGCGAACTGGAAATCACCGCCGTCAACCAGGCCTACCTCGACCAGGGCTCACTCAACGTGCAGATCATGCAGCGGGGTTACGCCTGGCTGGACACTGGCACGCACGACAGCCTGCTGGAAGCCGGCCAGTTCATCGCCACGCTGGAGCGCAGGCAAGGCCTGAAAATCGCCTGTCCCGAAGAAATCGCCTTTCGCAACGGTTTTATCACTGCAGAACAACTCGAAAAGCTGGCCCAGCCGCTGGCCAAAAACGGCTACGGCCAATATTTGCAGCGTCTATTAAGCGAGAGTGCTCCGTCATGATTCAAGGCCTGTTAACCAATGCCCCTCGTCTGTCATCCCGGGCTTGACCCCGGATCCATGACACTTAACCAAATTCGAACCCGCCCCGAATCCGCCCCATGCAAGTCACCCCCACAGCTATCCCCGACATCCTCGTCATCGAACCCAAAGTGTTTGGCGACGCGCGCGGCTTCTTCTATGAAAGCTTTAACCAGAAAGCATTCAACGAAGCTACCGGCCTGAATCTGAACTTTGTACAAGACAACCACAGCCGCAGCTGCAAGGGCGTGTTGCGCGGACTGCATTACCAAGTCCAGCAACCCCAAGGCAAGCTGGTGCGCGTGGTGCGCGGGGCGGTGTTTGATGTGGCGGTGGACATCCGCAAGGCATCACCCACCTTCGGCCAGTGGGTCGGCATGGAATTGAGCGAAGAAAACCACAAACAGCTCTGGATACCTGCCGGCTTTGCGCATGGGTTCATGGTGACCAGCGATTGCGCAGAATTTTTGTACAAGACTACCGACTACTATGCGCCTGAGCATGAGCGTTGCATCGCGTGGGATGCCCCCGGCATTGGCATTGAATGGCCTTTGACGACGCTGCCCAGTCTGTCAGCCAAAGACCAGCAAGGGCTCTCTTTGCGCGAGGCTGAGACTTTCTAATGGCATCAGCTGTAAGTGATGTACTGCAGCAAAAAATGGTAACTAAAAAAGGCTCTGGCGCATATGCATTGAGCCTAAATAGCTAAAAAAAGCATAGTGAAAAATGGCCTGCGTCAATTACATAAATGCATGAAGCCCAATGATTAAACCCTTTATTCACCCGCTGTCGGACGTTCAATCTTCCGCTATTGGTTCAGGCACGCGTCTGTGGCAGTTTGTCGTTGTGCTGCCCGGCGCCCAGATCGGGCATGACTGCAATATTTGTTCGCACTGCCTGATCGAAAACGACGTGGTGGTGGGCGACCGTGTCACCGTCAAGAGCGGCGTGCAGCTTTGGGATGGCTTGCGCGTAGAAAGCGATGTCTTTATCGGACCCAACGTTACGTTTACCAACGACAAACATCCCAAAAGCCAAAACACTGGTTTCAAGCTCGCTCCAACCTGGGTAGAGGCGGGTGCCAGCATTGGCGGTGGTGCCACCTTGCTACCCGGCGTGCGGGTGGGAGCGGGTGCCATGGTCGGGGCGGGTGCAGTTGTGACCAAAGACGTACCCCGCGGTGCGACAGTAGTTGGTAATCCGGCAAGAATCATAAAACAAACAAGTACAAAGGACGTTGCGTGAACTTCAATATCGATGCCTGCCAGATGATTTCGCTTCCAAAAATTGCTGATCCCCGTGGCAACTTGACATTTATTGAAGGTGGCAGCCATATTCCTTTCGACATTCTGCGTGTGTACTACCTTTATGACGTACCCGGCGGTGCGGAGCGTGGAGGCCATGCGCACAAGGGGCTGCAGCAACTCATCATTGCCATGTCAGGCAGCTTCGATGTGGTGCTCGACGACGGTCGAGAAAAGAAACGGGTTCACCTCAATCGCTCTTACAACGGCCTGTATGTCTGTCCCATGATCTGGCGTGAACTGGACAACTTTTCTTCGGGCTCTGTCTGCATGGTGCTTGCCTCCAGCAAGTATGACGAAGACGACTATTACCGAAACTACGCCGATTTCATTCAGGCACGGACATCATTATGAATATTCCTTTTTTGGATCTTGGCGCGGCTTATCGCGAGTTGCAATCGGACATTGATGCCGCTGTGGCACGTTCGCTGGCTTCTGGCTGGTACATCGGCGGGCCAGAAGTTGAAGCCTTCGAGCAAGAGTTCGCTGCTTATACCGAAGCGCAGCACTGCGTGGGCGTTGCCAACGGCCTGGATGCCCTGCACCTGGCGCTGCGCGCCATGGACGTGGGTCCGGGCGACGAAGTCATCGTGCCAAGCAACACCTACATTGCCACTTGGCTGGCCGTGAGCCAATGCGGCGCCACGCCGGTTCCAGTGGAGCCCGACGCACGGACTTTCAATATTGACCCAACGCTGATTGAGGCGGTCATCACTGCGCGAACCAAAGTCATTTTGCCAGTTCACCTCTATGGCCAGCCCGCTGACATGGATCCGATTCTGGCCATCGCACGCAAGCACGGCCTGCGTATTCTGGAAGACGGGGCGCAAGCGCATGGTGCGCGCTACAAGGGCAAGCGTTTAGGGGCGCATGGCGACGCTGTGACTTGGAGCTTTTACCCAGGCAAGAACTTGGGCGCCATGGGCGATGGCGGCGCGGTGACCACCAATGACCCACAAATTGCCGACCGTATCCGAGTGCTGCGCAACTATGGCTCACGCGTGAGGTATGTCAACGAAATGCAGGGTTACAACAGTCGGCTGGATCCGCTGCAGGCTGCTATATTGCGCGTCAAATTGGCGAAGCTGGACGAATGGAATGCTCGGCGCGGTGTCATCGCGGCTCGCTATCAAGAGGGATTTGCCAACAGTGGCCTGACATTGCCGCATGTACCCGAGTGGGCTGTACCGGTGTGGCACCTATATGTGGTGCAGCACCCCCAGCGCGACGCATTACATAAGGTACTTGCAAACAACGGTGTAGGTACGCTGATTCATTACCCCATTCCACCGCACCTGCAACAGGCCTATGAATCGGCTGGCTGGGAGCAAGGGTCATTCCCATTGACAGAGCGAATGGCAAATCAAGTGTTGAGTTTGCCAATTGGGCCAAATATAACGAAAGAATCAATTGCGCATATGGTTGAGCTAATAGTTATTGCGGTCAAATGATAGTCCGAATGTGCATCATGAGATTTAAATCACTTTATATATTACATGTGAAAGTTAAGATTAGATTTGAACAACCTAACATAGCCAAGATATTGCCTATTAGGGTTTTACAGGCATGACGCTTATCAGAACCACTTTGCTTAACGGCATTGCGGTTTTCATCAAGATGTTAACGCTATTGGGTATTAATAAGATTCTTGCAATCTATGTTGGACCAAATGGGTATGCAGCCATTGGGCAGTTTCAAAATGCTGTTCAAATGATTACTACTTTTGCAAGTGGCGCCATTAATACTGGCGTCACCAAATATACAGCAGAATATCATGATGATGCAGTAAAGCAGCACAGAGTATGGAGGACGGCTGGAACAATTGCTTTAACAGGCTCATTGGTGACTGGCATAATTATTGCAATTTTTAACGAGTCATTAGCCATTTGGTTTCTTAAGGATGCAAATTATAGCGGCGTCTTTTTATGGTTTGCAGCTACCTTGGTGCTATTTACATTCAACACTTTATTGCTAGCAATATTGAATGGTAAAAAAGAAATTAGACGGTATGTTTTCGCAAATATTGCAGGCAGTATTTTTGCTTTAATAGTTACTGCTATCATGGCAATCAAGTTTGGCTTATATGGTGCATTAGTCGCATTAGCAGTTTATCAGTCGATTACTTTTTTCGTCACCCTTTTGCTGTGTTACAAAGCTCCCTGGTTCAAAATTAACTATCTATTTGGCAAGATAGACAGGGAAATGGCTGTCAACCTAGGAAAATACACTGCAATGGCACTTACTTCAGCCGCATGTGTTCCTGTCAGTCATATATTGGTCCGCAATCATTTGGGTGAGTCGTTGGGATGGGCTGCGGCGGGTCATTGGGAAGCTATTTGGCGTCTCAGTGCTGCATACCTTATGGTGGTGACCACAACACTTAATGTGTATTATCTTCCAAGACTGTCTGAATTGACGGAGTGGTCTGAAGTAAGACAAGAAATTATGCAGGGATACAGGCTAATTCTTCCAGTGGCCGCTTTAAGCGGATTATTTATTTATCTGTTACGTGATCAAATAATAATTTTGCTATTCACCAAGGAGTTTTCTTCCATGCGAGATTTATTTGCATGGCAGATGCTGGGGGATACATTGAAAATCGGGAGCTGGATTTTGGCATATGTAATGCTCGGAAAATCCATGTTTCAGTTATTCATAATTTCAGAAATAGTATTCGCTGCAACTTTTGTTGGCCTAACTTGGCTTTTTACGGAATCGATGGGGTTGCAAGGAGTAGCTCTTGCGCACGCCGTAACTTACGCGCTTTACTGGTCGGTGATGTGGTTCTTTATTTTCAGAAATCTTGCGAAATAAATTTCGCACGGATAGAAAATTTCTTAGACAGACTTACTATATATTAATAATGACAGATAAAAATAATATTCGTGAACTAGTTACGATTATCATTCCATCTTATAACCATTCAGAATTTGTGAAAGAGGCAGTGCTGAGTGCACTGAACCAAGATTACGGAAATATTGAACTGATCGTTATAGATGATGGGTCATCGGATGGCAGCAGGGGAATTCTTCAGGACTTAAGCAAAAAATATGGATTTTTATATGTTGAGCAAAATAACCAAGGTGTCGCGAAGACTATAAACAACGGTATTCGAAAAGCGAATGGGGCTTATCTTTCAATACTAGCCTCTGATGATTATTTCTATACAAATAAAATATCATTGCTCATGAATCAGTTTGCAATCTTCGACAAAGATACTGCTGCAATATTTGGCGATGCTGTACTTGTTGATAAGTCAGGAAATAGTATTGAAAAAGAATATCAGGGAAGAAGGAGTGCTAATTTTCTTGATCTTTATTTGAGTCCTAAAAGAAAGAAACTCCTTTTAGAGAAAAAATATGCGGACTATAAAATGTTAATTGAGGGAAATTTTATACCTGCTATGAGCGTATTAATAAAGATGCAAAAAATCAAAGAGGTGGGTCTTTTTCCAGATGTCTACGCAATTGAAGATTATCCTATGTGGTTAGAGTTTTCAAAGAGATTTAAAATTAGGTTTGTAGATTTGCCTGTAGCTGTTTACAGGCAACATGATGACAATTCAATTGTGCGAGATAGATTAAAATTTATAAAAGAGCAAATAAGAATACTCAACAAAGAATTTCTTGAAGCTGTTTTTTGTGGCGCTTTACTAAAATATGTTTTTAGATACCTAAGGTTGTGTTTAAATTTTATTCTATATAAATTTATTATATTTCGATAGTAATATTTTTTAATATATTAATATGGAAAATTTCATTGCAATTATATGTTTTTTTATTTCGTTTTTAATACTGTGTCTGAGTGGTTTTAAGTTTTTAGGTGTTAATGCACATCCTTTGGCATTTTTAATTTGGACTCAAATTTTTGTTCTTACTGTTGTAGGTGTTGTTGGTCTTGGCATATTCGATTTGCCTATGTCTTATGGTGCAGACTTAGAGATTAGTCAAGAAACTCGCGTTAGCGTAATCACATTAACATTTTCAAGCTTGGCAATATTATTTTTTGGGCTGGCGTTTTTATTCTATACAAAAATATTCGTGCCGCTTCAATATGATATTTATCAAGGTGATGTTTTCATCGTAAGTCGTTTGACATACGTGTCATTTTTAATTTTAGTATTAAAGTTGATTTCTATTCCAGAAATACCCTTTTTTCTGGCTTTAAGCGGCGATGTCGTGGCTGCTGCTGAGGCTAAGGTTCTTTTGCTAACTAAGCAAACTGGAATTACTATCTTTGGTATAAATTATATTTTAAGAAGCTTTATTTCATATATTTACATTGCCTCGGCGATTTTATATTCAATTGATTCAAAAAATAAAACAATTAGAAATTTATTTTTTATAAATCTTGTTCTTGTTGTGCTGGATGGTTTATATGACGTACAAAAACAAACATTGGTCATCCTTGCTCTTGCTACATTCTGGATATTTTACATCCGTAAGGGAAAATTTCTAATATTGCTTAAAGGGGGATTCTTAGCAGCTTTTTTGGTTGGATTAATGTATGTACTAACTTTAGATCAAGATCTTGACTCTAGTTTATTTGTTAATTCATTGAATAGAATTTTTTTAGCGCAATCAGAAGGATTGTTTTACATAAGAGAAACTATTGATCCATCTTTAAATTATATGTGGCTTGGGATGCCATTGGCCAGTTTGATTGGTCTTCCCCAAAATGATCCAGCTGCTGAAGTAGTAAAAATTTTCTTTCCTACTGCTGGTGATTCGTGGCTTAACTCTAATACTTATTTTATTGCACATGCTTGGTCAATTTTTGGTGATTGGGCTATTTTGATTGGTCCAATTTTTGTTTTGCTTAATATTCTAATAATTTTGATTGTTATGCAGGCATTAATAAGAATAAGGCCAGTTATATATTATGCTATTGCATTTTGGTTTATAATAAAAATGCCGGTTGTGAATTTATTTACAGAATTTTTTTGGTTTAAAGTTGTTTTAGATGTATTTGTTAATTTGATATTCGTTTTTCTTTTGGTTGGTCTTGTTGAATTGGTTTGCAAAAAATCGGTAAGCAAAATCGAAGTTATAAATAAATAGAGATTTTGAATGGGCCTAATTCATAATGCGGTTAAGCTTTATCAAAATTTTCAATTGAATAGGTAGTAAGAGCCTAATTGTTTGTAATGTGGATAGACTTCAAATCCATGAAAACAGGATAATTATTGTGATGAAAATAATTGCAGTATCGACAACGTTTTTTCCTGATGAGAATTTTTTAGACAAAAATTTTTCAGTCATTTTAAAAGAAATAGATAAATTCATTATTGTTGACAATTCTGAAAATTATTGTTTTAATTTATTGAAAAATAACGATTTTTTAGAAATAATTTATAGCAAAAATTTTGGTGTTTCCGGTGGATTAAACATAGGAATAAAAAGAGCTATAGAGTTAGATGCTGATTTCATAATTTTGTTTGATCAGGACAGCATTTCAGGAAAAGGACTCATTGGAAGCCTTTTGAAGGCTCCTGGTTTAGTTAAAGGGATGGTTGTAGTTGCCCCTAATGTTTTTGATAAGACAACAGAAACTGAGATACATTCAAAATTTTTTGGGCATGGGAAATCTTTGAATGCGCGATACACACACGTTAATCGAACTCAGACGTCAGGACTTCTTGTTCCTGTTGGTGTTTTTAAAAATGTAGGTTTTTTTAACGAGAATTATTTTTTAGATTTTGTTGATACTGAGTGGTGTCGTAGAGTATCCAAAGCTGGTTATCGGATACTTATTGACAAAGAAAGCACGCTTTATCATGAATTTGGAGAAGGGGAAAAGAAAATTCTTTATTATAACTATAAATATGGTAAACCATTTCGTGAATATTATGGCGCAAGAGATACGCTATACCTTTTAAGTGAGACTAGCAGTTCAATCAAGTTTAAATTTAAATTATTTTTTAGATTTTTCTGGAGTTTGTTTAATATCTGCTTCCTTGACCAAAAAATTTTGCGATTCAGTTTTTTTTGGCGAGGTGTGAAACATTATTTAAATGGCGTTAGAGGGAAAGGGCTTTAAGTTGGCTTGGAAAACCCAAGAAAATTCTACTTAATGCATATGTTCTAAGTTGTTCTAAGTTGTTCTAAGTTGGTCTAAGATTATTGCAGGGTTGTTTCTTTGGGGGCAGAATGAGTTTTTCGGTTTTAATGTCGGTATATATAAAAGAAAAACCTATTTATTTGAGTGAGTGTCTGGATAGTTTGGTCAAGCAGTCCCTCAAGCCTTGTGAAATTATTCTTGTAGAGGATGGGCCATTAACCGATGATTTAAACAAAGTCATTGTTTTTTATTCAAAAATACTTCCGATAAAAAGCATAAGAATCGAAAAAAACCAAGGGTTAGCTCATGCACTTAATGAAGGTCTAAAACATTGCTCTCAAGAGCTTGTAGCTCGAATGGATACTGACGATATTTCTCTGTTTAATCGGTTTGAGTGCCAAGTTTCTTATATGCTTTCGCATCCTGATGTTCAAGTTTCAAGCTGTTGGATCGAAGAGAGAAACCAAAATATGACTGAAACCCTTTTTTTGAAGAAACTTCCATTAAGGCATGAGGATATCCTGAAGTTTTCAAAACGGCGAAATCCGATAAGTCATCCAGCATCAATTTTCAGAAAGACTCGAGTCATGTCGGTAGGAGGTTATCCTGAGATTTTCCCTGAAGATTACGCTCTCTGGTCTCTTATGTTGGTCAAAGGGTGTCGTTTTGGTAATCTTCAGGAAACGTTACTTCATATGCGTACCGGATCTGATTTTATTAAGCGTCGTGGATTTGGCTTTTTTAAAGGTGAATTGAAGCTTTTAAAGTATCAGAATAAAATTGGATTTTTAAATAAATTTGAAGTGTGTTTAAATTTTTTGATTAGAGCTGCAGTGCGTCTTTCACCATCCAAAATGAGAGAGTTTTTTTATAAATTTGCCAGGTAAATCTAGATTTGGATTTGTCCTTTTTTGTTTTGTAAATATATGCGACTTTTATTTTCTTTCTCGAAAATAAATTTAATTACATTAAATAATTATTAGCAATGATCAAAGTGATGGTTACGGGTGCGACTGGATTTGTTGGTAATGCTTGTGTACAACGTTTGTTGACTCAGGATGAGTATGTAAACGTTGCGGTAGCTGTGCGCAAAAATTCCCTGTGCTGGTCCGACTCAGCGGAGCAATACATAATTGGAAACCTGGATACAGCCATTGACTGGTCTGGTGCACTCAAGAGCGTCTGTGCTGTTGTGCATTGCGCTGCACGCGCTCATGTGATGCATGACACTACTGCAAATCCGTTAGATGCGTTTCGTCAAATAAACGTTGATGGAACTTTGAATCTTGCCCGGCAAGCCGCTGTTGCGGGTGTCAAGCGGTTTATTTTCGTAAGTTCCGTCGGTGTAAATGGTGTTGAAACTTTCTCACAGCCATTCACCGAGGCAGATAAGGCTGCACCACATTCTCCCTACGCAGTGTCAAAATTTGAGGCCGAATTGCAGTTGAAAGCATTGGCCGCTGAAACGGGTCTGGAAGTGGTGATCATTCGCCCTCCGCTTGTATATGGACCAGCTGCCCCAGGAAATTTTGGTTCGCTCATGCGCTGGCTGCAACGCAGCATACCCTTGCCATTGGGTGCCATCCACAACCAACGCAGCTTGGTGGCGCTTGATAATCTGGTGGATCTGATCGTGACCTGTATCACCCATCCTGCCGCTGCCAACCAAACCTTTCTAGTGTCCGATGACGAGGATGTTTCAACAACCGAACTGCTAATCCGCATGGGTCAGGCTATGGGTTGCCCGGCGCGTCTGATTCCAGTGCCAACCGGTGTGCTCAAAGCCGCGGCGGCATTATTCGGCAAGCGCGACATGGCTCAGCGGCTGTGCGGCTCATTGCAGGTAGATATCCAAAAGACACGCCAGCTCTTGGGCTGGACTCCTCGCTTGACGCTGGACCAGGGGTTGAAAAAAGCGGCAGAAGGTTTTCGACCATGAAAAGAATGTTTGACTTGCTGCTTGCCTTGGCGGCTGCGTCGGTGCTTGTTGTGCCTGTCTTACTGGTGGCGCTGCTGGTGCGCCTGACTTCTCCCGGCCCCGCCCTCTACTGGTCAGACCGGGTGGGTCGCCACAACAAAATTTTCAAGATGCCCAAGTTTCGCAGCATGCGGATGGGCACGCCGGCCGTAGCCACGCATCTGCTGGCCGACCCGAAAGCGCACCTGACGCCGATTGGCAGCTTTTTACGCAAAAGCAGTCTGGACGAACTGCCGCAGTTGTGGAGCATCCTGGCAGGGGACATGAGCTTTGTCGGCCCGCGACCCGCGCTCTTCAACCAGCATGACCTGATTGACTTGCGGACCCGGCGGGGTGTGCATGAACTGGTGCCGGGTCTTACGGGCTGGGCACAAATCAATGGACGCGATGAGTTACCCATTCCTGACAAGGTCAGGCTTGATGTCGAGTATCTTCAGCAGCAGTCGCTGTGGTTTGACATGCGTATTTTGTGGCTGACCTTCATTAAGGTAATACGGCGCGATGGCGTTGCCCACTAATTGCCATCGGGCTGAATGAAAAATGTGCAAACTGATTTCCAATAGGAAACAGGGCGTGGCATGTTTCCAAAGCTGAAAGCACCTGTTCTCGTCCGCTGCATGCTGGCCTTCCGGTTTAATTACAAAAAGATCAAATGCTATTCAATCGATTGACCGCCGCACCCTTGCTGGCATTGCCACGCTCTGCCAAAAGGGTGTTTGTCATTGCACTTGACCTGGTGCTGACGCTGGTATCGGTATGGATCGCTTTTTACCTGCGCGTCGACCAGACCGGATTGCCTTTTGCGCAGCAAGCCTATGTTTATCTGCTGGCGCCCCTGCTGGCCATCCCTATCTTCGTGCGCTTTGGGCTATACAGGGCCATTTTTCGCTACACCGGCATGGCGGCCCTGGCGACCACGGCCAAGGCGGTCGCGCTGTATGCTCTGCTGTTTTTTGTTGCCTTGCTGTTTTTTAAATGGGAAGGTGTGCCGCGCACCCTGGGCTTGATCCAGCCTTTGCTGCTGCTGTTGCTTGTTGGCATTAGCCGAGCGATGGCTCGTTTTTGGCTGGCAGGCTGGTCGAGCAAGGCACGTCATGCGGTTGGCCGCTTGCTGATTTACGGTGCTGGCGAGGCAGGAGTGGAAACTGCCTCTGCCTTGGCGGTGGCGCGCCAGTTCGTGCTGCTGGGCTTTGTTGACGATGACAAAAAGAAGGCGGGAAGAAGCATCAATGGCGTTGACATTATGTCGCCCGCCGAGGTGGCCGATGCAGTGGAACGCATGGGCATCACCGACATCTTGCTGGCCATGCCTTCGCTGGACCGTGCGCGGCGAAATGAAATCATTGCCAGCCTGCGCGAATTGCCGGTCCACGTCCGGACCCTGCCCGGAATGGGCGACTTGGCGTCGGGTCGGGTGGCGATTCAGGATTTTCAGGAACTCGATGTGGAAGACCTGCTGGGCCGGCCTTCGGTACCCCCCGACTCGAGCCTGCTGGCGCGCAACCTGGCCGACCAGGTGGTGCTGGTGACGGGTGCAGGCGGCAGCATTGGCAGCGAGTTGTGTCGCCAGATCTTGCAAGAAAAGCCGCGCCAGCTGGTTCTGGTCGAACTCAGTGAATTTGCCCTTTACACCATTCACCGCGAGCTGCTGGGTTTGTGCGCCGAGCATCGGCTGCAGGTCGAGGTGACACCCTTGCTCGCCAGCGTCGGAAATTTTGGCCGTCTTAAGGAAATCTTCCAGCTTTACCGGCCGGCCACGGTGTACCACGCCGCGGCCTACAAGCATGTGCCGCTGGTCGAAAGCAATCCGTCCGAAGGTGTACTGAACAACGTCTTTGGCACCCTGAACGCTGCCCGCGCGGCCATGGAAAGCGGAACGGCGCATTTCGTGCTGATTTCTACCGACAAGGCGGTTCGCCCGACCAATGTCATGGGCGCGACCAAACGCATGGCCGAACTGGTGCTTCAGGCGCTGGCGGCCAGCCCGGCGGTGCGCTTTGTGTCGCCCGACGGCAGCTACAGTCCGGACGTCCCGAACCGCACCGTGTTTGCCATGGTGCGCTTTGGCAATGTGCTGGGCAGCAGTGGCAGTGTGGTGCCGCTGTTTCGCAAGCAGTTGCGCGACGGTGGCCCGCTGACGGTCACGCATCCGGAGGTCACGCGCTATTTCATGACGATTCCCGAGGCGGCCCAGCTGGTGCTGCAAGCCGGTGCCATGGCCCAGGGCGGAGACGTGTTTGTGCTCGACATGGGCAGCCCTTTGAGAATTGTCGATCTTGCGCGGCGTATGGCGCAGCTGTCCGGTTTGAGCCTGCGCGATGCGGACAATCCCGAAGGCGATATTGAAATCAAAATTACCGGTCTTCGACCGGGCGAAAAGCTGTACGAGGAACTGTTGATTGGCGACAACCCTGAAAAAACGGCGCATCAGCGGATCATGAAGGCGCACGAGGATTTTGTTCCTTGGTCAGAGCTCGCGCCCATCCTGGTGGACATGCGCCAGGCCGCCACGCTGAACCATGCGCCGGTAATGCGCGCCATCCTGGTCAGGCTGGTGCATGGCTATCGCCCGCATGGAGACTGTGGCGCTGGCGAGTCTGCCCAAAAGACCGCTGCCCTGCCGAATGATGTCTGACACCGGTTTTCCGGCGCGGGCGCATCCACCGATTCGGGCTGGCGTCATTTTGGCGGGCAGGGCGTCTTCATTTCATCACGCCCATGCGGCACAATTTGCAGATTTAACATTTCCAGGCTTGATGACATGACCTCTCCTTTGCTTAGCGACTCATCTTCTTCCGACCCCGACCTGTCGCACATCGGCCCGCGTGACAAGGCAGAGATTCTGGCCCAGGCGCTGCCTTACATTCGCCAGTTTCATGGCAAAACCATCGTCATCAAGTACGGTGGCAACGCCATGACCGATCCCGCGCTGCAGGCCGACTTCGCAGAAGACGTGGTGCTGCTCAAGCTGGTCGGCATGAATCCGGTGGTGGTGCACGGCGGCGGACCGCAGATTGAAATGGCGCTGAACCGGCTGGGCAAGAAAGGCCATTTCATCCAGGGCATGCGCGTGACCGACGACGAAACCATGGAGGTGGTCGAATGGGTGCTGGCCGGACAGGTGCAGCAGGACATCGTCGGCCTCATCAACCAGGCGGGTGGCAAGGCGGTTGGCCTGACGGGGCGCGATGGCGGCTTGATTCGCGCAAAGAAGCTGACCATGCTGGACAAGGACGATGCCAGCAAGGAGCACGACATCGGCTTTGTCGGCGAGATCGTCAGCATCGACCCCAGCGTGGTCAAGGCGTTGCAGGACGACGCCTTCATTCCCGTGATCAGCCCGATTGGCTTTGGCGAAAACAACGAAAGCTACAACATCAACGCTGACGTCGTGGCCGGCAAGCTGGCGACAGTGCTGAAGGCTGAAAAGCTGGTGCTGCTGACCAATATTCCCGGCGTGTTGAACAAGGCCGGCGAGTTGCTCACCGACCTGACGGCGCGCGAGATCGACGCCCTGTTTGCCGATGGCACGATTTCAGGCGGCATGCTGCCCAAGATCGAGGGCGCGCTGGATGCCGCCAAAAGCGGCGTGAATGCTGTTCACATCATCGACGGCCGGGTGCCGCATGCCATGCTGCTGGAAATTTTGACCGACAAGGCTTACGGGACGATGATCCGCTCGCACTGAACCTGTCTGCTGGCTGGGTTTTTCGGCCAGCAAGGCATAAATTTTGGTTAAAAAGTGCTTTTGCGCAATGCCAGCATGCATGAGCAGCTATCAAATCAGGACTAAAGGGTCAGCCCGATGCCGCCTGGTGACCGCATGCGACTGAATGCTCAATCCAGAGTGACGCCCGAGTCCCTGACCACCTTGCCGAGTCGCACGGTTTCCGTCTTGATCAACTCGCCGAACTGGGCTGCAGTGCCGCCCACCACGGGTGTTCCCAGCGCTTCCCACTTCTTGTGGAACTCGGGCTCCTTGAAGATGGCGTTCAGCGTGCTGTTGAGCTTGTCGATGATGGGCGCGGGCGTTCCGGCGCGAACGGCAACGCCATGCCATCCGGTAAATTCGTACCCTGCCACGCCGGCTTCGGCCATGGTCGGCACATTGGGCAACAGCGGGCTGCGTTTGGCCGAGGTCACGGCCAGCGGGATGAGTTTTCCGGTCTGGATGTAAGGCAGGGAGCTGCCCAGCACATCGAACATCACGTTGACCTGGCCGCCCAGCAGATCGTTCAGCGCCGGTCCTGCGCCCCGGTAGGGAATGTGGGCGATCTTGATGTCCATCTGGGTGTTGAACATCTGCCCTGCCAGATGCTGCGGTGTGCCGTTGCCGGCCGATGCAAAACTCAAATCCGGCTTGTTGGTTTTGGCCAGTGCCACCAGTTCCTTGACCGTTTTCACGCTCAGTTTGGGATTGACCTCAAGCACCATCGGAAACGCCGAGATCTGGATCACGGGTGCCAGATCGGTCAGCGAGTTGAAGGGCATGCTGCGAAACAGGGTGGAATTGACCGCCATCGGGCCGCTGGCCGCCAGCAGCAGTGTGTAACCGTCGGCAGGCGACTGCTTGGCGACTTCGGCGCTGCCCAGGTTGCCGCCTGCGCCGCCCTTGTTGTCCACGATGACGGTGACGCCCAGCCGGGTTTGCAATTCCATGCTCAGCAGCCGGGCCATCAGGTCGGTCGGGCCGCCGGGCGGGTAGGGCACCACGAAGCGGATGTTTTTGCTGGGGTAGTTGTCCTGCGCATGGCTGGCCAGTGGCATCAGCAGGGCCAAGGCGATGCTGGCGCTGAGTTGGGCGCCAATTTTCACAAAAGCAGTGCGTTTCATGTTGTCTCCGTTGTCGTTATGGTTATGGTTGTGAATGATGCGTTTCAGGCTGCGCCAAAGCGCTGGCGTATGTCTTGCGCGCTGGCCAGCGGGCGGCCCAGGCTGAGCGCTGCCTCTGCTGCCTGCCCGACCAATGCGGCATTGTCGGGTGCGGTCTGGCCGTTTTTAAGCTGGAGGTTGTTCTCGAAACCCACCCGCACATGCCCGCCCAAGGCGGCGGCGGCTGTCACGCAGGCATGTTCGGTGGCCCCGAATGCGCACACCGCCCACGGCTCTGGCCCGGTGTGGGCATGGACAAAAGGCACCAGATCGCGCGGGCTGGACGTTTGCCCGCTGGTGTAGCGGCCCAGCACGAACAGCAAAAACCAGGGCGCTTCGGGAATCACGCCGCGCTCGCGCAGGGCTTGCCAGCGCTGCAGGTCGGCCACGTCGTAAAGAATGACCTGCGTCATGACCCGCTCGCGCGCCAGCCCTTGAAAAAATGCCGCCAGTCCGGCGTCGCCAATGTCGGGCTGGTCCAGTTCGCGCAATGAAACCGACACGGCTTCAGGGCGCAGTGCCTGCACCATGGCGATTTGTTGCGGGGCCTGGTAAACACGGGCGGCTTCGCTGGTGATTTGCAGCACCATGGCGTCGCCCACGGCGGCCTTGACCACCTGCAAGGCATTGCGGTAGCCCTCTACGTCCAGGCTGTGCCCGCCCTGCGCGTCGCGGATGTGCAGGTGGAGCATGGCGGCGCCCGCATCCAGGCAGGCCTTGGCGGTGCTGGCCAGGCTGGCGGCGGTCAGCGGAACGGCGGCATGGTCGTGGGCCTGCTTGTAGGCGCCGTTGGGCGCCACGGTGATGATGAGCGGTTCAAACGTCATAGGATGGAAGGTCAAAAGTTTTTGTCAATTTGCGGAAGTTCATTGGCCAGCAAGTCCAGCCCCTGCTGCAGCAGGCGGTCGTAACGCGCGCGTTCCGCGAGGCGGCGCGCTTCGGGCCATTCGTAAAAACCGGCACCGGTTTTCATGCCCAGCCTGCCGGCATCGACATGCGTCTGCAGCACGTTGGCAGGTACTGTGGTGCTGGAAAGACTGGGATACATGCTGGCGGCAGCGGCGCAGTGCACGTCGAGTCCGGCATGGTCACGCTGAAGCACCGGCCCTGCAGCCAGGTAGCGAAAGCCGAAGCCGAACCGTACGGCTGCGTCCACATCTTGCGGCGTGGCAATGCCTTCGTCGATCATGGCAAAGGCTTCGCGTGCCAGCGCATGCTGCAGGCGGTTGGCCAGAAAGCCGGGCTTGTCCTTGCGCACCAGCACCGGCACGCTGCCGCAGCCACGCATGAAGGCGGACAAGCTGTCGGCCAGTTCACGGTCAGAGTCCGGCCCGCACACCACTTCAACCAGCGGCACCAGGTGGGCCGGCATGAAAAAGTGCAGGCCCAGCATGCGCTGGCGCGACGCCAGCCCTTGGGCAATAGCGCTGATCGGAAAGCTCGAGCTGTTGCTGGCCAAAACCGCAGAGACCTTCGCATACGTCAACAGTTCGGCGAACAGTTGCTGCTTCATCGGCAAATTTTCCGGAATGCATTCCACCACCAGCGCCACGTCGTGCCAGGCGACAGAAGAGAGGTCGGCCACCGCCATCACCTGGTCTGCGCGGCGTTCCAGCCCAAGCGGTGCCAAGCCCTGCCGTACATGCGCCTGCAATGCCGCGCGCTTGGCTTCGCCTGGATCAATCACCGTCACGCGGCAGCCACCGCGCGCCAGCACGATGGCCACATCGGCCCCCATGGTGCCGCCGCCGACGACTACGGCATGTACGTTTTTCGGATGGGCGGGAAGCAGGTTCAAAAGAGGTCCTTTTTGCAAAACGGGCAGGTGGGTTTTCAGTCGAGTCTAGAAGTTGGGCATTGCGCTGTCCAAACGTTTTTATGGATAAACTGATTCGCTATGCAGATCAATTGGTCAATCCGCGAACTCGATGTTTTTCTGGCCCTGGCCGCCACCCTGAGCTTTCGCCGCACCGCCGCGCAAGTCAACCTGTCGCAGTCGGCCGTTTCCGGCGTCATCACGCGGCTGGAGGACACATTGGCGGTGCGGCTGTTCGACCGAACCACACGCCATGTGCAGCTCACGGCGACCGGACAGGTGTTTGCCGAGCAGGCGCTGCTGCTGCGCGCCCAGACAGACGAGGCGGTGCGCGCGGTGCGCAACGTGGTGGAACTGCAGTCAGGCAAAGTCACTCTGGCCGCGCTGCCTTCACTGGCGGCCACAGTGGTGCCGGCTGCCTGCGCCCGCTTCAGCGCACAGCACCCCGGCATTCAGTTCCGGATTGTGGACACGCTGTCGGGCCCGGCCTTTGACCTGGTGCGCGCTGGCCAGGTGGATTTCGCGCTCACAGCAGCCAATCCCGCCTATGCCGACCTTGACTACCAGCCGCTGGCCTCCGATGGCTTTGTCTTGCTGATCCCGCCCGGCCATGCGTTGGCGCAGGGCAACGGACCGCTGCGCTGGATCGACGTGGCCGCGCTGACGCACATTTCAATGCCGCTGCCCGCCAGCGTGCGCCAGTATGCCGACGCTGCGCTGCTGGAGCACCGCTTGCGTTTTGCGCCGACTTACGAGGTGGAACACCTGGCCACCATCACCGCCATGGTCGCCTGCGGGCTGGGGGTTGCCGCGCTGCCCGAGTTGGCGGCAGCCGTGGCGCCGCAGCCCGGCGTGGTGCGCCGCCGGCTGGTCGAGCCTGACATTTCCCGCCCGATCGGGCTGGTCACCCGGCGCTATCGCAGCCTGTCTCCTGCTGCAACAGCCTTGGTCGACATGCTGCGCGAAGAAATGGCGCGGGTGGCGCCCCGGCCCCGGACAACAAGCTGAAAACACAAACAGTCAACGCCGCTTTCGTAAAACCCGAAGTGCTTCGACATCATTCCAGATTGGCATCACCTTCTTCCATTTCATTGCTATTCAATCAAGGGGTTTTGAGGGATATTCAATCAGGTCATGGATGCGTCGCATCCATGATGACTTGCTGGGTGATGGCCAAACCTTGATCCCGATTTATTACAAAAAAATTCAGAGACGTCCATGAAGCTCAAAACCCTCGTTGCTGCAACCTTTGTTGCCTTGGCTTTGCCGGCCTTCGCGCAGAGCGTTGACACCCTGACCAAAATGAAAACCAGCGGCAAGGCCGTGCTTGGGGTGCGCGAATCTTCAGCGCCCATGGCCTTTGCACTGGGGGCCAACGAAAAGTTCGTTGGCTACCATGTCGAGCTTTGCGAACGCGTGCTGAAAGACATCATGCCGGCGGTGAAGTTTGAATACAGCGTGTTGACGGCCCAGAACACCATTCCACTGGTGCAAAACGGCACGGTTGATATTGGTTGCGGTCCCACAACCAACAACAAAACACGCCAGCAACAGGTGGCGTTTGCCTTGACCACCTATGTGAGCGAAGTTCGCATGGCGACCAAAGTGAATTCCGGCATCACGTCGTTTGACCAGCTCGGTGGCCGCACGGTTGCCGCATCGGCAGGCACCACCGCCGTGCAAATGCTGCGCAAACTGTCGCAATCCAAAAATATCGACTTCCCTGTGTTGCTGGGCAAAGACCACTTTGACAGTTTCTTGCTGATGGAGTCGGGGCGTGCCGATGCCTTTGTGCTGGACGACAACCTGCTGGCGGGCGTTATTGCCGGGAACCGCAATCCGGCGGGTTACCACATCGTGGGCGAATCATTGGGTGCCGAGCCCATAGCGCTGGTGCTGCGCAAAGACGATCCGGCCTTCAAGACGGCGGTTGATGACGCCTTGCGCAAGCTCATGAAGTCGGGCGATGTGGAAAAACTCTACAACAAGTGGTTCATGTCACCGATTCCGCCGAGCAACACCAGCCTTAATTTGCCCATGAGCAACACGCTCAAACAATTGTTGCGCGAACCCAATGACAAGCCCTTGGAGTCGTATGCCGACGGCAAGTAACTCCATTGCCTAACCAACTGCGTGCTTTGCCGGCTTGGCCTGCAGGTGCGGGTTTGATGCAGAAATGAAATGAGTTGCTGCTGTGCTGTTACGGCAACAACGCGGCGGCGCAAATCCACTGCCGGAAGGCCTGCAGCGGCGGGTAGCTGCTGCGGTTCATGGGCCAGGCCAGGTAATAACGCTCGGCGCTTTCTATGGGTTGCGCATCACAGACCGCTTCCACCAGATCTCCGCGCGCAAGTTCAGCCTCGATCAGGAAGCGTGGAAGCAGTGCAACACCCAGCCCGGAAATGGCGGCTTGTGTTGCCACTGCAAACTGATCAAACAGCATGCCACGTGCTTCACTGGCGAGGGCACCGTGGGCTTGCAACCAGCGCTGCCACGCCTCAGGACGCGACACCAGATGAAGCAATGGCGCTTGGAGCAGATCAGCTGGCGCGGCAAACCGGTACTGTTCCCGGAGTGCCCGGCTACAGGCCGGAATCACCGTTTCGCGCATCAAGAATTCAAGCTCTGCGCCAGGCCAGTGGGGCAGGCCGAAGTGAATGGCTGCGTCAACGGCTTCAAGTTCGAAATCAAAGCGCGCGAGACGCGTCGTCAGGTTCAGCGTGATGCCGGGGTGCTGTGCCAGAAAGTCGGGCAGCCGCGGCGCCAGCCAGCGCGTTCCAAAGGTTGGCAGTATGGCGAGGTTGAGCGTGCCGCCTTTGGGATTGGTGCGAAAACCCAGCGTTGCATTGGAGATGCGCAACAGCGACACACGGATTTCCTGCGCATAGGCTTGGCCGGCAAGCGTCAGCCGCACGGTCTGGCGTTCGCGCACAAACAGGCTGGAGTGCAGCAGTTCCTCCAGCGCCCGGATCTGGCGGCTGACGGCGCTTTGCGTGAGGTGGAGTTCAGCCGCAGCAGCGGTGAAACTCTGGTGGCGGGCGGCAGATTCGAAGGCCCTCAACAGCGACATCGAAGGAAGAAAACGACTTGAAAGCAGCATGCAGATCATTCTAAGCAGGAATGATTGACGACCGTAATATCGTTTGACCGTGCTTGCAGTCTTCAATAGGATTGACCATCAGCCCACGAAAGATGATTCCACTGCGGCATGCCCAAGGGTTCATGCCTTGATTTTTTAACCGAACCCACTACACCATGAGCGAATCTCAATTCGTCAGCAGCAACGATATTCGTACCCGTTTTTCGCAGGCCATGTCCCGTATGTATCGTCAGGAGGTGCCTCAATATGGCGCGCTGGTGCAACTGGTGGCTGAAGTCAATGCCCAAACCCTGGCAGCCGAGCCGGGTCTCGCCAGGCAATTAAGCGAGTCTGGGGAAATCGAACGGCTCGACGCTGAACGTCATGGCGCAATTCGACTGGGCACGCCAGCAGAACTGGCGACCATGCGTCGTCTGTTCGCTGTGATGGGGATGCAGCCCGTTGGCTACTATGACCTGTCTGTGGCCGGTGTCCCGGTTCACTCAACCGCATTCAGGCCTGTGGCAGACGCTGCGCTGATGTCCAACCCGTTTCGGGTGTTTACCTCGCTGCTGCGTCTGGAGTTGATCGCCGACGAAGCTCTGCGCATTAAAGCCGCCTCCATCCTTGAGCGCCGTCGTATCTTCACCAAAGGCGCACTGGCGCTGATCGAGCGTTTTGAACGGGCAGGCGGCCTGACGGCAAAAGAAGCTGATGAATTTGTGGCGGAGGCGCTGCAAACCTTTTGCTGGCATGCCGAAGCCACCGTCGATGGCCAGACCTACGACAAGCTGCAACAGGCGCACCGCCTGATTGCCGACGTGGTGTGCTTCAAAGGCCCCCACATCAACCACTTGACGCCGCGCACGCTTGACATCGATGCCGCTCAGGCCGCCATGCCCCGGTGCGGCATCATCGCGAAGGAATTCATTGAAGGCCCGCCGCGCCGCCGTTGCGCCATTTTGCTACGCCAGACCAGCTTCAAGGCGCTGGAAGAAAAGGTGTTGTTCCAGGGGGACGATGGCCGGCGCTCGGGCACGCACACGGCGCGGTTTGGTGAGATCGAGCATCGCGGCATCGCCCTCACGCGTGCCGGACGCCAGCGCTACGACCAGCTTCTGGCGGATGTGCGCGATGGCGCTGTTGCCAACGAAGATGCTGAAGCCTATGCCAGACGGCTGGCACTGGCCTTTGAGGCATTCCCTGACGACTACGACACGCTGCGCCGCGAAGGGCTGGGGTTTTTTCGCTATGTGCTGACAGCGCAAGGCAAAGCCGCTGTCGGGGCGGCCGATTTCGAGTCGTCGAGCCGGGAACTTGAAGATCTGATGGCCGAGGGTCTGGTGCGTGCGCAGCCCATGGTGTATGAAGATTTCTTGCCGGTCAGTGCCGCCGGAATATTCCAGTCAAACCTGGGCAGCGTCGAGCGCAAGCATTACGCCGCACAAGACGACCAAGCCGCTTTTGAAGCGGCGCTGGGTGCGGCTGTGCATGACGAAATCGAGCTTTATGCACAAGCGCAGACCCGTTCCATCGAACAGGTCCGTCGCGCATTTCAGGCGCCAGTCAGCGCATGAGCGCAACGCCGCTGGGGCAGGAGTCAATGGTGCAGCTTCAGCGCCAAGTTCATGGCATTGGCAGCCAAAACCTGCACGACACCACTCAGGCGGTGCGGGCGCTGGGTTCTGGAGTTCGACGGTTATTGAATCTTTTGGGCTTGTCCGTTGCAGCCGATTTTGGCTGCGCACCAGCGCTTGCCGACACGGGTGAACTTTCTTTTACTTGACTACCTGACGCATGCTGCCTATTCCTTTTGCTTCCAGTTTTGTCAATCCTGCCGGTTCTGCAATACGTGAACTGTTCCCGTATTTGAGCCAGCCCGGCATCATCTCGCTGGCCGGTGGCTACCCGTCGCCCAGCCTGTTTGACGCTGAAGGATTACAAGAAGCGGCGGCCAGAGCGCTGTCGGGCGGCGGCGCCCTGCAATACGGCGCCACCGAGGGAATGCCGGCGCTGCGCGAGGCGCTGGCCTTGCTCTGCCGCTCACGCGGCATGGTGTGCAGCCCATCTGATCTGATCGTCACCACCGGCTCTCAACAGGCGTTTGACCTGCTGCTGCGCATCTTCATTGAGCCCGGTGACACGGTCTGCGTCGAAACCCCGGCTTACCCCGCCGCCATCCAGGCCTTGCGTCTGGCGAATGCCAAAATCATGGCCGCCCCGGTTGACGGGCAGGGTCTTGATGTGGATGCACTTGCCGCTCGCCTGGCCCTGCTGCCCATGGCGCAACGGCCCAGGCTGGTCTATACGGTGCCCACGTTTTCCAACCCTTGCGGCACCTTGCTGCCCGCTGCGCGGCGTGAGGCCCTGGTGCGTCTGGCGCTTCAATACCATTTCCTGATCGTTGAAGACGACCCCTATGGCGAGCTGAGTTTCATCGATGACCGGCCGCCCTCACTCTACGCTGTGGGCCAGCGCATCGCCGGGGACGGCAATCCGGTGCTTTACCTGTCAAGCCTGTCAAAAACGGTGGCGCCTGCACTGCGTATTGGCTGGCTGACAGCGCCGCCCGATGTACTGCGCCGCTGTGTCGTTGCCAAACAGACGATGGACTTGTGCACGTCGCCGCTGGCACAGCAGATTGCTGCTGAATACCTGGGAGCAGGCCGGTATCCGGCTGGCGTGGAGCGCGCCCGGACAGAGTACAAGCAGCGCATGCAAGCCATGGCGGATGGGTTGCATGCCAGGCTCGGCAAAAAAATAGCATTTGTGCAGCCGCAGGGCGGCATGTTCGTTTGGCTGCGCAGCACAGTGCCCGTTAACGCAAAGCAACTGTTTGAGGCTGCCGTGCAATGCGGCGTTTTATATGTTCCGGGTGCAGCGTTCTATCCGGAAGCGCCCGACCTTGGCACGCTGCGATTGTCGTTTGCTGCTCCTGACGTGGGGCAGATCCAGGAAGGCATAGAACGGTTGGCGAGGGCTTTTGCGCAGGCAAGTTGAGGATTAAAGGCCAAAGACGACCGTGACCGCGATCACGGTTTTTCCAGACTCCCGCAATTGATATTGCCGGCGTGTTTCTTTCTGGTGCCGATATTTCCGGTAGTCAAGACAAGGGCGCACGCACCTTCCAAAGGACTGAACTCCAAAAATATGTAGGGTTAATGGTTGGCAGGAGATGAAATTGCTGCAAAATAGCACGATCGTTCTTTTATTTTCCCCCTCCATGTCTGTCACTTCAATTTCTGTCAAAAGCGTCCGCACTTCAGGGGCCACGGGCACGTCCAAAAGCGCGCAAAAAGGCCAGCAGACCAAGGCCGCCATTGTCGAGGCAGCCTTGGGGCTGGCGACGCAAATCGGCCTGGAAGGCCTGAGCATTGGCGCTCTGGCCGAGGTCATGCACATGAGCAAATCGGGCGTGTTCGCTCATTTCGGCTCGCGCGAAGAACTGCAGATTTCGGTCGTTCGTGAATACCATGTCCGGTTCGAGGAAGAGGTCTTCTTTCCGGCGCTGCACAAGCCGCGTGGCTTGCCGCGCCTGCATGCGATGTTTGACAGCTGGATGAACCGGACGTCGGTGGAGATTGATTCGGGCTGCATCTACATCAGCGGCGCCGTCGAATTCGACGACCGGCCCGGTCCGGTGCGCGACGCACTCGCCGACTCGGTGCGTATCTGGCTGGCGGCCATGCACCGCGCGGTGGTGCAGGCGACGCAAGCGGGTCATTTCCATCAGCAAACCGATGCGCATCAGGTGGTGTTCGAGGTTCATGGTCTCATCCTGGCACTGCACTATGAAGCCCGCTTCCTGAAGACACCCGGCTCCATCGCCCGGGCCAAGACCGCCTTTGCCAACATGATGGCGCGCCATGCCCGTACGGCCGTGCCCGACCCTGCTTTCCCTGGTTCTTCTTTTTCCAAACCCGCTTGACACCCCCAACGCCAAAGGATTTCCATGCCCCAGTACAACCCCCCCCTGCGCGACATGCAGTTCGTCATGCACGAAGTGCTCAAGGTCACCGACGAGCTGAAGGTATTGCCCCCGCATGCCGACATCGACGTCGACACCATCAACGCGGTGCTGGAAGAGGGCGGCAAGTTTGCCGTCGAAGTGGCGTTTCCGCTCAATATCAGTGGCGATGAGGAAGGCTGCACGCTCGACAAGACCACCCATGAAGTCACGCCGCCCAAGGGTTTCAAGCAAGCCTATGCGCAGTATGTGGAAGGCGGCTGGGCTGCGCTGAGCTGTGATCCGGAATACGGCGGCCAGGGCCTGCCGTTCGTGGTCAACCAGTGTTTTTATGAAATGCTGAACTCGGCCAACCAGGCCTGGACGATGTACCCCGGCCTGTCGCACGGCGCGTATGAAGCGTTGCATGCCCACGGCACCGACGCGCAGAAAAAGCTGTATTTGCCCAAGCTGGTCAGCGGCGAATGGACCGGCACCATGTGCCTGACCGAGCCGCATTGCGGCACCGACCTCGGCATGCTGCGCACCAAGGCCGAACCGCAGGCCGACGGCACTTTCAAGCTGACCGGCAACAAGATTTTCATCAGTGCCGGCGAGCACGACATGACGGCCAACATCCTGCACCTGGTGCTGGCCCGCCTGCCCGATGCGCCGCAGGGCAGCAAGGGCATCAGCCTGTTTATCGTGCCCAAGTTCAACGTCAATGAAGACGGCTCGCTCGGTTCGCGCAACGGCATCTGGTGCGGCGGTCTGGAGCACAAGATGGGCATTCACGGCAACGCCACCGCGCAAATCGTGATGGAAGACGCCGTGGGCACCATGGTCGGTGCACCCAACAAGGGCTTGGCCGCGATGTTCGTGATGATGAACGCCGCCCGCCTCGGCGTGGGCAACCAGTCGCTCGGCCTGACCGAAGTGGCGTACCAGAACGCGCTGGCGTATGCCAAGGACCGCATCCAGATGCGTTCGCTCTCGGGCACCAAGGCCAAAGACAAGCCGGCCGACCCGATCATCGTGCACCCCGACGTGCGCAAGATGCTGCTGACCGCCAAGGCCTATGCCGAAGGCGGCCGGGCGCTGGGCATCTACTGCACGCTGTTGCTTGACAAGGAGCTGTATCACCCGGACGAAAAAGTCCGCAAGGATTCGGGCGAAATAGTCGCGCTGCTGACCCCCATCGTGAAAGCCTTTTTGACCGACAACGGCCACATTGCCACCAATGCCTGCATGCAGGTGTTCGGCGGCCACGGCTATGTCAAGGAATGGGGCATGGAGCAACTGGTGCGCGACAACCGCATCAACATGATCTATGAAGGCACCAACACCATCCAGTCGCTTGACCTGCTGGGCCGCAAGGTGCTGGGCAACAACGGCGCGACGCTGAAGAAGTTCGGCAAGGTAATTGGCGCGCTGATTGCCGAGGAGGGCGTGAACGAGAAGATGGCCGAGTTCATCAACCCGCTGGCCTACCTGGCGGACCAGATGACCAAGTTCACCACCGAACTGGGTTTCAAGGGCTTCCAGAATCCGGATGAAGTGGGCGCGGCGGCGGTTGATTATCTGCGCGTAGCCGGGCATCTGGTGTTTGGCTACTTCTGGGCGCGTATGGCGCAAACTGCGCTGCGTGAGATTGCCGCCGGCAATGCCGATCCGTTCTACCTGGCCAAGGTGCAGACGGCGCGCTTTTATTTCGCCAAACTGTTTCCCGAGACCGCGACGCTGATGCGCACCGCGCGCAGCGGCAGCCGCTCGCTGATGGACACTGACGCGGCGCTGGCCTGATTTATCAACGTTTTAATGCTGGAGCGCATATGTACCGTGCATTGATAGCTATTGTTTTAGGAGCTGCTTTCGGGCCCGCGATGGCCCAGGGCACGCCCGTGGGCCTGTGGCGCAGTTTCGACGACAAGACAGGCGAGGCCAAGGCCGAGGTCCGCATTGCCGAGACGTCGGGGGTTTTGAGCGGGAAAATAGAAAAGCGCCTGCTCAAGACCGCCAAACCCGACGATGTCTGCACCGAATGCAGCGACGACCGCAAGGACCAGCCGCTGCTTGGCCTCGAAATCATCCGGGGCGCCAAAAAGGCCGAAGGCGCGGGCGTGTGGGAGGGGGGCAAGATTCTGGACCCTGAAAACGGAAAAAACTACACGCTCAAAATGACGCCGGTTGAGGACGGCAAAAAGCTGGATGTCCGGGGCTCGTTCGGGCCTTTCGGGCGCACCCAGACCTGGGTTCGCGTCAATTGACCCACCCCGCCTGAGGCTCATTGCGTGTAGCCTCATTCCCTTTCCAGGGGCGACATCTCTGGCCCGACAGCGCCGGCTCCACGCTGTCATTGGCTTGAAAGATGCGCTGAATCAGTAATCGACAAGGAAAAAAAATGTCCCGATTTCAAGTGAAGAAAGTCGCCGTGCTGGGCGCAGGCGTGATGGGCGCGCAAATCGCCGCCCATCTGGTCAATTGCCGGGTGCCGGTCGTGCTGTTCGACCTGCCGGCCAAGGAAGGCCCGAAAAACGGCATTGTCAGCCGCGCCATTGAGGGGCTGAAAAAGCTCAAGCCTGCGCCGCTGGGAGTCGTTGAAGACGCCAGCCTGATCCAGCAGGCGAACTACGAAGAGCACATGGATGTTCTGAAGGAATGCGACCTGATCATCGAAGCCATTGCCGAGCGCATGGACTGGAAGACCGACCTGTACGAAAGAATAGCGCCCTTCATTGCCGAAGGCGCCATCGTCGCCAGCAACACCTCGGGCCTGTCGATCACCACGCTCAGCGAAGCATTGCCTGAAGCCATCAAGCCGCGATTTTGCGGTATCCATTTTTTCAACCCGCCGCGCTATATGGCGCTGGTCGAGTTGATCAACACACCGACCACGCAACCCGCTGTGCTCGACGACCTGGAAGCCTTCGTGACGACCGCGCTGGGCAAGGGCGTGATCCGCGCGCACGACACGCCCAACTTCATCGCCAACCGCGTCGGCATCGCCGGCATACTGGCCACCATCAAGGAAGCCGAAGCCTTTGGCCTGAGCTATGACGTGGTCGATGACCTGACCGGCAAGAAGCTGGGCCGCGCCAGTTCGGGCACCTTCCGCACCGCCGACGTGGTCGGGCTGGACACGATGGCGCATGTCATCAAGACGCTGCAGGACAACCTGGGCGAAGGAAAAATTGCCGACCCGTTCGCCGCCATGTACGGCACGCCGCCGGTACTGGCCAAACTGCTTGATGCCAAAAGCCTGGGCCAGAAGACCGGCGCCGGCTTTTACAAAAAGGTCGGCCGCGACATCCTGCGGCTGGACCCGGAAAGCATGGAATACGTGCCGGGCGGCGCCAAAGCCGATGAAGTGGTCGGCCGCATGCTGAAAAAGCCGGCCGGCGAGCGCTTGGGGCTGCTGCGCCATGCCGAAGGCGCCGAGCCGCGCTTTCTCTGGGCCATTTTGCGCGACCAGTTTCATTACGCCGCCGTGCACCTCGCCAGCATTGCCGAAACCGCCCGTGACATCGACTTTGCGATGCGCTGGGGTTTCGGCGCGAAGCAGGGGCCGTTCGAGCTGTGGCAGGAAGCCGGCTGGCTGCAGGTGGCCCACTGGATCAAGGAAGACATCGACGCCGGCAAGGCGCTGGGTTCTGCGCCGCTGCCCGACTGGGTGTTCACCGGCCCGGTGGCTGACGCCGGCGGCGTGCACACGCCAGAGGGCTCCTGGAGCGCCTCCAGCCAGGCCTTCATTCCCCGGCGCAAGCTGCCAGTCTATGAGCGGCAGCTTTTCCCCGAAGCCGTGCTGGGTTCCAACGCACCCGCGTTTGAAACTGCCGGCACGACGCTGCACGAAGACGATGCGATTCGCCTGTGGACGCTCGACGCCGACCAGGGCGATGTGCTGATCGCCAGCATCAAGACCAAGATGCACGCCATCAGCCCCGACGTGGCCGAAGGCCTGGCGCTGGGCGTGGACCTGGCTGAAAAAAGCTACAAGGGCCTGGTGATCTGGTCCAACCATGCGATGTTCTCGGCTGGCGCCGACCTGCAGTCGATGCTGCCGGCCTTCATGATGGGCGGCGCGGCGATGATCGACGGCGTCGAGGCCGAACTGCAAAACGTGATGCTCAGGCTGCGCTATGCGGCCGTGCCAGTGGTGTCGGCAATTCGCGGCCTCGCTCTGGGTGGCGGCTGCGAAATGGCGGTGTATTCGGCCAAACGGGTCGCCGCGATGGAAAGCTATATCGGCCTGGTCGAAGTCGGTGTCGGCCTGGTGCCCGGCGCGGGTGGACTGGCTTATATTGCGCGCCGCGCCGCTGAAAACGCGGCCAGGTCGAGCAACAAGGACGTGCTGCCTTTCCTGACGGAAGGGTTCACCGCCGCGGCCATGGCCAGCGTCGGCACTGGCGCCATCGACAGCCGCAGGCTGGGCTATTTGCTCGACAGCGATGTCATCGTGCCGAACAAGGACGAGCTGCTGTTTGTCGCATTGAACGAAGCGCGCGCGCTCTACACCTCGGGCTACCGCCCGCCGCACAAACGCCTGTTCCCGGTGGCGGGCCGCAACGGCGTGGCGACCATCAAGGGCCAGCTCGTCAACATGCGTGACGGCAGCTTCATCAGCGCGCACGACTTTCACATTGCCAGCCTGATCGCCGGCGTGGTCTGCGGCGGCGATGTCGATGCCGGCACGCTGGTCAGCGAGGAATATTTGATGACGCTGGAGCGCCAGGCGTTTTGCGCGCTGCTGGAACATCCGAAAACGCAGGAACGCATCATGGGCATGATGAGCACCGGCAAGCCCGTGCGCAACTGATGGCTGAACTGCGCACTGTGAAGCATCCGCCAAACCGGCTGGAGCGCCAGCTGGAACGGCTTGTCGATGTGCCGTCTTTTGCCCGCATCTGGTATCAAGGCGTGGTGCTGCGCCGCGCCGTGCCTTTTGCCGGGACAGCCGGCATCGACTTTTTGCATATGAGCCGGGAACGCGTTGAAGTCGGACTGAAGAATGAGAAGAAGGTGCAGAACCATATTGGCGGCATCCATGCGTCGGCCATGAACCTGCTGGCCGAAACCGCCACCGGCATGGTGGTCGGCATGAATGTGCGCGACGACTGCATTCCGCTGGCCAAAGAGCTGAAGATGGCGTTCAAAAAGCGCGCCAGCGGAGCGATGCGTGCGATTGCCATCCTCACGGCCGAGCAGCAGGCGCTGATGCAGGCCAGCGACAAGGGCGAAGTCAATGTGCGGGTGACGGTGACCGATGAAGCGGGCGTCGAGCCTGTCGAATGTGAATTTGTGTGGGCCTGGATTCCGTCTGGTCCCCGAAAAAGCTAAAGAACCAAAGGAATTTCAATCATGGCCAAACAAGTCCAGGACGCCTACATCGTTGCCGCCACACGCACGCCCATTGGCCGTTCGCACCGGGGTTTTTTCCGCAATACCCGGCCTGACGACCTGCTCGTCAATGTCCTCAAGGCTGCGCTGGCCCAGGTGCCGACGCTGGACCCGAAAGCGATTGAAGACATCATCTGCGGCTGTGCGATACCCGAAGGCCCGCAGGGTCTGAACATCGCGCGTATCGGTGCGGTGCTGGCCGGCCTGCCGACCAGCGTGGGCGGCATCACCGTGAACCGCTTTTGCGCTTCGGGCCTGTCGGCTATCCAGATGGCGGCCGACCGCATCCGCGTGGGCGAGGCCGATGTGATGTTTGCCGCCGGCACCGAAAGCATGAGCATGGTGCCGATGTCGGGCAATTCTCCGTCGCTGTCGCCGGCCATGTTTGCCAACGACGAGAACGTCGGCATTGCCTATGGCATGGGGCTGACGGCCGAGAAAGTCGCGCAGCAGTGGAAAGTCTCGCGTGAGAAGCAGGACCAGTTTGCCTACGAGTCGCACATGAAGGCGCTCAAGGCGCAGCAGTCTGGCGAGTTCGCTGACGAAATCACCCCGGTTGAAGTGACGGACCGCACGGCTAACCTGGAAACCGGCGAAGTCATTGCCAAAAGCCGCATCGTCAGCCTGGACGAAGGCGCCCGGCCCGACACCACGCTCGAAGGCCTGGCCAAACTGAAGACGCCGTTTGCCGCACGCGGCTCGGTCACGGCGGGTAACAGCTCGCAAACGTCTGATGGCGCGGGTGCCTTGATCCTGGCCAGCGAAAAAGCCGTCAAGCAGTTCGGCCTCAAGCCGCTGGCCCGCTTTGTCAGCTACGCCGCCAAGGGCGTGCCGCCCGACATCATGGGCATCGGCCCGATTGAAGCCATTCCGGCCGCGCTGCGCTACGCCGGCTTGACGCAAAACGACATCGACTGGTTCGAACTGAACGAAGCGTTTGCCGCGCAGTCGCTGGCGGTCATCAACACGCTGGGGCTGGACCCGGCCAAGGTCAACCCGATGGGTGGCGCGATTGCGCTGGGCCATCCGCTGGGCGCCACCGGGGCGATTCGCGCTGCCACGGTGATTCATGCGCTGCACCGCCACCAGCTGAAATACGGCATGGTCACGATGTGCGTCGGCATGGGGCAGGGCGCTGCCGGTATTTTTGAGCGCGTCTGATCATTTTAAAATTGCACCGTGGCCCTTTTGGGAGGCGGAAAACACATGGCGGACCCGGCCACGGTGGCCGACGTGTTGCAAGCCCCCGGTCTGAAAGCCGGACAGCTGATGGTCCTGGCCGCCGATCAAGAGGCCAAGGACCAGCCGGGTTGTGTGCTTGAAGCCCTGAGCGCCTGAACTTTTCGCATGCTGCCAGAATCGTATTTTTTACAACCCTACAGAAAAACCCATGACCGAACTTTCCAACGACATCCTGGTTCACACCGACAGCGGCGTGATGACCATCACGCTCAACCGCCTGGCACGCAAGAACTCCATCACCGCTGCCATGTACGACATGCTGGCCGACGCGCTGGATTCGGCCAACCATGACGTGGCGGTTTGCGTCGTTGTCTTCCAGGGCCATGAAACGATTTTTTCAGCCGGTAACGACATTGGCGACTTCCTGAACACTCCGCCCGCCACATCGGACGCGCCGGTGTTTCGTTTCCTGCGCGGCCTGAGCAGCTTTCCCAAGCCCATTGTCGCCAGCGTGTGCGGTCCGGCGGTCGGCATCGGCACCACCATGCTGTTCCATTGCGACCTGGTGTATGCCGGCGACAACGCTGCGTTTTCGATGCCGTTCGTCAACCTGGGACTGTGCCCGGAAGCGGCGTCGAGCTTTCTGGCCGCGCAACTGATGGGTTATCCGCGCGCCGCCGAAGCGCTGCTGCTGGGCGAGCCCTTCATGGCCGAGACGGCACTGGACATGGGCCTGATCAACCGCATCGTGCCGCCTGCCGAGGCCAATGCGCTGGCGCAACGGCAAGCGATGAAACTGGCCACCAAGCCGATCACGTCGCTGATGGAAACCAAGCGACTGATGAAAAAGGGCAATGCCGGCATGGTCGCCGAGCGCATGGCCGAAGAGGGCGCGAGTTTTAGCCGCATGCTGCAGGAGCCTGCCGCCCGCGAGGCGTTCACCGCCTTCATGGAAAAGCGCAAGCCGGATTTTTCGGCAATCTGAGTGATTTCACGCCAAATTCTAAGTAAAAACAGCTTTTTGCGCTTATCTGGCGTGTTCTGGCAGCTATTTTATTGATAGCGTCAAAGAATCTGCAATGAATAAAAAAGCCGCTGTCAGAAACCGACAGCGGCTTTTTTTAATGTCCAACAGGTGCGCGATGCACCTGCGCAGGAATGGGAATTACATCAGCGCATCGGTAACGCCGACGACATGGATGGCAATCAGCGTCAGCAGGCCGGCCATGATCAGGTAGTAGATGGTGGGAATGATGGTCATGCGCAGCACGGCGCCTTCACGTCCCAGCAGCCCGACCGTGGCCGAAGCCGCCACCACATTGTGGATGGCGATCATGTTGCCTGCTGCGGCGCCCACGGCCTGCGCGGCCACCAGCATGGCTCCCGAGACGCCGATCAGGTGGGCGGTGTCAAACTGGAACTGCGCCAGCATCAGGTTCGACACCGTGTTCGAGCCGGCAATGAAGGCGCCCAGTGCGCCGATCGCTGGGGCGAAGAACGGATAGACATGGCCCACGCCGCTGGCCACCAGTTCGGCCATGGCCCGTGGCATGGATGGCAGGCCGCCCAGGTTGACGCCCGAGTTGATCAGGATCCGCACCATGGGAATGGTGAAGATCAGCACGAAACCGGCGCCCAGCAGCGTGCGCGACGACTCGCTGACCGCGGCCTGGAGTTCCCGGAACTTCATGCGCTGCAACACGAATGTTGCCAGCACCACCATCACCATGATTCCGCCTGGCAGGTATAAAAATTCAATGCTGCCCGACAAGCCGGTCTCGCCCAGAATATTTTTCCAGCCCAGCGCCAGGTTGTTGAGAAAGAATCCCTTCACATCCGCATTGACGCGCGACAGCACCAGCAGGCCGGCCAGCAGCAGGTAGGGCAGCCAGGCCAGGCCGACAGACATGGGCGCCTTGGCCGTCATGTCGTCCAGCTTGATCTGGATGCTGCCCATCCACTGCTCGGGCCAGTCCTTGGCATCGGCAAAATCCCAGGTCTTTTTGGGCAGCAGAAAACCTGCCTTGGCGGCGGGCACCACGATCAACAGGCCCACCAGTGCGCCAATGATGGAGGGGAACTCGGGGCCGAGAAAGACACCTGCCGCCGCATAGGGAATCACAAAGGAAAGGCCCGCAAACAGCGCAAAAGGCGCTATCGCCAAACCTTCAGTCCAGGATTTGTTGCGGCCAAAGAACCGCGTCAGCATCACGCACATCAGCAGCGGCATCGCAATGCCGATGAGGGCATGCGTGATGGCGACTTCCGACGTGATCAGCCGGTAAAACGTTTCCCAGTCCGAACCCTTGTCCAGCAGCTGCTGGGAAATGCCGGCCTTGTCCAGCCCGCCCGATACACCGACAACGATGGGCGTGCCCACCGCGCCGAATGACACGGGGGTTGACTGCACCATCATGCCCAGCATCACCGCGCCCATGGCGGGAAAGCCCAGTGCCACTAGCAACGGCGCAGCGACGGCAGCCGGCGTGCCAAACCCGGAGGCCCCTTCGATGAAGCAGCCAAACAGCCACGCCACGATGATGACCTGAACCCGGCGGTCCGGGCTGATGTTGGAAAAGCCGCCGCGTATGGCCCTGATGGCACCGGAGTGTTTCAGCGTGTTGAGCAGCAATATGGCGCCAAAGATGATCCAGAGGATGGCGCCCGTCAGTATCAAGCCCTGAAGGCTCGACGCCAGCACGCGGTTGACCGACATGTCCCATGCGGTCAGTGCAATCAGCACCGTGACCAGCAGCACCACCGGCATGGCCCGCTTGGCCGGCCAGTTCAGGCCGACCAGCAGCACGGCCGCCAGCACAAGTGGCGCAAACGCCAGAAGGGAGAGGAGGGTCTGGTTCATGCCGCAAGCCCGACAAAAAGGTAGGACTTGCCAAAAAAGGCGGGTAGCTGCTGTAGTGTCATGAAGTGTCTCCTGAGGGGTAAGGGTTAAGGGGGTCGATTTTCTCGATCTTGGAGGATTGGACAAGCGGCTTGGCTGCCAGGGCACTTCAATACGTGTCCAGACTATAGAAACAAAGCGTCACACTTAGTTTGAGTGTTGTTGGCAAGTCGATTCAAGAAACTTTGTAGGTCTTTGTGTCGGAATTTTTGGAAAGGTAAAACACAACCAAGGCAGTGCAAGGTATCGCATAGGCTGGTGGACTGCGCTGTACCGGGGGGGGCTTGATAGTCATCCAAAAAGAGTAACAAAAAATTTCTGCGCTGATGAGCGCTGCAAACTGGTTATCAACAAGTGGTGATCTGAACTGGACAGACAATAGCAATCAAGGTCTGCCGCCGAGCCTTGTCTTGGTGGAATGCTTTTGCTAGGTCCAACAGCCTCGGTTCATTGAATGATTTCAAGAAACCTTATGAAAAATTTGACTGTCTGGAGACTCACTTGATCACCATCACCATCAACAACCACATCAACGTCAGCAACGCTGGCAGCTTCGTGCTGTTCGGCGGCATCAACGTCCTTGAGTCGCGTGACCTGGCGCTGCGCTCGTGCGCGGAATATGTACGCGTCACCCAAAAGCTGGGCATTCCCTATGTTTTCAAGGCCAGTTTTGACAAGGCCAATCGTTCGTCCATCCATTCCTACCGTGGCCCGGGACTGGAAGAAGGCTTGCGGATTTTTGAAGCGGTGAAGGCGGAATTCGGCGTTCCGCTGATCACCGATGTACACGAGACCTGGCAGGCTGCGCCTGTCGCCGAGGTGGTCGATGTGCTGCAGCTGCCCGCCTTTCTGGCGCGGCAAACCGATCTGGTGGTGGCGCTGGCCAGGACCGGACGGGTCATCAACATCAAGAAGCCGCAGTTCCTCAGCCCCGCGCAGGTGGGCAATATCGTCGAAAAGTTCAGGGAAGCCGGCAACGAGCAGCTGATTTTGTGCGACCGCGGCACCTGTTTCGGTTACGACAACCTGGTGGTGGACATGCTGGGTTTCGGCGTGATGAAAAAGGCTTGCAACGACCTGCCGATCATTTTTGATGTCACACACGCGCTCCAGCAGCGCGACCCCGGAGGCGCGGCGTCTGGCGGTCGTCGCCAGCAGGTGGCCGAACTGGCGCGCGCTGGCCTGGCGGTGGGGCTGGCAGGCCTGTTTCTGGAGGCGCATCCTGATCCTGATAACGCCCGATGCGACGGGCCGAGCGCCTTGCCGCTGGACCAATTGGAGCCTTTCCTGGCGCAGATGAAGGCGCTCGATGACCTGGTGAAGTCATTCGCGCCCTTACCGATCAAATAAGCGCACTGACCGGGAACGGATGTTCTGCGCCGCGCGACGCTCAAAGCTGAAACGCCAGCCAGCGAATCAAGCCTTCTGAAAACTCGACCATCGCACTGGGGACTTTTGCCCGGTACAGCCGGGCCATGGCGCGCTGCTGCTCGATCCAGCAGGCAAAGCGATGCACATCGGCGGGTCTGAAAAAAGCAATCATCAACTCATAATTCAGAAACAGGCTGCGCTCATCGAGGTTGGCTGATCCGGCCAGCGCCAGTTCGGTGTCGATGACGATGGCCTTGGCATGGACCATTCCATCGACCAGCCAGACGCTGGCGCCTGCGGCCGCCATTTCGCGCAGGGCGGCCGGCCGCGCCATGTCGGCCAGCATGTGGTTGGAACGGCGCGGCATGATCAGGTCAACGGCCACACCGCGCCGGGCGGCCAGCGTCAGCGCCATCAGCAACGTGGAATCAGGCACAAAGTAAGGCGTGATCAGCAGGATGCGGCTGCGCGCCGTGAAGCAGCTGGCGATCAGCAACGAATACAGCGTGTCCTCTGCCTGGTCAGGACCGCTGGCAATCAGCTGTGCACCCGCCACGTCGAAGGTCGGCCCGGCCAGCGCGAGTGAGGGTGAGGGCCGAACCTTCTTCACTGCCTGCGTGGCAAAGTCCCAGTCCTGGTCAAAGCGCTGCTGCGCCTGGCGCGCCAGGTCGCCGCGAAAGTCAAAGCTGAGGTCGATCCAGGGCGCTCTTGGCGGCTGGCCGGCCGCGTCGCCAACAAAATATTCCGCTGCCAGGTTGCGCCCGCCGGACCACATGCGATGGCCATCTGCCACCACCATCTTGCGGTGATTGCGCAGGTTGGTGCGGCCGGGCAGCGGCGAGCGAAATGGCGAAACGAACAGCGCCACCTGCACGCCGGCTGCCGACAGCGGCTTCAAGTCGGGCCGTCCACCCAGGTACACGCCAATGCCGTCCACCAGCAGCCGCACCCGCACGCCGCGACGCGCCTGCTGCATCAGCAGGTCGCTGACTTCACGCCCCAGGGCGTCGCGACCGATCAAAAACGTGCAGATGTCCAGCGTTTGCCTGGCCTCCAGCAGCACGCTGCGAAGTGCAGCCAGCGCTTCCTTTCCATTTTGGTGAATGGCCAGCTGCTCGTAGGCCGCAGCGGGCGGCAGGCCCATGGCAGCGGCCAGCTGCTGGAAGCGATACGCCGGCGCATTCAGTGCCGGCATATTGACCGGCAGGGCGGGCGTGTCGCGCAACAGCGGCCCGCGCGTCACCTTGCGGCTGCCGAACAACAGGTACAGCGGCAGCGCCAAATAAGGCATCAAGGCGAGCGACACCACCCAGGCGATGGCAGCTGACGGATGCCTGCGCTGGCGCCGGGTATGCGAGGCGATGACATACACCACCAGGCCCGCCAGCGTCACCAGGCCATGCACCGTCAACCCCCAATGGCTCAGGAATTCATGCAGGCGAGGCATCATGAAGCCAGCGGCTGGCAGTGCATTCGGCTGGCAACGGTTGGCATGGGTCGAAACGGGCGGGTAGGCATCGAACCACTATATCGTCAACAAGGGGTGGCCATGGTCATCAAGCCATGCCGAAAAGTGCGAGGGTTTTTACTGTTTACAACTACGAATAAAAAGTGGGCTTGCATTAAATGACATGTAATGGTGTAATTGCTGCACTGCAACATTTTTTAATCTCAACCCAAGGAGCTACCATGAACTTCAACAACGACCAGCTGATCGCCACCCAAAAATCCAACGTCGAAGCCTTTGCCGGACTGTCTGAAAAAACATTCGCCAGCTTCGAAAAGCTGATCGAGTTGAACATGGCCGCTTCGAAAGCCATGATCGGCGAGTCCATCAGCCACCTGCAAGCCCTGACCGAAGTCAAGGACGTCCAGGGTCTGATGTCCCTGCAATCGGACATGGCCAAGCCAATGGCTGAAAAAGCAGCTTCCTACAGCCGCCACCTGTACGACATCGTGTCCGGCAGCAGCGCCGATTTCACCAAGGTGTTCGAAGCGGCCAGCGCTGAATCGCAAAAGACCGTCACCGAACTGCTGGAAACCTCGCTGAAGAATGCACCAGCCGGTTCCGAAGCCGCCGTTGAAGTCATCAAGTCCGCCATGACGGCCGGCAACAATGCTGTTGAAACCGCCCAGAAAAGCGCCAAGCAGGCTGCGCAAATGGTCGAGTCCAACATGGCCTCGCTGTCCACCGCTGGTCAAAAAGCCGAGTAAGCACTGACAAAAAAACCGGGGCTTTCAACGCCCCGGCATCAAACTGCGGCACCTTCGGGTGCCGTTTTTTTTGGCACGATGGCAGTTTTTAAGGTCCGGTGCGCTGCAAAGCCCTTACGGTCCGGCAAGTGCTCGCGGACAATGCACGCCATGACCCAACATTTGACCGCTGCCGCGCCCCTGCCCGAGTTTGAAGAGGAGTTCATCACCGGACTCAAAGCCATCTTCGAAGAAAAAATTGTTTTCAACCAGATGCTCGGACTGAAGATCACCTCGCTCAAGGCCGACCGCGTCACCGCCCGCATCGACATGCGGCACGAACTCATCGGCCATCCGGCCTACAACCGTATTCATGGCGGCGTCATCAGCGCCGGACTGGACGCCATGGGCGGGCTGGCGGTGATGGTGGCCATGGGCGCCCGGCACATGAACGACACGCCGGAGCAGCGGCTGCAGCGCTTTCACAAGCTCGGCACGATTGATTTGCGCGTCGATTACCTGCGCCCCGGCATTGGTGTGCATTTCGAGTTGCGCGCCGAAGTGATGCGCCTGGGCTCGCGCGTGGCCAGCACGCGCATGGAATTTTTAGGCGCAGACGGCACGCTGCTCTCGACCGGGGCAGCCGCCTACATCGTTTCCTGAGGGCTCAGGGCGACGCCGCAAGCGCGGATGCAAAAACCAGGTGCTGGGCGACGGCTTGCACCCGCGCCCGGTGAATCCACTCGCCAATCTTCGGGCCACTCTGGCCAGCCGCCATGGCCTGGTCGGCGACCTGGTCGGTTGCCACGCTCTGGGCTGCCGCCAGCGCTGCCAGCAGCCGGGGGCGCTGCGGATAGCTTGATTCCTGCAACCCCAGGCGGCCGCGCGCATCGCATTCGCAAGCCAGCAAGATGTCGGCAAAGCGCTGCGGCTTGCGAAATGCGTCGCAACGCTCCAGCAAACGCACCATGGCGGCGGGGCTGAAGTCTGCGCTGCGGTGGATGTTGCCATGCTCGCGCGCCACCACGTCGGCAATTTCGCGGCACTCCACGGGTACGCGCAGGCGCTGGCACACGCCCTTGAGCAATTTGGCGCTGCGCTCCTCGTGGCCGATGTGGCGCGGCAACACGTCGGCTGGCGTTAATCCCTTGCCCAGGTCGTGGCACAGGCAGGCAAAGCGCACCGGCAGCGGCGCGTCGAGCTGCGCGGCCATGTCCAGCACCATCATCAGGTGAACGCCGGTGTCGATTTCCGGGTGGTATTCGGCGCGCTGCGGCACGCCCCAGAGCCGGTCCACTTCGGGCAGCAGGTGGCGCAGCGCGCCGCACTCGCGCAGCACCTCGAGCATGCGCGAGGGCGTGCGCTCCATCAGCCCGCGCGCCAGTTCCTGCCAGACGCGCTCGGGTACCAGCGCATCGACTTCGCCATCGTCCACCATGTCACACATCATCGCCAGCGTTTCGGACGCGATGGAAAAGTCGGCAAAGCGTGCCGCAAACCGCGCCAGCCGCAAGATGCGCACCGGGTCTTCGCGAAACGCGTCGGTGACATGGCGCAATACTTTGGCCTGCAAGTCGCGCTGGCCGCCGTAGGGATCGACCAGCGCATCAAAATCAGGCTCAAAAGTGCCATTGGCGCTTTGTGAGTGGGCGGGAGCCGCTATGGAATTGATAGTCAGGTCGCGTCGTGCCAGATCCTGCTCCAGCGTCACATCGGGCGCGGCATGGACGGTAAAGCCCCGGTAGCCGCGCGCGCTGTTGCGCTCGGTGCGCGCCAATGCATATTCTTCACGCGTCTGTGGATGCAAAAACACCGGAAAGTCTTTGCCAACTGGCAGGAATCCCTGCGCCGTCAGGGCTTGCGGCGTGGCGCCCACCACCACCCAGTCGTGGTCTTGTACGGGCAGGCCCAGCAATTTGTCGCGCACCGCGCCGCCGACCATGTAGATTTTCATTCGGGCAGTTTAGCGTCGGCACAAGGGCGGCCCTGCTCCGGCACGCGGTTGCCCCGCTGTCCCAAGCGCCAATTTCCTACGGCATTTGTCGAAAATCACCAGCATTGGCTGCTCTTTGCTGCGGGGATGCTATCGGTTCCCCGGGCCTCGCCATACCGTGTGGCCGGACTGCTTTTAGGTGGACACCATCGCCATGCTTTTCCCCAACCCTGAAAATCCCCGTCCCATCTTCCTGACGCACTGCCTGCCGCCTTGCCTGCCGGGCGCCACCAGCCAGGAGTCCGCATGGACCTGCTGAACCTGGTGCAATGGCCGGCCATGCTGGTCACCGTGGTGGCGGCCTGGTATGTGGCGTCGAGCCACAAAGGCAAGCGCAACTGGGGCTTCTGGCTGTTTCTGGCCAGCAATGTGTTGTGGATCGTCTGGGGCGTTCACACCGGCGCGCCAGCACTCATCGTGTTGCAGGTCTGCCTGGCGGCAATGAACATTCGCGGGGCCATGAAAGCGCAGGCTTGATGCCCGGCGTGCGCCAGGTCAGCGTTGCAGCCGGTACGGTTCCTCGAATTCGCGAAAGTCGTTTTCTGCCAGCGCGCCGGCTGTCCAGGCCTTGACGCCGGGCATGGCGGACAAGCGTTCGATGTAGGCGGCAATGTCGTCGGGCACCGGCAGGGCGTAGGTTTTAAGCCGCATGCAGACCGGCGCGAAAAAAGCGTCGGCTATGCAGAAGTCGCCAAACAGCATGGGCCCCTCGTGTCCGGCCAGCAGTTCGCGCCACATGGCGACCAGGCGTGCCACGTCGGTGCGCACCGCAGGCTTGTCGCGCCAGATCAACGCGCCGGTGTCTGCCAGGTTGGCTTCGATGTTCATCGGGCAGGCGCTGCGCAGGGCGGCAAAGCCGCTGTGCATTTCGGCGCAGATGCTGCGCGCCCGCGCCCTGGCTTGAACGGCTTGCGGCCAGAGGTTCTTTTCAGGAAAACGCTCGGCCAGGTATTCGGCAATCGCCAGCGTGTCCCACACCTTGAACCCGTCGTCGTCCAGCACCGGCACCTTGCCCACCGGGCTGACGGTGCTGATCTGCTTTCTGAAGTCCGAACCTTCGTCAAACGAATCGAAGCGGACGAAGATTTCCTCAAACGCAATCTCGGCCTGCGTGAGCAGCACCCAGGGCCGCATCGACCAGGACGAGTAGTTTTTGTTGCCGATGTAGAGCTTGAGCATGGATTTCCCGGTGAAGGCAACGGTTCAGAACCGGCCGGAGGTTTTGCGTTTTGCCATCAGGCCGCTGCGCAAACCCCGCGCGCCCAGATAGGTCGGGCCAATTGCCGCCAGCGACGCCGGCGTGATGCCCAGCGCCTGCAGTCCGGGCAGTTTGCCGCTGGCGACGTTGTCGGTCTTCATGGCGTCAAGGTTGTCGCGGCTGAGCACCGGGTCGCCGGGCGCAAGCTCCATGAAAAACGCCTGCACTCGCGCCAGTGCGTTGGGCAGCCCGATCACCGGCCTGCCGTTGCCCTGGCCGATGCCGGCGTAGCGGCCGGCCAGCTGCACCAGCTGGCGCAGCGTGAACACATCGGGGCCGCAGGCTTCATACACCTGGCCGATGGTGTCAGTGTCCTGCAGGCACTGCACCACGGCACTGGCCACGTCGCCGACCCACACCGGCTGGAAGCGCGCGTTGCTGCCGGCCAACGGTATCACCGGAAACACCTGCTGCAGGCTCGCGAAGGTGTTGAGGAACTTGTCGCCCGCACCAAAGATGACGCTGGGGCGCAGCACTGTGACGTCCAGCCCCGAACCGAGCAGGGCGGCTTCGCCGCGCGCTTTGCTGCGCTGGTACATCGATGCCGATTCGGTGGAAGCGCCCAATGCGCTGATGTGTACCAGCCGCCGCACGCCGGCGGTCTTGCAGGCGCGCACCAGGTTCAGCGGCCACTGCACATGCACCTTTTGAAATGCGTCTTCCGAGCCGTGCAGGATGGCAATCAGGTTGACCACCGCATCGTGCCCGGCCACCAGTGCGGCCAGGGCCGCCGCGTCATTGATGTCAATTTCTGCCACGTCCACCAGCGGCAGCAATTGCAGGTGCCGGGCGCTGTCGCGGCGGCGCGTGGCCACGGTCACGCGGCATTGCATCTGGTTGAGTTTTTCGCAAACCTGGGTACCGACAAAGCCGGTTCCGCCGAAGATCAGAAATTTTTTCATAGGGCCTAATTTAGCGTGTTTGCCGTGGTTTTCCCTGAAAACCTTTTCTTTTAGCGCTTCAGGCCTGCAAGTGGCCGACAAACGCGGGCCGATTCGAGTGTTCCGCCTGAATAACTGCACACCACCACCGGCTGACGCTGCTTGCCGGCGGACTCAAGGCCTGTCCTGGCCGGCAGTTTCATCGACCACCAGCGCTTCGGGTTTTTCAAGCATCCTGACCAGGCGCGGCATCAGGGCCAACACGGCGAGCGCCAGCAGCGTGCTGAGCACGGCCGTGGACTCGCGCCCCATGCCGGCGGCCACGCCTATGGCAGCGGTCAGCCAGATGCCGGCGGCCGTCGTCAGGCCCCTGACCTTGTCTTCGTTGTCGCCCTTGAGGATGGTGCCCGCGCCCAAGAAGCCGATGCCGGCGATGATGCCTTGCATGACGCGGCTGACGGCATCGTCTTCCATGCCCGACTGCTGCGACAGCAGCACGAACAGCGCGGCACCCATGGCCACCAGCATGTGGGTGCGCACGCCAGCGGCCTTGCCTTTTTGCTCGCGCTCAATGCCCAGCAAGCCGCCCAGCAGGGCCGCCAGCGTCAGGCGAAGCAAGATGCGGGTGACCTGCGCGGCATCGGGCAGGTCGGAAAATTCAGAGGCGATGGTTTGAGCCACCTCCTGCCACGTGCCTGAACCCATGCCAACTCCTTGTCGTCAACTGTTTTATATAAAAAGTGCTTTTTGCGCTTATCTGGCGTGCATAAGGTGCTATTTATTCAATAGCAATCAAGGCTTGGCGATCTTTTGCGGTTTGCCGGCGTCGTCAATCGCCACGTAGGTCAGGCTGGCTTCGGTGACCTTGTAATAACGGCCCTGCGCCCGGAAACCTTCGGCAAACACCTCGACCTGCACCGTGATCGAGGTGTTGCCGATGCGCGTCACGGTGGCAAAGAACGACAAGATGTCGCCAACCCGCACCGGCTGCTTGAAGATGAACTGGTTGACGGCCACTGTTGCCATGCGGCCATCGACATAGCGTGCCGGCAGCACCGCGCCCGCCAGGTCCACTTGCGCCATCACCCAGCCGCCAAAAATGTCGCCGTTGGCATTGCAGTCGCGCGGCATGGGAATGACCTTGAGCACCAGTTCCTTGTCGGTCGGCAACTGGCCGTGCAGGGCGCGGGTTTCCCGGTCGAGGGTGGCCGCGGTATTGGCCGGCAGAGCGCTTGATTCGAGGGACATAGGCACAATCTCTGAGGTTTGAAAAATGACTCCAATGATTGTGACTTATGCGCTCCCGAGCTTCCACTGCTGATTCCTATCCGGCGCCAGCCGTGGCGACCCCGGGCGCCATGGCCGCGCCCACGCTTGTGCGTTCCGACTGGGCAACGCTGAAAAGGCTTTTTCCCTACCTGTGGGAATACAAGTGGCGCGCCATGGCCGCGCTGGCCTTCATGGTCGGCGCCAAGCTGGCCAATGTCGGCGTGCCGCTGCTGCTCAAAGACCTGGTCGATACCCTGAGTCTCAAGCCTGGCGACGTGCAGGCCGTGCTGGTTGTGCCGATTGCCTTGCTGCTGGCGTACGGACTGCTGCGGCTGTCGACCACGCTGTTCACCGAACTGCGCGAACTGGTGTTTGCCAAGGCCACCGAAGGCGCGGCGCGGCGCATTTCGCTCGAAGTGTTCCGGCACCTGCATGCGCTCAGCCTGCGCTTTCATCTGGAGCGGCAAACCGGCGGCATGACACGCGACATCGAGCGCGGCACACGCGGCGTGCATTCGCTGATCTCGTATTCGCTCTACAGCATCATCCCGACGCTGATCGAGGTGACGCTGGTGCTCAGCCTGCTGGCGGTCAAGTTCGATGTCTGGTTTGCCGGCATCACCCTGATTGCGCTGGTGTTCTACATCACCTTCACCGTGCTGGTGACCAACTGGCGCACGCAGTTTCGCAAGACCATGAACGAGCTGGATTCGATGGCCAGCAGCCGTGCCATGGACTCGCTCCTGAATTACGAAACCGTCAAGTATTTCAACAACGAAGAGTTCGAAGCCAGGCGCTACGACGAAAACCTGGTGCGCTACCGCGCCGCCGCCATCACCAGCCAGCGCACGCTGAGCATGCTCAACGCCGGCCAGCAGCTGATCATTGCGTTTGGCCTGGTGGCGATGCTCTGGCGCGCCACGCAGGGCGTGGTCGATGGCCGCATGACGCTGGGCGACCTGGTGATGGTCAACGCCTTCATGATCCAGCTCTACATTCCGCTGGGTTTCCTGGGCGTGATTTACCGCGAGATCAAGCAAAGCCTGACCGATCTGGAAAAGATGTTCACGCTGATGGAGCGCGAACGTGAAATTGCCGACGAGCCGGGCGCGCAGCCGCTGCACATAGAGGCCACACCGGCCGTGCGGTTTGAAAACGTCAGCTTCGCCTACAGCCCGGCGCGGCCGATTTTGCACAACGTGAGCTTTGAAATTCCGCCCGGCAAGACCGTGGCCGTGGTCGGGTCGTCAGGTGCCGGCAAGTCCACGCTGGCGCGGCTGCTGTACCGCTTTTACGACGTGCAGCAGGGCTGCATCACGATTGCCGGCCAGGACATCAAGCAGGTCACGCAGGCCAGCGTGCGCCAGGCGATCGGCATCGTGCCGCAGGACACGGTGCTGTTCAACGACACGGTCGAATACAACATCGCCTATGGCAAACCCGGCGCGACGCACGAAGAGGTCGAGCAAGCCGCCAGGGCTGCGCGCATCCACGATTTCATCGTCTCGACGCCGACGGGCTACCAGACGATGGTCGGCGAGCGCGGCCTGAAGCTGTCGGGCGGTGAAAAGCAGCGCGTGGCGATTGCCCGCACGCTGCTGAAAAACCCGCCGGTGGTGATTTTTGACGAGGCCACGTCAGCGCTGGACTCGGCCAACGAGCGCGCCATCCAGAGTGAATTGCGCACCGCCGCGCAGAACAAGACCACGCTGGTGATTGCACACCGGCTGTCCACTGTGGTCGATGCGCATGAAATCCTGGTGATGGATGCCGGCCGCATCGTCGAGCGAGGCAGCCACACCGCCTTGCTGACAGCGAATGGCCGATATGCCGACATGTGGGCCATGCAGCAGCAGGCCAGCGAACGAATTCTGGATGAAATCGGCGTCTAGCGATTTAACGACGGGCATATTCAGCTATCAAAATATGATTCAATGAGCGCCGGCCCATTGTTGCTTTTGACGGTGCAATGCACGCCGCCTGCACAGTTTCCCGCCGCATAATCCGGGCATGGAAACCAAATGGCTGGAAGATTTTGTCTCGCTCGCTGAAACCCGCAGCTTCAGCCGGTCCGCGCAACTGCGGCATGTCACGCAGCCGGCTTTTTCGCGGCGCATCCAGGCGCTCGAAGCCTGGGCCGGCACTGATTTGGTGGACCGAAGCTCTTACCCGACACGGCTGACGCCGGCCGGCAAGACGCTTTACAACCAGTCGCTGGAAATGCTGCAGGGCCTGCAGTCCACCCGGGCCATGCTGCGTGGCCACACGGCGGCAGGCCAGGACTTCATCGAGTTTGCCGTGCCGCACACGCTGGCTTTCACCTTCTTTCCCGCGTGGGTCAGCAGCCTGCGCGACAAGTTCGGCCCGATCAAAAGCCGGCTGATTGCGCTCAACGTGCATGACGCAGTGCTGCGGCTGACCGAAGGCAATTGCGACCTCCTGATTTCCTACCATCATGACTCACAGCCCATCCAGTTAAACGCCGATCGCTACGAGATGGTGCTGCTGGGTCAGGAAGTGCTGGCGCCGTTTTGTCGGGCCAACGCCGATGGCACGCCCGAATTCCGGCTTCCCGGAAACGCCGGCCAGCCCTTGCCTTACCTGGGTTATGCGCCTGGAGCGTATCTGGGACACATGGTGGAACTGGTCCTCAAGCAGTCAGGCGTCCCCATCCATCTCGACCGGGTGTACGAGACCGACATGGCCGAGGGGCTGAAAGCCATGGCGCTGGAAGGGCATGGCGTGGCATTTCTCCCCCTCAGCGCCGTGAGAAAAGAGCTTCGTTCCCGCAAACTGGTCCGTGCCGGCGCGGGCCTTGAAATGACCATGGAGGTCCGGGTCTACCGTGAACGCCCGAACGCGCGGAATGCTGCCAAACGCCACGCCCAGGATTTGTGGATTTATTTGCAGTCGCAGGCCGATAGCAAGGGCAATGCAGTTGGCCTGGGCGTCTTGACGGCGCCCGCCAAGCCCTTGCCCGCAATTAGGTAACAACCCGGGGGTGTTATAACTATTTTGCATAGTTTTTCGCACAAATAGCATTTGCGGTTTCGGAACAGTAAAATTACAGTCCGTTACGCTCGATTTTTGATGCGATTCATCACCCGAGAATGGTCATACTCTTTGTCTTTTTATCAACAAGAGATTTTTTGGAGATGAGATTTTTTTCAAAGCGCCACCCGATGCGCAGTTGGGGCATCAAAAAGTGAACGGCACAAAGATTGCTTTCGAGAAAGAGATGCTTGCAAGTCCGGTTTTAAAGCTGGAAAGCAGGTATTTGCAGGCGATGCCCGGGTGGTAGGGTCATGTTGCCAGAGCGGGTAAACCTTGGCACGGCCTTGCTGTCGGCTCTATAGAATAGTTTTTCCAATTGTTTCATCACAGGAGATTTCATGAAATTCAAGACAGCCACTCTGGCGCTCGCGTTGTTCGCGTCAGGCGCAGCTTTTGCCCAGGCGAACGATACCGTCGCCAAGGCCAAGGCTTCCGGTGTTGTCACCATGGGGGTTCGCGATTCGTCCGGCGCCCTGTCCTATACCCTGGGTGATGGTAGATACGTCGGTTACCACGTCGAAATCTGCAACCGCATCATTGCCAACCTCGAAAAAGAAGTTGGCCGAAAACTTGAAGTCAAATTCCTGCCGGTCACGTCGCAGAACCGGATTCCGCTGGTGCAAAACGGCACGGTCGACATCGAATGTGGCTCCACCACCAACAATGCAACCCGCGCCAAGGATGTTTCCTTCCTGCACACTACCTTTGTCGAGGAAGTTCGTATCGCGGTGAAGGCCAATTCAGGCATTACCTCGATTGCCCAGCTCAACGGCAAGAGCGTCGCCACCACCACCGGAACCACGTCGGTGCAGACGCTGCGCAAGAACCAGCGCGCCACGGGCGTTGATTTCAAGGAAATTTATGGCAAGGACCACTCCGACAGCTTCCTGCTGCTGGAATCGGGCCGCGCTGATGCGTTTGTCATGGATGGAGCGATCCTCGCAGGCAATATTGCGACTTCCAAGAATCCGGCTGATTTCAAGATCGTGGGCGAAGTGCTCAGCGTCGAGCCGATTGCCATCATGGTTCGCAAAGACGACGTCAACCTGAAAAAGATTGGCGACAACACCATTGACGCCCTGATCAAGAGCGGCGAAATCAACAAGCTCTGGGACAAGTGGTTCATGCAGCCGATTCCACCGAGAAACACCCGCGTTGGCCTGCCCGTGAGCGAAAGCACCAAAGAGGCCTGGGCCACGCCGAACGACAAGCCGATGGAAAATTACGCCACGAAGTAATACTGGACTTCAAGGTCAAAAGACCCCGCTCGTGTTCACGCTGGCGGGGTTTGTTGTTTGACCCTGGGAATTAATCAGCTGGCAAATCACAACAGGCAGGAGTCACCATGACGTGGGATTGGAAAGTTTTTTTAAATGATGACGGTGGCGGACGCACCTACCTGGAGTGGATGATGACCGCCTGGGGCTGGACCTTGTCGGTGGCCATCGCCTCCTGGGTTGTCGCCATGATCTTCGGTTCGCTGATGGGCACCTTGCGCACCCTGCCGAACAGCCCGTGGCTGGTTCGGCTGGGCAATGTCTGGGTCGAGCTGTTTCGAAACATTCCGCTGCTGGTGCAGATTTTTCTGTGGTACTTCGTCGTACCCAAGATGTTCCCCGCCATGAAGGACGTGCCCGGTTTTGTTCTGGTGGTACTGGCGCTGGGCTTCTTTACTTCGGCGCGTATTGCCGAGCAGGTGCGCGCTGGCGTTCAGGCGCTGCCGCGCGGCCAGCGATATGCCGGCATGGCGCTGGGCTTTTCGACTGTGCAGACTTATCGCTACGTGATCCTGCCGATGGCTTTTCGCATCATCATGCCGCCACTGACCAGCGAGTCGATGAACCTGCTGAAAAACTCGTCAGTGGCATTTGCCGTGTCAATTGCCGAACTCACCATGTTTGCCATGCAGGCGCAGGAAGAAACCTCGCGCGGCATTGAGATCTACATTGCCGTCACCGCGCTTTACGCGATTTCCGCTTTTGCGGTGAACCGGCTGATGGCGCTGGTCGAAAAGAAAATGCAGATACCGGGCCTGATCGTGGTCGGCGCTACTGGCGGAGGACACTGACATGTTCGGATTTGACCTGACTTTTTTCAACTGGGACATCTTGTCCAGGTTCGTCATCAACGGCTTTTTGTTCAGCGTGCAACTCACCGTGATCGCCACGCTGGGCGGCATCGTATTGGGCACGCTGCTGGCACTGATGCGCCTGTCGGGCAGCAAGTTGCTGGCGATTCCCGCCACCATCTATGTCAACGGCATGCGCTCGATTCCGCTGGTCATGGTGATTCTGTGGTTTTTCCTGCTGGTGCCGACCATCATTGGCCGCCCCATTGGCGCGGAGCTTTCGGCCACCATCACCTTCATCGCCTTCGAGGCCGCGTATTTCAGCGAAATCGTGCGTGCCGGCATCCAGTCAATCTCGCGCGGCCAGGTGAATGCCGGGCGGGCGCTGGGCATGACTTACGGGCAGAACATGCGGCTGATCATCCTGCCGCAGGCCTTTCGCAACATGGTGCCGGTGCTGCTGACGCAGACCATCATCCTGTTCCAGGACACCTCGCTGGTCTATGCCATTGGTGCCTACGACCTGCTCAAGGGCTTCACCACCGCTGGCAAGATTTACGGCCGGCCTGAAGAGTCGTACCTGCTGGCTGCCGTGGTTTATTTCGTGCTGTGCTACAGCCTGTCCTGGATGGTCAAGCGGCTGAACAACCGCATTGCCATCATCCGCTAAACCCAGCTTGATACAGTAACACCCAAGAGAACATCGGAGAAAAAGATGATTGAGTTGAAGGAAGTTTCCAAATGGTACGGTGATGTGCAAGTGCTGAACAAATGCAGCACCCGCATTGAAAAAGGCGAAGTCGTCGTGGTTTGCGGGCCTTCGGGCTCGGGAAAATCGACGCTGATCAAGGTCATCAACGCACTGGAGCCATTCCAGAAAGGCCAGATTTTTGTTGATGGCCAAGCGGTGCATGACCCGAAGACCGACCTTCCCAAGCTGCGCTCCAGGGTTGGCATGGTGTTCCAGAATTTCGAGCTTTTCCCGCACCTGAGCGTGACCGAGAACCTGACCTTGGCGCAGGTCAAGGTGCTGGGCCGCAAGCCTGACGAAGCGAAATCGCATGGCCTGAAATACCTGGACCGCGTCGGCCTGATGTTGCACAAGGACAAGTTTCCCGGTCAGTTGTCGGGCGGACAGCAGCAGCGCGTGGCCATTGCCCGGGCGTTGAGCATGGACCCGATTGCCATGCTGTTCGACGAGCCCACCTCGGCGCTTGACCCCGAAATGGTCGGCGAGGTGCTCGACTGCATGATGGGCCTGGCCACCGACGGCATGACCATGATGGTCGTCACCCACGAGATGGGTTTTGCCAAGAAGGTCGGCAGCCGCGTGATCTTCATGGACGTGGGCGGCAAGATTCTGGAAGACTGCTCAAAAGACGAGTTCTTTAGCCATCCGGAAAACCGCCAGGAACGCACCAAGGATTTTTTGAACAAGATCCTGTCGCATTGAGCCCAAAGGGGACTGGTCCTCTTTCGCTGCACATGAGTGGATGCTAGGATGAACCTTTATGCAGCCCACGTTCACGTTCACCCTCCATGCCATCGCTCATGCGCCTGCTGCCCCCGTGGCGGTTCGCGCAGGGGCAGGGGGTTGCCCGCCACAGTGGCAGCACCATCCTGTGACACATTCTGGTGCCCGGCGATCCATCCTCCCTTGACTTGTAGCGCTTTTTTCTGGATCACCGGGCCTCGTTTACAGCGCTGGCTTACCGGTAAGCCTGTTCCGGCTTTTTGATTCAGGAGTTCATTTATGGCTACTTCCCCACAGCCCCCACGCGTTCTGACCGAACTCGATCAGGTTCGTATCAGCAAGCTGCTCAACCATCCCGACATGGCGTTTGCGGCCGAGCTGGCGTCGGTGATCGACAGTGCCGAACTGGTTTCTTCCTATGACGTGCCGCCCCATCGGGTGACCATGAACTCCCGGGTTCTGATCGCCGACGAAATGCTGGGCGAGGAACGCACCCTGACACTGTGCTATCCGCCCGATACCGATCCGAACACCGGTTTTGTGTCGGTGTTGTCTCCGGTCGGTACGGCCTTGCTGGGCATGGCAAAGGGCCAGACCGCCCGCTGGAGCACACCCGGTGGCGAACCGGCCTCGGCAAAAATCCTCAAGATTGTTTTTCAACCGGAAGAAAACGGCGACTACCTGCGCTGACGCGGACAGGTTTGGACCCGCAAACGATGGTTTCATCATTAAAAAGGCATTTTGCGCTTGCTGTGTCTGCGCAAGCAGCTATAAATTCAGGAGTAAAAATCTGTCGAATGCTGTGATGGAAGGCGAGGATGACTTCGCATCAGCCAAAAATTCCCGCCGTTCGAGCAAAAAAAAGCCCCGAAAACCGGGGCTTTTGGCATTCGGCACAGCGCTTATGGCTTGCGCGCGGCAATCGATTTTTCAGCCGTATTGACCAGGTTGGCGCCAATCTGGTTTTTCCACTTGTCATACACCGGGCGCGTCGCCTTGACAAAGGCTTCACGTTCGGACGGGCTGAGTTGCGTCACGGTCACGCCGTTGGCGGCGATGTCCTTGAGCAGCGGCTTGTCGGCTTCGACCAGGCCCTTGCGGGCAATGGCGATTTCCTGCTTGCCGGCATCCACTGCGGCCTGCTTGACAATGGCCTGGTCGGCTGGCGTCCACGACGCCCAGATGTCCTTGTTGACGACAAAGATCAGCGGGTCGGCGACATAACCCCACATCGTGACGTATTTTTGCGCCATGGTGTGGAGCTTGGCGGCGGTATAAATGGCGATCGGGTTTTCCTGGCCATCGACTGCGCTCGTGGCGAGCGCCGGCTGGGCATCGGCCCAGCTCATCTGGGTCGGGTTTGCGCCCAGTGCCGTGAAGGTGTCCAGAAACAGCGGCGAGCCGACGACGCGGATTTTCAGGCCCTTCAGGTCTTCCGGCTTCTTGATGGCCAGCTTGGAGTTGCTGATCTCGCGGTAGCCGTTTTCGCCCCACGCCAGCGGCATCACGCCGGCCTTGTCGATGATCTTGAAAATCTCCTTGCCAACCTCGCCCTGCGTCAGCGCATCCATCGCCGCATAGTCGGGCATCAGGAAGGGCAGCGAGAACAAATTCAGTTCCTTGACCTGCGGCGACCAATTGATGGTCGAGCCAACGGCCAGGTCGATCACGCCCTGGCGAATGGCGCTGAATTCACGCGTCTGGTCGCCCTGCAGGAGTGACACCCCCGGGTACAGCTTGATGTTGATGCGGCCCTGCGTGCGTTCCTTGACCAGATTTGCCCAGATTTCACCGCCCTTGCCCCACGGATAAGCGGGCCCGAGCACCAGCGACATCTTGTATTCGGACTTGTACGCCGTTTGCGCGGGCGCGGCAACGCTGAAGGCCAGCGCGGTGGCGGCCAGTGCCAGGCCGAGAAAATTCTTGCGTTTCATGGGGAAGTCTCCTTGGGTAAAAAAAGGGGTTGAACTCAGTAGCCCAGCTTGCGCGGCAGCCACAGGGCCAGTTCGGGAAAGGCGATCACGGCAACCAGCACCAGGAACATGGACGCCAGCAGCCAGACCACCCAGCGCACGGTTTCTTCCATGCGCACATTGGCAATCCGGCACGACACCATCAGGTTGACCGCCAGCGGCGGGGTGAACTGGCCGAGTGCCACTTTCAGCGTCAGGATGACGCCGAACCACACCAGATCCCAGTGGTAAAACTGGGCAATCGGCAGCAGCAGCGGCACAAAGATCAGGAAGATCGAAATACCGTCGAGGAACATGCCGACGGTGATCAGCATCAGGATCAGCAGCGACAAAATGCCGTATTCGCCCAACCCGGAATTGACGATGGCATTGGTCAGCGGGTCAATCACACCCAGTGTGTTCAGCGAATAGGCAAAAATGCTGGCCAGCGACACCACCAGCAAAATCACCGCCGACAACTCGCCCGACTCGCGCAGGATGGGAAACAGGTCGCGCACCGAGATCGTGCGGTAAATCACCATGCCGATGAACAGGCCGTAGAACACCGCCACCACCGCCGCTTCAGTCGGTGTGAACCAGCCAGCGCGCATGCCGCCCAGGATCAGCACCGGCGCAGCCAGCCCCCAGACGGCTTCCTTGAAACTGGCCCATAAAGGCGGGCGCGGCATGCTGGCTTCCAGCGCGCCCATCTTGTGCCTGCGTGACAGCCACACGGCCGGCACGATCAACGCGACGCCGGCCAAAATGCCCGGAATCATGCCGGCTGCAAACAGCGCCGGCACCGACGCGCCGGGTACCAGCACGGAATAAATGATGAAGGCCACCGAAGGCGGAATCAGGATGTCGGTCGCCGCCGCCGCACCCACCACGCTGGCTGAAAAAGCCGCCGGGTAGCCGGCGCGGTTCATCGCCGCGATCATCACGCCGCCGACTGCGGCCGCACAGGCCGGGCCGGAGCCCGAAATGCCGCCCAGAAACATCGCCACGACAATCGCCACCAGCGGCAGCATGCCGGGGCCGCGCCCGACGATGGCAACGGCAAAGTTGACCAGCCGCAAGGCCACGCCCGAGCGGTCGAAAATCGAGCCCACCAGCACGAACATCGGAATCGCCAGCAGCGGGTACTTGCCCAGGCCAGCATAGAAGTTCTGTGGCACGGCCAGCAGGCCAAACCATTGCGAGTCGCCATTGGCCAGCGCAATCGCCGTGGCGCCGGCCAGGCCGAGCGCCGCGCCAATCGGCACGCCTACCAGCATCATGGCGATGAACGCCAGAAACAGCAGCGTGACGATCATGTGCGGCGTCCCCGGCGGATGAACAGGCCGACGGCGCGCAGTGCAATGCCGATGGACAAAATCGGCAGCCAGATGGTGTACCACCACTGCGGAATCCCGATGCCCGGCGAGGTTTCGCCAAATCGGTAGTCGTCCCACACCAGCCGCGCGCTCAGCACGCCGATGAGCGCAAACAGCAGCGCCACCAGCACTGCGCCCAGCCGCGACAGCTTCTTGCGCCGCGCCATTGAGCCGCTTTCCGAAAAGTATTCAATACGGATATGCCGGTCCCGCGCCACGGCCGCCGAACTGCCGACCAGTGCCAGCACAATCATCAAAAACACCGAGAATTCTTCGGTCCAGGCGAACGACTGGTTGGTGAAATAGCGGGTCAGGACATTGGCAAAGGTGATCAGCGCCAGCGCGCCCATGACCAGGACGGTCAGCCAGTCTTCGATCTTGAGCGGCACACGGACCGGCTCGTCGGGGTTGTCAAGGGGTGGGGTGGCTTCAGGCGCCTGGCCAGCGTGGGGAGGGGAAGACATGAAAGGAAAGCCCGGGTTGCAAGAGTTGAAACAGCCGGGATTATCCTGCAGCCAGCCTGCATCGTAACGGTGCGGTAGCGCTTCGCGCATCGGGGATTTCCTTGAGCCGGTGCGACAATTCAGCGCATGACTTCAGCCACCCTCACATCCGCCACCCAGATCACTATCACCCGGCCCGACGACTGGCACTTGCATGTGCGCGACGGCGACGCGCTGCAGACGGTCGTGCCGCACACGGCTGCGCAGTTTGGCCGCGCCATCATCATGCCCAACCTCCGCCCGCCCGTGACCACTGCCTTGCAGGCGTTGGCGTACAAGGCGCGCATCCAGGCCGCTGTGCCGGCCGGCGTGAATTTCGAGCCGCTGATGACGCTGTACCTGACCGACAACCTGCCGCCCGACGAGATCAAGCGCGCCAAAGACGCCGGCGTGGTGGCGGCCAAGCTCTACCCGGCCGGCGCCACCACCAACAGCGATGCGGGCGTCACCGACCTGCGCAAGACCTACAAAACGCTCGAAGCCATGCAGCGCGAAGGCCTGCTGCTGCTGGTGCATGGCGAAGTCACCTCGCCCGACATCGACCTGTTCGACCGCGAAGCGGTGTTCATCGACACACAGTTGATTCCGCTGCGACGTGATTTTCCGGAGCTGAAGATCGTCTTCGAGCACATCACGACCAAGGAAGCGGCGCACTACGTGGCACAAGCCGACCGTTTTCTCGGTGCGACCATCACGGCACACCACCTGCTGTACAACCGCAACGCCATCTTCACCAGCGGCATCCGCCCGCATTACTACTGCCTGCCGGTGCTCAAGCGCGAAACCCATCGCCTTGCGCTGGTCAATGCGGCCACGTCGGGCAACACGCAATTTTTCCTCGGCACCGACAGCGCGCCACATCCGGCACACCTCAAGGAGCACGCCACGGGCTGCGCCGGTTGCTACACCGCGCATGCCGCGATGGAGTTGTACGCCGAGGCATTTGAGGCGGCCGGTGCGCTGGACAAGCTCGAAGCATTTGCCAGCGTCAACGGCGCTGACTTTTATGGCCTGCCGCGCAATCAAGGAACGATCACGCTGGCAAAAGAAAGCTGGACGCCGCCAGTGAGTTTTTCCTTTGGCGAGGCAGAACTCAAGCCACTGCGATCAGGCGAGGCGCTGCCGTGGAAACTGCTGGCTCAATGAGCGCAGTGCCCGAAGAAAAGACTCTTTTTCCCCCTCTCACGCCTCTGTCCGAAAAAGCACTGCCTGCCATCAACTGGCATTCCGGCTGGTTCGACGGCTGGCGAGCCAGTGGTCAGGCGGTGCAGTCAAAAATCTTGTTGGGCACCACGATGGCGGAGGCCCTCAACGCACAAGGCGATGCGCCTGTTCGCTTTCTGCCGCAATCCGGATTGCCAACCGGCATGGCTTATGAGCAGTTCATTTTCGAACAAGGCAATGTGCCGACCCGCGACAACCTGCACGATTTTTTCAATGGCTTGTGCTGGATGCGCTTTCCAGCCACCAAGGCCCGGCTGAACCAACTCCAGGCCGCTGAAATCGCCGTTGCCGGGGTCAAGCCATTGCGCGGCCCGGTGCGCGATGCGTTGACGGTGTTTGATGAAAACGCCGCTTTCCTTCTGGCGCCGCCGCTGCTGTGGGAGGCGTTGAATGCGCGCGACTGGCGGCGGCTGTTCGTTGAGCTGCGGCCGCTGTGGAAAGAAGCGCAGCTGGTGCTTTTCGGCCATGCGCTGCTGGAAAAACTGGTTTTTCCAAGAAAACAGGTCACAGCGCACGTCTATCAAGCGCAACCAGCTATTGATTCAGTAGCGGAACTGGACGCCTGGATGGCCGCTGATTTGAGCGCCGCCAAGCTCGCCGGCAAGCCGTTCACGCCCTTGCCGGTGCTCGGCGTGCCCGGCTGGTGGCCCGGAAATGAGGACTTTTCCTTCTATGATGACGCTTCGGTTTTTCGTCCGCCCCGCCCGGAGAAAAAATTATAAAAAGATGAATTCCGGGGCCGCTATATTCCATACGGAAAAGCTTGATTTGAGCTGAAACTCCCCCATTTTCTGTCGAGATATGCACAATCCGGGCGTGTACCCGGTGTGCTTTTTTTACCCCCCTGTTTTTATCCAACGTCTCCCGGAGAATCCATGAAACGCATCTTTCTGTTTATGTTGACCAACATTGCCGTCGTGGTCGTGTTGGGCATTGTGGCAAGTCTGCTGGGCGTGAACCGCTTCCTCACGCCCAACGGCCTGAACCTGCCCATGTTGCTCGGCTTTGCGCTGGTCATCGGCTTTGGCGGTGCGATCATTTCACTGCTGATCAGCAAACCCATCGCCAAGTGGAGCGCCGGGGTGCGCGTGATCAACGGCCCCGATGGTCCGCAAAATGCCGACGAAGCCTGGATTGTCGAAACTGTGCGCAAGCTGGCTGAAAAAGCCCAGATCGGCATGCCTGAAGTCGGCATTTTTGAAGGCGCACCGAATGCCTTTGCCACCGGCGCGTTCAAAAATTCGTCGCTGGTGGCGGTCACCACCGGTTTGCTTCAAGGCATGACCAAGGAAGAAATTGAGGCCGTGATCGCTCACGAGGTCGCTCATATCGCCAACGGAGACATGGTCACCATGGCACTGATTCAGGGTGTGATGAACACCTTTGTGGTGTTCCTGTCGCGGGTCATCGGTTACGCCGTGGACAGTTTTTTGCGCAAGGGCGACAGCAACAACTCCGGCCCCGGCATTGGGTATTACATCAGCACCATCGTGCTCGACATCGTGCTGGGCTTTGCCGCTGCCATGGTGGTGGCCTGGTTTTCGCGGCACCGTGAGTTTCGTGCCGATGCGGGCGCCGCACAGCTCATGGGACGCCGGCAGCCGATGATGAATGCGCTGGCCCGTCTGGGTGGCATGCAGCCGGGCGAACTGCCCAAGGCAGTCGAAGCCATGGGCATCACCGGCGGCATGGGCAAACTGTTTGCCACGCACCCCCCGATTGAAGAGCGCATTGCGGCACTGCAGAACGCACCGGGCTGATCCGGGGTCCTGACTGTTTTTTGAAGGCCGGCTCAATGCCGGCCTTTTTCATGGCGCCGTGTCGGCCTTCGCTGTCGATTGCTCGGGCGATGCTTCCGGCACAATTTCAGCCTCGGTTTCTGCTTCTGCTTCTGCTTCTGCTTCTGCTTCTGCTTCTGCTTCTGCTTCTGCTTCTGCTTCTGCTTCTGCTTCTGCTTCTGCGGCCGCTGAAACTTCCTGCGCCTTGGCAAGAGCCGCTGCCTGGTCGGCACGAGCCCATTGCACTGTGCGGCCTACCTCGTCCGGATTCATGCCGTACATGTCCGAAAACTCGGCCACTGTCTTGCCGCTGGCTTCAAACATCCTGAGCAGCGCATCACGCTTGGCGGCGTGTTCGGCCAGTTCGGCAAAGACGTCGTCGAGCAATGACGTGGATACCTCGTCCTGCTGGCGGATGCACAGCAAATAGCTTTCCCGGCTCAGGCCGGATGCGTGGATCGCCTCGATCAGTTGCGCGCGTGCATAAGGCCGCAAGTCCTGGTTTGAGCGCGCCTGGCGCCTGCGGAACACTTCCATGATGGCGTGGTGGACATGTTCCGGGGCCACTGGCTCCACTGGTTCGCCGTTCAGGTCGTGGCGCTGCAGGCCGGACGCCACGCTTTCCAGGTAGCGGGTGGAGCGCGCATGCAAGCCGAGCGCAACTTTCAGCTCGTCCCGCTTGAACATTTCAGGGTGAAGCGCCAGCAAGTCCTGGAACACGCCAAGCTTGAGCGGAAGGAACTGTCCGCCGAACATTTTTGGGTACAGGTCGAACAGCTGCCGCAGTGCCGGATGCACCTCGCGCGGCGCGCGCGCTGGGGGCTTGGCTTGCGTCCGGCCGCGTCCGCCTTGCCGGCCCTGGCGTGGCGGGGACGCCGTTGTCGCGTCCTCGGGGGCAGGCGATGCATCGGTTTCGGCAGGTATTGGTAAGGTTTCGGTCATGGATTGCTTTTGTCAGGTTGAGGTTTGAACGGCGCCTTGGCATCGCTTTGAAAAATGGTGCGCAGAGTGTTTTCCTGCGTTGCGGAGTGAATCCGTGAGGGCGAAGTATCCCCTATCCGGTCCATCAGGGGATTCAGGCCAGCGCCAGCCGCGCACTTTCGGCGTCTTGCAGCAGGCTGCGCGCCACCGCTTCGGCCACCTTGATGCCGTCGACACCGGCCGACAAAATGCCGCCGGCGTAACTCGCGCCTTCGCCAGCTGGGTACAGGCCGCGCACATTGAGGCTTTGCAGGTCGTCGCCCCGGCTCATCTTGATGGGTGACGAGGTGCGTGTTTCCACGCCGGTCAACACCGCGTCATGCAAATCGAACCCCTTGATCTTGCGGCCAAAGGCGGGGAAGGCTTCGCGCATGGCGTCAATCGCATAGCCGGGCAGAGCGGACGACAGGTCGCCCATCGCCACACCCGGCGTGTACGACGGCATGACACTGCCCAGGCCGGTGGACGCCCGCCCGGCCACGAAGTCGCCGACCAGCTGGCCGGGCGCCTCGTAGTTGCTGCCGCCCAGCAGAAAAGCATGCGTTTCAAGCTGGCGCTGAAGTTCAATGCCGGCCAGCGGATTGCCGGGATAGTCGCGCGGGTCGATGCCGACGACGATGCCGGCGTTGGCATTGCGCTCGTTGCGCGAATACTGGCTCATGCCGTTGGTCACGACGCGGCCAGCCTCAGACGTGGCCGCCACCACCGTGCCGCCGGGGCACATGCAAAAACTGTACACCGAACGGCCATTGCTGGCATGGTGCACCAGCTTGTATTCGGCCGCGCCCAAGGACGGGTCGCCGGCATGGCGGCCCCAACGGGCGCGGTCGATCAGGCCCTGCGGGTGCTCGACGCGAAAACCGATGGAAAAAGGTTTCGCTTCGACATACACGCCGCGCGCATGCAGCATGGCAAAGGTGTCGCGCGAACTGTGGCCCAGTGCCAGCACGACCTGGTCGGCGCGCAAGCCGTAGCTCTGGCCAGTCGCCTGGTCGAGGACCGTGAGGCCGCGAATGTGTTTGTTGTTAGAGCCGCCCTCGATCAGCACGTCGGTCACGCGCTGCTGGAAGCGGATCTCGCCGCCCAGCGCGATGATCTGCTCGCGCAGGTTTTCCACCACCTTGACCAGCTTGAAGGTGCCAATGTGCGGATGCGCTTCAAACAAAATATTGGCGGGCGCGCCGGCCTTGACAAACTCGTTCATCACCTTGCGGCCCAGATGGCGCGGATCCTTGATCTGGCTGTAGAGCTTGCCATCCGAGAACGTGCCAGCGCCGCCTTCGCCGAACTGCACATTGGATTCGGGATTCAGCACATTTTTACGCCAGAGGCCCCAGGTGTCCTTGGTGCGTTCGCGTACGGTTTTGCCGCGCTCCAGCACGATGGGCCTGAAACCCATCTGCGCCAGCACCAGCGCGGCAAACATGCCACACGGGCCAAACCCGATGACGACCGGGCGTAGCGGCAGGCTCGCCGGAGCGCTGCCGACCGGGCGGTAGGCCATGTCGGGCGTGGGAAAAATGTGCGGGTTACCGGCGTGTGTGACCAGCAATTGAGCTTCGAGCGCCGCATCGGCCAGCGTCACATCGACGATGTAGACCTGCATGATCACGGCCTTGCGTGCGTCAAAGCTGCGCTTGAAAACCGTGAAGCTCGCCAGTTCGGCAAGCGTGATGTCAAGGGTGTGAAAAATGGCCTCTTGCAGCGCGTTTTCAGCGTGCCCGAGCGGGAGTTTGATTTCAGTCAGTCGCAGCATGGTTCGTCCGGTTCGTGGCTTGTGGTTATCAAGCAGAAGGGCATCATGATAAAACGCGCCGCGCTCAGCTTTGAAGTCGGACGCACCAGCCGCCGATTGCTGGGCTCGACGTTCGCATCATTCCTGATCGATGAATCTTGCCTATTTTTATATAAAAATGGCTGCTGGCGCTTGCTGGATAAGCGCAAGCAGCTATTTTATTAATAGCAAAAAAATGCCGCGCTCTGACTGCAACAGCGCCAGCGTCAGGCCGGGAAAAAGCCTTCAACCGACAAATAACGCTCGCCGGTGTCGTAATTAAAGCCGAGCACACGGCTGCCCGCCGGCATTTCGGCCAGTTTCTGCGCAATCGCCGCCAGCGTCGCGCCGGACGAAATGCCGACCAGCATGCCTTCTTCACTGGCCGAGCGGCGCGCCATTTCGCGTGCCGGTTCGGCATCGACCTGGATCACGCCATCGAGCACGCTGACATCCAGGTTCTTCGGGATGAAACCCGCGCCAATGCCCTGGATCGGGTGCGGGGCGGGTGCGCCGCCCGAGATAACCGGCGACGCCGTGGGCTCGACAGCAAACACCTTCAACTGCGGCCAGGCCGCTTTCAGCACCCGCGCGCAGCCCGTCAGGTGGCCGCCGGTGCCGACGCCGGTGATCATGGCATCCAGCCCGTCCGGAAAATCAGCCAGGATTTCCTGCGCCGTGGCGCGCACGTGCACATCGATGTTCGCCGGGTTCTCGAACTGCTGCGGCATCCAGCTGCCAGGCGTGGCGGCGATCAGTTCCTGGGCGCGGGCAATTGCCGCTTTCATGCCGCCGGCGCGTGGCGTCAGGTCAAAGCTGGCGCCGTAGGCCAGCATCAGGCGGCGGCGCTCGACGCTCATGCTGTCGGGCATGACCAGCACCAGCTTGTAGCCCTTGACCGCCGCGACCATCGCCAGGCCGATGCCGGTGTTGCCCGAGGTCGGCTCGATGATCGTTCCGCCGGGCTGCAGCGCGCCCGACTTTTCAGCCGCCTCGACCATGGCCAGCGCGATGCGGTCCTTGATCGAGCCGCCGGGGTTGCTGCGCTCGGACTTGATCCATACATGCGCATCGGGGCCAAACAGGCGGTTGATGCGGACATGGGGCGTGTTGCCAATGGTGGCGAGGATGCTGTCGGCTTTCATGGGGGCTCCTGGTCTGTTTGGGGTGTTTTTAGCGCGTTGCGGCGCACTGCCATAATAGAGGGGTGAAGCCTGCCAGACCGCCGCTGGTGCAATTTCCGAAAGGAAGCACTGGAGGAACGTCCGGACTGCTCAGGACAGCGTAGGAGGTAATACCTCTCCACCGTGAGGTGAGGATCAGAGCAACAGAGACGAGCCGATTCAGTTCGGGTGAAACGGGCAATCTCTACGCGCAGCAACACCAAATAGGCCAGCGTTGACGTGGTTCCGCGGAGCTGGCGGGTAGGTGGCACCGAGCCGGGCAGGCGACTCCCGGCCCAGATTAATGGCGGTCACACCGGATCATCGCAATGTGATCCGGCGCACAGAATCCGGCTTATCGGCAGACTTCACACTTTATTTTCCGCACCAGACGCCGCTTGGCGCTCAGCGGCTGCCCAGCAGCGAGCGGCCCAGCGCGAACACCGAGTTGGGTGCGGTGGTGTAGACCGGCTTCGGTTTGGGCGCGCTGAAGACACCGCGCTTGGCCGGACGCGCCTCGATTTTGACGCCCTTGGCGCGCTGTTCGCTGGCGAGGTGGCGCAGGCTGATCGACTGCATGTGCTCGACCATCTTGGCATTCAGTGCCGCCCACAATTCCTGCGTCATCCACTCGCCCGAGCCTTGCTGCATTGCGAGGGTTGCGTCTGCCCTGGTTGGCTTGTCAGCATTGGCTTCGACGGCACCGATGATGTCGGCCACCGAAATGCTCTCGCTGTTGCGGCTCAACGAATAGCCGCCGCCGGGTCCACGGGTACTTTCGACCAGTCCGCTCTGGCGCAGTTTGCTGAACAGCTGCTCCAGGTAGGACACTGAAATCCGGTGCCGCATGCCGATGTCGGCCAACGAAATCGGGCCGGCGTTGCCTTGAAGGGCGATATCGATCATGGCGGTCACCGCGAAACGGCTTTTGGTGCTCAGGCGCATGGAATTTCTCCTTTAAACATCAAAAAGATGATGTGATGGACTTCACTATAGAAAGCTTTTCACTTCGTGTAAATTCGTATTTATAACCATTTCATTTCGAAAAATACGAACTGTTAAACCATTTTTAGTCATTGGCTGAACATTTCAAGGAAATCCCGGCATGAACTTCAAGCATCTGCATTATTTTTGGGTCACCGCCAAGGCCGGCGGCATCGTGCGCGCGGGCGAGCAGCTGCACACCACGCCCCAGACGCTGTCCGGACAGATCAAGCTGCTGGAATCCTGGCTCGGGCGCCAACTGTTCCGCAAGAGCGGACGCCAACTTGAGCTGACCGACGAGGGACGACTGGCGCTGGGCTATGCCGACCAGATATTCGCCCTGGGGGCTGAGATGGAAACCGCCCTGCGCCAGGCCAGCGGTGGCCAAAAAACGCTGGACTTTCGGGTCGGTGTGGCCGATTCGGTGGCCAAGTCGGTGGTCTACCACTTGCTGGAGCCTGCCTTGGCACTGAAGCAGCCGGTGCGGCTGATCTGCAGTGAAGGCAAGTTTCCGGATTTGCTCGCCCAGCTGGCGCTGCACCGCCTGGATTTGGTCATGGCCGACGAGCCGATGTCGGGCCGCGTCAGCATCAAGGCCTTCAACCACCCGCTGGGCAGCACGCCCATGAGTTTTTTCTGCACGTCAGCACTTAAAAGCACGCTCAAGGGCGATTTTCCGCAGTGCCTGAACGATGCGCCGTTGCTGATCCTCGGCGTTTCTTCATCCGTGCGCAAACAGTTCGACAGCTGGTGCACCAAGCACCAGATTCACCCGCGCGTCATTGGCGAGTTTGACGATGGCGCGCTGATGAAGGCGTTTGGCCGCGAGGGCCGCGGCGTTTTCATGTCGGCCAGCGTGCTGGAAGCCGAAACGCAGATGCAATATGGCGTGGAAGTGATTGGCCGCACCGACGAGATGGTGGAAGACTTCTTTGCCGTCACGGTTGACCGGCGCATCACCCATCCGTGCGTCGCCGCCATCACGGCAGCGGCGCGCGGGCAGTTGCTGCATGGCCTGGGCCGGCGTGGCGCCTCATGACAGCAAGCCGGGCGCATCGCACAGAGTCGATGCGCTTTCGTGCGGCTTGGTCAAGACCTATTTCGATGCGGCCACAGCCGGTGCTGGTGTCGTACCTGTTGCCGCAGGCGTCGCGCCGAAATACTGGGTGTAGATCTTGGTGTAGGTTCCGTCTTCCCGTATACCGGCCAGGCCCTTGTTGATTTTTTCCAGCAATTCGGCGTTGCCTTTCTTGACCGCGATGCCGTATTGCTCGGAGGCAAAGCTGCTGTCGGCCAGGGTCTTGAATTTTGAATCAGGGTTGTTGTTCACATAGTGGACCACCACGCCGTTGTCGGCCACCACGGCATCGACGCCGCCGCTTTCCATTTCCTTCAGCGCCAGCGGCGTGGACTCAAAACGCTTGACGTTCACACTGTCCTTGCCTTGCAGCTTGGTGATGACTTCATCGCCGGTCGTGCCGTTCTGCACGCCGACCTTGAGTTTTTTCAGATCGTCGAATTTGGCGATTTTGGAGTCACTTTTGACGGCGATCAGTTGCTGCGCATCAAAGTAGGGCGTTGAAAAATCCAGCGTCTGCTGGCGCTCGGGCGTGATGGTGATGGCGGACACCAGCAAATCGCGGTCGCCCTGGGCCACCGAATTGAAGATGCCCTCCCACGGTGTATTCAGGAACTTGACCTCAATCCCGGCTTTTTGCGCGGCGGCCTTGACCACGTCGATGTCAAACCCGACGATCTCGCCTTTTTCGTTCTGTGACTCGAAAGGGGCATAGGCAGCATCGGTGCCGACGACATAGACCCGGGCCGCAGCAGCAACGGGTGGCGCTGCAGTCGCGCCAGCAGCAGGGGTTGCCGGTTCCTGCTTGCCGCAGGCTGACAGTACCAGTCCGGCCAGCAGGACGCTGGAGGTTTTTAGAAAATGTCGCGTCGTGATCGTTGGCATGGAGCGTCCCAGAAGAGTTAATTGGCAGTCGTCCGTCCACCCGAGCCCGCGGTGGCATGACTACCAGAGAAAAGTATAAGGCTCTGTCGGCAGGCAAGTGTTTCGCGGCGCTGGCTTGGTGCCTTAGTCAACGCGCCGGAGCGCATCGATGCGGTCCACATGCGCCTGCAGCGAGCGCAGCGCGATGGGCCACAGGCGCGGGTCGGTGTCGTCATAGGCCAGCGCCACCCAGTCATCCATCGAGCCTTCAGGCAGGGCTTGCATCGCCGATGCCACCTTGGCTTCGCGCTTCAGGCGGTGCGCCCTGAGCTGGGCAATCGCCTGCGGTGCCTCGCCCAGCACATGGCCGTGCGCCGGCAATATGAAGTCGATCTGGTGCGCGTCGCAGGCATCGGTGAGCTGATCCAGCGAGTCGAGGTAGGCGTTCATCTCGCCATCCGGCGGGTTGATGATGGTCGTGCTGCCGTTCAATATGTGGTCGCCCGAAAACAGCAGACCGTCTTCGACCAGCACCAGGCACACGTGGTTGGCTGCATGGCCGGGCGTAAATATGACCTTCAAAGTGTGACTTTGCGCTTGATGGGTAAGCTTTATCAGCTCCTGATTCAATAGCGACCGGTCAGGCGCGAAACAGGCGTCGGCGCGTGCGGTGTCGGCGGAAGGCAGTCCCAGAATCGGCGGGCGGTGGGCGCACAGCGCCTGAAGCGGCCGCGCGCCCGGTGAATGGTCGGGGTGTGAATGCGTGCAGACGATCGCCTCGATGCGCCCGCCGGTCGCTTCAAACAGGCGCTGGATGTGCAAGGCATCGTTCGGCCCCGGGTCGATCACGATGTAGCCCGTGTCCGCCGTGCCGACGATGTAGCTGTTGGTGCCGGGGCCCGTCATCATGCCGGGGTTGGGCGCGGTCAGGCGCATGACGTTTTTCAGCAGCGGCACCGGGCGCTCGCATTGCCAGTCGAGCGAATGCACGCGTTGGCCGTCAGGCGATGTCAGCGCCAGTTCGCCGTAGGGCGAGTCGTGCTCCATATAGCGCGCATCCTGGCCGCCGAGCAGGCCGGCGCGGGGGCAGGAAATCCACAGTGGCTTTTCGTGCGCGCAGGCGCTCAGCACCGCCTCGACACTGGCGTACTTCGCCAGGCGCTCCAGCGTGCGCAATGTTGGAAAAATCATGAAGAACGTGCCGGCTTCATGGCGTGCCAGTGCATCGGCCGGGCGGACCCAGCTGGGCTCGAACTGCTCGGTTTCATCGGCCACCGGCGTCTGGCCTTCGGGCATGCGGGCGACCAGGAAGGGCACGTCGAAACGGCGCGGCAAATCGCGGTCGGTGACCCAGTGGGCCAGGGTGAAGACGTCCTCGCCCGCCAGCATGAGGCCGCGTTCCTTGCACTGCACTGCAAACGGCGCCATGCGGTCCATGGCGGCAATGGCTTCGGTGGCGACATGGCTACCGTCGGCATGGCGCGCCAGCAGCACGCCAAGTTCCTCGAAGCTTTCGCGGATGGCGGCAACGGCCTGGGTCAGCTGCAGGTCGGACTGGCTGGACCGGCGCGTGGACTGCGCATGCGCTGCCGCGTCGGCCGTGTCGATGCAGCCGCCCGGGAAAACGTAGGCGCCGGGCGCAAAGCTGGCCGTCATGGCGCGCCGGGTCATCAGCACTTCAATGCCTTGCGGCGTGTCGCGCAGCAGCAGCACGGTAGCGGCGGGACGCAGGGGCGCGGGGTCGCGCTGCAGGTAAAGGAGTTGAGTGGGTCGGACCATGGCGTCATTTTGCAGTGAAACTGCCTTGAGATGCGCCGGGGACGCGTAGGGCCCTTGACGCCGACACCACCGCAAAGGGCATGCCGGCAGGTCAGGGCTTGACGTTCAGGCCGTCAGCGCCTTCATTTCGGCATACAGGTCGGCTTTGCCTTCAAAGCCAATGCCGGGCAGCGGCGGCAGGGTGACGTAGCCATTTTCCACTTTCACGCCGTCGGGGAAGCCGCCATAGGGCTGGAACAGGTCGGGATAGGACTCGTTGCCGCCCAGGCCCAGGCCGGCGGCAATCGCCAGCGACATCTGGTGGCCGCCATGCGGCACGCAGCGGCTGGGCGACCAGCCGTAGGCCTTCAGCATGTCCAGCGTGCGCAAATATTCAACCAGGCCGTAGCTCAGCGCGCAGTCGAACTGCAGCCAGTCGCGGTCCTTGTGCATGCCGCCGTAGCGGATCAGGTTGCGCGCATCCTGCATCGAGAACAGGTTCTCGCCCGTGGCCATGGGGCCGGTGTAATGCTCGCCCAGCCGTGCCTGCAGCTCGTAGTCCAGCGGGTCGCCGGCTTCCTCGTACCAGAACAGCGGGTATTGCGCCATCGCCTTGCCGTAGGCCACCGCTGTCGCCAGGTCGAAGCGGCCGTTGGCGTCAACCGCGAGTTGCTGGCCGGCCTGCAGTCTGCCCAGCACCGCTTCGATGCGCTGCATGTCCTCGGCCAGCGGGGCGCCGCCGATCTTCATCTTCACCACGCTGTAGCCCCGGTCCAGGTAGCTTTGCATCTCGCCCAGCAGGCCCGCAATGCCTTTGCCAGGATGGTAGTAGCCGCCGGCCGCATAGACAAACACCTTCGGGTTGGCCATGCCATTGCCATAGCGCTGTGCCAGCAGGTCATGCAGTGGCAGCCCGGCGATCTTGGCGGTGGCGTCCCAGATCGCCATGTCAAGCGTGCCGACCGCCACCGAGCGCTCGCCGTGGCCACCCGGTTTTTCGTTGGACATCATGCAATCCCAGATCTTGTGCGGGTCGAGGTTGTCGCCTGTCTCATTCAACAAGGCTCCGGCCTGCGCTTCCAGCACGCGCGGACGAAAGCGCTCACGGATCAGCTGGCCCTGACCGTAGCGGCCGTTGGAGTTGAAGCCGTAGCCGATCACCGGCTTGCCGTCCCGCACGACGTCAGTCACAACGGCGACGAGGCTGAGCGTCATTTTCGAAAAGTCGATATAGGCGTTGCGGATGTCCGATTTGATCGGCCGGGTCGATTCGATGATGTCGATAATTTTCATGGTGTGTGGAGTTGACGAAAAAAAAGGTGGTTGGTTTGGGCGCATGTTGGTGCAGCGCCAGCGCGGTGACGGCTTTTTACTGTAGCGTGAGTGCAAAATCCTCCGGCGGAAAACGATGCCGCGATAATTTGCAGCGAGGGCAGGCGGGAGAAAGTTTCCTCTGGTTGAATTCAGGGTCCGATCATCCGCACTGCCGGGCCTCGCGTCCAATACCCGAATCGCATACAACTATTCAACCCTAAGGACGCTGAACGATGGGCCCTGTCAACCGGCCGCTGGACCTGCAATGGCTGGAGGATTTCCTGGCGCTGGTCGAAAGCGGCAATTTCTCGCGCGCTGCGCAGGCCCGTGCCATTGCCCAGCCGGCGTTCAGCCGTCACATCCGGGCGCTGGAGGAATGGGCTGGTGTCGAGCTGATCGACCGCGCCCGGCACCCGGCCGCGCCCACGCTGGCTGGCGAGGTGTTTGTGGTGACGGCGCGCGACGTGCTGCTGCGTCTGGCGCAGGCCCGCACCCGCGCCCACGAGGCGCAAGAGCAGGCCAGCCGCAGCCTGCAATTCGCCGCCACGCATGGGCTGTCGCTGGCTTTTTTCCCACGCTGGCTGCAGCGCGTCGAGCAGCAGGTGCAACTCGGCCCCATTCACATGGTGTCGGACAGTTACCAGGCCTGCGAGGTGTTGATGCTGCAGCGCCGCGTGCAGTTTTTGCTGTGCTACGGCCACGCCGCCGCCAGGACCCGGCTGCTGCCGCCCGGGTTTGAATTTGCCTGCATTGGCCAAGACCGCCTGGTGCCGGTAAGCGCGCCCGATGCCGAAGGCCAGCCGCAGCACCGCATCGATGGCGACGCCTCTGAGCCCGTGCCGGTGCTGGCTTACAGCGAGGCGTCGGGGCTGGGCCAGATCATGCGCGAGCAGTTGCCGGGCGCGTTCGATGTGCAGCGCTTCAAGCCAGTGATGACCTCACACCACGCCGTGCTGCTCAAGACCCTGGCGCTGGAAGGGCGCGGTGTGGCCTGGCTGCCGCACAGCCTGGTGAGCGACGAAATGGCCGACGGCCGCCTGGTTGGCGCGGCGGATCCTGAATGGAGCTTGCCGCTGGAAATCCGGCTTTTCCGCGCCACGGCCGCGCTGGCACCGGCTGCCGAAGCGGTCTGGGCAGAGGTAAAAAAGGCAGCTACGCAACCGCCCTCGCCAACCCGGCCTTGAGCTTTCACGCTGATCTGGGCATTGCCGGTGTGTTGGTGCAATGCCACGAAGCGGGTTTTCATGACGCTGTGATCGACAGGCCGCAGGGATAATCGTGCCCATGCGAATCCGATTTACCAAAATGCAGGGCGCGGGCAATGACTTCGTGATGCTCGACGAAACCCGGGGCTCCCTGAACCTGACCGCCGCACATTACCGCTTCCTGGCCGACCGCCACTTTGGCGTCGGCGCTGACCAGATATTGACGGTGCGGCCCTCGCCGGGCGAAAACATCGACTTTGAATACGTCATTCACAACGCCGATGGCGGCGAGGTCGAGCAATGCGGCAACGGCGCGCGCTGCTTTGTGCGCTTTGTACGCGAGCAGGGCTTGACCGAGAAAAACGCGGTCAAGGTCAAGACCTTGGGCGGCATCATCGAGCCGCGCATGCAGCCCGATGGCCGCGTCACGGTCAACATGGGCGCGCCGGTGTTTGAGCTGGCGCGCATCCCTTTCAACCCCGCCGGCTTGGCGTCCGAAACCACTGGTTCATGGCAGAAATGGCCTCTGGCGCTTGATGGGTGGGTGCAGACAGCTCCTGTTTTGATAGCGGTTGTGTCGATGGGAAATCCCCATGCGGTGCAACTGGTGGACGACGTGGACAGCGCCCCGGTCGCGCAAACAGGCCCGCTGGTCGAGCACCACCCGGCTTTTCCCAAGCGCGTGAACGCCGGCTTCATGCAGGTCGTCACGCGCAGCCAGATTCGCCTGCGCGTTTACGAGCGCGGCGCTGGCGAGACACTGGCTTGCGGCACCGGCGCCTGCGCCGCGGTGGTGGCGGGCATCCGGCTGGGCCTGCTCGACGCGCGCGTCGATGTGCTGATGCGCGGTGGCGCGCTGACGATTGAATGGACGGGCGCGCTGGATGCGCCTGTGATGATGACCGGACCGGCAACGACCGTTTTCGAAGCCGAGATCGACGTTCCCGACAGGCTGTGACCCGCCGGCATCCGTGCGGCAGGGTGACGCCGCTTTAAAAAAAATGGAGACAACACCGCCATGAATCCTGCGATGAACCTTGCCGTGCAACCCGTCACCGAAGACGATATTGCCGATTTTCTGGCCAACCAGCCTGACTTTTTTGAGCGCCATGCCGAACTGCTGGCATCGGTGCAACTGTTCAGTGGCCATGGAGACCGCGCCATCAGCCTGCAAGAGCGTCAGGCCAGCTTGCTGAGGGAAAAAATCAAGGCGCTGGAAACCCGTGTGCTTGAAATGGTCGGCCACGGCCAGGACAACCTCGTGATCGCCGGCAGGATGCAGTCCTGGACGCGCCGGCTATTGCAAACAGCGCAGGCGCGCGACCTGCCAGGCGCCATCGTCGAGGGGCTGGCCAGCGAGTTCCAGATTCCGCAGGCGGCCATCAGGCTGTGGGGCGTGGACGCTGCCCATGGCGGCGAAGATTTTGCGCAGGCGGTCAGCGACGATGTGCAGCGCTTTGCGGCTTCATTGACCACGCCGTATTGCGGCGTCAACACCGGTTTTGAAGCTGCCCGCTGGCTGCCGCATGCCGGGCAGGCGCAGTCGCTGGCGCTGATTGCGCTGCGCGCCAGCCTTGACGCGCCAATGTCCGGCCTGCTGGTGCTGGCCTCGCCCGATGCCCAGCGCTTTCACAGCGGCATGGGCACTGAATTCCTCGAACGGCTCGGCGAACTGGCCGGTGCGGCACTGTCGCGCCTGCAACTGCCGGTCGCCTTGCCGGCTGCTGAGCCGGCTGAAACTCCCGCATGACGCGATCGCCGCCTGCGCCGGTCGCGGAGCCTGAAGCGCCGGACCCGCTGGTCAGCCGCTACCTTGCGTATGTCCGGGTGGAAAAGCGGCTCGCCAGCCGCACCGTCGAGTTGTACACCGCCGACCTGCAAAAGCTGCAAGCCCAGGCGCGCAAGGCCGGCGTGGCGCTAACTGATGTGAAGCACACGCATTTGCGGCGCTGGGTCGCGCAAATGCATTCCGGTGGTCGCAGCGGGCGCGGCATTGCGCTGATCCTATCGGGCTGGCGCGGTTTTTACACCTGGCTGGGCCGTGAAGGCCTGGTGCCGGGCAACCCGGTGCAGGACGTGCGCTCGCCCAAGGTGGCCAAGCCGCTGCCCAAGGCGCTGAGCGTCGATGAAGCGGTGCAGCTGGCCTGCTTTGAAGCCGACGCCACCGGCGTTGACGCCTTCATGGAAGCGCGCGACCGGTGCATCACTGAACTGCTCTACGGCTGCGGCCTGCGCATTGGCGAGCTGGTGGGGCTCGACGCGCAGGCCAGCGGCCAGGCGCGTGGCTGGATCGACCGCGATGCCGGCGAGGCGCATGTGCTGGGCAAGGGCGAAAAGCGGCGCAGCGTGCCGGTGGGCCGCGCGGCCCTCGCGGCGCTTCAGGACTGGCTGGCCGTGCGCAACGCCTCGGCGATTCCCGCTGTTGAAGGCCGCGCGGCGCTGTTCATCAGCCAGCGCGGCACCCGCCTCACGCCGCAGCACATCCGCGTGCGCCTGAAGCAGCGCTCGCAGCAGGCCGGGCTGGCCACACCAGTGCATCCGCACATGCTGCGCCATTCCTTTGCCAGCCATGTGTTGCAGTCCAGCGGCGACCTGCGCGCGGTGCAGGAGCTGCTGGGCCACGCCAACATCACCACCACCCAGGTCTACACGCGGCTCGACTTCCAGCACCTGGCGAAAATCTACGACGCCGCGCACCCCCGGGCGATGTCCAACGGCGCAGGCGCCAAGGCAGACGCGCCGCCCGTGGCGACCGTGCCCGAACGCCCAAAGTAGCCGCGCTGGCCGGGGCGCTGGCAGACACGACAATAGCCCGATGAACATTATTCGATTGAAAGACGGCAAGGAACGCTCCCTGCTGCGCCGCCATCCCTGGATTTTTTCAGGGGCGATCGCCAGCGGCGACGGCGGGTCCGGCGAAACCGTGCGCATTGAAAGCCATGCCGGCCAGTTCCTCGGCTGGGCTGCGTTCAGCCCGACGTCGAAGATTCGCGCCCGGGTCTGGAGCTTCAACGAGGCGCAGCCCATCGACGCTTCGTTTTTCATAGCGCGCATCGACCAATCAATAAGCGCAAGAAGCCTTTTTGACATCAAAAGCGACGGCCTGCGGCTGATTCACGGCGAATCCGATGGCCTGCCAGGGCTGGTTGTGGACCGCTACGGCGACACGCTGGTCGCGCAATTTTCCAGCTGCGGCACGGAGAAATGGAAGCAAGTCATCGTTGACGCCTTGCTGGCGCAAACTGGCTTGACGCGGCTCTACGAACGCTCTGACGCCAGCGTGCGTTCGCTAGAAGGCCTGCCCGAAGCCACCGGCTGGCTCGCCGGATCGGGCGCCACTGGCATCGTCATCACCGAACACGACTGGAAACTGAGCCTGGACGTGGCCGAAGGCCACAAGACCGGCTTTTACCTCGACCAGCGCGACAGCCGCCAGAAGTTTGCCGTCTATGCGCGCCGGCTCGGGTTCAAGGACGTGCTGAACTGCTACTGCTACACCGGCGGCTTCACCGTGGCGGCGCTGGCAGGCGGCGCGCAACACGTCACGTCGATCGACTCGTCCGGCCCGGCCATAGAGCGCGCAAAAGCCAACGTCGCGTTGAACGGGTTTGACGCCAGCCGCACCACCCTGCTGGACGCCGACGTGAACGCCATGCTGCGCCAGTATGTCAAAGACGGCCGGACTTTCGACGCCATCGTGCTCGACCCGCCCAAGTTCGCGCCGACGGTCACGCACGCCGAGCGCGCCGCGCGCGCCTACAAGGACATCAACCGGCTGGCGTTGTCGATTTTGGCGCCCGGCGGCGTGCTGTTCACCTATTCCTGCTCGGGCGGCATCAGCGCCGACCTGTTCCACAAGATCGTCGCCTCGGCCGGCACCGACGCCGGCGTGGACGCCTTCATCTGCGAACGCATGGGAGGCGCGCCTGACCACCCGATGACGGTGGCGTTTCCGGAAGGCGAATACCTCAAGGGGTTGGTGCTGGTCAAACGGCCGTCAAACTAGTTTTTAATGGTCAAATCGGCCTCTGGCGCAGACTGGATAAGCGCAGGTTGCTATATAAATCAAAGTAATCGCCGATGTCTTTCCCTGCTGGCAACGCCCTGCCGGCATGCACCCGAGCCCCTCGGGGTCTTGAAGGCGGGGCTAAAGTCCTCACCTTGTCTGTTTCGCCTGGTTTCGCCTTACATAGGCCCTTGCGTATTTCTCACCTTCCCCGTTTTTTAGGTCACCACCATGAGCTTGATTCCCGTCACCATCCTCACCGGCTTTCTCGGCTCGGGCAAAACCACGCTGCTCAAGCGCATCCTGACCGAGGCCCACGGCCAGAAAATCGCCATCATCGAAAACGAGTTTGGCGAGGAAAACATCGACAACGAGATCCTGGTCAATGACACGCAGGAAAACATCATCCAGATGAATAACGGCTGCATCTGCTGCTCGATCCGCGAAGATTTGCGCGAAACACTGCAACTCCTGGCCGCCAAGAAGCGCAAGGGTCTGCTGGACTTTGACCGCGTTGTGATCGAGACCACCGGCCTAGCCGACCCTGGCCCGGTGGCGCAGACTTTTTTCATGGACGAGGAGATCGCCGAGCAGTATCTGCTCGACTCCATCCTGACGCTGGTCGATGCGAAACATGCGCAGACCCAGCTGGACGACCGTCAGGAAGCGCGCCGCCAGATCGGTTTTGCCGACCAGATATTCATCAGCAAGACTGACCTGGTAGCCGAGGATGATGTCAAGGCGCTGATGCACCGCTTGAGCCACATGAACCCGCGCGCACCGCAAAAAGCCGTTCATTTCGGCGAGGTGGCAATTGCCGACGTGTTTGACCTGCGGGGCTTCAACCTCAACGCCAAGCTCGACATCGACCCGGATTTCCTCAAGGCCGACGAGCCGCATGACCATGCCCATCATGACCATGACCATGACCATGAACATGGTGAGCATTGCGACCACCCGTCGCATGCGGCAGAGCAGGGCAGCCACCATCGCCATGACGACGACGTCAAAAGCTTCGTGTTCCGCTCGGACAAGCCTTTCAGTCCGGCCAAGCTGGAAGACTTTCTGGGCGCCGTGGTCAACATCTATGGCCCACGCATGCTGCGCTACAAAGGCGTGCTCAACATGGACGGCACCGAACGCAAGGTGATTTTCCAGGGCGTGCACCAGCTCATGGGCAGCGACTTGGGGCCGGCCTGGGCCGAGGGCGAAAAGAAAACCAGCAAGATGGTGTTTATCGGCATCGACCTGCCGAAAGATATTTTTTTCCAGGGGCTGGAGCAGTGCCTGGTCTGAGACAGACGGGTCATCTGCCAACGCATTCCCGCCTTGAAACAGCCGTGAAAACTCCCATGCTGAAAGTGTTTCAGGGGGAGATTTATTTAGGATTTCTGAAGATGCTTCGGCAAGCCGCTACAATCGCGCCGACCAAAATATCCGGGAATTTGAATCCGGAAGCCAGCCCCGGGGGAACCCGCTCGCTGCAAGGGCTGAAAGCCGCCTCACAGCGGTTTCAGGGGCTGGATTGGCGCAGACACACCAGATTATCTGGCACCAGGCAGGGCTTGGCGGCCCCAGGGCTGCCCAGCCAAAGAATCGGTTCGGGACATCACCCCGGGCCGCTTCCCAGAGGAGAGACTCAGTGAATACCCCAGAAAAGAAAATCAAGACCCCGGTCAAGCCAGTGGCCAAGGATGGCAAGACGAGCAAGGCACCGCTTGCGGCTCCTGTGCGCATGGATTCCGCGCCACTGAAGCCTGGTCGCAGAAGCTCGGCCCGCACCGCGATCCAGACGCCGGCGCCATCGCCCATGCTGCCTACCTATGCGCCCGACGCAGCCAAGGCGAGCTATTCAACGATGACCGAACGCGTCATTGCGCCGCCGGTTCATGCGGTGGTTCCCAAGGATCCGCAACTGGCCAACAACTGGAAGACCACGCCGGCCAACCAGCTGACCGACCCGGAAATCAAGGCCATGCCTGATTCCGAGTACATGAATGAAACCCAGCTGGCTTTTTTCCGCCACCGCCTGTCGGTGCTGAAGCAGGAAATCCACAACAGTGCCGGCCAGACGACCGAGCACTTGCGTGAAGACGCCGCGATTGTTCCCGATCCGGCAGACCGTGCGACGATTGAAGAAGAGCATGCGCTTGAATTGCGCACCCGCGACCGGGAGCGCAAGTTGCTCAAGAAAATCGAGCAGTCGATTGCCCGCATCGATTCGGGCGACTATGGCTATTGCGACGAAACCGGTGAAGCCATCGGCGTAGGCCGGCTGATTGCCCGCCCAACGGCCAATCTGTCACTTGAAGCCCAGCAGCGACGCGAACTCAAGCAGAAAATGTTTGGAGACTGATCCGCCATTCCTGCGCAACTTTTTGATTGAACAGCATGTCCAAAGACGATTCTGCTTCCGGCTTGTTGTCCAAGCTGGTCAAGTTTGTCCGCAATCCTGCCACCAACTGGACTGAACTTGATTCCATCGACGGTGGCAAGGATGACGCCGTCACGAAGCAACTGCTCAATGAAATGATCGAGCGCAAGCGGCGCAACGATTTTGTGCGAAAGCGTGAATTCGACATGTTGCGCAAGTTGCGCAAACTAGAGGTGTCTTCAGGACCCGCGGCTGATCCGGTTGGAAGGCCCTCATTTTTCCAAAGCAGTCTCACGTTCAATGTTGATGACCGTGCGGTAACCCTGAAAAAAATCGACGACATCGAAGCGCAGATGTCCAAGCATTGGTGGACCACCAAGAGTCAGACCGCTGATGGTTCGGTTAACGAGTTGGCACCGGTGTCATTTTCGCCGGTCAAATCGCGGCTGTCCACGGTACAAGGCGCTTTGCCTGATACCTTCCAGCCGACGATTCTTGCTGGCGCGGACTCGGTTCATCCGGCCGACGAGCCTGTTCCCGCCTTCCTGCTTGACGATCTTTTGGGTAGCTTGCCTGAAAGTCCGATCCATATGAAGTTTGCGGTTGCTGACAAGTCCACTGACAGCGGTGTGTCGGGATTGCTGCCGTCGCTTGCTTCGGACCTGGAGCACGAACCCATCGTGCATGACGCCGAACTTGAAGAGTCCGCCATTTTGTTTGCCAACGGCGATGATGCGGGTGCTGAGGCCGGTTTGTTCGAAATTCTGCGGCCAGGTGCATCGCATGCCGACAATGTCTATACCTGGCTGACGCTGTTTGATTTGTACCGCGCCACAGGCGAACAGGCCAAGTTCGAAGCGGCCGCCCTTGAGTTTGCAGAGCATTTCAACCGCTCTGCACCACAGTGGTTTTCGCTACCTGAGATGGTCAAGGCGCTGGTTCAGCCAGGTGAAAAATCCGGGCATGAGAGCATGGACACAGACTGGATCTGTCCCTCTGGCTTGAGCCTGCAGTCCGTGGGCGCTCTCAATACGGCAATGGCCCGATCCTCTATGCCATGGTGCCTTGACTGGCGCTATCTCAAGACCATCGAAACTGCCGCTCTTGAGTCTTTGCTCAAGGTTTTCAGCGACTGGGCTGTCCAGCCTGTGCAACTGCGCTTTCTTGGCGAGGCGCAGTTGCAAACGGTGTTGATTGATTCCACTCCTTCAGGCGAACGGGCGACTGATACAAGGTGGTGGCTGCTGCGTATGGAAATGCTGCGCATCATTCACCGTCCGGATGATTTCGAACTCACCGCGCTTGATTTTTGTGTGACCTATGAGGTATCGCCTCCGGCATGGGAAGTTGCACGCTGTGATTACAAGTCGCTCGATGACGAAGGCGACGCCATGGGCCAGGCAACCATTATTGGTGAGCCGACCACTGAAACCAACTATTCCACATTGATGGAATTGGGGGGTGATTCGGTGCTCGATTTTTCACCGAGCAAGTCCATCCGGTTCTTGTCAGTGGACCTGTCCGGCCAGATACAGGGCGATGCTGTGGGTGTTTTGGACAGGCTGGAAGCCAGTCTGACAGGGGCAGACAGAATGCAAATTTCCTGCGCCAAACTCATCCGGGTCGATTTTTCTGCAGCAGGCATGCTGCTCAACTGGGTATCTGCGCGGCGGGCTGAAAATCGATTTGTCGAGTTTTCCGAGGTTAACCGGCTGGTGGCTGCTTTTTTCAGCGTGATCGGAATTGTCGAATACGCCAAGGTCAGCGCCCGAAACGACTGATTGCATTCGGCACAGCCGAACAACACAGTTTTGCAATCCGTCATTTTCCGCAAGGTAGCATGACCTGTGTGGGTTTGACATGCGGGCAAGGCGACATGGGTTTTGCACTTGTGCTGGCTCTGTTTTAAATTGAAAATCCCTGCTTCACCTTGATGTCCAATGCCTTTGTCTCCGGTTTTTTGCTTCCTCAAGGTTTCGCATCCAAACCGGTTTTCCTTGCTTTTATTCGCAAGAATGAAGCGGGAACATGGCTGTTTATTTATTTCAAATAAAACACTTTGTGGCGTTTTCCGGTGGCTTAAAAGCTGCTGATCGTCGCCAAAATCGGCTTTTTCAAGCTAAAACCCGTTCGATGGATGTGTATCTTGAAATTAAGCCTGCAAGGCTTTAAAGCTTGGAAAAAAATCCATACGCTACGTTTTTGCTAGCTTTAAAACATGACCGATCAAGGCTTGCGGCACTGTTCAGCAAATGAATGATGCCGTCGTTTCACCTTTCCGTCAAAGATCACCTCAAAAAAGTCCAAGCAAGAAATTTTGATTTTTTTGGCTTCTTGATCAATCTTTATAGATTCCGAATATTTTAAATGTTTTACCTTAACTATCTGCGCTAAGTTATTTATACCAAATAACTTTAAATCTTTCAGAAGCTTTTCTTTAGTCCTCTAAGTTATTGATTTCATTGAAATAATTTGTGTCAAATTACAGGTTGGCAAGGGGTTCCCTGATACAGTGGGAAAATGTGCAATTCGGTGGTGAAAAGTGTCAGAGGAGGGATTGAAAAGTGTTACAAGGTGCGTCATTTCTCGCTCTCGATGCCAAAGGCCGGCTGTCCGTCCCTGCGCGCCATCGCGAGTCTCTGGGCGCAGACAACTCCGGCCGGTTCACCCTCACAAAACATCCCCATGGATGCCTCATGATTTTTCCTTTGCACGAGTGGGAAAAGTTTCGGGAACGGATTGCGTCCCTGCCCATGCAGGCGCAATGGTGGAAACGAATTTTTCTGGGCAATGCGATGGATGTTGAAATGGACGCCACCGGCCGCATCCTGGTTTCGCCTGAACTCCGCAAAGCCGCAGGAATCAGCAAGGAATCGGTACTGTTAGGTATGGGCAACCATTTTGAACTCTGGGACGCAGCGACTTATGCTGCCCAGGAAGCTGAGCAGATGAAGGGCGAGATGCCCGATGTATTTAAAGATTTTTCTTTTTGAAAGTAGATGGTGAAGGGCACATGGACACACCGCACCGTCCTGTTGAACGAAGCCATCACGGCGCTTCAGATCAACCCGGACGGTCATTACATCGACGCGACCTTTGGTCGCGGCGGACATTCGCGCCTGTTGCTGTCACAACTGTCGGCGATTGGCCGCCTGACGGCATTTGACAAGGACCTTGATGCGGTAGCCGAAGCGCAATCCATCGATGACCCGCGTTTTGCCATACGCCATCAAGGGTTCAGGCATCTGGACCAGATGCCTGAGGCCAGCATCGCAGGCGTGCTGATGGACTTGGGCGTGAGTTCCCCCCAGATCGACAATCCAGAGCGTGGTTTTTCCTTTCGCAATGAAGGACCGCTGGACATGCGCATGGATACCACGCGCGGTCAAAGCGTGGCCGAGTGGCTGCAGGATGCTTCGATTGAGTCGATGACCGAAGTCATTCGCGACTACGGCGAGGAACGTTTTGCCGGATTGGTCGCCAGAGCGATTGATCGGCACCGGCAGGCATCCGGCCCGCTTTCCACCACAGCCGAATTGGCGGATGTGGTGGCCAGTGCCGTGAAGACGCGCGAACCGGGCAAGGACCCGGCAACGCGGACTTTCCAGGCGCTGCGGATTTTTATCAATGCCGAACTGGAAGAACTGGAGCAAGCGTTGAAGGCGTCGCTCAAGGTGCTGCAGCCTGGTGGGCGCCTGGTGGTGATCAGCTTTCACTCGCTTGAAGATCGCATCGTCAAGCAATTCATGGCAGCACATTCGCGCGAGGTATATGACCGGCGCACGCCTTTTGCCGCGCCCAAGGTGATGCAACTCAAGGCGCTGGGACGCACCAAGCCCAGCGATGAGGAAGTTGCTGGCAATCCGCGCTCACGCAGCGCCGTGATGCGCGTGGCCGAGCGCACCGGAGAAGCCGCATGAACTTTGTTTACGCTGTTGGCATGAGAGACAGGCCATGGGACGTCTGAATTTCGTGCTGCTGCTGGTTGTGCTGGCCAGTGCGCTGTACCTGGTGCAAACCCAGTATGAGTCGCGCCGTCTTTATGTGGAACTTGAAAAGGCGGCGGCACAGAGCCGCAAGATTGAAACCGAAAGCGAGCGGCTGCAGGTGGAAAAACGTGCGGAAGCCACACCGCTGAAGATTGAGAAGCTGGCCAAGGACCGGCTTCAGATGCGCACTACCACGCCGGCCATTACGGAGTACATCAAGTACAAATCCGCTGCCGATGTTGCGGCCGCTGCAGGCCAAAAGGCGCAGCATGAGTAGAAAAAATGTTCTTTATACGTCCAGCCCCCTGCTGGCCAGCAAGACGCCTGTCTGGCGAAGCAAACTCATCGTTGCGCTCATCGCACTGGCGTTTGCCGGCCTTGCAGTCAGGGCGGCTTATATACAGGTGTACGCCAACGAATTTTTTCAGCGCCAAGGCCAGGTGCGGTTTGCACGGACGCTCGATCTGCCAGCCAACCGTGGACGCATCCTGGACCGCAACGGGCTGATTTTGGCGTCCAGCGTTCCGGCCTTTAGCATCTGGGCCATTCCTGAAGACGTCAAGGCCAGTCCTGAACAACTGACCGAATTGGCCCGCTTGCTGGAAATGCCGCTGGCCGATCTGAAAAAGAAGTTTAGCGACGAAGACAAGAACTTTGTCTGGGTCAAGCGTCAACTGGAACAACCCGTTTCCCGGAAAATCAGCGATCTCGGCATTCCCGGCATTTACCAGCGCAAGGAATACAAGCGCAAGTACCCCGAAGGCGAAACCATCGCCCACATCGTTGGTTTCACCAATGTGGAAGACAAGGGGCAGGAAGGTATCGAGCTGACCTTCAACCAGGCACTGTCGGGCAAGGCAGGTTCACGCCGTGTCATCAAGGACCGGCTGGGCCGCGTGGTCGAAGGCGTGGGCGAACAGATTCCGCCTGTTGACGGCAAGGACATTCAGCTCAGCGTTGACAGCAAGGTGCAGTTCTTCGCCTATCAGAAGCTGCGCGATGCGGTGATCGCGCGCAAAGCCAAGGCTGGCAGTGTCGTGGTGATTGACTCAATTACCGGTGAGGTGCTGGCGCTGGCGAATTACCCAAGCTTTGTGCCAGACAAGCGCCAGAATCTGACCGGCGAGCAATTGCGTAACCGGGCTGTGACCGACACCTTCGAGCCTGGCTCGACAATGAAGCCCATCACGGTCGCCATGGCGCTGGAGGCCGGACGCGTCAAGCCGCAGACGCTGATTGATACCGGTCCCGGCCGTTTCAGTATCGGTGGCTTCACCATCAGGGACACCCATAACTACGGCATATTGACTGTCGAGGGCGTGATCCAGAAGTCCAGCAACGTGGGCGCGCTGAAAATTGCCCAGAAAATGACACCCCACGAAATGTGGGATACGTACGTCGCCTTGGGCTACGGACAGAAGCCGCAGATCGAGTTTCCGGGTGCCGTGTCCGGTCGCCTGCGCCCCTGGAAAACCTGGCGGCCGGTAGAGCAAGCCACCATGGCTTATGGCTATGGCCTGTCGGCATCGCTGTTCCAGATGGCACATTCCTACACCTCTTTTGCCCACGACGGCCAGATCATTCCCGCCACCATGCTCAAGAAAAATGAACCAGCAGTCGGCGTCAAGGTGTTTTCTCCCGAGACAGCCCACGCCGTTCGCCGCATGCTGCAGATGGCCGCCGCACCGGGCGGAACCGGCCAGCTGGCACAGACTGTGGGCTATTCGGTGGGCGGCAAGTCGGGCACGGCGCACAAGCAGGTCGGCAAAGGCTATGCCAGCAACAAATACCGTGCCTGGTTTACCGGCATGGCGCCGATCGAGTCGCCACGCATCATCGTCGCGGTGATGATCGACGAGCCCAGTGACGGCAAATACTTTGGCGGCATTGCCGCCGCTCCGGTGTTCAGCGAAGTGGTTCAACAAACGCTGCGCATGATGGGCGTGCAGCCCGACATGAGCGTGAAACCGCAAATCATCACGCAGACCGTGGAGGAGTCGTTTTGACCACCGTCCAGCTTCGCACCCCGGAGCAGGCTGCGCGCTGGCTGCACGAGCGCGTGACCGGTACGCTGTGGGCCGACAGCCGCAAGGCGTGCAAGGGCGATGGTTTCATCGCATGGCCCGGAGCAACTACTGACGGACGGCAGTTTGTGAAGGCCGCTTTGGCTGCTGGGGCAGAAGCCTGTCTGGTCGAGAATGAGCACGTTCAGACTTACGGTTTCAATGATGATCGGGTAGCGACCTACGAGGATCTCAAGTCCGCCACTGGACTGATCGCTGCAGCCTATTTTGGCGCGCCAAGCGAGCAGCTCGAACTTGTGGCCATCACGGGAACCAACGGCAAGACCTCGACCGCCTGGTGGCTGGCGCAGGCGCTTGGTCGGTTGACGCGCCCATGCGGCTTGATCGGAACGCTGGGAATTGGCACACCCGGTGCAATGGTTTCCACCGGAATGACGACGCCAGACCCGGTGCTGCTTCAACAGCAGTTGCGCCTTTTTGCAGGCAAAGGCTTTTCAGCCTGCGTGCTGGAAGCTTCATCGATAGGTATCCAGGAGCGTCGCCTGGACGGAACGAAGATTCAGGTCGCAGTGTTCACCAATTTCACCCAAGACCATCTTGACTACCACGCATCAATGGACGCCTATTGGGCATCCAAGAAAGCGCTGTTCGACTGGCCTGGTCTGCGGGCAGCAGTCATCAATATAGACGACCACAAGGGTCTGGAGCTGGCTGGTTTTCTGGCATCAAAGCCGCTCGACTGCTGGACGGTGTCATGCGTTGGTCCTGCGCGGCTTGAGGCACAGGCGATCCGCCAAGGCCCGCAGGGTTTGAGCTTCGAGGTGGTGGAAGGCGCCGATCGTCACAGGCTTTCAACCACCATGGTGGGCTTGTACAACGTGTCAAATTTACTGGGTGTCGTGGCCACCCTGCGGGCGATGGCGGTGCCCCTGGCCGAGGCAGTAGCTTCCTGCGTGGATTTGTTGCCAGTACCCGGCCGCACTGAAACTCTGGCGATGGCCGGCCAGCCGCTGGTCGTCATCGACTATGCGCACACGCCCGATGCGCTGGAAAAAGTGCTGTTGGCGCTCAGGCCGGTGGCACAGGGCCGGGGCGGCAAGCTGTGGTGTGTTTTTGGCTGTGGTGGTGACCGTGACACCAGCAAGCGGCCCCTGATGGCAGCCGCGGCAGAAAAAATTGCTGACCAACTGGTGCTGACCAGCGACAACCCCAGAAGCGAAAACCCGCTGCGCATTATTGAACAGATGAAAAAAGGCCTGAACCAGCCGCAGGCTGCGCATGAAGAGCCGGACCGGCATGCCGCCATCGCTTATGCCGTGGTGCGAGCCCAAGTGCAGGACGTTGTATTGCTGGCCGGCAAAGGGCATGAAAACTACCAGGAAATCAACGGTGTGAAGATGGTATTTTCCGACCGCGACCAAGCGCAGGCTGCCCTGAATGCCATGGCGGCAGGGCGCCGGGCAAAGGCGGTCGCATGAAGCGCCTGGAGCAACTCGCGGCCTGGTTGCCTTTGTCCCGGCTGGTGGGCGACGGCAGTGTTGCCCCGCTGCGAATTCATACCGATACGCGAAGCCTGCGGCCGGGCGACCTGTTTGTCGCGCTCAAGGGCGAACATTTCGACGCACACGATTTTTTGCCAAAAGCCAAGGCTCAAGGCGCTGTGGCCGCCATTGCACAGCACGGCCTGGCACGGGCTGGCCTGTCCGGTATTGAAGTCGCCGACACCCGCCTGGCGCTGGGCCAGATCGGCGCTGCCTGGCGTTCGCAGTTCAGCCTGCCGCTGATTGCCGTGACGGGCAGCAACGGAAAAACCACGGTGACGCAGATGATCGCGGCGATTCTGCAGGCCTGGAAACCCGAAGAAGCATTCTCGACCGAAGGCAACCTCAACAACGATATCGGCGTTCCCCTGACATTGCTGCGCCTGCGCGCTGCGCACAAGGTCGGTGTGGTTGAACTCGGAATGAACCACGCTGGCGAAATTGCCTATCTGGCCGATCTGGTTCGGCCGACGGTGGCGCTGGTCAACAACGCCCAGCGCGAACACCTTGAATTCATGGCCACGGTGCAAGCCGTTGCCCTTGAAAATGGCGCGGTGCTGGCCTCGCTGGATGCGTCTGGCATAGCCGTTTTCCCTGCCGACGATGTTTATACCGAGCTATGGCGGCGTCTGGCGGGCGCACGCCCGGTCATGACGTTTGCGCTTGAAGGGCCGGCCGATGTGACAGGCAGTGCGAGGTGGAATGGCGACGGCTGGGACGTTGAAGCCCGTACGCCGTCGGGGCTGCTGGCGTTTGCGCTGAATGTGGCGGGCCGGCACAACGTCAAGAATGCACTGGCGGCCATCGCCTGCGCATTGGCCGCCGGCGTTCCGCCGGCTTTCATCAGCGCCGGCCTTTCGGCGTTCATGCCGGTCAAGGGGCGGTCGCGTGCCTTGTCGGTTTCGCTGCCGGGACGCACGGTGACGCTGGTTGACGACACCTATAACGCCAACCCCGATTCAATGGAGGCGGCCCTCCAGGTGCTGGCCGAGCTTCCCGGGCCGCGCTTGCTGGTCATGGGTGATATGGGCGAGGTCGGCAGCCAGGGGCCACAGTTCCACCGTGAAGCTGGCCGAAATGCCCGTGCGTTGGGAGTCGAAAAGCTTTTCACGCTGGGTGAACAGTCGCACAGCGCAGGCGTCGCTTTTGGGGACAGTCGTCATTTCACCAGCATGGCCGAACTGAGCACCGCCGTGGTGGACGAACTGCCGCACGTTGCCAGCATGCTGGTGAAAGGTTCACGGTTCATGAAGATGGAGCGCGTGGTCGAAGCGGCCATGGCCGCTGGCGCCGATTCACAAAAAGAAGACAAGAAAGCGCCTCATGTTGCTTAGCCTGGCCCAATGGCTCCAGACCCTATCGCCTGACCTGGGATTCCTGCGGGTGTTCCAGTACCTGACCCTGCGCGCTGTGATGGCCGCGCTCACCGCGCTACTCATCGGCCTGCTGGCCGGCCCGTTCGTGATTCGCCGGCTGATCACGCTCAAGATCGGCCAGCCGATCCGTGAGTACGCCATGCAGACGCACCTGAGCAAAAGCGGCACGCCGACCATGGGTGGTGTGTTGATTTTGATGGCGATCGGCATTTCCACGCTGCTGTGGTTCGATCTGTCCAACCGCTTTGTCTGGATCGTGCTGCTGGTGACCTTCGGCTTTGGCGCTATCGGCTGGGCCGATGACTGGCGCAAAGTGGTGCTCAAAGACCCGGAAGGCATGCGGTCGCGCGAAAAATATTTATGGCAATCCGTTATTGGCCTGATGGCCGCGCTCTACCTCGTGTTCAGCATCTCGGAAAGTTCCAACATGCGCGTGCTGGAACTGTTTGTCAGCTGGGTGCGGTCGGGGTTCGATGTCAGCTTGCCGCCCAACGCCGGGCTGCAACTGCCGTTCATGAAGGAAATCAGCTACCCGCTGGGCGTCTTCGGTTTTGTGATCCTGACGTACCTGGTCATTGTCGGCTCCAGCAATGCCGTGAACCTGACCGACGGCCTGGATGGGCTGGCCATCATGCCGGTGGTGATGGTTGGCTCGTCGCTGGGCGTGTTTGCTTATGTGACAGGCAGCTCGGTCTATTCCAAATACCTGCTGTTTCCCCACATCCCCGGTTCAGGCGAGTTGCTGATCTTTTGTGCCGCCATGGCAGGCGCCGGACTGGCCTTTTTGTGGTTCAACACCCATCCGGCGCAGGTCTTCATGGGCGATGTTGGGGCGCTGGCGCTGGGCGCGGCGCTGGGCACCATCGCCGTTATCGTGCGCCAGGAAATCGTGCTGGCGATCATGGGTGGAATCTTTGTGGTGGAGGCGCTGTCGGTCATGCTTCAGGTCACCTGGTTCAAGTACACCAAACGGCGTTACGGTCAGGGACGGCGTCTGTTGCAAATGGCCCCGTTGCACCATCATTTTGAAAAATGCGGCTGGAAGGAAACCCAGGTCGTTGTCCGTTTCTGGATCATCACCATGCTGCTGTGCCTGGTCGGTCTTTCAACGCTGAAACTCAGATGAGAAACCTGGCACATCAAAACATTCTGGTTCTGGGGCTGGGCGCATCCGGTCTGGCGCTGGCGCGCTGGTGCGCTCGCTGTGGTGCCCGTGTCACCGTGGCCGATACGCGTCCTGCGCCGCCGCAACTCGCCGCCTTGCAGGGCAGCATGCCAAACGCCCGCTTCATCAATGCTGCGATGGATGGCGCACTGCTGGACAGCGAAAACTTCAACCTGGTGCTGAAAAGCCCTGGCCTGTCACCCGCCTCCATTGCTGGAGTCGTGGCGGCAGCCCGTGCCCAAGGCATCCCTTGCGGCAACGAACTGAGCCTGTTCGCGCAAGCCCTGGCCGAACTGAAACAGGACAGGGGTTATGCACCTCGGGTCATCGGCATCACTGGCACCAACGGCAAGACCACCGTGACGTCCTTGACGGGGCAACTCATCGAGCGCGCCGGAAAAACGGTGGCGGTGGCCGGCAATATCGGCCCCACGCTGCTGGACACACTTATTGAAAAGCTGGAGGTGCAAGCCCGCGATGAAACCTTGACGCTGCCTGAGGTCTGGGTGCTGGAACTGTCCAGTTTTCAGCTCGACGGCGTCGCGAATTTCCAGCCTGACGCGGCAACGGTGCTGAACGTCAGCCAGGACCACCTCGACTGGCATGAAACCTTGACGGCCTATGCCGCCGCCAAGGCGAATGTCTACGGCAGCGCTGGGCTCATGCTGCTGAATCGCGATGATCCTCAGGTGATGGCGGCATTGCCCGCACCCGTCAAGGGCAGGCAAATACGCCACTACCTGACCTTTGGTGGCGACGAGCCGAGGCGGCCGGGTGACTACGGGATCCAGACGGTCAACGGCATGGCATGGCTGGTACGCGCCGCCGAGGCCGACGAAACCCTCAAGCGCCGCAAGACCGAAGATGTGGTGCTGCATATCCAGCGCCTAATGCCGCTCGAAGCGCTGCGAATTCATGGCCGGCACAACGCCGCCAATGCACTGGCTGCGCTGGGTCTGGCCGTCGCCGTGGGTTGCCCGTTGGCGCCTATGCTGCATGGCCTTCGGGAATACCGGGGCGAGCCGCACCGCGTGGAGTCGGTGGCCGTGCTGCAGGGCGTGGAATACTTTGACGACAGCAAGGCCACCAATGTCGGCGCCACGGTGGCGGCGCTGGCCGGATTGGGCGTTGATCGCAAACTGGTGTTGATTTTGGGCGGGGAAGGCAAGGGCCAGGATTTTTCGGCGTTGGCCGATCCGGTGGCGCGCTATGTCCGGACTGTGGTGCTGATTGGTCGTGATGCGCCGCTGATTCGCGCTGCACTGCAAGGCCGACAGGTCGAGTTGCTGGAGGCGGCTTCCATGGCGCAGGCGGTCAGCCTGGCTGCTGCGCAGGCACATGCCGGTGACGCGGTGCTGATGTCGCCTGCGTGTGCCAGTTTTGACATGTTTGACAATTACCAGCATCGGGCACGGGTTTTTTGCGAGGCAGTTCAGGAACTTGCCGTCGAACAGGGAGCTGTGCTGTGACTGCCAAACTGCGTCGTACCGGCTGGTTTTCAGGGGCTGGCAAGGTTGCTTCGGATGCCTTGCCAGTGCGTTTGGGCGGCCGCAGTCTTCCGGGTAAGCTCACCACCCCGGTTCGATTGGCAGGACTCGATTGGGGGCTGGTCTGGGTCACTGTGGCCTTGCTGCTGTTCGGCTTGGTGATGGTGTATTCGGCCTCGGTGGCGATGCCCGACAACCCCAAGTTTTCGCGCTATGCACACACATTTTTCCTGACGCGGCATTTGCTTTCGCTGCTGGTGGCGACGCTTGCAGCTTATCTGGCTTTCCAGATCCCCATGGCCACCTGGGAAAAATATGCGCCCTGGCTTTTCATGGGTTCGCTGTTGTTGCTGGTGCTGGTGCTGGTTCCCTTCATTGGCAAAGGGGTCAATGGCGCGCGGCGCTGGATTCCATTGGGCGTCATGAACTTCCAGCCTTCGGAGCTGGCGAAATTTGCCGTGCTGCTGTATGCCGCCAACTACATGGTGCGCAAGATGGATGTCAAGGAGCGCTTTTTTCGCGCGGTGCTGCCGATGGCTTTTGCCGTGGGCATCGTCGGCATGCTGCTGCTGGCCGAACCCGATATGGGCGCCTTCATGGTGATTTCTGTCATTGCCATGGGCATTCTTTTTCTGGGCGGCGTCAATGCGCGGATGTTTTTGGTGATTTCAGCGGTGGTCGTGGTGGCTTTCGGCATGATGGTGATGTTCAGTGAATGGCGTCGCGAGCGGATCTTTGCCTACATGGACCCGTGGAACGAAAAATACGCCTTGGGCAAGGGCTACCAGTTGTCCCACTCGCTGATTGCCTTTGGCCGGGGCGAGATCTTTGGCGTCGGCCTGGGCGGCAGCATCGAAAAACTGCACTGGCTGCCCGAAGCGCACACCGACTTTCTGATGGCTGTGATTGGCGAGGAATTCGGCCTCATCGGCGTGCTGGTGATCATCGCTTTGTTCGTGTGGATGATCCGCCGCATCATGCACATCGGCCGCCAGTCCATCGCGCTGGACCGGCTGTTTTCCGGGCTGGTGGCGCAGGGCGTTGGCATCTGGATGGGCTTTCAGACCTTCATCAACATTGGCGTGAACCTTGGCGCCTTGCCGACCAAGGGCCTGACGCTGCCGCTGATGAGCTATGGCGGCTCCGCGATTGTGATGAACCTGATTGCGCTGGCGGTCGTGCTTCGCATCGACTACGAAAACCGCGTGATGATGCGTGGAAGCCGCATATGAACCCTCAGCGCTGTGCTTTGATCATGGCCGGCGGAACCGGCGGCCATATTTTTCCCGGCCTGGCCGTGGCGGAGGCCTTGCGCGCGGGTGGCTGGCGCGTGCACTGGCTGGGCGGCAAGGGCAGCGCAGAGCGCCCCAGCATGGAAAGCCAGTTGGTACCGCCGCGTGGCTTTGCCTTTGAGTCGATTGATTTCTCGGGCGTTCGTGGCAAGGGGCTGTTAACGTTGGCCTTCCTGCCGCTGCGCCTGCTCAAGGCTTTCTGGCAAAGCGTACAGGTCATTCGCCACGTCAAGCCTGATGTAGTGGTCGGTCTGGGCGGCTACATCGCCTTTCCGGCCGGCATGATGAGCGTGCTGCTGGGCAAGCCGCTCATCCTGCACGAACAAAATTCCGTGGCCGGCCTGGTCAACAAACTGCTGGCCCGCGTCGCCGACCGCGTTTTTACTGCTTTTCCACTTGTGCTGAAAAATGCCGAATGGGTGGGCAATCCGCTTCGGCCAGCTTTTACCCTGCAGCCAGATCCGACGGTGCGCTTTGCGCAGCGAAGCGGGCCGCTCAAGGTGCTGGTGGTGGGCGGCAGTCTGGGCGCGACGGCGCTGAACGAACTTGTTCCCAAGGCGCTTGCCCTGATTCCAGCGGCGCTGCGTCCCTGCGTCACACACCAAAGCGGTGCTCGCCAGCTTGAAGCGTTGCGCGCCAATTACCTGGCTGCCGGCGTGGGTGCCGAACTCACGCCTTTCATCAACGACACGGCCCAGGCCTTTGCCGATGCGGACCTGATCATCTGCCGCGCCGGCGCCAGCACGGTGACCGAAATTGCCGCTGTCGGTGCTGCGGCGCTGTTTGTTCCCTTTCCGTCTGCCGTAGATGACCACCAGACCGCCAATGCCAAATTTCTTGTTACACAAGGCGGTGGCTGGCTGGTGCAACAACATGACCTGACCCCCGAAAAACTTGCGATAATGCTACAAAAAACAGAGCGCTTTGCGCTTGTCCAGTCTGCGCTAAAAGCCAAAAACATGCAAAAAACAGATGCCACCGCCCATCTTGTCGCCGCTTGCGAGGAACTTGCGCGATGAAGCACGCCATCAAGCACATCCATTTCATCGGCATTGGTGGGGCAGGCATGTCCGGAATTGCCGAGGTCCTGCACAACCTGGGGTATGTGATTTCCGGCTCCGACCTGTCGGACAGCAGCACGCTGCAGCGCCTGGGCGGACTCGGTATCCAGACCTTTGTCGGCCATGCTGCCGGGAACCTGGTCAATGTCGATGCCGTGGTGACCTCCACGGCAGTGCAAGCCGACAACCCGGAAGTCGTGACCGCGCGTGAAAAACACATTCCGGTCGTGCCGCGCGCAATGATGCTGGCCGAACTGATGCGCTTCAAGCAGGGCATTGCGATTGCCGGTACCCACGGCAAGACCACCACCACCAGCCTGGTGGCCTGCGTGCTGGCCGAAGGCGGACTGGACCCGACGTTCGTGATTGGTGGCAAGCTCAACAGCGCTGGTGCCAATGCCAAGCTGGGATCGGGCGACTACATCGTGGTCGAAGCCGATGAGTCGGACGCGTCTTTCCTGAACTTGCTGCCCGTGATGGCAGTGGTCACCAACATTGATGCCGACCACATGGAAACCTATGGGCACGATTTTGGCAACCTGAAAAAGGCGTTTGTCGATTTCCTGCACCGCATGCCGTTCTATGGCACAGCGGTCTTGTGCACCGACGACCCGGTGATCCGTGACATCGTGCCCCAGATGTCCTGCCCCATCACCAGCTATGGCCTGAACGACGCCGCGCAAATACGCGCCGTGAACGTGCGCGCTGTCGGCGCGCAAATGCATTTCACCGCGCAGCGCCGCAATGGTGTGCAACTGCCCGACCTGGAGGTGGTGTTGAACCTGGCCGGCCAGCACAACGTGCTCAATGCCCTGGCAGCCATTGCGATTGCAGTGGAACTCAACGTGCCCGACGCCGCTGTGCAAAATGCGCTTGCCGGCTTCACTGGCGTGGGCCGGCGCTTCCAGCGCCATGGTGACCTGCCTGCCAAAGACGGCGGCCGGTTCACGCTGATCGAGGATTACGGTCACCATCCGGTCGAGCTGGCGGCTACGTTGTCGGCGGCGCGCGGCGCTTTTCCGGGTCGGCGGCTGGTGCTGGCATTCCAGCCACACCGTTACACCCGCACCCGCGACTGTTTCGAAGATTTCGTCAGGGTCATCAGCAGCCACGCCGACGCGGTCCTGCTGGCCGAAGTCTATGCCGCTGGCGAATCGCCCATCGTGGCGGCCGACGGCCGCTCGCTGGCGCGTGCGCTGCGTGTGGCCGGCAAGGTCGAGCCGGTCTTCGTCGGCGACATTGCAGCCATGCCCCAGGCCATCCTCGATACGGCACGGGGCGGCGATGTGCTGATGTGCATGGGCGCTGGTTCTATCGGCCAGGTACCCGCCGGTGTCGTGGCCATGCTGGAGTTCCAGGAATTCAAGGTGCTGGAAGGTCAAGCCGCATGAACGCCCATCCTTCGAGCTTCGGCAAGGTCGCCGTCCTGATGGGCGGGCGCTCCGCCGAGCGTGAAATTTCGTTGATGTCGGGGCAGGGCGTGTTGCAGGCGTTGCGCTCGCAGGGTGTCGATGCCCATGCCTTCGACCCGGCCGAGCGCGACCTGGGCGACTTGAGGAAAGAGGGTTTTGCCCGCTGCTTCATCGCGCTGCATGGCCGCTTCGGCGAAGACGGCACGGTGCAGGGCGCGCTGGAACTGCTCGGCATTCCGTACACCGGCTCCGGTGTCATGGCGTCGAGCATGGCCATTGACAAGGTCATGACCAAGCGCGTGCTGCTGTCCGAAAACCTGCCCACCCCCCGCTATGTGCTGCTGCGCCGTGGTGGATACAGCGCGGCAGAGGTCAATGCGGTCGCCGACACGCTTGGCCTGCCGCTGATCGTCAAGCCGGCGCGCGAAGGCTCGTCGCTGGGCTTGACCAAGGTAACTGAGCGCGCCGATATGGCAGCCGCTGTGGCACTGGCCGAAAAAATGGATGCCGACATCCTGTGCGAGCAGTTCGTTAGTGGCGACGAGGTGACCTGTCCGGTGCTTGGCACCGGCGCGCAGGCGCGGGCGCTGCCGGTGATCCGCATCGTTGCGCCCGAGGGCAATTACGACTATCAGAACAAGTATTTCACCGACACCACGCAGTACCTGGTGCCCTGCGGCCTGCCAGACGGAGAAGAGCAAGCCATCCAGCAACTCGTGCTGCAGGCTTTTCGCACGCTGAACTGCCGGGGCTGGGCCCGTGCCGACGTGATGATCGACCAGGCGACGCGCAAGCCCTACCTGCTGGAGATCAACACCTCGCCGGGAATGACCGGGCATTCGCTGGTGCCCATGTCTGCGCGGGCAGCGGGCATTTCCTATGAGGACTTGTGCGTCCAGTTGCTTCAAACCGCAGCGCTCGACTGCCAGCCCCGGGACGGAACACTGCTGTGAGCCGCACCATGCCACTGCCAGCCGCCCTGCCACCAGACGTCAGGCTCATGAACACCGTGTCGGTGCTTCTGGGTTTGATGTTCGGCGCCATGGTGCTGGCCTTGGGCATGGCTTGGCTGGCACGCCAGCCCGCCTTCAACCTCAGCGCCATACGTGTCGGTGGCGACTTGACGCACAACAATGCCGTCACCCTGCGCGCCAATGTGGCGCCCAAACTGGTCGGCAACTTCCTGACAGTGGACCTGGAATCCACGCGCGCTGCTTTCGAATCCGTGCCCTGGGTTCGCCGGGCCGTGGTGCAGCGCGAATTCCCGAACCGCCTGAAAGTGGTCCTGATTGAGCACAAGGCCGTTGCCTACTGGGGACCCGAGGGCGATGCCAGGTTGCTCAACAACCTGGGCGAGGTGTTTGACGCCAATCCCGGCGATGTCGAAAACGAAGAATTGCCGCTGCTGATCGGCCCCAAGGGCCAAGCGCCGCAGGTGCTGCAGGCTTACCACGAAATGCTTCCGTTGTTTGAAGAGATGGATGCGGTGCTGGAGCAGTTGCAGTTGAATGATCTGGGAAGCTGGCGCGCGCAGCTTGACAGTGGCGCGGTGATCGAACTCGGCCACGGTTCGCGGGCTGAAGTCCAGGCGCGTGCCCGGCGCTTCGTCGACACCGTGACGCAGGTGTCGTCGCGCTTCGGACGCGACGTGGAGTCTGCCGACCTGCGCTATCCCACCGGCTATGCGCTCAAGCTCAGGGGCGTCACCACCGGCGAGATCGCTGACAAAGACGACAAGAAAAAGAAAAGGTAAATGAATGGCCAAAGAATATAAAGATCTGGTGGTGGGGCTGGACATCGGAACGAGCAAGATCATGGTCGTGGTGGCCGAGGTCATGCCCGGCGGCCAGCTCAAGCTGGCCGGTCTGGGCATTGCCGCCAGCCAGGGACTCAAGCGCGGCGTGGTGGTCAACATCGACGCCACCGTGCACAGCATCCAGCAGGCATTGAAAGAGGCCGAACTTATGGCCGACTGCAAGATTGGCCGGGTCTTCACCGGCATCACCGGCAGCCACATCCGCGGCATCAATTCCAGCGGCATGGTGGCCGTGAAGGACAAGGAAGTGACCCAGGCCGATGTCACCCGGGTGATTGAAACCGCCAAGGCCATCAACATCTCCACCGACCAGCGCCTGCTGCTGGTCGAGCCGCAGGAATTCGTGATCGACGGCCAGGATGTGCGCGAGCCCATCGGCATGAGCGGTCTGCGCCTGGAGGCCAAGGTCCACATCGTGACGGGCGCACAAAGCGCTGCCGAGAACATCATCAAATGCGTGCGGCGCTGCGGCCTTGACGTCGACCAGTTGATGCTCAATCCGCTGGCGTCCAGCCTGTCGGTGCTGACGCAGGACGAGCAGGAACTGGGCGTGGCCATGGTCGACATTGGCGCGGGCACCACCGACGTCGCCATCTTCACCGGCGGCGCCATACGGCACACCGCCGTGATTCCGATTGGCGGCGACCTGATCACCAGCGACATCGCCATGGCACTGCGCACGCCAACCAAGGACGCCGAGGACATCAAGGTGGAAAACGGCTGCGCCAAGCAGTTGCTTGCCGACCCCGATACCCAGGTCGAGGTGCCCGGCCTGGGCGACCGCGCCTCGCGCATGCTCAGCAAGCAAGCGCTCGCCGGCGTGATCGAGCCGCGCGTCGAGGAAATCTACCTGCTGGTCCAGCAGGCGATCCGCGAGTCAGGCTACGAGGAAGTGCTGTCCTCGGGCATTGTCATCACCGGCGGCAGCGCCATGATGCCCGGCATGATCGAGCTGGGCGAAGATATTTTCCTCAAGCCGGTACGGCGCGGTCTGCCGCGCTATTCCGGTGCTTTGTCCGACATGGTCGCCCAGACCCGTGCCGCGACCGTCATGGGGCTGCTCGAAGAAGCCCGGCTGGCGCGCATGCGCGGCTTCAAGGTGTCGCAAAAGGCCGGCAGCGTGCACAGCGCCTTTGGCCGCGTCAAAGACTGGTTTGTGGGGAATTTTTGATGACCCGTCTGTCCAGATTTTTCGGCCGTCCCTGGCGCCGAACCCATTCGGGAGGCGCTGATCCACCGGCCTGACCCGCCATGTTTCGCAAAAAATTTGACATGTATTCACCCACCTTATTTACCCCAACAGGAGGCTCCCCATGAGTATCGAAATGATTGAAATCACTGAATTTAACCAAGGCACGCAGATCAAGGTGATTGGCGTCGGCGGCGGTGGCGGCAATGCCGTCGGCCACATGATCCAGTGCGGCGTGCAGGGCGTTGAATTCATCTGCGCCAACACCGACGCGCAAGCGCTTAACCGCGGCACCGCGCACAAGAACATCCAGCTGGGCGCCAGCGGACTTGGCGCCGGCAGCAAGCCTGAAAAAGGCCGCGAAGCCGCCGAACTCGCCGTGGACGACATCCGCGATGCCATCAGCGGTGCGCACATGCTGTTCATCACCGCTGGCATGGGCGGCGGCACTGGCACGGGTGCAGCGCCCGTGATCGCCCGCGTGGCCAAAGAAATGGGCATTCTGACGGTCGGCGTCGTGACCAAGCCCTTCGACTTCGAGGGGGGCCGGCGCATGACCAATGCCGACCTCGGCCTGGCCGAGCTGGAGGCCAATGTCGATTCGCTGATTGTCGTGCTGAATGAAAAGCTGCTTGAAGTGCTGGGCGACGACGTGACGCAGGACGAAGCCTTTGCGCATGCCAACGACGTGCTGAAAAACGCTGTTGGTGGCATTGCCGAGATCATCAATGTTCCCGGCCACGTCAACGTCGACTTCGAGGATGTGCGCACCGTGATGGGCGAGCCCGGCAAGGCGATGATGGGAACGGCCCGGGCCAACGGCCCCGACCGCGCCCGCATCGCTGCCGAGCAGGCCGTGGCCTGCCCACTGCTCGAAGGCATCGACCTGTCGGGCGCCAAGGGCGTGCTGGTGCTGATTTCGGCCGCCAAGGGCTCGCTCAAGCTGAACGAGTCCAAGCTGGCCATGAACACCGTGCGCGCCTACGCTTCGCCCGATGCGCATGTCATCTACGGCACTGCCTACGACGACGAGCTGGGTGATGACATCCGCGTCACCGTGGTGGCGACCGGCCTGAGCCGCCAGGAAGTGCGCAGCAATGTTGCGCCGTTGCAGGTGCTGCGTGGTGCCGGCCAGAATGCGGGCGGCCCGCAGGGTCTGAAGCAGCCCGACTACGGCAACATGGCCGTTCCCAGCGTGTGGCGCACCAACCGCACACAGGCGGCGGCCAAAGTCGATGCGCTGGCATCTGGGGGCATGGACGACTTCGAGATTCCTGCCTTCTTGCGCCGTCAGGCAGACTGATCCTGCCTGTAACTGTACCGGCCTGCCACGGCGACAGGCCGGCACCGCATGGCCTGCTTTATGGCGTGCCATGCCTGCTGCACGCCAGCATGCCGTGTGGGCTTGACGGGCTCCGCCATGGCGCTGCGTGCCTGGCAATTTAAAATAAGACATGCTCGCTCAAAGAACCCTCAAATCACTGACCCGGGCGGTCGGCGTCGGGCTGCACAGCGGCCAGCGGGTCGAGTTGACCCTGCGGCCGGCACCACCCGACAGCGGCATCGTGTTCCGGCGTGTTGACCTGCCGCAACCGGTGGACATCGCCATCTCGCCCGAAGCCGTCACCGACACCCGGCTGGCGTCGACTATTTCCAGCGGTAGCGCCAAGGTGCTGACGGTCGAGCACCTGATGTCGGCCTGCGCCGGGCTGGGCATTGACAACCTGGTCATCGACATCACTGCCGAGGAGGTGCCGATCCTGGACGGCTCGGCGTCGTCGTTTGTATTCCTGCTGCAATCCGCCGGCATTGCCTTGCAGCCGGCGCCCAAGCGCTTCGTGCGCATCCTCAAGCCGGTCGAGGTCCGCGAAGGCGAGGGTCCAAATGTGAAATGGGCGCGGCTGAGTCCCTATGAAGGCTACAAACTGAGCTTCGAGATCGACTTTGACCACCCGGCTGTCGATTCGACCGGTCAGCGCGTCGAGTTCGACATGGGCAGCGGCGCCTACAGCCGCGACATTGCCCGCGCGCGCACCTTCGGTTTCACCAAGGATGTCGAGATGATGCGGGCCAACGGCCTGGCGCTGGGGGGTGGGCTCGACAATGCCATCGTCATGGACGACTACAAGGTTTTGAACAGCGAAGGGCTACGCTACAACGACGAATTCGTCAAGCACAAGATCCTCGACGCCATGGGTGACCTGTACTTGCTGGGCAAGCCGCTGCTGGCCGCCTACAGCGCTTTTCGCTCGGGCCATGCCATGAACAACAAGCTGCTGCGCGAGTTGCTGGCGCAGCCTGAAGCCTATGAAATCGTCACGTTTGACGACGAAAAAAGCGCACCCAAGGGTTTTGCCACCCTGGCGCGGGCCTGGTAAGGCCGTGTCGCGCGAACGGCAGGAAGCCTGATCATGGTGGTGTTCCGTTTGATGATTTTGCTGGCGCTGCTGGCTTCTGCCGTGTCATTTGTGCTGTACGCCATCACCTCACAAGTGCGGTTTCGGCGTCAGGGGCTGAACATCCTGAAATGGACCCTTGTTGCCGCTTTCGGATTTTTTGCGGTGCTTATCATGGATCGGGTCGGTTAGCCGGTCAGCGGCTGCGTCCGGCGCGGTAATGGCCGCCCATCTTGCCGCTGGCTTCACTGGCCTGCGCCAGCCGCGCCATTGCCGCACCCACATGCGCATGCGTGATGGCCAGCCCCAGGGCGTCGGCGGCATCCTTGCCCGGCAGCGACGGCAGCTTCAAGAGGCGCATGACCATTTCCTGGACTTCCGCCTTGCCGGCCTTGCCGTAGCCGGCGACGGCCTTTTTCATCTGCAGCGCGGTGTATTCGGCCACCGGCAGGTCGCTTGACACCAGCGCCGTGATGCATGCGCCGCGTGCCTGGCCCAGCAGCAGCGTGGCCTGCGGGTTGACGTTCACAAACACAATCTCGACCGACGCGGATTCGGGCTGATAGCGCTGCACCACCTCGCGAACGCCGTCGAACAGCACCTTCAGCCGGCCCGGCAAGTCCTTTTTGTCCAGGTGCGCGGTCTTGATGGTGCCGCTGGCGATGTAGCGCAGGTGCGGGCCGTCCATGTCCACCACGCCAAAGCCCGTGATCAACAAACCCGGATCGATTCCCAATATATGCATTGCTATGATTAAAGTAGCTGCTTATGCAGGCTGGTATTGCGCAAAGGCAAGAAATGACTCGTAAAATATGAAAAGCAGGCGCTCATGGCAGTTCTACCCCGCCCATGCGCGCTGCAATGGTCCGGGCGCGCGAGGCCAGGTAGCCCGAGCCGGTGTGGGTTTCAAAATACTTCGGCCGGGGCAGCATCACCGCCAGCCGGGCCGATTCGATGGCGCTCAGGCGTGCGGCCGACTTGCGGTAATAGTGCTGGGCAGCGGCTTCGGCGCCAAAAACGCCTTCGCCCCATTCGACGTTGTTCAGGTAAATCTCCAGAATGCGCTGCTTGCTCAGCAGCGCTTCGAGCATCAGCGTCAGCAGCAACTCCTGTCCCTTACGCAGCAGCGTGCGTTCGCCTGACAGGAACAGGTTCTTGGCGAGTTGCTGGGTGATGGTCGAGCCACCGACGATTTTGGGTGGCTTGGCCAGCGGTGCGTTCGACTTGCCCTGCGCTTGTCGGCTGAGGGCTTGCGCGGCACGTTCCTCAGCCTGGGCGTTTTTCTCCCAGGCCTTTTCCAGCGCGTCCATGTCGAGGCCCTCGTGAAGCACAAAACTGGCGTCTTCCGAGGCAATGATGGCGCGCTTGAGGTGGCTTGAGATTTGTTCGTACGGCACCCACTGCTGGCGCCATGCAAGCGTGCCGGTGTTGCGGGCCACATTCCACGCTTCAGAACGCTGGAAGGCGGTCGATTCCGGGTCGACAAATCGCATCAGCGCAATGCGCCCCGCAAAATACAGCTGCAGCGCCAGGCCTGCCAGCAAGGCCAGGAGCAGCAAGCGACCAAAGGCCTTCATGCCCACCATACCGGCTTGCCGGCGTGGGCAGGTGTGACTCTGCCGTCTTCCACTGGGTTGTCCGGCGCCGGGCCATGCGCTGCGCTTGCGGGATTGCGGGTCAAGGGGGTGTCTTTTTCATGCGAATATTTTTCAATGCAGGCGATGTACCCAGGCTTAGCGATCCGTCAGCTTTGTTTCCAGGCTGTCATCACGCCCGAAATTGAAGCTTGATACCACCACGATCTGGTCGGCCTTGCCGCGCATGGCTTCGCTGAACGGCTCGAAAGGCCCGCTGCCCTGCACCAGGCTTTGCGCCCAGCGGTCGAGCGTCGGGTTGCCCGAACTTTGCACCACCTCGGTCGTCAGCACCTGGCCGTCGGCATTGACCGTCATTGTCATGGTCAACTCGCCATAGAGTTTTTTCCCCGCCCGCTGCGGAAAGTTCAGCGTGCCCTTTTTCTCGATTTTCCGGCGCATGGCGTCGTAATAGACCGCATAAACCGCCTCGCGGGTCGAAGGGCTGATGTAGCGGCGGGACGGCTGTGCGCCGTCTTCATTGATGCTTTTTTCAATTTCAGCGAGCAGCTTGACCAGTTGCCGGCGCTTTTCTTCCTGCTCGGTTTGTGCACGCAGGCTGGACGGCACGCTCAAGTCGGGCGGTGGCAGCGCAGCCAGTTCATTGCGTGTCTGCAGCAGCAAATCTTTTTGCTGTTCCTTGAGCGAGCGAACCTGGCGCTGTTCATTTGCGTCTTCCTGCGCGTCGCCGTTTTTTTCCACCACCGAAGGCGGCAGCGGCGACGTTGGCCGGCCGCTGTCAAGCATGCCGCCGCCCGCCAGCGACGCTTGCGCAATGGCTTTGGCGTTCGCCTCGGGCGTGTCGCTCGACTTGGCATTGACCAGAATGACTTCAAGCGGCGTGTCCTGGAACACGCGGTTGAAGCGTTCCGGATCGACAATCCGCACGGCCAGCAGCGCAGCGTGCGCGGCCAGCGAAATACCCAGCGCCACCTGCAAAGTGCTGGGCGATCTGAATTTCCCCAGCCGTCGGTCAGGTTTCTGCATGAAGGCGCGCTGCCAGGTGCCGGTCATCGGTGGCGCGCTGGACATCTGGGCGGCTTCAGGCGGCCGCAGCGGGAGCCGGCTCGGCATCTGCTGGTGCTTCGTCCATGTCAACAGCAATCGAAATCGGTCCGGCGGCGATTTCATCTTCGCCATCTTCTGCGTCTTCGCCAGCGTCGCTGTGCTGCGCTTCGGCCGAAGCCTCGGCAACCGTGTCAAGCCGTTCAATGACCGTGCCCGCAACGTCCAGCGTGATCTCGTCAATCGCGCCGAGCCTGATGCGCACCCGGGCGCCGCGCGGCAGGCCTTGCGCACCCAGGGCGGCCAGCACCAGCGGGAGATCGTCGGCACGCACCAGGTTGTCCTTGAAGCTGGTGGCTGTCAGTTCGGTGATGCCGTTTTGCTGCAGGTATTTCAGCGTCCAGTAGCGTTCGATGCCCGACTGGAAGCCGTTGTAGGCGCTGTAGGCCGCGTCAAAGCACGAAATCACCGAGAACAAATCGGCATCCTTGGGCTTGAAGGGTGCGACCAGCGCAGCGCTGCGGCCGTGTTTGGTGACGGCAATGATCTGCCACTGGTTCACCAGGTCGGTGTAGCGGCGCAGCGGCGAGGTGCTCCAGGCATAGCTTTTCACGCCGAGGCCGGCATGCGGCAGCGCCTTGGTGCCCATGCGCACCTTCACGCCGGGCGCCATGCTGGCCTGGCTGCGGTAAATGCCCGGAACGCCATGCTCGGCCAGCCACTGGCCCCAGGTGCTGTTGGCCAGGATCATGGCCTCGGCGACGATCAAATCGAGCGGTGCGCCGCGCTGGCGCGTGCCGATGCTGACCGCCTCGTCGCCCTGCGGCTCGCCGCCTGTCGGGTTGTCGAGCTTGAAGTTGTAGTCGGGCCGGTTGAAGTTCTCGGGCTTGCCGCGAGCGATCTCACGCTGGCCTTTCAGGTGCCGTGCCAGGCGGTGCAAAAAGGTCATTTCCACGCCCCATGGCACATCGACCGGCGAGGTCAGTTGCGCCGCTTCAAAGAACGCTTCGTTGAAAACGTTGTCGAGCGCGTCGTGGCGCAGGTTGCTGACGATGGGCACTTGCTCCAGCCGGGTCACGCTGGAAGTGATGTCCAGCGTAGTTTCGTCCATCGTGATGTAGAGCGACAGGGCAGGGCAGTTGCGGCCTTCCTGCAGTGTGTAGGCCTGCACGATCTCGTCGGGCAGCATGGTCAGCTTGTAGCCCGGCATGTACACGGTGGACATGCGTGCGCGGCCCACGGCATCGATCGGGCTGCCCGGCAGCACCGCCAAGCCGGGCGCTGCAATGTGAACGCCCAGCGTGACCGTGCCGCTGCCCATACCTTGAACAGACAGCGCATCGTCGATCTCGGTGGTGCTGGAGTCGTCGATGGAAAACGCGCGCACGTCGGCCAGTGGCAGCTCGTCCTTGACAGGCGGCGCCTGCAGTTCCGCAAAGCGCGTGCCTTTGGGGAAGTTCTCGAACAAAAAGCGCTTCCAGTGGAACTGGTAGGGCGACGCAATGGCGCCGGCTTTTTGCAGCAGGTCGAGCGGCGCGGTATGCGTGGCGCGCGAGGCATCGACCACCGCCTTGTATTCGGCGCTGTTCTTGTCGGGCTTGAAGAGGATTTTGTAGAGTTGCTCGCGGATTGGCGCCGGACACTGGCCCTGGCCCAGTTCCTCTGCCCAGCTGGCGATTTGCGCGGTGATCTGCTTTTTCTTCTCGATGGCGGCCAGCGCCTGTTGCAGGATTTCGGGCGGCGCTTTTTTGAAGCGGCCCTTGCCGGCGCGGCGGAAGTAATGCGGTGCGTCATACAGGCGAAACAGGGCGGCGGCCTGCTGCTCGGCCGACGCCGGCTTGGACGCGTCGGCGCTGAAATAGTCGCGCGCCAGTTCGGCAAAGCCGAATTCCTCGTCGCTGGCAAATTCCCAGGCCAGGTCCAGGTCGATTTCTTCAACCAGGCGCTGGCCGGCGGCAATGAACTCGGCCGGTGCGGGTTTTTCAAACTTCAGCAGCGCATTTGCCGCCTTGACCTTGACGCGCTTGCCCGAGTCCAGCTCGACCTGCAGCGAGGTGTCCGCTTCCGACAAAATCCGGCCGGCCAGGAACTTGCCGGTTTCTTCAAACAATACAAACACAACGAAATCCTTTGGCCTGGGGGTGCGGGGTCACGGCCCTTGCGGGACAGCCTGCTAGTGTAATCAGGCAGCGCCTGGCCCCAAACCAACGGGTGCTGGCTTCAGGTCAGGTCCAGGAAGTTCAGGATGGCGGGCAAATGGACATCGAAGTCGCTCAGCGCATGGTCGCCGCCTTCAAGCAAGCGCAGTTGGGCGCCCGCATAGCGCACCGCCATCTCGCGCCAGTCCAGCACTTCATCGCCCTTGGCGATGAGGGCCAGGTAGTGCTGCGGGCTTTTCAGCGGCCCAGGCTGCAGCGCACGCAGTTCATCGACAAAGTGCGCTTCAAAGAAAAAATGCTCGTCGGGGTTTTGCCAAGTGGTCTGCTCGCCGATGTAGTGGGCCAAGTCACGCGCCGGATCGACTGCCGGGTTCAGCAGCACCGCCTTGCAGCCATGGCGCTCGGCCACTGTTGTCGCATAGAAGCCGCCCAGCGACGAACCGATGACCGCCATCGATGCGGCCGGCCAGTCTGCCACGCCTTTTTCGAGCATCGCCATGGCGTCCTGCGGTGAGGGCGGCAGTTGCGGGCACCACCAGTGCACCGTCGGGTAGCGGTTGGCCATCACTGCGGCCATTTTTTGGGCCTTGACCGATTGGGGCGAGGAACGAAAGCCGTGCAGGTAAAGCAGGTGGGTGATGGGCATGGATCAATGGTAAACGCCTGACTGCAGGTGCAGGATGTTGCGGTGCGGTATCTGCTGGATTTAACATAAAAGAAGCCGTTTGCGCAAGCAGGATGAGCATATTCAGCTATTATTTTTGTAGTGTTGCAGCCCCGGCGCCCATGTCCTTTGGCTTCCAGGCCGCTTGCCGGCTCACCGATAATCGCGGCCATGTCCGCCGTTTTTGACCAACCTTCCCTCTTCAAACGATCTTTGCCCCTGGTGCAGGGTTTTGACGGCCTGCTTGCCTTTGCTGTGTTCCTGCTCGCCTGCGCCGGCCTGGTGATCATGTATTCGGCGGGCTATGACCACGGCACCCGCTTTGCCGACCATGGCCGCAATATGCTGATAGCCGGTGCCATCATGTTCGTGGTGGCGCAGGTGCCACCGCAAAAGCTGATGATTTTCGCTGTGCCGCTGTACCTCCTCGGTGTGACGCTGCTGGTGGCGGTGCTGGTGTTTGGCATCACCAAGAAGGGCGCCAAGCGCTGGCTGAATGTCGGCGTGGTGATCCAGCCCAGCGAGATTTTGAAGATTGCCGTGCCGCTGATGCTGGCCTGGTGGTTCCAGAAGCGCGAAGGGCAGTTGCGCCCGCTCGACTTCGCCGTCGGCCTGGTGCTGCTGGCCGTGCCGGTGGGACTGATCATGAAGCAGCCCGACCTGGGCACCTCGCTCCTGGTGCTGGCCGCCGGCCTGGCGGTGATCTTTTTTGCCGGCCTGAGCTGGAAACTGATTGCCCCGCCCGTGCTGCTGGGCATCATCGGCATTTCGCTGATTGTCTGGTATGAGCCGCAACTGTGCGCCGATGGCATGCGCTGGCCGGTGCTGCACGATTACCAGCAGCAGCGCATCTGCACCTTGCTTGACCCGTCGCGCGACCCGTTGGGCAAGGGTTTTCACATCATTCAGGGCATGATCGCGATTGGCTCAGGCGGCATGTTCGGCAAGGGTTTCATGGCCGGCACGCAGACGCATCTGGAGTTCATCCCCGAGCGCACCACCGATTTTATTTTTGCGGCTTATTCCGAAGAGTTCGGGCTGATTGGCAACCTGCTTCTGATCGCGGGTTTCCTGTTCCTGATTTTTCGCGGTCTGGCGATTGCGATGAACGCGCCCACGCTGTTTTCACGGCTGCTGGCGGGCGCGCTGACAATGATTTTCTTCACCTACGCCTTCGTCAACATGGGCATGGTCAGCGGCATTTTGCCGGTGGTGGGCGTGCCGCTGCCGTTCATCAGCTATGGCGGCACGGCGATGGTGACGCTGGGGCTGGCGCTGGGCATGCTGATGTCGATTGCCAAGGCCAGGCGCCTGGTTCAGACGTAGCCCCCACGCTTGTCGCTTCGCGTACTGCGCTGCCCCCCGAGGGGGCCGCTACGCCTGCGGTCTGGCAAAGCCAGTCCCGCGGCCCTGGCTGATAGGGATTAGCGCTTCAACGCTTGTTGCTTTGTGCACCGCGGAGCCTCCCGAGGGGGCCGCGGCGCCTGCGGTCTGGCAAAGCCAGTCCCGCGGCCCTGGCTGGTAGGGAACGCCACTCCCTTACGCTTGTTGCTTTGCCTGCCTTCCAGCCATCATCCCTATGAACAACACTGGCGGGTCACACTGCCTACAATGATTGGATGATTTCACTCAACTCCGCCGCTTCCTCTGTTCGCCAAACCAATGTCTCCGGGCGTCCTCCGGCCCGGCCTAGCAAGGACTCCACGTCGGAGCGGTTGGCGATTGCCCAAAAACTGCTGCTGACGCCTTTCGGCCTGGACGAAGCTGCGCTGAGCCGGGCGCTGGGTGAAATCACGTCCTATGGCGTGGACGATGCAGACCTTTACTTCCAGTACACGCGCAGCGAAGGCTGGAGCTTGGAAGAGGGCATCGTCAAGACCGGTTCCTTCAACATCGACCAGGGCGTCGGTGTTCGCGCCGTGAGTGGCGAGAAAACCGCCTTTGCCTATTCCGACGACATTTCTGAAGCGTCGCTGTTAGATGCAGCGCGCACGGTGCGCAGCATTTCGGCTGCTTCCCAATCCGGCCGCGTCAAGACGCCAGCGCGCAAGGTTGCCACCAGCCGCTCGCTCTACCGCGACCTGGACCCGATTGCCACGCTGGACAGCACCGCCAAGGTCGAACTGCTGGGCAAGGTTGAAAAACTCGCCAAGGCCAAAGACCCGCGCATCGTCCAGGTGATGGCCGGGCTGGCCAGTGAATACGACGTGGTGATGGTGGCGCGCGCCGACGGCACGCTGGCCGCCGATGTGCGCCCGCTGGTGCGCCTGAGCGTGACGGTGATCGCCGAGCAAAAGGGCCGGCGCGAAGTCGGCTCGGGCGGCGGCGGCGGCCGTTTTGGCCTGGCCTATTTCGACGACACGCAAATCGGCGAGTATGTCGATGCCGCCGTGAACGCGGCGCTGACCAACCTGGAGGCGCGCCCCGCGCCGGCCGGCCAGATGACCGTGGTGCTCGGTTCGGGCTGGCCTGGCATCCTGCTGCACGAAGCCATCGGCCACGGCTTGGAAGGCGACTTCAACCGCAAGGGCTCCAGCGCGTTTTCGGGCCGTATCGGCCAGCGCGTCGCTGCCAAAGGCGTGACGGTGCTGGACGATGGCACGATTGCCGACCGTCGTGGGTCGCTCAACGTCGATGACGAGGGCAATGTCAGCCAGCGCAACGTGCTGATCGAGGACGGCATCTTGAAGGGCTACATCCAGGACTCGATGAATGCGCGCCTGATGAACGTCAAGCCCACCGGCAATGGCCGGCGCGAAAGCTACGCCCATGTGCCGATGCCGCGCATGACCAACACCTACATGCTGGGCGGCGACAAGGCGCCTGAAGAAATCATCGCCAGCATCAAGAAAGGCCTGTACGCCAGCAACTTTGCCGGTGGCCAGGTGGACATCACCTCGGGCAAGTTTGTGTTCTCGGCCAGTGAAGCATTCTGGGTTGAAAACGGCAAGATCCTCTACCCGGTCAAGGGCGCAACGATTGTCGGCAACGGCCCCGACGCGCTGACCCGCGTCACCATGATCGGCAACGACATGAAGCTCGACAGCGGCGTCGGCACCTGCGGAAAGGAAGGCCAGAGCGTGCCGGTCGGCGTCGGCCAGCCGACCTTGCGCATCGACGGCCTGACTGTGGGCGGCACCGCGTAAGCGGTATTTATTCAAGCTGTGCTACATTTAATCAGATGAATTCCGTGAAATTTTCTTTTGCTTACTTTTGGTTCTCAAGCGCCTCCGGCGGTAGAGAGACTTTCGCGTAAGCAGCAGAAAATGCAGCGAATCTCCAAAAACCGCCGGGCCCCGGCGGTTTTTTTTTGCCCGTCCCGATTTGCCAATCCCCTGAAACAGCCCGAATCCGTTTTGAAATTTTGAAAAAAGGAAGCCCGTGATGAATGCCAACGCCAACCCCGCCAGCGCCAGCTGGTATGCGAATGTCGAAAAAACCAGCGAGACCGACGACAAACGCATCAAGGACATCACCGTGCTACCCCCTCCCGAACACCTCATCCGTTTTTTCCCGATTGCTGGCACGGCGGCCGAATCCCTGATCACCCAGACGCGCCAGAGCATCCACAACATCATTGCCGGCACCGACGACCGGTTGCTGGTGGTGATTGGCCCGTGCTCGATTCACGATCCCATGGCCGCTCTCGACTACGCCCGCCGGCTGGCCGAGCAGCGCAAGAAATACGCTGGCACGCTGGAAATCGTGATGCGCGTGTACTTCGAGAAACCGCGCACCACGGTAGGCTGGAAAGGGCTGATCAACGATCCTTACCTGGACGAAAGCTTTCGCATCGACGAAGGCCTGCGCATTGCCCGCCAGTTGCTGATCGACATCAACCGCCTGGAAGTACCGGCAGGCAGCGAATTTCTCGACGTGATTTCTCCGCAGTACATTGGCGACCTGATCTCCTGGGGCGCGATTGGCGCACGCACCACCGAAAGCCAGGTGCACCGCGAACTGGCGTCCGGCCTGTCGGCGCCGATTGGCTTCAAGAACGGCACCGACGGCAACATCCGCATCGCCACCGACGCCATCCAGGCCTCGGCGCGCGGCCACCACTTCCTGTCGGTCCACAAAAACGGCCAGGTAGCGATTGTGCAGACCAACGGCAACCAGGACTGCCACGTCATTTTGCGCGGCGGCAAAGCGCCCAACTACGACGCCGCCAGCGTGGCCGCCGCCTGCAAGGACCTTGAAGCGGCCAAACTGCCAGCGACGCTGATGGTTGATTGCAGCCATGCCAACAGCTCCAAACAGCACGAAAAGCAAATGGATGTGGCACGCGAGATTGCCGCCCAGGTTGCCGGCGGCTCACGCCAGGTGTTCGGCCTGATGGTCGAAAGCCACTTGGTGGCCGGCGCGCAAAAGTTCACCGCCGGCAAGGACAACGCCAAATCGCTCGAATACGGCCGCAGCATCACCGATGCCTGCCTGGGCTGGAACGATTCGCTGGACATGCTGGCAACTTTGTCAAACGCTGTCGAGGCGCGTCGGGCAAAATGATGCGGCACATCCGCCAGCCTGCCAATGGCCGGGCTGGCGGGCACTGGCCGGGCGCTTGCACATTTCAGTGACCGCGACAGACGCGACGCTGGAGCTGGCGCCGGATTTGTTATCACTACCAGAGGAAACCCCATGCGCAGCGAAGTCACTGTCATCTTCAAGAACCAGCCTCCAGTTCAGATTGAATTGCATGACCAACTCGAGCCCATGCCCCCCGAGGCGGCCCGCCGCTGGCTCGACGAGCAGTTCACCCAGATGGGCTGCGAGCCGCTGCGGCCCACCGGCAAGCTGCTGACCGCCGACAAGGTCGTGGTCGTCGCCGAGGCCGCCGGTCCAGAAAGGTTTGCAGACGCCGAATGGGCGCAGGCCTTTGCCTGCGCCGCCACCACGGCGCTGGGCCGGCCGATGGTGAACATCGACGTGACGGCCCTGAGCATCAGCTATTGAGTTGGTTTTAAAGTCGCAAGCCGACGGACAAAATTTTGCTATTGAAAAAATAGCTGCTTACATAGTCGTGCATTGCGCAAAACCCTAAAGTACATAAAACTAGCGGTGAGGGTACGGTTATTGCCTTGCCTGCTGCCATAGTGGCGGGATCACGTCACGCTGCCTCTCCACGGCGAGAATGCCAGCGAATTGCACGCTGTCCGATGCAGGACCGCCTTCTTCACTGGCTCCTATTGACGACGACCATGCATGAAAAAATCCAAGACTCCCTCCAAAATCGATCTGTCAGCTGAAGCCGTGCCTGCCGAAACAGCCGGCACCGCCTTGCGCCTCGACAGCGGCACGGGTGGGCCGCGCCTGTCCGCCGCGCAGCTGCGCTTTAACCGCCTGCTGGCAAAAATCGACAAGCTCGAAGGCCAGGTCACCGGAATCAAGACGCTGGCCGATGCCTTTCGCCCGCGTTATCACCGCACGCTGGAGCCGTTGCGCGAAGCGCACCGGGCGCTGATGCGGCGCATGGCGCTGGCACTGGACGAGCGGCTGCAGCGCAAGGGCGTGACGCCGACCCAGAAGCGCAACGGCCTGAACATCCTGTGCGAGCTGTGCGAAACGCTGGCGGCCTTTGGCGATGAGGCCATGGCCGCGCTGCATGACCAGCGCAGCGCACGCACCCTGCACCAGAAGGAAGAAGACCAGGCCGCAATGATGCGTTCCATGATGGAGCAAGCGCTGGGCGCGCCGCTGGACATGCAGGCGCAGGATGAATCGCTGGACCCGCTTGAAGCGGTGAGGCGTGCCAGCCGCGAGCGCCTGCACGAAGCGATGCAGGCCGAAGAGGCGCAACACGAGGCGGCGCAGGCCAAAAGAAAAAAGAAAAATCCCACGCCGGCCCAGCGCAAAGCCGGTCAGCAGCAGGAAGACGCCGACACGGTGCTGCGCCAGGTCTACCGCCAGTTGGCCAGCGCGCTGCATCCCGACCGCGAGCGCGACCCGGCCGAGCAACAGCGCAAAACCACCCTGATGAGCGAAGCCAATGCCGCCTATGCCAGGCAAGATTTAGTGGCTTTGTTGCACCTGCAGTTGCGCATTGCCCAGGCCGACATGCAGGGCATGCTGCAGCAACCCGAGGAACGTATCGCCGCCATGAGTTTGCTGCTCAAGCAGCAGGCTGCCGAGCTGGAAAATGAATTGTTTGCCCGGCAACGGCACCTTCAGGACGAGTTCGAGCTGACGTTCTACCAGCCGCCAACCGCCGCCATGTTGCAGCGCAAGCTGGAACAGGAGGCGAAATACATGAAGGGCGAACTGATTTTCATGGAAGAAGACATTGCGCTGGTGCAGGACGACGCCGGATTCAAGCGCTGGCTGAAAGACCAATCCAGGATGAATCGGGAGGCGGGTTATTTCTGACCGGCTGCGCATTGCGCGCTTCAGAAGGTGCGCTATTTCAGATTGTTTAGCCGCTTTTCGCAAGACGGACGGACGTTGGCAGCTATGCAATAGATAGCGTCAAGGCTGCGCCAGCGCGGCCAGCAATTTCGCATGAATGCCACCAAAGCCGCCATTGCTCATGCACAGCAAATGGTCGCCTGGCCGCGCAGCCGCCTTCACCTGCGCCAACAGCTGCGCCAGGTTGTCCGCCACCTGCGCGCGTTCGCCCATCGGCGCCAGCGCGCGTCGCGCATCCCAGTCCAGCCCGCCGGCATGGCAGAACGCCAGGTCGGCCTGCTCCAGGCTCCAGGGCAGTTGCGCGGTCATGCTGCCGAGCTTCATGGTGTTGCTGCGTGGCTCGAAAATCGCCAGGATGCGTTCGCCGCCCTTGCCCGCGCTGTTCAACTGGCGGCGCAGGCCATCGACCGTGGTCTGAATGGCTGTCGGGTGGTGGGCGAAATCGTCATACACCGTGAGGTCGCCTCCGTCGCGATGCAGCACGCCGCGCACTTCCATTCGCCGCTTGACATTCTGGAAAGACGCCAGTGCCTCGGCGGCAAGTTCGGGCGCCACGCCGACATGCTCGGCCGCCGCGATGGCTGCCAGGGCGTTCAACTGGTTGTGCATGCCGCTGATGTCCCACTGCACACGCGCCACGGCAATGCCCGACTTGCGCACCTTGAAGTCGCCAGGCTCGCCCAGCGCGCTGAAGCCGCCGTCCGCCACGCCGCCAAACGGCACCTGTTCGCTCCAGCAGCCCTGGGCCAGCACACGCTGCAGGCTGGCTTCGTTTGCATTAACCACCACCCGGCCCTGCGAAGGAACCGTGCGGACCAAATGATGAAACTGCCGCTCGATGGCCGCCAGGTCATCAAAAATATCCGCATGGTCGAATTCGAGGTTGTTCAAAATTGCGGTGCGCGGGCGGTAGTGGACAAACTTGCTGCGCTTGTCGAAAAACGCGGTGTCGTATTCATCGGCCTCGATCACAAAGGTATTGCCCGTGCCCAGCCGTGCCGACACGCCAAAGTTCAGCGGCACGCCGCCGATCAGAAATCCCGGCTGCAGGCCGGCGCATTCGAGTATCCAGGCCAGCATGGCGGTGGTCGTGGTCTTGCCATGCGTGCCGGCGACGGCCAGCACATGGCGCGGGCCGGTGACGTGGTGCGTCGGATGGTGCAACACATGGCCCGACAGCCACTGCGGCCCGCTGGTGTAGGGCTGGCCGCTGTTGAGGATGGCTTCCATCAGCGGATATTTGGGGCTGCCGTCCGGCAGGCGTGCCCGCGACACCACGTTGCCGATCACGAACACATCGGGCGCCAGCGCCATCTGGTCAGCGCCGTAGCCTTCGATCAGCTCGATCCCCAGGCCGCGCAACTGGTCGCTCATGGGTGGATAGACGCCGGTGTCGCAACCCGTCACCTTGTGCCCCGCCTCGCGCGCCAGCGCGGCCAGGCCGCCCATGAAAGTCCCGCAGATTCCCAGAATATGTATGTGCATCGCCCATATTTTAGGGAGGCTAATTCTGAGCGCTATTTTTTAAGGGAAATAAGCTTCTGGCGCAATCCGGACATGCGCAAGCAGCTCTTTATTTCATAGCGGATAAAGAATGCTGTGAACTTTGCGCGCTGACGCGGCCCCAATGTAGGCACAATTGCTTTGAATGCCTTCGGGCTGACCTTCAAATCCCTGACCCTTCGCGCTTGGCTCTGCAGGCCAGCCAACCTTTAAATTGAATACCCTCAAATCAGAAATTGCCGCCACCGCCGCCGCGCTGGTGGTCGAAGAAGGACTGGAATACGGCCCGGCCAAACGCCGCGCGCTCAAGCAGATGGCTTTGCCGGCGCGCACCGCCTTGCCCGACAACGGCGAGATGGAAGACGCCGTGCGCGAATACATCGCGCTGTTTTGCGCTGACACCCAGCCAGCCGAACTGGCTGCGCTGCGCGAGCTGGCGCTGGTATGGATGCAGCGCATGGCGACGTTCCGGCCTTACCTGGCCGGCGCAGTCTGGCACGGCACCGCGACCCGGCTGTCCGACATCTATATCCAGCTGTTTTGCGACGATCCGAAATCGGCAGAAATCGCGCTGATCGAGCACAACGTCGATTACGAGCCGCGCACCGTGACTGGCTTTACCGGCGGCAGCGTCGAGGCGCTTTCCCTCAGCAGTCTGTGCCAGGCGCTGAATGAAAACATCGGCGTTCATTTGATGGTCTATGACCATGACGACCTGCGTGGCGCCTTGCGACCCGATGCCAAAGGCCGTACGCCGCGCGGCGACCTGGCCGCCGTGCAAAAATTGTTGTCCACTTCTTCAGGAGCTTGATTCGTGAATCGCAGAAACATGCTGTATGGCGGCGTTGCCGCTGCCGCCGCCCTGGCCGGTGCCAGCGCTGCCTGGTGGAAATTTCAGCCGCACGCGTTGAGCGGCCCCTCGGCCCAGGCCGTGAGCGATGCTTTCTGGGCTGCCAGTTTTGACACGCCCGACGGCAAGCCCTTGCCCATGAGCAGTTTTCGCGGCAAGTTGCTGATGGTCAATTTCTGGGCCACCTGGTGTCCGCCCTGCGTGGAAGAACTGCCGTTGCTGGACTTTTTCTACCAGGAAAACAAGGACAAAAACCTTCAGGTGGTCGGCTTGGCAGTGGACCAGCCCAGCGCGGTGCGCACCTGGCTGCAGACCCGTCCGCTGAATTTCCCGGTGGGCATGGCCGGCCTGGGCGGAACCGAGTTGAGCAAGTCGCTCGGCAACACATCGGGCAGCCTGCCCTTTACCGTTGTTTTCAGCCCTGCCGGCGCGCTGCTCCATCGCAAGATCGGCAAGGTGACGCCTGAAGAACTGGTGCAGTGGACGCATCTGGTCTGATGGCTGCGTGAGTCTGGGCTTCGACGTATTTGGTCTTGACTTGAAGCGCGCAAGGCGCTGGATTCGCCAGTCGGCAGGTTTTGACGGCATCGGTTTTTGTTCCGGTGTCCAAAAACTGTTGGCTTTGCCGGATACACCTTAAGGTACACTTTGGATTTTTTCGACGCCATGGCTTATCCGGGTTGCCTGATAATTGTTATCCAATGGGTGCGGTAAACCGAAATAAAAGAAAGTAAGCGAAGGAAGAGTAAAGATCGGCCCGTTGCGCCATCTTCTTCTTCATTCAAACCGCGCGTCCAGGGACCGCAAGCCAGCCTCCACCTTCGTTGGGAAGAATCTATGGATCTAAGAAAACTCAAAACCCTGATCGACCTTGTCTCAGAGTCCAATGTGTCCGAACTTGAAATCACCGAAGCCGAAGGCAAGGTGCGAATCGTCAAGTCCAGCGGCGTTCCGATGATGATGATGCAACAGCCCGCCATGAACATGGTTCCCAGCCATCAGGTTCAATCAGTCGCCCCACAGGCTCCTGCGCCCGATGCCCCGGCGACGCAAGCGGCTGGTTATGCGATCAAGTCGCCGATGGTCGGCACCTTTTACCGCTCGTCGAGTCCTGGCTCCAACGCCTTTGTAGATATTGGCAGTGTGGTCAAGGAAGGCGATACGGTTTGCATCATCGAGGCCATGAAGATCCTCAACGAGATTGAAGCCGACAAGTCCGGCACCATCACGAAAATCCTTTCTGAAAACGGCCAGGCCGTCGAATACGGCCAGCCCCTGTTCATGATTGAGTGATCGGGCCTGTTGCCCTTTATCGCCAGACCGGCTAGATCGCCGGCCCCATCGGCCAGACCAGGTACTTTGACGCATGTTTAAAAAAATACTGATCGCCAACCGCGGCGAGATCGCCCTGCGCATCCAGCGCGCCTGCCGTGAACTCGGCGTCAAGGCCGTGATGGTTTACTCCGAAGCCGACCGCGAGGCCAAATACATCAAGATGGCCGACGAAGCGGTTTGTATCGGACCGGCGCCGTCGGCACTGAGCTATCTAAACATGCCGGCAATCATTTCGGCGGCTGAAGTGACCGACGCCGAGGCGATCCATCCTGGTTATGGTTTTCTGAGCGAGAACGCCGATTTTGCCGAACGTGTCGAGAAAAGCGGCTTCAAGTTCATAGGCCCTTCGCCCGAATCGATCCGCTTGATGGGCGACAAGGTGTCTGCCAAGCAGACCATGCTGAAAGCCGGGGTGCCCTGCGTTCCGGGTTCCGAAGGCGCCTTGCCGGCTGATCCGGCTTTTATCAAGCGGGTGGCCAAGCAGATCGGCTACCCGGTCATCATCAAGGCCGCTGGCGGCGGCGGCGGACGCGGCATGCGCGTGGTGCACACCGAAGCCGCACTGCTCAATGCTGTGCAGATGACCAAGGCCGAGGCCGGCGCGGCCTTTGGCAATCCGGAGGTCTACATGGAGAAATTCCTGCAGAACCCCCGGCATATCGAGATCCAGATTCTGGCCGACCAGTACAAGAACGCGGTCTGGCTGGGTGAGCGTGACTGCTCCATGCAGCGCCGCCACCAGAAGGTCATCGAGGAAGGCCCGGCACCCGGCATTCCGCGCAAGCTGATCGAGCGCATCGGCGCGCGTTGTGTAACGGCGGTCAAGAAGTTTGGCTACCGTGGCGCGGGCACTTTCGAGTTCCTCTATGAAGATGGCGAGTTTTATTTCATCGAGATGAACACGCGTGTCCAGGTCGAGCATTCGGTCACTGAATGGATCACCGGCATCGACATCGTCAAGACGCAGATCATGGTGGCGGCTGGCGAGCGCCTGCCTTTTGTCCAGCGCGACATCCAGATCCGGGGGCATTCCATCGAATGCCGCATCAACGCCGAAGACCCGTACAAGTTCACGCCTTCGCCAGGACGCATCACCAACTGGCACCCGCCGGGTGGCCCGGGCGTGCGTGTGGATTCGCACATTTATTCCAACTATTTCGTGCCGCCCAACTACGACTCAATGATCGGCAAGATCATTGTTCACGCCGACACGCGCCAGCAGGCGCTGGCGCGCATGAGCGCTGCCCTGGGTGAAACCGTGGTGGAAGGCATCAGCACCAACATAGCCCTGCACCGCGAACTCATGGTGGACGCCAAGTTCATGGACGGCGGCACCAACATCCACTACCTTGAAGAATGGCTGTCGAAGCGCGAGAGATGACGCCCCCACGGTCGCTCACTGCGTGTGCTTCCTGCCCCCCGAGGGGGCCGCTGCGCCTGCGGTCTGGCAAAGCCAGCCCCGCGGCCCTGGCTGGGGCGGAATGCCCTTACAGCCGTTCACTGCGTGTGTCTCCTTCTCCCCAAGCGGCCTGGTGCGCCTGCGGTCTGGCAAAGCCAGCCCCGCGCGGCCCTGGCTGGGGCGGAACGCCCTTGCAGCCGTTCACTGCGTGTGTCTCCTTCTCCCCAAGCGGCCTGGTGCGTCTGCTGTCTGGCAAAGCCAGCCCAGCAGCCTTGGGTTTAGCAAACTGTTTTGGATAAATGATGTTTGAAATGATTTTGCTGGCGCCTGTGGATGAGGTGGAAAACCTCAGCGACGCGCTGTATGCCCTGGATGCGCTCAGCGTTTCGGTCGAAGACGCCGACGCCCACACGCCGGCCGAGCAGGCGCTGTTTGGCGAGCCTGGCATGCCGCCGCCCAAGGCGGGCTGGGAACGCTCGCGCATCGTGGCGCTGTTTGCCACCGAGGCACTTGCCCGCGATGCAGCAAACCTCTTGCAGATGCAGGATTTTTTTGCTGGCTGCCAGTTGGTTGCGATCCAGAACGTCCCCGAGCAGGACTGGGTGCGGCTGACGCAGTCGCAGTTCACCCCGGTCGAAATCACCTCCGAATTCTGGATCGTGCCGACCTGGCATGAGCCACCGGCGCAGGCAAAACAGGTGATCCGGCTCGACCCGGGCCTGGCCTTTGGCACCGGAACGCATCCGACGACACGTATGTGCCTGCGCTGGATTGCTGGCCAGGGCGCTGCCGGTAAATCACTGGGCCGGGTGCTTGACTACGGCTGTGGCTCCGGCATCCTGGCCATTGGTGCTGCCAAGTTTGGCGCTAAAGAAATAGATGCCGTCGACATTGACGAGGCGGCGGTGGAATCGACCCGCGCCAATGCCCAGGCCAATCACGTTCAATTGCAGACCGGTCTGCCCGACAAGGCCATGGGCGCATATCAGACAGTGCTGGCCAACATCCTGGCGACACCTTTGCGGGTGCTGGCGCCGTTACTCTGCGCGCATGTCCAGGCCGGTGGCAAACTGGTGCTGGCAGGTATTCTGGATCGTCAGGCGGATGAGTTGAAGGCCGCCTACCTGCCTTATTGCAAGCTTGAAGTCCATGATGCGCAGGAAGGCTGGATCTTGATGACGGCCCAGTTTTGAGTCTGTCGGCCTAACCCGGCCTCAGGCACGGGTTGTCTCCGGGAATTTTTCAATCTATTACGCCCGATGAGCCAGATCACCCGCTGTCCCGCCTGCGCCACGATGTTCAGGCTTGTTGCCGACCAGCTCAGGTCGGCGCAAGGCTGGGTGCGCTGCGGCCAGTGCGGTGAAGTGTTTGAAGCATCGCTGCACCTGCTTGTGGACGGTACGAGCGGTACCAGCGAGATGGAGGCTCTGCCATCCACCCTGCATGGCTTGGCGAATAAACCCCCCATGCCGCCTGACAAAGTACCCCAGTTTTCGAAGGTCGATCATGCCGCTGGCTTGCCACATGAACCCAGTGCCAGTCCCGAAAGTGGTGATCCGGCCGCGCCTGGAGCTGCACGGGATGAGGATTTCGCGGGCACTGCGGCTGACGCAGCGCTGATGCAGCCTGCCGGTCTAGAACATCGCGATGTTTCTGGCTGCATGCCTTTGCCTGGCGAAAAACCGTCCATGCCGGCGAGTCCGGCAGGCTCTGAAGCTGTCAATCCTCTGGCTGGAAATGAAGAGCGGCATGAACCGGCATTCAACGCCGATGGCTTCGGTTTCAAGCCCTTTGGCTCGCCACCGCATCCCGGTGGACCAGAATTCCCGCCTGCTTCAGTGAAGCAGGATTCGCAAACATTTCCCGACGTGTCTTTCGTGCGTGAAGCGCAGCGCAAGGATTTCTGGAAGTCGCCCTTGGTTCGCACCGTGCTGGGCGTGATCTGCCTGGTGCTGGTACTGGCATTGATGCTGCAATGGGTTGTCCGGCAAAAGGACCTTCTGGCTGCGCAAGCGCCGCTGCTGGCCCCCTGGCTTCAGGCCATGTGTCGTCCCCTGGGTTGCGAAGTCCTGCCATTGCGGCGCATTGAAGCGTTGGTTATAGAAAACTCCAGCTTTAGCCGGACTGGTCCCGATGCCTATAGGCTAAGCTTCACTTTCAACAATACTGGCAATGCGGAGCTTGAAATCCCGGCGCTGGAAGTCACCCTCACTGACAGCCAGGACCAAGTCGTGGTGCGCCGGGTGGTGATTCCGAGCGAGTTTGGGACCACGGCCACCACGCTCGCTGCCTACTCGAGGCTGCCTGGCACTTTGGCCCTGAAAGTCGCCGGCACTGGCGCACAAGGGTCTGCAGCTCCGGCGCAAGCCGGTTTGCTGCCGGTGGCAAGCTACCGTATCGTCGCTTTTTATCCCTGAACTGAATCGAGAACTAAATGTCTTCTGTAATTTGCGGCTCGCTGGCCTTTGACACCATCATGGGCTTCGAGGGCCGGTTTGCCGAGCAGATCCTGCCCGACCAACTGCACATTCTGAACGTGTCGTTCCTGGTGCCGGCGCTGCGCCGCGAGTTTGGCGGCTGTGCGGGCAACATCGCCTACAGCCTCAAGCAACTGGGAGGGTCGCCATTGCCCATGGCGACGGTAGGCAACGACGGCGCCGACTATCTGGCTCGCATGCAGGCGCAGGGCATCAGCACCGAGTTTGTTCGCGTGGTTGATGATCTTTACACTGCGCAGGCCATGATCATGACTGACCGCGACAACAACCAGATTACCGCGTTTCATCCTGGCGCCATGATGCAGGCCCATGTCACCCGGATCGAGGCGCGCAGCGACATCAAGCTGGGCATGATCTCCCCTGATGGCCGCGATGCCATGCTGCAGCATGCAGAACAGTTCAAGGCCGCCGGCATTCCCTTCGTTTTTGATCCGGGGCAGGGTCTGCCGATGTTCGATGGCAAGGAGCTGGCGCATTTTGTCGATTTGGCAAGCTGGGTCACGGTCAATGACTATGAAGGCCGGATGCTGTGCGACCGGACCGGCTTGTCGTGCGCCGAGTTGTCACGCCGTGTGCGCGGCCTGCTGGTGACGCTGGGCGCCGAGGGCTGCGAAGTCTGGGTCGATGGTGCTAAGACGCTGGTTCCAGCGGTCAAGGCCAGTGCGCTGGTGGACCCTACAGGTTGCGGTGACGCCTTTCGTGGCGCGCTGCTGTTTGGACTGGAACAAGACTGGCCGTTGGTCCGTTGCGCGGCGCTGGGAAACCAGATGGGTGCATCCAAGATTGCCAGCCGAGGCGGACAGAACTATTCAGTGAATTTGAATGAAATAGGTGTTTAGCGCAACAGCCATAAGCGCTCACAGCTATAAAAAATATAGCATTGAATCTGATGCTTGAACATCAGCGGGTTTGGCAGAATATTTTTTCTGTAAATCGTCAACGCTACGCCAAACCGAAGCCTGCGACTCGCCTGCTGGCGATGCTGAAGCCGCAAAGGGCATGTCGATATAAAAGAATGAATTGAAAAAGCCCGACGTTTTGCAACATCGGGCTTGAGGCACAAGACCTGAACGAATTAAGGCTTGCTGCCCTTTGGGAAAGGCCAGGAGGCTTGCGGGCTGATAGTTGTCTGAGCGGTGGGCGTGGTTACCGGCGTCTTGACTGCAGGTTTTTTCTCGGATTTCTCGATTTTTACCTCTTTTACCGCCTTTACAGCTTTTTTTGCTGCGGGCTTTTTTGCGGCTTGAGCGGTTTCAGCAGGCTTGGTTTCGATCTTTTTTGCAGCGGGTTTTTTAGCTGCTGCGGCTTTAACGGCTGGCTTCTCAGTCGCCACCGCTTTGACCATTGCCGTCACAGGCAGCACTTTTTTAGCTGCTGCTGATTTTGCAGGAGACTTTGCCGGTACGGCTTCAGTTGCCTTGACCGCGGTTTTTACTGCTGCCTTTTTGGCCACTGGCTTGGGAGTCGCAGCGGGTTTTGCGGCTGGTGCGGGTGAAGCCGCAGCCTTTTTCGCTGAAACTTTTACAGCCGCTTTCTCTGGTGCCTTGGCAGGTGTTTTTGCCGTAGTCTTTTTAGCCGACGGCTTGGACGCCGCAACTGTTGTTCCCGCCGGTGCGGGCGTCGCCGCAGTTGTCACTTTTTTTGCTGCTGCTTTCGCAGGAGCGGCTTTCTTTGCCGCTGGTTTTTTCGCAGTTGCCATGGTTTTCTCCTCGATCAGTTTGCAAAAAGCACTTCGTCTGGAGTACAGACGAAACGATTCGCAGCATGAGGCCTTCGGATTGCCGAACCCCATACCGCAAACACAGGCGCAACGGTCCCTGCGCACTCTGGGGTGCTGGCTTGGACTGTTGCGAATTTAAAAATCATTATTGTGTGGGCCTTGTGCTTTTTGTCAATCGTGTGCTGTTAATCCCAGGAAAGGGCGCCGCCAGACTGATATTCGATCACACGGGTTTCAAAGAAGTTGCGTTCTTTTTTCAGGTCAATCATTTCGCTCATCCAGGGGAACGGATTTTCCTCATTGGGGAAAAGCGTTTCGAGTCCGATCTGCGTAGCACGCCGATTGGCGATGTAGCGAAGATAGCCTTTGAACATAGAGGCGTTGAGGCCCAGCACGCCGCGTGGCATGGTGTCTTCGGCATAGCGATATTCAAGTTCTACGGCCTTCATGAACAGTTCGTTGATCTCGGCCTTGAACTCAGGCGTCCAGAGGTGGGGGTTTTCCAGCTTGAGCTGGTTGATCAGGTCAATGCCAAAGTTGCAATGCATCGACTCGTCGCGAAGGATGTACTGGTACTGCTCAGCTGCGCCAGTCATCTTGTTTTGCCGGCCGAGTGCCAGAATTTGTGTGAAGCCGACATAAAAGAACAGTCCTTCCATCAGGCATGCGAACACGATCAGCGACTTGAGAAGCGTTTGGTCTGCTTCGGGTGTTCCCGTCTTGAAGGTCGGATCTGAAATCGCTTCGATGAACGGGATCAGGAACTGATCCTTGTCCTTGATGGACTGTACTTCGTTGTAGGCGTTGAATATCTCGGCTTCGTCCAAACCCAGCGACTCTGTGATGTATTGGTAGGCATGGGTATGGATGGCTTCTTCGAAGGCCTGGCGCAGCAAAAACTGGCGGCATTCGGGCGCGGTGATGTGACGGTATGTGCCCAGAACGATATTGTTGGCCGCAAGCGAATCGGCCGTGACGAAAAATCCGAGGTTGCGCATGACGAGACGACGCTCGTCATCGGTCAAGCCGTTCGGGTCTTTCCACAGTGCGATGTCGCGGGTCATGTTGACCTCCTGGGGCATCCAGTGGTTTGCACATGACGACAGGTATTTTTCCCAAGCCCATTTGTATTTGAACGGCACCAGTTGGTTAACGTCGGTCTGACCATTGATGATGCGCTTGTCCGAAGCATTGACGCGCTTGGCTTTTGCGGCAGGCGCAGGCACTTCAACCGCTGGCTGGGTTGAAGGAGCGAAAGAAGGGAGCGGGACCTCCGCTGAGCGGCCGGCTGGCAAGTCGCTCGGGTGGGGAATCTGCAAAGATGGTTTGACTTCTTCGTCCCAGGTCAACATAGGAAATTCCAATACTTGAAGATTATGAAAGCAGCGGTGAAAAATGAAAAGTGTTCATTCAAACCGCTGCAGGTTTTGTTGCGCAATTGCAGCGGGTTTTTGCGTCTTATTCAAAAAAGAACGAAAAATTCCGGTCAGCAAACCGCAGCTTTTTTATTGACAGGCTTCGCAGCCTGGATCATCAATCGCGCAGAACTTGATGTCGGTTGCAGGCGACGCGCTCAACTGGGCTTGCGCTGCTGCAGCTGCCTTGTCAATAGCGCTCATGCTTGCCGCCTTGGACTGTGAACCCGAGGACACCGAATTCATTTTGCCAGCAGTGACAGTTGATTTTTCGACATGCGTGGCACTTTGGGTACGCAGGTAATAGGTTGTTTTCAGGCCTCGAACCCATGCCAGCTTGTAGGTTTCATCCAGCTTCTTGCCCGATGCACCCGCCATGTAGATGTTGAGCGACTGCGCCTGGTCAATCCATTTCTGGCGGCGCGATCCGGCTTCCACCAGCCACGACGTTTCAATTTCAAATGCCGTGGCGTACAAAGACTTGATGTCCTGGGGCACGCGGTCGATCGGACGCAACGAACCATCGAAATGCTTCAGGTCCACCACCATCACATCGTCCCATAGACCGAGCTTTTTCAGATCACGCACCAAGTAGTTGTTGATGACGGTAAATTCACCCGATAGATTGGACTTGACCGACAGGTTGCCAAAGCAGGGTTCGATGCAGGCATCGACACCAATGATGTTGGAAATCGTCGCGGTGGGGGCAATCGCCACGCAGTTCGAGTTGCGCATACCGTCTTTTGCGATCTTCTGGCGCAGCGCGTCCCAGTCGAGCGTGGAGGAGCGGTCCACTTCGACATAGCCGCCGCGTTCATTTGCCAGCATGTCGAGCGTGTCGAGCGGCAGGATGCCCTTGTCCCACAGCGAACCCTTGTAGCTCGCGTACTGGCCGCGTTCCCTGGCCAGTTCGGTCGAGGCCCAGTAGGCGTGGTAGCAGATCGCTTCCATCGACGTGTCGGCAAACTCAACGGCAGCCTGCGAGGCGTAGGGCACGCGCAGCTCATACAGGCAGTCCTGGAAACCCATCAGCCCCAGACCGACCGGGCGATGCTGCAGATTGGAATGGCGGGCCTTTTCAACGGCGTAGTAGTTGATGTCAATCACGTTGTCCAGCATGCGCATGGCCGTGGTGATGGTTTTTTTCAGCTTGTCATGGTCGAGTGCGCCGTCTTTCAGGTGCTGGACCAGGTTGATCGAGCCTAGGTTGCAGACAGCGGTTTCTGTTTCGCTGGTATTGAGCGTGATTTCGGTGCACAGATTGGACGAATGCACGACACCGGCATGCTGCTGGGGCGAGCGGATGTTGCAGGCGTCCTTGAAGGTGATCCACGGATGACCGGTTTCAAACAGCATCGACAGCATCTTGCGCCACATGTCAGTGGCCTGCAGCTTGCGCGACGGCTTGAGTTCGCCGCGCTCGGCGCGTGCTTCGTAGGCAACGTAGGCCTTTTCAAATTCCTGACCGTACTTGTCGTGCAGGTCAGGCGTGTCGGAGGGCGAAAACAGCGTCCAGCTGCCTTTTTCCATCACGCGGCGCATGAACAGGTCGGGAATCCAGTTGGACGTGTTCATGTCGTGCGTGCGGCGGCGATCGTCGCCGGTGTTCTTGCGCAGTTCCAGGAATTCCTCGATGTCCAGGTGCCAGGTTTCCAGGTAGGCGCAGACCGCGCCTTTACGCTTGCCGCCCTGGTTGACTGCCACGGCGGTGTCATTGACCACTTTCAGGAAGGGCACTACGCCTTGCGATTCGCCGTTGGTGCCCTTGATGTGGGCGCCCATGGCGCGCACGGGCGTCCAGTCGTTGCCCAGGCCGCCGGCAAACTTGGACAGCAGCGCGTTTTCCTTGATGGCGTCGTAGATGCCGCCCAGGTCGTCGGCCACGGTGGTCAGGTAGCACGACGACAGCTGCGAGCGCAGCGTTCCGGCGTTGAACAACGTCGGTGTGCTCGACATGAAGTCGAACGACGACAGGATTTCGTAGAACTCGATGGCGCGCTCTTCGCGGTTTTGCTCATTAAGTGACAGACCCATGGCCACGCGCATGAAGAATGCTTGCGGCAACTCGATTCGCTGCTTGCGAACATGCAGAAAGTAGCGGTCAAACAGTGTTTGCAGGCCAAGGTAGTCAAACTGCAGGTCGCGCTCGGGCTTGAGCGCCGCGCCCAGGCGGGCCAGGTCGAACTGCTGGAGCTTTTCGTCGAGCAACTCGTTCTTCACACCCTTGGCGATAAATTCCGGGAAATACGTGACGTAGCGGCTTGCCATGGCTTCATGGCTGATTTCCTCGCCCAGGACCTCCTTGCGGATGGTGTGCAGCAGCAGGCGCGCGGTGGCATAGGTGTAGTCCGGGTCTTTTTCGATCAGCGTGCGGGCAGCCAGGATGGACGCTTTGTAAACCTCTTCAATGGGCACGCCGTCGTACAGGTTGCGCATGGTTTCCGAAACAATCGGGTCAGGCTTGACGTCGCTACCCAAGTTGGCGCACGAGGCTTCAATCAGTGCTTGCAGGTTGCGAATGTCCAGTGCCACCCTTTTCCCGCCATCTGTGACATGCAGCAGCGGCGCTGCGGGCGCCTGGTTTTGCAGTTGTTTGGCGCGTTCCTGATTGTGCTTTTCGCGGTACAGCACATAGGCGCGGGCGATTTCGTGGTGACCACCACGCATCAGGCCGAGTTCTGCTTGATCCTGCACATCCTCGATGTGGAACGTGCCGCCGCTGGGGCGCGAGCGCATCAGGGCGCGAACCACGGCCTGGGTCAGGGTATCGACCGTTTCACGCACGCTGGCCGATGCCGCGCCTTGCGTGCCATGAACCGCCAGAAAAGCCTTCATCATGGCCACGGCGATCTTGTGCGGCTCAAATGCCACGACCGAGCCGTTGCGGCGAATGATCTGGTAGTTGGCAAGTGCTCCGCCAATGGGTAACTCGGTATTCCGAGCAGAGCTGCCGACGGGATCGCTGGATGAACTAGGCACGGCGTAGGGTGCTGTTTGCATGATTTCCTCTGAATTTGTTGTGGTGAGCAAGTGATGTGCGGGATCAGTAAAAAAGAAGAAGCTTGTCGAAAATCAGTGTTTGAAAGGACTGATTTTTTCTTCAATTCCGTGTCAAGGCCAAAATGGGCCAATGGATGGTTAGGCACTATACCTAGTGTCTGAAGCCGCTGCAACCACTACAGGTAGTGTATCGCTGCTGGGTGTTGTCGATATCCAACCTGGCTTTTTTATTGTTTCTTGACAGATTCCCATCGCATTTGTTTTTCGTAAAACAGTGTGCAGGCCTGATGAAATCAGGCTTTTCGACAGCAGGGCAAGCACTGGCGCGGCTTTGCGCCGGTTTTGGGTTGTAGACGCTTGCAAAGCCTCAGCAGGCAGGGCCTGCAAAAGAGTCGCATCGGACACGCGCAAGGACACAGAATCGCTAAAAGGAAAATATCCTCAAGCAATCTGGGGGAAATACCGATTGGGCAATGCCAGGGAATCTTGTATCAAGCGCCAGTCAAAGCCGGACCCAGGATCAAATTTTCGCCCCGGCGCAACATGCTCATGTCCGGCGATATACGCCACCGGGTAGGCTTGAAGAAGCGCTGCGCACAGGCTGGCAAGTGTTTCGTATTGAGGCGCTTCAAAAGTGCCTCCTTCCAGTCCTTCGAGCTCAATGCCAACGGAGTCGTCATTGCATTGGTTTCGTCCCCGGTAAGCGGAGTGGCCGGCATGCCAGGCGCGGTCGTCACAGCTGACAAATTGCCAAAGTGCGCCAGTGCGGCTGATGAAAAAGTGCGCCGAAACCTCAAGTCCCCGGATGCCCTGGAAGTAGGGATGCGCGTCCCAGTCGAGCTGGTTGGTGAACAGGCGCTGCACATTGCCGTTGCCGAATTCCCCCGGCGGCAGGCTGATCGAGTGAATCACGACCAAATCAATTGACCCTCCAGCAGGTCGCTGGTTGACGTTTGGCGACGCCATCACCCTCGCGTGCCGGTACCAGCCGTGCTGCCACAAGCTGGTGTCCGGCAACAGGCTTGCTTCAGGCAAGGTCATCGAGGGCTTCAGTCGTATCGTCGTGGCCTGGCGTGATGATTCCCAGGCGGGCAATGCGGTAGCGGATCTGGCGCAGACTCAGGCCCAGCCGGATGGCAGCCGCCGTGCGGTTGAAGCCGGTTTCCTGCAATACCTTGACCAGGATGCTTCGTTCCTGCTGGTCCAGAAAGTTCTGGAGATTTTCCGGAACGACAACCGACTGCTCGGGTGGCGTGTCAAGCTGCGTCAGATTGTCTTCACCCAAGGCAACAGCCCGGTGCAAAATATTTTCCAGTTCACGGACATTGCCATTGAGTGGCAGCGAACGCAGATGGGTGAGCATGGCAGGATTCAGCTGGGGCATGTCCAGGCTTGACTCCTGGCAGATTCTGGTCAGCAGGGCGTTGCAAAGCGCTGGCAGATCCTCCAGTCGTTCGCGCAGCGGCGGCACCATGATCTCGATCACATTGAGCCGGTAATACAGGTCTTGACGAAAACTGCCAACTTCGACCCCTGATGCCAGGTCCTTGTGGGTGGCGCTGACGATGCGCACATCGACCATGTCCTCTTGCGGCGAGCCCAGCGGTCGCACGGTGCGCTCCTGGATTGCCCTGAGCAGCTTGGACTGCATGGCCAGCGGCAGGTCGCCAATTTCGTCGAGAAACAGCGTTCCGCCCTTGGCTGCCTGAAAGTAGCCCAGCCGGTCCTGCGACGAACCGGTATAGGCACCCTTGCGTGCGCCAAAGAACTCGGCTTCGAGCAGGTTTTCGGGAATCGCACCGCAATTGACAGCCACAAAAGGGTGGGCTGCGCGGTGACTGCAACCATGCACGGCACGCGCCACCAGTTCCTTGCCTGTGCCGGATTCGCCACGGATCAGCACTGGCGCCATACTGCCGGCGACCTTCACAATACGCGATTTCACGGCTTGCATCACAGGCGATTCGCCAACCAGCTTTTGCAGGATGGCCGCCGCGTCAGCCGGTTTTCCAGGCGCTGGGGGCGCAGCGCCGGCCATCGCACTGCGGCTATCGGTCTTGGCCAGTGCCGGGTTGATGTTTCGGGTTTCCTGCACGGCTGATGCCACCACACTGCGGAACTGCTTGAGATCCACCGGTTTGGTGAGATAGTCGAAAGCACCGGCCTTCAGGGCCTCTACTGCATTTTTAGCCGAACCGTGCGCCGTGATGACCACGCAGCGTTCTGCCCGTTGCTGTTGGGCCAGTTCGCGCAGCAGTTCAAGCCCTAACCCGTCAGGCAGGCGCATGTCAGTGATCACCGCATCGAAGCGGGCAGCTTCGAGATGTTCACGAGCCTGTTGAAGCGTGCCGGCGGCTTCTACGTGGTAGCCCTGCCGAAGCAGCGTCAGCTCGTACAGGGTGCGCAAGTCGGGCTCGTCGTCAAGGATCAGGATGCGGGCGGGTGAGGGTGAGGAGGCGGGTGCTTGCGAGTTCATGATTTTTCAGACAAGTACAAAATCCATGCTTGACAGCTCGGTGCGCAGGCGCTGTGAAGCAGGCCGGAACATGACAAAAAACTCATTGCCCTGGATATGGTTTCGCAACACACGCTGGTAACCGATCTGTGCGCCGTAGCGTTCGCACAGTTCGCGGCAAATATACAGTCCCAGCCCGGTGGAGCGGCTTTCAGACGAGAAAAAAGGCTCGAACAGATGGGCCTGGACGCTTTCCTCCAGCGTCTGTCCATCGCTCCAGACCGCCAGCCTGGCCTGACCTGGCGCCACCAGCTGGGTGCTGACTTCAAGCCCCTGGGCTGCGCCACTGGTGTAGCGCAGTGCGTTATCGAGCAGGTTGAGCATCAGGCGCCGCAAATGGTCGTCGTCAAACCCGACTTCCGTATTTTCGCAGTCAGTGCAGATACGCAATTGTCCGTTAACCGCATTTTGCCGGACCCAGTCATTCGCAATGCGCATTACCGCTTCATCAAGCCGCAGACTGGTGGTTTGCGGTGCCGGAATTTCCTGCTGCGCACGCGAGATATCCAGTATTTCATCAACGATTTTTGCCAGACGCTTGGCATTTTGACCAACGATGTCGGTGAGCTGGCGCTGATCGGCCGCTTGCAGGTCTTCTTCAAGCAGTGCATTGGCCTGTGTGATGGCGGCCAGCGGATTGCGAATTTCATGCGCCACTGCCGTAGACATGCGCCCCATGGCGGCCAGCTTCTCGATACGAACGCGTGCCTCCATTTCGCGCAGGTCTTCCAGAAACATCACGCACAGGCTTTCATGCGAACCGTCCCTTGAATCAGTCAAGCGCGAACGAACCTGCAGCCGTCGGGTGCTCAGGCCTGAATGGACGAGATTGATGTTGCTTTCTTGCACCGAATGTTGCGCAAAAGTATGCTGCATCAGCTCGACCAGGGGTTGCCAGGCTGTGTGAGCTGCCAGTCTGAATGGCACTGGGTAAGAGGTTTCCTGTGCTGCCAGCAATCGTCGTGCCGCAGGATTGGCGGAGCGTACGAAGCCGTTGCCATCCATGACAAGGACACCTTCTGCGAGTGTGGCAACCACCAGTTCATTGACCTGTATCTGCATGCGGGCAGCCGACTGGCTTTCCCTGGTCAGTTTTTCTTCCCGCGCCAGCCGCATGGCCAGCTGGTTGGCAAGCAGTGCCACAAGAAAAAATCCGGAGCCGCTCAAGGCTGCCTGCAAAAGCGCGGCATTGACTTCACCACCGCTTGGCACAGAACGCCATGCGGCGTCGGCCAGCAACAGCAGCGTCACGCTGGCTGCCGTGCCAAAAGCCAGCACGATGGGGCCAAGCACCGAGGCCAGCAACACCGGCAGTGCAAACAACGGGGTGTAATTCAGTGCGCTTGCCTGAAAAAAGTTGAGCAGCGAAAACGCCATCACATCCACGCCGATGGTCAATACCCAGAGCGCGTCAAACGTACAGCCCTGCGGACGGGGATGCGCCCAGAAACGAACGGCGAGTGTTGCGCCAAGATAGACGATACAGATGGCCTGCGTCCAGTGGTTCAACGGCGTACCCAGTGCCTGAAGCGCTTCCTGCAAAATGACCAGCACGGATGCGATGGCAATTCGGGCGTTCATGAACACACCCCAGAGACGTCTGAAGGAGCCTTGCGCGGTTTCCGGTTTCCAGGCGCCCGCCGCGCTTTTGACTGTGTTGCGCCAGAACAGTGCTGGCCGTCTCATCTAGGCTTTGGCTTCACGGCGATGTGCCTCACTGCAGTAAAAGCCGTCACGCCCGATCAGGGCTTCCGACTTGGGCAGGTGAATATGGCAAACACCGCAGGCAACCATTTCCGTCGCTTTTTTTTCTTCTGAAGACTTGCTGGGCGCACGACCCGGCGGCACTGCCTTTTTTTGACTCGGCCGGCCGCTGCGCCAGATCCAGAAAACCACCAGTATCAGGAGAATGACGAGCAAATACTTCATGGCCGCCTCAGGATGACTTCAAGTACAAAGCGCGAGCCGGCATAGCTGAGCAGCAACAGCCCGGCGCCCAGGTAGAGCACGCGAACGGCCTTCAGGCCGCGCCAGCCCAGCCGCGCGCGCCCAATCAGCAAGCCTGCAATGACGGCCCACGCCAGCAGCGAAAAAATTGTCTTGTGGTCCCACTTCCAGCCCAGGCCAGGGCCATACAGGGTTTCGGCAAACAGCCAGCCCACCAGCAACGTGGCCGACAGCAATACGAAGCCGGCTTCAACAAAGCGAAAGGTCAGTCGTTCCAGTGTGAGCAGGGGAACACCGGTGTCACTTTGCGCGGCCTGGCGGATGGCGCGCTCGGCCCGCACCATCAGCCAGCCATGCACGACCGCTGCCGCAAACAGGCCGTAGGAAGCAATACCCAGGGCCCAGTGCAGAGGCAGGAAAGGCGAGGCGATCACATGGTAGGAGGTACCAGGAAAAAATACCGACAGCATGACGGTGGCGCTGCCCAGTGCGGCCAGCGCCCAATGCGCCTGAAGCTGCGGAAACAGCCTGCGTTCCACCGCATACACCGTCAGCACCAACCAGACCGTCATCGACAGCGCCGGGGCAAAACCAAAGCGTGGCGGCGTGCCCAGCAGGGCTTCGACCAGTGTCAGCGCATGCAGCCCCCAGGCTGCCAGCAGGAGGGCGCGCAATGGGCTTTCACCCAGCCGGGGTGTCGCCACTGCAAGCACTGCATAGGCCACGGCCGCACCGGCTGCTGCCCCAAGACCCCATCCATTGCTGAAAGCTAAAATCATGCGCAGAGTTTAGCGCCTGGCCCGGTCTGTTCCGGCCTTTGGCTCCCCCGCAGCGCCCGTTTCAGGACACCACTTCATGGCTACAGCCCTTACCGACAAGTTATCCCGCCTCGTCAAGGAAATGCGCGGCCAGGCCCGCATCACCGAATCCAATGTCCAGGACATGCTGCGCGAAGTGCGCATGGCGCTGCTGGAGGCCGACGTGGCCCTGCCGGTGGTGCGGGACTTCATTGCCCGCGTCAAGGAAAAAGCCATGGGCCAGGAGGTGATGGGTTCGCTCTCACCCGGCCAGGCGCTGGTCGGCATCGTCAGCAAGGAACTCGCCGCCACCATGGGTGAAGGCGTCAGCGACATCAACCTGGCCGCGCAGCCACCCGCCGTCATTTTGATGGCTGGCCTGCAGGGCGCGGGCAAGACCACTACCACTGCAAAACTGGCCAAGCACCTGATTGAAAAGCGCAAGAAAAAAGTGCTGACCGTGTCAGGCGACGTGTACCGGCCAGCAGCCATCGAGCAGCTCAAAGTCGTGACCAAGCAGGCCGGCGCCGAATGGTTCCCCAGCTCGCCGGACCAGAAGCCGGCCGACATTGCCCGCGCTGCCATTGACTATGCGCGCAAGCACTACTTCGACGTGCTGTTGGTCGATACCGCCGGCCGCCTGGCGATTGACGAAATCCTGATGGCTGAGATCAAGGAATTGCACGCGATCCTCAAGCCCGTCGAAACGCTTTTCGTGGTCGATGCGATGCAGGGACAGGATGCCGTCAACACCGCCAAGGCCTTCAAGGAAGCGCTGCCGCTGACCGGCATCATCCTGACCAAGACCGATGGCGACTCACGCGGTGGCGCGGCGCTGTCGGTGCGCCAGATCACCGGCGCGCCGATCAAGTTCTCGGGCACCAGCGAAAAACTAGACGGCCTGGAAGTGTTCGATGCCGAGCGCCATGCTGGCCGCATCCTGGGTATGGGCGACATCGTCGCGCTGGTCGAGCAGATGGCCTCGGGCGTGAACATGGCCGAGGCGCAAAAGCTCGCCGCCAAGATCAAGTCCGGCGACGGCTTTGACCTGAATGACTTTTTAAGCCAGCTTCAGCAAATGAAGAACATGGGCGGCTTGAGCAGCCTGCTCGACAAACTGCCGACGCAGATGGCTGCCAAGGCCGGTGCCATCGACATGGACAAGGCCGAGAAAGACATCAAGCGCAAGGAAGGCATCATCCAGAGCATGACGCCGCTTGAGCGCCGCAAGCCCGATCTCATCAAAGCCACGCGTAAGCGCCGCATTGCCGCCGGCTCCGGCGTTCATGTTCAGGAAGTCAACCGCCTGCTCAACGAATTCGAGCAGATGCAGGGAATGATGAAAAAGATGAAGGGCAGCGGCATGATGAAAATGATGAAGCGCATGGGCGGCATGAAGGGCATGCCGAAGTTTTGAAATGCTGACTTTTAGATCAAAACAGGCCCTGGCGCACTCCGTATATGCGCATGATGCTATTTTTTCAATAGCATCGAGCATTTTTGGTCGTGCAGGCTGCAAAAGCGTCCCAGGTGTTCCGGAACATTCGCAACGCGCTGAAAATGTAGGACAACTGCTCTACGTTATGCCGGCTGATACTCCACACGGGAGACGCATCCTGCGGTTCACTGGCGATGAGTTCATGGGTTTTCCCTTGGAAGTTACGAAAACTCATGTTTCGTCGCGTCCAGGCGCCCAAGCTTTGAAGCAATTCACTCCTGAAACCAAAAGGGTAATGGCTTGACTTTGAAAAAATCATGACCACACTTGACCGTTCGGCGTTTCAAATAAAACTTTCTGTTTGTTGTTGCCGAAATCTGTAAGTGGTTACCCGCTGACTCCCATGAAAATCAGGTTCTACCCTGCGATCATCGGCAGATGGTTTGTTTAAGGAAAGGTCATTGATTGCAGCCACATAAAAATTCCTCCTTTCCAGAAAGCCAAGAAATCCCGCAGGAGCTGGCCAGCATGCTGCGTGAAGCCAATGAGCACTTGGTGATTGCTTCCTTGCGGGCGCAGGATTTGCAGGATCAGGCCGAAGCCTCGGTGGAGCGGCAGACAGAATTCTTGTCGATGCTGGCGCACGAATTGCGCAACCCGCTGGGGCCCATCGCACTGGCGGCCGAAATGCTCGGAAAAATTTCCACGGCCCATCCGCTGCTGCCTGACATCCAGCAAATCATTGCCCGGCAAATCGCCCACATGAAGCGGCTGCTGGAAGACTTGCTCGACGCAGCGCGTGTCAACAGCGGAAAAATCACTCTTGAAAAAGGCTTGCTGGTGCTGAGCGGCATTTTGCAAAGCGCGGCTGAAATCAGCCAGCCGCATTTCCTCAAGCTCGGCCAGCAACTGATCGTTGACCTGCCGGGCGAGCCCGTCACGCTTGATGGCGACGGAGTGCGCCTGTCGCAGGTGTTCTCCAACCTCCTGATCAATGCCAGCAAGTTTTCGCCGCGCCAGGCATCCATCACCGTGTCGGCGCGCCTGTCTGAGGCTGGCACGGTGCGCATTTGCGTGAAGGACCAGGGCATCGGCATTGATCCAAAAGTCCAGCCTTTCATTTTTGACCTGTTCACGCAGGCAAGCAACACGCTGGACCGTTCGCAAGGCGGGCTGGGCATCGGGCTGTCCATGGTGCGTACGCTGGTGCAAATGCATGGCGGCACTGTGCAGGTACGCAGTCAGGGAGTGGGTTGCGGCAGCGAGTTCATCGTTGAGCTGCCAGTGTCCGCACAAGCCATGGCCTCTGAAGCCCACCTGACCATCGATGCCCATCCGGCCCGGCCTTGCCGGATACTGGTGATTGAAGACAACCTTGATGCCAATGCAACGCTCAATAGCTGCCTGACGCTCTATGGTCATGCTGTCGATTCTGCCTACAACGGCCTGGACGGGCTTGCCATGGCAAAAGATGGTCTTTACGACATCGTGGTCTCCGATATCGGCTTGCCGACCATGAATGGCTATGAGGTGATCCGCCGAATCCGGGCGCTGCAGCTGGTGCCCAAGCCTTTCTGCGTGGCCATCACGGGCTACGACCAGCAGGGCTACCTGGTCCATGCCAAGGAAGTGGGTTTCGACCATTATTTGATCAAGCCGGTTTCCATGGAGATGCTGGAGGCGCTGATTTCAAAAAATTTCCCTTCAGACGCCATCACCTGACCCATGGAAAATACTGAACCTACGCGCAGCCAACTGATAGAAGCGGCGCTGACCACGCTTCCTGAAACGGTGGCAAACGTTACCCTGCACCTTTGGGAGCGGCTGGCGCCCCAACTGATTTCAATCATTGGCGAGGGCGGTTTCAAGCCGCTTTACACGCGCAGCCTGCGCCTGGCGTCCAGGCTGCATCCCTGGATTGCGCCAGACCTCACAAAATCTGCCATCCAGGAGCGTTTCACTCACTTGCAGGCCGTCCTTTCGCAGCAGGATGCAGCCGAGGCCCGGTTTGGCAGCCTCGCGCTGTTCACCATTTTTCTGGATGTACTCGCTTCATTGATAGGCGAGGAATTAACAACTCATCTTTTGCACTCGGCCTGGAATGACAAGACTTTCGACACATCCGCTAAGGACTTTCCAAAATGAGTAAAAGAGTAACCATACGCCAACTGCCAACAGGGGTTGCCGGACTGGATGAACTGCTGGGCGGTGGCATACCGGAATTTTCCTTCAACCTGATTGCCGGCACGCCTGGCTCGGGCAAGACCACGATGGCGCACCAGATCATGTTCTCGCTGGCCAACCCGCACCGGCGCGCGCTGTTTTTTACCGTGCTGGGCGAGCCGCCGCTCAAGATGCTGCGTTACCAGCAGCAGTTTCCCCACTTTGACATCGACAAGATCAACACGTCCATCAAGTTTGTCAACCTTTCGGGCGACCTGCTCGACGGAGAGTTTGATCGCGTGCTGGCCCGCATCGTTGAAGAGGTGGAAATCTTTTCGCCCAGCCTGGTGTTCGTGGATTCGTTCCGTTCGATGGTGCAGCCGGTCAGGGATTTCAGAGACGACAGTGCGTGGGGATTGCAGCACTTCATTCAGGCGCTCGGTGTGCAGATGACCAGCTGGCAAGCCACCACGTTCCTGATCGGCGAATACCCGGCGCAGGAAGAAAATTCCAGCCCGGTATTCACCGTGGCTGACGGCATTGTCTGGATGTCCCAGCATGTCCACCGCGACGCGATGGTGCGCAAGCTGCAGGTGGTCAAAATGCGGGGTCAAGCGCAGCGGCCCGGTTTGCACACCTTTCGCATCACCGATGAGGGGGTCGAGGTGTTCCCGCGCGTCATTCTGAAGGACGACGGCAGCCAGAAAAAACAATTACCCAGCAACCAGCGCCTGACGATGGGCGTGCCGCTTCTCGACAAGATGATGGGTGGGGGCCTGCCGGTGGGTTATTCCCTGCTGGTGGTGGGACCAAGTGGCAGTGGAAAAAGCGAGCTAAGCACCGAGTTTCTGGCCGCAGGTGTGCGGCTGGGCGAGTCGGGGGTGATTGCCGCATTTGAAAAAAGCCCCAGCCAGTTGCTCGACAGCCGGCTTCAGAAGCTGATTGAAAGCGGCAAGGTGTCGGTCATTGACACGCGCGCGCTTGACCTGTCCATCGACGAAATCATGCATGACCTGGTCAGCCTGATCAAAAGAACCAAGGCCAAGCGGGTGGTGATTGATTCGCTGTCGGCGTTCGAACTGGCGCTGGCGTCAATTTTTCAAGAAAACTTTCGCGAGTCCCTGTACCGCCTGACGTCGGTGCTGACCAATATGGGCGTGACGGTCTTAATGACCGCCGAGCTCGAAGACCGCTACACCGACCTGCGCTTTTCGTCGTACAGCAATGCGTTTTTGACCGATGCCATCTTGATGCTGCGCTACGTTGAACTTGGCGGGCAGTTCAAGCGCGTGATCTCGGTCGTGAAGGTTCGGGCCAGCAACCACAGCAAAGAAATTCGTTTCTTTGACATCGCCAATGACGGTATCAAGATCGGCAAGGCGCTGACAAATTACCATGGAATCTTGTCGGGCGAGCCCACCTTGCGTGATGAGTCTGACCCCAAAACGCCGGCTTGAGTTGGTGCCGGGAGCCTGCCCTGCATTGGGGGGCAGCGGGGTCTGCTTTCTTACGCCTTGGCCTGCGGCGCAACCGGCGCGTGTGGGAGTTTGACGGTAAATACCGTGCCGGAATGCTCGTTCGACGCCACTGAGAGGGCGCCGCCGTGGGCCATGGTGATTTCCCGGGCGATGAAAAGCCCCAGTCCCAGGCTGCTCGAAGGGGCGCCTTCCAGTAGCCCTGATTCGACCGAGAGCTGAACCAGGGGATCGAAAATGGCTTGCAGCGACGGGGCGGGAATCACCGGGCCGTGATTGCACACCTGTACCGTGATCGAATCGGCCTGGCCCACGGCTGTGATCGTGACCGCGCGCGTGTCGTCGCGGTACTGCGCTGCATTGTTGAGCAGGTTTGAAAAGAGCTGCTGCAGGCGCGCGCTGTCGAAAGCACCCGACAAATCACCCGACGCTTCCAGCTCAAAAGGGCAGTCCGGGTAGCCGGCCTGGGCGTCATCCAGTGCCGCCTGGCAGATGCTGGCCATGTTCTCGGGGCGCAGGGTAAGCGGGATTTCGCCCCCCAGTTGCGTGCGCGCGTATTCCAGCAAATCCTTGACCATGGCGGTCATGTTGGCGGCGCTGCGGGCCACGCGGGCGCCCATCTCGCGGGTGCCTTCCGTGCCAATGGCGGGCCGCATCAGGTAGCTTCCTGCCAGTTTCATCGTGAACAGCGGGCTTCGCAGGTCGTGGCCCAAAATGGCCAGGAAGGTGTCGCGCGTGCGGTCGGCGTTTTCAGAATAGGTCACCACGGATTCGGCCAGCGCCTGGTCCATGGCTTCGTTGAAACGCATCATGTCTGTCGCGCTTTCCCGCGTTCCCAGTTGCATGTGCGGCATCCACAAACGGAGTACGGTGGCGCGCAAGGCCCGGTATTCAGCGGTGAGCTGGGTCAGCGTGAAGCCGCTGGCTTGGCGCAGCGTGCCGTGAATGGCTGCCGCACTCTTTTTGTTGATGTCTTCGTCGGCCTGGCCTTTTGACTTTTCGGCCTGCTGCGCCGCCGTCTGGGGCGTGTCGAGGTCAATGACGATTTCCTGCAGGATTTCGCGGGCATGGTCACGCAGAATGTGCTGCGGTGGGGTGAGCGACGCTGGAAACAGCGTTCGGGCAAAAGCATCCCACTCGACAAGGATCTTCTCAAGATGGGCGGTGATAAACGTTGAGAGTTTCATGGGTTATTTCGTTAACCCATCAGAGAAGGGCGGTTGATTTCCTTGCCAATGGCTTTTTGGCAAGAGTACTCAAAATTACATTCTATCGATTTTCTGGTTTCCGATGGTTTTCAGAGTTGCCATAAACCAGCCCAAAGCGAAAAAGCCTGTTTTTAAAAGAAAACAGGCTTTTGCGCATATTCAGCTTGCAGGTCTAGCTATAAAAAAAATAGCATTCTGTAAACCCTTTTGTTGCGTGTCCGGAGTTCAGGCGGCTTTCAGTCTTGGCTTGGCAAGCTGGCTGGCATGCAGCCAGGCGCGACGCAGTACGGCCGGCGAGCGGGTTTCCTCGGGTATCAAGAGGTAATTCTGCGCCCGCATCGCGGTGCCGACGCCGACCTTGCTGGTCAGCACCGTCATCGGAATCGACAGCAGCAGCGGCAGACCGACCGGCAGCAGCCAGATCAGCGCGCTGGCGTCGATCATCGCAATGCCGGCGGCCAGCACCAGGACCACGCTGCTCATGGGCGCAAGCTGCGCCAGCGCATGGCGCCATGGCACAGCGGCGGCTTCGCGCGGAGGCGATTTCCATTCGAGCTTGAGGCCGGTCAGCGCGATGACGACGAACAGCGAGTGCGCCAGCATGCGGATGGGGGCCTGCAACAGCGCGATCAGCGTTTCCAGCAATGCGCTGCGCAGCAGGCTGGCGGTTCCGCCATAGGCTTGCTGCTGGCCCTTGAACAATACGGCAGCAATGCCCAGGATGCGCGGCAGGAACAGCATGGACAGCGTCCAGGCCCACAGCGACAGCAGTTCGCCGGGCAGCACGTCCCAGTTGCTGACCATCGGCGACCCTGACAGCCACAGCGCCGTGCCCATGGTCATGAAGCACAGCCACAGCGGCGCCGACAGGTAGGCCATGGCGCCGGTGGCGAACATCGAGCGGTGCACCGGGTGCATGCCGGGCTCGGCAATCAGGCGCGAGTTTTGCAGGTTGCCCTGGCACCAGCGGCGGTCGCGTTGCAGCTCGGCCAGCAAATCAGGCGGCTGTTGTTCGTAGCTGCCGATCAGGTCAGCCACCAGCCAGACGTGAAAACCGGCGCGGCGCATCAGCGCGGCTTCAACGAAGTCGTGCGACATGATGCTGCCGGCCATGCCGCCCGTGCCCTTGATGCGGTCCAGTGCGCAGTGCTGCATGAAGGGTTCGATGCGGATGATGGCGTTGTGCCCCCAGTAGTGGGACTCGCCCATCTGCCAGAACTGCATGCCCAGCGTGAACAGACGACCGGTCACACGCGAGCCGAACTGCTGCGCGCGTGCATGCAGGGTGACATGGCCAATGGCCTGGGTGGCGGTCTGGATGATGCCGGCCTTGGGGTTGGCTTCCATCAGCTTGACCATGGACACCAGGCAGTCGCCGCTCATCACGCTGTCGGCGTCTAGCACCACCATGTAGCGGTAGTCCTTGCCCCAGCGGCGGCAAAAGTCAGCCACGTTGCCGGCCTTGCGGTCGGTGCGGCGCTTGCGAAGGCGGTAATAGACCTCGATCTGCGGCTGGTGTGGCTGGCTGGCAAGCTGGCCGCGCAGGTCTTCCCAGGCGGCGCGTTCGGCCTTGATGATCGCCGGGTCGTTGCTGTCGGACAGCACGAACACGTCGAAATTCTGCACATGAGCCGTCACCGCGACCGATTCGCAGGTGGCGCGCAGCCCGGCGAACACCGTGCTCACGTCCTCGTTGCAGATCGGCATGATGATGGCGGTGCGCGTGGCCTTGTCCAGCGTGTGGTGCTGCACCTTTTTGGCCGACAGGGTGTGGGCGTCGCCGAACAAGGTGACGTAAAAGCCCATCATCGCCGTCATGAAGCCGGTGACCACCCAGGCCGACAGCAGCGCAAACAAACCCAGCTGGCCGTATTGCAAAAAGGCGTTGTCATAGACCGGCTGCATGTCGGCAAACAGTGCCGTCGCCATCGCCGTGCTGACGAGCGTCAGTAGCATGAACACCGTGCGGCGGCGCTTGGCGGCATGCTGCCACGGCTCCATCGCCTCGGCAGATGCGGGTTGGTCAAGCGTCTTGCGGCCGGTCAGCCTGAGCAGTGGCAACAGCGCCGCCGTGCCCATGCTGTTCCAGAAACCGCGCCACGGACGCGGCGCCATCGAACCCCGGTGCACTGGCGGCGCGGTGACCGCATTCGGATGACGCTCTTCACGCAGCAGGCTGCGCCGATTCAGTTGGTGATCAGGTTGGTCCATGTTTCGCTCAGGGTTTGTTGGTTGTATTGGAGAAAGGCGCGCAGCTCAATCGGCTGGACGGGTTCGGCGGCGTTGGCGGGCTTGAGGCGCTCGACCCGCACGGTCATGCGCCAGGCGCCGGTGGCCGGGTTGCGGTAGGCCAGGCTTTCGACCACGCGGGCGTTGCTGCCGGCGGTGGTGATGGCCTCGACCTTGGCATCCTGGGGCAGGGCGTCCAGCGCGGGACCGGCAAAATCAACGACAAACTGGATCTGCTGGCCCAGCGCGTCAGCGCCAAGCTTGCTGTAGCCGATGCCGCGACGCGACTGCGTCACCCAGCCGTTGGGCGGCAGCTGCTGGTTCTTGCCCTGCCAGGCGATCTGGTAGGCCAGGTCCAGCGGCTCACCGGCAGCCGGCATTTTTTCAGGCACCCAGTAGGCGGCCACGTTGTCGTGGGTTTCGTCGGGCGTGGCAAATTGCAGCAACTCGACCCGGCCGGCGCCAAAGTCGTTCAACGGCGTCACCCAGGCGCTGGGGCGCTGTTCATAGCGCGCTTCGGTGTCTTCATAGCTGCGAAAAGCCCGGTCACGCTGCATCAGGCCAAAGCCCTTGAGTTTTTGCATGCTGAACGAGGTGACCAGCGGCGACGCCGGGTTTTGCAGCGGGCGCCAAAGCCATTCGCCCCCGCCCTTGCCGTCATCGGTGGCGATCATCAGGCCGTCCGAGTCATGCACTTCGGGTCGAAAGTCGCCAGGGCGCGGCTGGTTCTCGCCAAAGAAAAACATGCTGGTCAGCGGCGCGATGCCCAGCGTGGTGACTGGCTTGTCAGTGGGCCGCATGAAGATGCGGGCGCGCACTTCGGTCACGGTCTGCTCGCCGGGCTTGACATCGAAACGGTAGGCGCCGGTCATGCGCTCCGAATCCATCAGGGCATAAATCGTCAGCGGCGCGCCTTCGGCGGTGGGCTTTTCCAGCCAATAGTCGGTAAAGCGCGGAAATTCTTCCTGGCCCGGCCCGGCCGTGTCCACCGCCAGGCCGCGCGCCGACAGGCCGTACAGCTGCCCGGAGCCCAGCGCCCGAAAGTAACTGGCGCCCGAGAAAACAATCAACTCGTCTTTGTAGGTGGGCGAGTTGAGGTTGCTGAAAAAGCGCACGCCGCCATAGCCGATGTCACCCCAGCTTTTCGGAGCCAGGCTGGTGTTTTTGCCAAAATTGAAGCGGGCCGGGTCGTAGGGAATGCGTTTGGTGCCCGCAGCGGTGACTTCATGGACACGAACCGAGTCGCCATGCCGGCCGACATGAAAAAAGTTGGCTTCGTAAGCCAGCTTGTCGGTGCGCCACAGCGTGCTTTCCGGCTTGAAGCGGATGTCGCGGTAGTCGTCGTATTCCATCTTGGCCAGCTCGGCTGGAACGGCAAGCGAGGCAGGTTTGAAGGGTGTTTTTGCGCGCTGGCTGGCGAGTTTGGCGACATCTTCCAGACTCCATGCCATCGCCGGGCTGCTGCCCAGCGCCAGCACGGCGGCGCAGGCCACGGCTGAAAAAGACACCTTCCAGCTTGGCGCGCTGGCAGGTTTAAAACGACAAAAAAAGGCTTGCATGAAGCTGATAGGGCAAACCCTGTGCCAGCTTCGAAAAATCGTCTTAAATCAATGACTTGGAGAGAAAATATGATTTTTCGGCATGAAAATCCGGAAAAAACACCCTAAAACACCGATTTTTGTCGCCACCCAGCGACAAGTTTCAGGTTTGAATTTAAAAGTTGTTTTAAATCAAGGACTTGGCGTGTCGTCAAAAAGCGACTTACTCCGGCGACGGCTGCGAACTGTCGGACTTGAAGTGGCCTGGCGTGAGGCCGTGCTTTTGCATCAACCGGTAAAACTCGGTGCGGTTGCGGTCGGCCAGCCGGGCGGCGTCGGCTACATTGCCGTCGGTCAGCTTCAAGAGGCCGACCAGGTAGTCGCGCTCGAAGCGCTGCTTGGCCTCGGCAAAAGTCAGCACCTGGATGCTGGGTGAGCGCAGGGCGCGCTGCACCAGCGCCAGCGGCACCAGCGGTGTGCTTGACAGCGCACACACCTGTTCAACCACGTTGTAGAGCTGGCGCACGTTGCCCGGCCAGGCTGCGGTGGTCAGTGCCTTGAGTGCCTCGGGCGCAAAGCCGCTCAGGCGCTTGTGGTACTTGGCCGCCAGCGTCACCAGGAAATGGTTGGCCAGCAGCGCAATGTCCTCGCGGCGTTCCGCCAGCGGCGGCAAACTCAGCGTCACGACATTGAGCCGGTAGTACAGGTCGGCGCGAAAGTCGCCGGCTTCCATGGCGGCATCCAGGTCGCGGTGCGTGGCCGAAATGATGCGCACATCGACCGGAATCGACTGGCTGGCGCCTACCGGGCGAACTTCGCGCTCCTGCAGCACGCGCAGCAGCTTGACCTGCAGCGCGGGCGGCATGTCGCCGATCTCGTCCAGCAGCAGCGTGCCGCCGTCGGCCGCCTGGAACAATCCCTTGTGGTTGCTGACCGCATCGGTAAAAGCGCCCTTGACGTGGCCGAACAGTTCGGATTCGAGCAAGGCCTCCGGAATGGCACCGCAGTTGACCGCGATGAAAGGCTTGGCAGCGCGCTGGCTGGCCTGGTGGATGGCCTGGGCCAGCAGTTCCTTGCCGGTGCCGCTTTCGCCGCGAAGCAGCACGCTGGCATCGGTGGCGGCAACCATGTGGGCTTCGGCGAGCACCTCGGCCATTCGGCTGGAGCGGCTGATGAGCCTGCTTTGCCAGGCCTCGGCGCTGCCCTGCCGCGCCGGATGGGCCGGCGCGCTCAGGTGCAGCGCCTCGGCAATCTTGTCGAGCAGCGCCTTGCCGTCGAAGGGCTTGGTCAGGTAGGTGAAAACGCCGCGCTCGGTGGCTTCAACCGCGTCGGGAATGGTGCCGTGCGCGGTCAGCAAAATCACCGGCAGCGACGGGTGCAGGGTGCGGATGTCGTCGAACAGCGCCAGCCCGTCCTTGCCGGGAAGGCGCACGTCGCTGAGCACCAGCTGCGGCCGCTTGAGCTGGAGTTCGGTCAGCGCGGCCTCGGCCGAGGTGACGGCCGTGACGCGGTAACCGGCGGCTGTGAGCCGCATGGTGAGCAGCCGCAGCATGTCGGCGTCGTCGTCAACCACCAGCAGGTTGGCTGCCGTGGGCGAGAGTGGGGCAGTTGCAGGCGTCATGGTGCGGGCGGGGGCGTGCGGCCACGGCTGGCGGGTGCCGACGCACCCGGCGCGGGCACGCGGCTGGTCAGGCTGCGTTCAATCGCCTTGAGTGCTTCCAGCCTTTCATTGGTCTGGTCGAGCCGGCGCTGGACTTCGCGGGTTTGCTGGTTCTGTTTTTCCAGCAGGTCTTCGATGCGCCGCTGCTCGCCATAGCGGGCAGCGAGCAAACGGGCCAGCGGATGCAGCACCTGGGCTTGGGCATCGGGGTTGGCCAGCAGCCGGGTGAGCAGTTCCTGCGCCCGTATCAGCTCCGGCGTCTGGCGCAACTGGCTGAGCACAAGGGCCAGTTGCAACTGGCTGGGCGGAAGGTAGGGGTTGCCCAGCCGCGCGATTTCCTGATTGAGTTCTGCAGAAGTCATCGAACGGGCCCGGTCTGCATAGGCCAGCATCCGGACCACGGCGTCGCGTTCCGGGGCTGGCGTGGTGTCCGCCGCAATCGGGGGCGGCGCCGCTGCGTTGCCGTTGGCTGCAGCGCTGCTGGCGGGCGTCGCCGGAGCCGGTGTTGCAAGCTGAGCGCCTTGGGGCGGCCCGACCAGCGAGCAGGCTGCCAGCAAGGCCGTTGCCAGACCAACGCCTGGCAGGCACAAGCCGATCCGGCCGAGGCGCGCAAAAAACTCAGCTCTTGTAAACATGGGGAAACTCGATTCTGAAATGGGAGCCCGCTTCCTGCGGCAGCAACTCGATGCGTCCGCCGTGTGCGGCAATGTATTCCTGCACGATCGACAGTCCGATGCCGCTGCCGCGAACGCCGCCCTCCGGCTGGCGCTCGCCCCGGTAAAAGGGCTCGAAAATCCGTTGCTGGTCCGATGGCGCGACACCGGCACCCTGGTCCTGGATGTCGATATGCACCAGGCCAGGCTGCTGGCTCAGTGAAAGATCAATAGTACCTTTGAGCGGCGAGTAGCGGATGGCATTGGACAGCAGGTTGGCGAGCGCGGTACTTATTTTTTCCGGGTCCACTTCCATTTTGAGCGGCTCGCCGCTGATGTGCACCGTCAGTTCCCGGGCGCGCCACTGCAGGCGCTGCGCATCGACCTGGTCCTCGATCAGCTGGAGCAGGTCCACCGTTTGCCGGCGCAGCTGGCGCGCCTCGAACGCCGCCGTGTTGAAGCGCAGCAGGTCCTCGATCTGGCTTTGCAGCACGCCGGTATTGTGTTTCAGGATTTGCGCGATTTCGCGCTGGTCCTGGCTCAGCGGGCCGGCCACGCCGTCCTCCAGCAGCGACACACCTTCACGCAGCGACGCCAGCGGGGTCTTGAGTTCATGCGAGATGTGGCGCAAAAAGCGCGACTTGTCGGCATCCAGCTCGACCAGCCGAAGACGCAACCAGTTCAGCCGCTCGCCAAGCAGCGCCAGGTCGGCCGGGCCGTTGATGGCAATGACCTTGTCAAGCCGGTTTTCGCCCAGTCCAACGATGGCGTTTTCCAGCCGCTTGAGTGGCCGGGTGAACCACACGCCGAAGGCCAGCGCCATGAAGACTGCCAGCACAATCGCCCCGGTGATCTGCTGCGCCAGGTGCTGGCGGCTGGTTTCGAGCTTTTCCTGCAGCGAGCGGTTGCTTTGCTGGATGGCTTGCTGCACCTGAAGGGCAATGGCGGTGTTGATGCTTTCAAGTTCGCGAAATTCCTGCGCCAGCTGGTGTTCACGGTCCAGCGCCGTGTCCAGTGGCCCGATCAGCAGGTCGAACATGGTGTCCAGGTGCGCACGCCAGGGGCGTTCCCGGGCGGCTGGTATCTCTTCCTGCGCCAGCCGCGCGATGATGGCGGTGGCATCGCGGGCTTCGTCGCGAAAGCGCTGCCTGAGGATGCGGTCATCCAGCACCACCGACTGCCGCGAGGCACGCTCCATCGACACGCTGCGCTCGCGCAGCGACTGCGCGGCACCGCTCAGGTCCAGCGCACGCGCCGCATTGTCGCGGCTTTGCACCGTCAGGTCTTCGAGTGCGAACAGCGCGCGCAGCGACGCCGCGCCGAGCAGCGCGGCAACCAGCAGGAAGGCAATCACCAGCAGAGGCCGGAAGGAAAACCGCTGCAGCATGGGTTTGGACGTCAGGGGCAGACGACGCGCTCAGGCCAAAAGGGCTGCATCGTCCGCAACAGCCGGCGCTGCATGGTCTTGCGTCAGCACTTCGCCGCGCAAGGAACGCTGGCTGGTTTCGATGATTTTGACATCGACCATCTGGCCGATCAGGCGCGGCTGGCCTTTCAAAATGACGACCCGGTTGCATTCGGTACGGCCCATCAGTTCGGTCGTGTCCTTGCGCGCCGTGCCTTCGACCAGAATGCGCTGCACCGTGCCGAGCCGGCTGGCGCTGATGGCGCGCACGCTGTCGTCGAGCACGGCCTGCAAATGCTGCAGCCGACGCAGCTTGACCTCGTGCGGCGTGTCGTCGGCCAGGTTCGCCGCCGGTGTGCCGGGACGCGGGCTGAAGATGAAGCTGAACGAGGTGTCATAGCCGACGTCGTGGACCAGCTTCATCAGTTTGTCGAAATCTTCCTCGGTCTCCCCCGGAAAGCCGACGATGAAGTCGCTGCTCATCGCCAGGTCGGGACGGATGGCGCGCAGCTTCTTGATGGTGCTCTTGTATTCCATCGCCGTGTAGCCGCGTTTCATGGCCATCAGGATACGGTCAGAGCCGTGCTGCACCGGCAAATGCAGGTGGTTCACCAGCTTGGGCAGCGTCGCGTAGGCGTCGATCAGGCGCTGGGTGAATTCGTTCGGGTGGCTGGTGATGTAGCGGATGCGTTCGATACCGGGAATCTCGGACACGTAGTCGAGCAGCGTGGCAAAGTCGGCAATTTCCGCCGTGCCGCCCATCGTTCCCCGATAGGCGTTGACGTTCTGGCCCAGCAGCGTGACTTCCTTCACGCCCTGGTCGGCCAGGCCGGCGACCTCGACCAGCACATCCTCGAACGGCCGCGAAACTTCCTCGCCGCGCGTGTAGGGCACGACGCAATAGCTGCAGTATTTGGAGCAGCCTTCCATGATGCTGACAAAGGCGCTGGCGCCCTCGACCCGGGCCGGCGGCAGGTGGTCGAACTTTTCGATTTCCGGAAAGCTGATGTCCACTTGCGGCTTGCCGAGACGGGCGCGGCTGGCCAGGAGTTGTGGCAGGCGGTGCAGCGTTTGCGGGCCGAACACCACGTCGACATAGGGCGCGCGCTGGATGATGGCCGCGCCTTCCTGGCTGGCGACGCAGCCGCCAACGCCAATCAGCACGCCCTTGGCTTTCAGGTGCTTGACACGGCCCAGGTCGCTGAAGACTTTTTCCTGCGCTTTTTCGCGCACCGAGCAGGTGTTGAACAAAATCAGGTCGGCTTCGTCCATGTCTTGCGTTTTTTCATAGCCTTCGGCGGCGTGCAGCACGTCGCTCATCTTGTCCGAGTCGTACTCGTTCATTTGGCAGCCGAAGGTTTTGATAAAGACTTTTTTGCTCATGATAAATTGCTACTGAATTAATAGCTGCTTGCGCCCGTGGATAATGCGCAAACAGCAAATTTGATTGATAAATATGGAGTTGGACGGCTGGCAGTTCTGCGGCCCGCGCGTCAGGGCGTTGTAGCGATGGCCGGAACAGCGGCGTCGGTGCTGCTGCCCAAGCTGAACCAGGACGCCTTGGTGTTGGGGCGTTTGAGCCTGGCTTCTTCACGGTTCAAAATCCAGACCTCATGGACATTGCCGGCACTTTCGCGCAGGTAATTGACCACCACCTTTTGCTTCACCAGAGCGGCCGACATGACCAACAGGTTGTCGGTGCCGTGAATGCGCGCGCCGGGCGACAGCCGGTCGGCCTTGCCATCCACGGTGATGACGGGTGGCGCCAGCACCACCATTTCACCGCGCAGGGCGGCAGCCGGAAATTGCCTCACGGCGACGGGTGTGGCACCCGTGGGGTCGTTGGCGCAGGCCGCCAAGAGGGCCGATGTGGCCAGAAAAGCCACGGTGACGAAAGCATGCGGTGTGCAGCGGTTCATGGTATGTGTCCAGAGGCTGTGGTTGGGGAAACCGGCCATTATCTCAGGCGCAAGGCCCGCCATGCCTTGCGCAAGGCCGTCGCTTCAGGTCCGGGTTAACCGTTCAGCAAGAAAAGTGGCGCAAACCAAAAACGTTGACGCCAGGGCGTCAGGCGGCCTCGGCCAGTTCGACGTCGCTCTCGTATTGCGACAGGGTGTGTGGCACATCCAGCAGGTCAAGCGCGCGGGCCACGCTGTCGTTGACCAAGTCGCACAGCGTTTCCGGACGCAGGTTGAACGCAGGGACCGGCGGGCAGACGATGGCGCCCATTTCCGTCACGTTGAGCATGTTGCGCAGGTGCGTCAGGTGCAGTGACGACTCCATGGTCAGCAGCACCAGGCGGCGGCGTTCCCTGAGCATCATGTCGGCCGCGCGCGTCAGCAGGTTGTCGCCCAGTCCGTGCGCCACTGCGGCCAGCGTGCGCATTGAGCACGGCGCGATCACCATGCCGCTGCAGGCCAGCGAACCGTTGCCGATGCCGGCGCCAAGGTCCTGGACGTCATGCACCCGGCCTGCCATGCCTTCGATGAAGTCGCGGTCCATGTTCAATTCGTCCTGCAGATGGTGCCAGCCGGCGCTGGAGACCACCAGGTGCGACTCGACGCCTGGCAAGTCCCGCAGGACCTGCAGCAGGCGTGCGCCGTAGACGGCCCCGCTGGCGCCTGAAATGCCGACGATGATGCGGCGCAGCGAAGGGGCAGGGGTGTAGGTGTAGGTGTGGGTATGGGTGAAAGCAGTGGTCATGGAACTGACACGGCCGCAGCGCGTGTGGGGTTGTGTTGGTGGAGCCTGGCAGTTGGTTGCATCATGGCATTAAAGAATGTTGCGCCGGCTGTTGCTCGTCGCAGGAGCGCCACGGGCCGAGCAGGGAAAAAAAACGGGCATGGCAGTCATTCGGTCCGGGTCGTCAGGCCACATAAAGCAGCACGGTGAAAAAATGGCAGATGCTGCCGCCCAGCACGAACAGGTGCCACAGCCCGTGGCCGTGGCGCACTCTGTGGTCCAAGGCATAAAACACTATGCCGAACGTGTAAAACGCACCACCCGTCGCCAGCCAGGCAAAGCCGGCAGGGCTCAAGGCGCGCCACAGCGGCATCACCGCCACCATGGCAAGCCAGCCCATGAGTATATAAATGATCAGCGACAGGATTCGTGCCCCTTTGGCCAGCCAGATTTCCTGCACGATGCCCACCAGCGCCAATCCCCAGATCACACCAAAAATCCACCAGCCCCATCTACCCCGCAGCGACACCAGCGCAAACGGCGTGTAGGTGCCGGCAATCAAGAGGTAAATCGAGCAGTGGTCGAACTTGCGCAAGACGTTCTTGGCCGGGCCGCGCACGCTGTGGTACAGCGTAGAAAACACATAAAGCGCAACCAGCATCACACCGTAAATGCTGAAGCTGACGATTTTCCAGGGGTCGCCCTCGCGGGCCGCCAGCACGACCAGCACCACCGAGCCAGCCAGCGCCAGCGCCGCGCCGACCAGGTGCGTGATGCTGTTGAAACGTTCGCCACGGTACATAAAAGGGGTTGGTTCATCTTGGCCGCTTTGCCTGCGCTTCGCCGTCGGGCATGGGGCTAGTAGAGCAAAAGGACATGCCAGGTAAGGGGATAGGGCCTAGTCTTTGGGCTGGTGACAGGCTTTCTCGCCTACCCAAGAATACTCCTATGACGCAAGCCTTTTGTGGATTGCCGCCTGACCTGGGCAAAACCAGCCAGTAAACATTTTGCCGTTTTGGACCGGATTCTCAAGCGCAGCATGGCACTGTTTTTTTAACGCCGGCATACAACTCGTATGGTGGGTCGCGTTTGAAAACTGTTGTTCAGAAAAATCCCTGCCCATGGAGCGATTACCCACTAGCTGCCGCTTTTTCATTAACAGGCTGCACATAAACAATTTTTCGACCACTGCAATGTAAATTTTTTAAAGAATGAATTTTTGTTACATAAATCCCGCTCGAGGGTTTGCCCTGTAGGTAGTCAGCTATCACCTGCTGGTGGGTTTTCGGTGAAATACTGTTGCTGTGATTCGTACAAAAAACCAGATTTCAACTACCCACAGGAGACAAACATGCGTGTCATTTCCATAGCAGCCCAGAACCCCGAGCCTGCGAGTTGCAATGAAGAAAGCGGCGTGGTTCGCAAAGTCAATCTGCCTTTGGCACGGCGTGAGTTCTTGAAGGGCTCTGGCCTTTTGTTCGGTTCACTGGTCACAGGAACCTTGCTGGCAAGTCTTGCGCCGTCCAATGCATGGGCGCTGGAACTCAAGAAATTATCCACGGCGCAAGGGCAAACACTGATGGCCATGGGCCGCGTTTTGTACCCGCATCAAAAGCTGCCAGACGCGGTGTACGCACTGCTTGCCAAAGACCTTGACGCCAAAGCGGCCAGCGACGCCAGTGTGGCCACGCTGTTGGATCAGGGGATTGCTCTGTTGAACAAGTCGGCAGGCGGTGACTTCGTCAAGGCAAGCACTGCAAAAAAGGAAGAGATCGTGCGAGGCATGGAAGGCTCGGCGTTTTTTGGCGCAGTGCGTGGCCAGTGCGTCACCTCGATATATGACAACGACATGGCCTACGCCGTGTTTGGCTACCCCGGTTCGTCCTGGGAAAAAGGCGGTTACATCACACGAGGGTTTCAAGACCTGAAGTGGCTTCCGGCGCCTTCCAAGGAAGCCAGCCCTGCGCCGTACATGGGCTGAATGCCCTACGTAAAAGAATCTACAACTAGGAGACTGACATGGCGAAATTTGATTTTTCAGACGACTCGGTTGTGCTGATCATTGGCTCAGGCGCAGGCGGCGGCACATTGGCTAACGAACTGTGCCAAAAAGGCATCAAGGTCGTGGTGCTGGAAGCGGGAGCAATGCAGTCCAACGCTACATTCATCAACGACGAATGGAAGTCCTTCAGTCAGCTGGCCTGGCTGGACAAGCGCACCACATCGGGCACCTGGCGGGTTGCCAAAGACTTTGCTGGCTTGCCTGCCTGGATTTGCAAGACGGTCGGCGGCACCACTACCCACTGGGCCGGTGCCTCCTTGCGATTGCAAGACCATGAGTTCCGTACCAAGTCGGTTTACGGCGAGGTCAAGGGGGCCAATTTGCTGGACTGGCCAATCACCCTGAAGGACCTGGAGCCGTACTACGCCAAGGCTGAATACAAAATGGGCGTGACCCGTACCAATGGCATTCCGGGCCTGCCAGGCAACAACAATTTCAAGGTCATGCACGCAGGCGCCACCAAGCTCGGTTACAAGGAAGTGCACACCGGCAACATGGCCATCAACAGCCAGCCCCGTGATGGCCGGGGTCGGTGCCTGCAACTGGGCTTTTGCTTTCAGGGTTGCAAGAGCGGTGCCAAGTGGTCCACGCTTTACACGGAAATTCCCAAAGCCGAGGCCACCGGAAATTTCGAGATCCGCCCGCAAGCGCATGTTTCGCGCATTGAACACAACACGTCCGGCAAGGTGACGGGCGTAGTGTATTTTGACAAGGACGGCAAAGAGCAGCGCCAAAAAGCGCGCATTGTCTGCGTGGCTGGAAATTCGATTGAAACCCCAAGGCTACTGCTGCTGTCGGCCTCCAATATGTTCAAGGATGGCCTGGCCAACTCGTCGGGTCAGGTGGGCCGCAATTACATGCGTCACATGACCGGATCGGTTTATGCCGCATTCAAAAATCCGGTGCACATGTACAAAGGCACTACCATGGCGGGCATTGTGCGCGACGAAGCGGGGCACAACCCCAGCCGGGGCTTTGTGGGCGGTTACGAGCTGGAAACGCTGTCGCTGGGCATTCCCTTCATGGCTGCATTCTTGAATCCGGGTGGCTGGGGTGCTGACTTTGCCTGGTGGATGGACCATTACACCAACCTGGCGGGCATGTGGCTGGTGGGCGAAGACATGCCGCGCGAAACCAACCGCGTCACACTGAACACGGACGTCAAAGACCAGTGGGGCAACTACGCGCCCAACGTGCATTTTGACGACCATGAAAACGACATCGCCATGCGCAATCACGCCTTTACGCAGGCCGAACGTATTTACCAGGCGGCAGGGTCGATCAAGTCTTTCCGCACACCGCCCTACCCGTCCACCCACAACATGGGCACCAGCCGCATGAGCGCCCGCCCGCAAGACGGCGTGGTCAACAAGTGGGGACAAACACACGATATTCCCAATTTGTTCATCAGTGACGGCAGCCAGTTCACCACTGGAGGCGCGGAAAACCCAACGCTCACCATCGTGACATTGGCCATCCGCCAGGCCGACTACATAGCGCAGCAGATGACTGAGCGTGCCATTTAACGTAAATGTTTCAATACCCGGAGTTCCACCATGTGTGAATACTTTGTCAAAGCAGACCCCATTCAATACGAGCAGCGTTCACGCACGGTTCGCATCAGAAGTGTTCTTACCAGCATAAGGCTGGAAAACATGGTTTGGGACATCCTGGCCGAAATGGCCGAAGACGAGGGATGTACGACCAATGCACTCATCGCCAAGTTCCACGACGAAATCCTTGCCCACCGGGGCGAAGTACCCAACTTTGCCTCGTTTTTACGGGTGACCAGCATGCGTTACCTGCGGCGGTGCATGCTGGCTTTAGAGCGACAGCAAGCCCAGTCCGTTGCGGCCCATACGGTAATGAGCAACACAGGCCGGTCGCCACCACTTGAAATAATCCCAAAGCCGTTGGCGGCGGTGGGCAGGTAATCACACCCTCCATCGCAGCTTGGTCGGCATCAGGCTACAGGCTTGGCGTTCGTCCGGCGCGCTGCTTATCTATTTTGAAAGAGTTGTTCCCCATGCGTTTTACTTCTGAAACTTATCCGGGTGTGAGTCTTGCCCCAGCGGATTCCACCCGCGGTTTTGTGTTCAATCACTCCATGCTGCGCGTGAAAGACCCGCAGGTCGCGCTGGACTTTTACACCCGTGTCATGGGTATGCGGGTGCTGCGCAAGCTGGATTTCACGGAAATGAAGTTTTCATTGTATTTTTTGCACTGCAGCGTGGAGGGCGAGGAAGCACCTGAAGACGCCGGCGAGCGCACCGCCTGGACTTTCAGCCAGCGTGGCATTCTTGAATTGACCCACAACTGGGGCACTGAAAACGAGCCCGATTTCAAATACCATGATGGCAACGCGCAGCCTCAGGGGTTTGGGCATATCTGTTTTTCAGTGCCCGATCTGAACGCAGCCATCGCCTGGTTTGACGAAAATAAAGTCACTTTTGTCAAACGTGCCGACCAGGGAAAAATGAAGGATGTCGCCTTTATCAAAGACCCCGATGGTTACTGGATCGAGATCGTAGAGCCCGCACGGCTTAAAGGCTTGGGGAATTGATCGCCATGCACCAATTTCACAACCAGAAGGCTTTTTCATCCGTTCCAAAGGTATTGACGCTTGCCGCAGCGTTGTTTGTCGCTGGCAACAGTTTCGCCAACCAAGCCTTGGCACAGAAGAATGATTGCCTGGGCTGTCACGCGGTCGCCGTTAAATTGGTCGGACCCGCTTTTAAGGATGTTGCCATCAAGTACGCAGGACAAAGTGATGCAGCAGAGCGACTGGCGGAAAGTATTCGCAACGGAAGTGTTGGCAAATGGGGCGACTTGTCCATGCCGGCCCATCCCAAAATTTCTGTAGCCGACACCAAAAAGCTCGTAGATTGGATATTGACAATAAAATAAATCAGACGAGAAGAAATATCTGCGCACTATAGGTTCGGCTCACTGGGCACTCTTGTTCAATGGCTAATGATATTCCCTTTTGTATCAAGCAACTGTCCAGAATACTGTGTTGTTGTCCATAGGTAGGGCTCGCTGCCCATGAGCGGTGAAGTGCCTTTTCAAAGTCAGATCAGCCAGTAATTGAGCAGGCATCGTTATGACGCCTGCGATGTGTTCAACTGGCACATTGACAGCAACACGCCCCAATATGCAGCAATCATCAAGGTGATGTTGGTAACGACTAAGAAAGACGCTCATGATTGTCGAACGCATCTGGACTGGCAATGCCTACCGCAATTTCAACTACCTGATTGCCTGTCCGGAAACGGGTGAAGCCCTTGCGATTGACCCGCTGGACCATGAAAAATGCCTTTCGATGGCCAAGGTTCGCGGCTGGCAGATCACACAGCTGCTGAACACCCACGAGCACAGCGACCACACCGGTGGCAACGCCGCCGTGGTGGCGGCCACTGGCGCCAAGGTGATTGCGCACTACAAGGCAGGCAACCGGATCAGCGGCATGGACCGTGGCGTGAAGGCGGGGGATGTGATCAAGGTGGGCAAGACGGTCGAGCTGGAGTGTCTGGACACGCCAGGGCACACCATGTGCCATATCTGCCTGTTTGCCCATACAGACCAACCTGCTTTGTTTTCGGGTGACACACTGTTCAATGCAGGGGCAGGCAACACCCACAACGGCGGCGACACCGATGCCCTTTTCGATACGTTTGTCCATCAATTGGCCCGGCTGCCTGACGACACTCGCCTGTATCCCGGGCATGACTACATTGAATCCAATCTGAAATTCACGCTCTCACGTGAACCCGACAACGCCGCAGCAGAGACGCTTTTGACCCGCGTCGCGGGCCACGACCCCGCAGCATCCGTGGTGACAACGCTTCAGGAAGAGAAGCAGCACAACACTTTTTTCCGACTGGACAACGCCAGAATCATCGGTAAATTGCGTGAGAGCTTTCCTGAATTGCCAAAGGAACCCGACGCCAAAATGGTCTTTGGTGCATTGCGGGCGCTGCGAAATCAGTGGTAACTTTCTCTGACCCTGGCCTGGGAAGCCTATTTTTCGCCCGTTAAATTTGCAGGCGATTGCAGCGTATGCAGGCTGTGCAGGCACTTTTTCTTGGCAACGCGGCGGCTTATACCAACCGATGAGTGTCAAACGAGAAGCCAGCCGCCCAGCACAATGCTGTGTAACGGCAGAAAATTCTGGACCGTGCGCTACAACTTTGTTTAATACCCAAGAAAAAAGCCGCTGATCCAAAGAATCAGCGGCTTTTTCAAGAATGTGGTGGTGATAGGTGGACTTGAACCACCGACATCAGCATTATGAATGCTGCGCTCTAACCAACTGAGCTATATCACCCGAAAAGCGAAATTATAGCCAATTTTTAAGGTAATTCTTCAGCGATGCGTGAAGACGGGCTTGCGTTTGTTGACGAAGGCATCCATGCCTTCTTTCTGGTCTTCGGTCGCAAACAGCGCATGAAACAGGCGCCGTTCGAACATCACGCCGTCGCTCAGGCCGCTTTCAAACGCGCGATTGACCGCTTCCTTGGCAGCAAAAACGCTGGGCTGGCCGAAGCCGCAAATCATCAAGGCTGCACCCAGCGCCTCGTCCATCAGTTTTTCGAGTGGCACCACGCGGCTGACCAAGCCGGCGCGCTCGGCTTCCACGGCGTCCATCATGCGGCCGGTCAGCGCCAGGTCCATGGCCTTGGCCTTGCCGATGGCGCGCGGCAGGCGCTGCGTGCCGCCGGCGCCCGGAATGATGCCCAGCTTGATTTCGGGCTGGCCGAATTTGGCGTTGTCGGCGGCGATGATGAAGTCGCACATCATCGCCAGTTCGCAGCCGCCGCCCAGCGCAAAGCCGCTGACGGCCGCAATCACCGGCTTGCGCACGCTGCGCACCTGTTCCCAGTTGCGCGTGATGTAGTCGTTGTTGTACACGTCGGCAAAGCTGTACTGCGCCATGGCGCCGATGTCGGCGCCGGCGGCAAAGGCCTTTTCGCTACCGGTCAAAATGATGCAGCCGATGCTGTCGTCGGCGTCGAAGGCCTTCAGCGCGCTGCCCAGCTCGTCCATGAGCTGGTTGTTGAGTGCATTGAGCTGCTTGGGTCGGTTCAGCGTGATGATGCCTGCCTGGCGGGCGTCCGGGCCTTGTGTAGACGTCACAATCGTTTCATAGGTCATGGTTCGGTCCTTGTAAAGCCTTTCATCATGCCATCCCCGCAGGGCCGTGAGAACCAGGCCGTCCCAAGCCTGGCGGCAATGCTAAATTCAAGACAGGAGAAAACCATGAACCATCCAGAATCCGAACCCCGTACCGAGTCCACGGTGCTGTATGCCGTCCAGGGCGCCGTGGCCGTCGTGACGCTCAACCGTCCGCAGGCGCTGAACAGTTTCAGCCGCCAGATGCACCACGACCTGTGGGCCGCGCTGGACCGGGCCGAAGCCGATCCGCTGATCCGTGCGCTGGTCATCACCGGCGCGGGCCGGGGTTTTTGCGCTGGCGCCGACCTGTCGGAGTTTGATTTCACGCCCGGCCCTAATCTGGTCGAGCGCGCCGACCCGGGGCCGCTGATCGAGCAGGCATTCAACCCGACGGCGCGCCGCCTGCTGGCGCTGCGCATGCCGACGGTGGCCGCCGTCAATGGCGTGGCGGCAGGCGCCGGCGCGTCGCTGGCCCTGACCTGCGACATGGCCGTGGCCGCGCCGACCGCCAGCTTCATCCAGGCCTTCAGCAAGATCGGGCTGGTGCCCGACGCAGGCGGCAGCTGGCTGTTGGTGCAAAAGCTGGGGCTGGCGCGCGCCATGGGGCTGGCCTTGACCGGCGACAAGATGACGGGCATGCAGGCCAAGGAATGGGGGATGGTCTGGGACGTGGCCGACGACCCGCTGGCCGCTGCCATTACGCTGGCTCAGCGGCTGGCTTTGATGCCGACAAAAGCGCTGGTGGCGACCCGGCATTTGCTGCGCGAAGGCATCACCCGGACGCTGGACCGGCAGCTTGACGAGGAGCGCGACCAGCAGTCGGCCCTGTCGCGGACGCATGACTACATGGAGGGCGTGACGGCTTTTCTGGAAAAGCGGCCCGCGGCTTTCAGGGGCGAATAGCCAGGCGCAAGTCGCAGGGTGCGTTTGCTTTGAATGGCAAACAAATTTTAAGCATCAAATAGACCATTTGCGCAGGTCTGATATACACGAGCAGCTACTGATTCAGTAGCAAAATTCACAGAACCATCTGTACGTCGAGATGGCAAATCAGGCTGATTTGCCGCTTGGAGCCAGCCATTCATTGACCCGCGCCTCGTTCCTGACAGCCAGCCGCCAGGTCGTGGTCGCCGGCGGCAAGGTCAGTTCAAGCCGAAGCAGGCGCTTGTCGCGCGCCACCAGCGCAATGACTTTTGTGGCATGGCCGGCATACAGCAGCAGGTCATCGAGCTTGCTCAGGCGCCAGCCCGCGTTTGGTTGCGGGACCGTTTTGGCTGAAACCGGCTTGCTGATCAACTCCAGCCCCAGCCATTCGTCGCCAGCCGAAAAACCGGCTTGTTCGGCCGCGCCACCGCGCAGCACGGTCTTGACCTGGATGCTGTGGTTCTCAGCGACGCGCAGGCCCAGCCGCTGGGCCAGTTGCGCCGGTTCATCCAGTACCGCCACGCCATGCTGCTCCAGCAAGATTTTCAGCGGCAACTCGTCCCGGCCATGCACCCAGGCGGCCAGTTCGGGCGCAAAGGAACGCAGGCCCAGCGATTCCAGCACGGCGGCCACATCCAGCTCGCGCATCGGGCCGGCCTTGCAGCGCTTCCACAGCGCGCGCATCACGTCGTCGAGTGTTTTTTCATGCGTCGTGCGGCCTTCGCTGCGCAGCGTCAGGTCCAGGCAAAGGGCGACCAGCGCGCCCTTGGTGTAGTAGCTGATCGTTGCATTCGGCGTGTTCTCGTCGGCACGGTAGTACTTGACCCAGGCGTCAAAACTCGCCTCGGCCACGGACTGCACCTGCCGCCCGGGCGCTTGCGCCACCTGGTTGGCGGTGGTGGTCAGCCGCTTCAGGTAGCCGGCATTGTCCAGCAGCCCGGCGCGGCGCAGCAGCAGGTCGTCGTAATAGCTTGTGAAGCCTTCAAAGAACCACAGCAGTTCGGTGTAGTTTTCCTGGCCATACCGGTAGTGTTCAAACTCGGCCGGGCGCAGCCGCTTGACGTTCCAGGTGTGGAAATACTCGTGGCTGATGAGGCCGCACAGCGTGGCGTAGCCGTCGGAGGTCTTGGCATCGCCCTGGCGCGGCAGGTCTTTGCGGTTGCAGATCAGGGCTGTCGAGTTGCGGTGCTCCAGTCCGCCATAGCCGTCATCCACCACGTTCAGCATGAACAGGTAGTTTTGATGCAGCGGTTTGCGGTTGCCGTGCCAGAAGCGGATTTCTGCCTCGCAGATTTTTTGTGTGTCGGCCAGCAGCCGCGCGCCGTCGAAGCTGTCTGCCGCGCCTGCCACGACAAAACGGTGCGGCACCCCGCGCGCGGTAAAACTGCCGCTCCAGAATGCGCCCATTTCAACCGGGCTGTCGACCAGTTCGTTGTAGTCGGCTGCCTGGTAGCGACCGAAGCCCCGGCTGTCGATGGTTTGCGGCATCAATCCGGTAGCCAGCGACCAGCCGTCGATGGCCTTGGCGGCAGGAATTTCCATCACATGCGGCTTGGCCTCCTGGCCTTCGACTTTCAGGCAGACGCTGGTGCCGTTGAAGAAGCCGCGGCTAGCATCCAGCCAGGCGGTGCGCACCGAGTTGTCGTGCGCATACACCTGGTAGCGCAGCACCAGCGCACGGTCCGGGGCACAGGCGATCTGCCAGTTGCATTTGTCCAGTTGTTCAACGGCCAGGGGATGCAGATTGCGGCTTCCCTGGTGCGCCTGCAGATTCTGCAGGTTTTTGGAAAACTCGCGCACCAGGTAACTTCCCGGAATCCACACTGGCAGCGACACGCGCTGCAGCGCGGCGGGCCTGGCAATCGTCAGCGTGACCTGAAAAAGGTGGGCATGCAGGTCGCCAATCTCGACGCAATAGTGAAGCGCGGTCAACGCCGGGGCTGGCTTGCTGGAATTCTTGGACGTCGGGATTTTCGGGATGGGGGAGGGGGCTGGGGAGGGGGTGGGCGTCAAGGCGGGCATAGGCCTGCAAGGATAATCCAACTGGCGCCGCGCCCGTTGGGCGTCAGGTGAAGGCCTGTGGCTGGATCACGTTGCGCAACAGCTCTTCGAGGCCATCCCAGACAATCTGCACGCCCAGGCACAGCAGGATGAAGGCCGACAGGCGCAGAAAAATCACCGACCCCGCATCGCCCAGCGGCTTGAGCAGGCGCTGCGCATAGTGAAGCGCCAGGTACAGCACGATGCCAATGACAAACAGTGCCAGCACGCCGCCGCCCATGCGCGCCAGCGACAGCGCCAGCTTCTGGTCGTGCAACGACACGCCCACGGTGATGGCTGCGGCAATCGAGCCCGGGCCGCAGCTGATGGGAAAGGTCAGCGGGTAAAAAGCCTGGCGGCGAGCATGTTCGACCGTGAACGATTCGGCCAGTTCGGTACGCCTGTCGTCCCCGGCATGGCTGGCGTTGAGCAAGCGCCAGGCATTGGCGGCAACGATCAAGCCGCCGCCCACGCGCACAATCGGCAGCGAAATGCCAAACAGATCGAGCACATACGAGCCCACCAGCATTGAGCCGGCCATCAACGCAAACATGTTGCGCGCTATGCGCCTGGCCAGCAGCGCGCGGGTGCTGATCGAGGCGCCTTCGGTCAGTCCCAGGAAGATGGGCGCCGTTGCCGCCGGATTCAGGATGGGCAGCAATGCTGCCAGCACAAACAGAAAGCTTTTGCCGAACAGAATCAGTAATTCAATGACCACATGCAGCTTTCGTCGCCAGACCCTGCCAGGGCCGTGCTGATCGCGACAATTTGGCAGGCTGATTGAATATAAAAATGATAGCTATGCACGCCCGCAGAACGGGCGCGACCGTCATTATTTATTTATAAAGACCCGAATAATCATTCGGCCTGGAGTTTATTTGCCTGCGGCGCTGGCGAGCTGCTTTTCAATTTCTTGCGCGCTGATGGCGCCTGGCACACGCGTCCCATTGGCAAAAAATACCGTTGGTGTACCGGTAATCTTGTATTTCTTGCTGAAGGCCAGGTTGCGTTCCAGCGCGGACGTGTCGCAGCTGGCCTTGGCGGCGGGCTGGTCGCGCACCATCCAGTCGAGCCAGGCTTTGTTCTTGTCCTTTGAGCACCAGATGTTTTTCGACTTTTCCACCGAATCCGCGCTGAGGATGGGAATCAGAAAGGTGTGAATGGTTACATCGTCGACCTTTTGCAGGTCGCGCTCGAAGCGTTTGCAGTAACCGCAGTTGGGGTCTTCAAACACGGCGAGCTTGCGTTTTCCGTTGCCGCGTACCTGGGTAAAGGCGTCTTTCAGCGGCAAGGCATCGAAGTCGATGGCGTTGAGTTTCTCGGCGCGTTCCTCGGTCAGGTTGCGTTTGGCACGGGTGTCGATCAGGTTGCCCTGGATCAGGAAATTGCCTTCGGCATCGGTGTAGAAAATATCGGTTTCGTTGACGCGAATTTCATACAGACCGTTCATCGGCGTCTTGCTGACTTCGTCGATTTTCGACAGCGTCGGCAACCGATCGGCCAGGTTCTTGCGAATCACGGCTTCCTGCGCCAGCGCAGAGCCCAGGGTGCAGGCCAGCAGGCCGGCAAGTCCTGCCAGCCTGAGGCTGACAGTCAGTCGATGGTGTTTCATGAGGTTCCTGTTGTTCAACGAATTCTTAAGAGTAGTCACAGGCCGGCGGCCTGCCCCGTGACCCAGCGCTTGAGCAGGCTGCTGCGCGCAAAGCCTTTCATGCCCCAGTTGCGCAACGCCTGCCAGCGCTCGTCGGACTGGGCGAACAGGCCATACAGTCCGTCGGTCACTGCGCCCATGGCGGCCACATCGGCCTTGCGCGCCCGCTCGTAGCGGCGTAACAATTTTTCATCGCCGAGGGCGCGCCAATATTCGCGCTGCGCCAGCACGCCAGCCAGGCAGGCGGCGTCGGCCAGTCCCAGGTTCAGCCCCTGGCCCGACAGCGGATGCACCGTGTGCGCCGCGTCACCCGCCAGCGCCCAGCCGTTGCCAGTCCATCGGTCGGCGTTGGACAGCGCCAGTGGCCAGGTGGCCCGGTCGCTGGTCAAGATCAACTGGCCTGCCTCGGGCCCGCAAATGGCCTGCAGGGCCGCACAGAACTGTTCAGGCGGCATGTGCTCCAGCGCCTCGGCATGCTTCAGCGACGCCGACCAGACCAGCGCCACGGCGCGCCCGTCGTCACCTCCCAGCGGCAGCAGCGCCACGATGTCGCCGTTCACGAACCACTGGCGCGCAATGCCCTGGTGCGGCAGGTTGGCATCGAGCCGTGCGGCAATCGCTTTTTGCGCATAAGTCTTGACCGTCCACTGCACGCCGAATTCATCGCGGCTGGTGCTTTTCTTGCCTTCGCAAATCACCGTCAGCGCGGCTTTGGCTGGCGCAGTCACCAGTTCGATCTGCGGCTGGTAGCGCACCGCCTGGATCAGCTGCTGCTCCAGCGCCGGCACATCGACGATCCAGGCGAGTGCGTCTTGCGCGACGCTGTCGGCGGTGAAATCAATCTGGCCGCCGTCGTCGCCCCAGACCTGCATTTCACGGACCGGCGTGGCAAACGGCGCGTCAGGCCAGACCCGCAGCGCCTCCAGCACCTTGCGCGAAGCGCTGTTCAGCGCATAGGCGCGCACATCGGCAGAGGGCAATTCTTCTTCCGCTGGCTGCGGCTGGCTGACCAGCGCCACGCGCAGGCGCTCGCGCGCCAGCAACAACGCCAGGGTGCGGCCCACCACGCCGTCGCCGCGAATACAGACATCAAAAGTTTTGGACATGCCTCATTTTAGGAGTGAGTGCAGAATCAGCGCTTTGCAGGGCCAGTGTGAAGGGCAAAGCGTATGCCATTTCCCTGCTGCAGCCTTGACAACCGCAACAACTGGACAAGACGTGAACGATTCAATGAATGCTTCCGTGCTGGACACCACAGACGCTGCAGCGCCGGTTGGACCTTGCGATCTGGCCGCCCGCATTGCCGGGCTGTTTGTCTACCCGGTCAAATCCTGCGCCGGCGTGCGCGTGGAACAAGCCCTGTTGCTGGACACCGGGCTGGAATTCGACCGCGCCTGGATGGTGGTGGACGGCGACGGCAATTTCCTCACGCAGCGCGAACTCCCGCGCATGGCGCTCATCCAGCCGCAACTGAAAACTTACGAAATGGTCCTGCGCGCCCCCGACATGCTGGCGCTGCACATCGCGCTGGACCGGGTCGAAACCCGCGCGCGGGTCACGATCTGGAACGACGACGTGGCGGCCTTCGACATGGGACCGATTGCCGCCCAGTGGTTCACCGATTTCCTGGGCATTGCCGCACGGCTGGTGCGCTTTGACCCGGACCACCTGCGCGTCAGCAATCTGGACGACACCGGCGGCACCCTGGCGCTGAACCAGTTCAGCGACGGCTATCCGCTGCTGGTCATCAGCCAGGCGTCGCTGGACCGGTTCAATGAAAAATTGACGGCCCAGGGCTTTGCTGCCGTCGGCATGGAGCGCTTTCGGCCCAACATTGTGCTCGGCGATGCGCCGGGCGAACCGCTTCTGTCGCCGCACGACGAAGACCGGCTCGACCTGATCCAAATCACCACTGCGCAAGGCTTGGTCCGGCTGAAGCCGGTCAAGCCGTGTGCGCGCTGCCCGATTCCCGGCATCGACCCGGCCACCGCCATCAGCAGCCATGCGGTGGGCGACCTGCTGCAAGGCTATCGCCAGGATGCGCGGCTCAAGGGCGCGGTGACCTTTGGCATGAACACCATCGTGCTGGCCGGCATCGAACACCTGCTCAAGGTGGGCCAGCCGGTCGGCGCGAACTACCGGTTTGATTGATTCCTGCCCGTGATCACCAGTTGGCCACCAGTCGGCCGGCGCGCGAACCTGGATTGGACGACTCATTACAATCGCCGATGTTCTTGCCGGGTAAAAACCCGGTACAAAAGCGGGCGCAAGCCTGGGGCCGTGACGGGTTGTTCCCAGCCTTGACATCTTCTGCGGGTCCACGCCGGGTCACTCCACGGCATCGCCTGGAGCCTGGCGGGTAATGATTTCTAAGGAATATTGATGAGTTTGAAGTGCGGCATCGTTGGCTTGCCCAACGTCGGAAAATCCACCCTGTTCAATGCGTTGACCAAAGCCGGCATCGCGGCGGAAAACTACCCTTTTTGCACCATCGAGCCGAATGTCGGCATCGTTGAAGTGCCTGATGCGCGCCTGGATGCGCTGTCGGCAATCGTGAATCCGCAGAAAGTCCAGCGCGCGATTGTCGAGTTCGTCGACATTGCCGGACTGGTCGCTGGCGCCAGCACGGGCGAAGGCCTGGGCAACAAGTTTTTGGCGCACATCCGCGAGACCGACGCCATCGTCAACGTGGTGCGCTGCTTTGAAGACGACAACGTGATTCACGTCTCCGGCAAGGTCGATCCGATCGACGACATCGAGGTGATCCAGACCGAGCTTTGCCTGGCCGACCTGGCCGCTGTCGAAAAAGCCTTGCACCGCGTCGGCAAACTGGCGCGTTCGGGCGACAAGGATTCGGCCAAGCTGGTTGCGATTCTGGAGAAATGCCAGACCGCGCTGAACGAAGCCAAGCCGGTGCGCACGCTGGACTTCAGCAAGGACGAGCTGCCGCTCTTGCAGCAGTTCTTCCTGATCACCGCCAAGCCCGCGATGTTTGTAGCCAACGTGGCCGAGGACGGGTTTGAAAACAACCCGTTTTTGGACCGCCTGAAGGCCTATGCCCAGTCGCAAAACGCGCCGGTGGTGGCCATCAGCGCCAAGATGGAAGCCGAAATGGCTGAGATGAGCGATGAAGACCGTCAGATGTTCCTCGAAGAACTCGGCCAGACCGAGCCGGGACTGAGCCGCCTGATTCGCGCCGCCTACACCCTGCTGGGCCTGCAGACCTATTTCACCGCCGGCGTGAAAGAGGTGCGCGCCTGGACGATTCATGTCGGCGACACCGGCCCGCAGGCCGCTGGCGTGATTCACACCGATTTTGAAAAGGGCTACATCCGTGCCCAGACCATCGCCTTTGACGACTTCATCACCTTCAAGGGCGAGCAGGGCGCCAAGGACGCGGGCAAGATGCGCGCCGAAGGCAAGGAATACGTCGTCAAGGATGGCGACGTGATGAACTTTTTGTTCAGTTCCTGAGCGGGCCGGAGCGGGCGACAAGGGAAAGAGTCCGGCGCTGCTCATTTTTTTCAGTGATTACTCAATTTTATCGAGGCTCTTCGTATCCTCTTTGGTCATTGCGGACTTGATCCGCAATCCATGGCCCCCGGGTCTGGCCCGAAATGACAGAGGCTGATGCCATTGCGATTTAATCTGAAAATCGATCTGAGTGGTTACATTTTTTAAGCCATATAAGCTGTTTGCGCAATATAAACGGGCATAAGCAGCTATTTATTTGATAGCATTAGTTTGATTTCAACCGGACACACCAGGACGCCTGCAGCCATGACCGAACCGGTACGACTCGCCAAACGCCTCGCCGACATGCTGGCTTGCTCACGCCGCGAGGCCGAGCAGTACATCGAAGGCGGCTTTGTCACGGTAGACGGCGTGGTGGTGGAAGAGCCCCAATTCCGCGTCCAGAACCAGTCCATCGTGCTGGCGCCTGACGCCAGCCTGCTGGCGCTCACGCCGGTGACGATCCTGCTGCACAAGCCGGCGGGCTATGAATCGCGTGACGCCGCCCATGCCAGCGGCGATGCCGGTGTTAAAACCGCCGCACAGTTGCTGATTGTCGGCAACCACGCACCCGCCGACCGCTCGGGCATTCGGCCGTTGAAAAAGCATTTTTCAAGCTCTGAACTCGTCACGCCGCTGGCCACGGCGGCCAGTGGCCTGGTGGTTTTTTCCGGTGACTGGCGCGTGGCCCGCAAGCTGCGCGAGGACGCCCGGGTGCTGGAGCACGAAGTGGTGGTCGAGGTCAGCGGCGACATCAAGCCTGGCGGCCTGGAACGGCTGAACCGCATCGACCATGGCTTTACCTATCAGGGCGCACTGTTGCCGCCGGCCAAGGTGAGCTGGCAAAGCGAGGCGCGGCTGCGTTTTGCGCTCAAGGGCGAGATGCCCGGCCAGATCGCCTACCTGTGCGAGAGCGTCGGGCTGCAGGTCACGGCAATGAAGCGGCTGCGCGTCGGCCGCATGCCGCTGAGCCAGCTGCCGCCGGGACAGTGGCGCTACCTGATGCCCTACGAGCGCTTTTAAACCGGGTTCAAGCGCCGATCACGCCGGGAAATGCCCAGATCAGGCTGCCGGTCATCAAAAAATAGCGCATGAATTTGCCGATGGCCATGTACGCCAGGCAGGGCCAGAACGGAAACTTCAGCCAGCCAGCCACGGCGCACAGCGGGTCGCCAACGACCGGCAGCCAGGCCAGAAGGCAGGCCTTGGGGCCAAGCTTTTCCAGCCAGCGCACGGCGCGGCCATGGTGCGATGAATGCGTGTACTTGTCGGCCACCCGGTGCGCGCCAAAACCCAGCCACCAGTCGAGCGCACCACCCAGCGTGTTGCCGGCGGTGGCGACCAGGACGGCAGGCCAGAACATTGCCGGGTTGAGCTTGACCAGCCCGAAGACCACCGGCTCCGAGCCCAGCGGCAGCAAGGTTGCCGAGATGAAAGAGACGATAAATACCGTGCTCAGCCCGAATTCAGGCAGGGCCAGCAGTTCGATCAGGTGTTGTATCCAGGTTTCCATACGGGCCTGAGTATAGGCAGGCCAGGCGCTGAAAGCCGGCGTCTGGATTTGCAAATTCCCCGCCCGGATTTCAGGTGCTGAAATTTTGGGCAGTTACAATCGTGCCTCCTTTTTCAGCAACTCCAGGCTTTCACTTCCTCCATGAACATCGGTCCCTATGCCTTGGCAAACAATGTGTTTGTAGCGCCCATGGCCGGCGTCACGGACCGGCCGTTTCGCCAGCTTTGCAAAAAGCTCGGCGCGGGTTATGCGGTCAGCGAGATGGTCACGTCGCGCCGTGATTTGTGGGACACGCTGAAAACCTCGCGCCGCGCCAACCATGACGGGGAAGCCGCCCCGATTGCGGTGCAGATTGCCGGTACCGACGCGCAGATGATGGCCGACGCTGCCGCCTACAACCTGGACCGTGGTGCGCAGATCATCGACATCAACATGGGTTGTCCAGCCAAGAAAGTCTGCAACAAATGGGCCGGATCGGCACTGATGCAGGACGAAACCCTGGCGCTGCAGATCATCGAGGCGGTGGTAGGTGCCTGCGCGCCGCATGGTGTGCCGGTCACGCTGAAGATGCGCACCGGCTGGGCGCAAACCCATAAAAATGCCTTGACGATCGCCCGCGCTGCCGAAAGCGCCGGTGTGCAGATGATCGCCGTGCACGGTCGCACCCGCGAGCAGGGCTACAAGGGCCTGGCGGAATACGACACGATCGCCGAGGTAAAGGCCGCGCTGCGCATCCCGGTAGTGGCCAATGGCGACATCAGCAGCCCTGAAAAAGCGCGCGACGTGCTTGCTTATACCGGCGCCGATGCAGTGATGGTGGGTCGCGCAGCGCAGGGCCGGCCATGGATTTTTCGTGAACTGACGCATTTCCTGGCGACCGGCAGCCACCTGGCGCCGCCGCTGGTTGCCGACGTCAAGCGCCTGCTGCTCGACCATTTGCTCGACCATTACCAGCTCTACGGTGATTACTCGGGCGTGCGCACGGCGCGCAAGCACATCGGCTGGTACGTCAGAAGCCTGCCGGGCGGCGAGGCGTTTCGCGGCCGGATGAACGGGCTGGAAGACTGCCAGGCGCAACTGGACGCGGTGAACGAATTTTTTGATGGCCTTGGCGCGGACATGGACCGCATTCCGGCGGCTTCCCATGGCCATGATTCCTCGTCAGATGAACAGATGAACAACGATAAAAACAAGGAAGAAGCTGCACTATGAGCAAAATAAATCTGGAGGAATGTGTGCGCACCAGTCTGGAAGGCTATTTCACTGACCTCGGCGGCACGGCGCCCGACCGCATGTACGACATGATGGTCCGGGTGGTTGAAAAGCCGCTGCTGGAAGTGGTCATGCAGCATGCCGAGCAAAACCAGTCGCGCGCCGCCGAATGGCTGGGGCTGAACCGCAACACGCTGCGCAAGAAGCTGGTCGAGCACAAGCTCATCAAGTAAGCCAGCGGCGCCATTCCATTTTTTTAGGTGCGGGTTTTTCCGCACTTTTGCATTTTCAACAAAGAAGCCCATGAACGTCCTGATTTCTGTTTCCGACAAAACCGGCATCCTTGAATTTGCCCAGGCGCTGCACGCGCTGGGCATCAAGCTGCTCTCGACCGGCGGCACCGCCAAGCTGCTGGCCGATGCGGGCTTGAGCGTGACCGAGGTGGCCGACCACACCGGTTTTCCGGAAATGCTCGATGGCCGCGTCAAGACGCTGCACCCGAAAGTTCACGGCGGCCTGCTGGCCCGGCGCGACCTGCCCGAGCACATGGCAGCGCTGCAAACGCACGGCATTGACACCATTGATTTGCTGGTGGTCAACCTCTACCCGTTTGAAGCCACTGTGGCCAAGCCCGGTTGCACGCTGGAGGACGCCATCGAAAACATCGACATTGGCGGCCCGGCGATGGTGCGCTCGGCGGCCAAGAACTGGAAAGATGTGGGCGTGCTGACCGACGCCTCGCAATACGCCGGCGTGCTGGCCGAACTGCAGGCCGATGGCAAGCTGCTGGATGCCACCAAGTTTGCCCTGTCGGTCGCCGCGTTCAACCGCATCAGCCAGTACGACGGCGCGATCAGCGACTACCTGACGTCGGTCACATTTATCGCCGCCAAGCTGTCGCCGGCCTATGTGCCCGAGCGCTCGCTGTTCGCCGGCCAGTCGAACAGCCAGTTCACCAAGCTGCAGGACCTGCGCTACGGCGAAAACGCGCACCAGCAGGCCGCGCTGTACCGCGACCTGCATCCGGCGCCCGGCTCGCTGGTGACGGCCAAACAGTTGCAGGGCAAGGAACTGTCGTACAACAACATCGCCGACGCCGACGCCGCCTGGGAATGCGTCAAGAGCTTTGCCGAGTCAGCCTGCGTCATCGTCAAGCATGCCAACCCCTGCGGCGTGGCCGTCGGCGTGGATGCGCTGGAAGCCTACAGCAAAGCCTTCAAAACCGACCCGACTTCGGCGTTCGGTGGCATTATTGCCCTTAACCGCACACTAGACGGGCGTGCCGCGCTACAAATTTCGAAGCAGTTCGTTGAAGTACTGATGGCCCCTGGCTTCACGCCCGAGGCGCTGGAAGTGTTCAAGACCAAGGTCAACGTGCGGATCTTGCAGATCGACCTGCCGCCCGGCGGTGCGACCGCCTGGGAGCAGGGCCGCAACCTGATCGACATCAAGCGCGTCGGCTCGGGCCTCCTGATGCAAACCGCCGACAACCACGAGCTGGCGCTGTCCGACCTGAAGGTCGTCAGCAAGCTGCAGCCCACGCCTGAGCAGTTGCAGGATTTGCTGTTCGCCTGGACCGTCGCCAAGTACGTCAAGTCCAACGCCATCGTGTTCTGCGCCGGCGGCATGACGATGGGTGTCGGTGCCGGCCAGATGAGCCGCCTGGATTCAGCCCGCATTGCCAGCATCAAGGCAGAGCATGCCTGCCTGTCGCTCAAGGGCACGGCGGTGGCCAGCGACGCTTTTTTCCCGTTCCGCGATGGACTCGATGTGGTGGTCGATGCAGGCGCGACATGCGTGATCCAGCCCGGTGGCTCGATGCGTGACCAGGAAGTGATTGATGCCGCCGACGAGCGCGGCGTGGTCATGGTGCTGAGCGGCGTGCGTCATTTCAGGCATTGAGCGTATGCAACCCGTTTTGCGCTTTGCGGGACGGTTCGGGCGGCCATGCCCCCCAGGGCTGTTGTGTCTGCGTTTGACGGCAGTTGCCTTGTTGCTGGGCAACAGCCTGACGGTTGTGGCGCAAACTTCTGCACAGCCTTTAACGCCGCCGCAGGCGCTGGCCAGCGACTACGGGTGCATGACTTGTCATGGCCTGGTGCGCAAACAGGTCGGGCCTGGGTTTGCGCAAATTTCCGCGCGTTATCAGGGCGATGCGCAGGCAGCAACCCGGCTGGCTGCCAAAATTCGCAATGGCAGTGTCGGCACCTGGGGACGCGTCGTCATGCCGCGCCAAACACGGGTGAGCGAAGCCGACGCTGTGGCACTGGCGGGTTGGGTGTTGTCGCAGCCGTCTCTGCCATAGGCAGCCTGGCTGGCTTGGTTGATTAGACTGCGGATGCCTTAAAGAAGTTGCTGGCTGCTGCGACGGTGGCTTCGATGTCCTCGGCCGTGTGTGCGGCGCTGACAAATCCGGCTTCGAAGAGTGCTGGCGCGAAGTACACCCCGCTGTCCAGCATGGCGTGAAAAAAGCGGTTGAAAGCCAGGCCGTCGGTCTTCATGACCTGCGGATAGTTTTGCGGCAGTGTGCCCAGCAGGAAAAAACCGAACATGCCGCCTTCGCTGTCGCCACAAAAAGGCACGCCGGCCTGGTGTGCTGCATCCGTCAGGCCGGTCACCAGGCTGCGCGTGCGCACCCCCAGTGCGTCGTAAAAACCCGGTTTCTGGATTTCGCGCAGCGTGGCCAGGCCGCAGGCTGTGGCAATCGGGTTGCCCGACAGCGTGCCGGCCTGGTAGACGCCGCCCAGAGGCGCCAAATGCGCCATCACCGCGCGCTTTCCGCCAAAGGCTGCCATTGGCATACCGCCACCAATCACCTTGCCCAGCGCAGTCAGATCCGGCTGGAAGCCGGGAATGCTTTGCGCATAAACGCTTTGTGCGCCGCCCAACGCAACGCGGAAACCGGTCATTACCTCATCGAAAACCAGCAGCGCATCGTATTGTGTGCAGAGTTCGCGGCAACGTTTGATGAAGGCCACGCTGGCGCGCACAAAGTTCATGTTGCCAGCAATCGGCTCGATCATCAGGCAGGCAATCTCCCGGCCATGCAGTGAAAAAGCCTCTTCGAGCTGGGCGATGTGGTTGTATTCCAGCACCAAGGTGTCCTTGACCACCTCGGCCGGAACACCCGCGCTGGTCGGGCTGCCAAAGGTTGCCAGTCCCGACCCGGCCTTGACCAGCAACGCGTCGGAGTGGCCGTGGTAGCAACCCTCGAACTTGACGATCTTGTTGCGACCGGTGGCACCACGCGCCAGCCGGATCACGCTCATTGTTGCCTCAGTGCCGGAGCTGACCAATCGCACCATTTCGATGGACGGCACCAGCTTGACGATTTCCTCGGCCATCTCGACTTCGCGTTCGGTCGGCGCGCCATACGAAAAACCGTCCAGCACGGCTTTTTGCACGGCTTCCAGCACGGCGGGATGGCCATGGCCCAAAATCATTGGCCCCCAAGAGCCAATGTAGTCAATGTAACGCTGCCCGTCGGCGTCCCAGAAGTGGGCGCCCTTCGCCCGCTGCACGAAACGCGGTGTGCCGCCCACAGCCTTGAATGCCCGTACTGGCGAGTTGACACCGCCCGGAATCAGTTTCTGGGCGCGCTCGAACAGTGCTGCACTGCGGAATGTTGTTCTGGGCATGGCGGGCTTAGTGTTTGGTTGATCCATTGGGAGGGAATTCTAGAAGTGGATTGGAAGTCAGGCCGGCATCGTCAGTGCCAGCGGCATCGGCTGTTTCGTCGTCTGGATCTTCCTCGGACTCGGCCTGCGCCCAGAACAACCGGTCCGGAATGATATGGCCCATGCCGGGGTGAAATCCGGCATCCAGGCTGTGGTCCAGGTAAGTCAGTGCTTCGGACGTGGCGGCCTGAAGGTCGTGGCCGTTGGCCAGCAGAGCGCACAGGGCCGCCGACAGCGTTTCGCCAGCCCCTTCAAAAACCGCCTCGAAGCGCTCGAACCTCTCGCTGTAGAGCACGGCTTGCGGCGTGGCGAGCACGTTGTCGATGAACTGGTCGGGCAAAGGAATGCCGGTTACCAACGTATACGGAACGCCCAGAGCGGCAGCCGCCTTGGCAATGTCGCGGGCTGTCGGATTGCGCTCGGTGGACCAGTCAGGCAGCAGCCAGCGCCAGAGCGTGCTGTGGTTCCCAATCAGCAGGGTAACTTGCGGCAGCATCAGTTCACGAAAGGCATCAAGGTAGCTGTCGATCTCACTTTCCTCCCACCAGGACAGGCTGGGCATGTAAGCCACCAGCGGTACTTCGGAGTAGTCGGAGGCAATTTCTGCAATTGTGCTGATATTCTCGGGACTGCCGACAAAACCGACCTTGATGGCCGCCACCGTCATGTCTTCCAGCACCGCACGTGCTTGCTCGGTGACTGACTCGTCGTCAAACGCCAAATGGTCGAAAATTTCTGCCGTGTCGCGCAGGTAAGTGCCCGTCACGACAGACAGCGGATGGGCGCCTGCCGAGGTGATGGCTGTAATGTCCGCCGTGAGGCCGCCTGCCCCGCTCGGGTCATTGGCATTGAACGTCATGACGCACGCTGGGGACGAATCGCTGTCCTCAATCTGGAGTTGCGGGTTTTCCAGTTCAGGTGTGTGGGGGTTTGCCATAGGCTTTGATTTTGCCTTCTGCACAAATTAGTAACGCCGTCTAGATACAATTGTTGCATTCTATTTGAAGGCAATTTAAGCTGTGACTCAATCAATGACCTGGATGTGTTTGATTTGTGGATGGATTTACGACGAGGCGCTGGGCGCGCCCGAGCATGGCGTTGCCGCAGGCACGCCATGGAGCCAGGTTCCCATGAACTGGACCTGTCCTGAATGCGGGGCACGCAAGGAAGATTTTGAAATGGTCCAGATTTAGGTTCAGGTGCCTGCTTGCTGAAAATATGACCACGGTGAATCAAACTGCTTCGGCGGCTTTATAACAGGAGTAGCACAGTGAGCATTTCTAGTTCCGGACTCAAGGTATTGGTCATCGACGACAGCAATACGATCAGGCGCAGTGCCGAAATCTTTTTGAAGCAGGGCGGCCATGAGGTGTTGCTTTCGGAAGATGGCTTTGACGCCTTGTCCAAGATCAACGACTTCCAGCCCGACCTCATTTTTTGCGACATTCTCATGCCGCGCCTGGATGGCTACCAAACCTGCGCAATTATCAAGCGCAATGCCAAATTTTCGAGCGTCCCCATCGTGATGCTGTCTTCCAAGGATGGCGTATTTGACAAGGCGCGTGGACGCATGGCGGGCTCGCAGGATTACCTGACCAAGCCCTTCACCAAAGACCAGCTGTTGCAAACCGTCCAGTCTTTGAGTTCTTCAAAACAAAGGCAAATCTAATGTCAATCAATAAAGTGCTGGTGGTGGACGACTCGAAAACCGAACTGATGTTTTTGACCGATTTGCTGGTGAAAAATGGCTTTACCGTCAGGACGGCGGAAAATGCAGAAGACGCTTTTCGGCGACTTGCCGAGGAAAAGCCGGAATTGATTCTTATGGATGTAGTCATGCCGGGACAAAACGGTTTTCAGCTGACCCGAGCCATTGCGCGTGACCCCTTGTATGCGGACATTCCCATTATGCTTTGCACTAGCAAAAACCAGGAAACCGATCGGGTCTGGGGCTTGCGTCAAGGTGCGCGTGACTACATCACCAAGCCGGTCAATGCACGCGAACTTCTGGCCAAAATCAAGTCTCTCGGCTGAACCTTGGCATAAGTCCACACCATGGCAAACAGACAAGCTCTCAAGGAGTTGCAAGCGCGTTTGGCAGAGCGATTGCAGCTTGCCAAAACTCAGGGTATCGCACCCTCCTGGCTGGCCGTCGAGGCCGCTGAAAAAAAATACCTTTTCCCGCTGGATCAGTCAGGAGAAATCTTTCCCTGGTCCGGAGTCCAGCCGGTTTCGTATACGCAGCCCTGGTTTTTGGGTGTGGCCGGTTTGCGCGGCGGTCTTTACGGTGTGGTGGATCTGGCAGGTTTTGTCGATGGCCCGGGATCGGGTAAACGAAGCGAACTTGCGCGCACCGAGTCACGTCTTGTTTCGCTCAACAGTGCCCTTGACGTCAATTGCGTCTTGCTGGTCAACAAACTGGCAGGCTTGCGCAAACAGGAAGACTTTATCGATTATTCGGCGCCAAAGCCCGATGCCGGAGTTTTTTTTGGAAACCAGTACCTCGACCGCAATGGCGCGAACTGGCAGGAAATCAACTTGCAACAGCTCGCCCAGCAAATTGATTTCTTGACAATTGCCGCTTAGTGCACCTTGGCATCCGCTTCACCCGTTTTTTTGAAGGCTTTTTTATGTCTGTTCTCGAATATATCCAGAAGCTGTTTAAAACCAAGCCAGACCAACCTGACGGCAGTGCAAGCACTTTAAGCATGACGGATGAGTCTGTTCCAGGTAGCACGAGGGCATTCGGACAAGCTGGCGCAGGCCATGCGCATGAGAGTATTTTTTCACCCAGTGTCATGTCCATGGAGGAGGACAGCGCACTGATGAGCACTGAACTTCTTAGCCTTCCCGTGCTGGGTGTGCGGCCAATTGGGGAGCACCAGAAGATACTGGTCGTGGCACTCGGGCTCTCTGTCGCCGTATTGGCTACGGTCACATTTTTGGCACTCAGCAAATCCGACCGAGTTGCACAGCAATTAGCGGCCACTGGACAGGCGCTCATGCAGTCGCAGCGACTCGCCAAATCGGCCTCGCAGGCACTGATTGGAAGCGCCACGGCCTTTCCAGATGTGCGTGAAAGCGCCGATGTTCTCAGCAAGACCGTGACCGGAATGAAGTTGGGTGATGACACTCTGCGTTTGTCAGCGGTGAGTAACGCATTGCAGCCCGAAGTGGCAAAGGTCGCGCCGCTGGTCGAGCGCGCCGGGCAAAATGCAAACATCGTGATGGGCCAAAAAGACACGTTGCTTCAAGTGGGCAAGGCCCTGCGCGCCATTAACCGGCAGTCCTCCGATCTGCTCGAAATTGCTGAAACTGTTTCTTCCCTCAAGCTTCAGCAAAACGCCGCGCCGACAGAGATTTCAGCCTCCGGCCAACTGGTGATGCTGACCCAGCGGATTGGCAAGTCTGCCAATGAGTTCCTGACCATCGAAGGCGTCAATCCCGAGGCGGTATTTCTGCTCGGCAAAGACCTGAATTCCTTTAAGGAAATTGCCCAGGGCCTGCTTGATGGCAGCCCTGAATTGCGGCTGGGCGTATCAAGGGACGCACAGACGCGCGAACGCCTGGAAGCGCTGATCGCACTATACGAAAAAACACGGGTTCAGGCAGGTGCCATTCTGGGCAATCTCCAAGGTTTGGTGTCAGCCCGTCAAGCGCAAGTTTCCATCATTGCCGACAGCGAACCCTTGCGCCGTGATCTTGAGGATTTGCAGGAAAAGCTATCTTCTCAGACAGGTCTGGGCATCGGGGCGCTGGCGACTCTGGTTGCTGCCGCTTTTGTTTCCCTGCTGTGCGCAGCGGGTCTTGCTCGCTTGCAGGTGATTGACAGCCAGAAGCGCCAGGCTGTGGCCGAAGGCCAGCGGCAGGATGCCAAGAGCCAGGAGCAGGATGCCAAGCGAGTCAACGATGCCAACCAAGCCGCTATTTTGCGCCTCATGAATGAATTGCAGAATGTGGCAGAAGGTGACCTGACCCAGGAAGCCACTGTGACCGAAGACATCACCGGCGCCATTGCCGACTCGGTCAACTACACCGTGGAGGAGTTGCGTCAGTTGGTTGGCAATGTGCAGGATACGGCGACCAGGGTAGCGCAAACGACTGCGAAGGTGGAAAACACTTCCACGGAACTGTTGGCCGCTTCTACCCAGCAGTTGCGCGAGATTCGTGAAACTGGACAGTCGGTACTTGACATGGCAACCCGGATCAACGAGGTGTCCATACAGGCTCAAGAATCATCATTGGTGGCTCGACAGTCGCTGACAGCTGCCGAGTCCGGTCTGGAGGCAGTGCAAAACGCCATTGGCGGCATGAATTCCATCCGTGACCAGATCCAGGAAACCTCCAAGCGCATCAAGCGTTTGGGCGAATCGTCCCAGGAAATTGGTGAAATCACCGAACTGATTTCAGACATTACCGAGCAGACCAACGTGTTGGCGCTCAATGCAGCTATTCAGGCGGCTTCGGCGGGCGAGGCTGGCCGGGGCTTCTCGGTGGTGGCTGAGGAGGTTCAGCGTCTGGCCGAGCGGTCCGCCGATGCAACCCGGCAGATTTCGGCGCTGGTCAAGGCGATTCAAACTGATACTCAGGATGCGGTAGCCGCCATGGAGCGCTCGACTCAGGGTGTGGTTGAAGGCGCCAAGCTTTCCGATAACGCCGGTACGGCATTGACCGAGATTGACCAAGTATCGCGTCACTTGGCCGAACTGATCGAGCAGATTTCCAATTCTGCCTCCAGGGAAGCGGCTTCGGCCAATGTAGTGGCCGATAACATCCAGCATATTTTCATCGTGACGGAGCAGACCGGGGAAGGTACCCGTTCTACAGCGCTGCAGGTGCGAGATCTTTCCCTCATGGCCGAAGAGCTTCGTCAGTCGGTGTCCCGATTCAAGATTGCGTGACGCCCTCGCCAAGCCTCTGACTGCAAACACCGATTCCTGAACCTGCCTGTTATTTATGCACTCCATGGTCACGAATTCAATTTCTACCAAACCCGATGCTGTTGTGAGTGACTTGGGCCCACTGGCTTGGGTTCTCCGCGAACTCTGCAAATCAATGGAGGCCGCAACCAAGGCGCTCAAGCGATTTGTCAAAGCGGCTGAAGCCACACGTGGTTCTGATCTTGGTGCGGCGGACACCACCCAGCTACGCGCTGCCCGCCAGCAACTCCATCAGGCGGTTGGGGTGCTGGAGGTGATTGGTCTTGTAGAGCCTGCCATGGTGGTCCGCGCCATGGAAGCCGCTGTACAAAAGTTCCTGCAGCAGCCAGAGCTGTGCAGCCAGGAGGCGATTACGAAAATTGAGTGCGCCAGCTTTGCGCTTACAGAATATCTAGAAGGCGTACTGGCCGACAAACCCTTTTCAGCTGTGTCCCTGTTTCCTCAGTACCGCAATGTTCAGGAACTTGTGCGAGCCGAGCGCATTCATCCGGCGGATTTGTGGTCTTATAACTGGCGCTGGCTTGAGCTGGAAGTGACTCCAGTAGACGCGCATGCCTATGCAGACAATGCGCGCGATACGCTTGACAAAGCTGTTCTCCAGCTGATCAAGGGCAAGGCTCCACAAGCTGCCGCCAACTTGAGGGATATGAGCCTTGGATTTGCAGCAGGGCAGACCCAGCAGCATCCGAGGATTTTTTGGCTGCTTGCGGCCGGGTTTTTTGAGGCCATTGCCCATACCCTGCTGGGCTCCGACCTCTATGTCCGGCGCGCCACTTCCCAAGTTCTTTTGCAATATGCCTCTTTGTCGCGAGGCGAGGCCGTCATCCCGGAGAGGTTGGTCCTGGATCTGCTGTTCTTTTGCTCACAGGCGGTGTCTGGCCGCCCCAGTGATACACCCGTGCTTTCGGCGGTGCACTTGACCTACGGACTGGCCCGTTACAAGCCCGTGGACTATGAACTGGTTCAGTTTGGACGTTTTGACCCGACACTGCTCGCACAGGCACGCAAGCGTATTGCTTTGGCCAAGGATGCTTGGTCCGCGCTATGCGCCGGCGAAAGTACAAAAATCAAACAGGTCGCTGACCAGTTCAACTTGGTGATTGATTCGCTGCGAAAACTTCATGCAGGCAGTGAACTGCTTGCGCAGGCCTTGTCTCAAGTGACTGAAGCAACGGCACGCGAAAAACAGGTGCCAGTTATAGCGTTGGCGATGGAGGTTGCGACTTCCATGCTCTATATTGAAGCTGTATTCGATGACCTGGACCCTTCCGATCCGCAACTGGCAATTCGGACTGCCAGTTTGGCAAGGCGGCTTCAGGGTGTCATTGATGGTGGGGGACCGCAGCCACTGGAAGGCTGGATGGAAGAGTTGTACCGCCGTGTCAGTGACAAGCAGACCATGAGTAGCGTAGTGAGCGAACTGCGCGTTGCGTTGGCCGGGATTGAAGACTCGCTCGATCTGTTCTTTCGGAATTCCCAAGACAAGGGTCCTTTGCAAGCATTACCGGGGCAGTTGGCGCAGATGCGCGGTGTGCTGTCGGTGCTGGGCCTTGACCACGCTTCCCGGGCTGTTTTGCAAATGAAGGCTACTGTCGAGCAAATGCTTGACACCGAGATCGACGATCACCAAGTGCGCGCGGCAGGAACCTTCGAGCAGCTGGGCAACAATTTGGGGGTCTTGAGTTTCCTTATCGACATGCTTAATTACCAGCCAGCATTGGTCAAAAAACTGTTTTTTTACGATGAGGAAAAAAACCAGCTGACATCCTTGATGGGACATTCGCCAAGTGCCGGTGATGCCGCTCTGAACATCGCCGTGAATAGTGAGCAGGTTTCATCCGACTTTGTCCATGCTGTGCCCAAGGACGAAGACAAGACTTTTCACTTGATGGCTGACGGGCAATTTGACGGGATGTCAGATGTGGGTGGCATGGTCGCGCCGCTGGAAAAATTTCAATCGTTGGCGTTAGAGAACGATGCCGTATTCCAGTTGCCAGCTGAACCAGTCGCATTGACCGATACTGAAGCCATTGAGATGCCATTGGCTTCAGTGGCCCTTGACACTCCAATGGGCATCGATTTCGAAGAAGATGATTTGCGTGACATCTTTCTTGAGGAAGCCAGGGAAGTCGCTGGCCATGCTGTGCTGGCAATTGCAATGCTGGAAAGCCAGCCCGAAGATCTGGAGCAACTGGCAGTATTGCGACGAGCCTTCCATACACTCAAGGGCAGCGCCCGAATGGTCGGGTTAAACGAGTTTGGTGAAGCTTCCTGGGCGATGGAGCAATTGCTCAACAGCTGGCTGGCCGACCAGAATACAGCGAACAGCGAATTCCGTGCCTTGTGCGGCGATGTCATGGCGGGTCTTGCGCGCTGGATCGAAGATATCGCGGCCAACCAAGACAGCGCGTGGTCAGCCCTTTCATTTTGCATCAGTGCTCAGACACTGCGCACGGAAAAGCGTTACCTTGCCCTGGGCTTCACGGGTCAGTCAGGTCCTGTGTTTGAAATGCCTTTCCCATACGATGTAAATGTCGCGGAAATTCCCCTTCAGGCCGTGACTGGTTTTGAGCATGATCACATGCCTGCCCAAAAAGTCGATCCAACTCCTGCCGGTATGGAAGAACTGCATTACGACAGCGTTTCCCCCAAATCCTCCGAAAGCAGTGTGGCGACTGCCGTCGCGAGTTTTGTCTATTTGCCCGTTGTTTCCGATGCAGGACACCAGTCGCAAACTGTTCCCGGTTTTTCCGCAGACGACAGCATCATCACGCAGGAAAAAGTGCATACAAGCGCGCTGCGTGCCGAGAAGGAAAGAGAAGATGATGCAATCAAGGTCATTGATGGATTGCGCATAGGCATTCCGCTTTACAACGTTTATTTAAATGAAGCTGACGAATGGTCGCGCCGCCTTGCCAGTGAACTGGCTGAATGGTCACTTGAAAAGCATCAGCCTATCAGTGCGTCGACCGTGGCGCTTGCCCATTCACTTGCAGGAAGCTCGGCAACAGTGGGCTTTCTGGCCTTGTCCGATCTGGCACGTGCACTGGAACATGCGCTTGAAAATTCGCATAATCATCACATCCATGGTGCCAACGCCTATGGTGACCTGTTCATCGAGGCCTCCGAAGACATACGCCGCTTGTTGCACCAGTTTGCAGCCGGCTTCCTGCGTCAGCCCCTGCCTGGCATTCTTGAACGATTGGCAGGGCTTGAGTTTTCTGACTCGGTTATTGAGCAAACATACGACGATGGGCGTGAAGGCTTTGATGATTTGATGCCGGTAGATGCGGCGGGCGTGCTCTTGCCCACTGATCGTTCGGTGTCTGGTCTTGACAGAACCATTAGCCAGGCCATGTATGACGATGTCCATGATGACATTGATGCCGTCGATGTGATTGACCTGGACCTTTTCCCTATTTTTGAAGAAGAATGCGGCGAACTGATGCCTCGGTTGAGTTCGGCCTTGCGTCAATGGGCACAAACACCCTCTGATGCCGCCCCTCGATCGGAAATGCTGCGCGTGCTGCACACCCTCAAAGGCAGTGCTCGCCTTGCCGGTGCGATGCGCCTCGGAGAGATGGCTCACCGAGTAGAGTCCGAACTTATCTCTATCGGCTCGCAAGCGCCTGCCACCCAGGAGTTTGAATTCCTGCTGACCCGTTTTGACGGTATGCAAAATTCATTTGAAAGCTTGCGTCGTATCAACGCTGCTTCGTCGCAGGGGATACCGACCCAGACTGAAACTGTGGCGGTCATGCCTATTGAACCAGAGCCGCAGGATATCCATGTTTTCCTGTCCGAAAATGATGCTGAGGAGAATGATGCTGAAATTTCCCCCTCCATCGACAGAATGCGTGTTGCTAACAATGCCAACGCCTCTGTCGGAGAAATTGAAATTCCCGGTCCGCAAGCCATGGTCATGCAGCCCTTGCGGCAGGCTGCCAATGCCAGCATACGGGTGCGCACCCAGCTGCTCGACCGGATGGTTAACCAGGCCGGTGAAGTCATGATCAGCCGTTCACGCCTTGAGGCAGAAGTCGGACAATTGCGCATCTCCCTGACGGATATGACAGGAAGCCTGACGCGCTTGCGGCAGCAGTTGCGGGACATTGAACTGCAGGCTGAAACCCAGATGCAGTCGCGTCTGGCGCTGGCGAAGGAAGACAAGGCAGGCTTCGACCCGCTGGAGTTCGACCGCTTTACCCGCGTGCAGGAATTGACCCGCATGATGGCCGAGTCGGTGAACGACGTCGCTACCGTGCAGCGCACTTTGCAGCGCACCATTGAAGCCACGGAAGACGACCTCGTCGCCCAGGGCCGCCAGGCACGTGAACTGCAACGCGATTTGCTGCGAACCCGGATGGTCGAGTTTGAAAGCGTTTCCGAGCGGCTGTACCGCGTGGTCCGGCAAACGTCCAAGGAAACCGGCAAGCAGGTGCGCCTGGACCTGCATGGCGGCAACCTCGAAATGGACCGGGGCATTCTGGACCGCATGATGCCTGCTTTCGAGCATCTGTTGCGCAACTGCCTGACGCACGGCATCGAAGTGCCACAAGTGCGCGCCCGGGCTGGCAAGGAAGCTGTGGGTCTGATCACCATTCAGCTTCGCCAAGAGGGCAACGATGTCTCTGTACAGTTGGGTGACGACGGCGCCGGGCTGGACTTGACTCTTATCTGTGCGCAAGGCATTAAACAAGGATTGATAACAGCCAGCCAGGATACCGATGATGAAGCCACTGCCAACCTGATATTTCTTCCTGGGTTTTCAACAGCGCAGGAAGTGACCGAACTGGCTGGACGTGGCATCGGCCTGGACGTGGTGCGCAGCGAAGTGATATCGCTCGGAGGAAGGATAAAGACCTCGACAATCGCAGGCAAAGGCACGGAATTCACCATGGTGTTGCCGCTGACCACAGCGGTGACGCAGGTGGTGATGATTCGCGCAGGGAGTATGTCGGTCGGTGTGCCCGCCAATGTGGTGGAAACCGTACGTCGCGCAACTGCCAGCGAACTCGAACAGGCTTACCGCTCCGGCATGCTTGATGCGGGCGGCGAATCTGTGCCATTTTTTTGGTCAGGCGCCTTGCTTCAGGCCTCGCATTTCAGCAGCGAGACCCAGGCCAAGACCGCGGCCGTCGTTGTTTTCAGAAGCGCCGCCCAGCGGATTGCCATGCACGTCGACGAGGTGCTGGGCAACCGCGAAGTGGTGGTGAAGAACCTTGGCCCCCAGCTGTCGGGACTGCCGGGACTGACAGGCATGTCGATGCTGCCGTCCGGAGCCGTGGTGCTTATCTACAACCCGGTGGCTCTTGCTGCTGTTTACGGCCAACAGGCACGGACATGGAGCGAAGATTATCTGGAGAAGGGCGCCGGTCATGCGACAGGCAATCTGGCACCGCTGCTGGCTGCGCCACGAACCCCGCTGATTTTGGTGGTCGATGACTCCATCACCGTGCGCCGTGTGACCCAGCGTCTGCTGCTGCGCGATGGTTACCGGGTGGCCATGGCCGCCGACGGCCTGCAGGCGCTGGAGCGTCTGCAGGAAGAAATTCCGGCCGTGGTGCTTTCAGACATCGAAATGCCGCGTATGGACGGGTTTGACCTGGCGCGTAACATTCGGGCCGATGACCGCATGAAAGGCCTGCCGATCATCATGATCACGTCGCGCATTGCGGGAAAACACAACGAATACGCTGTGGAATTGGGTGTTAACCACTATTTGGGCAAGCCTTATTCCGAAGAAGAATTGCTGCGCTTGATCCGGCAATACTGCACGGTGCCAATCGCTTTGGCAGCTTAAAAGGTCTTTTCCGCATACTGGGTATGCGTTTATTGCTATAAAAAAATAGCACTCAGGCGTCAGGCTTTTTTCACAACAGCGTAGCGGTCCAAGGTCTGCGACCGTGCTTTTGCGTGGTCGACCAACGGCATGGGGTAATTGCCGCCCAATGCCACGTCTGCGGCCATCAGTTCCACCGGAGACGCCAGCCAGGGGTTGTGCACCGCAGCTTTTGGCAGTCGGGCCAGCGCCGGCAGGTACTTGCGGATGAACTTTCCGTCCACATCGAACTTTTCGCTCTGACTGACGGGGTTGAAGATGCGGAAATACGGCTGGGCATCGCAGCCGGTGCTGGCAGCCCATTGCCAGCCGCCATTGTTCGAGGCCAGATCAAAATCGTTCAAATTTTCGGCAAAGTAACGCTCGCCCCAGCGCCAGTCGATGCCCAGGTCCTTGACCAGGAAGCTGGCTGTCACCATGCGCAGCCGGTTGTGCATGTAACCGGTCTGGTTGATCTGGGCCATGGCGGCGTCGACCAGCGGGTAGCCGGTCCGGCCTTCGCACCAGGCCACGAAAAGCGACTGCGCCTTTTCTCCCTGTTCCCATTGAATCGCGTCGTACTCGGGTTTGAAGGCACTGCCCACCACGTGCGGATAGTTGGCCAGGACCTGAGCGTAAAAGTCTCGCCAGATCAGTTCGGACAACCATGTGGCCGCGCCTTCGTTGCCTGTTTGATGCGCCATCGCGACGGACGCCAGTTTTCGGATGGAGACAGTACCGAAGCGCAAATGGACGCTGAGGTAACTGGGCCCACGGACGGCGGGAAAGTCGCGGGTTTCGCGGTACTTTTCCATTCGGCCCAGGAAGTCTTCAAGCAGCGCATTGCCGCCCTGGCTGCCCGCCGGTAGCTTGAGCGTTGAAAAATTCGTGACTTCAAAGCCCAGTTCGGCCAGCGACGGCACCTCACGGGCTTCGCTTGCAGGCAGCGGCGCCAATGCGGCGCTGTAAGCTTCAACCTGATAAGGCTTGAGGTAGAACGCATCCACCTTTTTCAGCCAGGCATTCTTGTAGGGCGTGAACACGCTGTATGGTTTACCGGCCAGTGTCAACACTTCCTGGCGTTCAAAAATGACATGGTCCTTGAAGGTGTGAAACGCCACGCCCTGACCTTCGAGCACCGCTTGCACCCGGGCGTCGCGCGCCAGGCTGTAGGGCTCGTCGTCGTGGTTGGAGAACACGGCATCGGCCGACAGTTGTTGCGCCAACGCGGGCAGGGCGGTGCTTGCCGCATCGTGCCGCACCAGCAAACTGGCGGGGGCCGCTGCTTCATTGGTGCACAGTTGCGCCAGCTGGCCATTCAGGTCCACCAGTGACTCCCTAATGAATTCCACGCGCCGGTCTGCCCTGGGCAACGCATCCAGAATGGACTTGTCAAAAACGAAGGCGCAGTACACCTGTTCACACGATTTCAGCGCATGGTAGAGCGCCGCATTGTCCTCAGTCCGCAAATCCCGCCTGAACCACATCAGTCCTGTCTTGTATTTTTTGTGCATGCGGCCAATGGTAGTGAAAACCAGCCAGATCTGCCGGCATGCCTTTTGACGGAGGAGATTGGAACGGAAGGCGGATTACTTGCCCTAGGTATGCTTCGCCTGTGGCAGGTGAACGCGTAAAATCCCCGGATGGCCACGGAACCCACCTCTTCAATCAACCTCACGCACCACTTTCTCATTGCCATGCCCGGGCTGGAGGACGAAGGCTTTGCGAAAAGCGTGATTTACATGTGCGAGCACAGCGAGCGGGGCGCACTGGGCCTGATCATCAACAAGCCCAGCGACATCAATGTCAAGGGTTTGTTCGACAAGGTCGAGCTGCCGTTGCGTCGCGAAGACCTGACGACAACGCCTGTGTTTCAGGGCGGGCCGGTGCAGACCGAGCGCGGCTTCGTCCTGCATGAGTCCATGATGCCTGGCAACGAATCGGTGTACGCCTCGACCATGTCAATTCCGGGCGGACTGGAAATGACGACCTCCAAGGATGTGCTCGAAGCCCTGTCCACTGGCGCCGGTCCACGCAAGGTGTTTGTCTCGCTCGGCTATTCGGCCTGGGGGGAGGGGCAGCTCGAATTGGAGCTGCTCGACAACAGCTGGCTGACGGTGGCCGCCGATTTAGGCCTGATCTTTGACACGCCGGTTGAGGAACGCTACGACAAGGCGCTGAAGCTGCTGGGCCTTGAAAGCTGGATGATTTCTCCTGTTGCCGGACATGGATGAACCGCAAACGCTAGCGGACCCCGATGGTTTTCAGCCACCTGAGCCACGGGCTGCCGTGCCGCATCCCGTGGCGCGCCTGCAGACCTTCCTGGCCTTCGATTTCGGGCTGAAGCGCACCGGCGTGGCTTCGGGCAACAGCCTGACCCGCACAGCGTCGCCGCAGGCCACCATTGCCGCCGAAGGCGTCGCGCGTTTCCCGCTGATCCAGGCGCGCATCAAGGAATGGCAGCCCGATGCATTGGTGGTCGGCGTGCCATTTCACCCCGATGGCGCCAGCCACGACAATACCCTGCGCGCGCGAAAGTTTGCGCGCCAGTTGCATGGCCGTTTTAACCTTCAGGTGTTCGAGGTCGATGAGCGTTACAGCACCACCGAGGCCCTGGCCGGCGGCGCAAAAGATGCCGATGCCGCGTCGGCCTGCATTATTCTGGAACAATTTTTAAGGAGCCTTCCCCCATGAGCAGTCTGGTCCTTGACGCCGAGGCGCTGTATGCCGATCTGCTGCGCGGCATGCGACAGCAGCTGGCCGCTTCGCCTCAGCCGCCACGCCTGGTGGGGGTGGCTTCGGGCGGTGCCTGGCTGGCAGAGCGCCTGAAAAAAGACCTGGGGATGAACGAAGACATTGGCATCTTGTCTTCGTCCATGCACCGCGATGACTTTTCGCAGCGTGGAATGTCTTCCAGCGGCCAGACGGTATTGCCCTTCGATGTCAATGGCGCACACCTGATCGTCGTTGATGACGTGCTATACACCGGCCGCACGATCCGCGCCGTGCTCAACGAACTGTTCGACTATGGCCGGCCCGCCAGCGTCAGGCTGATGGTGCTGGTGGACCGTGGCGGGCGTGAGTTGCCGGTGCAGGCCGACCTGGCCGTGGCACGCGTCACCCTGCCGGCTTCGCAAACACTGGAACTGGCCCGCACCGACGACGGCCGGTTCCGGTTTCGCCTCCAGGCTATTCAATCCCCCGCCTGATCTGAAAGTGCAAGAGGAACCCAACGCGTGTTGTACCGACGAAATCCCCAACTCAACAAGAACGGCGAGCTGATCCATCTGCTGTCTACCGAAGGCCTGTCCAAAGCCATCCTGACCCAGATTCTGGACACCGCCGCCAACTTCGTGTCCGTCAGCAACCGCGAGGTGAAAAAAGTCCCGCTGCTGCGCGGCAAGAGCGTGTTCAACCTGTTTTTTGAAAACTCCACCCGCACCCGCACGACGTTTGACATTGCCGCCACGCGGCTGTCAGCCGACGTGATCAACCTGGACATTGCCCGTTCGTCGGCGTCCAAGGGCGAGTCGCTGCTTGACACCATAGCCAACCTGAGCGCCATGGCAGCCGACATCTTCGTGGTGCGCCACAGCGAGTCGGGCGCGCCTTACCTGATCGCCCAGCATGTGGCGCCGCATGTGCATGTCGTGAATGCCGGCGATGGCCGCCATGCACACCCGACGCAGGGCCTGCTCGACATGTACACCATCCGACATTACAAGAAGGACTTCAGCAACCTCACGGTCGCCATCGTCGGTGACGTGCTGCATTCCCGCGTGGCGCGCTCTGACATCCACGCACTGACCACACTGGGCTGCGCTGAAGTGCGCGTGGTCGGCCCCAAGACCCTGGTGCCGTCCGACATGGCGCAGATGGGCGTTCGCGTCTGCAACACGCTGGAGGAAGGCATCAAGGACGCCGACGTGGTCATCATGCTGCGGCTGCAAAACGAGCGCATGACCGGCGCGCTGCTGCCGAGCAGCCAGGAGTTTTCGAAAAGTTTCGGCTTGACCCCTGAAAAGCTGCAACGGGCAAAACCGGACGCCATCGTGATGCATCCCGGCCCGATCAACCGGGGTGTGGAAATCGACTCGGCCGTGGTCGATGGCGCGCAAAGTGTCATCCTGCCGCAAGTCACGTTCGGCATTGCGGTGCGCATGGCCGTGATGAGCATCGTTGCAGGGAATGAATCTTGAGCCCCCACGGTCGCCCACTGCGTGTGGCTTCCTGCCCACCGAGGGGGCCGCTGCGCCTGCAGTCCGGCAAAGCCGGCCCTGCGGCCCCTGCTGGTTTGGGGAGATGTGGGCTGCTATGCATGCAGCGGTGCGGCTTCGCCAGGGTCGGCTTGTTGTCTGTACCCGCGTTTTCATTTTTCACAGCTGAAAAAATTACATGAAGCTTCTGATCAAAAACGGCCGTGTCATCGACCCGGCCACTGGCTTCGACCAGATTGGCGACTTGGCGATTGCTGCGGGGCGCATCGTCTCGCTGAACGGTGGACTGACCGATTTCACCCCGAACAAGACCCTCGACGCGACGGGTTGCATCGTTGCCCCCGGCCTGATCGACCTGTCGGCGCGGCTGGGCGAGCCTGGCCATGAGCATGAAGGCATGCTGGAAACCGAACTGGCCGCAGCGGTGGCCGGTGGCGTGACCAGCCTGGTGTGTCCGCCCGACACCGACCCGGTGCTTGATGAGCCCGGCCTGGTGGAAATGCTCAAGTTCCGTGCCGAAAAAATGCACCAGTCACGTGTCTTTCCCTTGGGCGCCCTGACCCGGGCGTTGAAAGGCGAGTCCCTGACCGAGATGGTCCAGCTGACCGAATCGGGCTGCGTGGGCTTCAGCCAGGCAGAGGTGCCGCTTGCCAACACGCAGGTGCTGATGCGCGCCTTGCAGTACGCCGCCACGTTCGGCTATTCGGTCTGGCTGCGTCCGCAGGAGGTTCATCTGGGCAGGGGCGTGGCCGCCAGCGGGGCGCTGGCCACGCGGCTGGGGCTGAGCGGCGTTCCTGTGGCTGCTGAAACGATTGCCCTGCACACGATTTTTGAACTGGTGCGCGCCACCGGGGCGCGCGTCCACCTGTGCCGCATCAGCAGCGCAGCCGGCGTGGCGCTGGTGGCCCGTGCCAAGGCCGAAGGCCTGGACGTGACCTGCGACGTCAGCATCAACAGCCTGCACCTGACCGATGTGGACATTGGCTACTTCGACAGCCGGATGCGCCTGGACCCGCCGCTGCGCCAGCAGCGCGACCGCGATGCGCTGCGCCTGGGGCTGCTTGACGGTACGGTCGATGCGTTGGTGTCAGACCACACGCCGGTCGGCGCGGATGCCAAGACCCTGCCGTTCGCCGAAGCTGAGGCCGGTGCCACCGGTCTGGAACTGCTGCTGGGGCTGGCCTGCAAATGGGGCCTGGAGAGTGATGCGGGCATGTGCCGGGCGCTGGCTGTGCTGACCAGCGAACCGGCGCGCATCCTTGGCCCTGCACTGGGCACGCTGCAAGCCAGCGCGGGCCGGCTGGTCAAGGGCGGCGTGGCCGATGTCTGTGTGTTTGATCCTGCCAGCGAGTGGACGGTCGAGCCTGCTGCCTTGCGCAGCCAAGGCAAGCACACACCGTTTTCCGGGCACGCCCTGCCAGCTGCGGTTCGCTACACCCTGGTCGGCGGGCAACTCGCTTTCGAGCGCGGCTGAGCCATGCCTGCCGGCTGTTTTCCTCTGGCCGGCAACGAATCTGCAGGCGCCTGATGCGGCGCATCCGGGCTTGCTGGCGTTTGCTGCGCGTTTTTTTGCATATCCTGGCCGGTCTGTGGATTGCCGCCGTGCGCCTGCCGCGCCTGCAGCCGGTCGCCCAAAGCGCCCAGGTTCAGGTCTGGTCCCTGGCGCTGCTGGGCCATATCGGCATTGCGCTCGAAGTTCGCGGCCAGCCGCCTGTTTTGGGTCCGGTGCTGCTGGTGGCCAACCACATTTCCTGGCTCGATATTCCGGTGATGCACGCTGCGCGGCATTGCCGCTTCGTTTCCAAGTCCGACATCAAGGACTGGCCGCTCGTCGGCACGCTGGCCACGGCGGCCGGCACGCTGTACATCGAGCGCTCTTCGCGCCGTGATGCCCTGCGCGTGGTGCAACTGATGCGCGATGCCCTGCTGACAGGCGAGGTGCTGGCGGTGTTCCCCGAAGGCACCACCGGCGATGGCTTGAGTGTGCTGCCTTTTCATGCCAACTTGCTGCAAGCCGCTGTGTCGGCCGATGCGCCAGCCCAGCCCGTGGGCCTGCGCTTCATTGACAAGGCCAGCGGCCAGCCCAGCCACGCGCCAAGCTATGTGGGGAGCGACACCTTGCTGGGTTCGATCTGGCGCACCTTGTCCGCCCCGCCAATCGTGGCTGTGGTGCATTACGGAGAACCCGAACAGGCTGCAGGGCGCGACCGGCGTGCCTGGAGCGCGCAGTTGCGCAGCAGCGTGGACGGCCTGCGTCGGGGCTGAGGCCTTGCCTGCGGGAGGGGTCTGAAAGGAGTCCCTCGGGCCTGGCTGACTTATGCTACTGAATTAATAGCAGGAAAAGCATGATTGGTATGCGCAAAAGGCATATTTTTTTGAGGATTTTCCTCTATTTCGCGTACAAAGGTCACCACGTGGTCCATTTCAGCGCGAATGCCCACCCATTCGCCGATTGCATGGTCATGGTGGCTGGGCACATGGGCCAGCAATGCTTCGCCGCTGGCCAGCTGCATGGTGTACAAAAATTCTGAACCACGAAACGACTTGCGGATGATCCGGGCTTTCACCGGCGCGTTGTCGTCGTGCACGATGTCGTCGGCGCGCAGCAGCACGTCGCATTCGCCGCCCGGGTAGCTCGACGGCAGCGGGCATTCGTCCCGCCCGACCAGGTCGCCCAACGGGGTGCGCGCCACCACGCCGCTTTCCTGGTGCATCAAGGTGGCCGGCACAAATACGCCATGGCCGATGAAGTCAGCGACGAAGCGCGTGGCCGGCCGGTGGTACAGCGCATAGGCGTCTTCCCACTGGTGCAGGTGGCCTTCATGCATCACACCAATACGGTCACCGATGGCAAAAGCCTCGAGCTGGTCGTGCGTCACAAACAGGGCAGTGGCGCCCGCCGCTTTCAGAATGCCGCGCACTTCATGCGCCAGCCGTTCGCGCAGATCGACATCGAGGTTGGAAAACGGCTCGTCCAGCAACAGCAGGCGCGGCCCTGGGGCCAGCGCCCTGGCCAGCGCCACGCGTTGCTGCTGCCCGCCTGACAACTCGTGGGGAAAGACCTTGTGGGCATGGCCCATGCCGACCAGTTCCAGCACCTCGTCAACGCGCCTGCCGCGAGCCGAAGCGCTCAGGTGGTTCAGGCCGAAGGCCACGTTGCGCGCCACGTCAAGGTGCGGAAACAGCGCGTAATCCTGGAACACCATGCCGATCTGGCGCGACTCGGGAGGCAAGTGACACTGCGGGCTGCTGACAATTTGTCCAGCCAGCCGGATGCTTCCTGCCTGGGCGCGTTCCAGCCCCGCCACGGCGCGCAGCAGCGTGGTCTTGCCGCAGCCCGATGGCCCGATCAGCACGCCGATCTCGCCGGCCTGCAAATTAAAGGACACGCCATCGACCGCCGCATGGCGGCTTTTTGCGTAATGCACACCGAGTTGGGAGACTTCGAGAAACATGGGTTGATTGTAGATGCTTACAATTCTCATTTGCAGTAACTGGCTGCAGACACCACGGCGCGAGCGGGCAAGGCAGGAGCCGGCCGGCAGCAGCCTTCCATCGGGTTTCAATGTTCCGCCGACTCTTTTTTCGCTTTGTTCCTTCCGCATTTTTGCTGCTGCTTGTAGCATTCCTGACGCTGCCGGTGCTGGCGGTGGCGCTGTCCTGGCTCGAATTCGACGCTGCAGCACGTTCCATCCTGACGCAGATGCTGCAGACGGTGCTGCCCGACTACACCTGGACGTCGCTGCTGCTTTGCCTGCTGGTCGGCACAGGCGTCGCTGTCGTTGGCATGGCCACGGCCAGTGCGGTCACGTTGTTCGAGTTTCCGGGCAGGCGCACCTTTGAATGGGCCTTGCTGCTGCCGCTGGCCATGCCCGCTTATGTGCTGGCCTATGCTTACACCGACTTTTTGCAATATGGCGGGCCGCTGCAAACCTGGCTGCGCACGACTTTCGGGCTGCAAGGGAGGCTGTTGCCAGAAGTGCGCAGCCTGGGCGGCGCGGTGCTGGTGTTCACGGTGGCGCTATACCCGTATGTCTATCTGCTGGCGCGCACTGCCCTGTCCGAACGTGCTGCGCATCTGATGGAAGCGGCGCGGCTGCTGGGTGCGCCGCTGTCACGGCGCATCCGCGAGGTCGCCCTGCCGCTGGCGCGGCCGGCGGTGGCGGCTGGCGTTGCGCTGGCGCTGATGGAAACGCTGGCGGACTTTGGCGTGTCCAGTTACTTTGGCATCCAGACCTTCACCGCCGGCATTTACAAAGCCTGGTTGTCAATGGACAACCGCATGGCGGCCGCGCAACTGGCGACCGTGCTGCTGGTGTTCGTGGCGGTGCTGCTGCGCATCGAGCACAGTGCCCAGCGGCGCATGCGCTTTGCCGCTGGCCGTGGCGCGCGCGCCGGTTCTGCGGACGCCGTGCCAGTGCCCTTGCACGGTGGACGTGCAGCGCTGGCCTGGGGTATTTGCGCCGCACCGATCGCTTTTGGCTTCGTTCTGCCGGTGTTGTTCATGCTGCGGCCGCTGGTGCTGGGCTGGGACAACCTGCTCTGGGACCAGTTTGCCCACTGGACGCTGAACAGCCTGTGGCTTGCAGGGCTCAGCGCCGTGCTGGCCACCGCATTGGCGCTGGGCTTGGCGTTTGCCGTGCGGCGCCAGCCTGACCTGCTGACCCGCAGCGCGGTGCAACTGGCCAGCCTGGGCTATGCCGTCCCGGGTGCGGTCATCGTCGTTGGGTTGCTGCTGCCGGTGGGCTGGCTGCAGGCGGCCGCGCCGCAAACCGGCGCCGGTTACTGGGTCACCGCCACCGTACTGGGTGTTGTCTGGGCCTACCTTGTGCGTTTCAGCGCGGTGGCTCTTCAAAGCATCCAGAGTGGCTATTCGCGCATTCCGGCCAGCTTTGACGACAGTGCCCGCATGCTCGGCACCACTGGCGCCGGCCTGCTGGCGCGGGTGCACTGGCCACTGCTTCAGCGCTCGGTAGCCGTGGCAGGCTTGCTGGTGTTTGTCGATGTGATGAAGGAGCTGCCCGCGACGCTGGTGCTGCGGCCCTTCAACAGCGACACTCTGGCCGTGGTGACCTACCAGCTGGCGCGCGACGAGCGCTTGGGCGAGGCGGCGCTGCCAGCGCTGGCACTGGTGCTGGTCGGACTGCTGCCAGTGGCTTTGTTGAGCCGCACCCTTCGCGCCAGAAAATAACCGGTCAAGGCCCAGCCCGGCTGTAGTCATCCGACTACCGGCTCAAAATCTGCCGGCCTACTTATTGGCAACCCGGCCTTGGATAGCATCTTCTTTCTGCAATCAGGGACGGTTGTCCTTGCGGCATTCTCCGGAAAGTCACGCAGAGCGACATCATCACGAGGAGAAAAAAATGAACCAAGATCGAGTGGAAGGTAACTGGCTTCAGTTCAAAGGCAAGGTCAAGGAGCAGTGGGGCAAGCTGACCGATGATGACCTTGATGTCATTGCCGGCAAGCGCGACCAGTTGCTGGGAAAAATCCAGGAGCGTCATGGCTTGACACACGAAGAAGCCGAAACCCAAGTCAACGACTGGCATGAACGCAACCCGACCAATTTTTTCGAGCGTTACTGAGTAGCCGCGTTTCAAGCGTCTGCTTCAAAATCTAAAAATCAACGTCCTCAATCTTTTCAAGGAATTATCATGAAAACCAAAATTTTGATGCTCAGCATGGCCATGTCGTGTGTTTTTGCTGGCAACGCCTTGGCGATGACCAAAGCTGAATACGACATGCAGAAAAAACAGGTCAGCGCTGACTACAAGGTCAACCGCGAAAAATGCGGCAGCCTGAAAGACAATGCCAAGGACATTTGCACCGCTCAGGCCAAAGGCGCACAAAAGGTTTCCGAAGCCGAACTCGAATCCCAGTACAAGCCAAGCGCCAAGCACACCCGCGATGTCGCGATGACCAAGGCCGACACGGCTTACAACATTGCCAAGGAACGGTGTGACGACTTGGCTGGTAACGCCAAGGATGTCTGCGTGAAGGATGCCAAGGCCGCGCAGGTGAAAGCCAGGGAAGAGGCGAAGGTTGCCCAGGCTTCCACCGATGCCAATGTCAACAAGAATGCCAATGTGAAGGAAACCCGCAAAGAAGCCAATTCAGAAATCCGCGAAGCCGATTACAAGGCGGCAAAAGAGCGTTGCGACAGCCTGGCGGGTAATGCCAAGGACACCTGTCAGGCTGATGCCAAGGCCAAGTTTGGCATGTGATGCGGTTTTAAGTGCGAGTCTGGACACTCCAGACCGCTGATGCTTATGCCTTGATGATCCCGGACTTGTGCAAACAATCCGGGATTTCTGATTTTCAATTTAGCTATTGTTTTGATAGCTTAAAACGTATGCAGGAAAAGCGCATAAAGCCATTTTCTTCTAAAGTAGTACTGCTTCAGGCCGCCATGCGCAGCTCGCCTTCCCATTCAAACGATGACGGGTTGGGCAGGAGCTTTTCAAGGGTTTGCGCAATTCTCAGCAGGCGCGGATCATCGGCTGCTGCTTCGTCGCAGGTGTCGTTGATGCAGAAAAATGGCAAGCTGCCAAAGTTTTGTATCAATGCGTCGAACTGCTGCGTCGCTTCGGCATCGCCCGTGTTGATGTAGAGCGGATCAAGCACCTGCTGCTCGGCGTAACCCATCTGCACCATCCAGCGTGGCGCCAGGTCCGGAACAATGGGTGGAATTTGCCAAGAGCGGAACACAGTGGAACGAACCTGGGCAAACCAGCCTTGAGCCAGGTGTTCAAGTTCGTGCATCAAGCTTTTCCGCATGGCGCGCGGCGCGTGAGAATAAACCTGGGGAAGGTGCCGGTAGTGCGGATAGCGCTTGGTAAGCCAGCGTCCGGACTTGATTGATGCGTTGACAAGCGCGGTCTCGTCCGGCTGCAGGACCTCAGGATGCACTGCTGACACGGGTTCCAGAAACACCTTTAGCCGACCTTCAAACCACCAGGCCGGATTGACCTTCTTGCCAAAAAATACGTCGTCGTTCAGATAAATGAAACGTTCGGACAGGCCGGGTATGTGGTGCAGGTAGGACTCGATATGACCCGAATCAAACACCTCCGGCGACGTGGGCGCAAGCAGATGGCGATGGTCTACCAGTGTCACCCGGCTTGACGGCCGTAACCAAGCAGGCGTTTGCCCATCAGTCACGATATACACGTGGCCATGGTCCGGGAAAAAGCGTTCAAGTGCACGCAGGTTGAACAGCAGTTCCGAATTGTCCCGGAAACGGCCAGCCACATTTCCAAAAGCGGCCAACTCTTCACCGTTTTGGCCGGCCCAGGCGGCATAGGCACGATGGCGCTTGAGCAGCCAGACAGGATCGGCACCGTTCACCCAGAGGTAAACAATATCGATCCGTCCTGGATTTTTACCTGGACCATGGGTCGAATTTTTCAATGTTTGCTTGTCCTTGTTGTTTAAGGCGTGAGTACGTTCAGCATTATTTGCAGGAGGCAAGGTGAAAGCCCGAAAAATTAAAGACAACGGCACATCACAATTGAAGAGTGGAAAACCGGGGCAATTTTTGGTCTGTCCTTCATTTAGAAAGTTTTAATAAGTAAAGATGCCCTTTGCGCTTATTTTTATTGCAAATATTGCTATTTAAAAAATAGCATTCAGACCAGTATTAATGGTTTGACCAAAAGTGGCCAAAACACGGGTTTTTTCAACGCCCTGTATTTCCACTAAAAGCAATTTCATTGAAAATCTTGATGGCGTAACATTTTAATTAAATCTGATACAAAAATATTTCTTGAAAAAGAATGGCGTTTTTTGGCTTGGGCTTAGCTGCTTTCAAAAGGCAGTTTCAAGTAAGTTTTATTGCTACGAGGTGGAAGGCGAGGCACACGCTGATGGATAGATTGGTGTCGGGCGTTGATTCGTTACAGCGTCAAGTGGCAACAAAATCCAGATCACGCGAAGATGGGTGTCAAAACAGATGGTGAAGTGGGTGCATGTCGCTTTTGTGAAAAAACAACAATTTGCAAAAAGCCGTGACCAAGTCACGGGTCCAAAAAAGTCTGCCTTACTTGCCTATAACCATCCAAAAATCGAGCCTGTCGCGAAGCGGGCCCTTGTCGGTGAGTGCCATCTGTTGTTATTTCAAGTAGTAATCAATACAGTGGGTGATTCCGCCATGCTGCTGAAAGCCAAGCACAATGAACAGCGAGCGCAGAGCGCATTAAACAGATCATCACACTCATGACAAGGCTGCAAAAATGAATCAAGAAAATTTTATGGAAATTCTTGTTCGGGAAGGATTCAAGGAAGTGGTGACCGTCACGCGGGAACCCGACGGATCTCTTGAAATGCACACGCATCCTTTCGAGGCCAAAGCGCTGATCCTCAGGGGTGAATTGCAACTGCAGGCCGGGGATGAAGACCGCTGCTACCGGGTCGGCCAGGTGTTTCATCTGCTTGCAGGTGTTCGGCATTCCGAGCAATACGGGCCTGAAGGCGTGACGTATCTGGTGGGTCGTCGATAACTGTCCGTGCATGGGCAAAGCCCTGCTTGGCCACGGCTGCCCGGTTTAGCGTGCCAGCTGGTTGAGCTGGATGATAGGCAACAGCACGGCAAGAACAATCATCATCACAACCAGGCCCATCACCACGATCAGCAGCGGCTCCAGCAAGGTTGCCAGTTGCAGTGCGCGGCGTTGCACTTCGGTGCCGAGCTGCTTGGCCGCACGGTCCAGCATCACCGGCAACTGGCCGGTCTGCTCGCCCAGGCGGGCAAACATGCTCAGCAGCCCTGGAAAACGCTTTTTATGCCCGATGGCAGACGCCAGCGTCGTGCCTTCACGAACCAGTACCAGCGCGTCCAGTGCATCGGCGCGCATGGCCCGGTTTGACAACGTGTCGGCCGCCGCCTGAAGGGCCCTGAGAATCGGCACGCCAGCGCCCGCCAGCATGGCCAGGGTACCGGCAAAGCGGGCGGCGTTGTAGCCTCGTGAAAGTTTTCCCAGAATCGGCAATGTCAGCCAGCCCGCATCGAACCTTTCTCGAAAAGCAGCACTGGTCCAGGCCAGACGGAAGGCGCCTGCCATCACGGCCAGCGCCAGGATCACCAGCCAGCCCTGGTTGCGCACGAAGCCTGCCAGGCCCAGCATGATGACGGTCAGCACTGGCAATGCCCGCTTGCTGCCGGCAAACACCTGCGCCACCTGCGGCACCACGTAGCCCAGCAAAAAGGTGACGATGGCAATCGCTACCAGCGTGACGATGGCTGGGTACAGTGCCGCGCCTACCAGCTTGGCCTTGAGCTCCTGGCTCTGCTCCAGGTCATCGGCCAGCCGCTCCAGCACCATGCCGAGATTGCCGCTGTGCTCGCCAGCGCCCACAACTGCGCAATACGTCGCTGAAAACTCGCGCGGGTGCTGAGCCAGCGCGGTGGCAAAAGGGGTGCCGCCATTGACCTCAGCGCGCAGGTTGGCGACCAGGTGGCGCTGGGGAATATTTTCGGATTCGTCGGCCAGCGCCGTCAGCGCCCGCTCCAGCGGCAAGCCCGAAGTCACCAGTCCGGCGATCTGGCGCGTCCAGATGGCAAGTGCCGTGGCATTGAAGACACGTTTGCTCCACAGCGTGGTGTTCCAGCCTGAAGTGTCGGCCGGCTGCGCACCTCTGCCTGTCGCACCGACCGACTGGACCGACAGCGGCACCAGTGCCTGCGCCCGTAGCATGCTGCGCGCCGCACGTGCCGTATCGGCCTCAATGATGCCCTTGCGGGTTGCGCCCTCGGCAGTGAGGGCTTCGAATGAATAGGCGGGCATGGAAAGTCTCGTTAAACGTTCAGCAACCCCAGCGCCCGACCGCCCCAAACCAGCCAGGGCCGCGGAAACGGCTTAGCCAGGCCGCAGGCGCAGCGGCCCTCTCGGGGGGGCAGCGCAGAGCGCGTTGTGAAAAGCGTGGGGGTCATTTAGTCGCGTGTTACGCGCATCAACTCTTCGCGCGTGGTGATGCCGGCCCGTACCAGCCGCTCGCCATCGTCACGCATCAGCATCATGCCGTTTTTAAGGCCCGCTTCGCGCAGGTCGGCTTCTGCTGCCTGGTGGTGAATCTGCGCCCGTATGGCGTCGTTGGTCGCCAGCAACTCGAACACGCCAGTGCGTCCCTGGTAGCCGGTCTGGCCGCAGGTGGCGCAGCCGGCACCCTGGCAGTGAACGCAGACCTTGCGCACCAGTCGCTGCGCCAGCACGCCGAGCAGTGACGAACTGAGCAAAAACGGCTCGATGCCCATGTCGGTCAGGCGCGTAACGGCACTTGCGGCGTCGTTGGTGTGCAGCGTAGCCAGTACCAGGTGGCCGGTAAGCGATGCCTGGATGGCGATCTGTGCGGTTTCGAAGTCGCGGATTTCGCCGATCATGATCACGTCCGGGTCCTGGCGCAGGATGGCGCGCAGTGCCTTGGCAAAGTCCAGGTCTATCTTGGCATTGACCTGCGTCTGTCCGACACCGGCCAGCTCGTACTCGATCGGGTCTTCGACCGTCATGATGTTCTGGCGCCGGGTGTCCAGCCGCTCCATGGCGGCGTACAGCGTCGTGGTCTTGCCAGAACCCGTGGGGCCGGTCACCAGAATGATGCCGTGCGGCTGAGCCACCAGGTGCTCGAAGCGACTCAGCACGTCGCCTTGCATGCCAACGGCTTCCAGGTTGAGCCGGTCCCCGCTTTTGTCGAGCAGACGCAGCACGGCGCGCTCGCCATGCGCGCTGGGCAGCGTGCTGACGCGCACGTCCACGGCACGCGTGCCGATGCGCAGCGAAATGCGGCCGTCCTGCGGCAGGCGTTTTTCGGCAATGTCGAGTTCGGCCATGATTTTCAGCCGCGAGATCAGCGCCGCGTGCAGTGCCCGGTTGGGCTGCACCACGTTGCGCAGCGAACCATCGACGCGAAAGCGCACAGCGGAGTGGCGCTCGTAGGGCTCGATGTGGATGTCACTGGCGCCATCGCGCACCGCCTGCGTCAGCAAGGCATTGAGCATGCGGATGATGGGGGCATCGTCTGATGTCTCCAGCAAGTCCTCAATGGCCGGCAGCGCCTGCATCATGCGCGACAAGTCAACATCGCTTTCGACTTCGCTGATAACAGTGGCGGCGCTCGATTCGCTCTGGGAGTAGGCAGCGCTGATGCGTTGCTGGAGCAACTCGGGGGTCTCGACGCTGATGTGCTGAACCTCGAATTTGCGCATCACTTCGCTGATGGCGCCTGCCGTTTGAGGCGTGCCCAGGCTGTGCAGCCACAGTGTCAGGTCGCCGCCGAAGTCTTCCAGCAGCAACTGCTGGCTGCGGGCAAACGCATACGGCAAAGGGTAGCGGGCGGGATGTTCCATGCCTAGCGGTCGTTGATCATCGGCAGCGGCGTCGTCTGGAACAGGGGGGCTGGCACTGGACTGGCTGGCGCCACCCCGGGCATGGGCTTGATGTCCGGCAACACAGGCGACTCATTGATTGGCACCAGGCTGCTGTTGCGGGGCTGTGTCTGCTGCTGGGTAGTGCGCATCAGGTCATAGCGGTCCATCGACAGGGCATTCGTTGAAGCGCCGTCGCGTACCACCACCGGCCGCAAAAAGACCATCAGGTTGGTTTTCTTGCGACTGCGGCTTTCAGACTTGAACAGGTTGCCAAACACCGGCACGTCACCCAGCCCGGGCACCTTCTGGTCGTTTCCCGAATATTCGTCTTGCAGCAGCCCGCCGAGCACGATGATCGCGCCGTCCTCGACCAGTACGTTCGACTCGATCGAGCGCTTGTTAGTGATGATGCCGGTGGCGGAATTGACCGAACCCGGCTGCACGCTGGAGACTTCCTGGAAGATCGACATCTTGACTGTGCCGTTTTCGCTGATCTGCGGCTTGACCCGCAAGGTCAGGCCCACGTCCTTGCGCTCGATGGTCTGGAACGGGTTGACGCTGCCGTTGCCGCCACCGCCGGTGTTGGTGAACTGGCCTGTGACAAACGGCACGTTCTGGCCAATGATGATCTTGGCCTCTTCGTTGTCCAGCGTGATGAGGTTGGGTGTTGAGAGGATATTGCCAGCGCCCGAGGTCTGCAGAAAGTTGGCCAGGAAGCCGAGAAAGTACACGCCGTTGTTGCGCGCCGCCACGCCCAGGTTGAAGCCGGTTCCAGGGGGCAGAGGGGTGCCGTTGGAAGCGCCGAGGGCCGACTGGATGATGTTTTTGCCGCTGGTGCCAAAGTTGGTGCCTAGCAGGCCAATCAGGCTGTCGCCCTTGCCGCCAAGGGGCCCTTGCCACTGAATGCCGAACTCGGCTGCCTTGTCCATGTTGACTTCGGCAATCAGGCTTTCCACGTACACCTGCGCCCGCCGGCCATCGAGCTTTTCAATCACCGCACGCAGTTGCCGGTACTGGGGTTCCGAGGCAGTGATGATCAGTGAATTGGTCGCCGGGTCAGCCTGGATCTGCCCGCCAGTCGAAGGACCTGCACTCGGCGTGATGGGGGTGGTTGCCGCACTGCTGGACTGGCCTAGATTGTTGGCCCCGCCCGACTGAGCCCCCGTATTTATGGCCGATGGATTGCCCAGAAATGGCAATGCGGGACTGGAAGAGCCGCTGCCGCCGGTTCCGCTCATTGCAGCGCGCAGGACCGAGGCCATGTTGGTGGCATCTGCATTCTTCAGGTAGACCACGTAGATGTTGCCGGCGTCGCCGTTCGGGCCGTTCAGGTTCGGCGTGTCCAGGGTCTTGAGCAGCGACTTGACCAGTTCCAGGCGCGCGCCATTGGCGGCACGGACAATCAGCGAATTGCTGCGTGGCTCGGGGAGCACGGTGGTTTTGTAGCTGGCCTCGGCCGTCGCCACGCCGCCGCTGGCACTGTTGTCGAGCAGCCGAGTCAGCAGAGGCGCGAGGTCGGTCACCGACGCATAGCGCACCGGGATCAACTCGACATTGGTGGCGTTGGACACGTCCAGCGCTGAAATGATACGGCCCAGACGGTTCAGGTTGTCGGCATAGTCGGTGATCACCAGCGAATTGTTGCCGGGGTTGACGTTAATGGTGTTGTTCGGGCTGATCAGCGGGCGCAGGATTGGCAGCAGGTTGTTGGCATTCTCAAAGCTGAGTTTGAAGATCGTCGTGGCAATCTGGCCGCCGGCGACAGGCACATTTGTCGAAACCGCGCCGCCCTGAAGCTTGGCATCGGCTTCTGGAACGATCTTGTCCAAGCCAGCAGAATTGACCACCGTGAAGCCCTGCAGGCGCAGGATGGCCAGAAACTGGGTGTAGGCCAGAGCCGGGCTGACCGGGCGTTCGGTCGTCAGCGTGATCGTGCCCTTGACGCGTGGATCAACCACCACATTGCGGCCTGTCAGCGTAGCCATGGTGCGGGCCACTGCGTCAATGTTGGCATTGACGAAGTTCAGCGTGATGGCTTCGCCGCGCCGGCCTTCGGATGCCGGTGACGCGACTTGCGGCTGCGCTTGTGAATTAGAAGGAAATATGCCTGTTCCGCAAGCTAGAAGGGCACTTCCAGCTATTGAAAATATAGCAATTTGGTGTCGTTTGAAGTTCGGATGTTTCATGCGGCATTAACCCACTTTAATGACGGCCGTTGCGCCATTGCGCCGCCCGATGATGTTCAAGAGATTCGAGAGCGCGTCGACGCTCCCGGGCGTGGCGCTGGCAGAGCCGTCAAATCGCAGCCGCTGACCTACCCACTGGCCCTGGCCCGTGAGCAGCAGGCTGCCGTCAAGGGTAATCAGTTCCAGCGTGGACGGGTTGCCGCCCGTCAGCGTGACGCGGTAGCTGCCCATGGGCTGCAGCGTGGAAAGGCGTGAGGACATCTTCAGGGCGTCAAGCTGCAGGCGGCCTGCCAACTCTAGCCTGCCCTGCATCCAGCGGGCGTTAAGACCCTGGGTGGAAGCTGCCAGCTGACCTTGCGCCTGTACCGTATTCCACGGTGTGCCGAGGCCTGAAAGCAGTGCGGCAGGCCATTGCGACTGGCTGTCGGAAAGCGTCAGCTGAACGCCACCCCAGCCAGAAGTACGGGCCTGAACTTGCCATGCCTGCTGCATGCAGCATTCGGCGTTGAGCTTAAGATCCAGGCCAGTCCAGGCCGGCCGGATGCGCCAGCTCACCTGACCCGGCAGGGCCACGGCGTCCAGGCTGCCAGCGCCACCCGATAACACGAGTTGCGCCGAACCCTGCCAGAAATTGCCGCGTGGTGCGGCCAGCATGGCATGACCACCACTGGCCTGCAGGACCAGCGTCGCCAGCCAGCGTGCCGGAGCAAACAGCACAAAGGCAATTAGTAGGCCGCCCAGCGCGCCCGCCGCTGCCCAGCGCCAGGGGGCATTGGCAAAAGCAGGGATGGCAACGTTTGGGCTGGAGTAGGACATTGTCTGGCTAGCGGGCCGGCAGGCCCATCACGAGAACGCCATTCCAGACCGGTTCGCCTGGTTTCGCGGCGCGCACCAGGCGGGCTTCAATCAGTGCCGAGCGGGCATTCAGCCGCGCCTGCGCCAACCACTCTGCCAGCGCCTCCGGACTGGCGTCCTTGACGGTAATGTTGGCGCGCTCGCCTGCCAGCACCAGTTGTGTTCCCGCGCCCAGGGTCTGCTTGGTGGCGGCGGTCAGCGCGCGCACTGCCTCGTCAAAGCCCAATGGCGGCTGCTTCTGCACAGCCTGTGCCTGCAACTGCATCGCCTGCATGGTCTGCAGCTGCGCGCCCAGCGCTTTGGACTGCGTGTCTGCGGTGCGCAGCGTGGCCAATGACGGCCCGACGCTGAACTGCCAGAGCAGCAAAGCCAGGACCATCAGGACAGCCAGCCGGATGACGGTTTTTTCACGGCCCGGCAACCGGACCCAGCGCGCTCGCAGCGGCGCCAGAGTGCTCGTCAGGCTCATGGAAAACGCTCCTCTTTCATCGTCAGGCCTTCGGCATCCATGCGCAGGCGGTAACCCTGGGCCTGCAGCCGTGCGGCGATTTCAGCCACCGCCGAAGCCGGGAGAGAAAGCCCTTTCAAGCGGAGTTCAGTTGATATGAATTCAATAGCTGCTGGTACAGGGGTGTCGGGCGCTGCAGCCTTAAAATGCCCTAATTGAGTTTCCATGTCGGCAGTCGAGGCGATACCATTGCGGCGCTGCAGGTCAGACAGCGCGCGGGCCATCTGCACCGGCGCATTGACGACCACACGCACGTCGGGAAACGTGGTTGTCAACAGGTTGCGGATGGCGGCGCGCTGGGCGGCCTGCGAAGACTGCTCTTTCCAGGCCCAGGCCTGCAGGCCCACCACGTTTGCCAGCACCAGGGCTACGCTCGCCCAGCGCGCTGCGCGCCAGCGCGGCGCCCTGAACAGCGAGGAGATCATGGCCGACAGATGCTTGCGGGTGCGCGTGCCGCGGGTGTAGAGCAGGTCGAACTGCGCTAGGTCCCAGTCCGACTGCGCTGCCGCCAGCCAACGCTCGGGCGGTGTCTGCAGACGCGCGGGACGGTTGAAGAAATGTTCTGCCAATTCGGCAACGCCAGGTTCGGCCAGCACTTCGGCGTCTTCTGGCCATGCCATCAGCGCGGCGCTGGCCACTGAAAGCGGCAGCAGTGTCACGCCCTCTGGCCCGGTGCGCATCAGTTGGGGCTGGTCGGCTGTGCCGGTGACATGCAGCGACACGACCCCATCGCCAGATGGCGGTGTAAGTTCGGGGACGATGCGAGCTACCGGCCGGCCGGCCTGCGTCAGCATGGCCAGCCAGGCATGCAGCCAGGCTTTCTCGCAGGTCGCGACCCACACGGGTTCGTCGGTGCGTGGCTTTGGCTCGATGGCGAAATGCAGATGGCTGGTCTCGTCGAGCACGCTGTCTTCCAGCAGCCCGTCGAGCACGGCCCGCAGCCGCCCCGCATTGCCATCCTGGAACAGCCCGCCTTTCAACGCCCCACGCGGCAGGGCAAGTCGGTGCCAGGACAGGCGACAGGCAGGAACCACGGCCACGATGACGGCGCTGGAAGGTGCGGGCAACAGCGCTGCAGGCGCCTGCACAACGCTGAGCACGGTGAATCCGTCATCACTCAGAACGCCCTCGCAAAGCATGGCGGCAGTCGGAAGTGTCCGGGGAAGGGTGACGAGAAGTGTTGTCATGCTTGAATTCAGGGGCCCATTGTATGGGGGCGGGCGTCTCAATGCGCTGGTGCGCCCCGGTCTCGCCATAATGTTTTCACCTCCAGGCCGTCGCGCTGAACCACTGAATGTTCCTCAACCACCGCTTGGTTAAGTCGCAGCCGCCCTTGGACCTCGAAGAAACGTGAATTGACGCTGTGCTGCGCTTCATTAAGTGGCATGGCGGTCTGGCCGAGTTGTTCGGTCACTTCGGCCAGGGTCTTGAAATGATTTGCCTGGCGCATATTCACCAGGCGCTGGGCCAGCCCCATTTCCAGTGATGGGATGCAGGCTGAGAGCACCGTGGCGCTGGCGGTGTTCAGGTTGACCGGCGTGCGCACCGGCAGCAAGGTGATGTGAGGCCGCAGTATGGCCAGGCTAGCCGGCGACAGGCCCAGCCAGACCAGCTGGTCTAGGCGCTGCGGCATCAGGGGCGCCTGCTGGGTCGATGCGTTCTCAGGATTGACATCCAGCGCGAGCCGCAGGTTTTCAACCAGTACCTGCAATTCTCCGGGGGGAAGCCCGAGCAGCTCGAACAGTTTGGCAAAGGCCTTTACAGAAGGCTCGGACACTTTGCCGGCGCTGTCCACGAGGTTGATGACGTTCAGGCGCGACTGCAAATCGGTGATCAGGCCAGACAGGAAGGTTTGCGACGCGTTGGCCTCATCGTCCGGATCGGTTTTCTTGTCGGCTGCCAAAAAGGTTGACAACCGCGCTTCTTCAAGGGGCACCGCCCAGGGTTCCGACAGGTAGTCGGCGCCACCAGATCTGGCGTCTTCACGCAGGATCAGGCGCGCCCAATCGAGCGCACCGGTCAGCAGCCAAAGTGATTGCACCCGCGCGCGTTCGGCGGCCTCGACTTCGACACTGCGCCATTGTTGCCATAACGCGCCAGCTGCCAGGCTGGCCACCAGCGCCACCGTCAGCATTGCCGTGAGAAGGGCTGCACCCGCCTGTCGTGCAACTGCTGCACTGCACCGCCGAACCGGGGACTTTACAGCCGGCATCATGATTTGGCACCCGCCAGGGAGGGGCGCACCCAGTCGCGCGTAATGACGCCGTGGAGGGCTTCGCTGCCAGGCAGCGTCAGCACCAGCCGAACGCCGTCCGGCAGTGCTTGGTCGGAGTTCACGGGTTGTGTCGGGCTGCGGATCGGTGTGGCTGGTGAGTTGGCGTTGTCGCTGGACAAAGGATTGGTCCAGGCATTGCCGCGAAAGTAAAAAATCTGCCAATTTTCCAGCGGTGTGACACGGACTTCGTCCCTTTTTTCGGCATCGCCCGGGTTTTGTGCCCACTGGGCAGCACGCTCCCAGGCGATTTGCAAGGCGCCCTTGGAAAACTGTGGCGGCGACTGCCAGCGCAGCCATTGGTCGGTGCCATTCACATTGCGCCGCGACCATGCCACTACCAACAGACCGTCACCAGGCTGAACGGTGCTGCGGCGAATAATCCGCAGTCCGCGCCCGTCCCAGTCCAGCGTCGGTGTGCGCGGCAGTTGCGCCAAGGCATCCAGGTCAGAGGACCATTGCGTGAGCCCAGCCTGCAAGGTGAGGACCGAATCGGCGCGTTGCTGGATCTGTGCCTGTGCCCGCACCATGCCGTCGAGCCCGCGCCAGCTCAGGCCCGCCATGATCGCCATCGCGGCCAGCGCCACCAGCAACTCGATCAGGGTGAAGCCGCGGGCCTGCGCAGGTCGCGACAAGCCGCGTGAAGCAGTAAGTAGCCGCGCCATGCTCAGTACCGTCCCACGATGGTCGAAAGCGCAAGTATTCGGGTTGCACGGTTGAGCACCTGCGCTTCAACCCGCAGAAAATTCGGATTGGGCGTGGGTTGCACCCACAAGCGCACTGCCAGGCTGCGGCCGGCTTGTTCGCAAGTGCTGGTGTTGTCGCCAACTGCTGGCATTTGTCGCGACAGCCGCACATTCACCAGTGCATTTTCAGCGCAAAGATGGGCCAGTAGCAGGTCCGACTGGCGTTCCGAATTGCGCATCAGCGAGCCTGTGGCGCGCACGCCAGCAGCCAGCGCGACTGCGACGATACCCAACGCGACCAGTACCTCGATCAGCGTGAAGCCGCGAGCGCCAGAACGCCGTATCCGGCTGCATAGCATCATCGGGAACCGTCCGACAGAACCGAAAACGGCCGGATGCCGTCTGTCGCCAGGATCAGGCTGCGCGAAGGGTCCGAAATGGACACCAGGCGAATTTGCTGCGGTCCGATGATCGGTTCCGGCCCAAGCACCAAGACGTTGGCGACGGCTGCGCGTACGTCCTGGCCCAGCCAGGTGGACGGAAAACTTGTGCCTTTCGCCAAACCTTCAAAAACAAAGCCTGTGGCGGTGGGTCGCCAGCGCACCGGGTTGGCGGTCATGCGCGATTGCGCCCTGGCTGAATCCAGCAAAACGGCCAGCCGCTGCGCATCGCGCTCCAGCGCCGTCCCCGACGTGTCGCGCAGCGCCAGCCCGACGCCCGCCGTCGCGATGGCCATGATCGCCACCACCATCAGCAACTCGATCAGCGTGAACCCGCGATGGCGAATCCGACGCAAAGGCGCACGGTGCGTCATGGCACCGCTTGGAAAGCGGCGAACCCACATAGCGAAGATCAGAGACGTACCCGCTCGAAACCAGCCGGAGCCGTGGAACTGGCTTTGCCAGGTCGCAGGCGCAGCGACCCCCGCGGAGGGAAGCGAACCACACGCAGTGGGGAGCGTGGGGGCTACTTCAATCCCAGCTGCCAATATCGGCATTCTTGCCCTCGCCCCCGGGTTGCCCATCGGCACCAAAAGACATCACGTCGATTTCGCCCTTGATACCAGGATTCAGATATTGGTAAGGGCGGCCCCAAGGGTCGTTGGGCAGCTTGTCCACATAAGATTTCCAGTTGAAGGGAATTGGCCCCGTCGTCGGCTTTGCCACCAGCGCCTGCAACCCTTGCTCAGCAGCAGGGTAGCGCTGGTTGTCCAATCGATAAAGCTTGAGCGCCTGCATCAGATTATTGACGTCGGTTTTGGCGGCTGTGGCGCGCGCATCATCGGCACGGTCCAGTACGTTGGGCACCACCAGCGCTGCCAAGACGCCAATGATCACCAGCACCACCATCAGCTCTATCAAGGTGAAGCCTGCGGAAATGCGTCGTCGAAGGGACGCGAATGAAGGTTGTTGTGTAGTCATATGGTTGCATCAATCATAATCCTGTCATGCAGACAGACGCCTATCGCCTATGGACCACCAGAATTGTGACATTCGCCATCTCCGCATTGGCTGCTGCTAGCGTGGTCTACTGGGGTCTGAAAGTCTGGGGTTTGTCTTCGCCAGCCGTGCTTTCATCAACACTGATTGAGCCAATACTCGCTCCCGATTCACAGACAATTGCCCGGGCATTTGGAGGCGGAATGGCCACTGCTGCCACGACGTCAACCGCAGCGCCTGCAGCCAGCCGCTATAGTTTGGTTGGCGTGTTGTCAGGACGGATCCAAGCTGGTGCTGCGCTGATTTCGATTGATGGTCAGGATGCCAAACCGGTTCGCGTGGGTACTTTGGTTGACAACGACATGGTGTTGGAATCTGTAAATGGGCGGCAGGCGGTGCTGTCTTCGAATACGGAAAATTCGACAAAAGTGGTGCTTGAAATGCCCAAGCTAACCCAGTAAGTTTTCTTTTTCCATAGGCTGGACAGGTAGTGTTCCGAATTTTCGCTAACTCAAAGCAGAAACAGTCAAGAGAACGTCCGCTGACACTGCTTTTTTAAGTTATTGAGTTTTTGTACAAAGTAGTCACAAAATGTGAAGAATATGTACATGCAAGGTTTACACCTTGTAATCATTAAGCGATGATTCTTTCTTTGATAACGCATTGAACATCATGTCTGTTACAGAGACCGTACTGAAAAATCCAGTATCCGCGACGTTGCCCGGACTTGGCAGAGCTTTGGTGTCCGCAGGAAAGCTGGGGCAAAAGGCTGCCGAGGATATTTTTTCAAAAGCGCAAGTCAGTCGAAACAGCTTTATCGCCGAGTTGACAGGATCAGGCGCTGTTTCTGCATTTGACTTGGCGCACATCATGTCGATGTCTTTTGCCGCGCCTTTGGTAGACATGGACGCTGTTGACATGCTGCATTTGCCCAAGGGCTTGCTCGATACAAAAATCTGCCGATCCTGTCGAATCGTGGTGCTGGGAAAGCGCAACAACCGGCTCATCGTTGCAACCGCAGACCCGTCTGACCAAAGTGTGGCGGAACAAATTAAATTCTCAACCCAATTGGGCGTTGACTGGATCATTGCAGAATATGACAAGCTTTCCAGGCTTGTCGACGTTTCTGGGTCCACAGCGTCAGAAGCTGTTGAAAACATCGTTGGCGCGGATTTCGAGTTTGACGATGATCTCTCGCTGCCGGCTGCTCAGGAAAACGAAGCGAGTGTTTCGGAGGTTGATGACGCGCCGATTGTCAAATTCCTGCAAAAAATGTTGATCGATGCTTTTAACATGCGTGCATCCGATCTGCACTTTGAGCCTTTTGAAAATTCTTACCGGGTTCGATTTCGCGTCGATGGCGAGCTGCGTGAAATTTCTTCTCCACCCGTAGCCATCAAGGAAAAGCTCGCCGCGCGCATCAAGGTGATTTCCAAGCTGGATATTTCCGAGAAACGAGTGCCCCAGGACGGCAAGATGAAGCTCAAGATCGGGCCCGACCGTGTGATTGACTTCCGGGTCAGCACCTTGCCCACCATGTTTGGCGAAAAAATCGTCATTCGTATTCTGGACCCCAGCAGCGCCAAACTGGGCATTGACGCATTGGGCTACGAGCCGGAGGAAAAAGAACGCTTGCTGGAAGCGATCAAGCGGCCTTACGGCATGGTGCTGGTGACGGGGCCAACGGGCTCGGGAAAAACAGTCTCGCTCTATACCTGCCTGAATATACTGAACACTGCCGGCGTGAACATTTCCACGGCTGAAGACCCTGCCGAGATTACCTTGCCCGGGGTCAACCAGGTCAGCATGAACGAAAAGGCCGGAATGACCTTTCCGGTGGCCTTGAAGGCTTTCCTGCGGCAAGATCCCGACATCATCATGGTCGGTGAAATCCGCGATGTCGAAACCGCCGACATCGCCATCAAGGCAGCGCAAACCGGCCATTTGGTGTTGTCTACGCTGCATACCAATGACGCGCCGACGACCCTGACGCGCATGCGCAACATGGGAATTGCGCCTTTCAACATCGCCTCCAGCGTGATACTTATCACTGCCCAGCGGCTGGCACGGCGCTTGTGCCCGCACTGCAAGGCGGCTATCGATATTCCGCGCAATGCCTTGCTCCAGGCTGGCTTCAAGGACCATGAGGTCGATGGCTCATGGAAGCCTTTTCATCCAGTGGGTTGCGCCAAGTGCAACAACGGCTACAAGGGCAGGCTGGGCATTTACCAGGTCATGCCCATTTCCGAAGAAATTCAGCGCATCGTCCTGCGTGACGGCAGTGCCATGGAAATCGCGGCCCAGGCTGAAGCTGAAGGCGTGCGAAGTCTGCGCCAGTCCGGATTGTACAAAGTTAAACTGGGAATGACCTCGATGGAAGAGATATTGGGCTGCACCAATGCCTAGCTTCGTGCGTGGCTTAGACACGACAAGTGCATCTGACAAGATAGACCGAACGGCTCGAAGGCCGTCCACACAAAAATAAGGCTTTATGGCAACCGCATTGTCCAAAGATATCAAGGAATTTGTTTTTGAGTGGGAAGGCAAAGACCGAGGCGGCAAACAGGTTCGTGGCGAAGTCCGTGCTGTAGGCGAAAACCAGGTCAAGGTATCGCTGCGCAGACAAGGGGTGATGGCAACCAAGATTAAAAAGCGCCGCATGCGTTCGGGCAAGGCCATCAAGCCGCGTGATATTGCAATCTTTACGCGCCAGCTCGCCACGATGATGAAGGCCGGCGTGCCACTGTTGCAGTCTTTCGACATCGTGGGTCGCGGTAATCCCAACGGCAGCGTAACCAAATTATTGAACGACGTGCGTACTGATGTTGAAACCGGAACCTCCCTGAGCAGTGCTTTCCGCAAGTACCCGATGTACTTCAATGCGCTTTACTGCAACCTTGTCGAGGCTGGCGAAGCGGCTGGTATTCTGGAGTCGCTGCTTGATCGACTGGCGGTTTACATGGAAAAAACCGAGGCCATCAAGTCAAAAATCAAGTCGGCGTTAATGTATCCGGCTTCCGTCGTGGTCGTGGCTTTCGTGGTGGTTGCCGTGATCATGATTTTTGTGATCCCTGCGTTCAAGGAAGTCTTTTCATCTTTTGGCGCCGATTTGCCAGCGCCAACGCTCATCGTAATGGCCATCAGTGAATTTTTTGTTGCCTACTGGTGGTTGATTTTTGGCGGCGTCGGCGGCGCCATATATTTTTTCCTCCAAGCCTGGAAACGCAGTGAAAAAATGCAGAAGGTCATGGACCGTCTGCTGCTGAAGCTGCCGGTATTTGGAACCTTGATCGAAAAATCCGTCATTGCTCGCTGGACGCGTACCCTGTCCACCATGTTCGCTGCCGGTGTTCCACTGGTCGAAGCGCTCGACTCGGTGGGCGGCGCATCGGGAAATTCGCTCTACGCAGACGCCACCGAGAAAATTCAGCAGGAAGTCTCGACCGGCACCAGCCTGACCGCCGCCATGACCAATGCCAACCTGTTTCCCACCATGGTGTTGCAAATGTGCGCCATTGGAGAGGAATCGGGCTCGGTAGACCACATGCTTGGCAAGGCTGCCGATTTTTACGAAGCCGAAGTTGACGAAATGGTTGCTGGCTTGTCCAGCCTGATGGAGCCCATCATCATTGTGTTTCTGGGGACCCTGATTGGCGGAATCGTGGTGTCCATGTACCTGCCGATCTTCAAATTGGGCCAGGTCGTTTGATGTTGTTGGCAACTGACATGGATCCCGGTTTCATCGCAGCGCTTGCGCTAATTCTGGGCCTGCTCATTGGTAGCTTTCTGAATGTGGTCATCTACCGGGTTCCCAAGATGATGGAGTACCAGTGGGCAGCCGAATGTGCCGAGCTGAATAGCGTTACAGCGCAGCCGGCAGAAAAGTTCAACCTGCTGACGCCGCGTTCACGCTGCTCAAGTTGCGGTCATTTGATCCGCTGGTATGAAAACATTCCCGTGCTCAGCTATGTTTTTCTTCGCGGCAAGTGTTCAACTTGCCGTGTGCCTTACGGGATTCGGTATCCACTGACAGAGGCCGTCACAGGTGGCCTGTTTTTCTTTTGTGCATGGCGCTGGGGCTGGACGATGACGGCACTGGTCTGGTGCGGATTTTCGGCCGCGCTGCTGGCGCTCGCAGTGATTGACTGGGACACAACCCTGTTGCCTGACGACATCACTTTGCCCTTGCTGTGGGCGGGACTGATAGCGGCAGCACTGCAGTGGAATCCGGCCGTTGATCTGACTTCAGCATTGTGGGGCGTGGTCGCTGGCTATCTTTCATTGTGGGGGGTGTACTGGGCCTTCAAGCTGGCCACCGGCAAGGAAGGCATGGGTTACGGCGACTTCAAGCTGTTTGCCGCGCTTGGGGCCTGGTTTGGCTGGACAGCGTTGGTGCCCATGATCCTGATGGCTTCGGTGATTGGTGCGATGGTCGGCATCGGGATGAAATATTCAAGCGGCCTGCGCGAAGGAGGCTATGTGCCCTTCGGTCCTTTTCTGGCCGGGGCTGGCTTTACCGCGATGATTTCCGGTCCCCAGTCGATTCTTCAGTTCATTGGTTTGTAAGCCATGCATCCGGGGGTCCAGCGTATAGGCCTGACAGGCGGCATCGGAAGCGGCAAAAGCACGGTGGCGCGCGTGCTGGTGGCGTGCGGCGCCGCACTGATTGATGCCGATGCAATTTCCCGGCAGTTGACCGCGTCCGGAGGGGCTGCCATCAATGTGTTGGCAAAGCAGTTCGGGCCGTACATCATCACCGAAGAGGGCGCAATGGACCGGGAGCGGATGCGCCAGCTTGCTTTCAGCGACCCCGCGATCAAAGGGCAGCTCGAAGCCATCATTCACCCGTTGGTAGGCCAGGAATCCATCCGCCAAGCCAACGCAGCTGTGCAAGCTGGCCGCCTCTGCATCATTTTCGATATCCCTTTGCTGGTCGAGTCAGGGCATTGGCGCCAGCAGCTCGACCATGTGCTGGTGGTTGACTGCACGCAAGAAACGCAAATTTCTCGTGTCATGGCCAGAAACGCCATGTCGCGTGAAATGGTGGTAAAAATCATCGCTGGCCAGGCCAGTCGTGCGCAGCGGCTGGCAGCAGCTGATGCCTGTATTTGTAACGACAACTTGTCGTTGGAAGCACTTGAGCTGCAAGTGCGTGAGCTGGCTCGCAGCTTACGGCTATGATGACAAAACATCTACTGAAGCCAGGAAAACCAGTTCCGTGATTCTTTACGAGCATCCCTTTAACGAACGTATACGTACCTACCTGAGGCTCGAGCACCTGTTTTTGCGCCTGGCTGAACTGATCAAACGGGAAAGCCCGATTGACCATCACCATGCTTTGGCAACCATTTTTGAAATCATGGATGTCGGCGCGCGGGCCGACCTGAAAACCGATGTGCTCAAGGACATCGAAAAACAGAAACATGTGCTCAACGGCTACCGTGGCAACCCGGTCATCTCCGAGAGGGTGCTTGACGACATTACCGCCGAGCTCGAAGCCTGTTTTTCCAGCATGAATGAACTTTCTGGCAAGGTTGGCCAGTCATTGACGGAAAATGAATGGTTGATGAGCATTCGCAGCCGGGTTGGTATTCCAGGTGGCACCTGCGAATTCGACTTGCCGGCCTACCACGCCTGGCAGCACCTTGGCGCCAACGTTCGCCAGCATGACCTGCAGCGCTGGGTGCTGCCGTTGGTGCCGCTGGCCGAAGCGCTTAACCTGTTGCTCAGGCTAGTGCGCGATTCGGGGGCGCCGCAAAAGGTGATGGCACCGGCAGGTCAATACCAGCAAATGCTGCCGCAGGGACGAAATTTCCAGTTGCTTCGGCTGCGGCTGCATTCGGGCGCTACCGTGATTCCTGAAATCAGCTGCAACCGCCTGATGGTGTCGGTGCGTTTCATGTCCCATGACAACGACGGTCGCCAGCAAGCCAGTACTCAGGAAACCGTGTTTGACCTGACTTTGTGCACCTGAGCCAGACCGGACTGAATGCGCAGCGCCACTTTCATCCTCACTCGAATGTTTTTCTCCCTATGAAAAAAGATCCTTCCACTGTGCGGCAGGTAACGTGCCCCGGCTGTGGCGGTCCCAGTATTTATGCGCTTAGCAACCCTTTTCGTCCCTTTTGCAGTGAGCGCTGCAAAAATATCGACATGGGGGCATGGGCAAGCGAAGATTTCCGTTTGCCCGCTGACACGCCGCCTGATGACGCCCTTTATGGTGATCCAAAGCTGCATTGAGACTTCGCCTGCCTTTCATTCAGGCAGGACAACGGGACTGAGTGCGTAAATGGGCAGAAACAGGAAGATAAAAATGAAAAATAGCGTAGTCAAGCCATTCTGGGCTGCCATGTTCATGAGCGCCATGCTGATAGTCAGCGCGCATGCCAGTGCGTCATCTACAACTTCTGGCGACAAGCCGACGACGCCCGTCAAAAAGAAGAAAAAAGCAGCTTCCAGCGGCCAGGTCCGGTTCTTGCCGGGTTCCGCTGAAATGCCGAAGGATCGAATCAGCCGCCTGAAACGTGAATGCCAAGGGCAAGTCAATGCCGGCGCCTGCGCAGGCTATACACGCTGAAGCAGAAACGAAAAACGCCCGCATCGCGGGCATTGCAGGCTGGGGCCGCTTCGCTTCAGTCTTTGGGTGCGCCCAGCATTTCCTGAAGCTCGCCGTTCTCGTACATCTCCATCATGATGTCGGAGCCGCCCACGAACTCGCCCTTGACATACAACTGGGGAATGGTCGGCCAGTTGCTGTAAGTCTTGATGCCGTTGCGGATGCCTTCGTCTTCCAGCACATTGACTGTGGCTGGCTTGCTAACGCCGCAGGCCTTGAGCACCTGGATAGCGCGGCCGGAAAAACCGCACATTGGAAACTGGGACGTGCCCTTCATGAAAAGAACCACGTCGCTTGATTTGACAATCTGCTCAATGCGTTGCTGGGTCGGGTCGTTAGAGCTCATGTTGAAATCCTTCAGTTGAAAAGGCCTTGCCAGGCCGTGAGGTCGGTAACCGGCCAAGAGACCGGAGCGTTGAATGCGTGGAGCTTGAATAAAGCCATTCCAAAAATGGATTATCGCTGCCTGCCAGATGCCGCGCACCTGTCAGGGATTGTTCGTCATGCCGGCCATTGCCCACCTGAACAGCGCTCGATGCCTGCCAGGTCGCGGCGGCTCTGTATGTGCAAAAAACCTTGCCGCCTCAGCAACTCGCGCACCTGTTCTGCTTGGTCGTAACCATGCTCCAGCAGCAACCAGCCGCTAGGCAACAGGTGGCCTGGCACCTGCTGGATGATGTGACGGATATCGTCCAGCCCGTCCGTTCCGGCGGTCAGCGCCTGCAGCGGTTCGTGCATTAGCGCGGGCAGGTGAGGGTCGGCGCTGGCAATATAAGGCGGATTGCTGGCGATCAGCTGAAAGCGCCCGTCCACTTCCTGCAGCCAGGAGCTTTGAATGAAATCCACCGCCAGACTCAGCCGCCGTGCGTTTCCACGGGCAACATTCAGCGCATCGGCGCTTGCATCAATTGCTGTGACTTGCACTTCACGGTCGATTGCCTTCAGACTGTATGCAATAGCCAGAGCAATCGCGCCGCTGCCAGTTCCCAAGTCGAGAACCTTTACTGGCCGTGTTGAGTCGGACATTTCCAGCACGGCCAACGACCACTCCACCAGCGTTTCAGTATCAGGCCGGGGCACCAGCACGCGTGGGTCGACTTGCAGCGACAGGCCAAAGAACTCCTTGCGGCCGACGATGTAGGCCAGCGGCTCGCCCTCGGCCCGGCGCAGGCTCATTGCATGAAAAAAGCTGACTACGCCTGGCGCGAGTTGCTCAGTGTCGTGCGTCACCAGCCAGGACCGCTCGCTGGCGGGCTTGCCCAATGCGTGCAGTAACAACAACTGGGCGTCCAGCCGGTCAAGCCCAAGGCGCTTGGCCAATGCCAGGGCTTGCGTGCAATTGATTGGCTCCACAGTTTTTACTTTTACTTTTAATTGCTATTTAAATAATAGCTGCTTATGCTCGTGCTTATTGCGCCAAGCAGCTATTTTCCTTAAAACCAAAAAATTTTTCTGATCAACCGCCGTTATTTGCCGTTTCCAGCTCGTTGAGTTGCTCGGCGCCGCGCGCCACCTGCAGCGCCGTGACCACGTCGTCCAGGTCGCCTTCCATGATCGTGAGCAGCTTGTACAGCGTCAGGTTGATACGGTGGTCGGTCAGCCGGCCCTGCGGAAAGTTGTAGGTGCGGATGCGGTCGCTGCGGTCGCCGCTGCCAATCAGGCCCTTGCGCTCGGCAGCGTCCTTGGCGGCCTGTGCCGAGCGGTCTTTTTCATGGATGCGCGCGGTCAGCACCTTCATCGCTTGCGCCTTGTTGCCGTGCTGGCTGCGGCCTTCCTGGCATTCGGCGACGATGCCGGTTGGAAGGTGGGTGATGCGCACCGCCGAATCGGTCTTGTTGATGTGCTGGCCGCCCGCACCGCTGGCACGGTAGGTGTCGATGCGCAAATCAGCCGGGTTGATCTGGATGGCGACGGCTTCGTCTGGCTCGGCCAGCACGGCCACGGTACAGGCGCTGGTGTGGATGCGGCCCTGGGTTTCAGTCGCCGGCACGCGCTGCACGCGGTGGCCGCCCGACTCGAAGCGCAGCTTGCCGTACACGCCCACGCCCAGAATGTCCGGCGGGCCGTCAATGCGCAGCACCACTTCCTTGTAGCCACCGAGTTCGCTGGGCGATTCGCTGATGATCTCGACCTGCCAGCGCTTGCGCTCGGCAAAGCGGGTGTACAGGCGGAACAGGTCGGCGGCAAACAGCGCCGATTCGTCGCCGCCAGCGCCGGCGCGGATTTCAACGAAGGCCGCGCGCTTGTCGTTCGGGTCTTTGGGAATCAGCATCAGCTGCAGCGCTTCGTCGATCTGGGCGATGTCGGCCTTGGCGGCGTCGATTTCTTCCTCGGCCATGGCGGCCATGTCGGGGTCGTTCCTGGCTTCGGCCAGCATCACTTCGGCACCCGCCTGATCGGCCTCGCGGCGGGTCAGGCGGTTGTACTGCTCGGCCACGACGCTGGCCTCGGCATGTTCGCGGGTCAACGTGCGAAAGCGGTCAAGGTCGCTGACCACGTCGCTGGCGGACAGCAGGGCGTCCAGTTCATGCAGGCGCAGCAGCTGGCGGTCCAGGGTGTGGCGAAGAAAAGGTTTCATGAAGGGCAGCGCCGCAAGGCGAAAAATCGGAATCGGGATGAACAAACCGGCTGGAGTTCCAGTCGAAAGGGCGCAGCCAGAACAGTGGCGACGACACGGGGAACGCAGCGCTAACGCTCTTTGCGTTGTGACGCAGGCGTGCGGCCGCGCAAAAACAGCTTGGACACGGTACGCGCCGTGGCTTCGCGGCTGCTGGCATCGCCCGCATGCAACTCGGCCATGGCGCCGTGCAACATTTTTTGCGTTAATCCCCGGCTCATCGCTTCGAGCACTTCTTCAATGGACTCGCCACGGGCCAGCAATTTTTTGGCCCGCACGATTTCGGCGGATCGCCACACATCGGCCTGCGCATTGAGCTGCTGGATCAGCGGCACACTGCCACGTTGGTCCAGCCAGTGCATGAAATTCTGCACGCCTGCGTCGATGATGACTTCGGCTTCAGCCACCGCCGCCTGACGGCTGTCGCGGCCGGTCTGCACCACATGCGCCAGGTCATCAACGGTGTAGAGGTAGACATCCGACAGCGCCTTGACTTCAGGCTCGATATCGCGCGGTACTGCCAGATCGACCATGAACATCGGCCGGTGCTTGCGCAGTTTAAGGGCGCGCTCGACGGCCCCCAGGCCGATGATGGGCAGGGTGCTGGCGGTGCAGCTGATGACGGCATCGAACTCGTGCAGGCGGCCGGGCAGGTCGGCCAGGCGCATGACCTCGGCACCAAAGCGGGTGGCGAGTTTCTCGCCGCGCTCCAGTGTGCGGTTGGCAATTGCCATGGCTTTTGGGTTTTTGGCGGCAAAGTGTGTGGCGGCCAGGTCGATCATTTCGCCGGCGCCGACAAACAGCACCTTGATGTCTTCCAAATCTTCAAACAGCTGACCCGCCAGTCGCACGGCGGCGGCCGCCATGCTGATGCTGTGGGCGCCGATCTCTGTGCTGGTCCGCACCTCTTTGGCCACAGAAAAAGAGCGCTGGAAAAGTTGGTGCAGCGTCGAGCCCATGGCTCCGGCGTCTTCGGCGGCGCGCACCGCGTCCTTCATCTGGCCGAGGATTTGCGGCTCGCCCAACACCATTGAATCAAGCCCGCTGGCCACTCGAAAGGCGTGGCGCGCGGCCTCGTCGTCCTGCAGCGTGTAGGCATGGGCGCGCAGCAGGTCGGGCGACACGCCGCCGTTGTGCGCCAGCCATTCCATGGTGCTGTCCAGGTCTTCGGTAGCGCCGGCGCAGTAGATCTCGGTACGGTTGCAGGTCGACAGCAGTGTCGCCTCCGGCTGGCGCGCCAGAGAGGCGCGCAGACCGCGCAGGGTGGGTTCTACCTGGTCGAGCGCGAAGGCGAAGCGCCCGCGCAAATCCAGCGGAGCGGTGTGATGGTTTAGCCCCAGGGCCCAGACTGACATGTGCGCATTATAAAATTGAAGTGGTCAAAAGCGAGCGCCTGGTCACAATCTCCTTTTACCCATTTCCATCAGCCGCTTCTGGCGTGTTTCCCTGAATTTCGACGGACTGCCATGACTGCTTATCTTCTTGCCGGACACCTGCTCAACCTCTTGGCACCTGCTGCGCTGATCGCCTTGCTGCTGGTGGCGTTGTCCCGTTTATTTCCTCGTTTTTTTACATCAAATAAGGCGTTTTCGCATTATCTGTGGGTGCAGGCAGCTATCAATTTTATAGTGGGATCAGCGGTGCTGGTCATTGGCTTGGTATGGCTAAGCCATGACGGCAAGATGCTGACCTATGTGCTCCTGTTGTTGGCCATGGCGACCAGCCAGTGGTGCCAGCTGGGCAGCTGGAAGCGCTAGCACCAGGCTGCCCGATACAAGTCTGTCAACCGGTTTGTTGATCCACATCAATAAACCGGAGGCTGCCTCAAGCCGGACTGAACAGATCCACCCGGTCGGTGATGATGCCGTCGGTACCCAGATCGATCAGGCGCAGGGCGGCTGCTTCGTCGTTCACGGTGTAGCTCACGGCGCGCAAACCCGCTTCATGGGTTTGCTGAACACAAGCGCCGTTCCACAAGGCGTGGTTGCACACCACGGCGACACAACCCAGCGCGACGGCGGCTTGCAGCCAGCCGTCAGGCAGCGTGTCCAGAAGCAGGCCGCGCGGCAGACCGGGCGCGGTTTCACGCGCACCCTGTAGCGCATCGTGTGAAAAAGACGTCAGCAGCGGTAAAACTCTTGCGCCTTGCCACAGGCGCAGGGCATGCGCTGCCACCACTTCACCCGTGCGGCGCTCGGTTCCCGGCGTCGGCTTGATCTCGATGTTCAGGGCATAGCCATTGGCACGGCAAAAACGGGCGACGTTTTCCAGCGTCGGCAGCGGCTCGCCGGCAAATGCGCGCGAATGCCAGCTGCCAGCGTCGAATTGTGACAATTCGGCCCAGGCATGGTCGCCTCCTGCTGGGCTGGCTTCAGCCACCTGCTTTTCAAGGGCGTTGGTCGTGCGCGCAAGCGTGGCGTCATGCATCAGGAAAGGCACGCCGTCGGCGCTGAGCTTGGCATCGCATTCAAACATGCGGTAGCCGTGCTGCGCGCCCAAGCGGAATGCGGCGAGCGTATTTTCTGGCGCCAGTTTGCCAGCGCCCCGGTGCGCGATCCAGAACGGGTAAGGCCAAAAGAAGGCCCCCACGCTCCCCACTTTGTGTGGTTCGCTGCCCCCCGAGGAGGCCGCTGCGCCTGCGGCCCGGCGAAGCCGGTTCCGCGGCCCTGGCTGGCGGGGAACCGCCTCTGCACTCCCCACTTCATGTGGTTCGTTGCCCCTGGAGGGGGCTGGTCTTGCTTCGGAGGCGCGTTCGGCGCTGAGCCCGTTGCTGTCGGGGTCAGGCACTTCTGGTGCTGTTTCTGCCTGTCCGGTCACAGGCGCTGGCCGGTGGCCGCGTCGAACCAGTGCAGCCGGTCGGGGCGGGGCGCGACATGCAGCGTGGCGCCAATCGTTGGCGCGGTTGACAGGCTTTCGTCGGTTCGCACGATCAGGAACTCGTCGCCCAGGCGGCAGTACAACAGGCGCTCGGCGCCCAGCATTTCGACGGTGTCGACCACCACTTTCCAGCCGGTGTCGCCGACCAGCAGGTGCTCGGGCCGGATTCCCAGGATTGCGCCTGGCTGGCCGCCAAAATCAGCGTTGGACACGTTCTTCAGCAGGTTCATCGGCGGCGAGCCCATGAAGCTGGCGACAAAGGTGGTCGCCGGACGGTTGTAAACCTCTTCCGGCGTGCCGAACTGCTCCATGCGGCCGGCGTTCATCACCATCATGCGCTGGGCCAGCGTCATGGCTTCAACTTGGTCGTGCGTGACGAAAAGGGACGTGATGCCGAGTTCGCGGTGCAGCTTCTGAATTTCAAGCCGGGTCTGCACGCGCAGCTTGGCGTCCAGGTTGGACAGGGGCTCGTCAAACAAAAACACCTGTGGCTGGCGCACGATCGCCCGGCCCATGGCGACGCGCTGGCGCTGGCCGCCCGACAGGGCGCGCGGCTTGCGGTCGAGCAGGTGGCCGAGTTCGAGAATCTTGGCGGCCTTGTCGACACGTGACTTGATCTCTTCCCGGGGCACCTTGGCAATCTTCAGGCCGTAGGCCATGTTGTCGAACACACTCATGTGCGGGTAGAGCGCGTAGTTCTGGAACACCATGGCAATGTCGCGCTCGGACGGCTCCAGATCGTTGACGACCTTGCCGCCGATGGAAATCTGGCCTTCGGTGACTTCTTCCAGCCCGGCGACCATGCGAAGCAGGGTGGATTTGCCGCAGCCCGACGGGCCAACGATGACGATGAATTCGTGGTCGGCAATCTCGGCGCTGACGCCGTGCAGCACCGGGACGGCGGTTTTGCCGGCGCCGTAGCGCTTGATAACGTTGTTTAGTGAAAGCGATGCCATAGCGAATGTTTGCCTGTCTTTTTGTCTATTTCTCAGTGTCAACCAGGCCCTTGACGAACCACTTTTGCATCAGCACCACGACCAGCGCAGGCGGCAGCATCGCCAAAATGGCAGTGGCCATGACCACATTCCATTCATTGGCTGCGTCGCCGCCGGCAATCATTCGCTTGATGCCGATGACCACCGGGTACATATCTTCGCTGGTGGTGGCCAGCAGCGGCCACAGGTACTGGTTCCAGCCGTAGATGAACTGGATCACGAACAGCGCAGCCATCGATGTCTTGGACAAGGGAAGCAATATGTCCCAGAAAAAACGCATTGGGCTGGCCCCGTCCATGCGGGCCGCCTCAACCAGTTCATCGGGCACGGTCATGAAAAACTGGCGGAATAAAAACGTGGCGGTGGCCGAGGCAATCAGCGGAATCGTCAGACCGGCATAACTGTTTAGCATGCCCAGGTCCGACACCACCTGGTAGGTTGGCCCGATGCGCACTTCCACCGGCAGCATCAGCGTGACAAAAATCGACCAGAAGAAGAAATTCTTGAACGGAAAGCGGAAGTACACGATGGCAAATGCAGACAGCAGGGAAATCGTGATCTTGCCAAATGTAATGACCAGTGCCGTGACAAGGCTGACCCACATCATCCGGGCCACGGGTGCAGTCGAGCCCGCACCATCGCCGCCGCCGAACAACGCGGTCTTGTAGGTTTCCCACATGTTGCTGCCCGGCCACATCGGCATCGGCGCCTGGATGATGTCCTGCGCCGTGTGGGTGGAGGCCACAAAGGCCAGGTAGAGCGGAAAAGCCACCACCACAATGCCCACGAGCATGACGAGGTGTGCAAAGATTTTCAAGAGGGCGCTTCGCTCAACCATGGCGCAAACCCCCATGGCCCGAACGGATGACACCAGACCCGCTGCGTTGTGCAGAACCACACGCCGCGAGGAGCGCGGCGGCGTTATTCAAGCAGAGGCCGTGAAACCGGCTTTGCCGGATCGCAAGCGTAGCGGCCCTTTCGCGGAGGCAGCGAGCGACACGAAGTGCGCGAACGTGGAGGAACATCAGTACTGGACCTTCTTTTCAACATAACGGAACTGGACCACGGTGAGCGCCACGACGATCACCATCAGCACCACCGACTGTGCGGCCGAGCCACCCAGGTCGCCGTTTTTGAATCCGTCGTGGTAAACCTTGTAGACCAGGATCAGGGTGTCGCGACCGGGGCCGCCCTGGGTCGAGGCGTCAATGATGGCAAAGGTGTCAAAAAACGCATAAACGATGTTGATCACCAGCAAAAAGAAGGTCGTCGGTGACAGCAGTGGAAACTGGATGGACCAAAAGCGCCTCCAGGGGCGCGCGCCGTCGATCGCGGCGGCTTCAATCAGCGACTTGGGGATCGATTGAAGTCCGGCCAGGAAAAACAGGAAGTTGTACGAAATTTGCTTCCACACCGCCGCCATGATGATCAGCGTCATGGCGTGGCTGGAATTGAGAAGGTGGTTCCAGTCGATGCCGATGCTGCTCAGTGCATACGCCACCACGCCCAGCGTGGGTGAAAACATGAAGATCCACAGCACGCCGGCCACGGCAGGCGCCACGGCGTACGGCAGGATCAGGAGGGTTTTGTAAGCCAGCGCGCCCTTGATGATGCGGTCGGCAAACACCGCCAGCACCAGCGACAAACTGATGCCCAGGATCGCCACCATGAACGAGAAGAAGGCTGTCGTCTTGAACGACTCCAGGTAAGCCTCGTCGTTGAACAGGTGCCTGAAGTTTTCCAGTCCCACCCACTCCCTGGACAGGCCAAAAGCATCCTGCAGCTGGAATGACTGCAGCAGCGCCTGTGCGGCGGGCCAGAAAAAAAAGACACTGATGACAATCAGCTGAGGTGCCAGCAGCAGCCAGGGAAGCCAGGCAGAGCGAAAAAGAACGCGTTTTTCCATATGTCTGATCAGGTCGAGGTCACCCGGGCTGCCTGCTTTTTGGCAGGCCGGGCATAAAAAGTGGTGAGTCTAGCAGCCGGCATGGGCCGGCCGGAAGATCAGGACTTGTTGGCCTTCTCGAAGCGTTCGAGTTGCTCGTTGCCGCGTTTGATGGCGGTATCCAGGGCTTCCTTGGGTTGCTTCTTGCCGCTCCAGATCTGTTCGGTTTCCTCGTCAATGATGGTACGGATCTGGTTGAAGTTGCCCAGTCGCACGCCGCGCGACTTGTCGGTGGTCTTGCGGATCATCTGGCTCACAGCAACGTCGGTACCCGGATTCTGCTTGTAAAAACCCGATTTTTCAGTCAGCTCGAACGCTGCCATGGTGATCGGCAGATAGCCGGTGCGCTTGTGGCTGGCCGACTGCACTTCAGGTCGGGACAGGTAGTTGAAGAAAGCCGCTACGCCCTTGTATTCAACTGGCTTCTTGCCAGCCATGGCCCACAGGCTGGCGCCACCGATGACGGTGTTTTGCGGCGCACCGGTCACGTCCGGGTAATACGGCAATTGGGCAATGCCATAGGCAAATTTGGCTTCCTTGCTGACCCGGGCATACAGGCCTGACGAGCCGGTCATCATCGCGCATTCGCCTGAAGGAAAGGACACGTCCGCCGCATTGGCGCGGCCCTTGTAGACAAACAGGCCCTGCTTGGACATGTTGGCCAGGTTTTCGAAGTGACGCACATGCAGTGGCGAGTTGAAGGCCAGCCGGGCAGAAGGGCCGCCAAAGCCGTTGTTCTGGGTGGCAAACAGCGTGTTGTGCCAGGTCGAGAAGCTCTCCAGCTGCGTCCAGCTCACCCAGCTTGTGGTGAACGGGCATTTATGGCCGGCGGCCTTGAGCTTGCCAGCGGCCAGAGCCACCTCGGGCCAGGTGGTCGGGGCTTTTTCCGGGTCCAGCCCAGCCGCCTTGAAAGCATCCTTGTTGTAATAAAAGATCGTCGTCGAGCTGTTGAACGGAAAGCTCAGCATCTGGCCGTTGGGCGCTGTGTAGTAACCGGCGACGGCAGGAATGTAGGCCTTGGTGTCAAACTTGGCGCCGCCCTCGGTCATGACTTCTCCGACAGGCTTGATCGCGCCTTTGGCGGCCATCATGGTGGCTGTACCCACTTCGTAGACCTGCAGGATGTGCGGCGCATTGCCGGAGCGAAAAGCCGCTGTTGCCGCCGTCATGGCCTCGTCATAGGTGCCCTTGAAGGTGGGCACGACCTTGTAATCTGTCTGGCTGGCGTTGAAGTCCTTGGCCAGGTCATTGACCCATTCGCCAAGCGGCCCGCTCATGGCATGCCACCACTGGACTTCGGTCTGGGCCTGGCTGGCCAAAGGCGCGCACAGCGCGCAAATGGCCAGTACGAGGGTGGATGAACGGTGCTTCATGAAGTCTCCTGAAGGAAAAGCGGGATTTGCGGGAATAGAAAAAGAGTCTAGTGGCGTTTTGTGACAGTGCCATTTAAACGACCCGTTGCGCGCAAGGCAAGCGGAGTTTCCATGAGGTCATTCCGGCCGGGTGCTTATAAAAGGTGCGCTGCGATAATATCGGACCAAAGCGCTGGACGTGGGTCCGAAGCCGCTGAAATTTCACGATGAACGCACCTACCACTCTTCAAGAACTGAATGTTTTCGCCGACGGCGCAAAGCACGCCGAACCCCGCATCCGCGAGATTCCCTACAACTACACGTCGTTTTCTGACCGGGAGGTGGTGATTCGCCTGCTGGGCAGCCGGGCCTGGGACTTGCTCAACCTGCTGCGCGGCGAACGCCACACGGGCCGCTCTGCGCGCATGCTGTACGAAGTGCTCGGCGACATCTGGGTGGTGCAACGCAATCCTTACCTGCAAGACGACCTGCTTGACAACCCCAAGCGCCGCAAGTTGCTGGTCGAAGCGCTGCAGCACCGGCTGGCAGAAATCGAGAAACGCCGTACGCCGCAAGCCGATAGCGAACGCGATGCCATCGTGGGTGAGTTGCTGCAAGGCGCACAGGCAGCGATTGGCCGGTTTTCGGCGTCGTTCGAGGAAGTTGCCAGCCTTCGCCAGCAAACCGAGCGCCGGCTGCGCAAGATCACGCTGAAGGACAATATCAAGTTCGACGGCCTGTCACGCGTCTCGCATGTGACTGACGCGACCGACTGGCGCGTCGAATACCCGTTTGTGGTGCTCACGCCCGACACCGAAGTCGAAATGGCCGGACTGGTCAAGGCCTGCATCGAGCTGGAGCTCACGATTGTTCCGCGTGGCGGCGGCACCGGCTACACCGGCGGCGCGATTCCGCTGACCTGGAAGTCGGCGGTCATCAACACCGAAAAGCTCGAAGCCATGACGGAAGTCGAGATGGTTTCGCTGCCCGGCCTGGACCACCCGGTGGCCACTGTCTGGACCGAAGCCGGCGTGGTGACGCAGCGCGTGGCCGACGCGGCCGAGCGCGGCGGCTTTGTGTTTGCGGTTGACCCGACCTCGGCGGAGGCGTCGTGTATTGGCGGCAACATCGCCATGAATGCCGGCGGCAAAAAGGCCGTGTTGTGGGGCACGGCGCTGGACAACCTGGCGAGCTGGCGCATGGTGACGCCTGATGCCGAGTGGCTGGAAGTGACCCGCGTGGGCCACAACCTGGGCAAGATCCACGACGCCGAGATGGCGAGTTTCGATTTGAATTACTTTGAGGCTGACGGTAAGACGCCAATTCGCACCGAGCGGCTTGATATTCCCGGCAAGACCTTTCGCAAGGAAGGCCTGGGCAAGGACGTGACCGACAAGTTCCTGAGCGGCTTGCCGGGCATCCAGAAAGAAGGCTGCGACGGCCTGATCACCAGCGCGCGCTGGATCGTGCACCGCATGCCGGCGCACACGCGCACGGTCTGCATGGAGTTCTTCGGCAACGCCAAGGACGCCGTGCCGAGCATCGTCGAGATCAAGGACTTCATGTTCGCCGAGCAAAAGCGCGGCGGTGCGATCCTGGCCGGTCTCGAGCATCTGGACGATCGCTACCTGCGCGCCGTGGGTTATGCCACCAAGTCCAAGCGCGGCGGCAACGGCAAGGGCGGTGTTACCGGCGTGCCGAAAATGGTGTTGATTGGTGACATTGCCGGGGACGACGCCGACGTGGTGGCGCGTGCCACCAGTGAAGTCGTGCGCATTGCCAATTCGCGCAGCGGCGAAGGCTTTGTGGCCATCAGCCCCGAGGCGCGCAAGAAGTTCTGGCTGGACCGCAAGAAAACAGCGGCGATTTCGCGCCACACCAATGCCTTCAAGATCAATGAAGACGTGGTGATTCCGCTGCCGCGCATGGCTGAATACACCGACGGCATCGAGCAAATCAACATCGAGTTGAGTCTGCGCAACAAGATCAAGCTGTGCGACGCACTGGACGCGTTTTTCCGCAAGGGTAGTTTGCCTTTGGGCAAGGTAGAGGACGCCAGCGAAATTCCTTCGGCAGAGCTGCTGGAAGACCGGGTCAGCCAGGCGCTGGCGCTGGTGGCCGAGGTGCGCAGTCTGTGGGCCGGCTGGCTGCAGGGCGTGGCGGTGCATTTTCCGGAACTCCAGGACCACACGCTCCGCGCCAGCTGGAAAACCCAGATTCGCGCGCCGCTGCAGGCGATTTTCAGCGGTGGCGCGTTCAAGCCGATACTTGAGGAATGCAGTGCGATTCACAAGCGCGTGCTTAAGGGCCGCGTCTGGGCCGCGCTGCACATGCACGCGGGCGACGGCAACGTGCATACCAACCTGCCTGTCAACAGCGATGACTACGAAATGCTGCAAACCGCGCATGAAGCGGTGGCGCGCATCATGGTGCTGGCGCGCTCGCTCGACGGCGTGATCTCGGGCGAGCACGGCATCGGCATCACCAAGCTCGAATTCCTGACCGACGAGGAACTGCGGCCTTTTACCGAGTACAAGGCCAGAATCGATCCGGAAGGGCGTTTCAACAAAGGCAAGCTGCTACGAAATTCAGAGCTTCTAACGCCCGGCCAGCATGCGCTAGCGGCCGATTTGACCAATGCCTACACGCCCAGCTTCGGATTGATGGGCCATGAGTCGCTGATCATGCAGCAAAGCGACATCGGCGCAATTGCCGACAGTGTGAAGGACTGCCTGCGCTGCGGCAAGTGCAAGCCGGTCTGTGCCACGCATGTGCCGCGCGCCAACCTGCTGTACAGCCCGCGCAACAAGATTCTGGCCACGTCGCTGTTGGTCGAGGCTTTTTTGTACGAAGAACAGACCCGGCGCGGCATCAGCCTGAAGCACTGGGAAGAGTTCGAGGACGTGGCCGACCATTGCACGGTGTGCCACAAGTGCCTGAATCCGTGCCCGGTCGATATTGACTTTGGCGAAGTGTCGATGAACATGCGCAACCTGCTGCGCAAGATGGGCCAGAAGTCGTTCCGGCCCGGCAATGCAGCGGCGATGTTCTTTTTGAACGCCACGAATCCGCAAACCATCAAGGTGATGCGCACGGCCATGGTCGGTGTCGGCTTCAAGGCGCAGCGCCTGGCCAGTGATGTGCTCGGCGTGCTGGCTAAAAAGCAGACGGCGCTTCCACCTTCAACCGTGGGCAAGGCCCCGGTGAAAGAGCAGATCATTCACTTCATCAACAAGAAAATGCCCGGCGGTTTGCCCAAGAAGACTGCCCGCGCCTTGCTGGACATTGAAGACAAGGACTACGTCCCGATCATCCGCAACCCCAAAGCCACCACGGCCGAAACTGAAGCGGTGTTTTACTTTCCGGGCTGCGGCTCGGAGCGCCTGTTCAGCCAGGTCGGTCTGGCGACGCAGGCCATGCTCTGGCACGCTGGCGTACAGACCGTGCTGCCGCCTGGCTACCTGTGCTGCGGCTATCCGCAGCGCGGCAGCGGCGACTTTGACAAGGCCGACAAGATGATCACCGACAACCGGGTGCTGTTCCACCGGGTGGCCACCACGCTCAACTATCTCGACATCAAGACCGTGGTGGTGAGCTGCGGCACTTGCTACGACCAGCTGCAGGGTTACCAGTTCGACAAGATATTCCCGGGCAGCCGAATCATCGACATCCACGAATACCTGCTGGAAAAAGGGATCACGCTGCCGGCCAACCAGCCCGGATTTTTGTACCACGAGCCGTGCCACAACCCGATGAAGCTGGGCGACTCGATGAAGACGGTCAAGGCGCTGATTGGCGACAACGTGCTCAAAAGCGAGCGCTGCTGCGGCGAATCCGGCACGCTGGGCGTGACCCGGCCTGACATTGCGACCCAGGTGCGCTTTCGCAAGGAAGAAGAAATCCGCAAGGGAGAAGCCGAACTGCGTGCTTCAGGGGCAGTAGCCGCGACGGGCAACGTCAAGATCCTGACCAGTTGCCCCAGCTGCCTGCAGGGGTTGAAACGCTACGGCGACGACCTGCAAAACGGCCTGCTGGAGGCCGATTACATCGTGGTCGAAATGGCGAACCAGATACTGGGCAAAAACTGGCTGCCCGACTACGTGGCCGTCGCCAACCAAGGCGGCATTGAACGGGTGCTCGTATGACGAATGCGGCATGCCCCTTGTGCGAGGGTGACGGCGGCCTGCTGGTGTTTCGCAATGAAGATTTGCGCATCATCCAGGCCAGCGAGGCTGGATTTCCGGGGTTTTACCGCGTGATCTGGAACCGCCATGTGGCCGAGTTTTCGGATCTGTCGGCCAGTGAACGACAGATTTGCATGCATGCCGTCGCAAAGGTCGAGCAAGTGCTTCGCAGCGAATTGCAGCCCGCGAAGATCAACCTGGCCGCGCTGGGCAACATGGTGCCGCATCTGCACTGGCATGTGATTGCCCGCTTTGAGGGGGACAGCCACTTTCCGGCGCCGGTCTGGGGCGCGGCACAGCGTCCGGTGGACGAAGTACAGGTGGCGGGCATCACCTCGCAGTGCCTTGACATCAACCGGCTGATTGCCGAAGCCATGGCGCTTTGAAGCGCTCTTACCCATTTATTCAGAAAGCGAGACACCCGATGGCAGGTCTTCAATCCGGGTCGCCGACCCCCACGGCGCTGACAGTTCACAGCCAATCGCGCCTTCTCGAAGTCGCTTTTTCAGACGGCGCGCAGTTCAGGATTCCTTTCGAGTTGATGCGCATCTATTCGCCATCGGCAGAAGTGCAGGGCCATGGTCCCGGGCAGGAAATCCTGCAGACCGGCAAACGCGAGGTCGATGTGGTGGCGCTGGAGCCGATTGGCAATTACGCCGTCAAGCCGGTGTTTTCCGATGGCCACGAGAGTGGGCTGTTCACCTGGGACTATCTGTACCACTTGGGCAATGACCAAAGCCAGCTCTGGGGCGACTACGAGCGCAGGCTGCAAGCCGCTGGCGTGGCGCGTGACGCGCCCATGGCTGTGGCGGGCGGGCAGGGCTGCAGCAGCCACTAACCCGGCATGGCTTGTGTGGCGCCATTGATTCTTACGAAAAATTTCCCCTCCAATGACCTGAGTCAGTACAGGGTTGTCGCTGTCAACTGGCACTTTTCCATCTAGCATTCACCTTATGACAACTACCCACTTTGGTTTTGAATCGGTAGACGAGCAGGACAAGGCGCGTCGTGTGCGAAGCGTGTTCGATTCCGTCGCCCCCAAATACGATGTGATGAACGACCTGATGTCGATGGGTCTGCACCGCGCATGGAAGGCCTACACCGTGCTGGTCGCCAATGTCAAGGAAGGCCAGCAGGTGCTCGACATTGCGGGCGGCACGGGCGATCTGGCGCTGGCGTTTGCGCCCAAGGTGGGCACCACCGGGCGCGTGGTGCATACCGACATCAATGAAGCCATGCTCAGGGAAGGGCGCAACCGACTATTGGACGCCGGCGTGTGCCTGCCAACGCTGGTGTGTGACGCTGAAGCACTTCCTTTTCCCGATGCCGGCTTTGATGTCGTCACCGTGGCCTTTGGCCTGCGCAACATGACGCACAAGGATGTGGCTCTTAAGGAAATGAGCAGGGTGCTCAAGCCCGGCGGCAAGCTGCTGGTGCTGGAGTTTTCCAAGGTGGCCAAGCCGCTTGAAAAGCTTTATGACTGGTATTCGTTCAAGGTCCTGCCCAAGATCGGCAAAGTGGTGGCCAATGACGATGCCAGCTATCAATATCTGGCCGAGTCCATCCGCATGCATCCGAGCCAGGAAGAGTTGAAAACCCTTATGAAAAATACTGGCTTTGGCCATGTGGATTATCACAACATGTCAGGCGGGATGGTGGCATTGCATGTTGGAATCAAGTGCTGACAGGTTTTGCGGCTTCTTGCCGTGATCGGGTTTTAATTGGTTTGATGAAGGAGACGACATGAAAATTTGGCAGGTCATTCTTTCCGCAGTTTTTGCGGTAACCCTTACCCTGTCTGGCGCGCCGGCGGACGCCAAGCGTATGGGCGGCGGCGGGTCCTTTGGCAAGCAGTCGTCCAACGTGACGCAGCGCCAGGCACCTGCCAACAATGCATCAACTCCGGCTGGAGGTGCAGGCGCTGCCGCAGCTGCCGCACCGAAAAAACCATGGGGCGCCATGCTTGGCGGTTTGGCTGCCGGACTAGGACTGGCTTGGTTGGCATCGTCGCTGGGGCTGGGCGGCGCTTTCGGCCAGATCATCATGTTCGCCTTGTTGGCGCTGGTGGTCATGGTGGTAATTGGCTTTGTCATGCGCCGACTCAAGGGGGGCGCGGCGAATTCGCCGGGCGCCACGCGGTCGCAGTCGCCTTTCGCCTTCCAGGGTGCTGGCAATGCGCCTGAAGCCACGACGGCCCGTAGCTACAGCCCGGCCAATGTGGGTAACGACGCGTCGGCACGTCCCTGGGAACGCAGCGCAACAGCTTTTGACAGCAATGCGGTTGCGCCTGCAGCAGGTGGCTCGATGATCGGTTCTGGCCTGACGGGTTCGCAGTCATGGGGCGTGCCTGCCGGCTTCGACGCCGAAGGCTTCCTCAAGGCCTGCAAGTCGAATTTCGTGACTCTTCAGGACGCCTGGGACCGTTCCGACATCCAGAACCTGCGGTCCATGATGACCGACGACATGCTGGAGCAGATCAAGACGCAACTGGCAGACCGCGAAACTCATACGGGCGGCACATCCAACAAGACCGAGGTGGTCATGCTCGATGCGCAGTTGTTGGGTATTGAGGAAATGAGCGACGTGTACATGGCCAGCGTCGAGTTCTCCGGCATGATCAAGGAAGACGCCTCCAGCGGCGCCAGTCCATTCCGGGAAGTCTGGAACATGACCAAGCCCCGTGTTGGCGGCAGTGGCTGGCTGGTTGCCGGTGTTCAGGCCTTGCAGTAATCGGGTTTTCAAGCAAGCAGTAATACCTTAAGGCCAAGCCAGGGACATTAGGCCTCAAGGGCTTTTTATCCTGCAAAATCGGAGACGTATGAATAACACGTCTCCTTTTTCATTTCTGAAATCCATCGCCACCCGTTTTCAGCCTCCTGCATGGGTGGTTGACGAAGGACAGCAGCGACTGGTGCTTTTTCTCAATCATGTTCTTCTGCAGGAAAAGCAGGCCCAGGAACGGCTTTTGCGTCAAAAAGGCCGTGTAGTGCATTTGCGCTGGGGTTTGTTTGCTATTGATTTAATAGTTACTCCAGCTGGTCTGGTGGACCGTGCGGCTGAATTTTCAACGCCTGACCTGATTCTGTCGGTTGCCGCTGAATCGCCTCTGGCAGCAGTGCAGTCGGTGCTGGCGGGAAAGACACCTGCCGTCAAGATCGACGGCGATGTGCAACTGGCGGCCGATATAGGCTGGCTGGCTGAAAATTTGCGTTGGGACGCAGAAGAAGACCTGTCCCGCCTGATCGGCGATGCGTCAGCCCACGCGCTGGCCGACGCCGGACGACGATTGGCTTCCGGTCTGAGGCAGTTCTTGACCAAGGGACCACTGGCATCTGCTGCGCAGTCTACAGCTACACCCCCCCAAGCCGCCGCCGCCGCCACTCCCATGCCACCGCGCAGGACTGCACCGGCAGCGCAATCGTCGCCCACATCGACGACCCGCCCCTTGCCTGCCGAGGTGGCTGCAGATTCTGCTGAGTCCACCGGACACGGTAAGTCAGCCGGTGGTTCCCTGCCTCCCGGCGACACCAGCTTGCCGCCTCAGGAAGGCGAGTCATTTCCCATACCGCCCGGGACTGCTGCATGAGCCGGATCTTTCGGGGTTTCATCATTGTCTGGACCGTGTTGCGGTTCGGGTTGGACGAACTGGTCCTGTCAAGTTTCGAGAAGCCATGGATTCGTCTACTTTCACGCATCGTGTCCTTCGGGCGCAATCTCAAAGCCCCCCGAGGGGAACGTCTTCGGCAGGCGCTTGAACAACTGGGGCCGATTTTTGTCAAGTTTGGTCAGGTGCTTTCCACCCGCCGTGACTTGCTGCCTCCTGACATTTCTGATGAATTGGCGCGACTGCAGGACCGCGTGCCACCGTTTCCTTCGGCTGTCGCCGTGGCGATCATTGAAAAAGCCTTTGGCAAACCGATTGATTCCATTTTCGAAACCTTCGAGCAGACGCCGGTCGCCAGCGCATCGATAGCGCAGGTGCACTTTGCCACGCTGCCCGGCGGACGCGAAGTGGCGGTCAAGGTGCTGCGGCCCAACATGCTTGCCGCTTTGAAAAAAGATCTGGCGCTGATGCGCATGATGGCGGGCTGGGTCGAGCGTGCGTCAAAAGACGGCAAGCGCCTCAAGCCGCGCGAGGTGGTGGCCGAGTTCGACAAGTACCTGCACGACGAACTTGATCTGCTGCGTGAGGCATCGAACGCGGCGCAATTGCGGCGCAATATGCAAAGCCTTGATCTGGTGATGATTCCCGAGATGTACTGGGACTACTGTATGCCTGATGTGATGGTGATGCAGCGCATGTACGGGGTTCCCATTGGCCAGACCCAGCGCCTGCGCGATGCCGGCGTTGACATGAAAAAACTGTCGCGCGATGGCGTCACACTGTTTTTTACCCAGGTGTTTCGCGACGGTTTCTTCCATGCCGACATGCACCCCGGCAATATCCAGGTCAGTCTGGCGCAAGAAACCTTTGGTCGCTTGATTTCCCTCGATTTCGGCATCGTTGGTACGCTGACCGAGGTGGACAAGGAATACCTGGCGCAGAACTTCAGTGCCTTTTTCCAGCGCGACTACAAGCGTGTGGCTGAACTGCATATCGAATCGGGCTGGGTTCCGCCAGCCACCCGTGTCGACGAACTGGAGTCGGCCATTCGCGCCTGCTGCGAGCCGATGTTCGACAGGCCTCTTAAGGAGCTTTCACTGGGCATCGTGCTGATGCGGCTGTTTCAGACGTCGCGCCGCTTTCAGGTAGAAATCCAGCCGCAACTGGTTCTGCTGCAAAAAACGCTGCTCAACATTGAAGGACTGGGACGCGACCTTGATCCTGACCTGGACCTCTGGAGCACAGCCAAGCCTTTCCTCGAGCGCTGGATGCTGGAGCAGGTCGGCCCTGAAAAACTCCTTGCCCAACTCAAGGCAGAAGCGCCTTTGTATGCCAAATTGCTGCCCATGTTGCCGCGTCTCATGGCGCAGTACCTGAAGGCAGGGCCGCCAACCAACTACAAGCATCTGAACGAATTGCTGGCCGAACAAAAGCGGACCAACAAGCTGCTGCAAAGCCTGATTTACGGTGGGATGGGTTTCGTTCTGGGGCTGATTTTCATGCAGATGGTCTTGCGAATCCACCTGTTTTGATGCGAAATCCCCCTGGGCGGGCAAGGCCTGCGAAGTTTGTCCGCGTGGCGGGCAAGCCCTATAATTAAAGGCTTTGTACCGTCTGGCCTTTGCTGGCGGCAACTCCCCGGAAAACGAGCTTAAGCACCATGCCTATCTACGCCTACAAATGTGAATCCTGCGGATTCGCCAAGGATGTACTGCAAAAAATGTCGGATGCTCCCTTGTCAGTATGCCCGCAATGCAACGCACCGAGCTTCAAGAAGCAACTGACTGCAGCTGGTTTTCAGCTAAAGGGCTCCGGCTGGTATGTCACGGATTTCAAGGGCGGCAACAGCGGTGCACCTGCTGCCAAATCGGCCGAGGCACAGGCCGCAGCCCCGGCAGATGCGGGCAATACTTCCTCTAATGCTGGGGCGAGTAGTGGTTCAGCAGCAAGTCCGGCCGCAACGCCATCGGCGACGGCTTCTTCCCCCGCACCTAGCACCAGCAATACCGGCAACAACGGCGCACCCAAAAAATCGTCATGATGAGCTCGATTCGCCGGTGGCTGTTGGCTGGACTTCTGGTGCTGGTGCCGCTGGCCATCACCCTGGCAGTGCTTAACTGGATTGTGGCCACGCTGGACCAGACTCTACTGATCCTGCCTGTTGCGTGGCACCCGGACAGGCTGCTGGGTTTTCATCTGCCCGGTTTTGGCGTGCTGCTGACGCTTGGAATCGTTCTGTTGATGGGCGCTATTGCCAGCAACTTCCTGGGCAGGAAACTGCTAATGGTTGGCAATGCCCTGCTGCGCCGCATTCCGATCGTCCGCTCGATATACTCCAGCGTCAAGCAGGTTTCCGACACCTTGTTTTCCGAAAACGGCAATGCCTTTCGCAAGGCCCTGCTGGTGCAATGGCCCCGTGAAGGCGTCTGGACAATCGGTTTTCTTACTGGCTCGCCAGGCGGCGATGTTGTGAACCATTTGCCTGCGGATTACGTTAGCGTCTATGTGCCGACCACACCAAATCCCACCGGCGGCTATTTCGTCATGCTCAAGAGAGCGGAATGCATTGAGTTGAAAATGAGTGTTGATGAAGCACTGACTTATGTCATCTCCATGGGTGTCGTGGTTCCGGCCACCCGTCCTGTTGCCCCACTCAATCCCCCCCTGTAAACAGCGCAACAGCGCTGATCATCCCGAGTATTTTTTATGGCTATCGCTGAAACACAAGGCGCTAAAATGCGCACCACTTATTGCGGTCTGGTGACCGAAAGCCTGTTGGACCAGACGGTCAGTCTTTGCGGCTGGGTCAATCGTCGGCGCGACCATGGCGGTGTGATTTTCATTGACCTGCGCGACCGCGAAGGCTATGTGCAGGTGGTGTGCGATCCGGACCGCGCCGACATGTTCGGCATTGCCGAAAACGTGCGCAACGAGTTTTGCGTTCAAATCAAGGGTTTGGTGCGCGCCCGACCGGAAGGCACTGCCAACGACAGCCTGAAAAGTGGCAAGGTCGAAGTGCTGTGCCATGAATTGATCGTGCTGAACCCCAGTGTTACCCCGCCTTTTCAGCTAGATGATGACAACCTGTCGGAAACCACGCGGCTGACGCATCGGGTACTTGACCTGCGCCGTCCCTACATGCAGAACAACCTGATGCTGCGCTATCGCGTGGCAATGGAAACGCGCAAGTTCCTCGATGCCAATGGATTCATCGACATTGAAACGCCGATGCTGACCAAGAGCACACCCGAGGGCGCGCGTGACTATCTGGTTCCGAGTCGCGTCAATGAGGGCCAGTTTTTTGCCCTGCCGCAAAGCCCGCAGTTATTCAAACAATTGTTGATGGTGGCCGGTTTTGACCGTTACTACCAGATCACCAAATGCTTTCGCGATGAAGACCTGCGCGCCGACCGCCAGCCGGAATTCACGCAGATCGATATCGAGACGTCGTTCATGGGCGAGCAGGAAATCCGGGATATGTTCCAGGACATGATGACCGGGCTGTTCAAGACGGTGCTGAACACCGACCTGGGCGAGTTCCCGGTCATGGCCTATGCCGAAGCCATGCACCGCTACGGTTCGGACAAGCCCGATCTGCGTATCAGCATGGAATTCACCGAACTGACCGACGTGATGGCGGATGTTGACTTCAAGGTTTTCAGTGCACCCGCCACCACAGTAGGTGGTCGCGTCGTTGCCTTGCGCGTTCCTGGTGGCGCTGAAATCAGCCGCAGCGAGATCGACGCCTATACCGAATTTGTCAAGATCTACGGTGCCAAGGGCCTGGCCTGGATCAAGGTCAACGACATCACCAAGGGTCGTGAAGGCCTGCAAAGCCCCATCGTCAAGAACATCCATGATGCGGCGGTGGCAGAAATCCTCAAGCGCACCGGCGCGCAAAACGGCGATATCCTGTTTTTCGGTGCTGATAAGTCCAAGGTGGTCAACGACAGCATCGGCGCATTGCGCTTGAAGGTTGGCCTCAGTGCCTTCGGCAAAAAAACCGGTTTGTTCACCAAGGGCTGGAAACCGCTGTGGGTGGTTGACTTTCCGATGTTTGAGTACGACGAAGACGGCAAACGCTGGAGCGCGGTGCACCATCCCTTCACGGCTCCCAAGGACGGCCATGAAGACTGGATGGACACCGACCCTGGCCGCTGCATCGCGAAGGCCTACGACATGGTGCTCAATGGCTGGGAACTGGGCGGCGGCTCGGTGCGCATTCACCGCGCCGATGTGCAGAGCAAGGTGTTCAGTGCGCTGAACATTGGCCCTGAAGAAGCGCAGTTGAAATTTGGTTTTTTGCTGGATGCCCTGCAATATGGCGCGCCACCGCACGGCGGTTTGGCCTTTGGTCTGGACCGCATCGTTACCATGATGACCGGTGCCGAGTCCATCCGCGACGTGATCGCCTTCCCGAAAACCCAGCGCGCGCAGTGCCTGCTGACCCACGCACCTAGCCCGGTCGATGAAAAGCAACTGCGCGAATTACACATTCGCCTGCGTAACCCATTGCCGCTCTGAACGCGTTCACCAGCATTAAGGCAATCAACAAAAGGGCACTCCAAGGGTGCCCTTTTTGTTTTCCGAGTTCATCTTCTGATTAGCCGGACAGCGCTTGATACAAGGCTTTTACCGAAAGCGAATTGAGGTTCTGCCAAAGTCGTCTTAGCGCAGGACCAGGACTGGTACGGTGCTGTGTGTCAGTACATGCTGAGTTTCGCTGCCCAGCAGCACCCGTTTGATGCCTTTTCGGCCATGCGACGCCATCACTACTAGGTCACACCCATGTTTTGTAGCGGCGGAAATGATGGATTCGGCGATCAGGTCAGATTGCGCCACAACCGCTTTGGCTATGACATCTTGGGCCTTGGCTTGTTCTTGTACGGCATCGACAACTGCCTGGCCCTTGTCGCTCCATTGCTTCTCGGTACGCGCAATGTCTTCAACTGAAATGGTGATGCCGCCTTCAAAATAACTTACCGGGTAGCGCGGTACGACATAAAGCGCGACCAGTTCGGCACCTATGGCTGCTGCCAGTTCAATAGCGCTGCCCACGGCGGTTTTTGAAAGATCCGAACCGTCGGTAGCGACAAGAATTCGCTTGTACATGATGACTACTCCAATTTAAATAGAAAGTTTCAGCGTAAGCGTACGCAGACTTGCTTGTCTTCATTCAAGTCAAGCGCCGTAACACCCTCAACAATCTTATACCGTGGAAAATTTCATTAAGTGCATCACGAATTTCAAGAATAAAACAAGTTTGACATACATCAAGGCAAAAACTCCCAGCTTTTTGCTATTTTATTAATAGCTGCTAGCGCTTATGCAGCCAGCGCGGCAGAAATTTTTGGTATTAAAAATAATTTATTTTCAGAAGAAATGAGTTGTATCAATTTTTTATTGCAAAAGCTAATCTGAACTGGGTAGCAAAGTCTGTAACCGCAATAACGTTTTGTAGATAACCCCTGCTATCCCACAAACTGCATTCCCATTTGCTTTAAGGTCGTCGCATGAGTAAATAAAGAGAGGTGCGTTTGCCTTTGTATTGTCAGGTGTAGCGATCAGCAATGCATTAAAAGCAGCGTACAGCCTGAAGTCATGACGGCAAGCAAAATAATTTTCGGAGTAACCATGAAAAGCCAAATGCATTTTCAGCTCGATTCAAAAAAAACTGTAAGAGTGGGCGACAAGTGGCCCGCCAGTCATCAGTTTCAGGATCAATTTCATGGACTACCACTCCTGCACAAAACGCTTCGGGTCAATATTCCTCTGATGCCAGCTGAAACCGCACAACTGTTGGAAGAACGACGTGCCTTTGCAATCGCAGCACAGGCGATCCGCGAAGAAGAAAAAGCGCGTTTGGCCCGAGAGTTACACGATGAACTCGCGCAGTCGTTGACTGCACTGAAAATGGACGCAATATGGGTTCGCGACCACGCTTCATCCGTTCCCGGGAGGGTGATCGACAAGCTGACCGAGATGGTGGAAATGCTTGACCGCACGGTGGCTGCAACGCGCAGAATGGCCGCCGACCTACGGCCGCTGATGCTCGATGATTTGGGTCTGGTGCCGGCAATTGAATGGCTTGCAAGCAGTTTCATGCAGCGCTGCGGTGTGCCCTGCACACTTTCGGTCAATGACGAACCAGCGCTTGAATTGCCTGAGCCATATGCAACGGCCGTGTTCCGGATTGTTCAGGAGTCGCTTAACAACATTGCCAAGCATGCGGCTGCCTCCCAGGTCATCGTCACGCTGGACAAGACCCTGGATACGGTACGACTGCGCGTGGAAGACGATGGCTGCGGATTTGTTTGCAAGGGTATGCGCAAGCCCCAGTCGCTTGGACTTCTGGGTCTGCGCGAGCGGGCACAACTTCTTGGTGGAAGCGTTGCCATCCGTAGTGCGCGGGGGAAAGGAACAACCGTTGAAGTAAGCATTCCCCTGCACGAGATGGGAGTTCCGCAATGATCAGAATTGTTATCGCCGATGACCATGCCGTTGTGCGAGAGGGCCTAAAACGTATTGTCACCTCAGCGGAAGACATGACCGTGGTCGGGGAAGCATCCAACGGAACGGAGGTCATGCGCCAAGTGCGGGAGTCTGATTTCGATGTCCTGGTTCTGGACTTGTCCATGCCGGGCCGAAGCGGCATGGAACTGATCAAACTGGTGCGTTGCGAAAAGCCAAAACTCCGTATTCTTGTGCTCAGCATGCACGAAGAACTGCAGTACGCCGTCCGCTCGATCAAGTCTGGTGCAAGCGGCTACCTGACCAAAGAAAGCGCGCCGACGCAACTGATGCAGGTGCTGCGAAAAATTGCCGCAGGCGGCGCCTTCATCAGTTCAGGGGTTGCCGAGCAACTGGCACTTGGCTCCATGCTGGGGTCATCCTCTGCAGCGCATGAAAGGCTGACGGACCGGGAGTTTGAGGTATTCCGTTTGATTGCCATCGGCATGTCGGTCACCGACATCGCGGGACGGCTGAACCTTTCGGCTAAAACCATTAGCACGCACAAAGCCAATCTCATGCAAAAGATGAATTTGCAAAACCAGAGTGAACTGATTCGTTACGCCATCAAGCATGGTGTGACCGAGCCGCTGGAGCCATGAATCAATTTAAAGATGTTTTTCGTTCATTAATGGTGTTGATAAAAACTATTGCCTGACGCTCGACCTGTAGGATTGGCTGAACGGTAGTGGGCGTCTATCTCTTGACGTGTCCGGAATTTTCCGATGCTGCTTTTCAGGCAACGCGTATGGCGCGCGCCGTAAAAGTACCGCAAAGTAGTGCGATGGGTTCAGAAAATGCAGCATTAAGAATTTTTATTGCAGACGATTCGCTTCTTGTACGTGAGCGCGTAGCGTCGATGCTTGGAGCCAGCGCCATGGTCATCGTCGGTCAGGCTGAAACGCCCCAGGATTCAATAGACGGCATTCTTGCCGTTTATCCTGACGTGGTAGTGCTGGACGTTCAGCTCGAAGGGGGCTCTGGCCTGCAGGTCTTGCGGGCAGTTCGTCACGCCGCGCCTGACATTGCCTTTGTGATCTTTAGCAACAATTCGGACCTTGTTTACCGGAAGTGCTATCTGGGAGCCGGTGCCGAGGACTTCCTGGACAAGACCTACCAATTCGGGGAACTCGTTAACGCAGTGTTTAACGCCGCGCAAAATGCAGAGTGTTGAGATGTTTCAGCATCAGCTGAAATTTACTTTCTTCTTAAACGCGATCAATCAGTGTCAATATCTACGCTATAATTTGAAGCTTGGCGGCTGTAGCTCAGTTGGATAGAGTACTTGGCTACGAACCAAGGGGTCGTGGGTTCAATTCCTGCCAGCCGCACCAAAAAATGAACGGGTTATGAAAGAAATTTCGTAACCCGTTTTCCTTTTTCCAGCCTCAATATCCTACAAGTTACTAAAAAGCCCTAGATTGCTACGACAGCTCACGGCTATTATTCAAAAAGACATCGGCCTCGTAAATTTTTAGCTTTGTATCGCTGGTGTTAACAGAGCTGGGGCCTTTGTTTGAACAGTCAAACGGTTTTGATGGGTGCAGTCTGTTCTGGGTGACTATCCTGTTAGCTTGAGGTCCCGCAGGGATTCCAAGTAAACCGTCATCGCATTGAGGCAGACTGCCCGAAAAAGGGCAGTCCAAGCGCAACTCATCTATGCGGTGCATGCGTTTAATGTCATCTTTACTTGCTGGTCGAGTCTTTCAGCAACGCACACTTCGACTGATTTTGAGCAACTTGGCTTGTGCATGACAGGCAGAACATAGGCGAATGGCGATCGTTTTTTGCTCAGCAATCCTGCCTTGCCGAGCGCGCCATGCAAAAAATCTTTACCCAAGATGAGCTATTTCAATAATTGGTCTGGAACTGTTCAGTTTTGCAAGACCATCTTTGTCGCAGGCATCTATTCAAACGCAGCGAATTCCGTATGTGAGTGAGAAATTTCAGTGCGCTGCTTTGTAATATTGGTGTAGCGGTAACAAAAGTTTCAGATTTTTATTCGGATTGTTTGAGCCTTTAAAAATGCCTAAGTGAATGCTATTCTGCTTACTGCATGAATAAAGCCTTCACCAAAGAAACCGATGCTGACGATGAAGATGCACTTCCCATGCCCCGTCCGCTGTCAAGCGGCAAGAACTACATCACCCCTGAGGGCTATGAGCGCCTGCGGCTGGAATTACATGATCTGATCGACAACGAGCGGCCCAAGATCGTCGATATCGTTCACTGGGCGGCAAGCAATGGCGACCGTTCAGAAAACGGCGATTACCTGTATGGCAAGAAGCGGCTTCGAGAAATAGACCGACGCATCCGCTTTTTGACGCAGCGGCTAGAAATTGCCGAAATCAGCGACCCTAGCATCCACTATGGTGATGATCAGGTATTTTTTGGTGCCTCGGTCACCTATATAGACGAACAGGGGCACGAAAGTACGGTGACTATTCTGGGTGTTGACGAAGCCGTTAGTACGGAGGGGCAGATCAGCTGGATTTCGCCAGTGGCACGTGCTTTGCTGAAAGCGCGGACGGGTGATGAAGTGACGCTGGTCACGCCCAAAGGAACGCGGTTACTGGAAGTGCTTAAAGTAAACTATCCCGAACCTGGCACAACGGCCCGGCATGCATGATTCTTTTAATTCTTTAAAACAAAAGCTCAACTTTTAGGTGCTGGCTTTGGATCGCTGCACCCGAATCACCGACGGGGCACGCTTGACATTGCGCATCGCTGAAGCCAAGTGAACGCGGTCGCGCACTGCCACGCTAAAACGCAGGTCCGTGGCACCATTTGCAGGCTCATGGCCCATGTCCACATGGGTAATATCCACCTCGGCGCTAGCGAGCGCGGCAGCCACCTTAGCAAGTACGCCCTTGCCGTTGGAGACTGTGACCATAAGAGTAGTTTCAAACGTTCTGGTGGGTTCATCTGACCAATCCACTGCAATGAAGCGTTCAATGTCGCGTAGCTGCAGTCGCTTGGCCACTACGCAGTCTTCGATGTGTACGAGCAACCCTTCACCGCGACCGAGATAGCCCACGATGGCATCGCCGGGAATCGGGCTACAGCACCGGGCGAACTGGACAGAACTTTTCTCGCTGCCATCAAGCACCAAGCCGCCTTGGGCAATGGATTCCTGCGGAATATAGCGTTCCCGGCTCATGAGCAAAGCATCAGGTTTCTCGCCTTTTTCAGCCAGAAAAGAAACGATGCGCTTGGCAATCATGCTTGCAATGCGTTTGCCCAGGCCGATGTCTGTCAGCAATTCGGCGCGCGAACGATTACCGGTAAACCGAAGTATTTTTTCCCAGATCGCATGATGTGCGTCGTCATCTTCCGAAAGACTCTGCCGGTCTATCCCCTCGGCTCGTAACGCTTGGGCGAGCATTTTTTCACCCAATTCCTGCGATTCCGTGATGGCCATGCTTTTGAGGTGATGGCGGATTTTTGAACGCGCCTTGCCGGTTCGGACAAATCCCAGCCAAGCGGGGTTTGGTGTAGAAACTGGCGCGGTGATGATTTCGATGACATCGCCGTTCAGCAATTCAGTACGCAGGGGAACCTGTTCGCCATTGACCTTGGCGGCAATCGCATGGTGGCCTACATCGCTGTGAATGGCATAGGCAAAGTCGACAATCGTGGCTCCGCGGGGCATTGCCATAATCTGGCTTTTCGGGGTAAAGACGTAGACCGCTTCGGGAAACAGATCGATCTTGACATGGTCCCAGAACTCGGCAGCGTCATGAGTTTCGTTCTGGATGTCCAAGAGCGACTGCAGCCACTTGGTTCCCAGGCGCTGCGATGTGTCGCTGTTCGGATCGGACGCCTTGTACAGCCAATGGGCCGCTACGCCGGCTTCGGCCACCACGTGCATCGCATCGGTGCGCATCTGGAACTCGATGTTGGTGCCAAACGGGCCGACCAGCGTTGTGTGCAATGACTGATAACCATTGACCTTGGGAATTGCAATGTAGTCCTTGAACTTGCCCGGCAAGGGCTTGTAGAGCTGGTGCAGGATGCCCATGGCGCTGTAGCAGGTCGTCACTTCATTCAGGATCACCCGAAACCCGTACAGATCGGTCACTTGCGCAAAAGACAGGTGTTTTTGATCCATCTTGTGGTAGATCGAATAAAGCGTTTTTTCACGCCCATAAATCCTCACGGGAATCTGTGCCGAGGCAAAAGCCGCCTCAACTTCCGACTGCACCCGCTTGATCACGTCGCGCCTGCGTCCCCGCGCGCGGGTCAGGGCCTTGGCCAAAATTGCATAACGCCATGGATGCAGGTGCTGGAACGAGCGATCCTGCAGTTCGCGATAGGTCGAATTCAAGCCCAGGCGGTAGGCGATCGGGGCATAGATGTCCAGCGTTTCACTGGCAATCCTTTTCCACTTTGTGCGGGGTGCGTCGCCAAGCGTTCGCATGTTGTGAATGCGGTCAGCCAGCTTGATCAGGATAACCCGGACATCACGCGCCATGGCCAGCAGCATCTTGCGGAAAGACTCTGCCTGGTTTTCTTCGCGGGTGTTGAATTCGAGTTTTTCCAGCTTGGTTAGTCCATCTACCAGTTCTGCCACTGGCGCACCAAAGCGCTCGATCAACTCCGATTTGCTGACATCGCAGTCTTCCATTGCATCATGGAGTAGCGCCGCCATAAGGGCCTGAGCATCGAGTTTCCATTCGGCGCATTGCTGGGCCACGGCAATCGGATGCGTGATGTAGGGCTCGCCGCTGTTTCTCAATTGTCCCAAGTGGGCTTCATCGGCAAAGCGGTAAGCCTGACGGACATTCTCTATGTCAGCCGCGTTCAGGTAATCGAGTTTGGCGGTCAGGGCCGCAAAACTTGCTGCCGCTGCATTGGCTGCGGCAGGTGTCGGCTTGTGGGGAACGGCGGTCGTCAGCATTGCGTTCATATCCCTAAATGTAACGCTACCTGAATAGAATCAAGGACAAATGGTTTTAGTAAGCTTCAAAAATGAATAAAGCACCTCGAAAGGTGCTTTATTTGATAAATTCAACAGATCTAATTTGGGACTTTTTTCAACATTTCCAGACCCACCTTGCCAGCGGCGATTTCCCGCAAGGCCGTGACACCGGGTTTGTTTTTGCTTTCGATCCTGGCAGCATGGCCTTGACTGAGCATGCGAGCGCGGTAGGTGGCAGCCAAAACCAGTTGGAAGCGGTTCGGGATTTTTTCGAGGCAGTCTTCGACGGTAATGCGGGCCATGGTGTTCTTTCAGGTGATCGTTGACTTAGGGACAGTAACTTAGGGAATGTGAAGCGCCATGAAAGTCTCGGCTCTGGCGCGTCGCTGAGCTGAATATTTCAGCCGCTGGGCGTGCACGATGGTTTTCAGGTCGAAAACTGCCCGCTCAAACAACTCATTGATTATAACGAAGTCGAATTTTTGCGCCTGTACCATTTCCAGGGCCGCATTCTGAAGCCGCAACTCGATGACTTCCGGACTGTCTTCGCCACGACGCTGCAGGCGAGAGCGCAGTTCTTCCCAGCTTGGCGGAAGAATGAAAATAAGGATCGCATTGGAAAAAATTTGCTTGATGTTGATGGCGCCCTGGAAATCGATTTCCAGAATCACGTCGGCGCCATGCGCTACCCGCTCTTCAATCGTGTGGCGCGACGTCCCATAGCGGTGGCCGTGAACATGCGCCCATTCCAGGAAAGCATCGCGCTTGACCATGCTGTCAAATTCTTCCGTCGAGAGAAAAAAGTACTCCCTGCCATGCTTTTCCTGGCCGCGCGGCGGGCGGGTTGTGTGTGATACCGCCGGCTGGATGGCTGAATCGAGTTCCATCAGGGCTTTGACCAAGCTGGATTTGCCAGCCCCGCTGGGGGCGGCAACAACAAATAGATTTCCGGGATAGTCCATACTGGGCGAGCGATGTTTGCTATTGATTTAGAGGATGTAGAAGGTCAGCGGTGTTATTCGATGTTCTGGACCTGCTCGCGAATCTGCTCGATCAGCACCTTCATGTCGACCGACACGCGTGTCATTTCCAGCGACGCTGATTTGGAGCCCAGGGTATTGGCTTCGCGGTGGAGTTCCTGAATCAGGAAGTCCAGGCGCTTGCCCAGTTCGCCGCCGCTGGCCAGAAGGCGGTCGATTTCATCTAGGTGCGATGCCAGGCGGGTAATTTCCTCGGCCACGTCAATCCGGATGGCAAACGCTGTTGCCTCGGTCAACGCCCGGTCTTGGGCGATTTCCGGCAGCACACTGCTGCTGCCCAGCGCCAGCGCTTCTTTCCAGCGATCCAGAAAGCGGGTTTTTTGCTGTTCAACCAGTTTCGGAACCATAGGCACAGCCGATTCGGCCAGCGCCCGCAATTGGGCGGTCCTGTCCAGCAGCATGAGGCTCAGGCGAGCGCCTTCGCGCTCACGTGCCGCCATCAATTCGTTTACCGCCTGTCGGGCGGTCTGCAGCAATTCTTCGCTGTAGTCGTGCGGTTTTTTATCTTCATTCGTCGCAATCCGGAGCACGTCCGCCACGCTGAGCGGTGCAGCCTGCGGCAGCCATGACTTGATGTTGTCTTCAAGCGAGCCCAGTCGCTGCAGCGTGGCGGCTGAAGGCGCGCGCAGGTTGCTGGCCGTCGTGCTTTCAAACGAGACGCGTACCTCGACCTTGCCGCGCTTGAGCTTGCCGGTGAGCAACTCGCGCAGCGCCGGCTCGGCTTGGCGCAATTCGTCGGGCAAGCGAAAAGCCAGGTCCAGGAAACGGCTGTTGACGGAACGGATTTCAATGCCGAGCCTCGAACTGCTGTCACGCGACGGTTCGGTTTCGCTGGCAGACTGCGCGGTGCTCGACTGCAGGCTTGCATAGCCCGTCATGCTGTAAACTGACATTCGCTTTTTACGCCTTCCTAAAGAGAGAAGAGACTGGGTGACCTTCCACCCGGCCCACCAAAGAATTTATGTCAAAGGTCAAGCCTTCACCCCTGCCGCCTGACTCCATGATCGGAGGCTATCGCATTGAGCGAAAACTTTCGGCCGGTGGATTCGGTGTAGTTTACTTGGCTGCAGACAGCGAAGGCCAGCAGTTTGCCATCAAGGAGTACCTGCCTTCGTCTTTGGCCAGCCGCGCCGTTGGCCAGTTACTGCCGCAGGTACTCCCTGAAAAACTTTCGTTATACCGGTTAGGTCTGAAGAGCTTTTTTGAAGAAGGCCGTTCACTGGCGCAGATTTCGCACGGCTCGGTGGTCAGCGTGCTGAATTTCTTTCGCGAGAACGAAACCGTCTACATGGTCATGAATTACCTGGAAGGAGGAACCCTGCAGGATTTCATCATCACGGCGCGCGACCTTAAAAAATCCAAGGTGTTTCGCGAATCTACCATTCGTTCGCTGTTTGACGAAATTTTGCGGGGCCTGCGCATCGTGCACCAGCACAAAATGCTGCACCTCGACATCAAGCCGGCCAATATCTTTATCACTGACGACAACCGGGCGGTGATGATTGACTTTGGCGCGGCCCGAGAGGTGTTGAGCAAAGAGGGCAATTTCATCCGGCCCATGTACACGCCCGGATTTGCGGCGCCTGAAATGTACCGGCGCGATTCGTCCATGGGTCCCTGGACCGATATTTATGCGATTGGCGCTTGCATTTATGCCTGCATGCAGGGTTATCCGCCCAACGACGCTCCGCAGCGAATTGAAAAAGACAGGCTGTCATTGGCCTTGTCTCGTCTGCGCGGGATTTACTCCGACAATTTGATTGAAGTCATCCTGTGGTGCATGGCACTGGACCCACTGGCACGGCCGCAATCGGTGTTCGCCCTGCAAAAGGAGTTGAGTCGCGAAAGCGCGCGCAGTTACACCAAGTTGACGGTTGGCGAAAGGGTGCGATTGCAGTTTGACAGCGTGGTGTCCGACAACAAAAAAGCAGCGCGCAAGACCAATATTCCGGAAACCCGGATTACATGAAATTTTCGGTTTTTCAACTCAGTCGCATTGGCGGCCGTGCGGTGAATGAAGACCGTATGGGCTACTGTTACACACGAGAGTCAGGCCTGTTTGTGCTGGCTGACGGCATGGGCGGACATCCTGAAGGAGAAGTCGCCGCCCAGATTGCCCTTGACACGATTTCGGCTTTGTATCAGAAAGAAGCCAAACCCATGATCGGTAACCCGGCTGAGTTTCTTGCCAGTGCTGCGCTGGCAGCGCACCACCGCATCATTCGCCATGCGTCTCAAAAAGGCATGCTTGACACCCCGCGAACCACGCTGGTAGCAGCGGTCGTGCAGGGCGCCAGTGCAAGCTGGGTGCATTGCGGCGATTCGCGTCTCTACCTGGTTCGTGATGGAAAGTTGCTGATGCGAACCCGTGACCATTCACTTCTTGAGCAGTCGCGGGCCGGGCTGAAAGCGTTGGAACCCGTAAATCGCAACATCCTGTTCACTTGCTTGGGCTCTCCCGCCAAGCCAACTCTGGAGATTGCCGGTCCATTTGCCTTGCAGCAGGGGGACAAACTGATGCTCTGCTCAGACGGTTTATGGGACAGTCTGAACGATGCGGAAATAGTTGCGCAACTAAGTAGCCAGAGCGTTTCCATTGCAGTTCCGGCAATGGTGGAAAGTGCATTGCTGGCGGGGGGAGAGCACAGCGACAACGTCACTACCCTGGCCATGGAATGGGAAACGCCCGATGTGTTTGAGTCCATCCGGCACGACTCTGCCGAAACCGTGATGGACTGCAGTTTTGCTTCCACGCTCGATGCCGGTGGTTTGGACAGCGAATCCGACGACCTCGATGACGCCATGATCGAACGCTCGATCGCCGAAATCAATGCGGCCATCCTCCGTTCGACTTCCAGGAAAGCCTGATCGCACCGTTCAGTCGTTCAGGTCTGGTACTTGCACAGCGCTTTTTTTCCTTATTGATGCAGCCGGCGTTTTCCAGCCCGACAATTGACACTGTGCGCGCCTTCGACGAAATCACCACACGTGATCGAATCGCCTCACCAGTGCTTTTGTCGGCAGCGTGGCATCAAGGCGTCATTTACTATTAAATTAATAGCTATCAATACCCGTTGAACATGCGTAAATACCTATTTCCATCATGAAAATTGTCCTAGCCTCAAACAACCAGGGAAAACTGGCCGAACTTCAGGCCATGCTCGCGCCCCTTGGCCTTGAACTGGTCAGGCAGTCCGATCTGGCCATCCCGGAAGCCGAGGAGCCGTTTCGCACCTTTGTAGAAAATGCCCTTGCCAAGGCGCGCCATGCGTCTGCCCTCAGTGGCTTGCCAGCTCTGGCTGACGACGCCGGCCTTTGCGTGGAAGCGTTTGGCGGACAGCCCGGCGTGGACACTGCGTTTTATGCCACACAGTTCGGCTATTCCAAGGGCGACGACAACAACGTCAAGGCTTTGCTGGAGCAGATGGCACACCTGTCGCAGCCCGCAGAGCGTCGCGCCGCCCTGGTCAGCACGCTGGTCGCGGTGCGCTCTGCCGATGATCCCGAGCCGCTGGTTGCCAGCGGGCGCGTGGCCGGTGAAATTGCCCTTTCGCCCGTGGGCACCAACGGCTTTGGGTTTGACCCGGTGATGTTCCTCCCCGCGTTCGGCCAGACTTTTGCCCAATTGCCGGTGAGCGTGAAAAACGCCAACAGCCATCGTGGCAAGGCGATGCGGCAAATGATTGAATTGCTGCGTGAACGCTGGCTGTAAACCGGACTCGAAATCTTCATGACCCAAAAAGACGTTCAGCACTACATGCGCAGCGGCACCTTGCAACTCGCCGCGTTACCGCCGCTGTCGCTGTATGTGCATTTGCCTTGGTGCATCAGGAAATGCCCGTATTGCGACTTCAATTCGCACGAAGTGGCGGGCATCATGCCCGAGCAGCGCTACATCGATGCGCTGGTGGCCGATCTGGAAGCGTCGCTGCCACTCGTCTGGGGCCGCACGGTGCACAGCATCTTCATTGGCGGCGGCACGCCCAGCCTGTTTTCGCCGCAGGCCATCGACCGTCTGCTGGGCGACATCCGCGCCCGGCTTAAGCTGGCGGCCGACTGTGAAATTACGCTTGAAGCGAATCCCGGTACGTTTGAAAAAGACCGTTTCAAGGCGTTTCGCAGCGCCGGCGTGAACCGCCTGTCGGTCGGTGTGCAAAGCTTTGACGATGTTCACCTGAAGGCGCTGGGCCGCGTGCACGACCGCGCCCAAGCGATTGCGGCAGTAGAGGAAGCCGCGCAGGCCTTTGACACCTTTAACCTCGACATCATGTACGCGTTGCCCGGCCAGACGCTGGAAAACCAGGCGCAGGACATGCGGCAGGCGCTGGCCCTGGCGCCGCCGCACATCTCGATCTACCACCTGACGATCGAGCCCAACACCTACTTCGCCAAGTTTCCGCCGGTGATCCCGGAGGAAGACACGGCCTACGCCATGCTCGACCAGATCACCGAGATGACCGAAGGCGCAGGCCTGCAGCGCTATGAAGTGTCGGCTTATGCCCGGGACGGCCACCGCTGTTTTCACAACACCAACTACTGGCAATTCGGCGACTACCTCGGCATTGGCGCCGGCGCGCACAGCAAGCTCAGTTTTGCGCACCGGGTGGTTCGCCAAGTGCGTTACCGCGAGCCGAAGCTCTACATGGACAAGGCGCTGGCCGCCGATGCGGTGACTCAGGAAACAGAAGTCAGTCGTGCCGACCTGCCGTTTGAATTCATGCTCAATGCCTTGCGGCTGCGGGACGGCTTCAAGCTGCAGGATTTTGCCGACAAGACCGGCTTGCCATTCACCGCGATCCAAAAAGGGCTGGAAGAGGCCGAGCGCATGGGACTGGTTACGCGTGATTTTGTCCACGTCAAGCCGACCGAGCGCGGCTTTGATTTTCTGAACGATCTGCAATCTCTTTTTCTGGCTGATTGAGCCGGCATTCACACACCATGGAACTGGAAACTTCAAGCATCATCCTGCTGGCCATCAGCACCCTCGCGAGCTTTGGCGTGGGGCGCACCTTCATGCATTTTCGCAAGAAGAAGCAGAAAAAGGAGGTTCAGGAACGAGAGGCGCGGGCCCTGCGTGATCGGCCTGTCGAGCCGGAATCGAAAAACAAGAGCAAACGCAAGCGGCAGCTTCAGCAGATGGAAAAAGCGCAACCCGGCCAGAAGCGCTGAGGCGCCTTGAACCAAGTCAGGAAAGACCGCGTGATTTTTCGGTGGAACAGGGCTGGGCGACAAAAAGAAGTGCTACCTTCTGTGGTGCCGATATTGGCGTTTGGAGGTGAACGTGGCCAACCCAGAGATGAAAAAATACCAGGATGCGACAACAGCAGACAAGCTGGGCAAAAGCGTCCAGCAGGCACGGGAACTCCATGCACAGTTTTTCGCTCTGTTCGACCAGTTCAGGCAGGCTCTTCTCAATCTTGACATCGCTTCAGAACCGGTACCGCAGGGCGATGGAACGACCCGGTTGCGGGTCATCACACCGTTTGGTAACCTTTATGCCTCCGCTGCCTACGCATTTGATGATGGACATGCCGGCGCCGCCATGCTTTTTACCGATGAGAAGAAAGTCGATGACCGCACCGTTTCGCGAAAACTCAATGCCGTCATCCTGGGCCGGGAGGGGTTCTGGATTGACTCGGATGGCGACCGGCTGAAGACGCCTTTCACACAGATAAGCGAGCAGATTGTCTACGCGTCCGTTCACAAGGCGCTGGCCGCTAAGCTCAAAGCCGACTCTGAATACGTCTCCAGTTTTACGCGCGCATTCCTGGTCTGAGGGCAAGTCCCTTTTATGCGGATTTGGGGTAAGCAGAGCGCAGCCAACGGCCACTGATCGCTATAAAACGCCGTTTGCAGGCGTTCATTGATTAATGTTGCGATGTGAGAAATGTCACCTGATTGCCGTGAAACCTGCATGAATGCCAAGTTTCCTGGCGGAAGCGGTGTCCGCTTGGATTGCGTAGTATAACGTCCTAGGAAGTACTTTTTCCTTAGATAAAACAACTACTTAGGAAGCTAGTAGTCCTAATTGGCTCTATCCAATTCGACCAAATCCAACTACAATTTGATAGTTGTTTTGATAGTCGAAAAATTAATGGCACGCCAATTAAGCAAGCTCACTGCTCTTCAGGTTACCAAACTCACCAAGCCTGGTTTATACGGGGATGGCGCAGGGCTGACCCTTCAAATCACAAAAGCTGGTGTGAAGAGTTGGCTGTTCCGATTCATGCGTGAAGGAAAGGCTTTTGGCATGGGACTCGGAGCGACGCATACCGTTAGCTTAGCCGAGGCTCGCCAAAAGGCGTTGGAAGCCCGAAAGCTGCTGGCCGATGGTCACAATCCTCTTGCTGAAAAAAAACAGAAGCTCTTGGCCCAGGCGCTGGAACGCGCGAAGATGATGACCTTCGACCAGTGTGCGAAGGCTTATATAGAGGCGCACAAGGCCAGCTGGAAGAATGCCAAACACATCGACCAGTGGACCAACACTTTGGCTACCTATTCCAGTCCTGTATTCGGGCAGTTGCCCGTGGCGGAAATTGACACGGCACTGGTCGTCAAATGTCTTGCCCCAATCTGGCAGACGAAGACTGAAACAGCGAGCCGTTTGCGGGGTCGCATCGAATCCGTGCTGGGGTGGGCCACCACCAGCGGATACCGTACCGGCGAAAACCCAGCCCGTTGGAAAGGACACCTGGAGAACCTTCTTGCCAACATCAGCAAGACCTCAAGGACGAAAAATCACCCATCGCTACCTTGGCAACAGATTGGCGACTTCATGGCGGCCATCAAAGCGAGAGAAGGCAATGCCTCTCGCGCCATGGCGTTCACGATCCTTACCGCTTGCCGATCTGGCGAGGTGCGCGGCGCGCAATGGGCAGAGTTTGATTTCAAAGAAAAAGTGTGGACCATTCCGGCCAAGCGCATGAAGGCACACAGAGAGCACCAAGTTCCCCTGTCAAATGCTGCTCTGGCCTTGCTGGCCTCCATGCCTCAAGACGGCGAGTTCGTATTTCCAGGCTCCAAGGGGCAGGCGTTATCAGATATGTCACTGACGGCGGTCATCCGGCGCATGAACAATGACGCTGTCAAGCCTGTTTGGGTAGATGCTTCTGGAGAAGGTATCACGGTTCATGGCTTCCGATCGACATTTCGCATGTGGACCGCTGAGACCACAGCTTATCCGCGTGAGGTCGCCGAGCATGCCTTGGCGCATAAGTTGCCAGATATGGTCGAGCGAGCCTATCAGCGTGGAACCCAGTTTGCAAAGCGGCAGTCGCTGATGGCTGAGTGGGGGATGTATTGCACCACGGCTAAAAAAGATGCAGTAGGTGATCGAGTTCACAAAAAGCCGATATAAGCTGTCCGGCACAGTGGGGCAAAAGGTCGGAGCCTCTTTTTTTTTGACACGATATCTTCCACTACCAGGTAAATTCAGAATGGCTGGACCAATTCTTCGACTCAAAGACCTCATGGTCCATACGGGGCTCTCGCGCTCTGCGATCTACGATCGCATGGACAAAAAATCCCCACGGTACGCTGAAGACTTTCCGAAATCATTTCCTTTAGGCGGTGGCGCAGTTGGCTGGTTCAAAAACGACGTCGATGCTTGGTTGGAGGCTTGTGCAACCAACGCAACGAGCGGGATGCCGTCTAAGAAGAAGGCCAAAGCATCTTCCCACACCTTAACGCTCGAAGCCCAGGCATCGTCAGCGCCTATCAAACAAACAGCGTTGCCAAAGCCCGTGCAAAAAACTTCACTGCAACCCATATCAGAGCCAGAGCAATCAACTGCTCAGTTGCCATCAAAGCCAGGATCTCGACCGCGCACCTTCGGCCAGACCCTTGTCGAAGGAGAACGAATCAATGCCCGCCTTCTGCATTACCTGGAATTCAAGATGTGGACACCGGCGGTGGGGGCACTGCTGATCGCGGGCATTGATCCCCCACTGGGCTGCAATGAAATTCCTGATGGAGGGATAGGGTTAGATGAAAAGCCACTATATACCAGTGATTTGCGTTTCCTCAAGGCTCGTCATATCTTCAAAGAATGGCACGAATGGAAAGAAGATTCGGGAAATCCATCCCTGGAAATGGAACCGTTTCACTTTATTGCCTGGTGCATAGATGAAGGTATCAGTACCGAATGGCTGCATCTATTTCAAGAGTTGATTGGCTACACTGAAATAAACACCGTTGACCTGACGGCATCCCGACTCGCCCTGCTGGCGAACAGATGAAAATTACCGGTCCAGATCTGTCTGTCTGCGATACAGATTTAGCTCTCATGCGCCGCATTGACAATGCTACGCATCAGACATGCAGCCGTCCAGCTTAGCAGGCTGCTGAAATACTCCCTGATAGGGGAAATCTGGAAATTTTCGACCTTATAGAACGTCCTGCAAGCAATTTTTTCAAGATAGGCAAGGGCAAGGGTAAGGTATTGTTTTTGTAACCGTTTTTGAGAGCGGAAACCAGTATTTCAGCAGCCTGTTAGGGCATAAACATCTGGTGTGACAGTCAGCTCAAAGGGCATGCTTCATTGCCTTTTTACTTTTCGCTAACACTTTCATCAATCCCATCAGTTCTGGATTCGCCACCCAAGAGGCGGGCAGGCAGAGTCCATTCAGATGGACTGTCACTTCCCATATTTCTTTGTTTGTTCGTATCAATATCAAGATCGGTTTTAGCCCGCTGAAGAGTCCCAGTCGAAATGCCGACTTTACCGGCTTCGCTTAACAGGCTGCTGAAATACCTCCCAGGTGGTCCACGCCCCCAACCCCTGGGACGTTTTAGCTTGATACCGATTCACTGACCCAGCCAGAGCCCACTTC
>NZ_JADOVG010000003.1 GCF_015752205.1 Polaromonas sp. CG_9.7
CCAATACGCTGGCAATTCAACTTAAGCAAGGCACGCCAAAAAATGGCTTGGGTCTATCCGCACGCAGACAACGAATCAGGTTGACTGTCTACTAGTAACTTGAAGTCTGTGCCGCCGCCTGCCCACACCGTGATACGCGCATCGGGTCCGGCTCGAATTGTTTTGAAACCGGAGTCAGCGTCGATCAACAAGGCAGGAAATTCCGCAAAATCACCCTGATCGCTTAGCTTTTTGAAGAATTTTTTACATCCCGATGAGCTGTCTCTGATGCGCACAGGCAACACAGGAAGGTTCAATTTGCTGCTAATACGAAAGGCAGACACCGCCTTATCGCGTCCTTCGGCGCGCGCCTACAAGCACTTGGCGTTGTCTGAGGCACAGTGGGTTCTTTTAGGAGACTGACGGTGAAAAAATGGAAACTAATCCTGACCCAAGGGGTTGTGGCGGGCAGTCTTGCCAGCCTGATTTCCACAACCGTGCTGGCACTTGCCGGCCGTCGCGAATCAGGCAGCGCTGCGGCTCCGCTGAACGCCGTCAGTCACTGGTACTGGGGTGACGAAGCCTTGCGCCACGACAAAACCGACCTTACGCACACAGCGGCGGGCTACCTGACGCACCATGTCGCGGCCACCTTCTGGTCCACGCTCTATGCGGCCCTTGCCAGCAACCGGCCGGCTTTGCGCACCACGCCCGGCATCGTCCTGGGTGCAGTGGCTACCAGCGCCACGGCGGCCTTGATAGATTTCAAATTCACGCCACAGCGCTTTACACCCGGCTACGAGCATCGCCTGTCAACCGGCGCGCTGCTGGGGGTGCATGTCGCGCTTGCGATTGGCCTGGCTGCTGGCGCCCTGGCCCTTCGCAGCCAGTACCGGGACGGTGAACGGCCAGATGCAAAGGATCCTGAAGCTTTTGAAATCCCCGAGCCGCGCATTGTTCGGCATGTCAGAGCCGGCCGGGCAAGGTATGTCGAAGACGACGACACAAGCAGATTTTTGAGCAAATCTCCTTGACACCATACGAGGCCTGAACTGATGCACAAGCGCGTGAATCCGTCTGCTACTCTTTAAATAGCAAGCTTTTCTTTACCCTAAAGCGCAAAATTCCATTTTTTTCAGTATTTCACAGCATGGCGGCGCAAGCACCGCCGACAAGGGGAAAACCGTCAGGCTCGGCAAACTCCCTGCACAGCCATTTCGCTTGCATCATTGCGCCTTGCGCGGCACCACCAGCTTGTAGACTGAAAGCTGCAGCACATGGCCGTGCTGGTTTTGCGTTGTGCTGCGCACCACCACCAAGCCGCGTTCTGGCCGCGAACGCGAAGGCGTGACGCTGACCACTTCGGTCTCGACCTGCAGGATATCGCCGGGCCGTGTGGGCTGGGGCCAGCTGATTTCGCCGCCAGCGCCGATGATGCCGCCCGCCAGCGGCAGGCCGCCGCCAACCAGCAGGCGCATGGTGACGGCCGCTGTGTGCCAGCCGCTGGCAGCCAGGCCGCCAAACAGCGTTTCTTTGGCCGCCTCGTGGTCCAGATGGAAAGGCTGGGGGTCGAACTGCAAGGCAAAGGCCTTGATCTGTGTCTCGTCAAGCAAGAAGCCGGCGCTGGAAAAACGATCCCCAACCTGCAGATCATCAAGGTAGCGAAGTGGAGCGGCAGGGGTTTGGGACAGTTCGGACAGCGTGGAATTCATGATGATGTGCTTTCTGATGATGCAGTTTTTTAGCTCAATTAGAGTGATTTCACTTGCTCCAGGCGGCGCAGCAGCGTGGCCGGTGCGCAAGGCCAGCCCAGACGGCCAAACCAGGCCCCCCCGGCAATCGCCGCTGCAATCACGACGCCATACACCACCAGGGCCGCAGCCTGCGCCATGAAGACACCGACCAGTCCGCCGCCCCAGCGGATCACCAGCCAGCCACCGACGGCGGCCACAGCCAGCCGCGCGACATTGCCGGCCACGGGCCAAAGCAGCCGGCCGGCACCCTGCGAGGCGAAGTACAGCACCAGTCCGACACCGAAAAAACCATAGAACGGCGCCACCGTGCGCAAGTAAAGCGTTCCGGCGTCAAGCATCGCCGGGTCACTGCCGAACAGGGACAGCCATGCCCGGGGGAAAAGGGCCGCAGCCAGGCCAATCCCTCCGGTCAGGGTGAACGCCATGGCCGCGCCTGTCCACGTGGCACGCAGCGCGCGCGCATGCTGGCCGGCCCCCATGCAGGTGCCGACCATGGCCACCAGCGGCGCACCCAGGCCGAACACCAGCGGCACCAAAAGGTATTCCAGCCTGGATGCCGTGCCGTAACCGGCAATCGCGGCCGGACCGAAACCACCCGCAAGCGTCGTGGCCACGCCAATCGACAGGTTGGTTGCCACGGTGGAGATCGAGCCGATCAGACCGATGCGCAGAATGTCGCGAAACAACCGCCAGCGCAGCCCGGACCATGCCAGCGACGGCTTGAGCAGGCTGCGGCGGGAGCACAGGTAAGCCGCCAGCGCCAGGGTGCCCAGCGCGTAGTACAGCAGCAGCGCGATGGCCCCACCGGCAATGCCCAGCGCCGGCACCGGGCCCCAGCCAAAAATCAGCAGCGGCGACAGCGGGACCAGTGCCACCACGCCGGCCACGGTCACATTGGCTGGCACCGTCATGTTGCCGGTGCCGCGTATCACCGCCGCCAGCGAATTGAACAGCCACACCAGTACCGCACCGCCGAACACCCAGTGCGAATAAGTCAGCGCCGCCTCCAGCGAGGCGCCACTGCCGCCCATCAACGCAAACAGCCAGCGCCCGCCGAGCAGCAACGCCAGCGAAAACGCCAGGCCAAAGCCCAGCGCAATCACCAGCGCATGCAGGACCAGCGCGTTGGCGTCCTCGCGCCGCCCACCCCCAAGGGCGCGCGCAATCGACGAGGCAATGCCGCCACCCATCGCACCGGCCGAGGTCATCTGCATCAGCATCACGACCGGAAACACCAGCGCCATGCCGGCGAGCGCGTCCAGGCCGAGCTTGCCGACGAAATAGGTTTCGATCAGGCCGACGCAGGCCTGCGCCACCATCACCACCACATTGGGCAGGGCCAGGCGCAGCAGCGTGCGGCCAATCGGCGCTTCCAGCAGCAGGCGGGTGCGCGGGTCAATGGCGGTCATTGATTTCTCCGTGGGCAGGCAGTGCGCCAGGGACTGGAAATTTATTCATCATCGGCGCCCGTGCCACTGTCGACAGGCACCAGCAACTCAAGGGATTCATTGATCAGGCCGTGAAGCGCCAGCACGCGACTCGCACCCAGACGTTGGTTCAGGCTTTCCTGGGCAATCTTCCAGTGGCCCAGCGCTTCCTTGCGCTTGGCATGGCCGGCCGGCGTGATGCTGACGGTCCGGCTGCGCGCATCGCTGCCGGTGGCCAGTTCGACCCAGCCGGCGTCCACCAGCGGCTTGAGGTTGCGTGTCAGGGTGGAGGCGCTCATCCTCATGCGCCTGGCCAGTTCGCCCGGCCGCAGCGGGCCGAGCTTGAGCACATGACTGAGCAGCGAATACTGCGTGGTCTTGAGTCCGGCGCCCACCATTTCCACGTCGTAATGCTGGGCCACCTGGCGCATCAACTGGCGCAGCTTGAAGTTGGTGCAGCCCAGAGTTTTTAGTGCGGCCAGGAGTTCGGCGTCAGGCAGGCTTTGAACAGGTTCTGGCTTGTCGTGCATAATTTAATTGTAGCTGCAACTGTTGCATATGCAAATTAATTCAGAGGAATGACATGACTGGCAAGCGGGACACATTGGCCGAATGGATGGAAGAAAGCGCGGCGGTGCGCATCAAGATGCTGGCCGGCGGCGGCAAGCCTGGCCTGGCCAGCACCGAAGGGGTCGCCGGCAAGACCGGCATGCAAATCATGCAGGCCATGCTGGATGGTGAACTGCCCTACCCGCACATCGCCGAAACGCTGGACTTCGCGCTGATCGCTGTCGAGCCCGGCAAGGCCACCTTCCAGGGCACGCCGCAACTCAAGCACTACAACCCATTGGGCACGGTGCATGGCGGCTGGTATGCCACGCTGCTCGATTCAGCAGTCGGCTGCGCGGTGCACACCATGATGCCGGCGGGCCGTGGCTACACCACGGCTGAGTTGAGCATCAACATCGTTCGGGCAGCCTCGCACCAGACCGGGCCGCTGCGCGCCATCGGCACGGTGATCCACTGCGGCAAGCAACTGGCCACGGCCGAAGGCCGCATCGTCGGGCCGGACGGCAAGTTGTACGCCCATGCCACGACCACCTGCCTGGTGTTTGAGTTGCCAAAGCGGCAGTAAAAAGCCAGAGCGCTATATCACCCTGCACTTGCTGCATGGCGTTGAAAGCATGCCAGTCCACTGAGCAACCAAGGTGTCCCAACCTGCGAAAAAAAGTTAATGCATCACGCGAAAACGTGTGCCTCGAAAACTGAACACCGAACTTTTCGCCTGGATTTCCACCAGTGTCACTTCGGGGGCGGCCAGGCTGCCCTGCGCAAGCACCTGGTTGTTCACCAACAACAGCCGCTTGTCGGGGTTGGCCGAATAAACCGAACCGGTGATGGCCAATGGCGGAATCTGGCCACGCAGGTCCGGGGGCAGTTCGCCGAGCAGCCGCACGGCAGGCGCCGCCTGGCTTGGCGCTGCCTTGGCGACCGGGTCAGGCTTGGGCTTGGACATAGGCGGCGTTGCCATGGCGCGCACTTCTGGCTCTGCTTTTGACGCAGGCCTGGAAGCGGCGGGGGCAACAGCGGGCAGCGGCGGCGACACGGCTTCGCGTGGCGTCGACGCTGGAGCGGGCTGTTGCACGGATGGCGATGCGGTCACTGCCGGGGGGGGGAGTCTGGACGTGGGTCTGGGCGTCGGTGTCGGTGTCGGTGTCGGTGTCGGTGTCGGTGTCGGTGTCGGTGTCGGTGTCGGTGTCGGCATGAGTATCGGCGCGGGTACCGGTGGCATTTCCACGACAGGGTCTACCGCTGCCAGTCGTACGGCCGCGTCGGGCTTTTGCCAGAGCCACAGGCCGGCCGTCGCCATGCCAGCCAGTGCCAGGGTGATGCCGGCGCCTGTCCAGATGCGGCGTTGTGTGCGGCCAGCCGTCTGGGGCGCGGGGGTGATCGCCTGGCGGGCATGCACACCGGGCACGGCGCCAAGCTCGCGCTCGGCTTCGGCGCGTTTGAGGGCATCAAGGATATAGGACATAGATTTACCGGAGCGATGGCGGTTGGGTTTGCAGGTGCGGCGCATTCGCATTCGTGGCGCTGTCGATCTGCATGAAGGTCAGCGGGCCGGGTTGCCCGTCGGCTTCCAACCCCTGGGCGCGCTGGAAGGCGCGCACACGCGCCCTGAGGAACGTATCCAGCAGCGGCGGTGAGGCATAAGCGAGCGGCACGGGCGCGCCTTCCAGCACGGCCAGTTGACTGGCCAGCTGGCGGATCACCGGAACGGCGCTGTCGCCCTGCAGTCCCGGCGTGTAACCCGGAGGCGGGCGCCAGTAAGTGGCGAACTCGCCGCGCCACAGCCGACCCAGCGACACCAATCTGACGGTGTGCAGGCCGGCAGCGTCCTGCAGCGTGGCGGTCTGGTCGTCCAGCCCCACTAGGATGGCATGCACCGGCGGACCGTTGCCTGTATGCAGCGTCAGGATGCCGGGGCGGTCAAGCTGGCGCAGCAGCGGCACGCTCAGGTTACTGGTGCGGTAGCACTGCAACTGCTGCGCGCTGGCGGCCAGGCACGGGTCGCCGTCAGAGGCGGGCAGCTTCCAGGCGGGCGCCAGCGCACGCCAGGCCGTGTTGATGTCGGCCGGGAATTGCGCCACAAGGGTATCGAGTTCTTCGGCAGGCCGCAGGGCCGGCGGCTTTTCAGGTTCAGGTGATGAAGCGCCAGCCTGGGGCGCCGGCGCGCTTGAAGCCAGGGACGGCGCCAACTCTTTTTGCGCTGGATTGACCAGCAAAAAACCCGCCACCACGGCACCGGCCAGCAAGGCCAGGCCGCCCAGTGCGTAGGAAACTGGCCGCTTGCCGACGCCCCTTGCCTGCCCGGCATCCAGCCCGAACACCTCGACCGCCGCCTTGTCGACCACGGGCCGGTTCACGCGAAACAGGCCATTGGCCCAGGCGCCCAGCAGCGCGCGCCCGCACAGCAGGTTGATGCGGCGCGGCACACCGCGTGTGAGGCGGTGAATGCGCTGGATCGCGGAACGGTCAAACGGCAGCGGGCCGGTGAACCCGGCCACCGACAGGCGGTGCTCGATGTACTGCGCGCTCTCGGCCTCGGTCAGCGCGTCGAGGTGAAAGCGGGCAATCACGCGCTGCGCCAGTTGCTCCATTTCAGGGCGGGCCAGCAGCGTGCGCAATTCGGGCTGGCCGATCAACACGATCTGCAGCAGCTTGCGCTCGCTGGTTTCCAGGTTGGTCAGCAGGCGCAGTTGCTCCAGCACATCGGCGCTGAGGTTCTGCGCCTCGTCGATGATCAACACGCTGCTTTCCCCGGCGGCATGGCTCTTGAGCAAAAAGCTGTTCAGCGCATCGATGTAGTCCTTCACCGTCGGCGCGCCTGAAGCCGTCGCCGCCGCCGCCGTGATGTGGAATTCCTCGCAAACCGACTGCAGCAGCTCGGTCACGGTGAGCTTGGGGTTGAAGATATAGGCGACATGGCAGCCGGCGGGAATCTGCTCCATGAAGCAGCGGCAAATCGTGGTCTTGCCGGTGCCGATGTCACCCGTGAGCAGCACAAAACCGCCGCCCGTGCCGCTGCCAGCGCCGTGCGGCCCGGCCACGCCATACAGCAGATGCGCCAGCGCCTCGCGGTGGCGCTCGCTCATGAACAGGTAACGCGGGTCGGGCGCGATGGAAAACGGGTCCTGGCTCAAGCCGAAATGGTGCTCGTACATAGGGTGCAAGCATAGCCGGCACGGGACTGGCCGTTAACCCCCGTGGGCAGGAGGAACGTGCGGCGGCTGCCGTTATGTGCGTTTGATCCATGATTCAGGCACTTGTCCGCAGTGATCCCGCAGGCTGATGACTGTGCTTTCGTAGCTCGGCATTCCCTGTTCCAAAATGAGAGGTCTGCGGTTTCCTCACTTTTGGCTTGCTATCCAACCCCTCAATCCGGCGCAGCCGGGTCAGTGGACGCTCCGGGCTTCAACAGCGTGTCGGCCTGCAAACGTGTTCCCCAGGCTTTTTCGACAAAGCTGTCCGTGACACCATAGTGCCCGTGCTTGACGCGCATCAGCAAGTTGGCCGAAGTCATCAAACCCAAAACGCCCTGAACTTCCTGGGTGGTGGTTTCCCGGCCGATCCGGGCTGAGTATTCCTTCAGCGCGTCGGCGGTGAACACGCCCTTGACGTTGCCGCCGATGCCGCAGATGCGCGAAAAGACGGCTTGCGCCAACGGGCCGAAGGCTTCAATTTTTTGCAGCTCGATGTCCGCCGCCGCAGCACCAAACGACTGGGCGATGGTCGGCAAATGCTCGTCGGGGTTGGCGCCCTGCGGCAGGGCGCGCAAGACATTGAGGGCTTTCATCAGTTCCTCGGGCCGGCTCCCCATTCTTTTGAACGCCGCTTCAGTGACGCCGGCCGAGGGCGCCATGACGCCCAGTTGCGGCGTGACTTGTGCCAGGACGTATTCGACAAATTCAAGCCCCAGCACCGGAAACTCGTGCGTCACCGCGCCGTTGAACGCCTGGTTGCCCTTCAGCGAGAGTTCCTGCACGCGCGCGCGATGCGAGCCGGTCCCGACAAACAAAAAGTAGCCCGGCGTTGCGGGCCGCGTGTTGATGGCGTCGCGCGCGGCTTTCAGCGCGTGCAGCATGTTGTCGCCCTCGGCGCTGCCCAGCGCATGCTGCACCTCGTCAACAATCAGCACCAGGTCGGTTTTGGACTGGGCGATCAGTTCGGTGAACGCCTGCGCCAGGCTGACGCCGCCTTCCTTGCCCACATCGGCGAGCTTGAAGCCAAACTTGAAGCCCGCCGCCCCTGCTTCGACGCTGGCAACCCGTTTGAGGTGCTGGAGCATCGCTGAACCGGAGGTTTGTAACTCTTTCAGGCATGCGCGGATGGCGCCGTGCACCAGGTCCGCCGGGTTGGCCTGCGGCTGGCTCCACAGGTCCACATAGATGACGATGGCCCCCAGGTCCTGCAGCGCCGGGATCAGGTCGGTGGCGAGAAACGTGGTTTTGCCGACCCGCCGCTGCCCGGAAAGAAAAAGCCCGGAGCGCAATGAGGTGTCAAGAAAAGTGGGCCGGAGCAACTGCTTGGCCATTTCCTGCGCGAGGGCGGTGCGGCGAAAGGTCATGGTTTATGGATTTCTGGAGAAGTTTGATAATTATGGCATTTGCATAATTTTAAATAAAGTGGGGAGTTTTTTCCTTCGAGTCGCCTTGCGCTAGGCGCTCATCGGCGTTCCACAGCTGCTTTTCAAACAAGGTTTTTGGATTAAATCGGGCGTTTACGCAATAGGCATGGGCGTTAGCAGCTATCTTTTTTGTATCGATGAGAAGCGTCAAAATGGTTTTTCCAGTGGCTCCTTTGCAGCGTTTGCGGCCCTTCGCATTTCGGATTCGACGGGCCTCAAAGGGCTAATAAGCGACACTCAGGAGCCGTCTTCAGAGACGTACACTCATTCGGCTCCAGCCAGAGCCAAACCAGGCATTTCGACCGCCATCGCTCCTCAAGTGGTGGCGGTTGGATGGCGCAGCGCAGAATGGCGTGCGACTGAACCTGAAGGCCGCAATGCAGTGGCGCAATTCCCGTACCTACAAGGATGTATGAAACGCAACGACAAGCTGGCCGCCGAACCCAACCCCCTCGCATTTTTGTTGGGGGGCGGCGAAATGGGCGGCTTGATCCGGTCGATGGACTGGTCAGCGACCCCGCTGGGGCCGGTTGAGGTGTGGCCGCAGAGCCTGCGCACGACCGTCAGCATCTGCCTGGCCTCGGATTTGCCTATCTGCGTCATCTGGGGGCCGGGCCTCGTCCAGCTCTACAACGATGCCTACCGGGTCATTTGCGGCAACAAGCATCCTCGCTCCATGGGGCAGAACTTCGCCGAGTGCTGGACGGAGGCATGGCCGGTCATTGGCGAGGCGCACGACACGGCCTTGGCTGGCAACACGGCCTTCCTCGAAGGCCAGCAAATTTTCCTTGAACGGCACGGCTACGTGGAAGAGTGCTTCTTCACGTTCTCATTCAGCCCCATTCGGGACGAGGCCGGTCGGGTCGGCGGCCTGTTTCACCCCGTCATCGAGATGACGACCCAGATGCTCAGCGAGCGGCGGACACGGACGCTGCGAGACCTGACCGCTCAAACAAGCAAAGCGAAGTCCGTCAGCGAAGCGCTCGCCTTGTCCGCTCAGGCTCTTGCGGAGTACGCCCTCGACCTGCCCTTTGTCCAACTCTACGCAGTAGACAAAGACGGAGATCACGCCCGGCTGGTTGCTGCGACCAACCTCGAGGCGGAGACCGTCGCCAGCCTGGGCAAGGTCGGTTCGAGCGCTCAAAAGCAAACCCCATGGCCCTTGGAAGAAGTTGTTCGCTCGGGGTCTGCAGTGCAGGTGCAGGTACACGACGTGCGGCACAGGATCGGCCAGGCGGCCCTCGGTCCCTATCCCGAACCGCCCACCGAGGCCTTGGCGCTGCCGATCATCCTGCCAGGAGCCAGCGACCCCGCCGCCATCTTCATTGCGGGGGTCAGCGCTCGCTTGAGGATGAACGAGGCGTACCGGAGCTTCTACGACCTGCTCGCTTCTGCCGTGACCACCGCCGTCGTGAATGCCCGTGCATATGACGACGAGCGGCAACGGGCCAAGGCGCTGGCCGAACTCGACCGGGCCAAGACCACCTTCTTCTCCAACGTCAGCCACGAGTTCCGCACGCCACTGACCTTGATGCTGGGGCCAGTCGAAGACGCGCTGGCTGCATCGGACGAGCGTTTGCCGCCGTTGCAACGGGAGCGCCTGGAAGTCGTTCACCGCAACGGGCTGCGACTCCAACGCCTCGTGAATACCCTGCTGGATTTCTCACGCATTGAGGCCGGTCGGATCCGCGCAGCCTATGAGCCGACAGCTCTGGCTGAATTCACCGCCGAGCTCGCGAGCAACTTTCGCTCGGCTTGCGAGAAGGCCGGGCTGAAACTCCGCGTCGATTGCCCACCGCTTGGCGAGCCAGTGTTTGTCGACCGGCACATGTGGGAAAAGATTGTTCTCAACGTGTTGTCAAACGCATTCAAGTTCACCTTTGAGGGGGCAATCGCCGTCTCACTGCGACAGGTTGACCGCGCGGTCGAACTGCGCGTCAGCGACACGGGTACGGGCGTCTCCGCAGAGGAAGTTCCGCGGCTGTTTGAACGCTTCCACCGGGTCGAAACCGCACGGGGACGGACACACGAGGGCAGCGGCATTGGGCTGGCCCTGGTGCAGGAACTGGTCAAGCTGCACGGCGGCTCGATCCGCGCCGACAGCGAACTCGGGAGAGGCACGATGTTCACCCTCTCGATTCCGCTGGGATCGCAGCACCTGCCAGGTGACCAGGTCCGCAACCGGCCCCTCGCCGCGCAGCTCACCACGGAAGCGAATCTGTTCGTCGAAGAAGCGCTGCGCTGGCTGCCCGACGCCGATCAGCAACCGGCACCCGGCTCAAAGTTGCCGGCATTCCAGGACGACCCAACGGGCCCCGCCCCGTCACCCCAGCGAACCGAGGACGAACGTCCCCTGGTACTGGTCGCCGACGACAACGCCGACATGCGGCAGTACGTCGTCCGTCTGCTGGGCGCGCATTACCGCACTGAGGCCGTGCCGGACGGAGAGGCGGCGCTGGCGGCGGCGCGCGAGCGGACGCCGGATCTGATCCTGACCGACGTGATGATGCCCCGGCTTGACGGCTTCGGGCTGTTGAAGGCGCTGCGCGCCAACGCCCGTACCAGCGCCGTGCCGGTCATCATGCTGTCTGCCCGTGCCGGGGAGGAAAGCCGGATCGAGGGCTTGCAAAAAGGGGCCGACGACCATCTGGTGAAACCTTTCAGTGCCCGGGAGTTGTTGGCCTGTGTGGCGGCTCAACTTCAAATGGCACGAATGCGGCGTGAGAGCATAGAGGCAATCCGGGCCAGCGAGAATCAGTTCCGCGCTCTGGTCAGTGCCAGTTCGGACGTCGTGTATCGCATGAACGCGGACTGGACCGAGATGCGCCAGCTTCAGGGCCGGGAGTTCATTGCCGACACCCACGAGCCGAACCGCTCCTGGTTGGAGAAGTACATTCATCCTGACGACCAGCAGCGCGTCATGGAGACCATCGGGGCAGCCGTCCGCACCCAAGGCACCTTCGAGCTGGAGCACCGGGTCTTGCGGATCGACGGCACGCTGGGCTGGACGTTCTCGCGGGCCATCCCGCTGATGGACAAAGACGGCACGGTGGTCGAGTGGTTCGGCATGGCCAGCGACGTGACCGCCCGCAAGCAGGCCCAGGAGGCCCTAAGGCTGAGTGAGCAAAAGTACCGCACGCTGTTCGAGTCGATGGATGAAGGCTATTGCGTGATCGAGATGATCTTCGACGCCGACCAGCGGTCTGTCGACTACCTGTTTCTGGAAGTGAATCCGGCGTTCGAGAAGCACACCGGCCTGCGCAATGCGCAGGGCAAGCGAATGCGGGAGCTGGCCCCGAATCACGAAGCCCACTGGTTCGAGACATACGGCCGGGTGGCCGTCACCGGAGAGGTAACGCGATTCGTCGGCCAGGCCGCGGAACTGGGTGGCCGATGGTTCGACGTCTACGCGTTTCGCCTCGGCGGCACCGGAAGTTACAAGGTTGCCCTCTTGTTCAACGACATCAGCGACCGAAAGCGGGGTGAGGAGGAACGAGAACGGCTGGTCGCCCGTCTTCGAGAGGAGGACCAGCGCAAAGACGAGTTCCTGGCCACGCTGGCCCACGAACTGCGCAATCCTCTGGCTCCGATCCGCACTGGCCTGCAGATCATGCGTCTGGCACCAGGCGACGCGGAAGCGACCGAGCGGATCCGCTCGATGATGGAACGCCAGCTTGGGCAGATGGTGCATCTGATCGACGACCTGCTGGACCTGAGCCGCATCAGCCGCGGCAAGATCGATCTTCGCAAGGAGCGCATTGATTTGGCAACGGCCATTCAGCAGGCCATCGAGGCCAGCAGACCGTCCATTGCACAGGCTGATCACGAGTTGCTGATCAAATTTCCCTCCGACCCAATGCATGTGGACGCTGACCTGACACGGCTGGCACAGGTGTTCGCTAACCTGTTGAACAACGCCGCCAAGTTCACGGATCGTGGAGGTCAGATCCGATTGAGCATGCAACGCCTGGGAGCTGAAGCGGTCGTCTCGATTCAGGACAACGGCAGCGGCATCCCGACGCACATGCTCCCGCACGTCTTCGACATGTTCGCCCAGGTTGAAGGCAACCTGGAACGCTCGAAGGGTGGTTTGGGTATCGGCCTTTCTATCGTCAAGCGCCTGGTCGAGATGCACGGCGGGTCGGTTGAGGCCCACAGCGACGGTCAAGGCAGGGGCAGCGAGTTCGTTGTGCGCCTGCCGGTGGCTTTGTCGGCCGCCGGGGACGAGCCTACTAATCAGCCTGACCCCGTCTATCCCGCTACACGCCACCGCATTCTGGTCGTGGACGACAACGTGGACGCGGCGAACTCGCTCGGTCAGCTTCTCGAGATGTTGGGGAACGAGGTCATCACTTTCTACGACGGGGAGTCGGGCATCAAGGCGGCCAAGGAGTTTCGGCCCGACATACTGTTGTGCGACATCGGGATGCCGAAGATGAACGGGTACGACACAGCCCGCAGCATACGAGCCGAGGAATGGGGCAAGGACATCGTGCAGGTGGCCCTGACCGGCTACGGCCAAATGGACGACCTGCAAAGGAGCGCGGACGCGGGTTTCGATCATCACTTTGTCAAACCGCTAGACGTCGACGCCTTGATGGCGCTGTTGGCCGGCTTGCAGCCGCAGCGCGCGTGATGGTTCACCCCGACGGCACGCTTGTCTAACCTCAACGTGTTGAAGACTGCCCAAGAGGGGCACACCCGCCTGCGCACTGTTTTGCTCCCGCATGACAGATGAAAAGCGAGGTTTGAGTTGCATGAAAGGGCCGAGCAAAACTCGATAGACAAAGCGATTCATTGGGCACTTGCACGGGCAATGCGCTTGATCGATGAACGTCTTCTTCCCCATCCTTGCAGGAACTGCGGACATGGTGCTTCAGTCAATCCTGCTCCATCTGGCGAGCGGCAACTTCGAGGAAGCCAACAGAGCCGCTGGCCTGGCCGCTTTGTCGTCGTGTGCTGTCCGGGACGCTCCGCGGCTAACTGACCGCAAATAGTCTAAAGATCGAACTGCGCCACTTTCCCGTAAAACGGCGCCACATCCTGTGATCGCTACTGGTTGAAATTAACTAATTGTTTTAACCATATCAGGCATCAAATCGGCCTCTGGCGCAATACAGGCATTCGCAAACAGCTATATTTTCAATAGCAAAAATTTCCACCCACGTCTTCTCTGCCGAAAAAGCCGGCGGCCCATCTTGCCCGGCCCGCTGCGATGTGTACGATGACGTCGAGCGCTTCAACATCGCAACCAAAGGGAACAATCCATGGCATCCGGAAAAATTCTTGTCGCCCAGGGCGGCGGCCCGACGGCGGTGATCAACCAGTCGCTGGTCGGCGTGGCGCTGGAGGCGCGGCGCTTTGGCGAGGTCACACGCATCTACGGCGCGCGCCACGGTGTGCGCGGCATCGTCGATGAAGACTTCGTGGACCTGACGCAGGAAACCAGCCACAACCTTGAACTCGTCGCCAACACGCCGTCGTCGGCGCTCGGCTCGACGCGTGACAAGCCCGACGTGCGCTATTGCCAGGAGATTTTCAAGGTGCTGCAGGCGCACCAGATCGAGCACTTTTTCTACATCGGCGGCAACGACTCGTCGGACACGGTGCGCATCGTCAGCCTGGAAGCGCAAAAGGCCGGTTACCCGCTGCGCTCCATCCACATTCCCAAGACCATCGACAACGACCTGGTGGGGAGCGACCACACGCCGGGCTTCCCGTCTGCGGCGCGCTTCGTGGCGCAGGCGTTTGCCGGCGCAAACCTGGACAACGCCGCCCTGCCCGGCGTGTACGTGGGCGTGGTGATGGGCCGGCATGCCGGATTTTTGACGGCCGCCTCGGCGTTGGGCAAGAAGTTTCCCGACGACGGCCCGCACCTGATCTACCTGCCTGAGCGCACCTTCGTGCTGGAGAATTTCCTGGCTGATGTGAAGGCGACTTATGCGCGCTTCGGGCGCTGCGTGGTCGCCGTGTCCGAAGGCATCCACGATGCGTCGGGCGCGCCGATTGCCAGCCTGCTGGCGAAAGACCTGGAACATGACGACCACGGCAATGTGCAGTTGTCGGGCAACGGCGCACTGGCCGACCTGCTGTGCGAGGAAATCAAGGCCAAGCTCGGCATCAAGCGGGTGCGTGGCGACACCTTTGGCTATCTGCAGCGCTCGTTCATCGGCTGCGTGTCCGACGTGGACCAGCGCGAAGCTCGCGAGGTCGGCGAAAAAGCCGTGCAGTTCGCCATGTGGGGCGCGCAGGACGGCTCGGTCGCCATCAAGCGGACGGGCTTTTATTCGGTCGATTACGAGCTGCTGCCTCTTGAAGCCGTGGCCGGCAAGACGCGGGTGATGGAGGATGAATTCATCAGCGCCAGCGGCACCGACGTGACCGATGCGTTCAGGATGTACCTGCGCCCGCTGCTCGGCTCAGGCATGCCCGACGCGTTCAGGCTGCGCCACCATCCGGTGGCCAGGGTGCTGAACCGCAACCCTTGAAGCGGCCTTCCATGCGGCAGTGCCGCCTGCACAGTTCTCACGCCGACGTGATAATCCGGTGATGCGATTACTTCATACCATGCTCCGCGTTGGCAACCTTCAGCGCTCGATTGATTTTTATACCCAGGTTCTGGGCATGCAGCTGCTGCGCCAGTCAGAAAATCCGGACTATAAATACAGCCTGGCCTTTGTCGGTTACGAGGGCAATCCGGCGCAGGCCGAAATCGAGTTGACCTTCAACTGGGGAACGGAAAGCTACGAGATGGGCACGGCTTACGGCCACATTGCCCTGGGCGTTCCCGACGCGTATGCCGCCTGCGAAAAGATCAAGGCCGCCGGCGGCAACGTCACGCGCGAAGCCGGTCCGGTCAAGGGCGGCAGCACCGTGATTGCCTTTGTCACCGACCCGGACGGCTACAAGATCGAGCTGATCCAGCGCGTCGAGGGTGCCAGCGGCGGCGGCCTGCGCTGATTTGTGGGGGCTGAGGCGACGGCAAATGCCATTGCTATGGTTTAAATAGCTGTCAGCGCACGTCCCATGTGCGAAAACCGCCTTTTACATGCTTGATTCGTAACTACTCAGGTCACTTTTCAGTTTAAAGCGCAATGAAATCAGCCTCTGTCATCCCGGCCCCGGATCAAGCCCGGGGTTTCAGCACCCGGGAACCATGACTTCTCCCCAAACGGGGTCATGGATTGCCCCGGATCAAGTCCGGGGCAGGCTCATCAAGTAAGCAATGACAAAAGAGATTACGGAGAGCTTCGAGGGAGCTGAGTAATTACCTTGATTCAGTCCTTTAGCGAATTCAACCAGTCAACCGGCCAGCAGCGCCGGCACCCAGCGGTTGATCAGCGCACCGCCAACCACCAGCCAGGCAAACAGGATCAGCGCCAGCAGCATCGGCTTGAAGCCGGCCTTGCGAATCGCCGACATATGCGTTGACAAACCCAGCGCAGCCATGGCCATGGCCAGCAGCGCCGTGTCGATATCAGTCATCACGGGCAGCACTTTGGCGGGCAGCAGGTTCAGCGAGTTGAACAGCACGACGGCGACAAAACCAAGGGCAAAGCCGGGAATGGCCAGTTTGGTCTTTGACGGCTTGCCTGACGTGTTCGACGCGGCGCTGGCGTCGCCAGACCGAGCGGACGAACGCGCCTCGTCGCGTGCCAGCCAGGCCGACAGCATGATCAGGAACGGCGCCAGCATCATCACGCGCACCATCTTGGCGATCACCGCCGTGTCGGCGGCCTCGGTGCCAATCGAGCGCGCGGCGGCCACCACCTGCGCCACCTCGTGAATGGTCGAACCGACGTAAATGCCAAAGCCCTGCGTGCCGCCGCCAATGAAATGGAAGTGCTGGTTCAGCTCGAACAGCAGGGGGTACAAAAAGATCGACAGCGTGCCAAACATCACCACCGTGGCCACGGCCACCGTGACCTGCTCGGCGCGGCCCTTGACCACCGGCTCGGCCGCCATCACCGCCGCCGCACCGCAGATCGAGCTGCCCGCGCCTATCAGCATGACGGTCTTGCGGTCCATCCCCAGCCAGCGCGTGCCGACCCAGCAGGCCAGCGCAAAGGTCGAGCCCAGTACCAGCGCATCGATCGCCACACCGGCCATGCCGACCTGCCCCACGTCCTGCACCGTCAGGCGCAGGCCGTACAGCACCACACCCAGGCGCAGCAGCGTTTGCTTGGAAAAGTTGACGCCCGGCCCGCTGACACTGGCAAAACGCGGGTAAACCGTGTTGCCGACCAGCATGCCGAGCACGATGGCGAGCGTCAGCGCGCTCAGGCCATGGTCCTGCAGCCAACGGATGTTTCCCAGCGAAACGGCGGCAGCCGCCAGCGCGGCACTGAGCGCCAGGCCGGGCAGCATGCGCCGTGCCCATGACGGCGCGGGCGGCGATGGCGCATGGTGACGGGCTTGGCTGGCCAGGCTGGACAGGGGGTTGCCGGGGGTGCTCATGGCGTTTTCCTCTCAAAAGCAGGAGTCGAATAATGTTCAATGCAACTTTAGGAAAATTCACGCAACCCGTCCAACGGCTAGTTTCAGTAAGATTTACCCATTCAATCGCTATCAAGAACGATCAGGAGGTTTTAAATGGATGTCTTGCGACTCACCCTGCGCCAATTGCAGATTTTTGCCGCTGTGGCGCGCAACGGCAGCACCACGGCGGCCAGCGCCGACATTGCGCTGTCGCAGTCGGCCACCAGCTCGGCGGTCAACGAGCTGGAGCGCTTGCTGTCGTTGCGCCTGTTCGACCGCGCCGGCAAGCGCCTGCTGCTCAATGACAACGGCCGTGCCCTGCTGCCGCGCGCGCTGGCGCTGCTTGACGGCGCGGCCGACATCGAGCACATGGCGCGCGACGCAAGCGCGCAGACGCAGTCACTGCGCATAGGCGCCAGCACCACCATTGGCAACTATGTCCTGCCGGCTTTGCTCGGGCAGTTCCTGGCGGCCAGCCAAGCCGGCAGCGCTACCGCCTGGCGCTCGCGCGTCAGCATCGGCAACACCGAAACCATCTGCGATGCGGTGGCGGCCTTTGAACTGGACATTGGCCTGATTGAAGGGCCCAGCAATCAGGCGGCACTGGCGATCACGCCCTGGCTGCAGGACGAACTGGTGATTGTGGCCAGCCCGCGCAGCGAACTCGTCGCGTCAACGCAGGGCGCTACCGACGAAAATATCCGCGTGCCACTCAAGGCGCTGCGGGGCGCCCTGTGGCTGCTGCGAGAGGCCGGCTCGGGCACACGCGAGGTCACCGACCAGCTGCTGCTGCCGCACCTGCACACTTACCGGCGCAGCATCGAGCTGGGCAGCTCTGAAGCCATCAAGCATGCCGCCGCCGAAGGCCTGGGCGCAGCCTGCCTGTCAATGCTGGTGGTGCGCGACCTGATGGCCACCGGGCGGCTGAGCCCCGTCCGCACCACACTGCCGCGCATGCTGCGGCAGTGCTTCCTGGTCGTTCACCGCGACAAGCAGCCTACGGCAGCGCTGGAAGCCTTTATGACGCAAGCCCAGGCTTTTCCGTCCGCCCATTTAGGCCCATTGAAGGGTAAACCCCATGCAAACAAACTGAAACCGAGGGAATAAAGCGCCTTTGCCAGTGCTCTTGTACACATGATCCAGACGGCCGAGTCCCGGTACAACCAATGGGTGCGCGAGCACTACCGCTTTTTGCTGCGCAGCGCCTGGGGCCTGACGGGTTCGCGCGCCATTGCCGAGGATGTGGTGCAGGACTGCTTCACCAGCGCCTGGCAATACCGCAGCCAGCTGCGCCAGCCCGAATTGGCGCGCGCCTGGCTGTTTCGCATCATGCGCCGGCATGTGCTGCGCCATGTGGTACCGGGCCCGCAACGGCTGGATGAGGACTATGGCGAATTCGATGCCGCCGAACCGCAGGCCAGCACGGAGCGCCTGGACAACCAGCGCGACGTGGTGCAGGCTTTGGGCCGCATCGCGCCGATTCACCGTGAGGTGCTGGTGCTGTTTTACTTTGACGACATGCCGACGGCGCAAATGGCCGAGGCGCTCGACATTGCGCCGGGCACTGTGTTGTCACGCCTGTCGCGCGCCCGCGAGGCCCTGAAGGCGGCGCTTGATGGCCATTCCCGGACAGATGCGCCCGGGGCCGCTGCCCTCGCTCCGGCTTCCAGCGTGCGCCAGTTCAGAAAGATTTGAATGACGGACTTTGAGCTTCCGCCCGACAGTGCCTTTGACCTGCGCGCCCGCGCAGAGATGGCGCTGGCCTTTGACCCTGGCCAGCCCCCGGCGCATCTTTTCAGGCACACCCCGTTGTTGTCGCGGCGCAGCTTTCAACGCGGTCTGGTCGCGACGCTGCTGGCGGCCACTGGCACCGGTGCGGTATTTGCAATGCGTCCGCCCACGCTGGTTCGCGGCGCCATCGAGCACGAGTATTACGAACGCACGCTGCGCGGCAGCTTCATGCAAACCAGCCAGTTGCTGGCGCACCTGGGGTTAAACCAGCAGCAGCCGGTTCCGGGCTACCCGCAGTTGATGCGGCCCTGCGACATCGACGGCCGCCTGGCCTACCACCTGACCACTTTCCTTGAAAAAGGCGGCATGGTCACGGTGTTTGCCTTTGACCAGCCGGTGACACTCAAGACCGGCAGCGGCTGGTGGAACGACATGTACTGGCAGGTCATTGATTCGCGCCAGGGCAAGCCACTGGTGTTGGTGGCGCAGAAAAAGAAGGCGCTGGCCATGGCAAACCACCATTTCGGCAAACCGTCCGGCCAAACTGCCCACGTGGGCGGCTAGGCAGATTCTTGAGTTATTCAGCAAGCCCGTTTTTCGTTCGTACTCACGTTTCTTTTCACGTTCCCTTTCAACAACTCACGGAGACACACATGATCGACACCCCCAGCTCATTGCCCCGCCGCCACCTGCTGACCCGCAGCGCCACCGCGCTGGCGGCCGCCGGCCTGGCGACATGGAGCCACGGCGCCATGGCGCAAGCGGCAGCCGCCAAGCCATTGCCCACCGACCTCGCCTGGAAAGACCTGAACAGTGTCATCGTGCACAGCGGCAACACCATCGAGACCAAGCGCGGTGCTTTTGGCACCAGCGTCATCACGCCGGCCGATCAGCTCTACATTCGCAACAACCTGCCCACGCCTGACGCCTCGATCGTGGCCGACCGCGACGCCTGGGTGCTGACGCTGGACGGCGTGAAAAATCCGCGCTCGCTCACCGTGGGCGACCTCAAGACCATGGGTCTGGAGACCGTTGCCATGGTGCTGCAGTGTTCGGGCAACGGCCGGGGCTTTTTCCCCTCCAAGCCCAGCGGCACCGGCTGGACGGTGGGCGCCGCCGGCTGCGTGGTCTGGAGCGGTGTGCCGGTGCGCGAAGTGGTGCAGGCGCTGGGCGGCGTCAGCCCCGGCATGAACTACATGACCAGCACCGGCGGGGAGAAGCTGCCAGCCGGACTCGACCCGAAAAGCATCATCGTCGAGCGCTCGGTGCCCGCTGCCGCCATGCAGGACGCGCTGCTGGCCTGGGAGATGAACGGCGCGCCGATCCCGCTGGCCCACGGCGGCCCGCTGCGCTTGATCGTGCCGGGTTTTACCGGCGTGAACAGCATCAAATACGTCAAGCAACTGGCCTTCACCGCCAAGGAAAGCGATGCCCGGATCATGGCGCACGGTTACCGCCTCACGCCCCCCGGCCAGAAAGCCGACCCGAGCCAGCCGTCGGTGCAGGAAATGTCGGTCAAGTCCTGGGTCAACTCACCCAGCCCCGACGATGGCGCCCACCGCGAAGGCTGGATGCAGATCAACGGCGTGGCCTTTGGCGGCATGCATGCCGTCAAGGGCGTGGAAGTGTCGATTGACGGCGGCAAAACCTGGCAACAGGCACGCCTGGTCGGCCCCGACCTCGGCAAATACGCCTGGCGCCAGTTTGTGCTGCCCGCGCACTTTGCGCGCGGCAACTACGTCGTCACCAGCCGCGCCACCGACAGGGCCGGCAACGTGCAACCCGAAACACGCGGCGAGAACGTCAGCGGCTACAACAACGCCAGCTGGCAGGACCACGCAGTGAAGGTCAGCGTGGCGTGATGCGTTTCAACCTGTTCCCACTTTTAAAACTTTACAGGCCCAGTGATGCCATGACCCCATCCCCTTTGCTTTCAAGGTTTTCGGCGCAACCCTTGCGACTGCTGCTGTCGCAAGGCCTGCTGCTGGCGGCTGCAACCGTCATCAGCCTGCCGGCCAGCGCCGCTGAGGACGCCGACAAGATGGCGATTGGCAAACAGCTGTTCACCGCCGGGGCCGTTCCGGCCTGCGCGCTGTGCCACACCCTGAAGGACGCCGGCAGTGAAGGCGCGGTCGGGCCCGTGTTCGACGACCTCAAGCCCAACGCCGCGCGGGTAAAAAAAGCGCTGTACGACGGCCTGGGCGCCATGCCCTCCTACAAGGCCACCTTGACCGAAGCCCAAATCGACGCGCTGTCGTTTTACGTGTCCAGGGCATCAGGCGCGGAGAAATAAGCCACCGCCGGTCAACCGGAACCAAAGCGGCATGAACGGGCGCTTTCAGCTACTTTTTTGATAGCTCAAAGCGCCCGTCCTTTATGCGCAAATGGATGATTTCATTAAAAATCGTACCGATTCACACGCTCATGCTCTGCAACTTGGCTTCAGCACCTTCATCGCAAGGCCGCAGGTCATGGCGATGCCGGGCCGATGAGGCGCCAAAAGATGGATTTCCGCGTTGCGCTCACCACCATGCATGCGCTGCTTCAGACCGCGCGGCGTGTCAAAAGGCAGGCCTGACGCGCCAGGTCGGTCACGCGGTCCCAGTCGCCAGACGCCAGTGCATCGGCGGGCGTGAGCCACGAGCCGCCAACGCAGGCGACGTTGGGCAGCGCCAGAAACTCGGCGGCATTGGCCATTGACACACCACCCGTGGGGCAAAACTTCACATCGCCAAACGGCCCGCCCCAGGCTTTGAGCATGGCCGTGCCGCCAGCCTGCAGCGCCGGAAAAAACTTCAGTTCGGTCAATCCGTCTTCCTGCGCCATCATGATTTCGCTGCCGGTGGCCACGCCGGGCAGCAGCGCCAGTCCGGCATCGCGGCAGGCCTGGCCAACCGCATGGGTGTAGCCGGGGCTGACGACAAAGCGCGCGCCGGCCATGGCACACGCCTGGGCGTCGGCGGCGCTGCGCACTGTGCCTGCGCCCACCACCGCCTCGGGCACATCGCGGGCAATCGCCTCGATGCAGGCCAGCGCCTGCGGCGTGCGCAGGGTGACTTCAAGCATGCGGATGCCGCCCGCCACCAGGGCGCGGGCCAGCAGCACCGCCTGGCCAATATCGTTCAGCACGATGACCGGAATCACGGGCGCATCCTGCATCACCTGCAGGGCACTGAGTTTTTGGCTGATGTTCATCGTTACATCCATGACATGGCTCCTTCTTCTGCTGTCAATGCACGGGCACGCATGCCCGAAAACAATCCCCGCCCCATACCGATGCCGTTGCGCTGACGCAATGCGTCCGGCATCACGCTGACAGGCCGTGCGGCCCATTCGGCCTCATCCACCAGCACCAGCAACTTGCCGGTGAGTCCATCAACACGGATCACATCGCCATCAATCACCTTGGCGAGTGGCCCGCCGGCGGCTGCTTCCGGCGACACATGAATCGCCGCTGGCACCTTGCCCGATGCGCCGCTCATGCGGCCATCGGTCACCAGCGCCACCCTGAAACCCTTGCCCTGCAGCACCGCCAGCGGCGGCGTGAGCTTGTGCAGCTCGGGCATGCCGTTGGCCTGGGGTCCCTGCCAGCGCACCACGCAGACAACGCCGTGTTGTGGATTTTCCAGGCACATCCGTTCAAGCTCGCCCGCACTGAAGGCCGCCAGCAAGTCTTCCTGCGAATCAAACACCCGGGCCGGCGCTTCAATCACATGCCGGTCATCAGGCACGGCGGACACCTTGATCACGCTGCGCCCGAGGTTGCCGGTGAGCAGCTTGAGCCCGCCGGTGGGGCTGAAGGGCCGGTCTGCAGGCCGCACGATGGACTCGTCCTTTGAGTCGCCCACCTCATGCCAGGCCAGCGACGCACCGTCCATCACCGGAATGCGGCCATATTCACGGATGCCGCCTGCGCGCACTGTCAATACGTCCTCATGCATCAGGCCGGCGTCCAGCAGTTCCCGAATCACCAGCCCCGGCCCGCCGGCGGCCTGGAAGTCATTCACATCGGCGCTGCCGTTGGGATAGACATGCGTCAGGAGCGGCACGACATCGGACAGCGCCGAAAAGTCATTCCAGTCGATCATGATGCCGGCCGACTGCGCCACCGCCACCCAGTGGATCAGGTGGTTGGTCGAGCCGCCAGTGGCCAGCAGCGCCACCATCGCGTTGACGATGGCGCGTTCATCGACGACATGGCCGATGGGCGCAAAGCGCTTGGCCTTGGTGATGCCGAGCACAGTGCGGGCCGCCTCACGTGTGAGTTCGTCGCGAAGCGCGTCGCCGGGCTGGACAAACGCCGTGCCGGGCACATGCAGTCCCATGGCCTCCATCAGCATCTGGTTGCTGTTGGCCGTGCCATAAAAGGTGCAGGTGCCGGGGCTGTGGTAAGACTTGAGTTCGCCTTCCAGCAGCGCATCGCGCCCGACCAGACCTTGCGCGGCCTGTTCCCGGATGCGGGCTTTTTCTTTGTTCGGCAGGCCCGACGGCATGGGGCCGGCCGGCACGAACACCATCGGCAAATGGCCGAACTGCAGCGCGCCAATCAGCAGGCCGGGAACGATCTTGTCGCACACGCCAAGCAACAGCGCCGCATCAAACATGTCATGCGACAGCGCTACGGCCGTGCCCATGGCAATCACATCGCGGCTGAACAGGCTCAACTCCATGCCACTGGTGCCCTGCGTGACGCCATCGCACATGGCCGGCACACCGCCAGCCACCTGCGCCGTGGCGCCGTGTCTGCGCGCCTCGTCCTTGATCAGCGCGGGGTAACCCAGCAGCGGCGTGTGCGCCGACAACATGTCGTTGTAGGCGGTGACGATGCCGATGTTGGGCTGGCGCTCGGTCACGATCTTGAAACGGTCATCCAGCGGCATGCCGGCCACTGCATGCGCGATGTTGGCGCAGCCCATGCGGTCCATGCTGGGGGGGCGAGTGCTGTCGGCCTGCAGTTGGGCCAGATAGGCATTGCGTGTTGGCCGGCTGCGCTCCTGAATGCGGGCGGTGATGTCTGCAACGGCGGAATGAAGCGCCATGGTGAAACCTTTCAATTTAGCCATCCCGGACACGGGGATGTAACTTTATTACGGCGTCCATGGTAACTAATATCGCGGCTGTTTTCACCCCGAATGGTTACTTTGCGGTTACCAAACGAAGGACAGGCAAAAAAAATCCGCCGGGCGCAAAGCACTGCGGATTCATTTCGCCCGCCATGCGGGCCGCAAGCGTGCGAGTTACTGCAGGCTGATTTCGACGCGGCGGGCTTCGGCATCGCTACCCGTGGCGCTGGAGGCGATCGGCTCGGGCTTATTGAGTTCGATCTGGCTCTCAGGCACGCCCGCCGTCGTCAGCGCATCGCGCACGGCCAGCGCGCGCTGCTTGGCCAATTCGGCATTTTGGTCAGCATCGCCAGTTGCGTCGTGAAAACCAGAAATAGCGACCTTGCGGCCAGCCTGCGCGCCCTTGACCACATCAGTCAATGCTTCGCTGGCGCCAGCGGCCAGGTCGGCCTTGCCCGAAGCAAAGTAAAACTTGACGATGCCCTGCTCGACCTTGACGCTGGCTGCGTCGGAAGCTGCCTGCGCCATTGCAATGGAGGCATCAGCTGGCATGGCCGGCGCAATAGCCACCCCGGCAGCCGGGGCGACTGCCTGGGCCGGAGCGCCGCGATGCTTCACGGCAAACACCAGCACCGAGGCAACCACGATGGCAATCAATCCAAACACCAAAAACAGCGCCACGCGTTGCGGGCTGTCGTCACTCTGAGAAACCATGGAAAACTTCCTTTTTAAAAAACGTGGCGATATTGTAAAGTGAGGCTGTGACCACTCTAGCAAACGCCCCTGACGAATTGGCTTACAAAGCCCGTGACCCCGCCACAATGCTCGACGCTACCATCCGGCAATGGGGCGGCCAGACCGACTTGTGGGTTTTTGGCTACGCATCGCTGATCTGGCGACCCGAATTTGAATCAGCCGAGCAGCGCTTTGCCACGTTGCACGGCTACCACCGCGCGCTGAAAATGTGGAGCCGCGTCAACCGCGGCACGCCTGCCCAGCCGGGCCTGGTGTTTGGCCTGCTGTCGGGTGGCAGCTGCAGGGGAATGGCCTATCGGCTGCCCAGGGACCATGTGCCCGCTGCCCTGCCCGCCCTGTGGGCGCGCGAAATGCCCAACGGCATCTATGACCCCAAGTGGCTGCGCTGCCGCACGGCGCAGGGCGACATCAAGGCACTGGCCTTCACGCTGTCCCGCCGCAGCCCCAACCACACCGGTGTGTTGAGTGAAGACCACTACCGGCAAATATTCTCCAGTGCCTGCGGCCGTTATGGCACGACGCGTGACTATGCGCAGCTGACTTATGACAAACTGCGCATGATGGGCATTGACGACCAGGCGCTTGGCAAACTGCTGCAACTGGCCAGGCACTGACAGGCCTCGCGCATTGGGCGGCGCTGGCTTGAATCGTCAGATGCCCCAGCCTTGCATATTGAACAACAACCCTCCGGGAGTCTTCATGACACGCACTTTCATCTTGCTGGCCAGCGTGCTGGCACTTGGCGCCTGCGCCAGCACCGCCACCACCGGTCCGCGCGCCGTGGCCCAGCTGCAAAGCACCACTGGCAATACAGCCAGCGGCTCGGTCACCTTCACCCAAAGCGGCGACAAGGTTCTGGTTTCTGGCATGGTCAGCGGCCTCAAGCCGAATGCCGAACATGGCTTTCACCTGCATGAAAAAGGCGACTGCTCCAGCGGCGACGGCGTAAGCGCAGGCGGCCACTTCAACCCAACCGGCCAGCCCCACGGCCAGCATGCCGCCATGCATCACCATGCAGGCGACCTGCGCAGCCTCACAGCCGATGCCAACGGCGTCGCCCGGTTCAGTTTCGAAGCCGCAGGCATTTCTGTCGGTAGCGGCACCGGCAACATCATCGGGCGGGGGCTGATCGTTCACCGCGATCCTGACGACTACACCACCCAGCCCACCGGCAACTCCGGACCGCGCCTGGCCTGCGCCGTGGTGACCCCAAGCTGAGCCTGAAACGGCGCGAATCGGACGCCGGACTTTATACTCCGGGCCATGCTTGACCACACCTCCATCGCCGACCTTCGCAAAAGCTATGAGCGCGCCGAACTCAATGAAGACGCCTCGCATGCCGATCCGCTCAAGCAGTTCGACCAGTGGCTTGGCGAAGCCATTTCAGCCCAGGTGCCCGAACCCAATGCCATGACCCTGGCCACCGTGGGCAGCAACCTGCGCCCATCCACCCGCGTGGTGCTGATCAAGGGCCTGGATGCGCAAGGCATTGTCTGGTACACCAACTACGCCAGCCGCAAGGGGCTGGAACTGGCCGGCAACCCGTATGCAGCGCTGCAGTTCCACTGGGTCGAGCTCGAACGGGTGGTGCGCATCGAAGGCGTGGTGGAAAAAATTGCGGACGAAGAAAGCGACGCCTACTTCAACAGCCGGCCGCTGGACTCGCGCATTGGCGCCTGGGCCAGCCCGCAAAGCGAAGTGATCTCCGGCCGAGGCGTGCTGGTGGCCAACGCCGCCAGGTACGGTGCCAAGTTCATGCTGAACCCACCGCGCCCGCCGCACTGGGGCGGCTACCGCCTCAAGCCGGACAACTGGCAGTTCTGGCAAGGCCGCAAAAGCCGCCTGCATGACCGCCTGCGCTATACGCTGCAGGACGATGCCAGCTGGCTGCGCGAACGTCTAGCGCCCTGAAGGCTCAGGCGGTCAAGCCGTCATCAAGCCGCCCAGCCGCTCGATGGCCTGGTGCTTGACCGAATCGAGCGCGCCAGCGCTGACCTGATCAGGCGCAATCTCAGCCAGCGGTGCCAGTACAAAAGCGCGCTGGTGCATGCGCGGATGCGGCACCGACAGCCGGGCCGAGTCGATGCGCGCGCTGCCATACAGCAATAAATCCAGGTCCAAGGTGCGGGGCGCATTGCGAAACGGCCTCTCGCGCCCGGCTTGCAGTTCCAGCTGCTGCAACCCGTCAAGCAAGGCGCATGCATTCAGGCCGGTTTCAATTTCCACCACGGCATTCAGGTAATCCGCCCCGGGCGCTGGCGCTTCATGGCCGGTATCGGTGTTTAGCGGTGCGGTTTTATAAAGTCCGGACTGCTGGCGAACTTGCGTCAGGGGCAGCCCGTCAAGGGCTTGCACCGCGTGACGCAGTGCAGCACGTGCATCGCCAAGGTTGGCACCCAGCGCGATAAAGGCCGTGACCGGCTCGCGCCCTGCCCTGGCCGCTTTTTTTTCATCCGTAGCGGCTGTGGCCATGTCGCAGCGTTGGCGCTCAGTCACCGCCAAGCGGGGAAGCACCGGCGGGCGGTAGCGACTCGCTGCCGCTCTCCTGGCCCTCGGCGGCACGGCTGACGGGTTTGCGGCGGCGGCGGCGTTTTTTGGCGGGGGCGGCATCGCCTTCTGGCAAGGCCAACTCCAGTCCGTCACCGTCAACCCGATTGCTGGCCGGCGACAGCGCTGGTGCCGTGTCGGAAGGTCGACCATCCTCGACATCGGCACGCTTGACCCGGGTGCGCGCCTGCGGTTTTTTCTGCTGCGTTTCGCGCATTGCCTCGATCATGTCGTGGCGCTCGTCGTCGTAGGCGGTGCTGAACTTTTCCCACCATTCGCCCAACGCCGGATCGATTTCGCCGACCTGGCCGCGCAGGCGCAAAAAGTCAAAGCCGGCGCGAAAGCGCGGCTGATCCAGCAGCGAATACGGCGCATTGCCGACGCGTTTTTCAAAACGTGGCTGCATGGTCCAGATTTCGCGCATGTCGATGCCCAGCTTGCCGCGTCCCGACACATCGCCGATCTTGCTGTTGAACGCTTCGTCAATCGCGTCCTGCAGCGCCGGCATCGGGGGTTCATTGCGCTTGAGGCGCCGGTCCCAGCCGCTGCGCACATCATTCCAGAGCACGCACGACAGCAAAAAGCTGGGCGCGACCGGCTTGCCTTCACCAACGCGGCGATCGGTGTCCTGCAAGGCCAGTTTCAGGAACGGATCGTCGGACATTTCAACCACCACGTCGAGCAGCGGATAAATGCCGGTGCCCATGCCCAGCGCCTTGAGCTGCGCAATGCTGGCCAGCGAATGGCCGGTCTGCAGCAGTTTGAGCATTTCGTCGAACAACCGTGACTGCGGAACGTCGGCCAGCAGGCCGCACATTTCCTTCAGCGGCGCCACCGTTTTTTCCTCGTACCTGAAGCCGAGCGCATTGAGCTTGGCGCCAAAACGCACGGCGCGAATGATGCGCACCGGGTCTTCGCGGTAGCGCAACGCCGGGTTGCCGATCATGCGGACAATTCTCTTTTTCGAGTCGCCAATGCCGTTGTGGTAATCAACGACTACTTCAGTTTCCGGGTCGTAGTACATGGCGTTGATGGTGAAGTCACGCCGCGCAGCGTCTTCTTCCATCGGTCCCCAGACGTTGTCGCGCAGCACGCGGCCCGACGCATGCACGGCATGCTTCATGCCGGCGAGTTCGCTCTTGCTGGTGCGCTCGTTGCCGCCGACCTGCTCGGCCAGGGCACTGTCCATGTGGGCACGAAAGGTCGAGACCTCGATCACCTCGTGCTCGCGACCCCGGCCATAAATGACGTGGACGATGCGAAAGCGCCGGCCGATGATGAAGGCGCGGCGAAACAGCGACTTGACCTGTTCCGGCGTGGCATCGGTGGCCACATCGAAGTCTTTCGGCTTCAAGCCCACCAGCAGGTCGCGCACCGCGCCGCCGACGATATAGGCCTGGAAACCGGCTTGCTTGAGCACATGCACCACGTCCATGGCGCGTTCGTCCACCAGCTTGACATTGATGCCGTGGTCCTTGAACTCGATGTCGTGGCGCTTGCCGAAGGGGGACTTTGGAACCCGTTTGGAGAGGGATTCGGCGCTGTCGGATTTGCCGAACAGTTTGTCGATGAATTTTTTGATCATGAAATTTAAATTTTTGAGGGAGATGCCGCCCCTTGGCAGCAAGCGTTGTCCCTGCCTTTTTCAGGCCGGAGGCGGCCGCCGCTGCCCGGCGGCAAGCGCCATTCGCGGCGCTTAAAACAGGTCAAGTATGCGCCATCCGCGGTCAAGGGCCAGCGCCCGCAGGCGAGCATCCGGGTTGGTGGCGACCGGATGGTTGACCTTTTCCAGCAGCGCCAGGTCATTCATTGAATCGGTATAAAACGTCGTGTGCACGTCGCCCCAGCCCAATTGGCGGGCAGCCAGCCATTGTTCCATGCGGGTCACTTTTCCTTCGCGGGCCGATGGCGTGCCCTGGATCTCGCCGGTCAGGTTGCCTTGGGCGTCACGTTCCAGTTGAACGGCGATCAGTTCGGACACGCCAAAAGCATCGGCAATTGGCCGCGTCACGAACTCGTTGGTGGCCGTCACGATAAGCACTTCGTCGCCGGCAGCGCGGTGCCGTTCGACCAGTTCCAGCGCCTGCGGCTTGATAGCTTTATGCACGATATCGCTCATAAAACGGGCGTGAGCAGCTATTGAATTAATAGTACCCTGTTCGCGAATAGCCTGCGTGGCAAAACGCACATAGTCCTGGATATTGAGCGTTCCAGCCCGGTATTGCTCGAAAAACTCGGCATTGCGGCGCTTGAATTCGGTCGCGTCGCACCAGCCCAGCGCAATCGTGAACTCGCCCCATTCGTAGTCAGAGTCCATCGGGATCAAGGTATGGTCCAGATCAAACAATGCCAATTTCCGGAGAGTTTGCGCGTTGTTCACGGCTTCTTTCCTGTCAACACTCACATCAACCGTCATTCCGTCTCCAGCATGGTTTTGATCAGCGGGATGGTGATGGCCCGCTTGGTTTGCAGCGCGTAGCTGTCCAGTTTGTCGAGCAGTTGCATCAGGCTGCCCAAATCACGTGAAAAGCGCGTCAGCATGAAATCCACCACCTCGTCATTGAGCAAAAAGCCGCGTGCGTCGGCTTCCTGCTTGATCACGGCGCGCCGTTCGTCGTCGCTCAGCGCCTGCAGCGCAAACACGTGGCCCCAGCCCAGGCGGGTCCGCAGGTCTTCGCGCAGCGGCAGGTCGGCAGGCGGCACATTGCCGGCAGCCACCACCCAGCGCGGCTGGCCGTCGTCAGTGCTCAGCGCATTGACGAACCAGTTGAAGGCGCTGCGCTGCTGCGCGGCGTTATAGAGATGGCATTCGTCCATGATCACGGCGGACCAGGCTTCGTTGAACTCGGGGGGCTCCAGCATCGATGCGTCCATCCAGCCGCTTGAAGCACCCTGGTCGCGCAAGGCTTCGCTGACCGCCTTGAGCAGATGCGTCTTGCCGCTGGCTTCACCGCCCCACAGGTAAGTCGGCACCGGCGAATCCGGCAGGCTTTGCGCCCACGACGCCAGTTGCCTGACGGCCGCTTCATTCGGTCCGATGAAAAAATTGGCAAACGAGGGGTCGGAAGCAAGTCCGATGTCCAGGGCGAGTTGTTTCATGGCGGGTTTGGCAGGCCGCATCCCGGTTTCAAAGGCCATGCGAACAGCGCCTGGCCGCCGGTGCGCAGGTTGTGCACCAGGTTTCGGCGCGTTGGAATGTCAGGGTAGGTTGCATGAAGCCTTGGAATGCGCTGGTCCGCAAGGGACCGGCAGAAGCTAGGAGGTATAGCCTTTAGAATCTCAGGCTGGATTCTATCGGGCTTGGCCAGCGGCCTCCTGACCACCGCCCTGCCCCTTCGAGCTGTCCCGGCTCCCACCGCATTACCTCCCGACACCATGACCACTACCCCCCTTTCCTACAAAGACGCCGGCGTTGACATCGACGCGGGCGACGCCCTGGTTGAACGCATCAAGCCACTGGCCAAAAAGACCATGCGCGAAGGCGTGATGGCCGGCATTGGCGGCTTTGGTGCGCTGTTTGAAGTGCCCAAGCGCTACAAGGAACCGGTGCTGGTGTCTGGCACCGACGGCGTGGGCACCAAGCTCAAGCTGGCGTTTGAATGGAATATGCACGACACCGTTGGCATCGACCTGGTCGCCATGAGCGTCAACGACGTGCTGGTGCAAGGCGCCGAGCCGCTTTTTTTCCTCGACTATTTCGCCTGCGGCAAGCTTGACATCGACACCGCTGCAGCCGTGATCGGCGGCATTGCCAAAGGCTGCGAACTCTCGGGTTGCGCCCTGATTGGCGGCGAAACCGCCGAGATGCCCGGCATGTACCCGGCTGGCGAATACGACCTGGCTGGTTTTGCCGTCGGCGCGGTCGAAAAATCCAAAATCCTGACCGGCAAGGACGTGACGCCCGGCGACGTGGTGCTGGGCCTGGCCAGCAGCGGCGTGCATTCCAATGGTTTCAGCCTGGTGCGCAAATGCATCGAGCGCGCTGGCAGCGACCTGCCCGCCACGCTGGACGGCAAGCCGTTCAAAGAGGCGCTGATGCAGCCGACCCGCCTGTACGTCAAAAACGTGCTGGCCGCGCTGGCTGCGCACCCGATCAAGGCGCTGGCGCACATCACCGGCGGCGGCTTGCTCGAGAACATTCCGCGCGTGCTGCCCGAAGGCACGGCGGCGCACCTGACCAAAGGCAGCTGGCCGCAGACCGAGCTGTTCGCCTGGCTGCAAAAGACCGCCGGCATCGACGACATCGAGATGAACCGAACCTTCAACAACGGCATCGGCATGGTGGTGGTGATTGATGCGGCCAGTGCCGCCGCTTGTGCCGCCATGCTTCGTGAGGCTGGCGAGCAGGTCTACGAAATTGGCGTGATAGCCGAGCGCGGCGACGGCGCGGCGGTCATCGTCGTCTGAACGCAAACGCATTTCCCGCACAAAAAAGCCGCTTCGAGCGGCTTTTTTCATTTTCAGGCGTCCGCTGTAGTTGGAGATGCGCCTGCGCGCTGTCACCCTGCGACAGGCAGCATGGATAAACCCCACCGCATGCGCAAAGTACTCTTTTCGCGCCCAATGGGGTATTGAGTGTGTCCCGGCTTGGGCGCTTGCAGCCGCTTTAGCACCTGACTGCCACATGTCACACACCCAACCGAACGCGCTTCCATTCATTGTTGAAAGAACACCCATGCGCATCCACGCCGATTTTTCATGCCGCGCCATCGTCACACCCGATCAGCACCAATGGGTGCCCTCGCCCATGGCCGGTGTCGAGCGCGTGATGCTGGACCGCGTGGGCGAAGAAAAAGCCCGCGCCACCAGCATCGTGCGCTACGCACCCGATTCACACTTTGCGCGCCACCTGCATCCCGGCGGCGAAGAAATCTTCGTGCTGTCTGGCACCTTTTCGGACGAGCATGGGCACTATCCGGCAGGCTGGTATTTGCGCAATCCACCCGGATCGTCCCACCAGCCTTTCAGCGTCCCCGGCGCCACCATCTTTGTCAAGCTGTGGCAGATGCAGCCAAGCGACAGCCACACCGTGCGCGTCGACACGAACGACCCCGCGGCTTGGAAGCACCAGGAAGGGCGAGAGGTCTGCCCGCTGTTCTCAAGCGACATCGAACAGGTCTGCCTGCAACGCCTTGGGCCTGGCCAAAACGTGTTCGCCGAATCCGCCAACAGCGCTGAACTGCTGGTGCTGGACGGCAGCGTGGCAATGGCTGGCCAAACCTGCGCGCCCAGAAGCTGGATACGCCTGCCCGAGGGCGACCCTTCAAAAATCGCGGCCAACGCACAGGGCGCTACCGTTTACCTCAAGACCGGTCACTTGGTCCGCATGACTGAGACGGCATGAACCTGCAGACAACGCGCATCGCCATCGTCGGTGCAGGCTTGAGCGGCCTGTATGCCGCCTATTTGCTAGAGCAGCAAGGCATCAAGGACTATGTGCTGCTGGAAGCTCGAGACACCCTGGGCGGGCGTATTGCGTCCGTTGCGGCTTCGGGACCACTGGCAACCGGGACAGCGACAAGTGCAGCCAGAATCGACCTTATTGACCTTATTGACCGTATTGACCTGGGGCCAGCCTGGTTTTGGCCCGGCTACCAGCCCCAGCTGGGGCGCCTGGTTGATGAATTGAACCTGGCGAGCTTTGAGCAACATGAGGTCGGCGACACGGTGATGGAGCGTTCGCCCCACGAGCCGCCTGCGCGGGTGCGCGGTTATGCCAATTCGCCTGCCTCGATGCGCCTGACAGGCGGCATGGGCGCGTTGACCGACGCGCTGCACCGCCGCCTGGACGCCACGCGAATTCACACCGGGCAAGCGGTGCGCCGCCTGCGCAGCACGGCGCAGCATGTGGAGCTGGACAGCCAAGACGTGACTGACGCGCAAGGCCAAACAACCACTTGGCGTGCAGAACACGTGTTGCTGGCGCTGCCGCCGCGCCTGCTGGAAAGCAGTATTGAATTCGTGCCTGCCCTGCCGCCAGCGCTGGCCCGGCAATGGCGCGCAACCGCCACCTGGATGGCGCCCCATGCCAAGTACATCGCCACTTATGACACCCCGTTCTGGCGCGAACAAGGCTTGTCCGGCGAGGCCAGAAGCGCACGCGGGCCACTGGGTGAGATTCACGATGCGTCCATGCCGGGCGGCAGCGCTGCCCTGTTCGGCTTTTTTGGCGTCCCTTCGCACGTCCGCCAAAGCTTGCCCGAGGCCGGACTGAAGGCGCATTGCCGCGACCAGCTCGTACGCCTGTTCGGCAGCCAGGCGGCCACGCCCAAGGCCGAATTCATCAAGGATTGGGCACTGGACCCGTTCACCGCCACCGCTGCCGATTTGGAAGGCACGGGCCAACACGCCCAAGCGCCCGCCGCTACTGCCACGTCTGGCCCGTGGGCAGGGCGCCTGACCGGCATCGCCAGCGAATGGTCGCCGCAGTTTGCGGGGTATGTGGCTGGGGCCGTTGAGGCAGCGGGCTTGGGCGTGGAGGGATTGCGTCCATTGGCTGCGTGATGCAACGAGGAAGGCGATGCCCCTGCCCTTGCGAAGACGACAAGGGCCGGGCGAGTCACGCAGTTGACCCTTGAGACAGTGCAGTCCTTGCAGAATGTGACAGCAGCCAACCAGCGGCGCCGCACGGGCCGCATACTCCCAACGCCAAGAGACCCCCATGAAATTTGACGACGTCATCCGGCAGCGCCGCAGTATTCGCGGCTACCTGAACAAGCCCGTGCCCAAGGCGCTCATCCGCGAGGTGCTGGAACTGGCCATGCGCGCCCCCACCTCGCTCAACACCCAGCCCTGGAATTTTTACGTGGTCACCGGCGAGGTGCTGGACCGCATTCGCGCAGGCAACGTGGAGCGCAATCTGGCAGGCGTGCCCGATTCACGCGAGTTTCGCCTGGGGCCGAATTACGCAGGCCCGCACCGCGAACGACAGATTGGCGTTGCCAAGCAACTGTTCGCCGCCATGGGCATTGAGCGCGAGAACAAGGAAAAACGGCAGGACTGGGTGCTGCGCGGCTTTCGCCAGTTCGACGCACCTGTCTCGATCGTGGTGACATACGACCGCGCCATTCAGGGCAGCGACATTGCGCCCTTCGACTGCGGCGGCGTGGTCAACTGCATCGTCAATGCCGCCTGGGCGCGTGGCCTGGGCTGCGTGATCAACAGCCAGGGCATCATGCAGTCGCCCGTGGTGCGAGCTGAGGCCGGCATTCCCGACGACCAGGTGATTCAGACCTGCATCGCCATGGGCTGGCCCGACGAGAGCTTTCCGGCCAACGCCGTGGTCTCGCAGCGCAAGCCGGTGGATGAAGCGGCGACGTTTCTGGGGTTTGGAGATTGAGTCAGTGAGTAAAGCAGCACGACAGCACGACTATCGGGTCCTGCCAAAACGCCGACGGATGAACAATAGCGATCGCTCTGGAACCAGACAAGTCATATTTTTTGACGTAACGTTGCAACCCTAAAACCCGCATACTTCGAATCGCGCGCTTCAAAGCAAATCCCATGTCTGATTCCCCCCGCCAGCCAGTCCCCACCTCCCCCGGTTCGCGGCGTCTGCCCGCCGCCATCTGGGCGCTGGGCTTTGTCAGCCTCTTGATGGACATTTCTTCCGAGATGATCCACAGCCTGCTGCCGGTCTTCATGGTCACGGTGCTGGGCACCAGCATGTGGGCTGTCGGGATGATCGAAGGCGCGGCAGAAGCCACGGCCCTCATCGTCAAGGTGTTTTCTGGCGTTCTCAGCGACTACTGGGGCAAGCGAAAGCCGCTGGCGGTGCTGGGCTATGGACTGGGCGCGGCGTCCAAACCGCTGTTTGCGCTGGCATCCACGACCGGCCTGGTGCTGGCTGCGCGTTTGATTGACCGCGTCGGCAAGGGCATTCGCGGCGCGCCACGCGATGCGCTGGTGGCCGACCTGGCACCGCCCGGCATGCGCGGCGCGGCGTTCGGCCTGCGCCAGTCGCTCGACACCGTGGGCGCCTTCGTCGGCCCGCTGATCGCCATGGGCCTGATGCTGCTCTGGGCAAATGACTTCCGGGCGATTTTCTGGGTGGCGATGGTGCCAGGCTTCATGGCGGTGGCGCTGCTGCTGTTCGGCGTGCAAGAGCCGGAGCGTGTGCGCCTGCCCAACGAGGCGGCGCGCGTCAACCCGATCAGCCAGGCCAACTTGCGCCGGCTGAGCGCGCCGTACTGGCGCGTGGTCGCCATTGGCGCGGTGTTCACGCTGGCGCGTTTCAGCGAGGCGTTTTTACTGCTGCGTGCGCTGCAGGGCGGCTTGCCGGTGGCGTACACGCCGCTGGTGCTGATCGGCATGAACATCGTCTATGCCCTGGGTGCCTATCCCTTTGGCAAGCTGTCGGACGCCGTCAGCCACCGCGCGCTGCTGGCATGGGGCCTGGTGGTGCTGATCGCTGCTGACGCCCTGCTGGCGTCAGGCAGCAGCCTCATCTGGATCGCAGCCGGCATTTTGCTGTGGGGTCTGCACATGGCGATGACCCAGGGCTTGCTCGCCACCATGGTGGCCGATACGGCGCCACCCGACCTGCGCGGCACGGCCTTTGGTTTTTTCAATTTGATGAGCGGGCTGGCGATGCTGCTGGCCAGCACCGTGGCCGGCGTGCTGTGGGACCAGCTGGGCGCGCCGGCCACGTTTGCGGCAGGCGCTTTTTTCAGCCTGGCGGCGCTGGGATTGTTGTGGCACTGGCGCGGCATGACGCCATGACAGTGCTCCTTTAAAGATAGCTACCAGCGCCCTTGCCACCTGCGGAAATGGCCTTTTTTGTCTAAATATCAGTTGCCAGCGCGGCGCAACTGGCTCACACGCGCAGCAATCGCGTCGGTATCCAGCGCATCGTCGGCATGCGCCAGGTAGGTTTCCAGGTCGGCCACCGCTGAACCCACGTCGCCCTGCGCCGCCCAGGCCAGGCCCCGGTCGCGGTATTCGGTCCAGGCGTCGGGCTGCAGCACGATGAGCCGGTCCTGCACGGCAATCAGGCGGGGCCAGTCTTCCTGGGTTTTGTGGATGTCCTGCAGGTTGCGCAGCATGCGGGCAATGATCTCGCGCGGCGGCGCTGACTGCAGGTACAGCCCCATCGGCACTTCAAACTCTTCGCTGACAGGGCTGCGCTGGCGAAAAGGCTCCAGCCGCTCGGCCAGCTCCTCGCGGCTCAGCGACTGGCCATTGAACGGGTCGATCACCACCTGGCCCTTGGGCAGGTTGACCTTGACCATGAAATGCCCCGGAAAAGCCACGCCACGCGCGTTCAGCCCCAGGCCAACGGCCAGTTCCAGCCACAGCACGGCCAGCGTGATCGGGATGCCGCGCCGGGTGCGCAGCACGGTGTTCAGGTAGCTGTTGTCGGGGTCGTAGTAGTCGTTGATGTTGCCGCCAAAGCCCAGGTCGCGGAAAAAGAACTGGTTCAGCGCGCGCAGGCGCTGCAGTTCGGGGGCATCAAGGGGCAGCCGGCGCTTGAGGCGGGCCAGCAACTGGTCCACATCGCCCAGCACCTGCTCGACGTCCAGGTCGGGGTATTCATCCTGCGCCAGGCTGACGGCGGTTTCCAGCAAGGGAAAATGCGCATCGCTTTGCACCAGGCTGGAAAAGTATTGAAGCGGCGACGGAACGGCGAAATTTAATGGCATGGCACTACTTTCTCACAAACCGAACCCCGGTGTGTATTGGTAAATATACCGCTGCTTGCGGTGCTTCAAGTGCAAACCAACCGATAGGCTGCGTCAGCGTTTAAGCAATTTTCGCAGGTTCAGGCCCGACACCCGGAGGACTATGAAATATATAGCGCCTGATGCAGTCAGGACAAGCGCAAGCAGCCCGATTCGCTGAAAGTATTGGTGCTTCAGGCCGATCCAGTTCACACCCTCGGCAGCCCAGAGCAAAAACACCGCCAGCAGTGCGCTGGCTGAAAAAACCTGCAGGCCAAACAGCACCCAGCCCGGCGCCGGCGTGAAGCTGCCGCGCTTGATCAGCCCGACCAGCAGGCTCAGCGCATTGATCAGCGCGCCGATACCAATGGCCAGCGCCAGCCCGGCATGCTGAAAATACGGCACCAGCGCCAAATTCAGCAGTTGCGTAATGACCAGCACGACCACGGCAATCTTCACTGGCGTCTTGATGTTCTGGCTGGCATAAAAACCCGGGGCCAGCACCTTGATGGCCACCAGCCCGACCAGGCCGGCGCCGTAGCCCATCAGCGCAGTGGTGGTCTGCTGCACGTCACGGTCGGTGAACGCGCCGTAGTGATACAGCGTTGCCACCAGCGGTTCCGAGAACGTCAGCAGCGCCACCGCGCAGGGCACAGCCAGCAGCACGACGATGCGCAGCCCCCAGTCGAGCATGGCCGAGTATTTGACGTCGTCACCCTCACCCCTGGCCGCCGCCAGTTGCGGCGTCAGCACCACGCCGATGGCCACGCCCAGCATGGCGGTCGGGAACTCCATCAGCCGGTCGGCGTAGGTCAGCCAGCTGACACTGCCGGGCGTCAGGTGCGAGGCGATCTGGGTGTTGATCAGCAACGAGATTTGCGCAACGCTGACGCCCAGCAGGGCCGGCAACATCAGCTTGGCAATGTTCTTGCTGCCGGGCTCGGCCCAAGCCGTTCGCAGCGCCGACAGGCTGAAGCCGATTTTCGGCAGCAGCCCCAGCCTGAGCAACGCCGGCACCTGCACGCCAAGCTGTAGCACGCCGCCCAGCATCACGCCGACGCCCAGCGCATACACCGGCTCGATGCCCAGCGACTTGAACCACGGCGCGCCCAGCCAGGCCGCGCCAATCATGGACACGTTGAGCAGCACCGGCGTGGCAGCTGGAACGGCAAAACGCCGCCAGGTGTTAAGCACACCGGACGACAGCGCCACCAGCGACATGAAGGCGATGTACGGAAACATCCAGCGCGTCATGACCACGGCGGCGTCGTAGCCGCGCGGCGCCTGCTGCAAGCCGCTGGCCATGGCCCAGACCAGCAGTGGCGCAGCCGCCACGCCCAGCACGCAGGTCAGCAGCAGCACCCAGAACAGCAGCGTGGCAACGCGGTCGATCAGCAGCTTGGTGGCGGCTTCGCCATGCTGCGCCTTGTTCGCCGCCAGCACTGGCACGAAAGCCTGGCTGAATGCGCCTTCGGCAAACAGGCGGCGAAACAGGTTGGGAATGCGAAAGGCCACATTGAAGGCATCGGTCATGGCGCTGGCGCCAAAGCTGGAGGCAATCAGCAGTTCACGCACCAGGCCGGTGACGCGGGACAGCAAAGTGAACAGGGAGACGGTGGAGGCGGATTTGAAAAGTGACACCGCAGGAGTTTATGCGCTGCTTGCGCCAGCAACGTCCGAAAACAAATTTGTCGGGCGCAGTCCATGCCGGCACCGGCCCGGCGCAAGTATTATCAAATGGGTGTTTCCCCTGTGGCGAACCATGCCGCAACGGAGTCCACTTCGTGTTTCGATGCATCCTGCACCCATACACCACGCAACATTCAGCGACCACATACATGATCCTTTCCTGCCCATCGCGCACATTGACGTCTCGATTCATGCCTCGCGCAGCCTTTGCCCCTTTCACTCCTGCGCGTCATGGCGTCAGTCTGGCCTGCGCTGCGTTTCTTGCCATCGCCCTGGCGCCTGTCAAGAGCCAAGCGCAGGAAAGCGCAAACCCCGCACTGCAGGAGGTGGTCGTCAGCGCCAGCCGGGCCGAGCAGCGCCGCTTTGATGCGCCGGGCGCCATTGACGCGGTACAGGTCGATCCGTTTCGCACCGCCTCCCCGCTGGTCAACCTGTCCGAACTGATGGGCAGCGTGCCCGGCCTGCAGATTCGGGACCGGCAGAACTTTGCGCAGGATTTGCAGGTGTCGGTGCGCGGTTTTGGCACGCGCTCGACCTTTGGCGTGCGCGGCGTGCGCATCCTGGTCGACGGCATTCCGGCGACCATGCCCGATGGCCAGGGCCAGGCGGCCACCGCCAGCCTGACCTCGGCCAAGCGCATCGAACTGCTGCGCGGGCCGCTGGCCCAGCTGTATGGCAACGCAGCGGGCGGCGTGCTGCAGGTGTTCACCAAAGACCCGCCGGTGACGCCGGACAAGCCCGAATACAGCCTGTCCGCCGGTGCCGGCTCGGACGGCCAGCGCCGCATCGCCGCCGGCATTGCGGGCGGCAGCGACACGCTGGGCGGACTGCTGGATGCATCGCGCTACAGCACCGACGGTTTTCGCGACCACAGTGCGGCACGGCGCGAGCAGCTCAATGCCAAGGTCGTTGCCAAGCCGTCGGCGGACACCACCCTTACCGGCATCGTCAATCTGTTCCGCCAGCCACTGGCCGAAGACCCGCTGGGTCTGACGCGTTCGCAGTTCCAGCAAAACCCGCGCCAAGTGGTGCCGGGCGCCATCACCTTCAACACGCGCAAGACCATCGAGCAAGACCAGGCCGGGCTGGTGGTCGAGCACAAGCTGACCGCCAGCGACACGCTCAATGCGCGCCTGTACGGCGGCACGCGCAAGGTGGACCAGAAACTGGCCTTCCAGACCAATGGCGTAGTGAACCTGGACCGCAGCTACGGCGGCGTCGGCGCCAGCTGGACGCATGCCATGCAGGTCAACCAGTTGCCGGTGCGCTGGACGGTGGGCGTCGAAGCCGACCAGTTGCGCGAAACCCGCAAGGGCTTTGACAACCTCGCCGGCAACAACGGGGCGCTGCGCCGCAACGAAGACGACACCGCGCGCAACAACGATGTGTTTGGCCAGCTTGACTGGACCTTTTCGCCCGACTGGCAGGCGATTGCCGGCGTGCGCGCCAGCCGGGTGAAGTTCAGCGTCGATGACCGCTTCAACCCGGCGGCCAGCAGCACCAGCGGCAGCGTGGAATACCGCAACACGAGCCCGGTCATTGGCCTGGTCTGGCATGCCGCCGAAACCCTCAATGTGTACGCCAACCTGGGCACTGGATTCGAAACCCCGACGCTGGCCGAAAGCGCCTACCGTCCGGGCGGCGCACCCGGACCGAACTTTGCGCTGAAAGCCTCTAAAAGCACGCAGGGCGAAATAGGCGTCAAGCTGCGCAGCGGCCCGCACAGTTTTGACGCGGCGCTGTTTGAAGCCAGAAGCAAGGACGAAATCGTGTCGTCACTGTCGAGCGGCGGCCGGGCGATTTTTCAGAACGCCGACAAGACCACCCGGCGTGGCCTGGAAGCATCGTGGTCTGCCCACTGGACCGGCGGCCTGGATACGCGCCTGGCCTACACGTTGCTCGATGCACGCTTCGAGTCGGCCTATACCGGCGCGCAAGGTCCGGTGCCTGTCGGCAACCGCCTGCCCGGCGCCCCACGGCACAGCCTGTTTGCCGATGTGCAGGCCAGCATTACCGAATCGGTCAAGGCCGGACTGGAAACGCGCCTGGAAAGCAAAACGTATGTCAACGACCTGAACACCGACGCAGCGCCGGGTTACGCTGTCTTCAATGCGAGCCTGAGCCGCGAATTCCGCTTCAACGGCGCCAAGATGCTGCTGTACGGCCGCATCGATAACCTGCTTGACAAGACCTATGCCGGATCGGTGATCGTCAATGACAACAACGCGCGTTATTTTGAAGCGGCGGCTGGCCGGCGTCTGTTTGTCGGCGTTCGCAGCAAGTTTTAGACCCGCTTATTTTTGATACTGTTGCTGGAATTCTGTGAGAACGATGATCACATTAAAGTATTCGTCTGCCATGCTGAGTGTCTAAAACATCTCCGCAGCAACACTGACGCAAAAGGGAGCAAACCAGATCAACGTCGATGCTGGTTTGATGCCAACAGTCAAGTTCGTCCATACATAACGCGCGCCTGCTTTGGGGACACAGGTTGCGCCGTCAACTCAGGATACAAAAACGCTAAAGAGGTGGTCACGTTCACTTCCGCTAGGGTGACCGTCGGGTTAATTTATTGTCAGGATGTACTCAGCCAGCGTCTTAGCGTCAGCCTCGGTGACTTGAAGCTGCGGTGGCATGGCCATCTGTCCCCAAACACCGCCTCCGCCAGCTCGGATTTTCTTGGCTAACATCTCAGCGGCACTGCCATCGCCCTTGTATTTGGCAGCCACTTCCTTCATCGACGGCCCTAGCCGTCTTTGATCAATGGCGTGGCAAGCCATGCAGTTGGATTTTTTAAACAATTCTTCGTTTGCGAAAGCCAATCCAGCGGAAAACAGGGCAGTAGAGGCCAATCCGACGGTTACACCTTTACGAATTGTCAATTTCATATTCATATTCATATTCACTTCATATAAAAAAGCTCTGAGAGACCTGCTGGCCCTGCAGCTGTTCTCATGGGACAGAAATTAATGGGTAAGCACCCTGGTACCCGGCCGCACTGGCATTCAACCGTGCGGCCGGGAACACATCAAATGGGCGTCATTCGGTAAATTTCACCCTCGTCCGTGGCGACGTACAAGTTTCCATCCGGTCCCTGAACCACAGAGCGGAAACGGCCCGCTGGCATAGGCAGGGACACGGTACTTCTTTTGGCCGACAAGCCGTCAGTGCTGATGTCCAGAATGTCAAGGCGGTTGCCGACCGGCGTGCCGTGAATACCGATGCCCATAAAGGACACAACCATCTTTCCGTCCCAGTTCTTCCATTGCTTGCCACTCAAGAACGTCCCTGAAGACATGCCCTGGGACAAGCCCTCGTTGTTCCAGGCGGGTTTCATCGCACTCGGATAGGCGCGAAGGTCGGTCATGGACATGAATGAGGATCGTTCTTTGGGGTCCATGGCACCCATCTGGTTGGGGCTGTAGCCGCAGTAATTGGCAGGACAATCTCCCCGACCATTTTTGTTTGGCCGCGGATCCCATCCGCCGTTTCCACCCGGCACCAGCGCCGTTACCTCATCCGAATGCCAAGGGCCATTTTCGGCTGTGAAGGGTTGGTTGGTTCCCGGACGGAATGTAATGCCTTGGGGATTGCGGTGCCCATAGGTATAAATGCGCGGATCGAATCCCTGCGGCGGGTTGTTCCCCGCTGCAGCCTTGCCTTCACGGTCGATGCGCAAGACCTTGCCACCGATGCGCGTCGGGCTCTGAGGCACTTCGCCGTTGTGAGTATCACCCGTGGTTACATAAAGAAACCCGTCGCTGGGGCCGAACCGCAGGCGCCCGCCATTGTGGGCACCTGGCCCACCGAAAGGAAGATCGCTTGCCGCTACCTTGTAAGGAATTCCGGTCACGATGTCCTTGCGGTCTGCCAGTCGACTCCCGTCGGCACTGACCGTAAAGCGCATGACGCGGTTGTCAGCGGGCGACGCCATGCTTGAAGTGGAATACACGTAAATGAAACGATTTGAAGCAAAGTCGGGGTCGACAGCGACACCGGCCATGCCCGCTTGGCCCTCGCAGAACAGGTCATTGGCCGTGGTGGCGTAGCCCTGCGCATCTTTCATCCCGAGCAGACGATTGACGGAGCCCGATGGCATCCGGGCCGACAAGCCTTTGCATTTCTCGGTAAAAAACATCGTCCCGTCAGGCAGGAAAGCCATATCCCACGGACTGCTCAACTTCGACAACACGGTGGTTGAGGATAAATTTGGCGCTTGTACCGGCCCTTGACCCAGTTGGGGTCCTGCCGCACAAGAAGCCAGAATGCCAGTACCTGCCAAGAGCATATAACTGGTAAGTCTTCCAAAACGCCCGGACGGCGTATGGTTTTTATTTTTGCGAATCCACTTATTCATTTTGTCTCCAATATAAAAGTAATTACCGCTTGAACAAGAACCCAGTCTCCAAAACATTTGTGCAGTCACCAAAAATTGGTTTTAACCTAACCATGGCCCCTTCGCTCCCCGGGTTTACTCTAGGTAAGGTTCCAACAACACAAAGTCAGGCGTTTTAGCGGCATGGTATTGCTCATTCGAGGCAATTGGCTTTCAATTCAGGCTTTTTGGAGACCATTTTGAAGTGGTAATGGAGAATTTTTCCCCTATTCACTGCGGCTCGCTTGTGTTGGGACGAACTCATGCCTGTGCGGCTGTCAGCTGGTGCCGGGCCATCCACAGGTCGGAGAGTGTTTTGAGTTCCAGCGTTTTTTCTTCAATCCCGGATTAGCGCATTTTCACAAACCTGAACTGGGGCTTGACCTTGGCCCGGATGCCAGCATTGCACCTCCCGATTTTGTCAATGAGCGCATCGACAGGATTGCCCGCCTTATCAAACTCTCGACGCTTGCCTGGACGCATGGCGATGCTCATGCGCGCATCAGGCGTGGCATCGGGCCGCTTGTCGGCACCTTGACACCCTCCATCGAAATAAACACCAGTTTCTTCTCCGTGCGCCGGCGCGTTGCCATCGGTGACGTCGGCCACATGATCGGCTGTGCCGCGCAGGGTGGGCCCTAGACCGTAGTCGGCATCTACGCAAATATGCGTCTTCCTCCCGAAGTGCCACTGGTTGACCTTCTGGCTCGAACGCATCTCCGCGCCACGCTTGCCCGGTTCGGCCCCTGGCGAAATACGGCACGATCAGCGCGTCCCAGGGAGAACATGCTGCATCTGCTCCAGGAACTCGAGCTTGCGCGTTCTTTTAACGTTCAGTTTCAGTTCAAGGCTTGTTTGTCTCATGACAAGAAAAGATGCTACTGAGCGCTTACAGCCACCCGACAAAGGACGGGGTTTTGCTGTGTGTCCCTCAATGAATACCGCCGGGCGCTGTGTGACGGCGTTGCAGCGTGCCAGAGGTGTCTGAGAGAATTTTGAAGGTGCCGACACTCTGGGTGGTTGTTGGTGCTCTAGTACAGACCTGGAAAAGCTTCGTCGTATAATCGGAGGCTTTGCTGCATCATCCACAGACTCCTCCCAGGATTAAAGGAAATTTATTATGGCAACCGCCAAACCCAAGAAAAAGAACCCCCGTCTCGCCTCCGGCCGCAAGCGCGTCCGCCAGGACGTCAAACTCAATGCCGCGAACACCTCGCTGCGCTCGAAATACCGCACTGCTGTCAAGAACGTCGAAAAAGCTGTTCTGGCCGGCGACAAAGACAAAGCCAAGGACTTGTTCGCCAAGGCCCAAAGCATTGTGGACACGATTTCCGACAAGGGCATCTTCCACAAGAACAAGGCCGCGCGCGACAAGAGCCGTCTGTCCGCCAAAGTGAAAGCCCTGGCCCTGAAGCCCGCCCCGGAAACCGCAACCGCCTGATCATTCAGGCAAATCGCCCGGACTGATTTTTCATAAAAGCCAGTCTGCCGTTTTGTCGGGTGCGCTGCAGCAAAAGTAAAAAACCGCCTTCGGGCGGTTTTTTTATGGGTGAACTTCTTTGATCGCTATAAAATTAGTAGCTGCTTAACCAAGAAACGCTTGCGCAAATAGGCTTTTTGACATCAAACCAGACAAGTTGAACCAACTGACGACTGACGGTTTAAGGCAAATGACGCTGCAATCGAAACTCAGCGTTCGGGCACATCAGGAATCAGGCAGGCCTCGACCAGTTGCAGACTGTTGTCCTTGGCAAAGTTGATGGCAAAGTCCCAGGCCATGGGTTCGGCGTCGCGCAGTTCGGCATTCACCACCACACATTTGATGCCGTTGACGACCGTCGGCACGCACCAGGGTGAATACGTCAGATGGCTGCCAGGTCGTGGACCGCCCGGGCGAAACTGGCTCATCACGCCGCACAGCCTGTCTGCCCAGTCACTGGGGCGGAAGGTTTTGCCATCAAGCGTGATGCCCTGAATAAAGACTTCTTTAGGGGAATTGGAGACCATCGGATGGAAGGTTTTTGTACGTGCCAGGGGTGAGGATAAACCCCATGCTGCGCCGCACAACAATTCTATCTTATATAAGACTCAGCCCTTATCCGGCAATCCCCAGCGCCTGTTGGGGCCACTCGCAGAGCGCATGACAGTGATGCGGCATGGTCACGAAAGCGTGTGAAGTCTGCGCCTAAAATAAACTTCAGACCCGCTCAATTTATCGCGGCCACCTTGTTGCTTGCCACTGTCCCGGAGTTTTCCCATGACCGCTGCCCTTCCCGATCACATCGAAGCCGCTTCCCCGCATGTGATGAACACCTACGGCCGCTTGCCGATTGCCCTCTCGCACGGCCAGGGCTGCCGCGTCTGGGATGTGAACGGCAAGTCATACCTCGATGCGCTGGGCGGCATTGCCGTCAATACCGTGGGCCATAACCACCCCAAGCTGGTGGCGGCATTGCGCGATCAGGTCGGAAAGATCATCCACAGCTCCAACTACTACCATGTGCCGCTGCAGGAAACGCTGGCGGCCAAGCTGGTGGAACTGTCAGGACTTGAAAACGTGTTTTTCTGCTCGACCGGACTGGAAGCGAACGAAGCCGCACTCAAGCTGGCACGCAAGTTCGGTCACGACAAGGGCGTTGAACGCCCGGAGATCGTGGTGTACGAAAAAGCCTTCCACGGCCGCAGCATCGCCACGCTGAGCGCCACCGGCAACCCGAAGGTTCAGGCCGGTTTTGGCCCGCTGGTCGAAGGATTCATTCGCGTGCCGATCAACAACATCGACGAACTGAAAGCGGCTACAGAAGGCAATCCGAATGTGGTGGCGGTGTTTTTTGAAGCCATTCAGGGCGAAGGCGGCGTTCACCCGATGAACAACGAGTATTTGCAACAGGTGCGCGCCCTGTGCGACGAACGCGACTGGCTGCTGATGATTGACGAAGTGCAATGTGGCATGGGCCGCACCGGCAAATGGTTTGCGCACCAGTGGGCCGGCATCAAGCCCGACGTCATGCCACTGGCCAAGGGGCTGGGTTCGGGCGTGCCGATTGGCGCGGTGGTGGCGGGCGCCAAGGCAGCGCATATTTTTGGCCCTGGCAACCACGGCACGACTTTTGGCGGCAATCCGCTGGCCATGCGTGCCGGCGTGGAAACCATTCGCATCATGGAAGAAGAAGGCCTGATGGCCAATGCGGTGATGGTGGGCGACCATTTGCGAACTGCGTTCACCCGCGAACTCGGCGATCTGCCGGGCTTCAAGGAAATTCGTGGTCTTGGCCTGATGCTCGGCATCGAACTGACAAAGCCTTGCGGCGTACTGGTTGGCCGTGCTGCCGAAAACGGCCTGCTGATCAGCGTTACCGCCGACACCGTGATCCGCATGGTGCCTTCGCTCATCATGACCATGGCCGAGGCCGATGAAGTCGTGGCGATCTTGTGTCCGCTGATCAAGCAACTGCTGCAGGAAGGTGCATGACCATGAGCATGTCCAGCCCCCCTACGCCTCTCAAGCATTACCTCCAGTTCAGCGACCTGAGCGCTGATGACTATGCCTACGTGTTCGCGCGTGCCGCGCTGATCAAGAAAAAATTCAAGGCCTACGAAAAGCACCAACCGCTGATCGACCGCACGCTGGTGATGATTTTCGAGAAAGCCTCGACCCGCACCCGCGTGAGTTTCGAGGCCGGCATGTACCAGCTGGGCGGCACGGTGGTGAACCTCACCACCGAAGGCAGCCAGCTGGGCCGCGCCGAACCGATCGAGGACAGCGCCAAGGTCATTAGCCGCATGGTCGACCTGGTGATGATCCGCACCTTCGAGCAAACCAAGATCGAGCGCTTTGCCGAGCATTCGCGGGTGCCTGTCATCAACGGCCTGACCAACGAATTTCACCCCTGCCAGATCCTGGCTGACATCTTCACCTACATCGAGCACCGGGGCTCGATCAAAGGCAAGACGGTGGCCTGGGTCGGCGACGGCAACAACATGGCCAACACCTGGCTGCAGGCCAGCGAAATCCTTGGCTTCAAGGTCCACCTGAGCACGCCCGGCGGATATGAAGTGGACCAGTCGATTGCCGGCATTCGCTCGACCGAAAGTTACCAGGTCTTCAAGGACCCGATGCAGGCCTGCCTTTGTGCCGACCTGGTGACCACCGACGTCTGGACCAGCATGGGCTACGAGGCAGAAAACGAAGCCCGCAAGGCAGCCTTTGCCGACTGGTGCGTGGACAGCGACATGATGCGCGCCGCACAGCCCGATGCGCTGTTCATGCACTGCCTGCCGGCGCACCGGGGCGAGGAGGTCGAAGCCGACGTAATCGACGGCCCGCAATCGGTGGTCTGGGACGAGGCGGAGAACCGCATGCATGTGCAGAAAGCCCTGATGGAATTCCTGCTGCTCGGACGCCTGTAGCAACGCAATAGCGTCGAGAATCCCGACGTCAACGCTCCGGCTTCATCCACAGCGGCTGGCGTTGCCCTTCAACGTTAACCGCTGCAGGGCGCTTTCCAGCCGTTGCGCAGCCGCCGCAACTGCTGCAAGCACCGCAACCGGGTTTTTCACCCAGCTTTTTTTGCAGCCGCCCCAGCCGGCGGCGCAGGCCGGCGGGCATCCAGTACCACAGCGCATAGGCAGCGGCAAAAGCCACCATGATTCCGGTAATCCATTGCTGCAGCATCTCAAACACCTCCCCATAACAACGTCAGCCGATAAGTGATCAAGCTGGCACCATAGGCCAGCCCGAACATGTAGCCCGCCATGAAAAAGGCGTACCGCCAACTGTTGGTCTCGCGCCGCACTGTGACCAGGGTCGAAATGCATTGCGGCGCAAACACATACCAGACCAGCAGCGACATGGCGGTAGCCAGCGACCAGGTCTGGGCAATCACTGGACCCAGCGCCGACGCCACGTCATTGCCCGTGGCCGACAGCGCATACACCGTGCCCAAGGCGCCGACTGCTACTTCGCGTGCAGCCAGACCCGGCACCAGCGCAATTGCAATCTGCCAGTTGAAACCGATGGGCGCAAAAATCACCTGCAGCGCATGGCCCAGGCGTCCGGCCAGGCTGTATTGGATGGCCGGGCCAACAGCACCCTCGGGCGGTGCCGGAAACGTGGACAAAAACCACAAGATCACGGTCAGTGCCAGGATGATGCCGCCAACGCGCTTTAAAAAAATCATCGCCCGTTCATGCAGACCCATGGCCAGTTGGCGCAGGCTGGGTACCCGGTAGGCGGGCAATTCCATGATCAGCGGCGTGGGCCGCGCATGGCCGCGCCAGAGATTGAACAGCGCCGCCACCGCCATGGCACTGACGATGCCGCCGACATAAAGCGCAAACATGACCAGCCCCTGCAGGTTGAAGATGCCCGCTACCGTGCGTTCAGGAATGAAGGCGCCAATCAAGAGCGCATACACCGGCAGGCGCGCCGAGCAGGTCATCAGCGGCGCAATCATGATGGTCACCAGCCGGTCGCGCCAGTGGGTAATCGTGCGCGTTGCCATCACGCCCGGAATCGCGCAGGCAAAGCTCGACAGTAGCGGAATGAAGGAGCGACCTGACAGGCCGACACTGCCCATCACGCGGTCCAGCAAAAAAGCCGCGCGCGGCAGATAGCCCGAATCCTCCAGCGCCAGGATAAAAAAGAACAGGATCAGGATCTGCGGCAAAAACACCAGCACGCCACCGGCCCCGGCCAGAATGCCATCGGCCAACAGGCTTTGCAGCACGCCTTCGGGCATGTGCGTGCGCAACAGGCCGGACAGGCCATCCATCGCCGACTTGATGGCGTCCATCGGCAGCGTGGCCCAGCTGAACACGGCCTGGAACATCAGGAACAGGATCACGCACAGCAGCAGCATGCCCCACAGCGGATGCAGCACCAGCCGGTCAATGGCGTCGTCGGCGTGCAGGCTGTCGGGCGGCGACTGCACCGCCAGCCGCATGATGCGGCGCACTTCGAGCTGGGTGTCCATGACCTGATCGAAAGTCGGGGCCTGCCAGGCGGGTACGCCATCAATTTTTCCGTTGGGCGCTGGCCAATCGTCCAGAAAGTGCAGCAGTTCATGCGCGCCATCGTGGCGCACACCCACCGTTTCAACCACCGGCATGCCCAGCTCGTGCGACAGCACGTTGCGGTCAATCACGATGCCGGCGCGGCGGGCGGCGTCGCTCATGTTCAGCGCCAGCACCATTGGCAGGCCCAGCACCCGTGCTTCCAGCACCAGGCGCAGGTTGAGTTGCAGGTTGGTTGCATCGGCGACGCACACCAGCCGGTCAGGCAAGGGCTCGCCAGGCCGCTGGCCGATGACGATGTCGCGAGTCACTGCTTCGTCGGCACTCAAGGCATTCAGGCTGTAGGCACCGGGCAGGTCGAGCACCATCACGCGGTGGCCCGACGCCGTCAGCACCTGGCCTTCCTTGCGCTCGACGGTGACGCCGGCATAGTTCGCCACCTTCTGGCGGCTACCAGTCAGCAAATTGAACAGTGCCGTCTTGCCGCAGTTGGGATTGCCCAGCAATGCCACCCGCAGTGGCTCACCCACCGCATTGACAGCGGCGGTCACGCGGCGCAGGCCGCAACAGCGGCCAGCGGGCCCACACGAATCAGCGCGGCCTCATGGCTCCGAAGGGCAAACGTCGTATGCCCCACCCTGACCGCCAGCGGATCGTTGCCCGGAAAACCACGCGCCATGACCTGCACCGGCTCGCCGGGCAGAAAACCGATTTCCAGCAGGCGCAGCAAGACTTCACGCTCCTCCTCATCGCCTGGCGGCATCAGCCTGAGCACCTGAGCGGGCAAGCGCTGCGGCCATTCATCGAGTCCGATGTCTGCCGTACCAGAGGATAAATGGGCCAGGGTCATGGTTGCCGCACTCTATTAAATGAAAATGATTCTCATTGTATAAGTAACAGATGGCATCGTGATGCCCGTCAGCCTGAATCACCTTGATGCAGATCATCCTGCCAAGCCGAAGCGCCGGCCTGATGGCGATCTGAAGCCGTCAAGGCCCTTCAGGAGAGTGCTTTGGCGGCATCAGCCCCGGCCGACAAATGGCATTTTCGTCGCCATGATGGTCATGAACTGGATGTTGGTGCTCAGCGGCAGCGCTGCCATGTGGACCACTGCATCGGCCACTTCGCTCGCGTCCATCATCGCTTCGATGGCGATCTCGCCATTCGCCTGCGGCACGCCGGTCGCCATGCGCGCCGACAACTCGGTCAGCGCATTGCCAATGTCGATCTGCCCGCAGGCGATGTTGTACTTGCGGCCGTCAAGCGAAATTGCCTTGGTCAAGCCCGTGATGGCATGCTTGGTTGACGTGTAAGGCGCCGAGTTGGGCCGGGGCGCATGCGCCGAAATCGAGCCGTTGTTGATGATGCGGCCGCCCTGCGGCAATTGATTTTTCATCATCCTGAAAGCGCCCTGCGCGCACAGGAAGGAACCGGTCAGGTTGATGTTCACAACGTTTTGCCACTGGTCGTACGTCAGGTCTTCAAAGCCGGCGCGTGGCGAATTGACGCCAGCATTGTTGAATAAAACGTCCAGGCGGCCAAATTTTTCCTTGATGGTGGAAAACAGCGCATCGACCGACTCGGGCTGGCTGACATCGGTGGCGACGGGCAGGATACGGTCGCGGCCAGCAGCCTTGGCAACCTCTTGCAGCAGCTCGATGCGGCGCCCGGCCAGCACCACGCGATAGCCTGCCGCCAGCAGCGCCAGCGCTACCGCCTTGCCGATGCCGGTTCCCGCGCCAGTCACGAGGGCCACTTTGTCGATTGAAGTCATGAAAAAACCTTTGTCTTTTATAAGTCAACGTGAAACAACGCAGCCCTGTGGCCGCACGAGCAAGGATTCTCGCCCATGCTTGTCAAAATGATGAATACGAAAAATCAGCCCATGGTGGTCGGCCAGCTGGCTATTTTTTCAGGTTGGGGGATTAATCAACGCGGCGCCAACGGCCGGAAGCCGGACACACTTCGGCCCGTGCGCCGTAAAGCCAGACTTGCTCCTCATCCAATGGCAGACATGCTGCCTTGTCGATGTCGAATTTGATCCCGAGCACGCGCGCCACGTCGGCATGCTCGATGGCAAGCTCCCAGGTCAGGAATACCTGCGTGCAGTCGAGGTCGTTCGGGAAATCGCCAATATCAAAGTCGCTGCTGTCGCGCGGAACAACCGCATGCGGCTGGCCGGTGTCGAAGATCACCAGCGTTCCCTTTGTCAGGGGAATTCGATGGCCGCTCGACGGAAAATGCAGGTCCAGGCCCTTGTCGTCGCTCAGAAAAAGATTGCAAAACGCAGCGCTGCCGTACTGCGCGCCGTCATGGTGGTAGCGTGCGCCGCGGCAGACCATCAGCGCGACGTCGCATTGGGCAAGCATGCCAGGCAACCCGATCGAGGTCGTCCAGCCGGACACCGCTTGCACGCATTGCCGGTAGTCCGGCCAGCGCGCACGGGCGCGCGGCAAAGGCAGGGACTCGACGTCACCGGGGACCAATTGCAGGCGCAGCGAGATGTCCGTGTTCCAGTCGGCCATCAGCCTGGCAGGCAGCACAGGCACATCGACCGTGCCAGACAGCACGACGCTGCTGACGCTTCGGCTGCGAAGGGCGTCGCCGCTCCAGTAATACGAAACTGGCCGGTGCTGTACCAAAGGCGATTCATAAGGGTGGCTCATCGGGACCAGTGTAGTCACGGCGACACGCCAGGTTTTTCGAATCCATCGCACGCGCACCGCCCTTCCCCGACGCTGCGCAACTGCCCGGTCTGTGGCCTTCACTGTAAATTTACAAAATAAGTTGGAAATAACCGACACCGCGGCTTTTTCTTAAATGCTACCTTTGCCGCATGACGCAACCCGCTTCCCCTCTTGCTTCCCCTTTTTCCGCCGCTGCTGCTCCCGCCAGGCGCCTGAAACTCTGGGACATCTCGCCTGCGGTGGACGCGCATTCCGACGTCTTTCCCGGCGACACCGCTTATTCGCAGCAACTGCATTTTTCGCTCGCGCCCGAGTGCCCGGTCAACGTCAACCGCATCACGCTGTCGCCGCACACCGGCGCACATGCCGATGCGCCACTGCACTACGCCAGCGGCGAAGCGGCGATTGGCGCGGTCGATCTGCAGCCTTACCTTGGGCCGTGCCGCGTCATCCATTGCCTGGACAGCGGACAGCTGATCGAGCCCGCGCACCTGGCCCACGCACTTGAAAACCTGCCCGCCCGAGTGCTGCTGCGCACATCCCGCGCCGCCAGCCAGTCCTGGGCATCGTTTAGTGCGATTGCGCCCGCCACGCTTGCGCTGCTAGCTAGTAAAAACATAGCGCTTATCGGTATTGACACGCCCAGCGTGGACCCGGCCGCCAGCCAGGACCTGCCCTGCCACCACCTGCTGCTGGCGCACGGCCTGCGGGTGCTGGAAAACCTGGTGCTCGACGACGTGCCCGAAGGCGACTACGAACTCATCGCCCTGCCCCTCAAGCTGATGCAGGCCGACGCCTCGCCGGTTCGCGCCATCCTGCGCGAACTGCCCTGAACCCTGAAAGACCGCCGACATGACGCCCACCCTGCAAGACTGCCGCGCCCTGGATGCGCAAGACCCGCTGCGCGCGCTGCGCCAGCAGTTCACGCTGCCCGAAGGCGTGATTTACCTCGATGGCAATTCGCTCGGCGTGCTGCCCACCGCCACCGCCTCCCGCGTGGCCGAGGCGGTGACGCAGGAATGGGGCCAGGGCCTGATCCGCTCCTGGAACAGCGCCGGCTGGTTCGATGCGCCGCAGCGCCTGGGCGACAAGATTGCACGGCTGGTGGGCGCCGCGCCCGGCGAGGTCGTGGCCACCGACAGCACGTCGGTCAACCTCTACAAGGTGCTGAGCGCCGCGCTCAACATCGCCCGCGAGGATGCGCCAGTCCGCACCGTGCTGGTCAGCGAACGCAGCAACTTTCCGACCGACCTCTACATCGCCGAGTCGCTGTGCCGGGAACGCGGCTTGCAACTGCGGCTGGTCGAGCCCGAGGACATGGCCGGCGCCTTGACCGCCGAAGTTGCCGTGCTGATGCTGACGCATGTCAACTACCGCACCGGCGCGATGCACGACATCGCGGCCGTGACCCAGGCCGCCCACCGAGCCGGCATCCTGGCGGTCTGGGACTTGGCGCACAGTGCCGGCGCGGTGCCGGTGGACCTGAACGGCGCGCAGGCCGACTTCGCCGTGGGCTGCAGCTACAAATACCTGAATGGCGGCCCCGGCGCACCCGCCTTTGTCTGGGCGCATTCACGGCACGCCAGCCGTTTCTGGCAGCCGCTGGCCGGCTGGTGGGGCCATGCCGCGCCCTTTGAGTTCACGCCCGACTATCGCCCGGCCCCCGGCATCACGCGCTTTTTGTGCGGCACGCAGCCAATCCTGAGCCTGGCAGCGCTCGATTGCGGGCTGGACACCGTGCTGGCGGCCGAACCATTGGGCGGCATGGCGGCGCTGCGCGCCAAGTCGCTGGCGCTGAGCGAGCTGTTCATCGCGCTGGTTGAAGCGCGCTGCGCCGGCCACGGCCTCGGGCTGGCAACGCCGCGCGACCCGGCGCAGCGCGGCTCGCAGGTCTGCCTGACGCGCCCCGAAGGCGCCTATGCCATCGTGCAGGCGCTGATTGCCCGGGGTGTGATTGGCGACTTCCGCGCGGGCGACGGCAACCGGCACCTGGACATCCTGCGCTTTGGATTGACGCCGCTGTACATCGGCTTTGAAGACGTGTGGCAGGCGGTCGAGCATTTGCGGCAGGTGCTGGAATCCGGCGAGTGGCAGCAAGCCCGGTTCAACCAGAAGCAGGCGGTGACCTGACATGACCCCAACCGCCCAACCCGCCGACATCGTTCGCGAAGAAAAAGCGCAGCTCGACTTCAGCCGGAGCATGAGCTATGGCGACTACCTGCACCTGGACGCCCTCCTCGGCGCGCAGCAGCCGCTGTCGCCGTCGCATGACGAGATGCTGTTCATCATCCAGCACCAGACCAGCGAACTCTGGATGAAGCTGATGCTCCACGAGCTGCATGCGGCGATTGCCAACGTGGCGCAGGACGAACTTGGCAGCGCCTTCAAGAAGCTGGCGCGCGTCAGCAAGATCATGGAGCAACTGGTCCACGCCTGGGACGTGCTGGCCACCATGACGCCGCCCGAATACAGCGCCATACGGCCCTACCTGGCGAACTCCAGCGGTTTTCAGAGCGCGCAATACCGCTGCATCGAGTTTGCGCTGGGCAACAAGAACGCCGCCATGCTCAAACCCCACGCCCACCGGCCCGACCTTTTGGCACAGGTGCAAGCCGCTTTTGAAGCGCCGTCGCTGTACGACGAAGCATTGCGCCTTTTGGCCCGGCGCGGGCTGGATGTGCCCGCCAGCCATACCGAGCGCGACTGGACCCAGGGCTACCCGGAAAACGATGCGGTGCAAAGCGCCTGGCTGACGGTTTACCGCAACCCCGAGAAGTACTGGGACCTGTACCAGCTGGGCGAAGAACTGACCGATCTGGAGGACGCCTTCCGGCTCTGGCGCTTTCGCCATGTCACCACCGTCGAGCGCGTGATCGGCTTCAAGCGCGGCACCGGCGGGACCGGCGGCGTGAGCTACCTGCGCAAGATGCTCGACGTGGTGCTGTTTCCCGAAATCTGGAAGCTGCGCACCGATTTGTAGCCGGCCAGCATCGGCCAGAAACCCCTTGGATGCATCAAGCGTCTCAGCCCTAAACCGCAGGCGCTGGCCGAAAAGAAATGCGGCACGACAGACAAGCGAAAAAATTTTGCCGACGGACAGCCCTGCCTGCGCAGTCAAACGTGCGCTGGGTTCCAGCCGCTGCCTGGCTGCGGCCTGGCTGGGATGCCATGGATTGCGGGTCAGGCCCGCAATGACAGGGAGGGCAAAGGCGTTTCAACCGTGAATCTTTGCAAAATTTTAACCAAATAGGCCTTTTGCGCACGTCCCGTATGCTTAATTAGCTATTTATTTAATAGCGCCCTGCGTCTTGGCGCGCTGCAGGTTCAGCGCCAGCAGGCGCTTGAGGATGTCTTCGTCCGGCAAGTCGGCGCGGTAGTCCAGCCAGCCATAGGCGGCGGCCACGGCGGCGTCGAGCGCCTGGTGGGCGGCGTCCAGCCACGCCGGGCGCTGGTTGTAGAGCTTGGTCAGTGTGCGCTCGGCCAGCAGCACCGTGTGCATTTCGCTCGGGTGGCCGGTGAACTGGGTGTGAATGCGGATCGTCAGGCGGTCGCAGACCACCAGAATCGGCGGGTTGCTTAGGGCGAGGCTGTAGCTGAGCTGTTGCTTGAGCGCGCGTCGAGGTTCTTGCCCGGCGCCTTGTTTTCCGAGGCGAAGGCGCCGCGCCGGAACACGTCGGCATAACCCGTGCGCCCGCCGATGACGCTGTTCTTTTCCTCGAACAGATAGCCCGCTTCGCTGCCGGGCTTGGGTACGGCCAGCAGCTCGCACAGGTCCAGGAAATGGCTTTGCGCGCCCTGCTCTTCATTCATGCCGTGCGCCGGGCCGCCGGGACTTCATTTTTGAATAAAGTCCTGGGGCGTCATGGCGTGGGAAGAAAAAGGTGGCGGGGACAGAGGTTCCGTTCGTCATTCCCGCCTTCGCGGGAATGACAGCGCTGATCGAGGCCGGGTCACGCGGCATCGACGCTGCGTTGTGGACCTGGCCCGCGGCTTCAGCGCTTGAGCAAGGCCTTCAGCGCGTTTTGCAGGCGTCGGGCATTGCTGGCGTCGAACTCGGCGGCCAGCACCTTGGCGGTGTCCTCGCCCCAGGTCTCGGTTGGCGCCGGCGCATTGCGGCGGGTCAGCAGTTGCAGCTGCAACATGCGGCGCGCGCTGATGTGCTCGGCCGGTGTTGGCAGCTCGGCGGCCATTTCCAGGCGCAGCAGCGATTCAGCGGCCTCTTTTCCGGCTGGCTCGCCCAGCGCCTTCACCCAGCTGGTGCGCACCGCTGGCGCAACCTGCTTGCCCAGTTCCTGCGCGGCAGGCAGTTGCTCGGGGTCGCGCTTTTCCCACGCGGTCAAGAGGTTGGTCAGCACTTCGCCGTGCGCCTGCATGGCGAGCTTTTTCAGCGCATGGTTAGCGGCCTCGAAAGCCTCGCGCTGGGCGCGGAAGGCGGCATCGCCCAGGCGCGGGCCGCGCTCTTCAAATGCCGGACGCTCGCTGCGTTCGCTGAAACGCTCGGTGCGCTCGGGACGGTAAGGCTCGAACTTGTTGTCGGTGCTCTGGCGCGGGCCGCTGGGCTTGCCGCTCGGTCGCGCGTCTTTGCGGTCGCCAAACTTGCCGCCACGGCCTGCGGACGCGGGCTCGGCACGGCGGGCGCCGGGGCGGTCGTCGCCGCGCATGGCGACGATCTTCTTGGGCGCCGGCTTGGGCGGGGCGACCGGCTCTGCGGGCGCGATGGCGGGTTCCGAGGACTCGGAAAAACCCTCTTCAATGGCTTCGGCGGTCGGGTTGCCGTCGGCATCGACAGTCGCCTCGGTTGCTACGCTTTCGATAGCTTCCTGTATAGGCGCGTCCTGCGCGGAAGGCTGATCTGATTCGGAAACCGGGGCCGCAGGCGCGGCATCGGCGGCGGTTTTGGCTTGGGCTGCGGCGGCGACCTGTCCGCGCACGGCGGCTTCCAGTGCCTTGGCGGCGGCATGGATTTTTTGCGCGTCGCCGCTGGCGGTGGCCTGCTCGACGGCCTTGGCGGCTTCGAGCACGTAGCGGTCGTGCTCGCCCAGCGCGGCGGCAGATTTTTCGCGCTCGACAGTCTTGCGCTGGAAGGCGTCGTCAATCGGCTTGCGGAAAGCGTCCCAGAGCTTTTGCTCCTGCTTGCGCTCGATCGGCACGCTTTGCGCCTCATGCTGCCAGCGCTGCTGCAGCGACTTCACGGCGTCGATTCGCAGCTGCGGCTCGGCGCCCAATGCTTGTGCTTCCTCAATCATCGCGCGGCGGCGCGCCAGGCTCGCGCCTCGGGCGGCGGTCAGGCCGGCGTCGGCCTGGTCCATGGCGGCTTTCCAGAGCGGCTGGATTTCGGCGAACGCCTTGTCGCCCAAGTGGCCGGCTTCGCGCCATTTTTCGACAAAGCCGTTCAGGCTGCGAATGTGCATCTTCCAGTCGCTGTTGTCCTTGTGGGCTTCGGCCCAGGCCAGCACTTCGTCGATCAGCGCCTGACGCTGAGCCTTCTGGGCTTCGGCCTGTTCCTTGACCTTTTCCAGCCAGGCTTCGACGACCTTGTGCGCTTCGTTGCAGGCATCGTCAAAACGCTTCCACAGCGCGTGGTTGGGCGTGCCGCCCTGGTCGCTGGTCTTCCATTGCTCGCGCATGTGGCGCAGCGCGTCCTGTTGCTTGCGACCGCCGAGTGGCTTGACGAGCAATGCCTCGGCCTTTACGACCAGTTCCTCGCGGATCTGGTCGGCACGCCAGCGCTGCCAGCCTTCGAGTTCGCCAGCAGCGGTCAGCGCGGCATGCGCGGCGGCTTCCAGCTTGCTGTCGATGTTGCGGATGTTGTCCTTCAGCGCCTGGCGCAGCTCGGCGGCCACCTTGGGCGTGGACTTGCCGTGGCCTTCGGTGACTTCGTGTTCCAGCCTGGCGAGGGCCTGCTGCACGAAGGCGGAGGACTTGGCGCGCAGGTCGTTCAGCGCGGCCGGGTCCATCCGGGTCTTGGGCGCGCGGGCAGGCTGGCCGGCGTCGGCAGCGCCCTGCTGCTCGGATTTCAAAGTTGGCAGGCCGCGCGCGGCGCGCAGCTCGTCGGCCCAGACCGGCACGGTAGGCAGCGGCGCAGCGCTGTCTTCAGCAGCCTTCATGGCCACGGCCAGGGCGCTTTGAAACGCATCCCAGACCGCCAGCAACTGGCCGCGCGAGGCGTCGAGCAGCGGCGGGAACTTGGCATCGACGCTGGCCCAATTGGCGTCCTGCGCCACTTCGTCAGCCTGTGCCTGCCAGTGCGCCACGTCGGTGCGCAGCGTTTCAAGCACGGACTCGGCGTCGCGCCACGGCTTGATCGACAGCACTTCAATGCGCTGGGCGATCAACACGGCGGCTTCGCGTTGCACCTGGGTGCGGTGCTGCAGGTCTTCAATCGTCTTGACGCGCTCGGCGAGCTGCACCTTCAGTCCGGCCAGCGGCTCTTTGGACAGAGGCGCACCGGCTTTGGCGGCGTCGCGCTGCCAGGCCAGGGCATTGGCCAGGTTGAGCTTGGGCAACGCCAGCAGCGCCTGGGCTTTTTCAGCCCATTCGGCGGCGACAGCTTCCTGGCCTTTGCTGCGCCGGGCTTCGTCAAGCTTTTCCTTCAAAGGCTTGGCCGCGCCCTTGTCGCGGTTGGCCAGGTCTTTGTACACCTCGGCCATCTGCTCGACGCTGGGATCGGTGGTCAGCCACTGACGGATGCGGGAAGCCCGCTCGCCCGAGGTGGAGGCTGAAAAAGCGCCGCCGGTCAGGCCATCCAGCGGATGGGCTTCTGCGGTTTTGGCGGTTTTGGCAGTGCCGGTTTTCACGGCGGCGGCCGGCGTGGCGTCGGCTTTGGAAGATTTGGACAAGGGAAAGCGCAGCATAGTTAACAATCGTTTCGGAAAAAAAGCCGCCAGCAACAGCACCTGCGCCACGCATTCAAAGCCCCCGACGGGCGTGCCTGCCGGCAGCGTCAAGACTCAAGGGGCGAAGAGCAGGAAGTTCTGTCAGCGAAGAAAAATTTGGTTTGTGGCTTGCAAGGCCTGGCTACCTACAACTTTAGACATTAAAGCAATCCACGTATTTTCGCTGTTTTTATGGCATTGCCAAATTAAGTTCGGTGTACGGTGTCCATTTTGCGTCTGGCGGCTTGGTCCGGGCAGTTCTCAAAACAGCCGGAAGGCGGCAAATCACTAAAAACCAAGTGTTTCTTGACCATCTTGCACTTTGCGAAGAAGCAGACAAGCTCCCGCAGTACAGGTCACACGTTGATGTCAGCGAAGTGAATGAAGCACCGAACTGGCCCAAGAACAAAAAATGTTCAGACAGTTTGGCCGCGCAGAATTGCATGCCGAAAGAAATCAATATAAAAAAACCCCGGTCAGCATGACTGACCGGGGTTGATGGCGGGCATAAAACCCATGCCATCTGGCTACGCAAAAGGAGAGATGAATCGTCCCCAGTGCGATGGAAGCAAGTGATTGCTTCCAGGCATTACCGGGATTGGTTACCCGGTTGGCGTCCGAAAACCCGGACAAGTGAAGATTAAAACCATCGCTTTACAACGGCAAGTCTAAGTTTTCAATCACGTAAACCGAATTGATTGAGATTTTCTTTGGATCATTTTGGGTCCTTTTCAAAAAATCTCCAACCGATCAGCACAAGACGTTACATGAAGCAAGCATTGCAAAGAAACGCTCGAATTCGGAAAATAACGAGATTTTCGACAAAAAAGGTCTTTTTTAAACATTTTTTCATATATTGAAGTAAATCTTTATGATTGACAGGTTATTTAACGCGTAATTAGAATGCGACCAAGTCCTGCAAAGCAAGGGCTTACCCGAACGCGCTGCCTTTCCAGGCAGCATCCTCGAGGGTCAACAACCTGCAGACAGCTGCATGGTTTGATGGCGACCCGATCAAAGCCTGCTCCGCCTCAAAAGGTTTGCATGCAAAGAAAGGAGTGCTATGACAGCGCTAGCGAATAACCGTTTTGATTTCAACGTCAAGACTTGTCTGAGTAATTTGAAAAGCAGCTTTGGAACAGTTGCCGACGACATTGCCCGCGGATTTTTTGTGATTACGCACAGCAGCTTTGCCCTTTTGGGCCTGGCCGTTGTCTTTGCCGTTGTCACGCTGATGGCCCGACCCGATCTGCGCGACACAAGCGAAGTCAAGCTGATGGCCTGGCTGCAGGAGCGGCGCGGCACTGCGGTGGAATCCGAAAGCATCGTGCCCGCACAACAGGCTACGGCCGAACCTTCACCTGCCGACAAGCCAAAGGTTCTTTCCAGCCAACAGGCGGCAGTCGCTTTATGGATCAGCAAGAAGTATTCGGTGGCGCAGGAACCCGTCGGAACATTGGTGGCTGAAGCTTTCGATATTGGCCACAAGGTCAAGCTTGATCCGACCTTGATCCTGGCGATCATGGCGATTGAATCGGGCTTTAACCCATTTGCACAAAGCCCGGTCGGCGCCCAGGGCCTGATGCAGGTAATGACGCAGATTCACCATGACAAATATGCCAAGATCGGCGGCCGGCTCGCCGCCTTTGATCCGGTGGCCAACCTGCGTGTTGGTGTCAAGGTGCTGCAGGAGTGCATCACGCGCGCTGGTTCCATCGAAGGAGGACTGAAATACTATGTTGGCGCTGCCAACCTTGAAAGCGATGGCGGCTATGCCAACAAGGTCATGGCCGAACGTGCCCGACTGCTGGCTGTGGTGGGCGGCCAGCGCCCACCAACGACTGCACCGCGTTTTGTGGCAACACCAGCCCCTGCGCAAACCACGTCTGTGTCCTTTCCTGCTGAGCGCAAACCCGCACAGGACATGGTGCAATTGGACGAATCGTAAAGCCCTTAACGTGTCGGCCGGACACGCTACGCTACACTAGCGCGGTGCGCGACTGGCGATAGGCATCCAGGTTTTACAACCATTGATGCGGACGTGGGACACCACGGGGAAGCGCACCGTTTGCGGCCATTGGGCCAAAAAGCGTTTAGCCGTTCGCCTGGGCAGCCCTTGCTTCCTTTGCTTTGCATCAAAGCCAAAGGACAAGGAACCAAAGTCTTGAAGGACTGCCATGTACCACCGCAATATTCTCATCGAACAGACCGATCCTGAAATTTTTGCTGCCATCGAGGCTGAAAACGCCCGCCAAGAGCATCACATCGAACTGATCGCCAGTGAAAATTACGCCTCGCCTGCCGTCATGGCCGCGCAAGGCTCGCAACTGACCAATAAATACGCCGAAGGCTACCCCGGCCGCCGCTACTACGGCGGCTGCGAACACGTCGATGTGGCCGAGCAACTCGCCATTGACCGCGTCAAGCAGATTTTTGGTGCCGATGCCGCCAACGTGCAACCGCATTGCGGCGCTTCTGCCAACGAAGCCGTCTTCCTTGCCTTCCTCAAGCCCGGCGACACCATCATGGGCATGAGCCTGGCCGAAGGCGGTCACCTGACGCATGGCATGTCATTGAACATGAGCGGCAAGTGGTTCAACGTCGTGTCCTACGGCCTGAACGACAAGGAAGAAATCGACTATGACGCGATGGAGCGTAAGGCCCACGAAAGCAAGCCCAAGCTCATCATTGCAGGCGCATCTGCCTACAGCCTGCGCATTGACTTCGAGCGCTTCGCCAAAGTCGCCAAGGACGTCGGCGCGATTTTCCTGGTGGACATGGCGCATTACGCCGGCTTGATTGCCGCTGGCATCTATCCGAACCCCGTGCCGTATGCAGACGTCGTGACCTCGACCACCCACAAGAGCCTGCGCGGCCCACGCGGCGGCATCATCCTGATGAAGGCCCAGCACGAAAAAGCAATTAACAGCGCCATCTTCCCTGGCCTGCAGGGCGGCCCGCTGATGCACGTGATTGCAGCCAAAGCCATCGCTTTCAAGGAAGCGCTGACGCCCGAGTTCAAGACCTACCAGCAGCAAGTCCTGAAGAACGCCCAGATCGTTGCCGAAACGTTGACCGAGCGCGGCCTGCGCATCGTTAGTGGCCGGACCGAAAGCCACGTCATGCTGGTGGATTTGCGCGCCAAGGGCATCACCGGCAAGGAAGCCGAAGCCGTGCTGGGCAGCGCCCACATGACCATCAACAAGAACGCCATTCCAAACGACCCGGAAAAGCCGATGGTCACCAGCGGAGTGCGCATCGGCACCCCGGCCATGACCACACGCGGCTTCAAGGATGAGGAAGCGCGCATGACGGCCAATCTGATCGCTGACGTGCTGGACAATCCGCGCGATGCGGCCAATATTGAAGCGGTTCGCGCCAAGGTCCATGCATTGACAAGCCGGTTTCCGGTTTACGGCTGATCGATTTATCGAGTCTGTCATCCCGGCCCTGTGCCGGGATCCACGACTGCTACGTTTTCAGTAGCTATAGCCCTCCGCTGGCATTAGGCCAAAGGGCAGTTTAATCAAATAAATCGGGGTTAAACAAATGAAATGCCCTTTCTGCGGCCACCTTGAAACCCAGGTCGTCGAAACCCGGATTTCAGAAGACGCCGACTTTATTCGCCGCCGCCGCCAGTGCGCGGCCTGCGAAAAGCGTTTCACCACCTATGAGCGCGCCGACGTCAGCTTTCCGTCCATCGTCAAGAAAGACGGCCGCCGCACCGATTACCAGCGCAGCAAGATTCTTGGCTCCATGACCCTGGCGCTGCGCAAGCGTCCGGTCGGCACCGCGCAAGTGGATGCAGCCGTCGAACAGATCGAGGAAAAGCTGCTGAACCTGGGCCTGCGCGAGGTGGCGTCGGCCCACTTGGGCGAACTGGTGATGCAGCAACTCAAGAAACTCGACAAGATTGCCTATATCCGCTTTGCCAGCGTGTACCGGAGTTTTGAGGATATTGACGAGTTCAAAGCGATGGTGGATGAGGTAGGGCGGTAACCCTTTCCCGTTACCGCTCAGCTATTGAAAATAACCTTTCAGCGGTATGCCGACAGTGCAATGTAAATTTTGTTTTATATTGAAAGAATGAAATGCTGGCCCCTAAATCACCACACTAAATCTGTCCATTCTGGTTTTACCCTGATCGAACTTATGGTGGTGATGACGATGGTGGCAATCATTGCTGCATTGGCCACACCATCATGGAACGCAATGGTCGTGAGCAACCGAATTCGGGTTTCGGTAAACGATTGGACTCAGTCGTTTTATTTCGCGCGCAACGAGGCCGTTCGGCAAAATCTAGCTATAACTATTTGTGCGAGCAGCGATGGGGCTATTTGCACCGCCTCAGGTTATGAGATGGGCTGGATCGTCGTAACGGCAGTTGGTGGCAACATATTGCAAGACACGCTGCCTGTGAACCGAGCGACCCTTACCCCAAATATCAACGCAGCCCGCTCCATTACCTTTTTGCCCAATGGGTTGCCTGTTGGCAACTTTGCAGGAGCTCATTTGATGGTGAGAGACTTTCCAGCTGTCGACAGTTCGCTATCCAAATATATATGCATTGCTAGGACGGGCCGGCTCAGGGTCTACAACAATGACCAGTTTTTAAATTTAACCACAACCTGTGGCGCATAAGCGGACGACGGTATTCAAAATGACGCTGAATACATCCATAAAAAACCAGCAAGGGGCCACCCTGATCGAAATTTTGGTGACCATGCTCGTCGTCGCGATAGGCTTGCTTGGTGCGGCTGGTCTTCAATTGGCTGCCACCCGCTATCAGCAAACCGCACAGATGCGCAACCAGGCCGTGATGCAGGCTCAATTCATCACCGAAAAAATCAAGGCAAACAGCAATGCGGTCATCGACGCTACTCCACCCAATCCGACCAGCACCTATCTTGCCCCCCAGGCTTATGCAGCTGCAACACTGGCTGCCTTACCTGCTGACCCTGTCTGCGGTTTGACGACAGCTTGCACATCAGCACAGTCAGCCGTCAAGGACATGCGTGACTGGCGCTTGTCACTTCAAGCGTTGCCTGACGGTCGAGGTGCTATTTTCCCACTCACAGGTGCTGGCGGGGAAACCGATCGAACCGCGCGGCAGGTGATCGTCATGTGGCAGGAAAAGCAGCAGAACGAAGTCGGCACGGCGGCCAATCCCGATCCAGTACCGGTCGATCAAGGCTGCCCTGCACCTCGGGTAGGAGGTGTTCGATGCCTTACCGTGCTGGTAACTCCATGACAAACGAAAAAACCCGCAAGCTTGATCAACGCCAAAACGGGATGACGCTAATCGAGGTACTGGTTGCACTCACGATAGCACTGGTCATTCTGATTGCTATCGGCACAGCCTATCTCAACAGTACCAATCTTGCGAGGCAACGGGAAAATCAGTCAGAACTCAATGAACCTGCTTCTATCGTCCAGCGGCTGCTGCAGCATGACCTTTCCTTGGCAGGCTATGTCGACATTTTCGACTTCGATATTTCCGGTCAACCCCAGGCTGCGTCCCTGTTCAATCCAGGGAATGCCAAGTTGTCGAACCTTTACCAGCGCGTACCAGAAGCCGCAGCCCTCGAAGCGCCGCTGACACAGTTTTTCCCAGGCCTGTTGCCGGTCTTTGGCTGCGATGGCGCAATGACCGGCACACCCAATGCCATCATGATTGCAGGAACAGCAGCGCCGGCATGCGGCGCCGCCAATGCCACACAGCAATCCCTGCAGATAGCATTTCAGGCGGCTCCCAGTGCAACCGCTAATCCCATCAAAAGCCTGCTGTCACCTAATGCTGCCACAGGTGAAGGACGCGACTGCAACCAACAGGGCATCGCGCCTGCAGGTGCAAAAATCATCATCAACAGGTACTTTGTACAGACCAGTACCGACACTATCAACGAGTTGTACTGCGCGGGCTCCGGGAACAACATTCCGCAACCCTTGGCGCGAGGTGTTGAGGAATTTGTACTGCGCTATCAAACAGCCCAGCCAGGGGTTGCAGCGGCTCTAGGCAATACAGTGCCAGCGGCCGGGGGAGCCCAGTCGCAGTATGTCAACGCAGCCACGGTAGCAGCCTCCGCGCTGGGTTGGGCCAATGTCTCGGCGGTGGAGGTTTGCATGGTGTCCGCTACAGCGACAACCAGCGGTTCGGCGGCTTCAGGTACTGCAGCGCTACAGCCCTTCCGGCCAACCTGCCGACGCGACAACAACGGCAATTTTCTTGCGGACGTGGCCAGAAATGCGGGAGACAACCGGCTTTGGAAACGATTCACCTCAGTAACCACGCTCAGAAATGCCATTTACTCCTCGCCCAACTGATTGTTTCACCCGCATCCCTGTGCAGCAGCAAGGATTTGTGTTGGTGACGGCCGTCATTTTTCTGATGGTGCTGTCACTGTTAGGCGTCATGGCCGTTCGCGGATCACTTTTTGAAGAGCGATCTGCAGCGAATAATCGCGACCTTTCGCTCGCCCGGGAAAACGCAGAGCTTGCCTTGCGCGATGCAGAGCGCGACATACTGGGCGTGCGCTTTGATGGACAGTACTGCGCACCCGGCCTGTGCACATTGTTGCGGCCGGCCGGCTCCCGTCCATTGAATGCGACAGAAGCAGCCACCTTCTGGTCCGCACGAAACGAGGCTCTCACGGACCCTGTCACCCCCATAGCGCTTCGGGACGGAGGCTTGAGCCTTACCCCCGAAAACCGGGGCGTCTATGCCGTAGACGTAACCGGCAGTACCTGTGGCTTAGTCAGGCCGCTCTGGAGTGGCGCAGACTGGGGTCCCAATACAGCGTCTTATCCTTGCAGTGGAACCCTCACGCAAGCGGTACCCACCATCGAGTACGGCACATTTACCAATGCGCCGCTGACGTCATTTGCGCCCGCCAACACGCAAGGATCGCGGCCCCCGCGCTACATAATTGAAGTGTTCACCCCCGTCGATCTGAATATCAGAAACACGTCCGCCAAAATATTCTTCAGGATAACGGCAGTGGGATTCGGTCGAATTTTGGGAAGCGGCAGTGTCATTACATCCGTCACGCTTCAATCGGTTTTTTCTCCTCTTTAGTCCTCGGGCAAGGAAACCACAATGAATTCGGTTATTCAAAAAAAATATAGTTTCAGAACTGCTTTGCTGATGGCCGCTCTGGCATTTTCTTCCCTGACATCTGCTTTTACGCCAAGCCAGAGGCCGCCAGAAGGCATCTCCATTCCTGGCAATGTGGTGCTGGCCTTGTCGGTGGAATTTCCAACAGGTAACCAGGTTTCATATACCTCCACCGGATATACATTCGCCACACGCTACTACGGCTATTTCGACAACCGCAAATGCTATGTTTACGACACGGTCAACGAAGTCTTCAAACCTGTCAGTAAGCAAATCATCAACACCGGCGCATGCCCAAGCTCCAGCGAGTGGAGTGGCAACCTGCTGAACTGGCTCACCATGACCAATCTGGATCAGTTCAGGTCTGTCATGACGGGAGGCACCCGTGACAATTTTTCCACAATGGCCAAACGCAGTCCCAACCCGGACAACGGAGATACGACAGGCCGCACGGTACTGATCCGGTCATTCGGCAGCCAGCAGGGCGGCCTCAACAACAACCCATTGAAAAATTTGATTGTTACCACTCAGGGAATGCCCCTGACAGGCGTAAATAAAATTGTTCGTTCTTTTGGCTACGGTTCAAAATTTGTAGTGTCGGACAGCAACAATTTCATCAACTTATCAGCGGCAAATCAGCAGGCAAGCTGTGCAGTGGCTACGCCATCACTGCCAGCCACAAGCACCTGCTTCAACATACGAGTCGAAGCTTGCGTAGCAGTTCCGGTTGGGGCAACCATCCCGGATGTGAGTAAAGAAGCAAACTGTAAAAGCCAGTATTCTGGAGTGGCCAAGCCAGAAGGATTGATTCAGGAGTACAGCAGAAATATGCGATTTGCTGCGCTGGGGTATCTCAATGTGAATGATTACCGTGATGGTGCTGTGTTGCGCTCTGCGATGAAAAGCGTCGGTCCCAACGCCGCCATAGCTGGCGGTGGCATAGCAGCAAATCCGGTTCCTGAATGGGATTCGACTTCCGGCATCATTTATGAAAACCCGGATGCAGCAGACGCCTCAACTACGGATGCGTTGATTGGCAAAACCGACACAAAATCCGGCTTGATCAACTACCTGAACAAATTTGGATACTCCGGCAGTTATGAAACTTATGACAACGTGAGCGAGCTTTTCTACGCGGCTCAGCTTTATCTTCGTGGCAGGGCACCTCCTCCTTCTTATTCAAGTCCCCTGACCGCAGCCATAACCGATAATTTCCCCGTGATTACCGGCAGTAACCTTTTACGAGGGGGGACGCGTGATCCCATCATCAATTCATGCCAGAAGAATTTCATTCTCGGCATTGGTGACATCAATACCCATTGTGACGGCAATCTCCCTGGCTCGACCAATACACGATGCAGTGCAGACATGCCCACTGATCCGGACAACCTGAATGTCCAAAGCCTTTGGGATATCACACGCAATCTGGAGGGCATGGCGGACAATGGGGCTTTTGGCGTCGGCTCTGGAAGCGGTGTAAGCGGCGGCAACACGCCGTATATAGCAGGACTGGCGCACTGGGCCAATACCAATGATATTCGGTCTGATTTGGTTGGAAAACAAACCATCAGCACTTACTGGGTTGATGTTCTCGAGTCACCTTCTGCACCAGGAAAAAAAAGTCAGTACTGGCTTGCCACCAAATATGGTGGATTCAGAACTGATGCAGTGACCGGAAATAATCCGAACACCAATCCTGATTCATGGAATGCCTTAAAAAATGGCGTAAGGGACGGCATACCTGACACTTGGTTTGCTGGAAATGATCCTATTACAATGCGTGCAGGACTCAGTGGTGCGTTCGCTGACATTGCCAGCCGTTCTGGAGCCAATTCTGCTTCCAGCGCGGCAGTCAATTCCACTCGCCAGACCCTTGGAAGCCAAAGCCTGTACGCCAGTTATAACCCAAAAGGATGGACTGGTTCCGTTATGTCCTGTTCTCCATCACAAAGTGCAAGCCAGTGTGCCAGCACGCCAATTTGGGAAGCCTCCAACTGGTTTAAAACCACAGGGCCATTTCCTGCCTATGTGACAACGCCTTTGCTGCCTTCAACCAGAAAAATATTTACTTCATCACGCACTGCATCATTTACTTCGATGCCACTACAGTGGACCAGCCTAAACAATGCTCAGCAAAGTATTCTGGCTGCATCCGATAGTCAGGGCCAAGCCCGTCTGGATTATTTACGTGGAGACCGGACCAGTGAAAACAATGGTCTTTTCCGTAAAAGGGAAAATACCCTGCTTGGTGACATTGTCAACTCCGGCATCACTTCCCTGTCGGGCGCGGGCAGCGCCTATTCAGGACCGAATTTTTTGGGCCATACCGCCTATCGCGTCATCAACAAGACGCGCCCTCCCGTGATTTACGTAGGCGCAAATGACGGTATGCTTCATGCATTTTCAGGAATTGATGGTAAGGAATTGTTTGGGTATGTCCCCGGCTCTGTCTTTGCCAATCTTCCCGCACTGACCGCCTTGAATTTCGAGCACAGGTTTTTCGTGGACAGCACTCCGATGGTGGCAGATATTCAAAAAAGCACAGGTGCCTGGAGTACTGTTTTAGTAGGCGGTCTGGGTGCGGGCGGCAAAGGTTATTACGCGCTCGACATCACAACCCAGAGCAGTTTTTTCAGTTCAACCGAATTAACACTAAGCGCCACTTTGCCTTTGTGGGAATTCACTTCTGCGCAAGACGGCGACTTGGGATATACGTTCAACGAATCAGCAATAGATCCGATCAACAACGCCAGTACGCAAATTGCCAAGGTGGCTGATGCGACAACATCTACAGGCGTATGGCGCGTCATTGTTGGCAACGGTTATGGCTCCACGGCAGGAAGGGCAGCGCTGTTTTTACTGGATGCCAACACGGGCAGTAGCGTGTCTAAACTGGTAGCTGACAACACTGGTCCCGACAATGGCCTTTCAACCCCCAGGCCGGTCGATACTGACAACGATGGATTGATAGACACAGTTTATGCCGGTGATTTACTTGGAAACATGCACAAGTTCCAGTTTTCCAAACTGAATTCAACTGGTACAGACTATGTTGTTGCAAAATCAGGCCCGGCAGGTGGCGGTGTATGGCGCTACCTCGGAAAGGTCTATGCATCCGGAGAGCCCATTACCACTGCACCATCTGTTATTCCGGCTTGTGACGGCATTGGCTGGAATGTATTTTTTGGCACGGGAAAACTTAATGAAGATACGGACTATTCGGACTCAGCGACCAGAAGCCTTTATGCCGTTATCGACAAGGGCCCTTCTTCTGCGTTGACGGTTGCTGCTGCCGATATTGTGAATATTCCCTATACATCGTCAACCGTTTCCACAACCGCAGTGAGAAATTGGACAACGCCCAACCTGATCAACAAGCGAGGATGGAAAATGCTTTTCGCAGGAGGTGAACGCATACTGTCCAACTCCACCCTGCCGCCTGACACCGGCAAGGTGCTTTTCGCCTCCACCCGGCCCACAGGAGATGTGTGCACGCCGGGTAACACTGGATTTTTGATGGCTGTTGATATTTGCAAAGGCAAGATTGGTGAGATGGTCGTTGATGGAAGCATGCTGGTTGGAGGCGTAGGCCTTAGTTCCACCGGAGTGATCAAGGTCAGCAGTACTTATTCCAACGACAAAGGAGAAAAAATACTGTGCAATCAGGACGATTGCAAAGGCCAGAACAGCCCGTTCCTTGTCCGAGGCGTGGCGCCCAAGGGACGTTATTCGTGGCGTGAAATCTTGACGCGGAGCTTGCCATGAGCCCTTTGACAATGAAGAGATATTGCGGTTTCACGTTGATCGAATTGATGATCACGGTGGCCGTCGTCGCGATCCTGTCTGCCATAGCGCTTCCTAGCTACAACGGTTACGTGCTAAGAAGCCATCGGGCAGAAGCCAAAAACACGCTACTGGCTGTGGCACAGCGGCTTGAACAAATCTATACCTTGGAGTCAAGCTATGCGATCACCAAAGACGCTGCAGGAAATGCCGCTGTCGTCAATGATGCCCTGATTGCGTCCTGGGGTCTGAATCAGACACCCTTGAGCGGAACTGCACGCTACAACATCACCTTTTCGGCCAATCCGACTACAACAGCTTTTACCCTGCTTGCCACGCCGGCAAATGCCCAGGCCAATGACACCTGTGGTGTGATGTTGCTTGATAACCGCAACCTGAAAGGTGCGGCAGGTCAAGGCAACCGCGGTGCAATCACCCGCGAATGCTGGGATCGCTGAACTTGTGAACCCGCAATCCATTTCAGCGACAAGTGATGCGTTTGCAGCGAAGGCACTGGCCACGGCTCAATCAGCCATCACCCTAAGCCAGCCAAACCCAAGGGTCGGCTGCATTCTGGTTTCTGCTCAGGGCATCGTATTTGGCCAAGGCCACACCCAAGCCGCAGGCGGCCCGCATGCCGAAATCATGGCCCTGTGCGACGCAGCCACCCAAGGCCATTCAGTTGAAGGCGCAACCGCCTACGTCACCCTTGAACCCTGCTCCCACCACGGTCGAACTGGCCCATGCTGCGATGCACTGATTGCCGCAGGTATTAAAAAAGTCGTAGCCTCCATTGCCGATCCCAATCCTCTCGTATCAGACCAAGGATTCGCTCGACTCAGAGCTGCCGGCATTGAAGTTGAAGTCGGCCCCGGCGCTGCAGAATCTCGCGAACTCAACATCGGTTTCTTTAGCCGCATGATCCGCAAGACGCCGTGGGTACGAATGAAGATGGCGGCCTCGCTGGACGGCACGACGGCGCTATCCAACGGGCAAAGCCAGTGGATCACCGCGTCCGAAGCGCGGGCAGACGGCCACGCCTGGCGCGCGCGCGCTTGCGCTGTCATGACGGGTATTGGCACTGTGCTGCAAGACAACCCGCGCCTCGATGTGCGCGAAGTAGCCACGCCACGCCAGCCGCATATCGTGGTGGTGGACAGCCGGCTGCAAACGCCGCTGGATGCTCATCTTTTCATAGCTGATCGCACTTGCATTATTTACGCTGCAGTTCCAAATGATGCGAAAAAGGCAGCGCTTGAAGCACGTGGTGCCACGGTCGTCATGCTGCCCGACGCCAACGGGAAAGTCGATCTGGCGGCCATGATGAAAGACTTGGGAACCCGCGAAATCAACGAGTTGCATGTCGAGGCCGGCAGCAAGCTCAATGGCTCACTGATTCGTGCCGGACTGGTCGATGAATTCTTGCTTTACCTGGCGCCCAAACTGCTTGGGCCAGGCCAGGGCATGGCAGCATTCGGTCCTTTACACGCCTTGGCTGACGCAGTTGAGCTGCAGTTTCACTCCACCGAACAAATAGGCGCTGACTTGCGCATCGTGGCGCGCGTTACCGGGCGCGACCAGTTTTAAGCCTCTTTTGGGCCGAGGCGTTCAAAGGGTATGTGCAAGACTTTTCAACGCCTTTAGAGTCGACCCGGGCGTTCCACCTCTTTTCCCTGCGAAAATAACCTCATGTTTACCGGAATCATCACTGGCATGGGGCGCATCGTCGCCATCCATCGCCTGGGCAGCTCTTCAGACCATGGCTTGCGTCTCACCATCGAAACACCTCCGGGCTATCTCGATGATGTGGGCTTGGGCGACAGCATTGCGCTCAACGGCGCCTGCATGACGGCCACGACACTGGACCCCACCCACAACCAGTTCACCATCGACATTTCCGCCGAATCGCTGGACAAGACCTGCGGCTTGACTGAAATCGGCATCATCAACCTCGAAAAAGCACTGCGCGCCCATGACCGGCTTGGCGGTCATATCGTGTCCGGCCATGTCGATGGCATTGGCCGTGTCACGCACTTTGCCCAGGTGGGCGAAAGCTGGGAGCTTCGCATCCGCGCGCCGCAGTCGCTTGGCAAGTATCTGGCTTACAAAGGTTCCATCACCGTCAACGGCGTAAGCTTGACGGTGAACCGCGTGCAAGACTTGGCGGGCCAAGTGGACGAAGCACCGGGCTGCGAGATCAGCATCAACCTGATTCCCCACACCGTCGAAAATACCGCGCTGGGCCAGTTGGCCCAAGGTTCGCCGGTCAACCTTGAAATCGACCTGATCGCGCGTTATGTCGAGCGCATGCTGCAAGACTCCCTCCTCAAACAAGCAACCCTTTAAATGACCCCACTGATCTCCCCTGTTGAAGACATCGTTGCCGAGATGCGCGCCGGCCGCATGGTCATTCTGGTTGACGAAGAAGACCGCGAAAACGAAGGCGACCTGGTGCTCGCCGCCGACCATGTGACACCTGAAGCCATCAACTTCATGGCACGGTTTGGCCGTGGCCTGATTTGCCTGACGCTGACGCGAGATCGCTGCGAACTGCTGAAACTTCCCCCCATGGCAGCGCGCAACGGTGCGCAGTATTCAACGGCGTTCACGGTGTCGATCGAAGCCGCCGAAGGCGTGACCACCGGCATTTCGGCCGCCGACCGTTCACGCACGGTGCAGGCCGCCGTGGCCGCTGGCGCGACGTTCAGCGACCTGGTCCAGCCCGGCCATATCTTCCCCCTGCAGGCGGTCGATGGTGGCGTGCTCATGCGTGCTGGCCATACCGAGGCGGGTTGCGATCTGTCCGCCATGGCCGGCTGTTCACCGGCATCGGTGATTTGCGAGATCATGAACGACGACGGCACCATGGCCCGGCTGCCGGATCTGCAGGTGTTTGCCGCCACGCATGGCCTGAAGATTGGCACGATCGCCGACCTGATCGAACACCGCAGCCGCACCGAGTCGCTGCTGCAAAAGGCCGGCAGCCGCACGCTGCAAACTGCCTTTGGCGAGTTCACCGCGCATGCATTCAAGGACAAGACCAACCACGACCTGCACCTGGCGCTGGTCAAGGGCCAATGGGCCGCTGACGACACGGTGGCGGTGCGCGTGCACGAACCGCTGTCGATGCTCGATCTGTTAGAGACCGGCCGAATCATGCATTCATGGAGCCTGGACCAGAGCTTGAAGCACATTGAAGCCGAAGGACGGGGCGTGTTGGTGCTGCTGAACTGCGGCGAAAGCGCTGACCAGCTGATGGCCCAATTTGAAGGCACGGCCAGAGCCGCCCAGGCCCCCGAGCGCGGCCGCATGGACTTGCGTACCTATGGCGTGGGCGCGCAGATCCTGCGGGAATGCGGTGTACAGAAAATGCACCTGATGGGCAATCCGCGCCGCATGCCGAGCATGACCGGCTACGGCCTGGAGATCGTCGGCTACATCGGCAAACACCAGACCCAGCCTCAAACCGTTTAAGGAAAGCGCACCATGCTCAATGCAGACAAAGGTCTGGGCGAAAAGCTCGACGGTAAAAAACTCTCGATCGGTATCGTCCAGGCGCGCTTCAACGAAGGCATCACCAACATTCTGGCGGCAGCCTGTCTTCAGGAGCTCGAAGCGCTGGGCGTGCAAGATAAGAACATCACGCATGTCAAGGTGCCCGGCGCGCTGGAAGTGCCTTGTGCGCTGCAGGCGCTGGCAGAAACCGAAAACTTCGATGCGCTGATTGCCCTGGGCTGCATCATTCGCGGCGAAACCTACCATTTCGAACTGGTTGCCAACGAAAGCGGCGCGGCTGTGACTCGACTGGCGCTGGACTACCAGCTGCCAATTGCCAATGCCATCCTGACGGTCGAAAACCAGGCACAAGCCGAGGCGCGCCAGGAAGAAAAAGGCCGTGACGCGGCACGTGTCGCGGTCGAAATGGCAAACCTGCTTGAAGCGCTTGCCTGAACATCCTTCTTTACAAAAATATAACGGACTTTCATGGCTGAACCTCTTATCAAAACCAAGCGACCGCCGCAAACCCGCACCGGCCTGACCGATACCGGCGTGAAAAAAGCCGCCGACAAATCGGCACGCACCCGCGCGCGCGAGTTTGCGCTGCAGGGCCTGTACCAGCATCTGGTGGGCCAGAACCCGGCCGACTCGATTGACGCTTTCACCCGCGACCTGGTCGGATTCCACAAGGCCGATTCGGCGCATTTTGATGCCTTGCTGCACGGCTGCATTGAATCGGAGCCAACGCTCAACGCCGCCATCGTTCCCTTGCTGGACCGGAAAATGGCCGAAATTTCGCCGGTGGAGCATGCCATTTTGTGGATTGGCGCTTACGAATTCACGCATTGCCTGGACGTGCCTTACCGCGTCGTGATCAACGAATGCATTGAGCTGGCCAAGGCTTTTGGCGGCACTGACGGCCACAAGTACGTCAATGGCGTGCTGCACAAGATGGCGCCTTCGCTGCGCGCGGCAGAAGTCGCGGCCGACCAAGCGCGTCATGCCTGAAAACTTGTCTTTTGCCCCTCTTTGAAAGCCCCGCCTTGAAAATTTCCCAGCGGGCCGCCCGCATCGAGCCCTTCTACGTCATGGAGGTGGCCAAGGCCGCCAGTGCGCTGGCGCAGCAGGTGGCGCATACCGACTCGCCGATGATTTTCCTGAATATCGGCGAGCCTGACTTCACCGCCCCGCCGCTGGTGCAGCAAGCAGCCAGCCGCGCGATTGCACAGGGCACCACCCAATACACCCAGGCGATGGGCCTGCCCGCCTTGCGCGAGCGAATCAGCGGCTGGTATTTGTCGCGCTTTGGTGCCGACGTGGCGCCCAGCCGCATCGTCATCACGGCAGGCGCATCGGCCGCGCTGCAGCTTGCCTGTCTGGCCTTGATCGAGTCAGGCGATGAAATCCTGATGCCTGACCCGAGCTATCCGTGCAACCGGCATTTCGTCACTGCAGCCGACGGCACGTCGGTGCTGATTGCAACCACCGCCGACGAACGTTTTCAGCTGACCCGCAAAAAGGTCGAAGCCGCCTGGAACCACAAAACGCGCGGCGTGCTGCTGGCATCGCCCTCGAATCCGACGGGCACCTCGATTGCGCCTGAAGAATTCAAAAGTATTCATGAATTCGTTCACAGCCGCGGCGGAATCACGCTGATCGACGAGATTTACCTGGGGCTGAGCTACGAGGAACGCTTTGGCCATTCGGCACTGGCTTTGCCCGGCGAACTCGGCCAGAGCGTGATCAGCATCAACAGCTTCAGCAAATACTTCAACATGACCGGCTGGCGCCTGGGCTGGCTCGTGGTACCCGAAGCGCTGGCGCCCGTCATCGAGCGCATGGCGCAAAACCTGTTCATCTGCGCCAGCACGGTGGCCCAGCATGCAGCGCTGGCCTGTTTCGAGCCAGAAAGCCTGGCCGAATACGAAAGCCGCCGGGCTGAATTCAAGGCGCGGCGCGACTACTTCATACCTGAACTGAATCGCCTGGGCCTGCGCGTGCCCGCCATGCCCGACGGCGCGTTCTACGCCTATGCCGACTGCACCGAAGCAGCGGCCCGGCTCGGTGTCAGCGGCAGCTGGGACTTTGCCTTTGAACTGATGAAACGCGCGCACCTGGCCGTCACGCCGGGACGCGATTTCGGCCATGCGGCGCCCGAGCAGTTCGTGCGGTTTTCAACCGCCAGCTCCATGGCGCAGCTCAAGGAAGCCGTGGCACGGCTAGAGTCGGTCCTGGGCTAGTCCAACAGATGACCCAACCCAGCATCGGCGGGACCGCAGGTCAAATAGCGCCCTCCACAAACAGTAAGCCGCTCGTAGCGGCGCGCGTGAATGCCCCCGCTCCAAACCAGCTGGGGCCGCAGGACCGGCTTTGCCGGGCTGCAGGCGCAGCGGCCCCCTCGGGGGGCAGCGAACCACACGCAGTGGGGAGCGTGGGGGCTATTTTCCAGTGGCCAGTGCGCGTGTACTGGGAAGACACCGATGCCGGCGGTATCGTGTTTTATGCCAATTACCTGAAATTCTTTGAACGTTCGCGCACCGAGTGGCTCAGATCACTCGGTATTCAACAGCAAAATCTGAAGGACAGCAGCGGCTGCATGTTTGTGGTGACCGATACCACGCTGCGCTACCAGCGCCCTGCCCGCCTTGACGATGAGTTGGTGGTGACAGCCAGAATGATTGAAATGGGCCGTGCGTCCATGACGATCAAGCAGCAGGCACTACTAAAATCAGAGCATTCAAACGACCAGCCCGCCATCTTGCTGTGTGAAGGCACGATACGCATTGCCTGGGTGCATGGTGCCAGCCTGCAACCCCGGCGCATCCCTGTTTCCATTCTGGACCGCTTGAAAAACTGATGACACAAAAAGCTTCAACATGAACCAAGACCTCTCCATTGTCAGCCTCCTCCTCCATGCCAGCTGGGTCGTCCAAGCCGTCGTTGTCCTGCTGGTTGGCATTTCAATTGCCAGCTGGGCGGCGATTTTTCGCAAAATCGTGGCGCTCAAGCTCGCCCAGCAGCTTAACGACGAGTTTGACCGTGGCTTCTGGTCGGGCACCAGCCTGAACGACCTGTTTGCCGGTGCGGCGCAAAACGCCAAGACCTCGGGTTCGATGGAACGCATTTTTGCCAGTGGCATGCGCGAATACCAAAAGTTGCGCGAGCGCCACATCAGCGACGCGGGCACGCTGCTCGACGGCGCACGCCGCGCCATGCGCGCCAGCTACCAGCGCGAGATGGACACGATCGAGGCGAATTTATCCTTCCTGGCCACGGTCGGCTCGGTGTCGCCCTATGTCGGCCTGTTCGGCACGGTCTGGGGCATCATGCATGCCTTCACCGGACTGGCGGCGATGGAATCGGTGACGCTGGCCACCGTTGCACCCGGCATTGCCGAGGCGCTGGTGGCCACGGCCATTGCGCTGTTCGCAGCGATTCCTGCCGTGGTGGCGTACAACCGCTTCGCGCACGACATCGACCGAATCGCCAACCGGCTGGAAACCTTCATTGAAGAGTTTTCCAATATTCTGCAGCGCAACCTGGGCGCGCAATCGCCTTCAGGCCACTAAAGATATGGCCCCCACGCTTGTCGCTTCGCGTACTGCGCTGCCCCCGAGGGGGCCGCTGCGCCTGCGGCCCGGCAAAGCCGGCTCCACGGCCCCTGCTGGTGGGGAGAAGATTTCTCCACGCTTGTTGTAACGCGGCCCATGCTGCGGCCGTCATCGTCAGTCTAAGGAAATCACCATGCCAGCAGTCAGTTCACGCGGCCGGGGACGCCGCACCATCAGTGAAATCAACATGGTGCCTTTCATCGATGTGATGCTGGTGCTGCTGATCATCTTCATGGTGACGGCGCCGCTGATCACGCCGAGCATGATTGCCCTGCCCAAAGTCGGCCAGGCGTCCAAGCAGCCGCAAAATCCAGTGCGCATTGACATCCAGAAGGACGAAAGTGTGCAGATCCGCTTCAAGACCGACACGGTGTCGAGCACGGTGCGCGGCGTGGCTGCCGATATCGTCAGCCGGGAGCCCGGCGTGAAAGCACAAGGCGGCGAAGGCGTTCCGGTGGTGATCAGCGCCGACAAGTCGATCAAGTACGAAACCGTCGTGCAGGTCATGGACACCCTGCAAAAAGCCGGCGTGGCCCGTGTTGGCCTGTCCGTGCAAACCAGCAAATAATTCACCCCGCACAACTGCCAAGAACGCCGCAAACCCATGTCCAGCAACGCAGACCGCCTTGAATTTGCCCCGCCGCGCGAGAAGGCTTCGCCGCGCGCATTCGGGCTGGCGCTGCTGGTCCATGTCCTGCTGATTGCCGCGCTGACCTGGGGCGTGAACTGGAAACGCACCGACGACGCGGCCTCGTTTGAAGCAGAACTGTGGTCTGGCGTGCCGCAACCCGCCGCGCCCCGGCAGGTTGAAGCCCCGCCGCCACCGCCTCCTGAGCCGGTGCCAGCACCGCCAACCGAGCCGGCACCGCCACCTGAGCTTCCCCCGCCCCCGCCACCGACTCCCCCAGCCCCCAAGGCGCCCGAAGTCAAGGAAACGCCGCCGCTGCCGGACGTGGACATTGCGCTGGAAAAAGAAAAGAAACGCAAGCTGCTGCAGAAACAAAAAGAGGCTGAAGTGCTGAAGGCGCAAAAGCTGGAGGAAAAGCGTGAAGCCGATTTGCAGGCCCGGCAAGCGAAAGAGCTTGAGAGAAAGAAGGAAAAAGAACAACAAGCCAAGGAAGAACTGGCGGAGCGCAAGGCCCGGGAAGTGGCTGAAAAGGCCGAGGCGAAAAAGCAGGAAGCCCGGCAACTGGCTATCGAGAAGGAAAAAGAAAAAGAGAAGGAAAAACGAACCGCTGCCGCCAATGCCGCCGCTGAGAAACAAAAGCAGGCCGCCGCTGAAAAACAAAAAGCTGCTGCTGCCGCCACAGCCGCAGCCAATGCCGAAAAGCAAAAAGAGGCAGCCGCTGCCGCTGAGGCTGCCAAACAAAAGGCCGCAGCCGCCGCAGGCGCAGAAAAGGCACGCCAGGCGGCCATTCAGAAACGCATCATGGACATGGCTGGTGCGGGAAATTCCGACGGGCCGTCAGGCGCGGGCGCGTCTAAATCCAGCGGTCCTTCGGCAGGCTATGCCGGCAAGGTCAGGGCGCGGGTTCTGCCGAACGTGGTGTTCAACGACGACATCGCGGGCAACCCCGTGGCTGAAGTCACGGTCGCCACGACCGCAGACGGCACCATCATGAGCCAGCGATTGACGAAATCCAGCGGCAACAAGGCCTGGGACGACGCCGTACTCAAGGCCATCATTCGCACGGGCTCATTGCCGCGCGATGTCGATGGCCGGGTGCCGACCCCCATGATCATCGAATTCCGGCCCAACTAGGCTGGCCCGGTGATTGCTATAAAATAAGTAGCTGCTTGCGCCCGTACAGTATGCGCAAAAGCACTATTTCATTCATAAATGATACGTGCGAGGCCGTTGTCGGCCTGCGCCGTCCAGCTGGCCAGTGCCGCGTCGGTCGGGAAAAACCGGGCAGCGTCGCCCAGCTGCAGCTCGGCCGTCGCACCCTGGCGGCGCAGGCTCAGCCGCACGGCCAGGCCACGCACCGGCTCTGACACATCGGCCAGGCCGCTCTGGCGCGGCGGAAAGTCCCGGACCAGCCTTGAAATGTCCGGCACCGTGCCATTGACCGCGACGCGCAGGAACTTGCCAAAACGGCAACGCGCCGACTCCAGGTCCCAGACCTGCGTCAGCTTGAAGCGCCGGCCAAAGCGCTCGGACGCGCCCTGCAGCGTTCCCTGCACCACCACCAGCTCGTCCTCTTTCAGCAAATTTCGGTTGGCGTTGTAGGTCGCCTCGTCCACCGAGGCTTCCAGCACGTCGGTCTTGTCATCCAGCTTGAAGATGATCAGCTTGCCACGGTTGCCATTGATGATGCGCATGTCGGTGACGATGCCCGCCAGCAATTGCGAGTCCCGCGAGTCGATCAGGTCGTCGATCTTTCGCTTGGCGAACTGCCGCACTTCCTGCTCCACCTCGTCAAACAGGTGGCCCGACAGGTAAAAGCCGATGGCGGTTTTCTCGAGCACCAAACGCGCCTTGACGCCGAACATGGGCGCCGCGACCAGCTCCGGCTCCTGCGTGCTGGCCGCGTGCGAGTCGGACATGTCGAACAGGCCGCTCTGGTTGGCATTGGCCTGCGTGGCGGCAGAAAAATCAAAGGCGCGTTCGACCGATGCCATCAACTCGGCGCGGTTCAGGTGCAGCTTGTCGAAAGCGCCCCCCTTGATCAGCGCTTCGACCGTGCGCTTGTTCAGCTTGCTGCGGTCCACGCGCACACAGAAATCGTACAGCGAGGTGAACGGGCCGCCTTCCTTGCGGGCGGCGACGATGGCGGCAATGGCCTGCTGGCCGGTGCCCTTGATGGCCCCCAGCCCGTAGCGCACCGACCGGGCGGTGATCGGCTCGAAACGGTAGTCGCCCTCGTTGATGTCAGGCACCTCGAAGGTCAGCCCCATCTTGTGCGCGTCGCCAAAAAGGATTTTCAACTTGTCGGTGTCGTCCATTTCAACGGTCATGTTGGCCGCGAAGAATTCGGCCGGGAAATGCACCTTGAGCCAGGCCGTGTGGTAGGCCAGCAGCGCATAGGCGGCGGAGTGCGACTTGTTGAAGCCGTAGCCCGCGAACTTTTCCATCAGGTCGAACACCTCGTCGGCCTTTTCCTCGGTCAAGCCATTGATGCCGGCGCCCTTGCGGAAGATTTCCCGGTGCTGGGCCATCTCCTTTTCGTCCTTCTTGCCCATCGCGCGGCGCAGCATGTCGGCGCCGCCCAGCGAATAGCCGCCCAGGATCTGCGCGGTCTGCATCACCTGCTCCTGGTACACCATGATGCCGTAGGTTTCCTCCAGCATCGGCTTGACGCGCGGGTCCGGGTATTCGGGCACTTCCTTGCCCTGCTTGCGGGCAATGTAGGTTGGAATCAGGTCCATCGGGCCGGGACGGTAGAGCGCGTTCATCGCGATCAGGTCTTCGAGCCGGTCCGGCCGCGCGTCCTTCAGCATGCGCTGCATGCCGATACTTTCAAACTGGAACACGGCTTCGGTCTTGCCATCGGCGAACAGCCGGTAAACCCGCGCATCGTCGAGCGGCAGGTCTTCAAACTTGAAGTCCTTTTGCGCCGGGTAGCGGGCGATGATGAACTCGCGCGCAATTTCCAGAATGGTCAGCGTGGCCAGTCCCAAAAAGTCGAACTTCACCAGGCCAATCGCCTCGACGTCGTTCTTGTCGTACTGGCTGACCGCCGACGTGCTGCCGGGCTGCAGATACAGCGGGCAGAAGTCGGTCAGCTTGCCCGGCGCAATCAGCACACCGCCGGCATGCATGCCGACGTTGCGCGTCAGGCCTTCAAGCTTGCGCGCCAGCTCCAGCAGGGTGCGGACGTCTTCTTCCTTGGCTTCGCGCTCGGCCAGAATGGGCTCGGCTTCCAGCGCATAGACCATCTTGTCGTTTTTCTTGCGGTCGGCCGGCACCAGCTGCAGCGTGACGGCCTGGCCGGGCTTGTTCGGAATGAGCTTGGAAATGCCGTCGCAAAAGCCGTAGGGAAAGTCCAGCACCCGGCCCACGTCGCGAATGGCCGCGCGCGCTGCCATGGTGCCAAAGGTGACGATCTGGCTGACGGCCGTATGACCGTACTTGTCCTTCACGTAGTCAATGACGCGGTCGCGGTTGCTCTGGCAAAAATCGATGTCAAAGTCGGGCATCGAGACGCGCTCGGGGTTCAAAAAGCGCTCGAACAGCAGGTTGTAGCGCAGCGGGTCGAGGTCGGTGATCTTCAACGCATAGGCCACCAGAGATCCGGCACCGGAGCCGCGTCCCGGCCCCACCGGGCAGCCGTTGGCCTTGGCCCACTGGATAAAGTCGCCGACGATCAGGAAGTAGCCGGGAAAACCCATCTTCAGGATGGTGTTGATCTCGAACTCCAGCCGGGCGACGTATTCAGGCCGCTTCGCGTCGCGCAGGGCCGGGCTCGGGTAGAGGTGCAGCAGCCGCTCTTCCAGCCCTTCGAAGGACGTGTGGCGAAAATAGTCTTCAGGCAGCATGCGAACGCCATTGACCTCGGGCGTCGGGAATTCGGGCAGCATGGGCTTGCCCAGCTCCAGCGTCAGGTTGCAGCGCTTGGCGATTTCGACCGTGTTGGCCAGCGCCGACGGCACATCGGCAAACAGCGCCTGCATTTGTGCCGATGACTTGAAATACTGCTCGCGGGTGAACTTGCGCACCCGGCGCGCGTTGCCCAGGATTTCGCCTTCCGAAATACACACCCGCGCTTCATGCGCCTCGTAGTCGTCGTATGTCAAAAACTGGACCGGATGCGTGGCCACCACCGGCAGCTTGAGTTGTGCCGCCAACTGCACGGCAGCCCGGACATGCCGTTCGTCATCGACATGTCCGGAGCGCTGCAACTCCAGGTAAAAGCGCTGCGGAAACATGTTGGAGAAGTGCTGCGCGCATTCCGCCGCCCGCGCGTTGTCGCCCTGGACCAAGGCCTGACCCACGGCGCCGCGCTGCGCGCCTGACACGGCCAGCAACCCTTCGTTGAGTTCCTGTAGCCACTGCAGCTTGACGACCGCCTGGTCGCGCACCACGTTTTTGGTCCATGCGCGCGTGATCAGCTCGCACAGGTTGAGGTAACCCTGGTTGTCCTGCACCAGCAGCAGCAAGCGCGACGCTGGCGCACTGGCTTCCTTGCCGGGCGATTCGAGCCAGATGTCGGCGCCGATCAAGGGCTTGACCCCGACCTTGCGGCCTTCCTTGTAAAACTTGACCGTGCCAAACAGGTTGCTCAGGTCGGTGATAGCCAGCGCGGGTTGCTGGTCGGCGGCGGCGGCTTCAACAATTTCATCGATGCGGTTGGTACCGTCAACGACTGAAAATTCGGTGTGGATTCTTAAATGGACAAACATGCGGCTCATTTTAGGTCTCTGGAAGCTGCGCGGATGCCGCCAACCCGCCAGCGCGACGGGTCATGCGCCAGAGCGCCTGCCTACAATTCGCATCATGAAAATCTTGAATATTGCTGCGTACCGTTTTGTGGCGCTGGAGCGGTTACCCGAACTGAAGGACGCGATCGCGCAGGCGCTGACAGCCCGCCGCATCCTGGGAACCGTGCTCCTGGCCGAAGAAGGCATCAATCTTTTCCTGGCCGCCGACAGCGCCGCGATTCATGATTTTTTGGCATGGCTGCAGCAGGATGCGCGTTTTGAGGACCTTGACATCAAGCAAAGCTGGTCGGCGGTCCAGCCTTTCGGCAAGCTGCTGGTCAAGGTCAAGCCGGAAATCATCCGCATGAACCATCCGGCCATCCAGCCGTCGTCAGGTCGCGCGCCAGCGGTGGACGCGGCCACGCTCAAGCGATGGCTGGACCAGGGCAGTGACGATGACGGACGGCCAGTGGCCATGCTGGACACACGCAACACCTATGAAGTCGATGCGGGCACCTTCCGCCAGGCCATTGACTGGCGCCTGGCCAAGTTCACCGAATTCCCGCAAGCGGTGCAGGACCACAGCGCCGAGCTGGCCGGCAAGACCGTCGTGAGCTTTTGCACCGGCGGCATTCGCTGCGAGAAGGCGGCGATTTACCTGCGTGAAGCCGGCGTTGAACAGGTCTATCAGCTTGAGGGCGGCATCCTTAAATACTTTGAAGAATGCGGGCCGGCGCATTTCGACGGCGAATGCTTTGTGTTCGACGACAGGCGGGGGGTGGATTCAGCACTCAAACCCCGCGTCGATATTGGGGCATCGTCTGACAGCGACGCCGCTCATGCCGTGTGAAGCTTGGCAGCATGAACCAGACGAAACCCACCATGCCCTCCTTTCAAAACGCCCGGCCCAACGCCGCAGCCACCTCAGCGATGGCGCTGCGCTTTGAGCACGTTCGCGGCCAGACTGTGAATTTAATCAAGCCGTTGAGCGCCGAGGACTGTCAGCTGCAGTCCATGCCCGACGCCAGCCCGGCCAAATGGCATCTGGCCCACCTGACCTGGTTTTTTGAAACCTTCGTGCTGGAACGCTTCGAGCCCAATTTCAAGCCCTTCGACGCCAGCTTTCGCGTCCTGTTCAACAGCTACTACAACGGCGTGGGCGACAAATACCCGCGCCCGCATCGGGGCTTGATCAGCCGTCCGTCGCTGGACGAAGTGCTGGCCTACCGGGCGCAGGTCGATGCGCGCGTGCAAGGTGTGATTTCTGCCGCTGATGCCGACCATGCTGAACTGGCGCAGCTCATCCGCCTGGGCCTGCAGCACGAGCAGCAGCACCAGGAACTGCTGCTGACCGACATCCAGCATGCACTGTCATTCAATCCGCTGCGTCCGGCCTATGCCAGGCGCTGGCCGCTGACGAGCACGGCGCCCCAAGCGCTGCGCTGGCATGGCTATGAAGGCGGTCTGGTCAAGCATGGATTTGACGCTGCGCTGGATGGCGAATTTACATTTGACAACGAAACCCCGCGCCATCCGGTCTATGTGGCGCCGTTCGAGCTGGCCAGCCGGCTGGTCACCAACGGGGAATTGATCGAATTCATGGCGGACGGCGGCTACCGGCGGCCGGAACTGTGGCTGTCGATGGGATGGGACTGGGTGCAGGCCGGGCAGCATCAGCGCCCGCTGTACTGGCAGGAAGACGATGCCGGCCGCTACCGGCATTTCACGCTGCAGGGGCTGCAGGACGTTGACCCCAACACGCCCGCCTGCCACCTCAGTTATTTTGAAGCCGATGCGCTGGCGCGCTGGGCCGGGGCGCGGCTGCCGACCGAGTTTGAATGGGAACTGGCCGCACGCCGGCTGCCCGCTTCAAGCGCAAAGACGGGCAATTTTGTGGGAACCGGGGCTTTCCATCCGCTGCCGCAGCAGCACGCCAGCCTGGCGTCACCTTCGCAGATGTTTGGCGATGTGTGGGAATGGACGCAGTCCAACTACAACCCCTACCCGGGCTACCAGCCGTGGGAGGGGCTGGTAGGTGAATACAACGGCAAGTTCATGTGCAACCAGTTCGTGCTGCGCGGTGGTTCCTGCGCCACGCCGCAAAGCCACGTGCGTGCCAGCTACCGCAATTTTTTTCCGCCGGACGCGCAATGGCAGTTCAGCGGCGTGCGGCTGGCGCGCAACGTTCAATAGGGACCTGGCGCGGGTATTCCCGGCGAGCCGGGCCTGTCGGGCATGACGGGGTTATCGGGCGTTTGCGGTATCTCGGGCATGTCCGGTGTTGGCTGCATTTCCGGGTTGTCGGGCCTGACCGGCATTTCAGGCTCTGTGGGCGAAGGGGTGATTTCAGGGCTTGCAGGCGTCACTGGCGGCATTTCGGGCTGCGCCGGCGTGGGGGATATTTCAGGAATGGTTGACATGGCGTTGGTTGAAAAGGTTGGGGTTGGGGCTGTCCTGCCCTATGGCCTGCGCTCGGGCAGGGGAATGAATTCGGCATCGCCGGCGACCTGGCCCATGCGCTGGGCCAGCCAGTCGTCACCGGCTTGCGCGATGCGCTCTTTGCGGCTGGAGACAAAATTCCACCAGATGAAGCGCTGCCCGTCCAGCGCGTCGCCGCCCACCACCATGAAGCGGGCGGGCGCCTTGGCGCTGATGCGCGTTGCCGTACCTGACGCCAAAATGGCCAGGGTGCGTGCCGCCAGTGCTTCGCCGTCCAACGCCAGATCGCCCTGCACACCGTACAGCGCCAGTTCGTCGGCCAGCGGCGGCAGATCGACATGGCCGCCGGCGCCGAGACGAATATCCAGGTAAACCGTTTTCGAAAAGGTCTTGACTGGCGAGGTCTGGCCAAACGCCTCGCCGATCAGCACGCGCACCTCGGCTGCGCCCAGAACCACGACAGGAATGTCAGCGGCTGGCGTGTGCACAAAATCCGGCGTTGCCTCTTCATGCGCCTGGGGCAGCGCCGCCCACAACTGCAGGCCATGCTGAAGGTAGGCTTGGTTCCGCAGGTCGTCGGGCGCCCTTTCGGAATGCACGATGCCACGCCCCGCTGTCATCCAGTTGATGGCGCCGGGCTCGATGCGCTGGACCGAGCCCAGACTGTCGCGGTGCAGTATGGCGCCGTCAAACAGATAGGTCACGGTCGCCAGGCCGATGTGCGGATGCGGCCGCACGTCATGGTTGTCGCCGGCCTGAACCTCCAGCGGCCCGAAATGGTCGAAAAATACAAACGGCCCCACCGATTGGCGGTTGGCCGCCGGCAACAGGCGGCTGACCAGGAAGCCGCCGCCCAGGTCCTTGTCCTGTCCGGTCAGTGTGACGTCGATGCTCATGGCAGGCGCTCCATGCGGGTGGTGATTTCCGTGGTGACCGTGGTCATCAGCTTGTGAACCGGGCATTTCCGAGCCACGGCTTCGAGTTCCTTCAGCTGCGCATCACTCAGGGCACCATGCACTTTCAGGGTGGTGGTCAAGCGGTAAATGCCCTTGCGCTCGTCGGCAGCGTCGCGCTCGACCCGGGTCTGGATGTCATCGACGGGAATGCCTTTCTTGCGGGCGTACCACATCACCGTCAAGGCCTTGCAGGCGCCGAGCGCGGCATCGTAGAGGTCATGCGGGCTGGGGCCGGTGTCGCCGCCGCCTTCGGCCTGGCTGACGTCGGCCACCAGTTCGTGAGAACGGACATGCACCGTTTGCGCGAGCGTGGCGGTGCGGTCCAGCAGGAGTTCAATCGTCATGCGTTTTCCTTTTGAAACATGGAAAAGGACCGCCGTGCCGCAGAGCAGCAATACCTCAGCGGCTGAAACGGCCCGCCACCTGCGCCACGCGCTCGCCGAAACTGCGCGCCGTCTCCAGGTCGCCCGGCGCCATTTCACCGGCGCCAGCATCCGAGGGCGAATGCGCGATCGCGCCGCTGTAGGAACCCAGAAAATTCGGGTCGTTGCGCTGCGCGGCCTTGCTGTTACTCGGCATCATGCCCTGGCTGACCCAGATGCCGCCGTGCTGCATGGCCAGGGTGAACAGGTAGATCAGCGTGGAAGACTTGTCGCCGTTCAGCGCCGCACTGTTGGTGAAACCGGCAAACAGTTTGTCCTTCCAGGATTCGGTGTACCAGGGCTTCGACGACGCGTCGGCAAACTTCTTGAACTGCCAGCTGACGCTGCCCATGTAGGTCGGCGAGCCCATGATGATGGCGTCGGCAGCGGCCAGCGCTTCCCAGCCGCCTGCAGGCAGATTGCCTTCGGCATCAATGGCAATCAAATCGGCGCCGGCGCCTGACGCAACGGCTTGCGCCATGCGCTGGGTATGGCCATAGCCGGAGTGGTAGACGACGACCACGACGGGCTCGCTGGAAATGACAGCGCTAGCCATCAAGCACCCCGCCGGTTGCCGTCAACACTCCAGGCGCCAGCGCCCCAGGCGGCCACCGTCAGCAAGCCGCCCACCACCGCGATGTTCTTGAAGAAAGACTGCTGCTGGGACGTGACCAGCTCGGCCGGCACCGCCCAGAAATTGTGAAAGATAAACGTGATGACCACCGTAAAAAAGGCAATGCCAAGCGCTGCCCAGCGTGTCTGCCAGCCGATCAGCAGCAGCAGGCCCAGCCCCAGTTCGACACCAACGGCAGCGGCGGCGGCAAGTTCTGGAAACGGCACGCCCTTGGAGGCGATGTAGCTGGCCGTGCCGGCAAAGCCGCCAATCTTGCTGAAACCGGCTGGAATGAACAACAACGCCAGCAGCACGCGGCCAATGAGCGACAGGGGATTTTGAAGTGCAACGAACATGAGAAATCCTTAAAAAATTAACGCGATGATGAATTAAAAAAAGCCGACGGGCAAGCCGGCTGCGCGGCCAAAGGCCCCGGGTTCTGACCAAAACCAATTTTTACCACTAAATTGGTCTTTAGCGCTTACTATATATGCACTTATAGCTATTAATTAAGTAGCAAAATGTTGGTTTTTCCACATTCCGTTATAGCCAGTCAAACCGATTTGCCGCTGGCGGTGATCGGCCTGGCCTCTCAGGGTGCCAGGTCGAACACCAGAACCTCTGCATCCTGTCCGTTTTCCAGGCTCAGACGGTCTTCTGCCTGGAGCAGCGCGGCGTCGCCAGTGTGAAGCATTTGACCATTGACCTCCAGCTGGCCGCGAACCAGGTGCACATAGGCCTTGCGCTTGGGGTCAAGCACCAGCACGGCCGCTTCACCCCCGTCGAACAGGCCGGCATGCAGCCTGGCGTCGGCATGGATCAGCACCGAATCCTGCGCGCCATCGGGCGAGGCCACCAGCCGCAGCGCGCCGCGCTTGTCAAGCTCGGCAAAGGTTTTCTGCTCATAGCCAGGCGCAATGCCGGTGACGTTCGGCTCAATCCAGATCTGCAGAAAGTGCGTGGTCTGGCCTTCGGCATGGTTGAACTCGCTGTGCTGCACGCCGGTGCCCGCGCTCATGCGCTGCACGTCTCCGGGGGGAATGCCCTTGACATTGCCCATGCTGTCCTTGTGCGCCAATTCGCCATTCAGCACGTAGCTGATGATTTCCATGTTCTGGTGGCTGTGCGTGCCAAAACCCCGGCCGGCGGCAATGCGGTCTTCGTTGATGACCCTCAGGTTGCCAAAGCCCATGTGCGCCGGGTCGTGGTAACCGGCGAAAGAAAAAGAATGGAAAGACTTGAGCCAGCCGTGGTCGGCATAGCCGCGTTCGCCCGAAAGCCGTAATGTCATCATGAAGTGCCCCTTTCAAGGTGTATTGCAATGCCTTGACTTTAGGTGCCGACAGCGCTTGCATCGTTGCGCCAGTTTGCTGGCATCATTCAAATTTTTTGAAGGGTTTTCATGCTCCTACCTAAAAATCCGGTGCGCAACGCGCTGACGCCAGATGTTATCCGGCTGATCGACACCATCCACAGCTCGGGCAGCATGGCAGCCGCCGCGCGCGCACTGGGCGTGGTGCCCAGCGCCCTGACATACCGCATCCGGCAGGTCGAGGACGCGCTGGACGTGTTGCTGTTCGACCGCTCGTCGCGCCAGGCCAGGCTGACCGTCGCCGGCCAGGAACTGCTGCGCGAAGGCAACCGGCTGCTGCTTGAACTCGACGCCATTGCCAACCGCGTCAAGCGCGTGGCAACCGGCTGGGAGCCGCAGCTCACGCTGGCGGTGGACAGCGTGATTTCGCGCACCACGGTGCTTGAACTGTGCGAAGCCTTTTTTGCCTTGAATCCGCCGACACGCCTGAAAATCCGGGAGGAAGCGCTGTCCGGAACGCTGGAAGCGGTGACATCGGGCCAGGCTGACCTGGCCATCGGCGTTGCGCTGGATCCCGCGCCCAACCTGTCTTTGCAAAGCCGACCGCTGGGCACCGTTCACTTTATCTATGCCGTCGCGCCGCACCATCCGCTGGCGCAAGCCGCCGAACCGGTGCCTGACGCGCAGTTGCTGCTGCACCGCGCCGTGGTGGTGGCCGATTCGGTCAGGCAGGGCAGCGGCGTGACCAGCGGGCTGCTGGGCGGGCAGGACGTTTTCACAGTTCCCGGCATGCCTGAAAAGCTTGATGCGCAGTTGCGCGGGCTGGGCGGCGGCTTCTTGCCGGAATACCTGGCGCGGCCGCACATTGACGCCGGGCGCCTGGTCGAAAAGCAGATGCAGCGCGCCACGCGGATGGTTCCGATGCGCTACGCCTGGCGCTGCCGGGCGCCGGCTGCCGAAGGACGCGCACTGCAATGGTGGCTGCAGCAACTCGGCAAACCGGCCACCCGCAAGGCGCTGCTGGAGCGCGCCCACTCGCTATAAATCCGCGCACGCGGCCGCCAGGCGCCGGCTGCGGTGTAGAGTGTGCGCATGGCGTTCGTTGATGCCTGACTTTTCGTCACGATGCCATTTCTTCCCGACCTTTTCCTTCACCTCAGAAAAAGCAAAAAAGTCATGACAAACAAACCCTTCACCGCTGCTTTCTTTGAACCTGCCGTACAGCGTCACATCGCCGTCGTAGGCGCTGGCATTGCCGGCATCACCTGCGCCCGAACGCTGGTCCAGGCCGGGCACCGTGTCACCGTCTTTGAAAAAAGCAAGGGCGCTGGCGGACGCATGTCCACGCGAACCACCGAATTTGGCGGCTTTGACCATGGCGCGCAGTATTTCACCGTGCGCGATGAACGCTTTGAAAAAGCCCTGGCCACCGCCTCCGGGCTGGTGCGGCCCTGGAGCGCCAGCAGCGTGCAGGTGCTGGACGACCTGGGGCGCGTTGTGGCGGCCTCGCTGCCCGCCAAGGAAGCGCACTGGGTGGCCAAGCCGGGCATGAATGCGCTGGTGCGCCAGTGGGCCCAGCCATTGGTCGATGCCGGCCAGCTGGTGCTGGACACACGCGTCGTCTATATCGAGGAAGACAAGCTGGACCCGAAGCGCTGGCAGTTGCAAACCGACGGCCCGGGCGCCGGCGTGCATTCCGGCTTTGATGCCGTGGTGCTGGCGATTCCCGCACCGCAAGCGCACGCCCTGCTGCGCGATTCAGAGCAGGCCGCGCCGCTGCTGGCCGACCTGGCAGGCGTGAACGTGGCGCCCTGCTGGACATTGATGGTGGCCTTTCCGCAGGCGCAGCAGCCCACGCTGCAAAGCCTGGGCCCCCAGTGGAACGTGGCGCGCAGCACCCACCACCGGATTTCCTGGCTGGCGCGCGAGTCGTCCAAACCGGGGCGCGGCCCGATTGAACGCTGGACCGTGCAGGCCAGCCCCGCCTGGTCGCAGCGCCACCTTGAAGACGACGCCGAACGCGTCAAGGCCAAGTTGCTGAAGGCCTTCACCGAAGTGACCGGCATCCGCGCCGAGCCGCCCTACGCGTCGGTACACCGCTGGCGCTATGCCCAGACCACCAAGCCCCTTGGCAAAACGCATGCGTGGGACGCCGAATCGCACATCGGCGCCTGCGGCGACTGGTGCCTGGGCCACCGTGTCGAAGACGGCTTCGTGTCCGGACTGGAAATGGCGCTGGCGATTCTTTGACAGGTTGAGGCGATGCTGGACGGAGCTGCGAACAAAGCGACCAGCGTGGAGGCATTTCTTGCCACCCAGCAAGCGCCGTGGAACCGGCTTTGCTAGGCCAAAATGCAGCCGCTTCCTTTGACATAGTGTTACGCGAACCGACGATGCAAGCCAGCACAGCGAGCGTAGAAGCACCCCCTCCCACCCAGCAGGGGCCGTGGAACCGGCTTTGCCGGGTCACAGGCGCAGCGGCCCTCTCGGGGGGCAGCGAACCACGCGAAGCGGGGAGCGTGGGGGCGATACCTAGTAGCGTGGCGGCCATCTACCAGGGTCGGTTTGCCCCCTCCCCGACCGGCCCGCTGCACGCCGGCTCACTGGTCGCCGCACTGGCCAGCTGGCTGGACGCGCGGGCGCACAGCGGGCAGTGGCTGGTGCGCATCGAAGACGTCGACACGCCGCGCTGCGTGCCGGGCGCCGACCTGACCATCCTGCAGCAACTCGCCGCCTGCGGGCTGGTGCCCGACGCACCGCCGGTTTACCAGTCGCAGCGCAACGCGTTTTACCAGCAGGCACTTGACCAGCTGGTGCTAGGCGGCAGGGCGTATCCCTGCGGCTGCACGCGCCAGGACATTGCCCGCGCACTGGCCGCATCGGGACATTCACGGCAGCGGCACAGCGAACTGGTCTATCCGGGCACCTGCCGCCAAGGCCTGCAGGGACGGCCAGCGCGGGCTTGGCGCTTCCGGACTGATAAAAATGAACCAAAACCTGCTCTTGCGCAAGCTGGATGGGCGCAAGCAGCTATTGATTTCATAGTTAACCCTGCCAGCAGGGTAGCAGAAGCAAACGTACGCTGGCGCGACCGGCGGCTCGGCGCGCAAGGCCAAAATGTCAGCCGCGAGGTGGGCGACTTCGTGCTCAGGCGCGCCGATGGCCTGTGGGCTTACCAGCTGGCCGTGGTGGTCGATGACGCTGCGCAAGGCATCACCGATGTGGTGCGCGGCGCTGACCTGGCCGACAACACGGCGCGGCAAATCCTGCTGCAATCCGCGTTGGGCCTGCCAACGCCGCGCTACCTGCACACGCCTTTGGTGCGGGGCGCGAATGGCGAAAAATTGTCCAAGCAAAACGGCGCGCAGGCGCTCGACACCCATGACCCGCTCGCAGCGCTGAACCAGGCGGCTGGCGTGCTGGGCCTGCCGGCGCAGACCGGTACGATGGCCGATGCGCTGGCCAGTTGGGTGAACGCCTGGCGGAACCTGCAGGCTCTTCCTGCGCAGGGTCCGGCTTGCGGCGATGACCTTTTCGCAAAACATCCGCGTCAGCCGGTGCAGTGATTGCGTTTGCAAATCAATTCGGCATCAGCCGCGAAGCCGCAGGCAGTGCTGCAACACGGCAAGGCGAAGCAACGGCCGGCCTGATCAACTTGAAAATGCAATGCCATGTCCCCGTTACGCATCCTTTTCCTCACCGCTGGCGCAATGGCTTCCTTTGCCGGCAATTCACTGCTCTGCCGCATGGCGCTGAAAGAAACCGGCATCGATGCCGCGTCGTTCACCGCCATCCGCCTGATTTCCGGTGCGCTGGTGCTCTGGGCCGTGGCGCGCAGCACGCGCGGCGCGCAAGCGGGTCAAGGCAACTGTGGTCGGCCCTGGCGCTGTTTTCGTATGCCGCCTGCTTTTCATTTGCCTACGTCAGCCTGCCCACGGGAACCGGTGCGCTGCTGCTGTTCGGCGCGGTGCAGGCCTTGATGATCGGCTTCGGCGTCTGGTCGGGTGAACGGCTGCGGCCGCTGCAACTCGCCGGTCTGGTGCTGGCCTTTGGCGGGCTGGCCGGCCTGCTGCTGCCCGGTGTGTCGGCGCCGCCGCTGGCCGGCTCGGTGCTGATGCTGCTGGCTGGCGTTTCATGGGGCATTTATTCGCTGCGCGGCAAGGGCGCGGGGGACCCGACGCGGGTGACTGCCGGCAACTTTTTGCGGGCAGCGCCACTGGCCGCGGGGCTGGGCCTGGTGATGCTGCTGTCACGCGGCGCATCGCTGGACGCAGCGGGTCTGTGGCTGGCGGTGGCGTCGGGCGCACTGACCTCGGGCTTCGGCTATGCGGTCTGGTACACCGTGGTGCCTGCATTGAAAGCCACCACCGCAGCCAGCGTGCAGCTGAGCGTTCCGGTACTGGCCGCGCTCGGCGGCATTGCCTTTCTTGGCGAGCCGCTGACCCTGCGCCTGACGCTGACATCGGTCGCCATTCTGGGTGGCATCGCGCTGGTGGTGCTGCAAAAACGGGTTGTGCGCGTGCCTGCATCCTGACGGGGAAAAGACGATGACTAGGCGTCAACCTGCTTGGCGAGCAATCCTGCATGCAGGAAATCAATATTTTTGCTACTTAAACAATAGCTGTTAGCGCAGACACAGCACGCGCAAGATGCCTTTTTAATGCGTAAAACCTGGTTTTCTAGCCGAAATGAATGCACATTAAAATCGCCGGGTGATTGAATCTTCCTCCCCCACCCCGCCCGCCACCGCCACCCCCGCCACGCCGAACCTTCACGAAGGCGTTCCGGCCGACGTGAGCCATCACCGCACCATCCGCAGTTTCGTGCGCCGCACCGGCCGCACCACGCTTGGCCAGGCCAAGGCTTTTGCCGATGTCGGCCCCAAGTTCCTGCTGGCCTACACCGGCGCGCCCATGGACTTCACGGCGGTTTACGAACGCGACGTCCCGACGATTCTTGAAATCGGCTTTGGCATGGGCGAAGCCACCGCGCACATCGCCGCCTTGATGCCGGAAAAGAATTTTCTGTGCTGCGAAGTGCACACGCCCGGCGTCGGCGCGCTGCTCAAACGCATCGACGAGCAGGCACTTGGCAACATCCGCATCCTGCAGCACGACGCGGTCGAGGTGATCGACCACATGCTGCCACTGGCCAGCCTGGACGGCGCGCACATCTTTTTTCCCGACCCGTGGCACAAGACCAAGCACAACAAGCGACGGCTGATCCAGGCGCCCCTGATCGCCAAGCTGGCCGCGCGCCTCAAACCGGGCGGCTACCTGCACTGCGCGACCGACTGGCAGCCGTATGCCGAGCAGATTTTGGAAGTGCTGGCAGCCGAGCCCCTGCTGGTGAACACGGCTGGCCCTGCTGGCGAGGGCTATGCGCCCAAGCCCGGCTACCGCCCGCTGACCAAGTTTGAAAACCGGGGCATCAAGCTCGGCCACGGCGTGTGGGATCTGGTGTTCACGCGCACGTGAACCCGCCTCTGGCCCACGGCGGGTTGCCCACGCGCCACGGCGTCGGCCCGAGCTGCGTCAGCCTGCCGGCGGGCAGCTGGCCGACCTTCACCGATTTTTTGGCGGAACGCTTTCCGGCCATCATGCGGGCCACCTGGCTGGAGCGCATGGCCGCCGGCCTGGTGGCTGACGAATTTGGCGCACAAGTGACAGCCCAGCGCCCGTACCAAGGCCACATGCGGCTGTACTACTACCGCGACCTGCCCTTCGAGGCGCGCATTCCGTTCGAAGCCGCCGTGTTGTTCCAGGACGAGCACCTGGTGGTGGCCGACAAGCCGCATTTCCTGCCGGTCACGCCTTCGGGCCACTACCTGCAGGAAACATTGCTGGTGCGGCTGAAAAACCAGTTGGGCATCGACAGCTTGATTCCGATCCACCGCATCGACCGCGAAACCGCCGGCCTGGTGCTGTTTTCTGTCCGGCCCGAAGAACGTAACGCCTACCAGGCGCTGTTCCGGCAGCATGAAATCGTCAAGCATTACGAAGCGGTTGCGCCCTGGCGGCCCGAGTTGCAGTTTCCCCTGCTGCGCAAGACCCGCATCGTGGAAGACGAGCCCTTTTTCCGGCAGCGCGAAGTGCCGGGCGAAGCCAACAGCGAAACGCTGATCGATGTGCTGCAAATTCGTGGCGAGCAGGCGCTTTATGCGCTAAGCCCTGTCACCGGGAAAAAGCACCAGCTGCGGGTGCACATGAATGCGCTGGGCCTGCCGATCCGCAACGACCGGATGTACCCGCCGGTCGATGTGACACCGGATGATGACTACACCCAGCCGCTGCAGTTGCTGGCCCGGTCGATTGCATTCACCGACCCGCTGACAGGCAAGCCGCGCCGGTTTGAAAGCCGGCTCGGTTTAAGCCTGGAATGAGTAAAAAACTTTCATTTTGATAGCTACGCTATGCTTATTCAGAAAGCGCAAAACGCCTGTTTGGCATAAGTTGCATAAGTCGCAGATGTCGGGTCAGGCTTCGCCAACCTGACATCTGTCGCGTCAGCAGTGCTTGAGGCACAAAAGTAACGATCAAGCAGAGCGTGAAGCTGTTGGCGAACGAGCGGTCAAACCAGCAAGCCAAGGCATGGGTCCCTAGCTGCCGATCAGAGAACCCAAGGCCAAGCGAAGCGATGGCCCGTCAGAGCGTTCAGCTCTGATCCGCTCCCGCTGCCCAAGGCAACTTTCTTTGGTGACTTTCTTTTTTGCCAGAAAAGAAAGTTACCCCCCGCCGGGAAGGCGCTCACCCCTCAAACCACAGAAGATATTACCCAGCGCCCCATGCCGAAGTACAAAAAAAGAGCCATCAATGCGCAAGCGTTAGCAGTTGTCAAAAATCAGCTTCAAGCCTTGATTTCCCGCGCCGTGATCTGGTACTTGAAATCATCCGGCGCATACGAGTCGAAGCGTCCGGCAGCGTTTTCAGCCACGGGGTACATGAAGAAACCCAGCGGGCTGCCCTTGGCATTCGGCAAGGACACGTCATGCGCGGTGTTGTAGGCCATCCAGTTGCCTTCCCAGCCGCCGAACAGCGCCTTGTTGACCGGCGCGACCACCGGGCTGGTGGTGTTCTTGATCCAGTCGGCGGTTTCCATGCGCATCACCTTGGCGACATCGGCCGGATCCATCGCCACCCAGCCGTAGTCCTTCAGATAGGCTTCGCTGCGGCAGTGCTGCGCGGCCTTCAGGCTGGCCGGGTTGCCCGACAGTTCCTTGTAGCCAAAGGCTGACGGCACCAGCCGGATGCCATACACGTCGCGTGCCGGAATGCCGACGGCGCGGCACAGGCCGACAAAGATCGCATTCAGGTCGGCGCATTTGCCGCCCAGGTTGCCGGTTTCCAGCATGGTCCGGATGTCGCCTTCGCCGCAACCGCGTACCTTGGGCTCACGGTAGGTGTTGGTGACCACCCAGTCGTAGATTTGCTGGACTTTTTGCAGGTCGGTCTCGGCGCCCTTGGTCGCTTCCAGCGCGGTGGTGCGCACAATGCCGTCAAGCGGGATCAGGTCAGTGGCGCGGGTGAAGTAATGCAGCGTGTCGGCATTTTCGGTAGATGCCGTCTTTTGCGACCAGTCGGTTGCCCGGTTTTGCGTCTGCACGCGGCTGGTCAGTTCGACAAACGGCTTGGCCTCGCCGGCAGCAAAGTCAACGTACAGCATCATGGCGCCCTCCTGGCCGACCTCCATGATCTTGGCTGCACCGTTGCTGGAGAAACTGTTTTCCAGCGAGCGCTGGTAGTCGCTGTTCACCGAGGGAATCGGCAGCCACGCGCGGGTGGCACCATTCAACTGGGCAATGTCTACCCGGGTCGTGACCTCGAACGTACGCCAGGCGCCGCTTTGCGGTGCAAACAGGGCGCGCGAGGCAAGGAATGTTGCTTGGGCAAAACCAAGGCCTGGCAGAGAAGCGGCCAAGGCAGTGACAGCCGTGTTTTTCAGGAAGTTGCGGCGTAGTGTGGTCATCAATGAACTCCGGCAAAGGATGGTGAAAGGGTCACAGCACCGGCGCAGGGAAAGAAACACCGGGAAGTGGTGCCGGGCTGCACGCCCACTGCAAGGCAATGTGCCAGCCACCGGCAGCACTGGATTATGGCTGGAGACGCTCTGGAGCGGATTGGGTCACGGCGGATTGCCGGCTTCTCATGCGGAATTGGTCAATGCCCGGCGTTTGCCACGACTGGCCAGCCAAAGTGATTCCCGTCAACCCTGTAGCAAGCACACGGCCGTGTGCACGCACGCAACATTCGCGAGGCACCCCGCAGGCTGAAAATGCCATGCCATGCCTTGGAAGAACGCTGAAAAAACCAATGTCGATTGCAGGCTTAAAGCAGGCTGGCAATCAGCTTGCTGGCGGCCGGGCCAGCCCAGTCCAGCTCGCCTCGCACCCGGTGCTTTGGCTGGCCCCGGCGGTCGAGGGTCAGCGTGGTCGGAAAAATCCTGACATCCCATTGACGCGCGGACTGGCCATCGACATCGAGCAATACCGGCAGCGTGATGCCAGCCTGCTGGGCAAACTGCAAGGCACTTGCCGGTTTTTCCTTGAAGTTGATGGCCAGCACCAGCAGCTTGTCGGCGCCATGCAGGGCGGCTGCCTGCTGGAGCGAAGGCATTTCGGCGCGGCAGGGTTCACACCAGCTGGCCCAAAAATTGAGCAACACTGCCCGCCCCTTGAAATCGGCAGGTCGCCAGACCTTGCCGGTGGTGTCCACCAACTGGAAAGCCGCCACCGGACCGGCCCACGGACTGACGTCGTAAGCTTCGGTGGCAACAGCTTGCGGCAACACAGCCACGCCGAGGGTGGCAAGCGAGGCCTGCAAAAAGGAACGGCGTGAGCCTGGAACAGGAAATGAAGCAAACATGGGTGGCAAGCGTAACAAAGAATTTTTAGCCGCCCATATGGTGGAGCGAAAACCCTGATGGCGCACAAGTCGGATAAAACTCGATCGCTACTGAATTAATAGCTTCTTACCCATACCAGATATGCGCCGGAGGCCTATTTCATTAAAAATCAACCCATTGATTGAAACCAATGCGCTCTGGCAGTCAATAAGTCTCCAAATGCAGCCGCCCTTCGGACTTGAGCGCCGCGCCGAGGGTTTCCCAGTCCAGCCCCGCTTGCTGCGCTACATCGCGCAGCGCCAGCACCACACCCTCTTCCATGCTTTTGAGGCCGCACACATAAAAGAAGGTGGAAGAGTCCTGCAGCAGCAGCGCCAGGTCAGCCGCTCGATCGCGCATCACGTCCTGCACGTAGCGCTTGGGCGCCCCCGGCGTGCGGGAAAACGCAAAGTTGATGTCGATGAAGTCCTTGGGCAGGCTTTGCAGCGGGCCAAAATAAGGCAGTTCCTGCTGGGTGCGGGCTCCGAAAAACAGCATCAGCTTGCCTCCTTCAAACTTGCCTGACTTGCGCAGCCGCCGACGCCACTCGGTCATGGCCCGCATCGGCGCACTGCCGGTGCCGGTGCAGATCATGACGATGTTTGAGCGCGGATGATTCGGCATCAGGAAGCTCGCGCCAAACGGCCCAATCACCTCGACCTTGTCACCGACCTGGAGGTCGCACAAGTGGTTGGACACCACGCCGCACACCGGCTTGCCCTGGTGGTCTTCAAGCACACGCTTCACAGTCAGCGACACGTTGTTGTAGCCGGGCCGCTCGCCGTTGCGCGGGCTGGCAATCGAATACTGACGTGCATGGTGTGGCCGGCCATGTGCATCCACGCCCGGTGCCAGGATACCGATGGACTGGCCTTCGCGCACTGGAAAAGGCATCCGGCCGAAGTCAAGTACCAGGTGGTGCGTGTCGTAGTCGCTGCCGGCCTGGAGACCGACCTCGGTGACCCGCACATTGCCGGTCACGGTGGCGGTGATGGATTTTTCAGCCGCTTTCGGGCCGTAGAGGTTGACATAGGCATGCACGGCCGACCATGGCGGCAAGATTGCGCCGTACTGTGCACTGTTGAAAACCGCCTCGCCGGTGGCCGCAGCCGGCAGCGAAGGCGCCACCGGTTCAATGTCGGGAACGGCACCGGCAGAAACGCCTTCGGCAGCCAGTTCTTCAGGGGTCAGTTCAACCGGTAACTCGTCCCAACCCAGTTGAGCTTCCAGGCTGTAGGCCATGACACGCGGCAGCGTGCGCCAGTTGTCGATCGAGCCCGTCGGGCACGGGGAAATGCAGGCCATGCAGAAATTGCATTTGTCGGCATCCACCACATAGTTCATCGAATCATGCGTGATCGCCTGCACCGGGCAGGTCGCTTCGCAGGTGTTGCAGCGGATGCAGATTTCAGGGTCAATCAGATGCTGCTTGATCACGTGAATTTCGGTCATGTCCATGGCGGTTTCCGATAGGGGCTTGAAGGCAACTACGCGTTAAAGGTGAATGACAAAGCCTGTAACTGAGAGGGAAAGCCCGCACTCTCAGCAAGCGCGGGCGTTTTGTCTCCCCACCAGCAGGGGCCACGGGACCGGCTTTGCCGGACCGCAGGCGCAGCGGCCCCCTCGGGGGGCAGCGAACCACACGCAGTGGGGAGCGTGGGGGTCAGTTAAATCGCACATACTCGTAATCCACCGGCTGGCGGTTGATGCCCATGACTGGCGGCGCAATCCAGTTGGCGAACTTGCCGGGCTCGATGCAGCGGCCCATCAGGCTGGCCACGTAGGCGCGGTCTTCGCTGCTGGGCAGCCACTGGTTGACGCAGGCGTTCCACTCGGTGTCCGACACCACGCGGCCATCAGGCGACACCTTGACTTTAGACAATGCGCCAATGTTGCGGTGAAACGCCTTATGCGGCACCTTGAGCTGGACCGCAACGCCGGCCTTGGCCAGCACCTTGTTCCAGCGCTCGACGCCGGCCACCGAGTCCCGGATGTAGTCGTCGCGCAGCACTTCATTGAGCGCGTTGAGCATCGGCACTTCTTTTTCGGCCAGCTGTCCGTCCTTGACCTCGATGACCTTGTAGGTCTGGCCCTTGAGCACATGGTCATCGACGCGCTTGCCTTCTTCGTATCGGCCCTTGAGGCCCGAGCTGTAGAAGGTGGCGGCGTTGCTCGACTCGTCGGCGCCGAACAGGTCGATGGTGACGCTGTAATGAAAATTGATATAGCGCTGGACCGTAGGCAAGTCGATCACGCCAGCAGCGCGCAGCTTGCCGACATCGTCGGTTTTCAGCTCGTTCATCTTTTGCGCGGTGCGCTGGATGACGCGGGAAATGCCGCTTTCGCCGACAAACATGTGGTGCGCTTCCTCGGTCAGCATGAACTTGGTTGTGCGGGCCAGCGGATCAAACGCGCTTTCGGCCAGTGCGGCCAGCTGGAACTTGCCGTCGCGGTCGGTGAAATAGGTGAACATGAAAAAGCTCAGCCAGTCCGGCGTCTTTTCATTGAAAGCGCCCAAAATGCGCGGGTTGTTCTCGTCGCCGCTGCGGCGCTCCAGCAGGCCTTCGGCTTCGTCGCGGCCGTCGCGGCCGAAATGCTTGTGCAGCAGATACACCATCGCCCACAGGTGACGGCCTTCCTCGACATTGATCTGGTAGAGGTTGCGCAGGTCGTACATGCTGGGTGCGGTCAGGCCAAGGTGGCGCTGCTGCTCGACCGATGCCGGCTCGGTGTCGCCCTGTGTAACGATGATGCGGCGCAGGTTGGCGCGGTGTTCGCCGGGCACTTCAGTCCAGGCTTTTTCGCCCTTGTGGTCGCCAAAATGAATGTCGCGGTCGGCGCTGCCCGGATTCAGGAAAATGCCCCAGCGGTAGTCGCGCATCTTGACATGGCCAAACTGCGCCCAGCCCTGTGGATCGACACTGACAGCGGTTCGCAGATAGACATCTGAATTGGTCGAGCCTTCCGGGCCAATGTCATCCCACCAGTTGAGAAAGTTCGGCTGCCACTGCTCCAGCGCGCGCTTGAGCGTGCGGTCTTCACCGAGGTTGACGTTGTTGGGAATCGTTTCGCTGTAATTAATGCTGGACATGAGGGGGCTCCAAAAATAACTGACGGATTCGGGGGCTGAATTTCGGTTGCGGCGCGCCACCCGGACCGCGCCGCACAACGAGAAAATACAGGCGTTTTTAAACGCGGTTCCAGTCGAACTGGGATTTTTCGCCCTTGCCATACACCTTGAGTGCGCCTTTTTCACCGACGGCGTTGGGCCGCTGGAAAATCCAGTTTTGCCAGGCAGTCAGGCGGCCGAAAATGCGGGTAAACATGTTTTCGGGCCCGTTGAAGCGCAGATTGGCTTCCATGCCGGTTAGTGCATCGGGCGACATCGACACGCGCTCTTCGATGGCAATGCGCACTTCGTCGGTCCAGTCGATGTCGTCGGGGTTGGCCGTCACCAGGCCAACCGCGAACGCGGCGTCGGCGTCGAGCGGCTGGCCGGCCTTGGCGCGCACGGCTTCCAGGGCCGGCTGCTCGTCGTAGAAGCGGCGACCCAGGCGGCTCTGGCCGGTGACCATCGGGTACAGGCCAAAGTTGGTGTCGGCCACGGTGATTTTGGGTGCACGTTCTTCGTCATCCGGCAGCGCCAAATGGTAGCTGCGGTCGCAGGCCAAGGCCAGTTCCAGATACGTGCCGACAAAACACGAACCGGGCTCGATCAGCGCAAACAGGCTGCGCGACGACAAGTCAAGGCGGCTCAGCGTACGGCGCAGCAGACCAATGGTTTCGCGCACCAGCCAGTGGTGCTGGTTTGCCAGCAACACGGCGTCCATCGCCAAGACAGCGGCTGCATCGCCTTCGGTCTTGATCAGCCAGACGCCAATGTCGAGTTCGTTGGTGCGCATCATCAAAATTGCGTCTTCAAGCTCGCGCGCCAACACCAGCGCAAACCAGTCGGCACCCAGCGCTTCAATGCCGGCGATGTCTGAGGGCTGCTCGCCCGTGGGCGCCTTGACCGTCCAGGTGGCGGTGCGTTTGGCGCGGTCGATTTCGACAGTCACGTTGGAATAACGCAGCGCATCGGCTTCAACGGTGCAATGCAACGGCTTGAAGACCACGCCCTTGCCGTCGGCGGGACGGTCGCTCTGCTCGGCCAGTGCCAGCGCACGGGTTTGTACCTTCTGGGCAAAATCGACGGCCTTGGCGATGTCATCGACCAGACGCCAGTCCTTGGCCTTCTGGCCGCGCACACCTTCCACGCTGGTGCAAAACAGGTCGGCCAGGTCATGGCGCACATGGCGCTTGTCAGTGACGCGGGTCAGGCCGCCAGTGCCGGGCAGCACGCCGAGCAAAGGCACTTCGGGCAGGCTGACGGCGCTGGAGCGGTCATCGATCAAAATGATTTCATCGCAGGCAAGCGCCAGCTCATACCCGCCACCGGCACAAGCGCCGTTGACGGCCGCCAGGAACTTCAGGCCACTGTAGCGTGAGGAATCTTCCAGACCGTTGCGCGTTTCGTTGGTGAACTTGCAGAAGTTCACTTTCCAGGAATGGCTGGAAACGCCCAGCATGAAGATGTTGGCCCCGGAGCAAAAAACTTTTTCCTTTGCGCTGGTCAACACCACCGTACGGACTTCTGGGTGTTCAAAGCGGATGCGGCTGATGGCATCGTTCAGTTCGATGTCAACGCCCAAGTCGTAGCTGTTGAGCTTGAGTTTGTAGCCTGGACGCAGACCCGCGTTTTCATCAATATCGACCGTCAGCGTGGCGACGGGGCCATTGAAACTGAGTTTCCAGTGTTTGTACTGTGATGGGTCTGTCTGGTAATTCACGCTTGACACGGTCATGGCCTGTCGTCCTTGGTTCAATGCATAAAAATGCAGTCATTAAAATTTTGTATAAGCATAATAATGCATAAAATATTTTTCATGCAAGCATTATTTTGCAAAATTTCAGACTGACAGGTGCAACGCCTGCCGCACCGTTTGGCGCAAAATCTGGAATGCCTCCTCTTGCGGCTGGGCGCTGGTATCCACCTTGTACTGGGCCTTTGAATAAAAGGCCGCACGGCCGGAAAGAATTTCCTTCAAGTCTTCCATCGCCTGCTTGCTGGCGGCCATGGGGCGCAAGTCACCCTGCGCCAGCACGCGTTTCATGTGGTCTTCAGGGGCGGCCTGCAGCCAGACGGTGGTGCAGTGGGACAGCAACTGGTTGAAGGTTGCCGGGTCTGACACCAGACCGCCTGGCGTGGCGATAACGGCTTCCGGGTAAATCTGCACCACCTCTTCCAGCGCGCGACGTTCATAGCGCCTGTAGGCATTCATGCCATAAAGCGCCTGGATTTCCGACACGCTGCAGCCAGCAATTTTTTCAATTTCACGGCTCAGTTCCACAAAAGGAAATCCCAGGTCTTCGGCCAGCAAAGCCCCCAGCGTGGATTTACCCGCTCCGCGCAAGCCAATCAGCGCCACGCGGGTGCAAAGCGTGGTGTGGCCACTGCCGTTGCCCAGCAATTCGGCGACGGCTATGCGCACACGGCGCAGCGATGCATCATCGCGGGTTTCCAGCAATTCGCGAATCAACAGCCACTCTGGCGACGAGGTCGTCACATCGCCAATCAGTTCGGCCAGCGAGCAGTGCAGTGCCCTCGCCACCTGCAGCAAAACAAGAATGGACGCATTGCCTTCACCATATTCAAGATTCGCCAAGTGCCGCTCGGACACGTCGGCCGCAACCGACACGGCCTTGCGGGTCATGCCGCGACGTGCGCGCAGGACCTTGACACGCTCGCCCAAGGCAACAAGGAAGGGGTTTTTTTCATCTGCTTCGGCATCGTGGAGTGCAGAAAGCGGGGCATCGTTCGTGGAAAACGGTACTTTAGAAGAAACAGGTGTTAACCCCGATACATGCAATATATTGCTTGACATGATGTTTTTCAAGATTTAAGGTTGATACAAGCACAATAATTCATATTATGTGACTTGACAAGTTCAGCCACTGTACGGAAAACACATTCATCTCTGAACAATCAAGCCAAAAAATGAACCAAATGGCCGTCAACAGTTTCCAGCAAACACTATCGACGCTCAATTTCTTGGCCAAAGTCAGCCTCCAATTTGTCAGTCAGCAATTTTTCAGGAAAACCAATCCATCAACGAATTTCTTTCCCATTGCCTGTGCTGCCACTGGCAGGTGAACACCGCTGTGCAGGATCATCTGCAGACAACGCCAGTTTGAGAAAACCGCAGGAAACAGCATGGCTACAGAATTCCCAATCATTTCCCCGTTGAATCCGCCAGGCGATCGCTTTAATTTCGCGCAGCATCTGATTTCGCGCAATGCAGCGCATCCCGATCGCATCGCCTACATCGACGACACGGGAAGTCTGCTTTATGGAGAGCTGGAGCGCCGGATACGCAGTCTTGCGAGCAGTTTGCTCGCTTGTGGCGTGCGTCGCGAAGAGCGGGTACTGCTGCTGATGCACGACTGCAATGACTGGCCAGTGAGTTTTCTGGGGGCAATGTACGCAGGCATCGTTCCAGTGGCGGTCAACACCCTTCTGACTGCCAAAGACTATGCCTTTATGCTGGAACACAGCCGTGCTCAGGCGGTGATGGTTTCAGGTGCGCTGTTGCCGCTGTTGCATGAAGCTCTGGCCATTGCCGCTCATGAGGTCAAGACGCTGATAGTTTCACATCCGCCTGGTGAATTGCCTGCTGGCGCCGTGGCCATGGACACGCTGCTGAGCCAGCATCCGCCAATGCGCCCGTCGGCCGCAACCTGTCCCGACGACCCGGGCTTCTGGCTTTATTCGTCCGGCTCTACCGGCCGCCCCAAGGGCACGCTGCACACTCAGGCCAATCCGTACTGGACGGCTGAACTTTACGGCAAGCCTGTGTTGGGGCTGACTGAACGTGACGTGTGTTTTTCAGCTGCCAAGCTGTTTTTTGCCTATGGTCTGGGCAATGCGCTGAGTTTTCCACTCAGCGTGGGCGCGACTGTGGTGCTGATGGCCGAGCGGCCCACGCCCGCTGCCACATTCAAACGCTGGGTGGAGCACCAGCCTACGGTTTTCTTTGGCGCGCCTACAGGCTTTGCAGGCATGCTGGCAGCGCCCGACCTGCCCGCCAAAAGCCAGGTGTCGTTGCGACTGGCATCTTCGGCGGGAGAGGCATTGCCGGCAAATCTGGGCGAGCGCTTTACCGCCCACTTTGGTGTCGAGATCATCGACGGTGTCGGTTCGACCGAGATGCTGCACATCTACCTGTCCAACCTTCCGGGAAAGGTGCGCTACGGCACCACGGGTTGGCCAGTTCCCGGCTACGAGGTGCAACTGCGCGATGATGACGGCCACGCCGTACCCGACGGCGACACAGGCGAGCTGTATGTCAAAGGGCCCAGCGCCGCCTTGATGTACTGGGGCAACCGCGACAAGTCGCGTGATACTTTTCAGGGAGGCTGGACCAAAACCGGCGACAAGTATGTGCGCAATCCTGATGGCACTTACACATATTCGGGCCGCAGCGATGACATGCTGAAGGTCAGCGGCATTTACGTCTCGCCTTTCGAGGTTGAAGCCACGCTGTCGCAGCACCCGGCGATTCTGGAAGCTGCCGTCATCGGTGCACCCGATGGCGAAGGCCTGACCAAAACCAAGGCCTATGTCGTCCTCAAATCAGGCCGGCAAGTCAGCGAAGACGAACTCAAAACCTTCGTCAAGGAGCGGCTTGCGCCCTATAAGTACCCACGTTCGATTGAGTTTTTGTCTGAGTTGCCTAAAACCGCCACCGGCAAGATCCAGCGCTTCAAGCTGCGTGACCTGCAAAGCCCGACCCAATGAATCCGGCAGTAGAGTTCGTCGACATCAACTGGGCTGGCCGCCAGATACGCATTGAACACCATTGGGTTAACCGCCACCAGTCCGCCGGGCCACTGATCATTTTTTTACACGAAGGCTTGGGATCGCTCTCGATGTGGCAAGATTTTCCGCATCGCCTGTGCGCAGCAGCAGCTTGCAGGGGATTGGTGTATTCGCGCCCCGGCTATGGCCGCTCGACGCCGCGCGCACGCGAAGAAGCGTTGGGGACAGACTTCATGCACCGGCAAGCGCTTGAAGTGCTGCCCGCCCTGCTGGACGCATTGGGCATCGATACCACCACAGACAAACCCTGGCTGCTGGGCCACAGCGACGGCGGTTCTATCGCCCTGCTCTACGCGGCCCACTTTTCGTCAAGCATTGCAGGCGCCGTCGTGCTGGCACCACATATCCTGGTTGAAGATATATCGGTTTGCAGCATCGAAAAAGTGCGTGCCGCTTATTTGCAAACCGATCTTAGTCAACGCTTGGCGCGTCATCATGATGATCCAGACTCATCCTTCTGGGGCTGGAATGACATCTGGCTCATGCCGGCGTTCAGGCTCTGGACGATAGAGGAGGAAATAGGTGCCATTCGCTGCAAGCTGCTGGCGGTTCAGGGACTGGACGACAAATACGGCACACTTGAGCAGATTCGCGGCATTGCCCGGCAGGTAGCGCAGACCGAATTGCTGGAACTACCCTGCTGCGGGCATTCACCCCAGCGTGACCAACCCGAAAAGCTGATTGCGGCTATTAATGGCTTCGTAAACAAGAACCACCAGCAATTAAATCGCGCAGTTCGGTATGCGCATGACAACACCGGGTTGTGAAATGCGCAAACCGAAACTAAAGCGCTGTTGCAAAAAAATGGTGCGAGAGACGGGACTTGAACCCGTATGCCCGTGAGGACGAGAGATTTTAAGTCTCTTGCGGCTACCGATTACGCCACTCTCGCTGTTAGCAATCAGGAGTTTCCGACTTCATCTGCTTGTTATCGTCAAACAGAACGTCTTTTTGATGTGCAGATGGCAATAACTTGATGGAGGCGCGGCCCGGAGTCGAACCGGGCTAGCCGGATTTGCAATCCGGTACATAACCGCTTTGTTACCGCGCCCTCTTTTTCGTTTTATTTTTCAAACTCTCCAACCAAAAAGGGCAGCATTTTGAAGTGCTGCCCTTTGAATTGGAGCGGGAAAAGAGGCTCGAACTCTCGACCTCAACCTTGGCAAGGTTGCGCTCTACCAACTGAGCTACTCCCGCGAGTCTAGCTGCAAATTATAGCTTGGTTTTTTGACGTTCAAGTTAATCAAATGAAAAACTTAAACGTCTGTTTATTCCTGGAGGCGCGGCCCGGAGTCGAACCGGGCTAGCCGGATTTGCAATCCGGTACATAACCGCTTTGTTACCGCGCCCTCTTTTTCGCTTTATTTTTCAAACTCTCCAACCAAAAAGGGCAGCATTTTGAAGTGCTGCCCTTTGAATTGGAGCGGGAAAAGAGGCTCGAACTCTCGACCTCAACCTTGGCAAGGTTGCGCTCTACCAACTGAGCTACTCCCGCGAGTCTAGTCTCATATTATAGCGTGGTTTTTCAACCCACTCATCAAAATTTGAGAACTTTGCTCAGTGCTTGACCGTACCGACGGCTGGTGAAGGAAGGGCAGCACTGGCGGCGGCAATCAACGCAACTTCTTCATCAGTCAACGGGACTGGCTGCCGTTCAAGGGCCACCTGCAGCACCTGGTCAATCCACTTCACCGGAATGATTTCCAGACCCGCTTTAACGTTATCCGGAATTTCCTGAAGATCCTTGGCATTTTCTTGCGGAATCAGTACTGTCTTGATGCCTCCTCGCAAGGCAGCCAACAGCTTTTCCTTCAAACCGCCAATGGCCGTGACTTCTCCCCTCAGGGTTATTTCACCTGTCATTGCCACGTCGCCACGGACAGGAATGCCTGTCAATGCAGAAACAAACGCGGTAGTCATGGCAGCTCCGGCGCTAGGGCCATCCTTGGGCGTTGCACCATCAGGAACATGGATATGGATGTCACGCTTTTCAAACATCTCATCCTTTATGCCCAAACCCCTGGACCGGCTGCGGACAACGGTCCGTGCGGCCTCGACTGACTCTTTCATGACATCGCCCAATGACCCGGTGCGGGTGATGACGCCTTTGCCCGGCATGACGGCTGCTTCGATCGTAAGCAGGTCACCGCCCACTTCAGTCCAGGCCAGCCCGACGACCTGGCCCACCTGATTATTTTTTTCTGCACGGCCGTAGTCGTATTTACGGACACCCAGAAATTCATTCAGGTTATCAGGCGTGACGAGCACTTTGGGCGTCATTTTCTTCAGCTGTATGCCTTTGACCACCTTGCGGCAAATTTTGGACAACTCCCGCTCCAGTGAGCGGACACCCGCTTCGCGCGTGTAGTAGCGCACGATGTCACGAACCGCTTGCTCCTGCACTTCCAGTTCTTCATCTTTCACGCCATTGTTCTTGACCTGCTTGGGCAACAGATAACGCATGGCAATACTGGTTTTTTCGTCCTCGGTATAACCAGACAAGCGGATGACTTCCATACGGTCTAAAAGCGCCGGTGGAATATTCATCGAATTCGATGTTGCAACAAACATCACGTCACTCAAGTCGAAATCGACTTCGACATAGTGGTCGCCAAAGGTGTGGTTTTGTTCCGGGTCCAGCACTTCGAGCAACGCACTTGAAGGATCGCCCCGAAAGTCAGTGCCAAGCTTGTCAATCTCGTCAAGCAGGAACAGCGGATTGCGTGTACCTGCCTTGCTCAGGTTTTGCAAAACTTTTCCCGGCAAAGCGCCAATATAAGTACGGCGGTGTCCACGGATTTCTGCCTCGTCGCGCATACCCCCCAAGGCCATACGAACATACTTGCGGCCGGTGGCTTTTGCAATCGACTGGCCAAGCGACGTCTTTCCAACACCCGGAGGGCCTACAAGGCACAGAATAGGAGCCTTCAGTTTGTCAACCCGCTGCTGAACTGCAAGATACTCGACAATACGGTCCTTGACCTTTTCAAGGCCATAGTGGTCCTCATTAAGCACTGCTTCAGCATTCACCAAGTCATGTTTGATCTTGGTTTTCTTGCTCCAAGGCAAGCCCAGCAGCACATCGATATAGCTGCGAACAACCGTTGCTTCCGCCGACATGGGTGACATCAGCTTCAGTTTTTTCAGTTCGCTTTCTGCCTTTTTACGGGCTTCCAACGGCATTTTGGCGCTCTTGATCTTCTTTTCGATTTCGTCAAGATCAGCGCCTTCTTCACCCTCTCCCAATTCTTTCTGGATGGCCTTGACCTGTTCGTTCAAATAAAAGTCGCGCTGGTTCTTTTCCATCTGACGCTTGACGCGCCCACGGATTTTTTTATCTACATTGAGAATGTCAACTTCGCGCTCGAGCTGCTCGTACAGGTTCTCAAGGCGCGCCTTGACATTGTCCAGATCCAGAATGGCCTGCTTGGCATCCAGCTTGAGCGGCAAATGCGCAGCGATCGTGTCTGCAAGCCGCCCGGCATCGTCGATGTTAGAGATCGATGTCAGTATTTCAGGTGGTATTTTTTTGTTCAATTTGACGTAATGGTCAAACTGCTGCGTCACGGCGCGGCGCAGCGCCTCGATCTCGCTGCCCTTGTCACCTGCGACATCAACCAGTGGCTCGACCGGTGACACATTAGCGGTGAAGTGCTGCTCGCCTTCCTCAATCTTGTTAACCCGCGCGCGCTGCTGCCCTTCGACTAGAACCTTGACCGTTCCATCTGGCAATTTCAGGAGTTGCAGGATTGTGGCCACACAGCCCACCTCGAACATGTCATCGACCGAAGGTTCGTCCTTGGCAGCGGTTTTCTGGGCCACCAGCATGATTCGGCGCTCAGACTCCATGGCCAGTTCAAGTGCCTTGATGCTCTTGGGACGGCCCACAAACAACGGGATCACCATATGCGGAAAGACAACAACGTCCCGCAACGGCAGTAGCGGCAGTTCGAGAGGAATTGCAGGAAGAAAAGTTTGTGCAGACATATAAAACCTTAAACCTTCATAAGAAGGCAGAACGCCACATTCCCTTTAGGGGCAGTGCGAAATTGTAGTAACCGGAGGCCCGGCTTGCCATTGCAGGCACCTGCCTCGTACGGTAGGGACTCAGGCTTTCTTGGCGGCTTCGCGGTAGACCAGCAAAGGCGGCTTGTTTTCCTCGATTGTCGCTTCATCAACGACCACCTTGTCGACATTGCTGGTAGTTGGCAAATCAAACATGGTGTCAATCAGGGATTGCTCCAGAATCGAACGCAAGCCGCGTGCACCAGTTTTACGAGCGAGCGCTTTGCGGGCAATGGCCTTGAGGGCCGACGGTCTGATTTCCAGATCAACACCTTCCATGGCAAGCAGTTTGCTGAACTGCTTGACCACGGCATTTTTTGGCTCCGTCAGAATTCGCACCAGCGCGTCTTCGCTGAGTTCGGCCAAGGTGGCAATGACTGGCATACGCCCCACCAGTTCAGGAATCAGGCCAAACTTGATCAAGTCTTCGGGTTCGACATCCTTGAATGCTTCAGTCAAACTGCGGGTCTTTTTGCTCTTTACAGCTGCGCCAAACCCGATTCCCGAGGCTTCCGTGCGTCCTTCAATGACTTTTTCAAGACCAGAAAAAGCACCGCCGCATATAAAGAGGATGTTTGTGGTATCAACCTGCAGAAAATCCTGATTTGGATGCTTGCGTCCACCTTGCGGTGGCACCGAAGCCATCGTACCTTCCATCAGTTTGAGCAGCGCCTGTTGCACGCCTTCGCCGGACACATCGCGAGTGATTGACGGGTTGTCCGATTTGCGCGAGATCTTGTCAATCTCGTCGATATAGACAATCCCCTGCTGGGCGCGGTCAACCTCGTAGTTACAGCTTTGCAGCAGTTTCTGGATGATGTTTTCCACGTCTTCACCGACATAACCAGCTTCGGTCAGGGTGGTGGCGTCGGCCATCACAAAAGGCACATTCAGGGTCCGGGCCAGTGTTTGTGCCAGCAGCGTTTTGCCAGAACCTGTTGGCCCGATCAGCAAGATGTTGCTTTTCGTTAGTTCGACGTCATCCTTTTTGGCTGATTCCTTATGACGTAGACGCTTGTAATGGTTGTAAACAGCAACGGCCAATGTACGCTTGGCAGGTTCCTGGCCAATCACATATCCGTCCAGTGTCGCCTTGATTTCTGCTGGTGTTGGCAGATCGCTGCGCGTCTCGGTGACCTCGCCGCCTGCAGGCAGTTCGTCACGAATGATCTCATTACACAGATCAATGCATTCGTCACAGACAAAAACGGATGGACCAGCAATCAATTTTTTGACTTCATGCTGACTTTTGCCGCAAAAAGAGCAATACAAAGTCTTTTCGCTGGAGGAGCCTTTTTTCTCTGCCATTGTGGGGGACACCTTTAACGTGACGTGGTGAAACTATGCGCTTCGCCAATAATAACCAATAAAAAAACGGCGTTTCTGTAACAGAAAAACGCCGTTGTTGCAAAGCCGTTCGAAGCTCTACAGGGCCGATCAGGGTCGTTTGGAAATTACCTGATCGACCACGCCATAAGCTTGGGCTTCGTCGGCAAACATGAAATAGTCGCGCTCGGTGTCGCGCTCGATTTTTTCAACTGTCTGGCCGGTATTTTTTGCCAATATGCGGTTTAACTGATCGCGTGTCTTCAGAATATCTCGTGCATGAATTTCGATGTCCGACGCTTGCCCCTGCGCACCACCCGAAGGCTGGTGAATCATGACGCGCGAGTTGGGCAGCGAAAAGCGCTTGCCTTTGGTACCGGCTGACAGCAGGAATGCGCCCATGCTGGCCGCCATACCCACGCAAAGCGTCGACACGTCGGGTTTGATGAACTGCATCGTGTCGTAAATTGCCATACCGGCGGTGACCGAACCGCCAGGCGAGTTGATGTAAAAGGAAATATCCTTGTCAGGATTTTCGCTTTCCAGAAACAGTAACTGCGCGACCACCAGGTTGGCCGTCTGGTCGTTGACCGGGCCAACCAGAAAAATCACGCGCTCTTTCAGCAGTCGCGAATAAATGTCGTAAGAACGCTCGCCACGGCCGGATTGTTCAATGACCATGGGGACCATGCCCAGGCCCTGAATTTCCTGGCTGGCGGATTGGGGGCTGCTATAGCCACCGTAATTGATATTTCTGACCATTGATTTTTCTCCAGTGATATGTGTACTGTACCGAAAATGAGTTGGGGCCTGTACCGCAAAGCACAAGCCCCAGCGTCAGGAGAAGTCAGCCCCTCAGTTCTGGCCCATCAGTTCGTCAAACGAAATTACCTTCTCGCTGACCTTGGCTTTGCCGAGGACAAAGTCTGTAACGTTGTTTTCAATCACCACAGCCTCGACTTCGGCCATGCGGGTGTTGTCGCTCAGGTACCAGCGAACGACTTCCTGAGGCTTTTCATAGCTGGCGGCGAGTTCTTCGATGTGCGCCTTGAGTTGTTCTGGCTTGGCCTGCAACTCATTGGCGCGAACCAATTCCGCCACCACCAGACCCAGTCGAACGCGCTTTTCAGCTTGTGGGCGGAAGATGTCATCGGGAATGGGCGCTTTGTCGGCGTCCTTGATGCCGCGCTTTTTCAGGTCGGCGCGTGCGCCTTCGACCAGGCGTTCAAGTTCGGCCTGAACGCTGGCGTTGGGGAGGTCGAGTTCGGCATTGGCCACCAGCGCGTCCATGACCGCATTCTTGTTGCGGGCCAAAAGGCGAAATTTGACTTCGCGCTCAAGGTTCTTCTGGATGTCTGAACGCAGGCCTTCGACCGTGGCGACGGCAATGCCGAGCGACTTGGCCAGCGCCTCGTTGACTTCAGGCAGGTTCGCAGCTTCGATCTTCTTGACCGTCACCAGGAAATCGGCCTGCTTGCCGGCGACATCCTTGCCGTGGTAATCGGCTGGAAAATCTAGCGGAAATGTCTTGCTGTCACCGTTTTTCATGCCGCGCACTGCATCTTCAAATTCCTTCAGCATCTGGCCGTCGCCAACGATGAACTGGAAATCTTCCGCTTTGCCGCCAGCGAAAGTCTCGCCGTCCATCTTGCCTTCAAAGTCGATGGTCACGCGGTCGCCGTCCTGGGCGGGCGCATCGGCTGCGCGCTGGGCGAAGGTGCGGCGCTGCTTGCGCAGGATGTCGAGCGTCTTGTCGATGGCGGCGTCGCTGACTTCTGCGTTGACTTTTTCGACTTCGGCGTTGGCCAGGTCGGCAATCTTGACTTCAGGGTAGACCTCGAAAATCGCATCAAAGGCCAGTTCGCCTTCAGGCGCATCTTCTTTTTCGCTGATGCGGGGCTGGCCAGCCACGCGCAGTTTTGCTTCGTTGGCAGCGACCGCAAAAGCCTCGCCGACCTTGTCGTTCATGACCTCGTAATGCACCGAATAGGCATAGCGCTGGCTGACCACGCTCATCGGCACCTTGCCGGGACGAAAACCATCCATCTTGACGGTACGGGCCAGCTTCTTCAGACGGGTATTGACCTCCGACTGGATGGTATTGAGGGGCAGCGTGAGCGTCATTTTGCGCTCGAGCTTTTCAAGATTTTCAACAGTCACGGCCATGATGGTTTCCTAAAAATCAAAGATATTCAAAACTGGGCTTTTGCCTGTTCGGCTGCTGTCAAGCAGCTTCTGAGGGCCAGCGGCACAACTGCCATGGCAAAGCCTCAGGGATGGTGCGCGGGGCGGGACTCGAACCCGCACAGTATTGCTACCGTCAGGACCTAAACCTGGTGCGTCTACCAATTTCGCCACCCGCGCTCCTGAAAAAAACAGCGGGAATCCGGATTACGCTCCAGATTCCCGCTTGAAATCGGTCAACTTTATATTTTAGCCTGTATCCGCGAGCCGCTTTTTTTGACAATACATTGCGCAGGGCCGAATCAAGCAACAGCTGAGGTGGCGCCCTCTTCCCGCTTGACACGAAACCAGGCCGCGTACATCGCCGGCAAGGCCAGCAAGGTCAGCACTGTGGCCACGATCAGCCCGCCCATGATGGCAACGGCCATCGGTCCCCAGAACACGCTGCGCGAGAGGGGAATCATCGCCAGCACGGCCGCTGCCGCCGTCAGCACGATGGGCCGCAGACGACGCACGGCAGACTCGACAATCGCGTCCCAGGCAGGGATGCCACTGGCCCGGTCCTTCTCAATCTGGTCAATCAGGATGACCGAGTTGCGCTGGATCATGCCCATGAGCGCAATCACGCCCAGCAAGGCCACGAAGCCAAACGGCCGGCCCAACAATATCAAGGCCCCGGCAACGCCCGCGATGCCCAGCGGCCCGGTCAGGAACACCAGCATGGCCCGGCTGAAACTGTGCAGTTGCAGCATCAAGAGCGTGAAGGTCAGGAACAGCATGATAGGGATGCCGGCGGCAATCGACGCCGAACCCTTGCTGCTTTCCTCGACCGCACCGGCCACGGCAATACGGTAGCCCGCCATGCCATTGCTGTGCCATTGGGCTTCCAGCGCCTTGAGCGCGGGCAGCAGTTGTGCGGTGACGGTCGCGCCTTGCAGGCCTTCGGCGATGTCCCCCTGAACAGTGATGGCGTAGTCACGGTTTTCACGCCACATCACGCCCGGCTCCCAGGCAAACACAGGTTTGGCGATCTGCGTCAGCGGAACCGACTGGCCAGAGGCGGTCGGCAGATAGGCGTTGCCGATGTCGGTAATGGCGTTGCGTTCGTCGAGCGGCTGGCGCAGCACGATGTCAATGAGCTTGTCGCCTTCGCGGAACTGGCCCACCGTCGAGCCACTGAGCAGCGTGCGCGCCCCTTGCGCAATCGACTGGCTGGTCACGCCCAGCGCGCGCGCTTTCGACTGGTCGACTTCCAGGCGTATCACCTTGACCGACTCGTTCCAGTTGTCATTGACGCCGCGCATGCTGGCGTTGCCCCGTATCAGCGCCTTGACCTCGTCGGCGCGCTGGCGCAGTACCAGCGGGTCGCTGCCAACGACGCGAAACTGCACCGGGTATGGCACCGGCGGCCCATTGGGCAGCAGCTTGACGCGGCCGCGCACCTCGGGGAATTCGGTGGCCAGCAAGGCCGGGAGCTTGATGCGCAGCGATTCGCGCACCGTCAGGTCTTTGGACAGGACGATCATCTGCGACACATTGGTCTGCGGAAACACCTGGTCCATGGGCAGGTAAAACCGCGGCACGCCCGAGCCCAGCCAGGTGCTGACGGTGGTGACGCCCTCTTCCTTCATCAGGCGCTGCTCGACGCGCTTGGCAATTGTTGCGTTGGCGGCAAACGAGGTGCCTTCAGGGAACCAGATGTCGACGATGATCTCGGGCCGGCTCGAATCCGGAAAGAACTGCTGCTGCACCCGGCCCATGCCGACAATGCCCAGCGCAAAAATCAGCACCGTGGCGCCAATCGTCAGCCATCGGTGTTCCACGCACCAGTTCACCGTGCGGCGAAAGGTGTTGTAGAACGGGCTGTTGAACATTTCATGCGGGCTGTCATGGCCGGCTTGAGTTTGGTTCACGTCCTGTATATGCGGCGGCGGCTTGAGCAGCAGCGTGCCCAGGTAGGGGACAAAGTACACCGACACAATCCAGCTCAGCACCAGTGCAATCACCGTGACGGCAAAAATCGCGTAGGTGTATTCGCCAGTCACGGATTTGGCCAGACCGATTGGCAAAAAGCCGGCGGCGGTGATCAGCGTGCCGGTCAGCATCGGCATGGCGGTGATCTCGTAGGCAAAGGTGGCAGCGCGCACCTTGTCATAGCCCTCCTCCATCTTGCGCACCATCATCTCGACAGCAATGATGGCGTCATCGACCAGCAGCCCGAGCGCGATGATCAGCGAGCCCAGCGAAATCTTGTGCAGGCCGATGTTCAGGTACCACATGGCCAGAAATGTCAGGCTCAGCACCAGCGGAATGGTGATGCCCACGACCAGCCCCGGCCGGATGTCGATGTAGTAGCGCTTCCACAACGGCAGCTGGCCCGGTCCTTGAAAAGGGCGCTTGTGCAGGCCCAGGCTGATGAAACTCACCGCCAGCACGATCAGCACGGCTTCGATCAGCACACCGACAAACTCGTTCACGGAACTGGCCACGGCCTTGGGCTGGTCCTGCATGTGGACCAGCCTGACGCCCGCCGGCAGGCTGCGCTCCAGACCGGCCGAGAGTTTTTCCAGCGACTTGCCCAGCCGGATGATGTCGCCTCCCTTGGTCATGGCCACGCCCAGCGCAATCACTTCCCGGCCCTGGTGGTGCACCTTGACCACTGGCGGATCGACATAGCCGCGCCGGACGTCGGCAATGTCGCCAAGCTGGAACTGCCGGCCCGAGCTGCCGCGAATCGGCATGGCGCGCAATTGCTCAATCGCCTCGAACTGGCCGGCGACGCGCACCTGCACCACATCCAGCGGCGTCTGCAGGCTGCCCGCCGACTCAACCGCGTTTTGCTGGCCGAGTTGCGCCAACACCTGGTTCAGGTCCAGCCCCAGCGTGGCCAGGCGCTTTTGCGACACCTCGATGAAAACCTTTTCGTCTTGCACGCCAAACAGCTCGACCTTGCTGACATCGGGCACGCGCAGCAGTTGCTGGCGCACGTCGTCGGCAAAGGTCTTGAGTTCGGCGTAGTTGAAGCCGTCGGACTCCAGCGCGTAGATCACACCATAGACATCGCCAAAGTCGTCGTTGAAAAACGGCCCCTGCACGCCGGCCGGCAGCGTGCCTCGCATGTCGCCAATCTTCTTGCGCACCGAATACCAGACATTGGGCACTTCGCTGGCCTTGGACGAGTCCTTGATCTGGAAGATGATCTGCGACTCGCCAGGCTTGGAATAGCTGCGGATGCGGTCGGCATAAGGTACCTCCTGCAGCGTGCGTTCGAGCTTGTCGGTGACCTGTTCGGCCACCTGCTGCGCGGTGGCGCCCGGCCAGTAGGAGCGCACCACCATGGCGCGGAAGGTAAAAGGCGGGTCTTCGTCCTGCCCAAGCTGAAAGTAGGCCGAAAAGCCCAGCACCATCAGCACCAGCAGCAAATAGCGCGTCAGCGCCGGATGCTCCAGCGCCCAGCGCGACAGGTTGAAGCGCTCCGAAGGCTGGGGGCGCACGTCATTGGCGTGGTCTTGGATCGGTTGCGTCATACCGGCCTCACTTCGCGCCGGAAGCAGACGCCGCTGGCGCAGCCAATACCGGCTTTGCTATTGAATCAGGAGCTGCTTGCACCCGCCCTGCTTGCGCAGAAGGGAGTTTTGATTCATAAATAGTGACTTTCTGACCGGGCGACAGCACATGCACGCCGGCGCTGACCACCAGCATGCCCGGCGTCAGGCCAGCGCCGACCACGATCTCATTGCCATCGGCGGTGGCCACTTGGACGACCTGCGACCTGACCGTCATGCTGGACTTGTCCAGCACCCACACAGCGGTGGCATTGCCCTCCTGGCGCAAGGCGCTGGTGGGCAGCTTGATGACCGGCGTGCCGGTGGCAGCGCCGCTGTCCAGAATGGCATAGACCGTCGCGCCCAGCGGCGGTGCCTTGCCCTCGATCGACACCTTGACCGGGTACGTGCGCGTCACCGGGTCGCTGCTGGCGGCCACCTCGCGCACCGCACCTAGCAGCTCGGTGCCCTGCGCCCAGACGCGAATGCGAACCGGCGCGCCCGTCTTGATGCCGGCCACCCTGTCCTCAGGCACAGAAAACACCACGTCGCGCACGCCATCGGCGGCAATGCGTACCACGGTGGCGCCAGGGGCGACGACCTGGCCCGGCTCGGCCTCCACTGCCGTCACCACGCCGGACACATCGGCCGTCAGCACCGCATAGCCGGTCTGGTTGCCCTGCACCGCCGACTGCGACTGAGCCTGCTCCAGTTGCGCCTGCGCGGCCTTCAGGGTCGCCTCACGGCGCTCCAGTTCGGCGCCGCTGATGAAGTTTTGATCCTTCAGCGCCTGGTAGCGCTTGAAATCGGCGGCGGCCAGGTTGCGGTTGGTGGCGGCAGCGGCTACCTGCGCGCGAGCTGCCTCGGCGGCCAGGCGGTAATCCTGTGGGTCGAGCTGCGCCAGCACCTGTCCGGCCCTGACCTGCTGGCCGAGTTCAGCCTGCCGCTTGACGAGCTTGCCGCCAATCCTGAAACCCAGCCGGGATTCGACCTGGGCACGGACTTCACCGGCATATTCCCGGCTGGGGGCATAGGCGCTGGTGCCGACGGTGATGACCTTTACGGCGCGAACCGGCTCCTCGGGCGGCGCGGGCCGTGAGCAGGCGACCAGCAGCAAGGCGGCGCCTGCCAGGGAAACAACGGTTTTATTCATGATGGGCTGGTGGGAAAAGGGTCCGGACGCGTCCGGGCAGTCTGGTGCAAAGCGGCATCGGTCAAGTGCTACTGACTAATCGGTTAGTAATCTATGAGAAATGCAAAATCTTGTCAAGCGACAATCCAGCGCATGAATCCAGGCCCCACTTCTTCTTCTGCGCACCCCGCCAGCCTGCAAGGCGTCAGCCATTACGAGAATTTTCCGGTGGCCACGGTGCTGTGTCCGCCACATTTGCGCCCAGCCATCGCCGCCATCTACTGGTTTGCCCGCATCGCCGACGACATTGCCGACGAAGGCGACGCGCTGCCGCAAACCCGGCTGGACGACCTGGCCGCCTACCGCGCCGACCTGATGGCGACCGCCGCCGGCTTGCCGCCTTCGCCCCGCTGGGCAGAGGTGTTCGGGCAGCTCGGCCCGGTGATCCGGCAGTTCGATTTGCCGGTGCCTCTGCTGGCCGACCTGCTGAGTGCTTTCGAGCAGGACGTGGTCAAGCAGCGCTATGCGAGTCAGGCCGAACTGCTGGACTACTGCCGCCGCTCGGCCAATCCGGTCGGCCGGCTGCTGCTGCATTTGTACGGCGTGAACGATGCCAAATCATTGGCGCAAAGCGACTGCATCTGCAGCGCATTGCAGTTGATCAACTTCTGGCAGGACCTGGGGGAGGATATTGCGCGTGGACGGATTTATTTGCCCGCCGTCAGCTGGGCCGCGAATGGCGTCGATGAGGCGCAGTTGCTGAGGTTGGAAAGCCACCAAAATACTTTAAATTTAATAGCTGACAACGCACGCCAGGCGGGCGCCATGATGCGAAAAGGTTCAAAACTGGTGAAAAAGGTCCCCGGACGCGGCGGCTGGGAGCTGCGCCTGGTGGTCCAGGGCGGCCTGAGGATTCTGGAAAAGATCGAGGCACAGGGCTTTGACACGCTGAGGCGGCGGCCCAAGCTTGGCGCATGGGATGTGGTCGTGATGGGCTGGCGCGCTCTATGGATGTAAGGATATAGCCCCGATGCTTTTAACCTTGTATCCCCTGCTGCAGCAAATCCGCCGTTTCAGCCTGCGACAATCCCGCGCATGACGCCAGAGAACTATGTCCAGGAAAAGGCTGCCGCTTCCGGCAGCAGCTTTTATTACGCCTTTTTGTTTTTGCCGACGGAAAAGCGCGCAGCCATCACCGCTTTTTACGCGTTCTGCCGCGAAATCGACGACGTGGTCGATGAAGTCACCGACCCCGGCGTGGCGCATACCAAGCTGGGCTGGTGGCAGGGCGAGGTGGCCAAGTCGTTTGCCGGCAACCCGACACATCCGGTGATGAAAGCCTTGATGCCGATGACCGCCACCTACGGCATCGAGGCGCGGCATCTGCAGGCGGTCATCGACGGCTGCATGATGGACCTGTCGCAAAACCGCTACCTGGATTTTCCGGCGCTGCAGCGCTACTGCCACTTGGTGGCCGGCATCGTCGGCGAAGTGGCGGCGCGCATCTTTGGCCAGACCGACGACGCCACCACGGCGTATGCGCACAAGCTGGGCCTGGCATTCCAGCTCACCAACATCATCCGCGACGTCGGCGAAGATGCGATGCGCGGTCGCATCTACCTCCCGGTCAATGAACTGCAGCAGTTCGATGTGAAGGCGCACGAAGTGTTGAAGCGCGAATATTCGGACCGTTTCAGCGCGCTGATGAAGTTCCAGACCGAACGCGCGCTGCGCCTGTACGACGAAGCGCTGGCGCTGCTGCCGGATGCCGACCGCCGTGCGCAAAAACCGGGCCTGATGATGGCCAGCATCTACCGCACGCTGCTGCGCGAAATCGCCGCCGACAACTTCCAGGTGCTGCACCAGCGCGTCAGCCTGACGCCGCTGCGCAAGTTCTGGCTGGCTTGGAAAACGCAGGCTTTCGGCAAAGTAGTTTAGTTATATGGCCCCCACGCTCCCCACTTCGTGTAGTTCGCTGCCCCCCGAGGTGGCTGCTGCGCCTGCGGCCCGGCGAAGCCGGTTCCGCGGCCCCTGCTGGTATAGGCCGGCGTTTGCTGCCAGGCATTTGGTTAAATGAACATTGCCATCATCGGCGCTGGCTGGGCTGGGTGCGCTGCTGCGGTCGAGGCCACGCGGCTCGGTCACCAAGTCACGATTTTTGAGGTTTCGCGCATCGCTGGCGGCCGTGCCAGGCGCGTCATGGCGACGCTGAATGGTTTGCCTGTCACGCTGGACAACGGCCAGCACATCCTGATCGGCGCCTATGCCCAGACGCTGCAGCTGATGAAGGATGTGGGTGTCGATGCGGCGGCGTCCTTTCTTCGCCTGCCGCTGACCATGCGCTTTCCGGACGGTAGCGGCCTGGCCCTGCCCGACTGGCCGGCGCCGCTGGACGCCTTCGCAGGCATATTGACCGCCAGCGGCTGGTCATGGGCCGACAAGCTGTCGTTGTTCAAGGTGGCGCTGGGCTGGCGGCTGGGCGGCTTCACCTGTCCGCCCGGGCAATCTGTCAGCGACTTGTGCCGCAACCTGGCGCCCGGCCCGATGGCCTGGCTGATCGAGCCGCTGTGTGTCTCGGCACTGAACACCCCGCCCGAACGCGCTTGCGGGCAGGTGTTCCTGCGCGTGATGCGCGATGCGCTGTTTGCGCAAAGCGGCGGATCGAATTTGCTGCTGCCGCGCACAGACCTGAGCGCCATGCTGCCCGATGCGGCGCTGGCCTGGCTGGCGGTGCGCGGGGGCGTACAGCGGCTGGGGGTGCGGGTTCAGTCGCTGTTGCCAGCGGGCCCTCAGTGGACGGTGGACGGCGAAATCTTCGACAGCGTCCTGCTCGCCTGCCCGCTGGCTGAAGCGGCGCGCCTGGTACAAGGCAGCGGGGTTGCCGCCGACGCATGGATGGCGAAGGCACGCAGCCTGACGCATGAAGCGCTGACCACGGTTTATGCCTATGGCGCCAGCGCCAGCCTGGCGCATCCGATGCTGGCCTTGCATGCCAGCGCGGATGAACCCGCCCAGTTCGTCTTTGACCGGGCGCAGTTCGGTGGCCCGGCCGGTCTGCTGGCCTTTGTCATCAGCGCCAGCTCCGGCGACAGCGCCACGCTGACAGGGCAAGTTCTGGCGCAGGCCGCGCGTCATCTGGGTTTGAAGGATTTGAAGCCGGTGCAAACGATTGTCGAAAAACGCGCCACCTTCGCCTGCACGCCAGACTTGCAACGTCCGGCGCAGCAGATCGCCAACGGCCTGCTGGCGTGCGGCGACTACATGGCGGGCCCGTATCCGGCCACGCTGGAAGGCGCCGTGCGCTCCGGACTTGAGGCTGCCCGAAGCGTGTGCTGAACCACTGGCAGCAGGGCCAGACACTCATCAATTAATAGCTATGCGTGCTTTCTGGACAAGCGCTTCAGGCACTTTGCGCCATATAACGGACCTGCTGGAAGGCCGGGCGCGCCAGGCAGCCCTGCAGCCAGTCGCGCACCTGCGGGCATTGCGCCATCAGCTCACTGGCGCCTTCGACCCAGGCAATCACCGAAGCCACGCAGATGTCGGCCACGGTGAAGCGGTCGCCGGCAAGCCAGGGGCGGCCCTGCAAATGCTGGTCCAGAATGCGCAACGGACCCGCCAGGTGCCTGAGCGATTCCTCGGCCAGTTGCGGCTTGCGGCGCTCCGGCGGCATGAGCATGGCGTGCATCAGGAAAATCAGCGCGTCCTTTTCGCATTCGGTCACGACCCAGAAGGTCCAGCGCAGGATCTCGGCGCGCTCGGCATGGCTGCGTGCCGCCAGCGACAGGCCGTTGGGGCTCAGGAAACGCTCGGCCAGGTAGACCGTGCAGGCCATCGACTCCCAGACCAGCACGCCGTCGTCGTCCACTACCGGGATGCGTCCGTTCGGGTTGACCTTCAAAAACTCGGGCGTGCGCGTGGCGCCGCCCACGTAGGGCAAGGCGATGTGCTCATAGGCAAGACCCAGTTCCTGCGCCACCCACAGGGGGCGTGCGGCGCGGGAAGCCGCCGTGCCATAGATTTTCAAGGTCATGTCGGCTTTCAGTGGGGCTCAAGGGGGAACAAAGCGCACAGTTCGGTGAGCGTGGTCACGATTTCGTGCGGCTGGGCACGATGCGCCCAGGGATGGTCGGAGCGGTTCACCCAGACGGTCTGCATGCCGCAGTCAAGCGCCGCCAGCACATCGAGCTCGGCGTCGTCGCCCACATGCAGCACCTCGTGCGCCTGCAGACCGACCGCGCTGGCCGCCGCATGAAAAATGCGCGGATCGGGCTTGCCGACGCCGAACTGCTGGGCGCTCAGGCTGGCCGTGAAATACGAGCCAATGCCGATGCGGTGAACGTCGGCGTTGCCGTTGGACAACGCCACCAGCGGCATCCGGCGCGACAAAAACTGCAGCGACTGCAGCGCATCGTCAAACAGCGTGACTTGGTGGCGCGCGTCAAAAAACACCTCGAACGCCGCTTCAGCCAGGCCTGGGTCGTTGCCGCTGCGGCTAAGCGCCAGCCGGATGGCCCGGGTGCGCAAGGTGCTCAGGTCGTGCCGGAGTTCGGGATACAGGCCGTTGACATGCTCGCGAATCTCGTGGCGCACCGCCGGCTGGGCCAGCAGCGCCGCCGTCTGCGGGGCATGCTGGACAAGCCAGTCATGCAACGCAAGATCGGCTTTTTCGATAGTCGGCCAAATCGGCCAGAGTGTGTCGTCCAGGTCTAGGGTGATGGCTTTGATGGGGGTTAAATCGAGCATGGCTTAGGCGAGAATACCGCATGTCATTTGCAACCGAGCCTTCGTATGCCCACGGCGCACCGCCCAAGGCCCTCGCCACCACCGCCATCCTGCTGTGCAACCTGGGCACGCCCGATGCGCCCACCGCACCGGCACTGCGCCGCTACCTGGGCGAATTTTTGAGCGATGCGCGGGTGGTCGAGATTCCCAAGCCCATCTGGATGCTGATCCTGCACGGCATCATTCTGCGCACCCGGCCCAAAAAATCGGCTGCCAAGTACGCCAGCGTGTGGCTGCCCGAAGGCTCGCCGCTGAAGGTCTGGACTGAAAAACAGGCGGTCATGCTGCGCGGTTACCTGGGCCAGCGCGGCCACCCGGTCGAGGTGCGTTATGCGATGCGCTACGGCAACCCGTCGATTGCCTCGCAGCTTGACCAGCTGAAAGCTGACGGCGTCACGCGCATCCTGATCCTGCCGGCCTATCCGCAGTACAGCGGCACCACCACGGCCAGCGTGTTCGACGCGGTCTACACCTGGGCGGCGAAGGTGCGGCGCATTCCCGAGTTCCGATTCATCAACAACTACCATGACGACCCGGGCTACATCGACGCGCTGGCTGAAAAGATTCGCCAGCATTGGAAACTCAACGGCCAGGCCGACAAGCTGGTCATGAGCTTTCACGGCGTGCCCGAGCGCACCTTGATGCTGGGCGACCCCTACCACTGCGAATGCCACAAGACCGCGCGTCTGCTGGCCGAAAACCTTGGCTTGGCCAAGGACCGCTGGCAGCTGACTTTCCAGTCGCGCTTTGGCAAGGCCAAATGGCTCGAGCCCTACACCGAGCCGACACTGGTCAAGCTGGCGCAGTCGGGCTTGAAAAGCGTTGACCTGGTCTGCCCCGGCTTCACCGGCGACTGCCTGGAAACGCTGGAAGAAATCTCGATGGAGGCGCGCCACGCCTTCCTGGAGGCGGGCGGCAAAACCTTCAGCTACATCGACTGCCTGAACGACAGCCCCCGGTGGCTCGCAGCCTTGAGTGACATTGCCATCCGGCACATGGGCGGCTGGGACACCGGGGAGGCACGCGATGCACACAAACTCGCGGCGTCTCGTGCAGCTGCCTTGGCGCTTGGCGCCAGGCAATAAAAAACCCGGAACGGATTTTTTATTGCTATTTTTTTAATAGCTACTTGCACTTTTTTTCTTGGACAGGTGCTGATTTTTATGGAAGCAATGTGCTGATTCGCTGTGGTTGCGGTCAGCCAATGCCGGCTGATTGAGCATCACCAACTGAAGGGCTGGTTCAGACTGATTCCAGTCATTCAAGGTTTCAGATCGAAGGGCAGTTTCCGACGACAAAGCGGAATTTCAGACTCTTGGACTCATCGCCACAAAGCAGTCATCCGATTGAGCTGCGCTGCCACCGGAACGGCGGTCCGGATTGCCGCGATTCCAGTCATTGGTGATGCATGGATGAACTTCAGGACCGGGCCAGGAGCGGTAAGCCACGGCGGTCAGGTTTACGTCAAGCCGGTATGCGTGCACGGGCCACTTTAGCTTGGTGGCTGAGGAGGCTCCCTCCTGCTTCACAACTTGCCGTGCAATCAACCCGCCGCTCCTGCGCGCACTGAATGCCATAGTAGCTATGCGCACTGAGTCGTAGTCTTAAGCGCACCTGAATTGGGAGGGCGACGACCCGGTCCAGCGGCGGAACGCACGTGTGAATGCGCTGGGTTCAGAGAACCCTAGCAGGAATGCCACGTCGGCGGCCGTGGCGCCAGGCCTCGACAGGTGAGACAGCGCCAGGTCCTTGCGAACCTCGTCGACGATTTCACGGTAAGAGGTGGACTCCTCGGTGAGGCTGCGCTGAACCGATCGTTCACTCATCGCCAGTTCTGAGGCAATTACGGCCAGGCTTGGCACTTCACCCTTCAGGCGCGCACCGACGATGCTTTGCACCCGGCCACTCACTGTGCCGTGTGATTTGAGTTGTTCGAGGCGACGCCGGGCGTCCCCCTCAAACACCTCCAGCAGCGCTGGATCGGCTGACAGCATACCTGCCGCCAGCGCCGAAGTGGAATACACGACTGCGTTCTCGAGTTGATCAAAACGGACCACGGGGCCCAGCAGCCGCGCATGCTCGGCAATAGACGCAGGCGCGGCATGCTGAAAGGTCACGGCGATCGGCACCGGGGGCCGCGTCGCCACCCGCCCGAGCGTGAGCACGATGCCAGCAGCCACGGTCTCGATGACTTGGCGGGGTGAGCGACGCAGGTAGCTGCCGAGGTCGTCCGCCGCGCCGAACCGGCAGATCGTCGTGTCCTGTTTGTGTTCGACCTTGACCTGCAGACCCTCGTTCAGCAACGGCGCATAACGTGCAAGGCGCTCCAGCGCTTCACCGGCCGTCCGACAGCTGAGGATCACGTAGCCGACGATGCTTAACGCGCCAGGGTTGTAGACCTCTGCACTGTGCACTGTGCAGGCCTAGGTCGGCGTCGCCGGTGAGTTGCTCCGCCGCGGCCCACAGCCGTTCCATTGCCGCAGCGGGGACACGTGAATTGGGGTCGTCGACCCAAGAGGGGTCGATCTGCGCTGCCCGAAAGACCGTTTCGGCTGCTAATCCTCGACGGCCAAGAAAACCGAGAAAGTCGATCAGAAGCGACGTCGCAATCGTAGCCTCGCGCATCGGGGCTCCATCCAGGAAAGAAATCTGGCGCAACGGGTCAAGTCGGTGGCGCGTCCCGTCATTGCTGATCGGACCGGCTCACTGGACACTTACGTCACGCCGTTCAAGGTGTCCAAGGAGTATATGGTGAATCGTGATTCAGATGATTTTTTGCGAGCAGCGACTGTCTTTGGCGGTGGCTCGCTGATCGCCGCGACGCTGCTGTTCTCCGCCGTCTTCATGGTGCTGGCGCGCAGCTTCGGCTACCCCGATGTGCTGGACCTGCCAGCCGCGCAGGTGTTACCGCAGCTGCTTGCGCTAGGGTCTGGCGGACGCGCGGTCTGGGTGCTGTACGGATTGATCCCGTTGCTGCTCTTGCCGACCGCAATGGGGGTCTATGCCGCCGGGCGCCATGCAGCGCCGCTGACCGCCATGGTGGCCTTGATCTGTGCTTTGCTGAGTGCCGCCGCCATGATGGCGGGTTTGCTTCGCTGGCCGAGCTTGCACTGGCAACTAGCCCTAGCCTACGCTGATGCGTCCCCCGGCGCGCGTGAGGCCATCACTGTGGTCTTCGCCGCTTCCAACAGCTACCTCGGCAACTTCGTCGGCGAGTTTCTGGGCGAGCTGTTCCTGAACTCGTTTTTCCTGTGCGCTGCCATAGTGCTCACCCGCGCGGCGTCCTCTGGACGGCGCTGGCTCATGGTGGCCGGCGCGTCGGCCAGCCTGCTGGGCGGCCTGGCCATGCTGCGCAACGTCATCACATGGGTCGAGCCTATCGCAGCGCTCAACAACGTCGTGCTGCCGATTTGGATGCTTGTACTTGGGGTGGCGCTGGCACGGCACCGGCCGAGCCCTCCCGGGCTGGCCTTACCGCCCCAACGATTGGAGACTCGAGCATGAACATCGCCTTCCGATCCGTGCCGCAGCCAGCAACGCTACTTTCAATTTACCCCGCACCCTATCCAGAATCAATGGAGCATTCATGAAATCATCACTCAATTTTCTTTCGGCCAGCCAACTTGCCGCAATGATTCGTTCCGGCGAAGTCACTGCTCGGGAAACTGTCGAGGCATTTCTGGCGCAAGCCAAAAAGCAGAACCCCACCTTCAACGCCATAGTGACGCTCCACGAGGCGCAGGCTCTAGCGCAAGCAGACCAGGCAGATCAAGCCAAGCGCGCTGGTAAACCTTGTGGCCCACTGCATGGGGTTCCGATCACGATCAAAGACACTTATCGCGTCAAGGGTTCACGCACCACTGCGGGTTACCTCCCGCTCAAGGACCACATCCCCGATACCGATGCGGTGGCGGTCGAGCTTCTGAAAGACGCTGGCGCGATCATCATTGGCAGGACCAATACGCCCACGCTGGCCATGGACATGCAAACGGACAACCCCATCTTCGGCAAGACCAACAATCCGTGGGATGTCGAGCGCACACCCGCCGGCTCCAGTGGTGGGTGCGCCACTGCGCTGGCAACCGGCATGACATCTCTTTCGCTGGGCAGTGACCTGGCGGGCTCTATTCGTTTGCCTGCGAGCTTTTGCGGCGTTTATGGATTGAAACCGACGCATGGCGTGGTCTCGTTCGAAGGACACATCGTCCCGCTCCCCGGCGAGATCAATGGCTACCGCACGCTGGCCGTTGCTGGGCCGCTGGCGCGTTCGATCGATGATCTGGCACTGGCGTTGGACGTGCTGACGCAACCGACATCCCATGACAGAAATGTCGCGCCGCTGCTGGCTGACATGGGCGGAAGTGTCGACATCTCCAAGCTCAAAATTGCATGGACCGATGACTTTGGTGGGGTTCCGGTCAGTGCAGAGATCAAAGACAAACTGCATGCCTTTGTGAAGACATTGGTTCAAGTGGGTGCCACCGTCCACAAGGTTGAACCGCAAGGAATGGACTACAACGAAATCTGGGAAACCTGGGGTAGTTTTGTGGGGGCGCAAGGCAACTACGACATGTCGAATTTGAAGCGCTCCATCGGTCATCTGTTCTCGAAAGGCACTTTGAAAAATATTCCTATGCAAAGAAAAATTGTGGGTCCAACTTCTGTGAAGAAGCTGATGCAAGCGTTTGAGCTGCAAAGCCAGTACATCACCAAGATGGACAACTTTCTCTCGGAATACGACGCTTGGTTGTGCCCCGTCAGCGCGACCACCGCGTTCAGGCACCATGCGCACAGCAAGAAGCTTGGCGATTTCAAGATATACAACCAGCCGTTGCAAGTGGATGGTGCGGACATCCATTACTACGTCGCCACCCAGTCGTACACGACTGTCTTTTCAACCACCAACAGTCCGGTGGTTTCCATGCCCATCGGCCTGGGCCAATCCGGTCTTCCCGTCAACATCCAGGTGGCCGGCAAGTGCTACAGTGACCGGCGCTTGCTCCAGGTAGCCAAGGTGCTGGACTCCTACGCGGATAAGTTCCACTACCCACTGCAATAAGCGTTACCTTCGACGTTAGACCACACACAAAGCACAACATGTCCATTGATGCTCTTCTTCTTTTTGTTCCCGCGTGCTTCGCTCTGAACATGGCACCAGGCCCAAACAACCTCCTTTCCGTGTCAAATGCGACTCGCTATGGTTTTTGGTCCGCGTCAGTCGCTGGAGTCGGTCGCCTCATCGCCTTCGTCGGCATGATCGCCATTGCTGCAGCAGGTCTTGCCACCGTCCTTCAGGCCTCGGAGATTTTGTTTTACGCAGTCAAGGTCGTCGGGGCCGCGTATCTTTTCTACCTTGCGTTCCAGTTATGGAGGGCCGCTCCCGCCGACGAAAATACTAAACATACTGGCTCACGGCAAAGCATTTTTTCACTTGCACGCCAAGAATTTCTGGTTGCGGCGGGTAATCCAAAGGCCATCCTCATATTCACTGCATTTCTTCCTCAGTTCGTAGATATTTCAAAGCCTGCGGGACCACAGTTTGCTGTGCTTGGTGCGCTTTTTCTGGGTTTGGAATGGATTGCGATTGCAGCTTACGCATATATGGGAAGCCATCTGCGAAAATGGTTCTCGGAGCCTCGTCGACAGCAGATATTCAACCGTACTTGCGGATCGCTGCTGGGGACTGCAGGCATAGGTTTGCTTGCCGCACGGAGGTCAACTAGTGGAGCCTGACGGGTCGGCCCAGGGCGGACAGCCTGCGGCTGCGCCTGGCCTCCAACGCTAACCTGCCATTTGAGTGACTGCTTCGGAGCGCCGGTAAAGTCGGCTTCCAGCCCGCAGCGGAAATCACAGAGCTAAAACCTAGCCCAGCAAGTGGATCATTCTCGGTATCTCCTAGCCGACATTCGCGAACGGCAGGAACTGGCCCATCCATGCCGCTCAAACGTCAAACATGATTGACCGCTCCCGCTGCAAAGCAGTCACCCGCTTCAAGAAAAGCAAAGGCTGTCAATGCCAAGGCGGCAAATGTCACTGTCAGCAAACGCTGCACCGAAAACACTCCATCGCGCCATAAGGCAATCGAGCGTATTCAACGTCGCAAGCCGCTATATTTTCAATAGCTGCTTATGCCCGTGCCACAAGCGAAAAAGCCATTTTTAATGCCGATTTTCAGCCTATTCAAGCTAGTTTTCGCCGTCCAGCCCAGCGTTTGAACAGGCGCGGTAGCACCAGCACGGACACCACCACCACCAACAGGATCAGTGACACCGGGCGCTGCAAAAACACCATGGCGCTGCCCTCGCCGATCGACATCGCGTTGCGCAACTGCGCTTCGGCCAGAGGGCCGAGGATCATGCCGACGACCACCGGCGCGGTTGGAAAGTCAAAACGCCGCATGACCACGCCCAGGACGCCGATGCCGTACAGCAGGAACAAGTCAAACGCGCTCTGGCGCATGCCGTACACGCCAACCGTGGCAAAAATCAAAATGCCGGCGTAGAGGTAAGGCTTCGGGATTTTCAGCAGCTTGACCCACAGGCCGACCATCGGCAGGTTGAGCACCAGCAGCATCACGTTGCCGATGTAGAGCGAGGCGATCAAGGCCCAGACCAGCGACGACGAGGTGGTGAACAGCTGCGGGCCGGGCTGGATGCCATAGTTCTGGAATGCGCCCAGCAAAATCGCCGTGGTGTTCGACGTCGGAATTCCCAGGGTCAGCAGCGGAATCATGGCCATGGTGACGGTGGCATTGTTGGCCGCTTCCGGGCCGGCCACGCCTTCAATGGCGCCTTGCGTCCCAAACTCGGCCTTGTCTTCGCCCTTGGCGAGCTTTTTCTCGACTGCATAGCTCAGAAAGGTCGGGATTTCCGTTCCACCGGCCGGAATGCAGCCGAACGGCGCGCCTATCGCCGTGGCGCGCAGCCAGGCTGGCCAGGAACGGCGCCAGTCGCGCCGGGTCATGTGGACCCGGCTCAGCTTGTTCTGGGTATCGATGATGCGGCCTTCATAAAGCACTGCGTACATGGCCTCGGCAACGGCAAACAGGCCGACGGCGACCAGCACGATCTCGACGCCGTCGAGCAGTTCGGGAACGCCGCCGGTGTAGCGCGCCTGCGCCGAAATCTGGTCCAGCCCGACCAGGCCGGCAGCCAGACCGATGAACAGCGCCGTCATGCCGCGCACCGTGCTTTTGCCCAGCACCGCGCTCACGGTGGTGAAGGCCAGCAGCATCAGCATGAAGTATTCGGGCGGCCCGAGCTTGACCGCCAGGTCGGCGACGATGGGCGCGAACAGCGTGACCAGCACCGTGGCAATCGTGCCGGCCACGAACGAGCCGATGGCGGCGGTGGCCAGCGCCGCGCCGGCACGGCCGCTCTTGGCCATCTTGTTGCCTTCCATGGCCGTGACCATGCTGGCGGTTTCCCCCGGCGTGTTCAGCAAAATTGAGGTGGTCGAGCCGCCGTACATGGCGCCATAGTAGATGCCGGCAAAAAAGATCATCGATGCCGTGGCCTCGACCTTGACCGTGATCGGCAGCAGCATGGCCACGGCCACGGCCGGCCCGATGCCGGGCAGCACGCCAATGGCCGTGCCCAGCGCGCAGCCGACAAAGCACCAGATCAGGTTGATGGGCGTGGCCGCCGTGGCAAAGCCCTGCAGCAGCTGGTTGAAGATATCCATTTAGAGCCATCCCGTCGAGGTCAGGCCTGGCAGGTTGATGGCCAGGAATTGGGTGAACATCCAGAACACCGGGGCGGCAATGGCCATGCCGATCAGCGTGTCCTTGAGCATGGCCGCAGCCCCGCGGTCGTTGCGGCCTTCCGCGCCTTTGAGGCCCTGGACTGCCAGCACGAAACACAGCGTGCAGCTGAAGATAAAGCCGATGGTGGTGATCAGCGCGGCATTGGCCAGCAGCCCGGCCGACATCCAGGCAAAGCCCAGCCAGTAGGGCCGGGGGCCGTCAGCGGATTCGTCCATCGCCCGAAAGCCACCCGAGCGCGACTCCCAGATGATGAAGCCGCTGCACACCAGCAGCGACACGGCCACCAGCCAGGGCAGAAAGTTGGGGCCGACGCCGCCGTAACCGGCCGCCGACGGGATGGTGAGTGCGCCTGCGGCCAGACCGAGGCCGATCAGCAGCACGCCGACGCCAACCAGCGTCTGGAGCGGGTATGTATTTTTGGGAGTGGTCATCACTTGTTACCAATTGGGATATCTTCGGCGCACGAAAAGTTGACCGGAATGGAAGCTATTGCACAAACAACCGGTTTGCGGCGGTCGCACCCGCGCTGCATGGAGCAGGCACCGGCGAAAGGGAAGAACGGGAGCGCAACGCAGCAAAGCGGCATTCCCTTTTTTCCTTGAAAAATCACAGGAGGTAGCAGCCTGCGGCCTCAGATCATCCCGGACTTCACCATGGTGGCGCGCAAGGCGGCAAAGTCGTCATCGACAAACTTATCAAAAGCCGGACCGCTCAGCACGGCAGGCGTCCAGCTGTTTTTCTGGGAAGCTTCGAGCCAACTCTTGGACTTGACGGCCTTCAGGACCATGTCGGTGAGTTCCTGGCGCTGGGCCGGCGTGATGCCGGGCGCGCCATACACGCCGCGCCAGTTGCCGATCACCACGTTGATGCCTTGTTCCTTGAGCGTCGGAATGTTCACGCCCGGCAGGCGCGCTTCGGACGTCACCGCCAGCGCACGCATCTTGCCGGTGGTGATGTACTCGGCAAATTCGCTGTAGCCGCTGCCGCCGATGGTCACGTTGCCGCCCAGGATGGCCGCCGTGGCTTCGCCGCCGCCCCGGAAGGCGACGTAGTTGATCTTGGCCGGATCGGCGCCGACCTCGCGGGCAATCATGGCGGCGGCAATGTGCTCGGTGGCGCCGCGCGAGCCGCCGCCCCACTTCACGCTGCCCGGGTCTTTCTTCAGCTGCTCGACCACTTCCTTGATCGATTTGAAAGGTGAATCGGCCGGCACCACGAATACGTTGTATTCGCTCGACAAGCGCGCAATCGGCGTCGCCTGGCTCAGGCTGACGGGCGGCTTGCCCGTGATCTGTCCACCCAGCATCACCGCACCCATCACCATGAGGGCGTTCGGGTCGCCCTTGCTGCCGTTGACAAACTGCGCCAAGCCGAGCGCGCCGGCGGCGCCGCCCTTGTTGTCATAGCTCACGGTGGCGGCCGCGCCCGAATCGACCAGTGCCTTGCCCAGCGCCCGACCGGTGGTGTCCCAGCCGCCGCCGGGGTTGGCCGGCACCATCATCTTGACATTGGCAGCGGCAAAGGCCGACAGTGGAAAGGCACCCGCAGCCGCCAGGGCCGCCATGGATTTCAAAAAAGTGTCGCGACGCATGAATGTCTCCTTGTAGTGGAATGAACCCCTTGATGATGCATGCCGTGGCTGTCAAACGGCTGTCTTGAAACCTAGGGGAAAGTGCTAATGTCCGGGCCATGACTTCGACTCTGAAATTGCTGTTGATTGAAGACGACGCCTCGATGCAGACCGCTTTGCAGCGCACGCTCGGCCGACGCGGCATCGAGGTGTTCGCCTGCACCGACGGCCGGCTGGCCCTGGCGCAATGGACGTCCGTCCAGCCCGACGTGGTGGTACTTGACCTGAGCCTGCCGGGCCTCGACGGCCTGCAGGTGCTGGCGCAGGCACGCCGCCAGGGGCTGGCCACGCCAGTGCTGATCCTGACGGCGCGCGGCACGGTGGGCGACCGCATCATCGGCCTGAACACAGGGGCCGATGACTACCTGCCCAAGCCTTTCGACCTGGACGAACTGGAGGCGCGGCTGCGTGCGCTGGTCCGCCGCCGCCCTGCATCACATACCGAATCAGGCTCTACCGCCTATCTGGCGGGCACACTTCGCTATGAAAAAGAGAGTGGCGCCATTTACCACCATGGCCTGGTGCTGGACCTCACGCCGCGCGAACTGGCGCTGCTGCAGGCGCTCATCGTCAAGCCCGGCCATGCGGTGTCCAAGGAAAAGCTGTTCGAGCTGGTGTTTCCGGGCGAAGCCGAAGTGCAGTACGAAGCGGTCGAAGTGGTCGTCTACCGGCTGCGCAAGAAACTGATGGGGACCGGCGTGACGCTGGTCACGCTGCGCGGCCTGGGTTACCTGCTGAAGGTCGATGCGTGAGCCAGGATAAAGACAGCACAGCAAACGAACCGGCCAGCGCAGGGGCTACTTCACACCAGCCAGTGCCATGGAACCGGCTTCGCCGGACCATAGGCGCAACGGCCCCCTTGGGGGGCAGCGCAGTACGCGAAGCGACAAGCGTGGGGGCTATCTCGCTCAGGCGATACCTGCTTTTAGGCATCTTGCTGCCCGTCGGCCTGCTGGTCATCGTCAACACCGTGGGGCTGTACAACCAGGCGTTCAGCGCCATCAACACCGCCTATGACCGCACCCTGCTCGCTTCGGCCAAATCAATTGGCGAGCAGCTCGACGTGACCGGCTACGACGAGCTGTCCGTGTTGCGCGTTGCCGTCCCGTATGCCGCGCTGGAAGCCTTCGAGGCCGACAACCAGAGCCGCCTGTTCTACCGCGTGTCCAGCCTGGACGGCGAAATGGTGTCGGGTTTTGCCGGACTGCCGTTTTGGCGCGGCCGCATTCCGGCCAAGCCGCCGTATGCTGCACTGGTGGATTTTTATGACGATGTGTTTGGCGATGACGCGGTGCGCGTCGCTGTGCTGCTGCAGCCGGTCGCCAGTTCCAAAGGCCGGGGCATGGCCGTCATCCAGGTGGCGGAAACGCTGGAACTGCGCACCACTCTGGCGCGCAAGATTTTGTTCGACACGCTGTGGCGACAGGCGCTGCTGCTGGCCGTGATTGCGCTGGTGGTGGTGGTCGTGGTGCAGCGCGCCACGCGGCCGGTACGCCGGCTCAGCGCCGAACTTCAGGCCAGGGCCGAAGGCGACCTGAGCGTCATTGACGCGCGCGATGCGCCGCGCGAACTGCTGCCGCTGGTTGATGCCACCAACCAGGTGATGGGCCGGCTGCAGCACCTGCTGGAAAACCAGAAGCGCTTCGTGCGCGACACCGCGCATCAGCTGCGCACGCCGCTGGCGGTGCTCAAGGTGCAGGTGCAGTCGGCGCTGCGCGGCGACCTGGACGCGAACGAGGCGCTGGCCGACATCAGCCAGACGGTGGACCGCGCCACGCAGCTGGCCAACCAGATGCTGGCGCTGGCCAAGGTCGAGCAATTGCGCCAGCAGCCCGACCCGCAGGCCATTGACCTGGCCCAGGTGGCGCGGCAGGTGGCGCTGGACCTGTCGCCGCTGATTGCCGAAAAGGACATCGACTTCGGCATCGAGACGCAGCCCGGACGCGTCCAGGCGCATGAATGGATGCTGGGCGAGCTGACGCGCAACCTGCTGCACAACGCCATCAAGCACACGCCGCCGGGCGGAAACTTGACGGTGCGCACCGCCTGCGAGGCCGGCCGGGTGGTCTTGAGCGTCAGCGACAGCGGCCCCGGCATTCCGGACGAGCTGGCGGCGCGGCTCTACCAGCCCTTTTCGGCCGGCGACGTTCCCCACGGCTCCGGCCTGGGACTGGCCATCTGCCTGGAGATCGTACAGGCGCTGGGCGGCAGCATCGCACTGGAAAATCGGCTTGCACATGGCAGGGTGATGGGCCTTGATGCCACGGTGCGACTGCCACTGGTCCAGAATATGAAATCAGGAGAAAGATGAATGGAAAAATTGCGCATCGACAAATGGCTCTGGGCCGCACGCTTTTACAAGACGCGTTCGCTCGCCGTGGAGGAAATCGATAAGGGACGCGTCCGCGTCAATGACCTCGAAGCCAAGCCTTCGCGCGAAGTCAAGGCGGGAGACACCGTGGCGCTGCGGCAGGGAACGCTTGTCCGCACGCTGGTGGTCCGCGGCATCAGCAGCCAGCGCGGTCCGGCGCCGGTGGCGCAGCAGCTTTATGAGGAAACCCCGGAAAGCCTGGCGCTCAAGGCGCAGGCTGCCGAACAACGGCACCTGACCAGCGACCCCGCCAGCACGCTGGAACACGGCCGTCCCACCAAGCGCGACCGCCGCAGCATGGACAAGGCCCAAGGCAAGGACTGGGACAACCGCTGGAGCGCCTCGGCCGACCGTTAGCCGATCACCCGTTAATTGCTACTTTTTTAATAGCTGCTTGCGCACGTTCCCATTGCGCAAGAAGGCTTTTTAATCAAAAATATGTAACCACTCAGTTCGCTTTTCAGGTTTACGCGCATATCAGGTATTGCTGTCATTGCACCTCTTCTGTCATCCCGCCTCTTCTGTCATCCCGGGCTTGACCCGGGAACCATGCATTGTGTTCAGCGGGTGAATGGATTGCGGATCAGGTCCGCAACGACAGAATAGAACACGGCAAGTTTCCTGCGACCCGGGCAGTTTCGAAACTACATCGCCGGTGCGGCGCTCATGGCCTTCAGGTTGGCCTTGAGCTGCTGGCTCATGGGCAGGTTCAGGTTCACGCCTTTGGGGGGAATCGGCGACATGAACCACTTGGTGTACAGCTTCTCGAATTCGCCCGACTTCATCAGGCGGGTGATGGTGCCATCGACCAGCTTCTTGAATTCCGGGTCGTCTTTGCGCAGCATGCAGGCGTAGGGCTCGACCTGCAATGAATCACCCACCACTTCCAGCGCCGCAGGATTCTTGGAGTTGGCCATCAGGCCGAACAGCAGGATGTCGTCCATGGCAAACGCCAGGGCGCGGTCGTTTTCCACCAGAAGCAGCGAATCATCATGGTCCTTGCCGAGGATCAGTTGCATGTCGAGGTTGTTGTCGGCGTTGTACTTGCGCATCACCTGCGCGTTGGTGGTGCCGGTGGTGCTGGCCACCGTTTTTTTGGCCAAGTCGGCATAGTTTTTAATGCCCGAGCTTTTCTTGGTCAGCAAACGCGTGCCAGTGTAGAAATGGTTGATGGCAAACGTCACATCCTTGCCCCGGGCGGTGTTGTTGGTCGTCGATCCGCATTCGATGTCATAGGTGCCGTTGACCAGCAATGGAATTCGGTTTTGCGAAGTTACCGGCATGGTGGCAACTTGAAGATTGGGCTTGTTGAGCTTCTTGCGCACGTCGTCCACGATGGCATCGGTCAGTTCGACTGAAAATCCGACCGACTTGGACGAGCCGATCAGGTAGCTGAACGGCACCGACGCCTCGCGGTAAGACACGGTGATCTTGTTGCTTTCATTGATTTTCTGAAGGGTCTGCGCGCTGGTGCCAGAGGCCAGACCGAAGGTCAGCAAAACGGCGGTCATGAGGATCGAGGGTGTCATGCTTTTATCTTTCAAGAAAGTAAAGGGCGCTTGCGTGTCAGGAAAAAATTTTCCACAACAAGCAACCCAGATGAGTGACGCTGATTTTGACCATAAACCTGTCGTGCAAGCCTATGGTTTACCCAAGCCCAGACCTGACCGGACGCCTGACACAACCGCCGCAATGCATTAACCAACAACTGCGTGCAGAGCTGCGGCTTTCAACTGTGCACAGCGCACGCCCCAAGAGGAGCGGCAGCAGCCATCACGCGTCTTGCCACGTGTCAACGATGACTGCAGCAATTCATTAGTCCGTTTGCCAGATTGACTGAATTGACAGCAATCACGATCATCTCAGGCGTTCGGCAATTCCTCAAAGGTCGGGCGAACATTGAAATCCACCCGTGAAACGTCTGATGGAAAAGAACGCACTGCGGCCTTGAAAGTTGAAATACACAAGCGGCAGCAGACCCACCATTGGCCAAGAATCACCCACAAGCAGAAAAGATGAAACCAACTATTGTTTTTCTTGTGATGTCCGCTGTCAGCAAGCCGGAAACGGTCGATCAGCTTGCCAGAGCCCTGGCACCGCATACCGTTCTGGTGCACCATGATTTTCACCAGACACCCGTGTTTTCGCTGTGCGCTCCGAATGTTGTCTTTGTTCCCGATCCCAAGCGCACGGGCTGGGGTCTCTTCAGCTTTGTCGAAGCGATCTTTCATTCAATGCAGTTCGCGCTGCACAACCTTGATTTTGACTACCTTCAGTTGTTGAGCCCCTCGTGCCTGCCGATCAAACCGATGGAAAAGTTTGAAGTGCATATTTCGGGCCCTGCCGATGCGCATTTCGACTGTGTTGACGTGTTGGGCGACCAGGATGCGCTGATGTCGATCGGCTACAGGGCATTGCTGCCCGACATGTCATTGCGGTTTCGGGTGGCCAGGCGCCTGTCAAACGTGTACTTCGGCGCCTCACAGGGCAGGCGCGAAGAAGCTGGAATCTGGCTGCGCAGTGGCGATCGAAGAAATCCCCTGTCATGGCTCGCGCTTCAGTGCACCAAGTCAATCGGACAGAAATCCATCGCCAATCACATTTTTGACGAAAATTTTCGCCCCTATTACGGCACGACCTGGTTCGGCGCACGCCGGCATGTCGTGGCTGAAATGGTTGCCCTGTTTGGGCGCCCCGAGATAAAAGACTATTTCAGCCGCCTGTGCCTGCCTGAGGAAATCGTGCTGCCCACCTTGCTGATGCATCTGCAACTGACCAAAGGGCCGATGAACCACTGTTTCCAGCACTATGTCCAATCGCACCCGCGCCTGTTCGAGGCAGAAGACATCGAGCAGCTCAAGGCATCGCCTGCCTTCTTCGGGCGCAAGTTCCCCAATGACCCGGCAGCGCCGGTTCGCGCCAGGGTGCTTGCCGAGATGGTTGGCATATAGGCGCAAGAACGCAAGGCCGGGCCTGGCACCCGCCAACCCGGATGCGCAGTCTGGCTTATAGTGCCAAGTCTTTCCCCACACGCTCTGTGCAGCAGACCCAAACCCCATGAAAACAAAAGCCGCCGTCGCATGGCAAGCAGGCCAGCCCCTGACCATTGAAACCGTTGACCTGGAAGGTCCGAAGTTCGGCGAGGTGTTGGTCGAGATCAAAGCCACCGGCATTTGTCACACCGACTATTACACGCTCTCGGGCGCCGACCCGGAGGGCATCTTTCCGGCCATCCTGGGCCACGAAGGCGCGGGCATCGTGGTCGATGTCGGCCCCGGCGTGACGTCGCTCAAAAAAGGCGACCACGTCATTCCGCTCTACACGCCCGAATGCCGCCAGTGCAAGTTCTGCCTGTCGCGCAAGACCAATTTATGCCAGCTGATTCGCGGCACCCAGGGCCAGGGCCTGATGCCCGACGCCACCAGTCGCTTCAGCCTCGACGGCAAGCCCATTTTTCACTATATGGGCACCTCGACCTTCAGCAACTACACCGTCGCGTCCGAAATCTCGCTGGCCAAGATCCGCAAGGACGCGCCGTTCGACAAGGTTTGCTACATCGGCTGCGGCGTCACCACCGGCATTGGCGCGGTGCTGTTTACCGCCAAGGTCGAGGCTGGCGCGAATGTCGTGGTGTTTGGCCTGGGCGGCATTGGCCTCAATGTGATCCAGGGCGCCAAAATGGTCGGCGCTGACAAGATCATCGGCGTCGATCTGAACCCCGAGCGCGAGGCGATGGCCCGCAAGTTCGGCATGACGCACTTTTTGAACCCCAAGGCGATTGAGGCGGCTGGCGGCAACATCGTCGATGCCATCGTGCAGCTGACCGACGGCGGCGCGGATTACAGCTTCGAGTGCATCGGCAACACCAAGGTGATGCGCCAGGCGCTTGAATGCACGCACAAGGGCTGGGGCCGCAGCATCATCATTGGCGTGGCTGAAGCGGGCGCTGAAATTTCAACCCGTCCCTTCCAGCTGGTCACCGGCCGCAAGTGGGAAGGTTCGGCCTTCGGCGGCGCACGCGGCCGGACCGACGTGCCAAAAATTGTCGACTGGTACATGGAAGGCAAGATCAACATCGACGACCTGATCACCCACACCATGCCGCTCGAAGACATCAACAAGGGCTTTGACTTGATGAAAAGTGGCGAATCCATTCGCGGCGTCGTGCTGTACTAGCCCCCACGTTCCCCACTTCCTGTGGTTCGCTGCCCCCCGGAGGGGGCCGTTGCGCCTGCGGTCTGGCAAAGCCAGTCCCGCGGCCCCTGCTTGCAAAGAAGAAGGCCGCCCCGGCTGGCAGCCTTTGATTGAACTGAAAAGTCCATGACAACACCCTTCGAATTGATCAACGAGCACGCCTGCTTTGGCGGCAAACAGTGCTTTTACCAGCATGTGTCCAGCGAAATCGGCCTGCCGATGAAGTTCTCGGTGTTCTTGCCGCCGCAAGCCTCAACAGGCCCGGTTCCCGCGCTGCTGTATCTGGCGGGCCTGACCTGCAACGAAGAAACCTTCATGACCAAGTCGGGCGCCCAGCGCCTGGCCGCCGAACTGGGCTTGGCGCTGATTGCACCCGACACCAGCCCGCGCGGCGCCCAAGTGCCGGGTGAATCCGACAGCTGGGATTTCGGCCTGGGCGCCGGGTTTTACCTCGATGCCACGCAAGCGCCCTGGGCGGAAAATTACCGTATGGAAAGTTATCTCACGGCCGAATTGCTGCCTTTGCTAACGGCCGTGTTGCCGATTAACGCCGAGCGCATCGGCATCTTTGGCCATTCGATGGGCGGACATGGCGCCTTGACCCTGGCGCTGCGCCATCCGGGCCTGTTCAAGTCTGTGTCGGCCTTTGCGCCGATTTGTGCACCCAGCCAATGCCCGTGGGGCGAAAAAGCGTTCACCGGCTATCTGGGCACCGACACATCGCAGTGGCAGGCCCACGATGCCAGCGCGCTGATGCGGAAAAGTACCAGCGCGCCCTGCCCTGGCGGCATCTTGATTGACCAGGGTTTGGGCGACAAATTTTTGCCGGACCAGTTGCATCCGGACCTGTTTGAAGCGGCCTGTGCCGCAGTCGGCCAGCCCCTTACGCTGCGCCGTCATGCCGGCTACGACCACGGCTACTACTTCGTCGCCACCTTCATGGACGATCATCTGAGGCATCACGCCGGCCAGTTGAACCATTAAGGCGAAGCTAAGTTTGGTCTCGTAAAATGCCGCGTTATGCCGCTGCACCTGCCTGATCCTGCCAAACCACCTACTCCTTTCTCACCTCGTTCCCTTGCCCTGAATGAAAAAGCGCTGCCAGCCGGCATGCGGCCGGTTTGGGTGGTTGTACTTGCCAGCTTCTGGCTTGCCACGGTCTGTAACGTGGCGCTGTGGCGCACGCTGGCCCGGCTGCCCGACTTGAGCAACAGTCAGGCGTTCACAGTCAGCATCGCACTTGCGCTGGTCATCGGGTTGACGACGGCTGGATTGCTCAGCCTGCTCGCCTGGCGCTGGACGCTCAAGCCGGTCATCATGCTGTTTTGCGTCTCGGCGGCTTTCGGCGCCTATTTCATGATGGCCTATGGTGTTGTCATCGACAAGTCGATGCTGGTCAACGCCCTGCAGACCGATATGCGCGAAACGCGTGACCTGTTGAACTGGCGTCTGCTGGCCACCGTGCTGGTCTTGGCAGTGCTGCCCTGCGTGCTGCTGTGGCGCCAGCACATCCGGCTGCAAAACCCGACGCGCCAGGCGGTCTCCAACCTGGTCGCACTGCTGGCGAGTTGTGCCCTGCTGGTCATGGTGCTGGTGCTTTTCTTTCAAAGTATTGCCTCGGTGATGCGCAACTATCCCCAGGTGCGCTACCTGATCAATCCGCTCAATTCTTTTTACGCATTGGGCCTGGTGGCGGCCAAGCCGTTTCAGCGCAACGAATCGGCCATCCTGCCGCTGGGCGAAGACGCCACGCTCGGCGCCACCTACACCGCACAGGCCAAGCCGCCACTGCTCCTGCTGGTGCTGGGCGAAACCGGGCGCAGCGTGAATTTCGCGGTCAACGGCTACAGCCGCCCCACCACGTCCGAATTGTCCAAAGAAAACATTGCCAGCCAGCGCAACGCCTGGTCTTGCGGCACCAGCACGGCAGCCTCGGTACCGTGCATGTTTTCCAATTTCGGGCGGGCAAACTACGAATCGCGCCCGGCCAATTACGAGGGCTTGATGGACGTGCTGCAGCATGCGGGGCTGGCCGTGCTCTGGCTCGACAACCAGTCAGGCTGCAAAGGCGTTTGCGACCGTGTTCCGAATGTCAACACCAGCCAGCTGAAAGTGCCCGGCCTGTGCGACGGTGATGAATGCTTCGACGAGGTCATGCTGAAAGACCTGGACGCGCGCATTGCCGCGCTGCCCGCCGAGCGCCGGGCCAAGGGCGTGGTAGTCGTGATGCACCAGATGGGCAGCCATGGCCCGGCCTATTTCAAGCGGTCGCCAGCCGCCTTCAAAAAATTCCTGCCCGAATGCACTGACAACGCCCTGCAAAGCTGCACACAGCAAGGGCTGATCAATGCTTACGACAACAGCATCGTGTACACCGATCACCTGCTGGCGTCCAGCATCCAGTGGCTCAAGACGCAGGAGCCGCTCTCATCGCCTGCAATGCTGTATGTGGCTGATCACGGCGAGTCACTGGGCGAAAACAACATTTACCTGCACGGCATGCCCTACAGCGTCGCGCCCGACGTGCAAAAGCATGTGCCCTGGATCACCTGGCTGTCGCCCGGCTTCGAGCAGCGCAGCAAGATCACCACTGCCTGCCTCAAACAGCAGCTTGACGCACCGGTCAGCCACGACAACTATTTTCATTCGGTGCTGGGCCTGATGAATGTGCAGACCCGCGTCTACACGCCAGCGCTGGACATCTATGCACATTGCGGCCAGTCGTAGCGCCGCCGATCAATGCCTGCCCTGATTGGCTGTAGGGTTTATGGGATTTAAAATCATATTTGGGAAAGTCAGTTTATTATTCGATTAACGTCTGAATTAACAACTATTTATTCAATATAAGCATATGAATATCCGTAGAACACTGGTTTCCACACTTCTTTTGTCACTGGCATTGAGCGCAACAGCGGCTGATCTGCTTGACACCGTCAAGCAGCGCGGCACCCTCAAAGTAGCGCTGGAAGGCACTTATCCGCCGTTCAATTACAAGGAAAACGGCCAGTTGGCGGGTTTTGAAGTCGAGCTGTCAAATGCCCTGGCGCAAAAAATGGGCGTCAAGGCTGATTTCAGCACCAGCGAATGGAGCGCCATTCTGGCCGGCTTGCAGGCGGGAAAATACGACGTGGTCATCAACCAGGTCGGCATCACCGACAAGCGCAAGGAAACCTTCGACTTCTCCACGCCTTACACCATTTCAAGCCCACAGCTCATCATTCGCCAGGACGAAAAGCGCGAATTCAAGACGCTGGCTGACCTGAAGGGCAAAAAACTTGGTTTGGGCCAGGGCACCAATTTTTCAGAAGTCGCCAAGGCCGTCGGCGGCATTGACATCAGGACCTATCCCGGTTCGCCCGAGTATTTGCAGGATCTGGCGTTGGGCAGGATTGATGCCGCGCTGAACGACAGCCTCTTGATTCCCTACATCGTCAAGAAAACCAAACTGCCGCTCAAACCCGGCGCACCCGTCGGGGAACTGGAAAAATCCGGCATTGCTTTCGTCAAGGGTAACCCGCAGTTCAAGGCCGCCATCGACAAGGCGCTGGCCGATTTACAGGCCGACGGCAGTTTCGCCAAAATGTCGAACAAATGGTTTGACCGCGACGTGAGCAAACCGCCAGTCGCCAAGTAACTTCCGTCCCGCCACGCGCCGCCACTTACGGCAGGCGCCAGACCCCCACCCGGCGCGACGCCGGGTTTTTTAATTGTGGAGAGCTTTATGGATATCACTGGTTTGACCGGCTTGCTTCAGGACGCCCTGCCGCTGATGCTCAAAGGCGCGCTGTGGACGCTGCTACTGGCCGTGGCATCGGTTTTTTTCGGCGCCATCATTGGCACGCTGGTGGCCATCACGCGACTGGCCAAGGTGCCGCTGCTGTCGCAGTTCGCCGCGCTTTATGTCAGTTGCATGCGCGGCACACCGCTGCTGGTGCAACTGTTTGTGATCTATTTTGGCCTGCCCAGCATCGGTATCCAGTTTGATCCGATCAGCGCGGGCATTTTGAGTCTCAGCCTGAATGTCGGCGCCTACCTGTCTGAAACGATTCGCGGCGCCATCAACGGCGTGACGCATGGCCAGACCAATGCGGCCCTCAGTCTGGGGCTGACGCAAACCCAGGCGATGCGTTATGTGATTGGCCCGCAAGCCCTGCGACTGGCGGTTCCCAGCCTGTCGAACAGCCTTATCAGCCTCATCAAGGACACCTCGCTGGTGTCGGTGATTGCCGTGGGCGAGTTGATGCTGGCGACCAAGGAAGTGATTGCCACCACCTTCCAGCCGTTTCCACTCTATCTGGCGGCCGCCGCCATTTACTGGGCCATGAGCGCCTTTTTTGAAACCCTGCAGAAAAAGCTTGAAACCCTCCTGAACCGGAGCTACTTGCGCTGACCTGGCATGCTCAAGCGCCGACCAGGCTGTTGTACGCCCGGCGCGTTTCGGGCGCCACCGCCGCCAGCACCTGTTCATAGGATGTTTTTTGCCGGCCCAGCATGCGGGCAGACGCCACAATTTTGGATTTGCAGAACCAGTGGCAGGTGTGTTGCAGCAAAAACAACTCGGCGCTCAGGGTATAGGCCTTGTCCCGGGGGCTTCTCTGGTCGGTATTGGTGGCCACGAGTGTGATGCCTTGCGCATGAATGGCCAATGCCTTGCGCAGGTCAAACGTGATGGCGGGAAACAGCTTGTCGGCAAACGGAATGGCCATCGGCAGCTTGCTGACGCGTGTTTGCTCTTCGTCAAGTTTGGAAAAATCGGCCACAAAACGCTTGAGCTGGTCGCACAGCGACGCTTCGGTGGCGTCTTGCAGATGCCAGATCTGTTCCCGGCGTATCAAGTCCGTCTCGCCCAATGCGCGCAAGTAACCGTCCGTCAGGCTTTCCATCTGTTTTTCAATCTGGTATTTCCCGAGATGGCTGCCCAGCAAGGCAATGCGCCCGCGCTGGTATTTCGACTTGAGCATGTGCGCGGCGATGGCGACAAACATCGTCAGCATAAAAATATCCATGGGTACGGTTTTTTCGGAAAAATTGGAAAGATTAGAAGAATGGAAAGCGTCAAAGCGAATACGGAAGTGTAGTCACCCTGTGTTTTCGGGCAGCAAAACTGGCCCGGATTGTCGCGTTGCCGTCAGGGCACTGACTTGACGCATATTTTGTGCGCCAATCCAGATGGTTTTTTTATGGATAAAAACCACCAGCCCCGCCCCAGCTGCCCCAGGTCATCAACGTGATCGGCCGCGTGGCGAAAAACGTGGTTGAAAACCGCCATTTGACCCGACAGGTCGTTGAAAGTTCGACGCACATGGCGGCTGAAGCGCGCCGTGCTTCAACACGCCATCGGCTTCACGGGGCGGGTGACGCGATAGCCGCGCCCTGCGCCGCGGCCTCCACGTACCAGCCGCCGCCCAACACCTTGTATAACGTGATGCGGTTGACCTGCTCGGACAACGCCAGGACGATCAGGGTTTGCTGCGCGCTGTAAAGCGAGCGCTGGGCGTCCAGCACCGGCAGGTAACTGTCGGCACCGAGCTTGTAGCGGGCTTGTGAAAGCGTGAAGGCGCGCTGAGTGGCGTCGCGTAACGATTGCTGGTCCGCCAGGCGTTCGCCCAGCGTGGCGCGGTCAGCCAGCGCATCGGCCACTTCGCGAAATGCGGTTTGCAGCGTTTTCTCGTATTGCGCCAGCGCCGTGTCACGCGTCACCTGAGCCACTTGCAGGTTGGCACGGTTGCGGCCGGCATCAAAAATCGGCAGCCGGATCTGCGGTACAAAGCTCCAAATGCCGCTGCCGCTGCCAAACAGGCCCGCCAGGCCCGAACTGGCCGTGCCGGCCGATGCCGTCAAGCTGATACCGGGGAAAAACGCCGCGCGTGCGGCGCCAATGCTGGCATAGGAGCCGCGCAACGTGTATTCGGCCGCTTGCACATCGGGACGGTTTTGCAGCACTGAAGACGGCAGGTTGGCAGGCACCGCCAGCAGCATAGCCGCCGGGGTGGCCTTGAGCCGGTCAACGGTCTGCGTTTCTGGCGCGACTTGCATTGCCCCGTCCGGCAGCATCCCTGGCGGCACCGGCGCGCCTGCCAGCAAGGCCAGGGCGTTGCGGTCACGTGCCACCTGACGGGTGTATGCGGCCACCTCAACGCGGGCGGAATCCACTGTGGTTTGGGCTTGCGCCAGCGTCAGGCCCGAACTGGCACCCAGCGCGTGGCTGCGCTTTGTCAGGTCAAACGAAGCCTGGCGGCTGCGCAAGGTGTCTTGCGCCAGTTGCAAAAGCCGGCCATCGGCGTCCAATGTGAGCCAGGCATTGGCGACTTCGGCCACGAGGCTCAATTGCACGCTGCGGCGGTTTTCTGCCGTCCGAAAGAATTCCTGCAAGGCAGCGTCATTGAGGTTGCGAACCCGGCCAAAAAAATCGATTTCGTAGCTGCTGAATCCAAGCTGTGCGCTGTACTGGGTGCGGATTGACGAGGCATTGCCACTGCTGCTCTGGTCCTGACCCCGGGAGCGGCTGCGGCTGCCAACGCCGCTGGCATCGACAGACGGAAACAGGTCGGCGCGCGAAATGCCGTATTGGGCACGCGCTTTTTCTATCGTCAAGGCCGCAATCCGCAGGTCACGGTTGTTCTCCAAGGCCAGCGTCACCACTTCGCGCAGCCGGGGCGCTTGCAAAAAGTCGTTCCAGCCGAGCGTGGACAAGCCCGGCAGCGCTTCGCCATCGGGCATGACCAGCGCGCTGTCGTCAAGCGTGGCCGGAACGGGTAATGCCGGGCTTTCGTAGGCGGGTGCCAGACTGGCACAACCGGCGAGTGTGGCGATGGCGGCGAGTGCGACGCCACGCCGGGCCGGAATAGCAAAGCGCATCATGCGGCAGTCTCCGGTGGAGTGGCGGCCTTTTCAGCCGAACGCCTTGAAAAGAAACCGCGAATCAGGAGAAAGAACACCGGCACAAAGAAAATCCCCAGGGCGGTAGAGAAAATGATGCCGCCGAGCACGGCCGTACCAATCGCCTGTCGACCGCCCGCCCCGGCGCCTGAGGCAATGGCCAGCGGCAACACACCGAAGCCAAAGGCCAGCGAAGTCATCAAAATCGGCCGCAGACGCATGCGAACCGATTCCAGCGTGGCGTCAAAGACGTTGCGTCCGGCCGCTTGCAGCTGGGTGGCAAATTCAACGATCAGGATTGCATTTTTCGAGGCCAGCCCCACGGTGGTCAGCAAGCCCACCTGGAAATACACGTCGTTGGACAAGCCGCGCGTGCCGGTGAACACCAAGGCACCCAGAATGCCCAGCGGTACGGCCAGAATCACCGCCAGCGGGATGCTCCAGCTTTCGTACAAAGCCGCCAGGCACAGGAACACGAACAGGATGGAAATGGCGTACAGCATCGGTGCTTGCGCGCCCGACAAGCGTTCCTGGTAAGACGCGCCTGTCCATTCGTAGCCAATGCCCGTCGGCATTTCCTTCATGATGACTTCAATCGCATCCATCGCCACCCCGGTGCTCACGCCAGGCGCGGCGCTGCCCACGAACTCGTAGCTCGGGCTGCCGTTGTAGCGTTGCAGCTGGGGTGAACCAAAGGTCCATTTCGTCTGGCTGAAGGCAGAGAACGGCACCATTTCGCCCTGCTTGTTGCGAACCGTCCAGGGCCCGATGTCCTTGGGCAGCATCCGGTAAGGCGCATCGCCTTGGATGTAAACGCGCTTGACGCGGCCATTGTTCAGGAAATCGTCGATGTAAGCACCGCCCAAGGCGCTGGACAACACGTTGTTCACGTCGGCTGCGGACAAGCCCAGCGCGGCGGCCTTGCGGTCGTCAATGATGACGCTCAACTGCGCCCTGTCATCCAGGTTGTTGCTGCGCATACTGGTTATTTCAGGACGGTCTTGCGCCAGCGCAAGCAGCTTGTCCTTGGCGTCGATCAGGGCTTGATGGCCCAGGCCATTCAAGTCCTTGAGCTGGAAGTTGAAGCCTGCATCCGAGCCCAAGCCGCGCACAGCCGGCGGCAGGCTCACAAAGATGCGCGCATCGCGGATCACTTTCAGCTCCTGCGTCGCCTTGCGCGCGATGGCGTCCGCCGACTGCTCGGGCCGGTGGCGTTCACCCCAGTCGGTCAGCCGAACAAATCCGCGGGCCGAGCTTTGGTCCCCGCCCAGACCGGTGATTGAGTAAAAACTGATGACATCGGGCTGCTGGCCAAAGTATTTCTGCACCTCGGCCATCACGACCTGCAAACGCGCATCCGAAGCGCCCGACGGCAAACTGATCTGCACCCTGACAAAACCCTGGTCTTCATTGGGCAGAAATGACGTTGGCAATCGCGCGAACATCACGGCCACAACGGCGCACAACAGCAAAAACACCACGACCATGCGCTTGCTGCGCCGCATCAGCTTGCCCACCAGCCCCTGGTAGCGGTCGGCACTGCGGTCAAAGTGGTGGTTGAATCCGCCAAAGAAACGGTCGCTGAGGCGCAGCAAGCCCTTGCGCTGCGTGCCCTCATGCGCGGTGTGGTGGCCCTTTTTAACCGGCTTGAGAAAGGTCGCGCACAGGGCCGGTGTCAGCGTCAGCGCGACAAACACCGACAACGCCATGGCCGACACGATGGTGATGGAGAACTGGCGGTAGATCACCCCGGTCGAGCCGCCAAAAAACGCCATGGGAATGAACACCGCCGACAGCGTGAGGCCGATACCCACCAGCGCCGGGGTGATTTCGCTCATCGATTTGCGCGTTGCCTCCTTCGGCGACAGGCCTTCCTGGCTCATCACGCGCTCTACGTTTTCCACCACCACGATGGCATCGTCCACCAGCAGTCCGATGGAAAGAATCATGGCAAACATGGTCAGCGCGTTGATCGAATAGCCCGCTGTCGCCATCACGCCAAAGGTGCCCAGCAGCACCACCGGAACGGTGATGGCCGGAATCAGGGTGGCACGCAAGTTCTGCAGGAAAACGAACATCACCAGCACCACCAGAATCATCGCTTCCACCAGTGTGACCAGCACGGCCTTGGTCGATGCGCGCACAAAAGGCGTGGAGTCCGAGCTGACGAAGGGCACCAGCCCATACGGGAAATAGGGCTGCAATTGTGCAATCCTGGCGTTCACCGCATCGCCGACGGCCATTGCATTGGCGCCATCGGACAGCACCAGGCCAATGCCGGCGCCCGGCTGGCCATTCAGGCGTGCGGTGGTTGACAGGTTGTCTGCGCCCAGTTCGACGCGGGCCACGTCCTTGAGCACTACCACGGCGCCGTCAGGGCTTGACTTGAGCAATACGTTGTTGAACTCTTCAACCGTTTTTAGCCGGCTGCGTGCCCAGCTGGCCCGCCGAAACCTGGGCATTCTGGGCATTGATAGCCACGCGCACGTCCGAGGGCATGAGGGCAAACTTCTCCAGCCTGGCGGGGTCAAGCCAGATGCGCATGGAGTAATTGGTGCCAAACATGCGCACGTCGCCGATCCCGTCGATGCGGCCAAGAACATCCACCAGATTGCTGGTCAGGTAGTCGCCAATGTCCACCTGGGTGATGCTGGGGTCAGCCGAGGAGAAGGAGATGACCATGAAGTATTCACTGCCGCCCTTGGTCACGCTCACGCCGCTGTTTTGCACCGCCTCCGGCAGGCGCGACAACGCCTGCTGCAGCTTGTTTTGCACCTGCACCTGGGCCACGTCGGTGTTGGTGTCCGGGTTGAAGGTCAGCGTGGTGCGCGAGCGGCCCGAGGCATCGCTGCTCGACTCCATGTAGAGCAGGTTGTCCAGCCCGGTGAGTTGCTGCTCGATGACCTGGGTGACCGAGTTTTCAACCGCTTCGGCCGAAGCGCCGTTGTAGTTTGCGTTGATGGAAACACGCGGCGGCGCAATGTCGGGGTATTGCTCGACCGGCAGTGTGCTGATCGATAGCGCGCCAGCCAGCATGATGACGATGGCCAGCACCCACGCAAAAATGGGACGGTTGATGAAAAAATGAGCCATGGTGACCAGATCCTCAGCGCGCGCCGGATGCAGCGGACGCTGCAGGCATGACCGCTTGCGCTGCTTCTGGAGAACCGGCGCCGGAAGCTTTCGTCACCACCTCGATTGCCTTGACCGTGTCGCCCGCCTTGATGCGTTGCAGGCCATCCACCACGACACGGTCGCCCGCCACCAGTCCGCTGACCAACTGCCAACGGCTGCCCACGGCCGCATCCACCTTGATGCGTCGGCGTTCTATCTTGTTGTCCTTGTCGACCAGCAGCACATTGGCATTCCCGGTGGCGTCGCGGGTCACGCCTTGCTGCGGCACCAGCAGGGCCTGCTCGTTCACGCCAGCCTCCAGCACCGCGCGCACATACATGCCCGGCATCAGCAAGCCCTGGGGATTGGGCACCACGGCGCGCAGGGTGACAGCGCCAGTGCCCGGGTTCACGTTGACGCCGGAAAACTGCAGTTTGCCAGGATGTTGGTAAACGCTGCCATCCTCGAATTTCAGGGTGATGCGTGCTGAAGCAGCATCGCTGCGCTGGAAACGTCCGCTGGCCATGTCACTTTTCAGCCGCAGCACTTCAGTGCTGGACTGCGTGACGTCGACATACAGCGGGTCAAGCTGCGACACCGTGGTCAGCGCCGCCGCCTGGTTGGCCGTCACCAGCGCGCCTGGCGTGACACTGGACGTGGTGGTGCGCCCTGAAATGGGGGCAACGATGCGCGTGTAGCTCAGGCTGATGCGCGCATTTTCCACCGCCGCCCTGGCCACGGCCACGTCGGAACGCGCCAGCACCAAAGCGGCCTGGCTGTCGTCGTCGACCTGGCGGCTGATGGCGTCGATCTTTACCAGTTCGGCATTGCGCCTGGCCGTTGCCTCGGCAGCGCCCACGGCCGCCTGGACCTTGGCCAGCGAAGCCTGCGCGCTGGCTTGCGCCGCCTGGTAGCTGGCGGCGTCGAGCTGGTACAGCACCTGGCCCGCCTTGACCAGCGCGCCTTCGGTGAACAGCCGCTTTTGCACGATGCCGCCCACCTGCGGGCGGATTTCGGCGCTTAAAAAGGCACTGGTACGGCCAGGCAATTCGGTGGTGATGGTCTGGCGTTCGGGCTGCAGCGTGACGACGCCAACCTCCACCGGGCCGGACGGTGCGGGAGCTGCCGCCTTGTCAGAACAAGCCGTCAGTGCGCCGGCCAGTGCCAGCACGGCCACAACAGGGCGCCAGCAACACGTGGTGGACTGGAGCGAGCGGGGTTTGGGAAAGCGTGAAGATTGAAGCAAGTTAGAGGTCCGGCAGTCAGCGCGGAAAAGGAAAAGGTTCCACACAAAAGAAATGAGTTTTGCCGGGAATCACCCTGCCCTCCAAGGCTGGAGGAATATTGAATGCTGCGATTCCTGGGGGTCATCGCGCCGGGTGCTATCGCCGGCTATTTTAATGATCCCATGTAATCTCCCGTGTTGGCTCACCGTTGATTTTTGAGGTTATTTCTTTTGCTTCAGCTCTTCGCGCGCATTGTCATGGCTCGAACCCGGCATTGCGGCCCAAATTGTGTTGGCTGCCCGACAAAACTGTCCGGGAACGGCTGGCATCCATGCGGCTTGCCAATGGCGACCGATTTATACCGTCTGGCGCGGGAGGCAGCGCTAAAGCTGACATGTACAACGATTTAAAGCTATCAATTAAATAGCTTCTTGCTCCCGTCCAGCATGCGCAAATGGCATTTTTTACTTGAATTTATTGCATTGCACGGCGCATCAGGCCGCAAAGCGAAATTTGAACCGGAAGGAATACAGCGAAGCCCTGGATTCAACGTTTCGGTACAACACACGGCCCGCGCCCAACGACAGTGCAAACGCCGCCAGCAAACCCGCCCCATTGGCCAGCAAATCCGCAGGCCAAAACTGGCTGACCACCGCATTGACCAGCAGGCAGACCGGAAAGTGAATCAGGAAAATTGAATACGACATTTGCCCCAGTCTGGCCAGTTGCCGCTGCGGCCAGCGTGGCGCGCCTGGCCCTGAAGCCATGCGTTGCAAGAACACCAGCCCGAACGCCACGACCAGCGCCACCAGCAGCCGTCCCCTGAAATCCAGCAGCAACGCGCTGCCGGCCAGCAAGCCGATGCCCAGCAGCCACTCCCGACGCCGACCTGAATTTGCGGCCCAGAAAGCCAGCATGCCCAAGCCATAAGCGCCAAAGAAATACACCCCGGCCGTGTCCCAGCGGCTGTGGTTGTTGAACAGGAACAACGACGCTGCGCAAACGATCACCGTCAACATCAGCCCCGGCGCAACCGGCCAGACCAGCAAGCCCGGCCAGCGCCGCTCCAGCCGTCGCGACAGGCTGAACAGCAGCACCGCCATCGCAAACAACTGGAAATCAATCGCCACATACCAGACGCCGGCGGACAAGCCTTCAAACGCCAGCAGGTCCTGCAGCAGCAGCCCATGCGCCAGCAACTGGAACAGCGTCGGCGCCGATGGCAGCGACGCATGGTCAAACCACGGGCGCACCAGCGCCGCCACGGCAACGCTCGCCGCCACCGCCACCAGATAAGGCAGCACCAGCCGCCGGTAGCGGCGCGCCATCAAGCGGCCCGGCGACGCATAGGTCGCCTGCCCTTGCGGCGCCAGCGACCTGGCCGCCAGAAAGCCGCCTATGACCAGAAACACCTGAACGGCCATGCGGCCGTAGTCATACAGCCAGTCGGTCAGCGCGGGCGCATGGGGATACAGCACATCCGACATCGGCCCGTAAAAAGCCAGGTGGTGCCAGATGATGAGCACACAGGCCAGCCCCTTGAGCGCGTCAATGCCGGGTTGACGCAGGTGAACAGGCCGGCCCATCAGGCCAGCAGACGCTGGCGCGCGGGTTCAGATGGGCGCAGGCGCCGGGCAATAAAAACAGCGTTCACGCGGGCTTGGCGGTCAACACCTGCCGCCGCAGTTCAAACTCCCGACGCAGCTCGCGGCGGATTTTGGCGTCGGCGTAACGGCGAATCTGGTCAGGCGTTTCGGGTTCGAGCGGCGCAATGGCTTTTGGCTTGCCGTATTCGCCCACGGCGACCATGGTGAAAAAGCAGCTGTTGGCATGCCGCACACTCTGGCCCCGGATGTTTTCAGTGATCACCTTCACGCCCACTTCCATCGACGTGTTGCCGGTGTAGTTGACCGACGCCAAAAATGTCACCAGCTCGCCCACATGGATCGGCTCGCGGAACATGACCTGATCGACCGACAGGGTGACAACGTACTCGCGTGCGTAGCGGCTGGCGCAGGCATACGCCACTTGGTCGAGCAATTTGAGAATGGTGCCGCCGTGGACATTGCCGGAAAAGTTGGCCATGTCGGGGGTCATCAGCACGGTCATGCTGAGTTGGTGATTGGGGAGGGACATGCAGGGCGTTGGAAAATGGAAAGCGCGATGTTACAGGTGATTACTGTGTTTGGATTCGAAAAACCGGCGAATAAGCACTACCGACTTATCCGCCCCCAAAGACAAAACCCTTCCCTATCAGCGCTCAGTCAACCCAACAACCGCGCCCGCGCCTCTTCATACTCCCGCTTCAACTGCGCCACAAAATCAGCCGTGCTTTGCACCTTGCTGACCGCGCCAATACCCTGGCCGCAGCCCCAGATGTCTTTCCAGGCTTTGCTCTTGTCGCCGCCGAAGTTCATCTTGCTGGGGTCGCTTTCGGGCAGGTTGTCGGGGTCCATGCCGGCGGCGCGGATGGACGGGGCGAGGTAGTTGCCGTGCACGCCGGTAAACAGGTTGCTGTAGACGATGTCGTCGGAATTGCTTTCGACAATCGCCTGCTTGTAGGCGTCTGACGCCCGGGCTTCTTCGGTGGCGATGAAGGCCGAGCCGATGTAGGCAAAGTCGGCCCCCATGGCTTGCGCGGCCAGCACGCCGCCGCCGGTCGAGATCGAACCCGACAGCGCCACCGGGCCGTCGAACCACTGGCGGATTTCCTGGATCAGGGCGAACGGGCTTTTCACGCCGGCATGGCCGCCTGCGCCGCAGGCCACGGCAATCAGGCCGTCGGCGCCTTTTTCAATCGCCTTGTGGGCATGCTTGTTGTTGATGATGTCGTGCAGCACCACGCCGCCCCAGCCGTGTACGGCCTGGTTCAGGTCTTCGCGCGCGCCCAGCGAGGTGATGATGATGGGCACCTTGAAGCGGGCGCACATTTCCAGGTCATGTTCCAGCCGGTCGTTGGACTTGTGCACGATCTGGTTGATTGCAAACGGCGCGGCTGGCTGGTCCGGGTTCGCCAGGTTGTAGGCGGCCAGCGTCTCGGTGATCTCGGCCAGCCAGTCTTCAAGCTGCGCGGCGGGGCGCGCATTGAGGGCGGGTACAGAGCCGACGACGCCCGCCTTGCATTGCTCGATGACGAGCGTGGGGTTGCTGATGATGAACAGGGGCGAGCCGATGATGGGCAGTGGCAAATGGTTCAGGGCGCCGGGAAGTCTGGACATGGTGTTCTCCGTTGTCATTGTTTATTTTTTGCAACCACTCAGGTCGCTCGAAGCTGTTCGCATTCACTTTTGTCATTGCGGACTGAGCCTGCCCCGGCCTCGATCCGGGGATCCGCTATCCATGCCCCCCGCTGTAGAGAAGGGATGGATCCCGGGTCGAGCCCGGGATGACAGAAGAGGCAGAGATAACATCAAAACCTGTTGTTGCGCATTAACCTGAAAAGCGGCTTGAGTGGTTGCGATTTTTAAGAAAAATAAGGCTTTTGCGCACGACTGGCTTACGCAGTCAGCTATGCATTCAGTAGCAAAAACTACCCGCGTTTAAAACGCGTCGAGGGCCAGCGCATTCACGCTGTCGGCGCCTTCGACGATGCTGTCGCGCATGCCGGGCACTTTGGTCAGCAGGTGGTCGGCGTAAAAGCGGGCGGTGGTGATCTTGGCCTGCATGAACGACGCATCGACGCCTTGAGCCAATTGCGCTTGCGCCACCAGCAGCGAGCGCGCCATTTGCCAGCCGGCGACCACATTGCCCGCCAGCATGAGGTAAGGCACGCTGCCTGCAAACACCGCATTGGGCTCGCCCCGGGTGTTGGCGGCGACAAACTCGACCACATCGACAAAGGCTTCGCGCGCGGCGCTCAAGCGTTTGGCCACAGCCAGTGCGTCGTCGCTGCCTTGTTCCCGCAATTCGGCTTCAGTGGCTTCGATCTGGGCGGCAATGCCTTTGGCGGTCTGGCCGCCGTCGCGGACGGTTTTACGGCCCACCAGGTCATTGGCCTGGATGGCGGTCGTGCCTTCGTAGATTGTCAAAATCCGGGCGTCGCGGTAATACTGCGCAGCACCGGTTTCCTCGATAAAGCCCATGCCGCCATGCACCTGAATGCCCAGCGAGGTGACTTCCTGGCTCATCTCGGTGCTGTAGCCCTTGACCAGCGGCACCATGAATTCATAGAAGGCCAGGTTCTGCTTGCGCACATCGGCATCCGGGTGTTGGTGCGCGGCGTCGTAGGCAGCGGCGGCGACGGTGGCCATGGCGCGACAGCCTTCGGTGTAGGCGCGCATGGTCATCAGCATGCGCTTGACGTCGGGGTGGTAGATGATGGCGGCGCTGGCCTTGATGGAGCCATCGACCGGGCGGCTTTGCACGCGGTCCTTGGCGAAGGCCACGGCTTTTTGATATGCCCGTTCCGCAATGGCAATGCCCTGCACGCCGACGGCGTAACGCGCGGCGTTCATCATGATGAACATGTATTCAAGGCCGCGATTTTCTTCGCCGACGATGAAGCCGGCCGCGCCGCCGTGGTCGCCAAACTGCAGCACGGCCGTGGGCGACGCCTTGATGCCCAGCTTGTGCTCGATGCTGACGCAATGCACGTCGTTGCGTGCGCCCACCGAACCGTCGGCATTGACCATGAATTTCGGCACGACAAATAAACTGATGCCCTTGACGCCTTCCGGTGCGCCACTGGCACGGGCCAGCACCAGATGGACGATGTTGTCGGCCATGTCGTGTTCGCCGTAGGTGATGTAGATCTTGGTGCCAAACACCTTGTAGCTGCCGTCAGCCTGCGGCTCGGCGCGGGTGCGCACGGCGGCCAAGTCAGAGCCGGCCTGCGGCTCGGTCAGGTTCATGGTGCCGGTCCACTCGCCGCTGACCAGCTTTTCAAGGTAAACCGCTTTCAGCTCGCTCGATCCGGCCGTCAGCAGCGCCTCGATGGCGCCGTCGGTCAGCATCGGACACAGCGCAAAGCTCATGTTGGCCGAGTTGACCATTTCGCCGCACACCGCGCCGATGGTTTTGGGCAGGCCCTGGCCGCCAAAATCGGCCGGGTGCTGCAGGCCCTGCCAGCCGCCTTCGGCGTATTGCTTGAAGGCGTTCTTGAAGCCGGGCGTGGTGGTGACGACGCCGTCTTTCCAGCTCGAAGGATTTTTATCGCCCTCCCAGTTCAGCGGCGACAGCACGCCTTCGCTGAATTTGGCGCATTCTTCGAGCACGGCCTGCGCGGTGTCGAACCCGGCGTCTTCGAACCCCGGAATCTGCGCGATTTGTTCAATGTTGGCCAGATGCTGGATGCCAAACAGCATGTCTTTAAGCGGCGCTTTGTAGCTCATTTCTTTTCTCCAAAAAACCAACAGTTGCCCGGCAACCCAGGCAGTTCAGATAAAAAAAAGGCGTCCACAAAGACGCCTGTTTGACAGGTTCCGGCTTACAGCGCGGCAGTCAGTTCCGGTACGGCATTGAACAGGTCGGCTTCCAGGCCGTAGTCGGCCACGCCGAAAATCGGTGCTTCGGCGTCCTTGTTGATGGCGACGATGACCTTCGAGTCCTTCATGCCGGCCAGGTGCTGGATGGCGCCTGAAATGCCAATGGCGACGTACAGCTGTGGCGCAACGATCTTGCCGGTCTGGCCGACCTGCCAGTCGTTCGGTGCGTAACCGGCATCGACGGCTGCGCGCGAAGCACCCAGTGCAGCGCCAAGCTTGTCGGCCAGCGGCTCCAGCACTTCATGGAATTTCTCGTTCGAGCCAAGTGCCCGGCCACCGGAGACGATGATCTTGGCGGCGGTCAGTTCGGGGCGGTCGCTCTTGGCGATTTCAGCACCCAAAAAGCTCGACTTGCCGCTGTCGGTCACGCCGTCCAGCGTTTCGACACTGGCCGAGCCGCCGGTAGAAGCTGCTGCATCAAAGCCGGTGGTTCGCACCGTGATGACTTTGGTGGCGTCCAGGCTTTGCACGATGGCAATGGCGTTGCCGGCGTAGATCGGGCGCTCGAAGGTGTCAGCAGCATCAACCTTGGTGATGTCGGAAATCTGGCCGACATCGAGCAGCGCCGCCACGCGCGGGGCAATGTTCTTGCCCGACGCCGTCGCCGGAAACAGGATGTGCGAATAGGCTTCGGCCATGCCGACCACCTGCGCCGCCATGTTTTCAGCCAGGCCGTGGGCGAAGTGTTCGCCTTCGACATGGATGACTTTGGAAACGCCGGCTATTTTGGAGGCAGCCTCGGCGGCGGCCTGAGCGCCTTTACCGGCTACCAGCACATGCACGTCGCCGCCACACTGGCTGGCTGCGGTCACGGTGTTGAGGGTGGCAGGCCGGATGCTGGCGTTGTCGTGTTCTGCAATGACTAAAGAGGTCATGGGGTTTTACTTCCGTTTGGTCAGTGAAATTGTTAAATGACTTTGGCTTCGTTCTTGAGCTTGTCCACCAAGGCGGCCACGTCGGCCACCTTGATGCCGGCGCTGCGCTTGGGCGGCTCGCTGACCTTCAGGGTCTTGATTCGCGGCGCCACATCGACGCCCAGGTCTGCGGGCTTGACGTTTTCAAGCGTCTTTTTCTTGGCCTTCATGATGTTGGGCAGCGTGACGTAACGCGGCTCATTGAGGCGCAGGTCGGTGGTGATAATCGCCGGCAGCGTGAGCGACAGCGTTTCCAGGCCGCCATCGACTTCGCGCGTGACGTTGGCTTTGCCGTCAGCGACTTCGACCTTGGAGGCAAAGGTGGCCTGGCCCCAGCCGAGCAGCGCGGCCAGCATCTGGCCGGTCTGGTTGCAGTCGTCGTCGATGGCCTGCTTGCCGAGGATGACGAGCTGGGGTTGCTCTTTGTCTACCAATGCCTTGAGCAGCTTGGCCACGGCCAGCGGCTGCAACTCTTCTGCGGTTTCGACCAGAATGGCGCGGTCGGCGCCGATGGCCATGGCGGTGCGCAGGGTTTCCTGGCACTGCAGCACGCCGCAGGAGACGGCGATGACCTCGGTGGCCACGCCCTTTTCCTTCAGGCGCACGGCTTCTTCGATGGCGATTTCGTCAAACGGGTTCATGCTCATCTTGACGTTGGCGATGTCAACGCCCGAGCCGTCGCTCTTGACGCGGACCTTGACGTTGTAATCGACGACGCGTTTGACGGGGACCAGAATTTTCATGACGGTGGCTCCAAAAAATGTTGATTGACGTTGACGTAAACGTAACTTATATATTCTATAACCGGGCATCCAGTGTGCCATGCGGTCATCCTGCGAAATAAATGCATATCTTGCCGCAGAAGTAAAAAAGAACGACCGTTCTATTTAATTATAGGGGTCATCCTGCTTCAAATTAAAGCACTTGTTTTGTTAGCCGTCATTCAGGCACCGGCAGGGCTTTGCCGGCATCCGGTAACGATGTCGCCTGGCCTGTGCCGGCGGCCAGGTTTGCCGGGGTGTGAATCACCCGCTGCGGATAGGGAATCTCGATATGGTGGGCGCGCAAGGATTTCAAGATGGCCAGATTGACCTTAGAGCGCACGTTCTGCATGCCGTTTTCAGGATCGCAAATCCAGTAGTTCAGCGTGAATTCGAGGCCGTCGGCGCCAAAATTGGTCAGGTTGACCCCCGCCGCCGGCTCTGGCAGCACGCGCTCCTGCCCCAGCGCCGCTTCGGTCAGCAGGCGCATCACCAGTTCTTCGTCGCTGCCATAGCCGACCGATACCACGGTGGACTGCAGCACCCGGGTATCGCTCAGCGACAGGTTTTCGATGCGGTTGATGATGAACATCTCGTTCGGCACGATGGATTCGCGCCCGGACGGCGCGCGCACCACGGTGTACCTAGCATTGATGTCGGTGATGCGACCTTCAAAGTTGTCAACGCGTATGTTGTCGCCGATGCGCACGCTGCGTTCTGCCAGCATGACAAAGCCGCTCACATAGTTCGAAGCGAGCTTTTGCAATCCAAAACCCACGCCAACGCCAATGGCGCCGCCCAGCACCGACAGCGCCGTCAGGTCAATGCCGACGGACGACAGCGCCAGCAGCAAGCCGACGAACATCAGCGTCGCGCGCGTGGCATTGCTCACCGCCTTGCGCAGCGACAGCTCGCCGCCAGTGGCCGAGCGCAGCAGCCGGCTTTCAATCGCCGACGAGATCCAGAGGGTGATCAGCAGCACGACGCCGGCCGTTAGCGCCCCCTGAAGCAAGGCGCGCACCGACAGCAGCGAGCCGCCAACCTTCCATTTGATGCCGTCCAGTTCGTCCAGAATGATCGGCAGCAGGCCGCTGACCCAAAGCACCATCAGCGCCCAGGCCAGCCAGGAAAAGGTACGCTCCAGCGCCCGAACCACCGGCGCGTTCTTGAAAGCGACCTGCAGCACCTTGACGCTCAGGCGTATGGCGGCCAACGCCAGCAGCACCGGAATCGCCAGTCTGAACAGTGCCAGCGGAAACAGCTGCGCCAGCAGGGTTTGCGCCACATACGCCAGGGCCAGGAGCAACAGCGGAAACAGCACGCCATCGACAATGCGCCGGCCAAACAGGATGGACGCGTCGTTTTGCGCATGCTGCGTCCGGTTCAGCAAGCGCACCGCCAGCCAGGCAAGCAGCGCGCAGGCCACCAGCGATGCCAGTTCAATCAATGCGTTGGGCTGGGTCATGGCGCGCAGCCAGGCGTCCAGGCTGTCAATCGGCGCAGGCGCAGATACGTAAGAAGCAGGAGATGAAGTCGAAGGAAGCGAAGAAGCCACCTGGGACAGACTCACAGCGCTGGCGTCGGCACTGGCCACTGCGGTTTTCGTTTCTCGATAAAGGCCAGCACGCCCTCTTGCGCAACGGGGTGCATCATGTTGCAGGCCATGCTTTGCCCGGCCAGTTGGTAGGCCGCTTCAATGCCGGTTTCACGCTGCTGGTAAAACAGCGCCTTGCCCATGGCGACGGCTTCACGCGGTTTGGCAAGAATAGCCTGAACCATGTTTTCCACCGCGTCGTCAAGTGTTTCCAGCGGCACGACGCGGTTGACCAGCCCCCGCGCACAGGCCTCGTCGGCGCTGATGAAGCCGCCAGTCAGCAGCATTTCCATGGCCTGCTTGGCCGGGATGTTTCGCACCAGCGGCACGCTGGGTGTGGCGCAGAACAGCCCGACGTCAATGCCGTTGACGCCAAAGCTGGCACCGCTGGCCGCCACGGCCAGGTCGCTTTGTGCCACCAGCTGGCAACCGGCGGCCGTCGCCAGGCCGTGCACCCGGGCAATCACCGGCACCGGCAACTTCTGGATCGACAGCATCATGCGGCTGCACTGGGCAAACAGCTTCTGGTAATAGGCCATTTCCGGCTGGGCACGCATTTCCTTGAGGTTGTGTCCAGCGCAAAAGGCCTTGCCGAGGGCTGACAGCACCACGATGCGGGCCGATTCGTCGAGCGCAATGGCGTCAAGCGCCGACTGCAATGCGGCCAGCATGTCCTCGCCCAGCACGTTGAAAGCGGCCGGCCGGTTCAAGACCAGGTGGTGAACGCCGCGCGCGTCGCGGGTATGCAGCAGCGGCGAAGAAACGTCGGCCGTGGAAATAACACGCATGAAAAACTCCTATAAATCAGCCAGCACGCGAAGATGTGCCTCGACGCTGCGGCCCAGCGCACCCTGGCTGTAGCCGCCCTCCAGCGACGACACAATGCGGCCTTTGGCATGGCGGTCGGCAACCTGCTTGATACGTGCGGTGATCCAGGCGAAATCCTGTTCGTTCAGGTTCATCTGGCCGAGTTCGTCGTCGCGGTGGGCATCAAAACCGGCGCTGATGAAGATCATTTGCGGCTTGAAGTCTTCCAGCCGGGGAATCCACATCATGTCGATCATTTCGCGAATGTCCATGCCCCGGGTATTCGCCGGCACCGGCAGGTTGAGCATGTTGGGTGCATCGCTGTCAGCACCGCTGAACGGAAACAGCGGATGCTGGAAAAAGCTCACCATCAGGATGCGCGGGTCGCCCTGAATGATGTCGGCGGTGCCGTTGCCGTGGTGCACGTCGAAATCGACAATCGCCACGCGCTTGAGGCCGTGGCGCTCCAGCGCGTACTTGGCGGCAATGGCGATATTGTTGAAAAAGCAGAATCCCATGGCCTTGCTGCGCTCGGCATGGTGGCCGGGCGGCCGCACGGCGCAAAAGGCGTTGGTTATTTCGCCCGCCACGACGCTGTCGGTGGCTGCAATGGCCGCACCTGCTGCGCGCAGCGCAGCCGTCCAGGTGTGGACGTTCATCATGGTGTCGGGGTCGATCTGCACATGGCTCGGGCCGCCAGCCACGATGTCGTCGGCCAGCTGCTGACCCAAGCCGCGAATCGCCGCCACCAGCATGCGGTCATGCGCCAGCTCGATGTCGCCGATGGCCGCGAGCGGCACGTCGCGGCGTTCCAGCGAATCGGCCAGGCCGGACGCCTGAAGCTGGCGCTCGATCGCCTCAAGCCGTTCGGGGCATTCGGGATGGCCCGGCCCCATTTCATGCTTCAAGAAATCCGGGTGGGTGAAATAGCCGGTTTTGTTCATGACGAGTAAATCATGTTAAAAATTACGTTATCGTTCAAAGCATGCATGTGAAAGAAAAACTCAAGGCGTTGCTGAATCAGCTTAACACGGTGATTGTGGGCAAAACCGCCCAGGTCAGCGACTGCGTGGCCTGCTTGCTGGCGGGCGGCCACCTGCTGATTGAAGACGTTCCGGGCGTCGGCAAAACCACCCTGGCCCATGCGCTGTCGCGCTCATTCGGGCTGCAGTTTTCACGCGTGCAGTTCACCGCCGACCTGATGCCCAGCGATCTTTCAGGCGTGTCGATCTACGAGAGGCAAAAGGAAAGCTTCGTGTTCCACCCCGGGCCGATGTTTGCGCAGGTTTTGCTGGCCGACGAAATCAACCGCGCCAGCCCCAAGACGCAGAGCGCCCTGCTGGAGGCCATGGAAGAAAAGCAGGTGACGATCGAAGGCCAGACGCGCCCGCTGCCATTGCCGTTTTTTGTCATTGCCACGCAAAACCCGCATGACCAGCTCGGCACCTACGCCCTGCCCGAGTCGCAGCTTGACCGTTTTCACATGCGGATTTCTCTGGGTTACCCTGACCGCGCCGCCGAACGCGAACTGCTCAAGGGCGCAGACCGGCGCGAGATGCTAGATACCCTGCCGGCCATGCTGGCGCCGCACGAGTTGCTGGAATTGCAGCAACTGGTCCAGCAGGTGCATGCCGCCGAGCCGCTGCTCAATTACCTTCAGGACCTGATTGCCGCGACCCGTTCGGGCCACTGGTTTTTGCAGGGGCTGAGCCCGCGCGCCGGCATTGCCATCATGCGGGCGGCCAAGGCGCAGGCCTTTTTGAGCGGCCGGGATTACGTCGCGCCGGACGACATTGCCGCCATCCTGCCGCAAACCGCCGCGCACCGATTGGTGCCGGTGAGCAGTGCCGGGCGGGGCGCGGTCGAACAGGTGCGCGCCATGCTCGACGCCGTGCCGCTGCCTTGACGCGGAGGCTGGATCTTTTCATGGCCGCGTTCGCCGCTCTTCCCAAGCCGCTGTCGTTTGTCAGGACACGCCTTCGACATTGGTTTGAATCCCGCCTGCCGCTGGCCGACAGCGTGACGCTGACGCAGCGAACCGTCTATATTTTGCCGACGCGCGCCGGCATGCTGCTGTTTTTGACACTGGCGGTGCTGCTGGTCGCCTCGATCAACTACCAGCTCAACCTGGGCTACTTGCTGACTTTTCTGCTGGCCGGCACGGCGCTGGTCGGCATGCATGTGTGCCACGGTACGCTGCGTGGCCTTGCCATGAATTTGATAGCGCCTAACGCACACTACGCGGGCGCCAGCACCGCTTTTGACATCAAACTCACGAATACGCGGCGATCCGTTCGCCACGGCATCGGCCTGAGCTTGCTGGACCCGCAGGCGGTTGACGGCCAGCCAGGCGCCGGGCGGCACTGGGCCTGGACCGACGTGCCGGCGCAGGGCAGCAGCCTGGTGCAGGTGGCCTTCACGCCACAGCGGCGCGGCCTGCACCGCCTGCCGACGCTGACGGCCGAAACGCGTTTTCCGCTGGGCACCTTCCGGGTCTGGACGGTCTGGCGACCCGCCGCGCAGGTCATGGTCTACCCCGCGCCCGAGGCCAGCCCGCCGCCCTTGCCGCCCGGTGAGCCGCGCGCCCAGGGCGCAGGCGATGCAGCGCGCGCGCAAAGCAGCGGCGAATTCGACGGCGTGCGTGGTTACAGGCGTGGCGATCCGCTGAAAAACGTGCTCTGGAAAAAAGCCGCCAAGGCCGGCGACCAGGCCAGTGAAAACGTTGGGATGGTGGTACGCGACACCCAGCAGGCGCAGCGCCATGAACTGTGGCTCGACATCCGCCAGGCCGGACCGCCCGACCTGGAACGCCAGTTGTCGCGGCTCTGCGCCTGGGTGCTGCAGGCCGACCGGCTGGGCATGCAGTATGGCCTGCGCTTGACCGCTGGCGACATCCGGCCAGCCAGCGGCGAAGCGCACAAGCGGCATTGCCTGGAAGCGCTGGCCACATGCTGATGCCCGGGCTGGCCACACTGCGAAGCCTGCCGCGCGACGGACGGGACACGCTGTTCCTGCTGGCCGTGATTGCCTGGGTACTGTTGCCGCAGGCCGGCCGCCTGCCGCTGTGGTGCAGCCTGGGCAGTGGCGCGGTGCTGCTGTGGCGCGGCTGGCTGGCGCTGGATGCCCGCGCCCTGCCCGCCAAGCGCTGGCTGCTGCTGCTGCTGGCGCTGACGCTGGGCGCGACTTATGTCAGCCATGGCACGCTGCTGGGCCGCGACGCCGGCGTGACATTGCTGGTGGTGCTGATCACGCTCAAGACCCTGGAGCTGCGCGCCCGGCGCGACGCCTTCGTGGTCTTTTTCCTCGGCTTTTTCTGCATGCTGAGCAACTTCTTTTATTCGCAGTCGCTGCTGACCGCCGTCAGCATGGTGATTGGCCTGCTCGGCCTGCTGACGGCGCTGGTGAATGCCCACATGCCGGTCGGCAAGCCGCCGCTGGTGCAGGCCGCCAGGACAGCTGGCACCATGGCGCTGCTGGGCGCGCCCATCATGGTGGTGTTGTTTGTGCTGTTTCCGCGCATGGCGCCGCTGTGGGGCATGCCCAGCGATACCATGACCGGGCGCAGCGGCCTGAGCGCCAGCATGGAAGTCGGCAGCATCGCCACGCTGGCGCTGGACGACAGCGTGGCGATGCGCATCAAGTTCGAGGGCGAGACGCCGCCGCAGCGTGATTTGTACCTTCGGGGCCCGGTGCTGTCCAGCTTTGACGGCCGGCAGTGGCTGCCCTTGCGCGCCAGCCTGCCGGAGCGCTACGCCCTGCCCGCCGATCTGGCGGTGTCCGGCCAGCCCGTGCCCTATGAAGTCACGCTGCAGCCGACCAACCGGCCCTGGCTGTTCCTGCTCGAAGCGGCGGCGCAAAGCCCGGTGCTGCCCGGCTACCGCACGGTGATGCAGGACGACCTGCAGTGGCTGACAAACCGGCCCATCACCGACCTGGTTCGTTACAAGGCCGTCAGTTACCCGAACTTCAGCCATGGGCCGGCGCAGCAGGTGCTGGGGCTGCAGGAGTTTTTAGACCTGCCGCCGGGCTTCAACCCGCGCACGCTGGCGCTGGCGGCTGAACTGCGGCGCGACCCGCGCTATGCCCAGGCCGACGCCGCTGCACTGGTGCAGGTGGCGATGGACCGGCTGCGCACGGGCGGCTACAGCTACACGCTGGACCCTGGTATTTATGGCCGGGACACCGCCGACGAGTTCTGGTTTGACCGCAAGGAAGGCTTTTGCGAGCACATTGCGTCGAGTTTTGTGATTTTGATGCGCGCGCTCGACATACCGGCGCGCCTCGTCACCGGCTACCAGGGCGGCGAGATGAACGCCGTGGACGGTTTTTGGGTAGTGCGGCAAAGCGACGCCCATGCCTGGGCCGAAGTCTGGCAGGCCGGACGCGGCTGGACGCGCGTCGATCCGACCTCGGCCGTGGCGCCCGGACGCACCGGCACCTTCCAGCGACTGACCCCGCCCCGCAGCGCGGTTGCGCAGGCAATCGGCAATTTCAGCCCCAACCTGTCGGCCCGCGTGCGCGCCACCTGGGAAGCGGTCAACAACGGCTGGTCCCAGTGGGTGCTCAACTACACCCAGGGCCGGCAGCTGAACTTGCTCAAAGACATCGGCTTTGAAACCCCCGGCTGGGAAGACCTGGCCACGCTGCTGATCGGCGCCGTGGTGCTGGCCAGCCTGGCCGGCGTCGGCTGGACGTGGTGGGAACGCAGCCAGCACGACCCGTGGCTCCGGCTGCTGGAGCAGGCGCGCAAGCGGCTGGCCCGCGCCGGCATCGACAGCACGCCGGCCACGTCGCCGCGCCAGTTAGCCCGGCAGGTGCTGCAAAAATACGGCCCCTCGGGGCAAGCGCTGCATGACTGGCTGATGCAGCTGGAAATGCAGCGCTATGCCGCCAGCAGCCCTTTGCCCGGTGCCACCACGAAGCCGATTGCAACAACGCCAGCCCCGGTCCAGACGCTGCACCGCCAGCTGGGCCAGCTCCGCCAGCAATACAGCCGTCTGCGCTGGCCTGCCTAAAATCCGCCTTCAGCCTATTCACTTTCCCGCATGTCCATTCAAACCCGTTCTCCCCAATTCAGGCTTGCTATTTTTTTCATAGCTGCAAGCGCATGCCTGACAAGCGCTGAAGCTGCAAAATCCTCTAAAAACAAACCTCCCGCCAGAGCCGCGCAGGCGCAGGGCGCGCTGTACGCCACCCGCGAGGACGCGATGCTGTTTGCCGACGACCTGGCGAGCCGCCGCAACCTCGACCCCGCGTGGGTGCGGCAAGCCATCGGCCAGTCGCGCTTCAACCCGACCGTGTCGCGGCTGATGCAGCCGCCGACGAAAACCTTCGTGAAAAACTGGCGCGCCTACCGCAGCCGCTTCATCGACCCGGTCCGGATTCGCGCCGGGGTCGATTTCTGGCAGGCCAACCGCCGCACCCTGGCGCGCGCCGAAGCCGAGTACGGCGTTCCGGCCGAGATCATCGTCGGCATCATCGGCGTGGAAACCATTTACGGCCGCAACACCGGCAGCTTCCGGGTGATGGATTCGCTGGCCACGCTGGCCTTCGATTACCCGTCCAGCCATGCGCGCGCGAAGGAGCGCAGCGACTATTTCAAGGGCGAGATCGAGCAATTCCTGACCATGGAGAGCCGCCGCGATGCCGACCCCTTCCAACCCCTGGGCAGCTATGCCGGCGCCATGGGCATGCCCCAGTTCATGCCGTCCAGCCAGGCCAAGTACGCCGTGGACTTCGACGGCGACGGCAGCATCGACCTGTGGAACAGCCCGGCCGACGTGATCGGCTCGGTCGCCAGTTACTTCAAGGCCTACGGCTGGCAGCCCGGCATGCCGACGCACTACCCGGTGAATTTTGACGCATCCCGCCTTGACATGGACGCGCTGATGGCGCCAGACATCCTGCCGACCTTCGGCGTGGCCAGCTTCACGGCCAAGGGCGCGGTGCTCGAAGGCCCGGCGCTGCAGCACCCAGGCCCGCTGGCGCTGGTCGAGTTGCTCAACGGCCCCGACGCCCCGAGCTATGTGGCGGGCACCGAGAACTTCTACGTCATCACACGCTACAACTGGAGCAGTTATTACGCGATGTCGGTGATCGAACTGGGGCGCGAAGTGGCGCAGGCGATGGACAGGGGCACCGGTCGCTAAGCTTTTAGGCGGGCCGGTAATTGCGACTTTTTGCTCACATTGTGCGCATGGTGATGCTTTCAGGAAAATTTCACTCAATTTTGTAAAATATCATCACCGTAGTAACAAATATGGTGAAAAATTGAATTCATGGAAAAAATCAAGTCTCCGCCCCAAATTGGCCTTACTGCTAGCGTGTTTGCTGGCGGTGCTCTGGTCAGCAGTGGCCTGGAACCACGCCCGCTCCGAAAACCGGCAAATCGAAAACAGTCGCCAGCAGACTGACACACTGGCTTTGCTGTTCGCGCAGCACACGACAGCCACCTTTCGCAGCGTAGACCACGCCCTGCTTAAACTGCGCAAAATTTCGACCGGTCATCCCGCTGAACTGCAAGAAGATGTCAAGGCGTACCGTGATTTTCTGGGCGAAATGATCCTCCAGATCGCCATTATTGATGCCCAGGGATGGTTGAGCTACAGCAGCCTGGGAATGCCCAAGGCACCGTCTTTTTTGGGTGACCGTGAACATTTCAAGGTGCATCTGGCTGGCCTTCAGGACAAGCTCTTTGTCAGCAGTCCGGTCAAGGGCCGGGTGTCCGGCAAATGGTCCATCCAGTTGAGCCGGCCAATATTCGACAAGGATCGGTTTGTCGGTGTGATGGTGATTTCGGTCAACCCCGATTATTTCGTTAACTTCTATGAACAGGCCAGATTGGGAAATTATGGCGTGGCGAGCATGGTGCGTGACTCGGGCGAGGTCATGCTGCGCTCCAGCAAGCAGGACCAGTACGTTGGCAAGACCATCAATCCTTCACCCTATGCAGATCCCGGCGCCCCCCTGCAGGGCAACTTTCGTCGCATTTCCCAAGCCGATGGTGTCGAGCGCTTGCTCAGCTACGTTCGTTTACCAAACTACGGGCTGAGCGTCGTCATTGGCCCCAGTGTTGCTGAAATGCTGGAATCAGTGCACCAGCAGCAGCGCCAGATACTGCTCATGGCCAGTGCGGTGACACTGGTGACACTGCTCATGGGGTGGAGCCTGCTGGGTACCACAAGGAAAAAGGAAGAGGCGTTACAGGCGCTTTTTGAAAACCAGATGCGCCTGCGCGCCAGCCATGAACTGCTGGAAAAACTCTCTCAGCATGTACCGGGCATGATTTACCAGTACCGCCTGTTTGCGGATGGCCACTCGGCGGTGCCTTATGCCAGCCAAGGTGTTCTGAATACTTACGGCGTCACAGTGACGCAGGTTCGTGAAAATGCAAAAGCATTGCTTGTCAACCTGCACCCGGAGGATCAACAGGCGATAGATGCCTCCATCGCTGAATCTGCCCGCACCCTGCAACCTTGGCAGCATGAGTTCCGGCTCAACCACCCACACCGAGGCGTACGTTGGCTGGCAGGTCACGCGCAGCCCGAAAAAATGGACGATGGCAGCACCCTGTGGCACGGCCATATTTCCGACATCACCGATATCAAGAACCACGAAGCTGTTTTGCTCGCGGCAAACCGGGAACTCGAAACGTTTTCTTATACGGTGTCGCATGACCTGCGCTCACCACTCAACACCATTGACGGCTTCAGCCGGTTGCTGGCCAAAGAGCTGACGGGCAGCGACAACGACAAAGCGCTGTATTTCCTGTCGCGAATCCAGGATGGTGCAGCGCAGATGGAGCGCTTGATTGCCGACCTGCTGATGCTGGCGCAGGTCGCGAATACGCAAATTCGGTATGAGCCGGTGAATTTGTCGGCGCTGGCCAGCAGCATTACCAAGGACTTGCAGGCGCGTCAGCCGGAGCGCAAGACAACGTTCAACATTGAGTCGGGCCTGCAGACGCACGGCGATGCTGGATTGCTGCGGTTGGTGCTGGAAAACCTGATGAACAACGCATGGAAGTACAGCTCGAAACTAGCCGAAGCCCAGATCAGCATCGGCCAAAAACTGGATGCCGCAGGAAACACGGTTTTTTTTGTGCAGGACAACGGCGCTGGCTTTGACATGGCCTATGCCGAAAAGCTCTTCCAGCCATTTCAGCGTTTGCATGAAGTGGTGGACTTTCCCGGAACAGGTATCGGGCTGGCCACGGTGAACCGCATCATCGTGCGCCACGGAGGAAACATCTGGGCTGAGTCAGCGCCCGATTTGGGGGCGATTTTTTTCTTTTCCCTGCCCAGGGTACAGGCAGTTGTGCGGTAGATTTCATGGCGGGGCCTCCAGGTTTGAAGTGGTTGCGAACAATCTCCACTTTGGCACATTGATGCCGTTGCTGCGAGGTCCCACCCTGAGATGGGTTGTTGCCTCACGTCAACACCAGCGGTGTAGGTGGGACGACCAGGCCATCTGTCGCGTTGCCGGCTGATGAACGAGCTTGGCGCAGGAACGCATGCCAATTCCTCAAACGGAACTGATTTGTCCTGCCAATGCATAAAACTGGTCGGCAAAAGACAGCTCGCTGCAGCCTTCCAGCAAGAGCTGACCATTGCGGATCTTGTGCATGAGTTCGATGCCGGCCAGGACATTTCTGGCAGCCCGAAATGACTTGAAGTTGAGCATCTGTTGGCAGTCCTGCCCGGCGATGTTGTTCAGGCATTTGACTTGCCGCACGATGACCGGCGTTTCACTTCCAGCATTGATCTCATCCATGGCCGCCTTGTTGGCGCCGCTCTTGTCCATCGTGACCTTTTCGGGAACACCGCTGGCCTTCATGGCTTTGTCAAAAAACCGCAGGGCTGCGGCATTGTCGCGCCGGACCGTCAGTAGGAAGTCGGCCGTTTTCCCCTCCTTGTCCACCGCACGATACAGGTATTTCCAGGCGCCTTTGACCTTGTTATAAGTTTCGTCCATGCGCCAACTGGCGTCCACCGGGCGTTTGTGTTTGCGAAAAAGTTTTTCCAGCAAGGGCAGAAATCCGATTCCCCAGCGGTTGATCGAAGAATGGTCGACAAATACTGCATTGCTCACCGCCTTGCCTGGCGCGCAAACGGCAGAGGACTACGAGGCGCTACTGCCCTGGCGACTCGCATTGCCCGGCCGCTGAGCAGCGGTCAGCCAACGCACTTTCGCCGTTCCAATTACACCCGCGCCGATGGCGCAAGGTACGCGGTTAATTGACCGCATACGGACAACTACCCGGGGTGGTTCCGCTGCTTGGACACTCATCATGCCAACTCACGGGAAGGCATTCTGGCGATGGCCCTGGAGAAATTTCCACATTTAACGGTGACATAGCCTTTGCTGTGGACGGCTTGGCGTTTATACAAGCTGGCGGCTAGAAGCCATATCATTGATGTTGCTTCGGTGGCAAAGCCGGCTTGGCATAATCTGAGACGAACATCGCGAATTCGTATAGCATTTCGAGATGACTCACGACCACGACCACGACCACGACCACGACCATAACGCCGATGATCACAGCGATCTCAGCGAAACCGAAACCCGGGTGCTTGCATTGAAAACGGTGCTGTCCCAAAAGGGGTATGTAGATCCTGACGCCCTGGATGTCCTGATCGACACTTACCAAAACAAGATTGGTCCGCGCAATGGTGCTCGCGTGGTGGCAAGGGCATGGATGGATCCAGCTTACCGCGAATGGCTGCTGGAAGACGCCACGGCGGCTATCGCCTCACTTGGATACACAGGCCGCCAAGGCGAGCACATGGTTGCGGTTGAAAACACGTCTAGTGTCCACAACATGGTGGTTTGCACCCTTTGCAGCTGTTATCCAGTAACCGTTTTAGGACTGCCGCCGGTTTGGTACAAGAGTGCGCCCTACCGCTCGCGGGCGGTCAAAGATCCACGCGGCGTCTTGTCAGACTTTGGCGTCACGCTCCTCGAATCGACTGAAATCCGTGTCTGGGATTCCACGGCGGAAATACGTTACCTGGTCGTTCCTCTACGCCCTGCCGAAACTGTTCACCTGCAAGAAGACGAGCTGGCGGCGTGGGTAACTCGAGACGCCATGATCGGCACTGGATTGCCTGCGGCACCGGCAGTCAAACCATGAACTACCAAAGCTTTGCTGATCTGGGTGGTCAAACCGGCATGGGACCTGTTCTGAAGGAATCAAACGAGCCTATGTTTCATGGCACTTGGGAAGCCAGTGCGTTTGCCCTGACCTTGGCCATGGGCTCTACGGGTTCATGGAACATTGACATGAGCCGTAGCGCAAGGGAAACACTGCCAAACTACCTTTCGCTGAGCTACTACCAGATATGGCTCAATGGCCTGTGCAAACTCTTGACAGAGCGAGGGCTTGTCACCGCCGAAGAAATCCAGGCAGGCCACATGCTGTCCCCTGCACTTCCAGTAAAAAAGGTTCTCGTCGCACCAATGGTGGCCGGTGTGCTGGCCAGAGGTGCGCCTACCGAGCGGTCTGCGGCAAGTCCTGCCAGTTTTTCTGTAGGTGACTGTGTGCGCACTTCTGAAGGTCTGGCAGATCACCACACACGGCTACCCGCCTATGCGCGAGGCAAAGCGGGGCGCATCGCGGCCGTTCGGGCCGTGCATGTCTTTCCAGACACCAACGCCCAGGGCTTGGGTGAACAGCCGCAGTGGCTCTACAGCGTCGCTTTTGAAGGCACTACTTTGTGGGGGCAGGAGGCCGATCCTGGCTTGACGGTGTACGTCGATGCATGGGAACCCTACCTGGAGCGGACGCAATGAATGCGCCAACCCACCTTCTGTCCGGGCAGCCCAAGGATGTCAACGGCCCGGTGTTTCGCGAACCGTGGGAAGCCCAAGCCTTTGCAATGACGATCTCGCTCCATGAACGAGGTCTATTCACCTGGAGCGAGTGGGCGCAGGCCCTGTCGCAGCATATTGCGCTCGCGCAGGCCCAAGGCGATCCAGATCTGGGTGACACCTATTACCACCATTGGCTGGCGGCATTGGAAAGCCTGGTGACGACGAAGCAACTCAGCACTGATGCCGAACTTAAGCGTTACCAGCAGGCTTGGGACCATGCGGCAGACCGGACACCGCATGGACGACCGATTGAATTACGGGAACTGGACTTCAAGTCCTGAATGCGGGTCATGCCCTTGACCGAACTCTGATCACACCGACAAAGGATATCAAATGAAGGCAGCCTGGTACACGAAGAATGGGACGGCACGCGACGTGCTGGTGGTAGGTGAATTGCCCACGCCAAAACCTGGTCCCGGTGAAGTGTTGGTGAAGATATACCGATCCGGCATCAATCCGTCCGATGTGAAGTCCCGCCAGGGTCGCCCTGTGAATGCTGAACTCATTGTCCCGCACAGCGACGGCGGGGGTGTTATCCATTCAGTGGGGGAGGGAGTTGCCCAGGAACGGGTTGGCCAGCGCGTATGGCTATGGAATGGTCAATGGCAGCGGCCCATGGGTACTGCGGCTGAATTCATCGCCCTTCCCCAGTCACAGGCTGTTGCGCTCCCACCGGAGGTTGACTTTGAAGTGGCAGCATGCCTTGGCATCCCGGTATTGACAGCCTTGCAGGCAGTGCATCTGGCGGGTTCGCTGAAGGGTAAAACCGTGCTGGTTACCGGCGCAGGCAACGTGGTCGGGAACTACATCACGCAATTGGCTGTATTGCATGGCGCAACCGTGATTGGAACAGCCGGTTCAGCCCACCGAAAGTCGCATGCCAGCGAGGGCGGTGCGGCCCACGTTCTGGATTACAAAACCGAAGCCATCGCGCAGAGGATCAAGCAAATTACAGCCGACTATGGCGTTGATGGAATTATTGATATGGACTTTGCTTCAACGGCTGGGCTTTTAGGCCAGGGCGTACTGAAGGCTCATGGCACGCTGGTCACCTACGGCTCGAATAGCGTTGGCGCAATTCCAGTCGACTTTCGCGCCATGCTGTTCGGCTCCTTTGAAATCAATGCATTTCTCGTCTACGACCTGAAGGACGCAGACCGTGAAATCATCACAGCAAAATTGATGGCAATGTTGGAGTCGAACTCGCTGGCACACAAAATCGGGGCCACCTTCAGTCTGGATGAAATCGCTTTGGCGCACGAAGCAGTTGAGAACGGTGCGACCATTGGAAGCGTGCAAATTGTGATGTGACGAGGGGCTTGCAGCCTGATCAAATTTAGCATCGCCTTTGGGAAAATACGTGAATTTCTCACAGCCACGACAACTCAAGGCCCCAACAACGGCTGCCCAGTTTGCCATTTTTCCCAGTGCTGGTCACTACATAACGAACAGTCGCAATTTGTTGCTCGCAGTGTGGCTTATGCTCATCCTCAGCAGAGTTTCCCAGACCTGACTCAGCTCTGCGTGGATGGGTAAACGCGTTCGAGATAGCGCATCTGCGCCATCTACCTGCTTTGCTTTGGGTTGATGCGAAACCACAATCCAACCGCATCAGCCGTGCAAGAGAAAGTCCTGCTTTTGGGCATTTATGACAACAAAATCCATACAGGCGGTGCTGCTCATGTTCAGAGCATCAGTCTCGGGACACTATTTCAGCGGCTCGAGCTTGTCCAGCAGGAAGGGCAGAAATTCGGCGACCGTGGGATGGATTGGCAAGGCATCGCGCAGTAGCTGGTAACGGGCGCCGGTGGCCATGAAACTGCTGATCACCTGAATTACCTCGTCGCAGCCGAACCCCAGCAGCGACGCACCGACGATCTTTTCGCTTTGCTCGTCCACCAATATCTGCATCAAACCCGCGGTCTCCCCCTCCTCCTTGGCCCGGCTGACGTCCTTCATCTGATAATTCGCTGCCAGCGTAGCGCGGCCCGACTTTCTAGCTTCGTCCTCCGACAGGCCGACCCGGCCCAGCGGCGGATCGGTGTACATCGCGTAGGTCGATACCCGGCTGTCAACGGAGCGTGCGCCGCCCATAAGATTGGCCAGCACGATTTGTCCATCCTGGTAGCTGGTGTGTGTGAAAGCACCGCGCTTGTTGATGTCCCCCACCGCCCAGATGCCTGGCACATTGGTTTGAAGCTTGCCATCGGTGGGTACAAAGCCGCGTTCGTCGGTCTTGACCCCGACCGCCGCCAAGTTAAGGCGCTCGGTGTTCGGGCTGCGCCCGGTGGCAACCAGAAGGTGCGAGCCTGCGATCCGCTGTCCGCCCACTGTCACGGCGATTCCGGCATCGGAAGTGTTTTCCACCTGCTCAACCTCGTTGCCGGTGTGAAAATTGATGCCTTCTTCCAGCAGCATTTCGGTGATCGCCTTTGAAACAGCCTCGTTTTCATGGCGGGTGATGCGCGGACCGGCCTCAATCACGGTGACTTCGCTGCCGAGCCGGCGAAAAATTTGCCCCATTTCGAGACCGATGTAACTGCCGCCGATGATGACAAGATGGCGCGGAAGCTCGCGAAGCTGGAGCAAGCTGACGTTGTCCAGATGCGGCACGTCATCGATGCCCGGAAGCGGCGGAATGAGCGCGCGGGTGCCGGTGTTGAGGAAAACCCGCGCGGCCCGCAGCGCTTGGTCCCCGGCAGTCAGCTCGAACCGGTCACCGGCTTGGCCCACAAAGGCGCCCCAGCCCCGCAACAAGGTCAGGCCGTCTTGCCCGGTGATCGATTTTTCCAGCCCGGCTCGCGATTCGTCGACCCGCTGCTGCATCCGCTCCATAGCGGCCGCGAAGCCGATTTCGATTTTTCCGGCCTGGATACCAAAGTCGCCAGCACGACCTGCCAGATACGCGACCCGGGCGCTTTTGCGTAGGGTCTTGGTCGGCGTGCAGCCGTGATTGACGCAAGAACCACCGACCAGTCCCCCTTCTATCAAGGCAACCTTCTCGCCGCGTCCAGCCAGCGTCATGGCAAGGTTAGGACCTGCTTGGCCGGCGCCGATCACAACGACGTCGAACTCGATGACGGGCTTGTTCTTGTTCATGCAATGCTCCCAAAGCCTTGACTTTAAAACAAAAAATCCAGCTTTCGCTCAGTACAGGTTAAGGTTATCGCGTGATGGGGCAACCTCAGTACGGCGGCGGGTAACGCAGCGCAGCGCCCGCGCCCTCAATGGCCGCTTTGACACCTGCCACCTGTGCGAGCGCAGGTTATCCATCACCACGCTGTCGCCGGCGCGCAGTTCGGGTGCCAAAAACTGTTCCACCCAGGCCACAAATGCCGCCCCGTTGATCGGCCCGTCCAGCACCAGCGGCGCCAGCAGCCCGTCCTGGCTCAGCGCGCAGACAAACGTCGTGGTGTCCCAGTGGCCAAATGGCGCATGCCCCAGGCAGCGTTCTCCCCGGGGCGAACGGCCCCGCGTCGGGGCCATGTTCGTTGTCGCCCATGTCTCATCGTGAAAAACCAGCCGCCCGGCCGTCGCCAGCGCAGATTGTTGTGCGCGCCAGTCCGCGCGGGCCTGGGCTGCGTCGGCACGTTCTTGCTCTTCTAGCGTGCAGCGTGTTTTTTTTAGCGTCAGCCCCGACCGGACCAAAGTCTTGCCCATGGTCGTCGGCCCGACTGCAATGCCGTGCTAGGCCTTGACTCACTGGCACAACTGCACCAGCGTCTGCTCGGGCACCAAGGCCACCTGCGCCAGCAGCGACGCCTTCAGCGCGCCCAAGCGCAGCGGGACATGATTGCGCTGTGCGCCCGCACTGGCCTGGCCTGGCCTGGCCTGGCCTGGCCGGCTCAGGCGCGAACGCGCTCGTGAGACATAGGAAGCGCTGACGCCAAAGCGTTCAGCAACCTCCCGAAGCCATCCCGGTGCGGCAAGAACCCGATCCCGCAGATCCTGCCCATACGCTTGCCCTTTTCGCCAAGACATGATGCTTGCCTCCAAATCGCGCCTAGACCACACTTTTTCGCACGGGTTCCCTCAGCGCTTTTGCTCGTCAGCACGGAGCCGCTCTATTTGACGCGCTACGATGTTTGTGCGTTCAAGCCAAGAATTCAATCACCCAGACAAAGGAAATCGCATGTTCAAAGCCCTGTTGCTGACCAAAACCCCTGAAGGCGCCACCCTCGCCGACATCACTTCACTGGACGAGGCGCAATTGCCCGAAGGCGAGGTGCTGGTCAACGTGGCGTATTCGACCGTCAACTACAAGGACGCATTGGCCGTCACCGGCCAGTCGCCGGTGGTGCGCAAGTTCCCGATGGTGCCGGGAATTGACTTTGCCGGCACTGTGGCCGAAAGCCGGGATGCGCGATTCAAGCCGGGTGACGCGGTCATCCTCAACGGCTGGGGCGTCGGCGAAAGCCATTGGGGCGGGCTGGCGCAAAAGGCGTGCGTCAAGGCCGACTGGCTGGTGCCGATGCCGCCCGGCATGGAGGCGCGCCAGGCCATGGCCATCGGTACGGCCGGCTACACGGCCATGCTGTGCGTCATGGCCTTGCAGGAACGGGGCGTCACGCCGGCAGCCGGCCCGGTGCTGGTGACCGGCGCGAACGGCGGCGTGGGCAGCATTGCCATCGCGCTGCTTGCCGGCCTGGGCTTTGAAGTGCATGCTTCGACCGGCCGGATGGGCGAGGCCGGGCATTTGAAACAGCTCGGCGCCAGCGAAATAATCGACCGCGCCACGTTCAGCGCACCCGGCAAGCCGCTGCAAAAGGAACGCTGGGCCGCCGCCGTGGACAGCGTCGGCAGCCACACGCTGGCGAACGTCTGCGCCAGCCTGAAATATGGCGGCACCGTGGCGGCGTGTGGTCTGGCGCAGGGCATGGATTTTCCGGCCAGTGTGGCGCCCTTCATTTTGCGAAGCATCACGCTGGCCGGCGTTGACAGCGTCCAGGCGCCCATGGTTAAGCGCCTGATGGCCTGGGAACGGCTGGCGCGCGAATTGCCTGCCGATGTGCTTGAAGCCAATACCGAAACCATTGCCCTGGAGGCGGTGGCTGCCCTGGCGCCGCGCCTGCTGGCGGGCCAGGTGCGCGGACGGGTGCGGGTCGATCTGGCGGCCTGACCGTTTGACGGGCTCAGCCTGCGGCGTTATCAGCTGTTGACGGCCTGCATCAGCCGCTGGCATAACCATCTTTTTCTCATCCCCAGGAACATGCGTGTAAGCGGAGTTTGTGCAAGGGCCAGGCTCAGGCCGGCTCGATGGTGATGCTGACGGTCATGGATTCCTCGCCGCCGCCGTGCCGCACGCCCTTGATCGGCGGGCAGGCGCTGTAGTCGGTGCCCATCGCCAGTCGCACATGGCGCTTGTCAATCACGCAACTGTGGGTTACGTCAATGCTGACCCAGCGCCGCCCCGCCACGTCCAGGCAGACATCGGCCCAGGCATGGCTGGCCAGATCGGGCTCGTTGGCGGCGTAGAAATAGCCGCTGACATAGCGCGCCGGAATGCCCAGGCTGCGACAGATGGCCACCATCACATGCGCCTGGTCCTGGCACACGCCAGCGCCAGCCTCGAAAGCCTCCAGTGCGGTGGTGTTAACGTTGGTGCTATTTTTTTGATAGCTGACAGCGCCCGCCACGCCTGCGGCCAAGGCCAAAATCGCTTGTAAATCGGTTTTTCCTTCAGGCGCCGGGGACGTGATGAAGCGGCGGCCGAACTCGGCCAGGCTGGGATGCGGACGGGCCAGAGGCGACTCGCGCAGGTAAAGCTGTGGCAGCGGCATGGTCTGCGCGTCGGTGAATTCGGCAACACCCAGGGTCTCGACCACGCCGGCGGCGTTCACCAGGCTCCAGCGCACGTTGTCCGCCACCTCGCCGACAAACGTATAGGAATGGATGCTGTTGCCAAACGCGTCGGTCTGGGGAAACAGTTCCTCGGGCGCGCCCAGGCTCCAGAAGTCAACGGTTTGCGCCGGGCCGGTCAGCGGCGTGAGCCACAGCGTCTGCAGGGCATAACGCAGCGGCTCGGTGTAGCGGTAGTCGGTGGTGTGCTTGATGTGCAGCTTCATGCCAAGGCCTTTTCTGGGGTTGCGGCAGGCGCCGTGGTCAGCGTGCTCAACGTGTCACCGGAACCAGGAATTCGCGGCTGATGTGCGCGCCAAGTTCGTTCACGCGGTCCAGGAACTGCATCAAAAAGGCATGCAGGCCAGCGGACAGAATTTCGTCGATGCGGGCGTACTGCAGGTCCGAGCGCAGCTTGCCGGCGCGGCGCTGGGTTTCGCTGAGCGGGTCGCTGGTGACCATCGACAGGTTGGTGATCAACTCGTTCAGGCAGGCCAGCAGCGAGCGCGGCATGTCCGGGCGCAGGATCAGCAGTTCCGCCACCCGTTCGGGCTTGATCACGTCGCGGTACACCTTGCGGTACACCTCGAAAGCCGAAACGCTGCGCAGGATGGCGCTCCAGTGGTAGAAATCATGCTCTTGCTCCTCCTCGCCGGCCACGGTGGGAAAGTCGCTCTGGATGGCGTGGAATTTCACATCGATCAGCCGGGCCGTGTTGTCGGCGCGCTCCAAAAAGGTACCGACGCGCAAGAAATGGTATGCCTCGTCTTGCAGCATGGTGCCGGTGGTCACGCCGCGCGACAGGTGCGAGCGAAACTTCACCCATTCAAAGAACTTGCCCGGGTCGCGCTCGAAGTCGCCGGCGCGCAGCATGCGGATGACTTCGAGGTAGGTCTGGTTCTGCGTTTCCCAGACTTCGGTCGTCAGCGTGCCACGCACGGCACGGGCGTTCTCGCGCGTGTTCTTCAGGCATGAAACGATGCTGGAGGGGTTTTTTTCGTCACGCACCATGAAGTCCATGACATCCTGGGCATTGATGCTCTCGCCATAACGCGCCGCATAGGCGGGCTTGAGTTCGCTGATGCTGAGCAGGCCGCGCCAGCCGGTCTGCACATCGGCGGTGGACTGCGGCAGCAGCGAGGTCTGGTAATTCACGTCGAGCAGACGGGCGGTGTTTTCAGCGCGTTCGGTGTAGCGGGACATCCAGAACAGGTGGTCGGCAGTTCGTGACAGCATGTTCAGCTTCCTTCGGCGACAGTGACGGTGACGGATTGCGATTGAGACTGCGATTGGGAGGGCGTCTCTGGCGGCAAGAAAGCGCTGGCTTCGGCCTCCAGAATCCACGTGTCCTTGGTGCCGCCGCCCTGCGACGAATTGACCACCAGCGAGCCGTCTTTGAGCGCGACACGCGTCAGGCCGCCGGGCACCATCTGCACGTCCTTGCCGCTCAGCACGTAAGGACGCAGGTCGATGTGGCGCGGCGCCACGCCGCTTTCGACATAAGTCGGGCAGGTGGACAGACTCAGCGTCGGCTGGGCAATGTAGCCCGACGGATTGGCGATGATGGCGCGCCGGAAATCCTCGATTTCAGCCTTGGTCGCCGCCGGCCCCACCAGCATGCCGTAGCCGCCAGCGCCATGGACTTCCTTGACCACCAGGTCTTTTAGGTTGGCCAGGGTGTATTTCAGGTCTTCCGGCTTGCGGCACATGAAGGTCGGCACGTTTTTCAGGATGGGCTTTTCGCCCAGGTAGAACTCGATCATCTTGGGCACGTACGGGTAGATCGACTTGTCGTCGGCGACGCCGGTGCCGATTGCGTTGCAAATGGCGACGTTGCCGCTGCGGTACACATTGAGCAGGCCGGCGCAGCCGAGCGTCGAATTGGGGCGAAAGGCCAGCGGGTCGAGGAAGTCGTCATCCACGCGGCGGTAGATGACATCGACACGGAGCGGACCGCGCGTGGTGCGCATGTAAACGAAATTGTCCTTGACGAACAGGTCCAGGCCCTCGACCAGCTCAACCCCCATCTGCTGGGCAAGGAAGGCATGCTCGAAATAGGCCGAGTTGTGCATGCCGGGCGTCAGCACCACCACCGTCGGTTCGGCGGTGGCCGGCGGCGCCATGGCGCGCAGGGTTTCCAGCAGCAAATCGGGGTAATGCTCGACCGGCGCAACACGGTTCTTGCTGAACAACTCGGGGAACAGCCGCATCATCATCTTGCGGTCTTCGAGCATGTAGCTGACGCCGCTGGGCACCCGCAGGTTGTCCTCCAGCACGTAGTATTCGCCCTCATCCTGGGCATTGGGGGCGCGGACGATGTCGACGCCGCTGATGTGCGAGTAGATATTGCCTGGCACGTTGACACCGATCATTTCAGGGCGGAACTGCGCATTCTGAAAAATCTGCTCGGATGGAATGTGACCGGCCTTGATGATTTCCTGGTCATGGTAGACATCGTGGATGAAGCGGTTGAGTGCGGTGACACGCTGGACCAGGCCCTTTTCCATCGACGCCCATTCGTGCGCCGGAATGATGCGGGGAATCAGGTCGAAGGGGATCAACCTCTCGGTGCCCGAGCCGTCCTCGTCCTTGTCGCCATACACGGCAAATGTGATGCCGACCCGGCGAAAAATCATTTCTGCTTCGGCGCGGCGTGCCTGCATGACGTCGGCCGGTTGCTGCGCCAGCCAGCGCTGGTAACCCTGGTAATGTTTGCGCACGCTGGTCGGGCTGGCATTCATCTCGTCAAACATCGGTGGGCTCATAAACTTGAATTTCCGTCTGGGTTTGCAATGATGAAATATTTTTTTATAGCTTAGCAAGTAATGCGCCACGCCAATGTAGGCCGGAAGATATTTAAATCCCCTCCTGGGGCTGCCAATAGCGTTTTTGCGCCTGCCGCTGGCAGGTCAGCAGCGCTGGCTCCCAGCTCTGCCAGGTCGCTGCACCGCACGCCGCCGAGCGCACCAGCCGGATGCCGCGTTCGTCGTAGCGCGCCGCCACCATGGCCACCGGATGGCCGAAGCGGTTGCGGTAGCCCGCCTGGGCCAGCGCCAGCCGGGGCTGCACGGCATCCAGGAAGGCCGGGCTGGACGAGGTCTTGCTGCCATGGTGCGGCACCAGCAGGAAATCGGCCTTCAGCCGCGCCGGATCGCCGGCCACCAGCCGGGCTTCTTGCGGCGCTTCGATGTCGCCGGCCAGCAGGGCCGTCTGCACGCCGTTGGAAATGCGCAGCACGCAGCTCATGGCGTTGGACTTGTTTTTCACCTCGTAGTCGCCAGCCGCTGGCGCCAGCACCTCGAAATCGACGCCGCTCCACGTCCAGCGCTGGCCGGCGATGCAGCGCGTTGACGGGCGCAGGGCCTGCAGTTCATGGCCGTCCTCGATGGAAGACAGCAGACTGGCCTGCGGCTGCATTGCCAGAACGGCCGGGGCACCGCCGGTGTGGTCGCTGTCACGGTGGCTGAGCACCAGCATGTCGATGCGTTCGCCCAGCGCCCGCAGCAGCGGCACCAGCACCCGGTGGCCGGCATCGCTTTCGCGTGAAAACCGCGGACCGGTGTCGTACAGCAGGCTGTGGCTGGCGGTGCGCACCAGCACGGCATTGCCCTGGCCGATGTCGGCCCCGAGCAATTCGAACTGGCCCGGCGCGACGCGGGCCGGCTGCCACAGGAGCACCGGCAGCAGCAGCGGAACGCCGAGCAGGCGCCAGTGCCAGGGCAGGCGCAGGGCGATCAACGCGCCGCCCAGCACGCCAGCCAGCGCGCACCACAAGGGCGCTGCGGCAACGCTGACCGAGGCCATCGGCCAGCCAGCCAGTCCCTGAAGAAACAAGGCCAGCAGCCCGACCGCCCAGGCAGCCACCTCCCATATTGGTGCATAAATGACACCCGCCAACGCCAGCGGTGTGACGACCAGCGTCACCCATGGAATGGCGACGGCATTGGCCAGCAGGCCAACCAGCGACACCTGGTTGAACAGCAGCAGCGACAAGGGCGTGAGCGCCAGCGTGACCACCCACTGTTCACGCGCGCCGCGCCACAGGCTTGAGAGTGTCCGGTGCAGCCACCAGGGCAGGAATCTTGAATGAAAAGCGGGTTCTCCGCTTTCATGGCCTGCCCCTTTACTCCCTGAATCTGTAGCAAACAGAACCCCAACAGCCACAAACGACAGCCAGAATCCCGCCTGCAGCAAGGCCCACGGGTCAAGCATGACGACCACCGCCATGGCCAGCAGCCAGGTGTGCGTCCAGGGCCACTGCCGGCTGCCCTGGCGCAGCAGCACCACCACCGTGGCCAGCATCCAGATGGTCCGCTGTGCCGGCACGCCCCACCCCGAAAACAGGGCATACAGCGCTGCCAGCAGCAGCCCGCCCAGCGCGCCGGCGCTGCTGGCCGGAAGCCCCAGGCACAGACGCGGCGTCAGCCGCACCGAACTGCGCCACAGCTTGCCGATCAGGAGTGACGCCACCCAGGCGAACATCGTGATATGCAGCCCCGAGATACTCATGAGATGGGCCACGCCGGTGGCGCGAAACACGTCCCAGTCGGCGCGCTCGATGGCGTTCTGGTCGCCGACCACCAGCGCGGCCAGCACGCCGGCCAGTTGCCGGTTGTCCACTTGCCGGTAAATCGCCTCGCGAACCGACTGGCGGGCGCGTTCCACCGGATGGCGCCAGTCGCTGGACAGCCTGAGCGGTGGCGCATCGTGCGGCCCGGCGCGTACGTAGCCGGTCGCCTGGATGCCTTGCTCCCAGAGCCAGAGTTCGTAGTCGAAACCGTGCGGGTTGCTATTGCCATGGGGCGCCTTGAGTCGCACCGTCATCTGCCAGCGCTCGCCGGCGCGCAAGGGCTGCGGCTGGCGTTGCAGCTCCAGCATCTGTTCTGAAGGATCGCTGATTTCTGCCGACGATGTTTTCGTCTCGCGTCCGGCAAAACCCGAATACCAGCCGAGCATGATCTGCGGCGGCAACGTCACCGTCTGGCCGCCAAGACGGGCCGCATCAACCTCCAGACGAAACCGAACCGCATCCTCGCCAATCTGCGGCATGGCCAGCACGGTGCCGGTCACGTCAATGTCGCGGCCTTCCAGCGACGGATTCAGCGCCGTTGCCTGGAACGCGCAGGCTCGCCAGCCGGTCAGGCCAAAGCCCAATAGAACAGCCATGCAAAACACCAGCACCCCGGCCATGCGATGAACTGGTCGTTCAAGCCGTCTTGCCTTGAAGGCGTACCCGCCAGCGGCCAACACCAGCGCCAGTGCCACCAATGCGGCATAACGGTCGGCAGGCCACAGCGCGGATTGCTGCAACTGCCAGGCCACGCCCGCAACCAGACCCGCCAGCGCAGGCCCGAAGCCTGCACGGCCGGTGGCAATAGAAGAACGCAAGGGTGTCTTTCTGGACGGACGGCAGGCAAGCGCCAGCTTGAAAAATCCGGCCCATGGCAGAGATTACATCGCTTCAAGGGCGCAACTCCAGTGCGTTAACATGCCAAGACAACGGGGCCGCCAGTGCTTTTCTATTCATAGCAACATATGCTTATGGAAAGGGCGCAAACACCCTTTTTGACCTGTTATTTCATTCGCAGGATTGAGAACCCCGAATTTTCCGCGCAGGCGAAGCACCCGCCTTGTTTTTCCCCTTCATCCACCTACAAACCCATCACCATGACCAACAGCACCCATCCCGTCTATGCCAAGCTCAAGTCCCTGGGCATCACGCTGCCTGATGTCGCCGCGCCGGCCGCCGCCTATGTGCCTTTCGTGCGCACCGGCAACCTGGTGTTCCTGAGCGGCCATCTGCCCAAGCGGGACGGCCAGGTCATCGTCGGCCAATTGGGTAAGAACGTGACGACCGCCGAAGGCAAGGCGGCCGCCCGCCTGATCGCCATCGACCTGATGGGTACGCTGCAGGCCGCCGTGGGGGGCGACCTAGGCAAGGTCAGGCGCATCGTCAAGGTCATGAGCCTGGTCAACTCGACCGGCGACTTCACCGAACAGCACCTGGTCACCAACGGCTGCAGCGAACTGCTGGCCGAGGTGTTCGGCGACGCCGGCCAGCATGCGCGCAGCGCCTTTGGCGTGGCGCAGATTCCGCTCGGCGCCTGCGTCGAGATCGAGCTGATTGCCGAGGTGGACTGACCCGCCGCCCATTCGCCGCGCCGGCGGCGCCTGTCCAGCTTGAAAGCGCACCCCTGCGGGTGTAGAGTGGTTGCCCACTCGTTAAAGGGGCGCGCCATGCCGACACCCACTTTCCAGCGCTTGTCGCCGGACCAGTTCGAGCAGCTTCTCCAGAAATTTCCCTTCACCCGGAAAATCGACGCGGTGCACATGCACCACACCTGGCGGCCCCGGCATGCCGACTTTCGCGGTCACGACACGATTGTCTCGATGTGGCGCCACCACACGCAGGTCAACGGCTGGAGCGACATTGCCCAGCACATCACCATCGACCCCGACGGCATGGTCTGGCTGGGGCGCAACTGGAACCTGCCGCCGGCCAGCGCCGCCGGGCACAACGGCAACAAGGCCTTCGGCCCGTTCATGTTCGAGATGATCGGCGACTTCGACCCGGGGCGCGACCCGTTCGCTGGCGCGCAAAAGGACACCGCGCTGCGGGTCGTGGCGGGGGTCCAGTCGCGCTTTCACCTGCCGGCCAGCACGCTGCGCTTTCACAACTCGATGTCGCCCAAGTCATGCCCCGGCGGTTCGCTGGTCTTTGCCGACATCCTGGCCGAGGTCGAGGCCATCCGTCAGGACATGCAGGCCAGTGCCACGCGCGGCGCCGACCAGCCCCAGCCCTTCCCCGATGAAACCGACCGCTTCGTCGCCGAGGCCATCCGCTCGCTGTCGCGCACCCTTGACAATGCCGGCGAGCCCGGCGATGCCGAGCTGTCGCATGACGAGGAGGAAACCGGCCAGGCCGCCGCCGCAGGCCGCGCGGGGGCCCGTGGCGATGCCGGGGACGCATCGGGCCCTGTCCGGCAAAGCCGTGACGCGGGCCTGGGCACGGCGGCGCTCAACGCCATGCGGCCTCACCTGGTGAACCTGCGCGCCGGCCGCCTGTCGGGCGAAGGCGAGGCGGCCTCGACGCCCGGGGACATCGACGCGATCTTCGAGCAGCACCTGCCGCAGGCGATCAGCGAACTGCCGGCCGGCCAAAAGCTGCGCCTGCTGTTCTACGCGCATGGCGGGCTGGTGTCCGAATCCAGCGGCCTGCAGATTGCCCACAAGCACATCGACTGGTGGCGGCGCAACGGCATCTATCCCGTCTACTTCATCTGGGAAACCGGCTTTTTCGAGACCATCGGCCAGTTGCTCGGCCGCGCGCGGCAGGGCAGCCGCGCCCTTGCGCGGGACTTGGCCGACTTCACCACCGACCCGCTGGTCGAGATCGGCGCGCGCGCACTGCAGGGGCCACGCATCTGGGGCGGCATGAAGTCCAGCGCCGAGCATGCGATGGACGCGCCGGTGGCCAGCGATGACACCGGCGGCGGCGCGCATTACGTCGCCACCAAGCTCAAGGCGCTGTGTGACGACCATGCTGACCGGATCGAACTGCATGCCGTCGGCCACAGCGCAGGCTCGATCTTTCACAGCCACTTCCTGCCGTTGGCGCACGGCCTGGGCGTGCCGGGCTTCAAGACCGCGCACTTCCTGGCGCCGGCAGTGCGCGTGGACACCTTCCGCCAGCACCTGTTGCAGCACGTCGGTCCGGGCCGCGCGGCCGAGTCGCTGACGCTCTACACCATGCAGAGGGACTTCGAGCGCAAGGACAACTGCGCGCAGATCTACCGCAAGTCGTTGCTCTACCTGATCTTCAACGCGCTGGAAGACCGGCGCGCCACGCCAATCCTCGGGCTGGAGGAAAGCCTGCGCGGCGATGCCGACCTGAAACGCCTGTTTGGCCTGGCAGGCGCATCGCCAACGCCTTCGGCCGTGGTCTGGTCGCCCACGCCGGGCGACACCGGCCTCTCAGCCAGCCAGTCGCTGTCGCACGGCGGCTTCGACGACGACGCGCCGACGATGAACAGCGTCGTGCGGCGCATCCTGGACCAGCCCGACGCGGCCGACATCGCCGCGTTCCCGGTCACCCGCAGCCCATCGCGGCCCTGGATAGAAGAGGTGGATTGGCCGGCCGAGTTCGGTTTCAGCGCACTGCCCGGGGCGTCCGGCGCTGCCTACGCCATGCTGCCCACGGCTACGCCGGTGCCGGCCACCCCGGCTGGCAGCACCAGCACCAGTATTGGCAGCCGGCGCGTGGCGCTGTGCGTCGGCATTGACGACTACCCGGCACCCGAGCACCGGCTCGCCGGCTGCGTCAACGATGCCCGCAACTGGTCGCGCACCCTGGCCGGTCTCGGTTTCGAGACCCGGCTGCTGGTCAACCTTGACGCGAGCCGCGCCGCGCTGGACCGCGAACTGAACCGGCTGGTCGGCGAATGCCGCCCGGGCGACGTGATCGTCTTCCAGTACGCTGGCCACGGCACGCAGGTGCCCGACCTGAACGGCGACGAGGACGACGCCATCGACGAGGCGCTGTGCCCGGTGGACTTTGCCAGCGGGGCGCTGTACATCGACGACGACATTGCCGGGCTGTTCGGCCGCATTCCCGACGGCGTGAACATGACCTGCTTCATGGACTGCTGCCATTCCGGCACCAACAGCCGTTTCGCCGTCGGCTTGTCGCCCGGCGAAACCGCCATGCCGCCCGACACCAAGGCGCGCTTCGTCAGGATGACGCCCGACATCGCCGAGGCGCACCAGCGCTTTCGCCGGCAGTCGCGCAGCGCCACCCGGGCGCTGAGCAGCGGCGGCCCGCAAGCGATGCGCGACGTGAAGTTCTCAGCCTGCCTGGACCACCAGGTCGCGCTGGAAAGCGGCGGCAACGGCGATTTCACCCAGCGCGCCACCAAGGTGCTGGCCGCCGGCATCGAGGGCCTGAGCAACGGGGAATTCCTGCGCCGCGTGCTGGCCGAGTTTGGCAGCGCGGCGCGCCAGGCACCGATGCTGGACTGCGCCGAAGGCGCACGCCAGGGCGCCTTCCTTCAGCCGCTGGCCGCAGGCAGCCGTGCGCCCGCCAGCGGACCATCGTCCATGGCGGCAGCCCTCGGCGACAGCGCCTTGCTGCAAGCCGTGAACGAGCTGGCCCAGGCCGTGAAAGCGCTCCCGCCGGGCCGGCGCTGATGGCGTCCGAGCCTGCAGCGGCAGCGGCAACGGCAACGACCACCGAGGCCGTCGCCGCCGATGCCGCCAGCCGCGACGAAGGCGGTGGCCTGGCCGTACCGCAGGCCGCCAGCCGCCATCCCGGCGAAGGCCAGGACTATGCCATCGGAACCGGCGTGCGCCAGCCGCTGGTCACGCCCTATGAACGCCAGCACGGCGACCCGCTCTACCGTCCGCTGCGCATCTACACGGTCGATCCGTCGGTGTCGCGGCTTGAAGGCTCGATCGCGACGCTCAACGTCCCGTATGAACCGCTGGCGCCCGGTCCGGTGGGCAAGCTGTTCGAGGTCGATCCCAACGACGGACAGCTGGGCATTCACTACCGGGAAGCGGACTTGGAAGACCGCAAGGTGCTCATGACCGACGGCTACGACCCCTCGCCCTCGGACCCGGGCTTTCACCACCAGATGGTTTATGCCGTCTGCAGCAATGTCTATTCGACCTTCAAGACGGCGCTGGGCCGCAACCTGGGCTGGGGCTTTGGCGACGGCAAAACGCCGGCCCGGCTGGTGCTCAGGCCGCACCACGGCCAGGCGAAAAACGCCTACTATGAAAACGGCATCACCACCGGCGAGCTGCGTTTTGGCTATTTCCCGGCCAGTGACAGGCCGACCAAGCGCACCATGCCGGGCGGCTATGTCTTCACCTGCCTGTCGCACGACATCGTGGTGCACGAGGTGACGCATGCGCTGCTCGACGGGCTGCGCGCGCACTTCATCGTGCCGACCAACGCCGACGTGGTCGCATTCCATGAAGCCTTCGCCGACCTGGTCGCCATCTTCCAGCATTTCAGTTATGCCGAAGTCGTGCTGGCCGCGATCCGGCGCAGCAAGGGCGCTTTGCAGCATGCCGATCTGCTGACCGAGCTGGCTGGCGAGTTCGGCCACACCACCGGACAGAACGGCCCGCTGCGCAGCGCGGTCGAGAAAGACACCGGCAACCCGACCCGCTACCAGCCCGGGCTGGAGGCACACCAGCTCGGCACGGTGCTGGTCAGTGCCGTGTTCGACGCGTTCGTGCAGGTCTACCAGCGCCGCACCGAGCGCTTCGTGCGCCTGGCCACCGGCGGCAGCGGCGTGCTGCCGCCGGGGGAACTCCCGCACGACCTGCAGACCATCCTGGCCGAGCGCGCCAGCAAGCTCGCCAGCCAGTTCCTGGGCATCTGCATCCGCGCCATCGACTACTGCCCGCCGGTCGGCATGACCTTCGGCGACTACCTGCGCGCCATGATCACCGCCGACTACGACCTGGTGCCCGACGACCCGTGGGACTACCGGGGCGCACTGATCGACGCCTTCTGGCGGCGCGACATCTACCCGCGCACGGCGAACCACCTGTCGCAGGACGCGCTGCTCTGGCGCCGGCCCCGGATGGAACTGCCGCCGGTAGCCGGGCTCGATTTCGCGGCGCTGCGCTTCAGCGGCGACCCGGCCAATGCCGCCGGGCTGGACGAATTGCACCGCCAGGCCTGCATGCTCGGCCACTACGTCACGCGCCCCGGCCGGCTGGAAGAGTTCGGACTGGTGGCCAATGACGATGCGCGCCTGGATGGCGACACGGTCGGCCTGCCCTGCGTCGAATCGATCCGTTCGGCACGGCGCGCCGGGCCGAACGGGCAGATCGTCTTTGACCTGATCGCCGAAATCACCCAGGAACGCCATGTGCGCGCCTCGGCAGAAGGGCCGGCCTTTACTTATTACGGCGGCTCGACGGTGATCCTCGGGCCGACCGGCGATATTCGCTACGTGGTGCTGAAGAACGTTGTCGGCGCCGGCCGGCTGGAACGGCGGCGGGCGTTTTTCGCCACCACCTGCGGTCAGAAATACTGGCAACTGGCAGGCAACCGCTGGCTGCCGCTTCCGGGGATTTTTGCATTGGTGCATGGCGGGCATTGATCTGGCGCCAACGGACACGCGTTTTCCGGCAAGCGCTGGCGGCGTTGCAACGCCCAGCGCGACATTCGCTATTAAATAAATAGCTGCTTGCGCCCGCCCCTATTGCGCAAACAGGCTATTTCATCACTCAACCCGGACAATTCCCGTCGGCTTGAAGCCCAGGTCGGCCGACTTGCCTTTGCGCGCGCGCACGCTGCGCGCGTTGTTCAGGCTGCGGATTTCCAGCGTTTCCTCGCGTGCCTTGGCACCGCGCCCGATGCCTTCAATGCGCACACTGCGGGTGTAAGCCGCAGCGCCAGCGAGCGCGTCCGTGCCCTCCAGGTCAATCAGCATCAGGCCGCGTCCGCCCTTTTCCATCTGTTTGATCTCGGCGATGTCGAAGGTCAGGATGCGCTGGCCCGTCGAGGCGCAGGCCACGTGCGTGGCGGGCGTCACCGGCTGGCTGCCCGACGTGCCCTTGACGTGCGACGGACGGCAGATCGTCTCGCTCCCACCCTCACGCTCATTCAGCGTGAGGAAAGCCTTGCCGCTCTTGTTGCGCGACACCATGTTTTCCACCGTCGCCAGGAAACCATAGCCGCCCGAACTCGACAGCAGCAGCATGGCCGAAAGGGGACCGGCAAAGTAGTGCAGCAACTGCGTGCCTGACTCCAGTTCGATCAGCGTCGTGACCGGCTGGCCGTCGCCGCGCGCACCGGGCAGCAGCGCCACCGGCACCGAATACAGCCGGCCATTGCTGCCAAAGGCCAGCAGCATGTCAACCGTGCGGCATTCAAACGTGCCATACAGCGCATCGCCGGCCTTGAAGGCAAAGCTGGCGGGCGCATGGCCGTGGCCGCCACGCGCGCGCACCCAGCCCTTGCTGCTGACCACCACCGTGACCGGCTCGTCCACTACCTTGACTTCCAGCACCGATTTTTTCTCGGCCTGGATCAGCGTGCGGCGTGGGTCGGCGAACTGTTTCGCATCCGCTTCAATTTCCTTGGTCATCAGCCGGCGCAGCGCTGTCGGATTCCCCAGGATGTCTTGGAGTTTGCCCTGCTCGTCGCGCAAGGTTTTCAGTTCCTGCTCGATCTTGATGGCTTCGAGCCGCGCCAGCTGGCGCAGACGGATTTCCAGGATGTCCTCGGCCTGCCGGTCGCTCAAAGCGAAACGCTCGATCAGCGCCGACTTGGGCTCGTCCGACTGGCGGATGATGGCGATGACCTCGTCAATGTTCAGCAGGACGATCTGTCGTCCCTCAAGAATGTGGATGCGCGCCAGCACCTTGTCGAGCCGGTGCTGCGAGCGCTTTTCAATCGTCGTCTGGCGATAGGCGATCCACTCGTTGAGCATCTGGCGCAACGACTTTTGCGTCGGCCGGCCGTCCAGACCGATCATGGTCATGTTGATGGGCGAAGAACTCTCCAGGCTGGTGTGCGCCAGCAGTGTGTTGATGAGTTCGGCCTGGGGCGTGCGGCTGGTCTTGGGCTCGAACACCAGGCGCACGGCGGCGTCCTTGCTCGATTCGTCGCGCACCACGTCAAGCACCGCCAGCACGGCCTGCTTGAGCTGAACCTGGTCCAGGCTGAGCGCCTTCTTGCCAAGCTTGATCTTGGGGTTGGTGATGTCCTCGATTTCTTCAAGCACGCGCTGGGTGCTGACGCCGGGCGGCAGTTCCTGCACGACGAGCTGCCACTGGCCGCGTGCCAGTTCCTCGATCTTCCAGCGCGCGCGCACTTTTAGCGAGCCGCGTCCGGTGCGGTAGGCCGCCGCAATCTCGGCGCTGCTGGAGATGATCTGGCCTCCGCCGGGGTAGTCGGGGCCGGCGATCAAGGCATACAACTCTTCTTCGGTCAGCTTGGGGTTTTTGATCAGGGCGACGCAGGCATCGGCCACCTCGCGCAGGTTGTGGCTGGGGATTTCGGTCGCCAGTCCGACGGCAATGCCGCTGGCGCCGTTGAGCAATGTGAACGGCAGACGCGCCGGCAACTGGCGCGGCTCCTCGGTCGAGCCGTCGTAGTTGGGGATGAAATCGACCGTGCCTTCGTCGATCTCGTCCATCAGCAGCGTGGTGATGCGTGCCAGCCGGGCTTCGGTGTAGCGCATCGCGGCGGCGCCGTCGCCATCGCGCGAGCCGAAATTGCCCTGGCCGTCGATCAGCGGGTAGCGCTGCGAAAAGTCCTGCGCCATGCGCACCAGCGCGTCATACGCGGCCTGGTCGCCGTGCGGGTGAAAGCGGCCCAGCACGTCGCCGACCACACGCGCGCACTTGACAGGCCGGGCGCCGGTCGCGCCGTTCGGACCGCCAAAGGCCAGGCCCATGCGCGCCATGCTGTAGAGAATTCGCCGCTGGACCGGCTTCTGGCCGTCGCAGACATCGGGCAGCGCCCGGCCCTTGACGACGCTCAGGGCATATTCAAGGTAGGCGCGCTGGGCATAGGACGCCAGCGAGTCTTCGTCAGGCGCGGCAGGCGTCGGCAGTTCAGCATCAGGCGTGAAAAGATCCATGGTTTTTGTAATCAGTCAGTGAGTGGTCAAGCATTGGAAAAGGACCAGGCGCAAGCATGGTCCTTTTCAGATCCATCCGGGATTAGACGCGAAGCCGCAAACAAGGCATTAAAAGCCAGGCAAAAGAACGTCCGGGCCAGATGATGTGGAAATGGAAAAACAGGAATAGAGATGGGTGGCAAGGCCGGAATTTCCAGCCAGCCACTTAATGCAACAAAAGTAACCTGACGCTAATTGTGAAGGCTTGATGTGTGAAATTGCACGGCTTTTTTTTAAGCCTGCGATCTTCCGGCAGGAAACCTGATTCGTGCGCTGACACCAGCGGCTACTCGCGGGGAAGCCCAACGCGCGACAGCGGGTAAGCTGACTCGCCCAGCGTTGGCAGGCTGGCGCGTCCGCCATTTGTACCCGTCAGCTCCACATGCACCCGCCCAAGCGGTGCTTTCAACGCAGGCGGCGTCAAGCCGCTGTAGAGCTGCATGACGGTCTTCACATAGTTCTGGGTTTCGGGGTAATTGGGAATCCGGTTGCCTGCCCGTTGCACGGCGCCTTCACCGGCGTTGTAGGCAGCCAGCGCCAATTCGAGCCGACCCGGAAACATGTTGATCAGATAGGCCAGGTAACGCGCGCCCGCCCGGATGTTGGTTTTTGGATCGGTCAGCTTTTTCTCAATCGAGCCATCCTTGCCAGCGGTGACGCCATAGCGCTGGGCGGTCGGCGGTATCAGCTGCATCAGGCCCACGGCGCCCTTGGGCGACACCGCAAAGGTGTTGAAGCCGGACTCGGTGGCAATCAGCGCCTTGAGCAGTGAATAGTCGATGCCATGCTTGCTGGAGGCTTCGCGCAAGAGCGGACTCACTGCTTTGTAGCTGGGCGACCGTTCGAAAAAAGCCTCCATCTTGGGCGAAAGCACCACCACGTTGGCCACCGCAGGTGCGGCAATCGGCTCCACTGCGCTCTCCTGCGCCTTGCGAGGGGCCGCCATCACGCGGTACGGCTCGATGCTGTCGCGCAGGAAAATCTCGTAGCGCTCGTCCAGGCGGCTGGAGGCGAAATGCGGAATCCGGTCCTCGTCCACATAACCCCAGATGTCAGCCTGCGCCGGAGCGGCATACAAGGCCAGCAGCACCAGCGTTGCCAGGAGACTCGCACGCGTGCGCAGCGTTTTTCGGGGTGGTGCTGTAGCAGCGGGAAATGCGTCAGGTAACGGATCAGTGGTCATTAAATATCAATATCCACAGCGTCTCCATGCAGTTCCATCAACTCGCGACGCGCTGCGGCTTCTCCCTTGCCCATGAGTTTAGTGATGAGGCTTTCGGTCTGCAAGAAATCCTGGTTACCCAGTTGCACCGGCAGCAGGCGCCGCGTGTCGGGGTTGAGCGTGGTGTCCCAGAGCTGCTCGGCGCTCATTTCGCCCAGGCCCTTGAAGCGGCTGATGCTCCAGGCGTTTTCGCGCACACCGTCCTTGCGCAGCTTGTCCAGGATGGCGGTCAACTCGCCTTCGTCCAGCGCATAAACCTTGGACGCCGGCTTCTTGCCGCGCGCCGGCGCATCGACGCGGTACAGCGGCGGGCGCGCCACATACACATGGCCGGTTTCAATGAGCTTGGGGAAATGCCGGAAAAACAGCGTCAGCAGCAGCACCTGGATGTGCGAGCCGTCCACGTCGGCGTCTGACAGGATGCAGACCTTGCCGTAGCGCAGGCCGCTCAGGTCCGGCGTGTCGTTCGGTCCATGCGGGTCGACGCCGATGGCGACTGCAATGTCGTGGATTTCGGTGTTGGCAAACAGCCGGTCGCGGTCCACTTCCCAGGTGTTGAGCACCTTGCCGCGCAGTGGCAGCACCGCCTGGCTTTCCTTGTTGCGGCCCATCTTGGCGCTGCCGCCAGCCGAATCTCCCTCGACCAGAAAGACTTCGTTGTTCGCCAGGTCCTTGCTTTCGCAATCGGTCAGTTTGCCAGGCAGCACGGCCACGCCGGAGCCCTTGCGTTTTTCCACCTTCTGGCCGGCCTTCTGGCGCGTCTGCGCGGCCTTGATGGCAAGTTCGGCCAGCTTCTTGCCGTAATCGACATGCTGGTTCAGCCAGAGTTCGAGCGACGGGCGCACGAAGCTGGAGACCAGCCGCACCGCATCGCGCGAATTCAGCCGTTCCTTGATCTGGCCCTGGAACTGCGGGTCCAGCACCTTGGCGCTCAACACATAACTGGCGCGGGCAAACACGTCCTCGGGCAGCAATTTCACGCCCTTGGGCAGCAGCGAATGGAATTCAATGAAACTCTTGACCGCGGTGAACAGGCCGTCGCGCAACCCGCTTTCATGCGTGCCGCCGGCGCTGGTCGGGATCAGGTTGACATAGCTTTCGCGCACCGGCGCACCATCTTCAGTGAAAGCGACGCACCAGCTGGCGCCCTCGCCTTCGGCAAAGGTTTCGTGCGCATTGTCGGCAAAGCCTTCGTTCTCGAACATCGGGATCACCGGATCGGCGGTGAGGGTCTGCATCAGGTAGTCGCGCAGGCCGCCCTTGAAAACCCAGGTTTGAACGTCCCTGGTTTTCTCGTTCGTCAGCGTGACGGTCACGCCGGGCATCAACACCGCCTTGCTGCGCAGCAGGTGCGTCAGCTCGGCCATTGGCAGCGCCGGCGATTCAAAGTATTTGGCGTCGGGCCAGGCGCGCACCGTGGTGCCGGATTTACGGTCGCCGCCTTCGTTTTTGCGCAGCACCAGCGGCTCGATCACGTCGCCGCCGGAAAACGCCAGGCTGGCGACCTTTCCTTCGCGGTAGGACGTCACTTCAAGCCGGGTCGACAGCGCGTTCGTCACGCTGACGCCGACGCCGTGCAGGCCGCCGGAAAAGCTGTAGGCGCCGCCCTTGCCCTTGTCGAACTTGCCGCCGGCATGCAGTCGGGTGAACACCAGCTCGACCACCGGCGCCTGCTCTTCGGGGTGCAAGCCAAAAGGAATGCCGCGCCCGTCGTCCTCGATGGTCACCGAGCCGTCGGTGTGCAGCGTGACCTTGATTTTCTTGCCGTGCCCGGCGAGCGCCTCGTCGGCCGAGTTGTCGAGCACTTCCTGGATGATGTGCAGCGGATTGTCGGTGCGGGTGTACATGCCCGGGCGCTGCTTGACGGGCTCCAGGCCCTTCAGGACGCGGATCGAGCTTTCGGAATAAGCGGGAGGAGCAATGATGTTTTTGTCGGCCATGGGTGTTCAGGTGTTGTCTGAATTGTAGACGGGGAAGGCTTGATCAGCTGTACGAACATACAGCCTTTGAGTCCGGCCATTTCCGTGCCCAAAGATTGAACCGGTCAAATTTTGCTCAGGCGACAGTCTCTGTAAGGCATTGTCGTTAAAGTCTGTTCATGACTTCAAGCGCGCTTTCGTCCCCCCAAAAACTGTCGATGTTCCAGGTTCTGGCGTGTGGCGCGGCCATCGTCACGCTGTCGATGGGCATCCGGCATGGCTTTGGCCTGTGGCTGCAGCCCATCACCCAGGCGCAGGGCTGGACACGCGAAACCTTTGCCTTTGCGATTGCGGTGCAGAACCTGTCTTGGGGCATCTTCGGTATCTTTGCCGGCATGGTGGCCGACCGTTTCGGCGCGTTCCGGGTGATTGCCGGCGGCGCGGTGCTGTACGCCCTGGGCCTGGTCGGCATGGCGCTGTCGCCAACCGGCCTGCTGTTCACGCTGACCGCCGGCGTGCTGATTGGCGCGGCCCAGGCGGGCACCACCTATGCGGTGATCTACGGCGTGATCGGCCGCAATATTTCGGCGGACAAGCGCTCATGGGCCATGGGCGTGGCGGCAGCTGCAGGCTCGTTCGGCCAGTTCCTGATGGTGCCCACCGAGGGTTTTTTGATCAGCACACTGGGCTGGCAGACGGCCCTGCTGGTGCTGGGCGGCGCCGTGCTGCTGATCGTGCCCGTGGCGCTGGGCTTGCGCGAAAACGGTTTTTCAGGCGGCGTGCCTGCCAGGCGTGACCAGAGCATCGGCCAGGCGCTGCGCGAGGCGCTGAAGTACCCGAGCTTCCAGATGCTGATGGCGGGCTACTTTGTCTGCGGCTTCCAGGTGGTCTTCATCGGCGTCCACATGCCCAGCTATTTGAAGGACAAGGGGCTGTCGCCGCAGGTGGCCGGCTACGCGCTGGCATTGATCGGCCTGTTCAACGTGTTTGGCACCTACGCGGCGGGCGTGCTCGGCCAGCGAATCGCCAAGCGCAAGATCCTGGCGACGATCTATTTCTCGCGCGCCATCGTGATCAGCGTGTTCATCGCCGCGCCGCTGAGCCCGGCCAGCGTCTATATTTTTTCCAGCCTGATGGGTTTGCTGTGGCTCTCGACGATTCCGCCGACCAACGCGGTGGTGGCGCAGATTTTCGGCATCCAGCACATGTCAATGCTCAGCGGCTTTATCTTCTTCAGCCACCAGATTGGCTCCTTCATGGGCGTGTGGCTGGGCGGCTTTCTGTATGACCGCACCGGCAGCTACGACATTGTCTGGTACATCGCCATCGTGCTGGGCGTGCTCGCCGCGCTCATCAACCTGCCGGTCCGGGAAACACCGATTCACCGGGTCAGCCCGGGTGGCCTGGTGCAGGGCGCTTGAGATGCTGCGCAAAGCCGTGCTGTGGAGCCTGGCCATCGCGGTATCGCTGGGCGTGTTTTCTCTCTACACGCGGCCAGAGTTCCTGATCTCACTGGCCGACCAGGTATGGTCGTGTTTTTAAGGCTTTTTTAAAATTTCAAGCTTTTTAAGCCTTTTGCGAAAGCAGGACATGCGTTTACAGCTACATAAATGATAGTAAAAAAACCGGATTCCGACACTTTTCATGCAGACGCAGCAGCGCCGTCTTCCTGGGTGCAGCGCTGGTCGCATCTGGTCACTCCGGGCGGTGTGGTGCTTGACGTGGCCTGTGGCCATGGCCGCCATGCGCGCTGGTTTCATCAGCAAAATCACCCGGTCGTGCTGGTGGACCGGTCGCAGGCCGCGATTGAATCCATAGCAATTCCTTCGCATGCCTGTGAAGCCATGGTGGCCGATATTGAAAATGGTCCCTGGCCTTTTGCGGGCCGCCAGTTCGATGCGGTGGTGGTGGCCAATTACCTGTGGCGTCCGCTGATGCCGACCCTGCTGGACAGCCTGGCGCCCGGCGGTGTGCTGATTTACGAAACCTTTACGCAGGGCAACGAGACGGTGGGAAAACCCTCAAGGCCTGACTTTCTGCTGCGTCCTGGCGAACTGCTGGAGACCTGTCGCACGCTGCGTATCGTCGCCTTTGAAGAGGGCTTTCTCGAAGGCCCCAACGGGGAAAAGCCGCGTTTTGTTCAGCGCATCGCCGCTGTCCGGGAAGTGATGGATGCAATGTATTCAGGCGGGGTGCTGCCGGTGACAGCGTCCGGCCCGCCCAGGTACCCACTTTCCTGAGCTCTGGGTAGAATGCATATTTGGCTTTTTGGGTCGGCCTTGAGCGCCTTGAAGCCGCTTCATCACACCAGCCACGACGTTACAAGCACGACATGAACCCCATTACTGGCAGCATTGTTGCTCTGGCAACCCCCTTGCATGAAGACGGAAGCGTTGACTACCCCACGCTGCGCAAACTCGTTGACTGGCACATCGCCGAGGGCACCGACTGCATCGGCGTGGTCGGCACCACCGGCGAATCGCCAACAGTGAACGTTCAGGAGCATTGCGAGATCATCCGCGTTTCGGTCGAGCAGGCCGCCAAGCGGGTGCCGATCATGGCGGGTTGCGGCGCCAACTCCACCGCTGAAGCCATCGAATTGGCAAAGTTCGCCAAACAGGTGGGCGCCGACTGCCAGTTGCAGGTGGTTCCGTATTACAACAAGCCGACGCAGCAAGGCCAGTACCTGCACTTCAAGGCGATTGCCGAGGCCGTGGGCGACCTGCCGACGGTGCTCTACAACGTGCCCGGCCGCAGCGTCGCCGACATGGCGCATGCCACCGTACTGCGCCTGGCCGAAGTGCCCGGCATTGTCGGCATCAAGGAAGCCACCGGCAACATCGAGCGTGCCCAGTGGCTGATCAAGGAAGTACCCAAGGGCTTTTCCGTGTACTCTGGCGACGACCCGACAGCCGTGGCGCTGATGCTTTGCGGTGGCCAGGGCAATATCAGCGTGACCGCCAACATCGCGCCCCGGCTCATGCACGAGTTGTGCATGGCGGCCATCGCTGGCAACGTCAGGCTGGCCATGGAGTTGCAGTTCAGGCTCTTGCCAATGCACCGCAACCTGTTCGTCGAAGCCAATCCGATCCCGGTCAAATGGGCCATGGCCCGCATGGGCCTGTGTGGCAACACGCTGCGCCTGCCCATGACACCGCTTGAATCCAGCAACGAAGCTGCCGTCGAGAACGCCTTGCGCGCTTGCGGCCTGATCTGATTTTTAAGGGACCCCACGTGAAGACATTGCCGAGATTCCCCCAGCGCCCAGCCCTGCGCAAAGCCCGCAGCGCAGCTGCTCTTTCCGCGCTGGTTGCCGCCAGCCTGCTGGCAGGCTGTTCGACCATCCGCGACACCATGGAAGGCGAACGCATCGATTACAAGACCAGTGGTACCAAAGGCCCTTCGCTCGACATACCGCCCGACCTGACGCAACTCAGCCGTGACACCCGCTATGTGGTGCCGGGCACGGCCGTCAGCGCCAGCAGCTACCAGATCGCCCAGCCGACGCAGAGCGTCACCACGGCGGCCGCCGCAGTGGGCGATGTGCGTATTGAGCGAGCCGGCAATCAGCGCTGGCTGGTGGTCAACCGCTCGGCAGACAAGCTCTGGACGCCGGTGCGCGATTTCTGGCTTGAAAACGGATTCCTGCTGGCACAAGACCAGGAAAACCTCGGCATCATGGAAACCGACTATGCGGAAAACCGTGCCAAGCTTCCGCAGGACTTCATCCGCAATGCCTTGGGAAAAGTTTTTGACAGTCTGTACTCGACCGGCGAGCGCGACAAATTTCGCACCCGCCTGGAGCGCCGCCCCGACGGCGGAACCGAAATCTATGTCAGCCACCGCGGCATGGAAGAAATTGTCACGGGCGCCAAGGCCGGCGGCAATTCGGCTGGCGGCGACGGAACAATCTGGCAGCCGCGCGAGAGCGATCCTGAACTCGAAGCAGAGTTCTTGCGCCGCCTGATGGTCAAGCTGGGCGTGACGCAGGAGCAGTCCAAGGCACTGGTTGCCGCCGGTGCCACCAGACAGACCTCGCGTATTGCCATGGTCAACAACCTGCCCGTGGTGCAGATCGATGAAGGCTTTGAGCGCGCCTGGCGCCGGGTCGGTCTGGCGCTGGACCGCACCGGCTTTACCGTCGAAGACCGTGACCGCAGCCAGGGCACCTACTTCGTGCGTTATGTCGAGCCGACCGCCAACAAGAGCGAACCTGGCTTTTTCAGCAAGCTCTTCAGCGGCTCGCCTGCAGCCGTCATGCCCTTGAAATACCGTATTTCGGTCAAGGGCGAAGGTGAAAAGTCCACGGTTTCTGTGCTCAATGAACAGGGAACACCCGACTCATCCGCCAATGCCCAGCGCATCGTCCGCGTGATTGCCGACGACCTGAAGTAAGAACGGTCAAAACGGCGAACCCGCAGGCAGCTGACCGGCAGTGTTGCGATTCAAGAGTCTGGGCAGCGGCAGCGGCGGCAACGCCACGGTGGTGGAGTCTGGCGGATTGCTGCCCTTTCGCCTGCTGGTGGACTGCGGCCTGGGGATCCGGCAACTCACCTTTCGCCTGGCCCAGTCCGGATTGCAGCCCGAAGACATCAATGCGGTGTTCATCACCCATGAGCATGGTGATCACATTGGCTGCGCACACGCACTTGCGCTGCGCTACAGGATACCGGTATGGATGAGTCAGGGCACGTATTCGGCCATCGGTTCCCCTGACTTTGACGGCTTGCTGCATATTGCGCGGGATGCCAGGGCGATTGACATGGGCGGCCTGCAAGTCATGCCGTTCACTGTTCCGCATGACGCCCGCGAGCCGCTGCAGCTCAGCTGTAACGATGGCTCGTCAAAGCTGGGCATCCTGACCGACTTGGGCCATGCAACGCCGCATGTGATCGCGCACCTGCAAACCTGCCATGCTTTGCTGCTGGAATCAAACCACGATACCGAACTGCTGGACCAGTCGGCGTATCCCCATTTTTTGAAGCGGCGCGTGAGCGGCGACTATGGTCATTTGTCGAATACAGCCGCAGCCGCCATTGCCAGTGCCGTGACCCATGGCGGTTTAAAGCATTTGGTAGCGGCGCATCTGAGTGCCAAAAACAACCATCCTTGCCTGGTCCAAGACGTGCTTTCAAGCGCTTTGGGCTGCCTGCCGGGCGACATTCTGGTGGCCGATCCGGCCAGTGGCACACCTTGGCTGCAGTTTTGATGCGCCATGAAAAAAGCCGCCCGGAGGCGGCTTTTTAGAAATCAGGAAGTCTTACTTTGCAGCGGATGCAGCAGTATCGGCAGACATAGCAGCGCTGCCTGCAGCAGAAGCAGCGTCGGTAGCAGCGCTCACAGCTGCATTGGCAGAGTCAGCAGCGGCGGAAGCGGCGCCGGTGGCGGCTGCAGCGGCGGCGGCAGCAGAAGGAGCCTCTGCAGGAACCACAACGACGGAAGGAGCAGGTGCAGGAGCAACGACTTCTTCTTTTTTACCGCAGGCGGCCAGTGCGACAGCTGCAACGATGGCGGCCAGTACGAGGGACTTGTTCATTTTTACGATCCTTGATGATATTTAAGAAAACAATTTCCGGAAATTGTCAAAACTCAGGCTCAAACAAAAAATTCAAGCAATGTCCTGACCTGTGAGGAAAGGACTCGAGCTCTTTCTACCCAGCCTCAAATTATATGCTGCAGAGCACAAGCATGAAAACCCTTAATCGCTCAAAATAAGCGGACAGATGTCGGCCTGCAACTGGAAAACCACACTCACAAACCCAGACAAGTTGCGGGAAATCCCGCTGAACTGGCCAAAAGGTGTTCGTTGATGCGCTCTTTCAAAGTGCTGCGACGGGTTAGGTCCACCCCGGCAACGCCTGTGCAGTGCGGGCTGTCCAGCCGTTCAAACACCCATACCGGACTCCACAACACGCTGGGCAGGTGGCCTGCCGAAGCCGCACCACTCTTGCGGCACTCGACCACATGCGCCCAGGTCCGCCGCCAAGTGACGAAGCGCGCATGCTTGCGCACAATGGCATCGTAATGATCAGCCAGCAAGGTGAGCTTGCGGCCGCTTCCTGCCCAGTCATTCAGCGCCTGCGCCACCACCCGCTCGCCCAGTGGCCAGTCGGCAAAGTCCGGATCACACCAGATCATTTCACGCCAGCCATGCGCCGCCGCCGCCGCCAGGGCCTGGCGAACCAGTTCTGCGAATTCGCTGCGGCCACTGAAGCGGCCTTCGTGCAGCAGTAAAGGTGCTGCGCCTGCTTGTGCAGATGTCATGCTGACTGGCTCCTTGTGTTCAGCAGAAATTCAAGTCTTCAACCCTTGCCTGAAACCGATTGTTATTTCTGCTCAAGCCAGCCTGCGTCATGCCAGTCGCCCAGCAAGGCAATGGCGCTTCGACTTGCCTTGCGCAAATCGGTTGCCGCCAGTTGGCGCTGGTTCGCCAAGCGCTGCATCAAGGCAGCATCGGCGCCTTTGGCCCGGTAGCTTTCGCCATTGATGAAGATGTGATCAATGTCGTACATCATGCGGGTACGCGCATCCAGCGCAATGCCAGTCTGGCCGGCCTTGGCGGCTTCACCATCCCAGGCCTGTTCGGGCTCGTCAAACCAGATGCCCGGTTTCGGCTCGGACATGGATTCGCCCAGCGCGCACGCCAGCGCTATCGGGTCCTTCAAAGCTTCAAGCACCGCCTGGCGGGCAAAATCCGCCAAGCCGACGGGCATGGCAGCTGGCGTTTCGGTGGCAGGCTGCGCGGGGTCGCGGTACATGCGCGGGGGTACAGCGCGCGCGCTCTGGTTTTCTTCGTCAACCGATTGGGCGGCGTCTTCTCGCATTTCAGCCAGCCGGTGCAGCAGGTCAGAGGTCAGCTCGCCCTGCACCGGACAGCGAAAACCGATTGAATAGGTCATGCACTCATCGGGTTTTCCGTCCAGCCCGATGCTGGCCTCGGCAATGCCGTCATGGGCATAACGCGGCGGCAGGTAGAGCATGTCGCCGGCTTCCAGCACGAATTCCTCGTCCGCTTCAAAGTTTTGCAGGACTTTGAGCGGCATGCCCGGCTGCAGTGAAAAGTCTTTCTGCTTGCCGATTTTCCAGCGCCGGCGGCCGCTGGCCTGAAATAAAAATACGTCGTAACTGTCGAAATGCGGCCCCACACCGCCGCCCGGGGTGGCAAACGAGACCATCAGGTCATCCATGCGCGCATCGGGAACGAAACGAAACTGCTGCAATAACGCATGTCCGGCAGGCTCATGCAAATCCACCCCCTGAACCAGCAAAGTCCAGCCTGGCTGGCCAAGCGGAGGCAGACTCCGGGTGGCAAACGGTCCTTTTTTCAATGTCCAGCCCTGATCCTTCTGGACGATCAGGCGCGACTCGACCTCTTCCCGGGCAGCGAGTTTGGCCAGCGCCGCGCGGCTGAGAAAAGGCTGATAGCCGGCAATGGCCTGACGCACCAGCAGGGGCTTTTTCTGCCAGTGGCGGCGCATGAACTGGGCCGGCGTAAGGCCGGCGAGAAGGGAGAGGGGCTGATTGACATCCATGGGACAATTGTCGGATGAAAATCACCCCGCAATGCGTCGTTGCCCTGACCTGGACGCTGAAAGATACTTTGGGCGATGTGCTGGACGAACTCGATGAGCCGGTCGAGTTCCTGCTCGGCGGCAATGACCTGCTGGCCAGCATCGAGGAAGCCCTGCTTGGCCATGTGACCGGCGACACTCTGGAGCTGCACCTGGAGCCAGAAAACGCCTTTGGCGACTACGACGAAAACCGGGTGTTTCTTGAGCCGCGCAGCATTTTTCCGGTCGAACTCGAAGAAGGCATGACGTTTGACGGCGCGGCCATGCCGTCAGGCGCCACCGCGCAGATTCCAGCCGAACACATTTATACCGTGACCGACATCTACCCCGAGCATGTGGTGCTGGACGGCAACCACCCACTGGGCGGCATTGCCATCCGGCTGGCGCTGAAGGTCGAATCGGTGCGCGAAGCCACTGCGTCAGAAATCGGCCAGGGTTCGCTGGGCACCGGTTTCTTCAAGCTGGAGCCCACGGCATCCGGCAATGACACGCTGCATTGAAAAGCACCGCAGCGCTCTACTCGCCTAAAAAAAAGCGGCGCTGCAGATCAGACTGCAGCGCCGCTTTTGCGTCAGGACGCCTGCGGATCAGTAACGGAACAGCTGGTTGTTCTGGATCCTGACACGGTCGCCAATGCGCAACTCGCCGGTGGCTGGCACGTCATAGGCGCGCGCGCCGCCGTTGTCCAGCTGGACAGTGACTCGGTAGGTCTGGCTGACGTTGGGGCTTCGGTTGTTGTTCTGGATGGCATTGCCGGCCACCGCACCGCCGACAGCGCCAGCGATCGCGGCAAAGTCGCGGCCGCTGCCGCCGCCGAACCGGCTGCCAACTACCGCGCCGGCCACACCACCCAGAACTGCGCCGAGGCCGGGAGTTTGCGCTTGCGCTTGTCCCTGGAACACCTCGATGTTGTTGACACGGCCATATTCCGAGTAATTGCCTTGCTGGTTTTGAGCTGGGTACTGGGTTTGCCCCGGATACTGGGTTTGCGCGGGGTACTGGCTCTGTCCGGGGTACTGGGTTTGTCCGGGGTATGTTGGTGCCGGATACGACGACACCTGGCCCTGATTGTCCATGGGTACGGTGCCGCAGGCGGCCAGACCGGCGAGAACAAGCACTGAAGCGGTTATTGAAACAAAGCGGGATGTACGTTGCATAAAATTCTCCTGGAAAGTGTCATTGATTTTTCTTCCTGACTAGGCTTTTGTTTTTGAATTCAGCCAAGCGTAAAGGAATCTGCAGTATTGATTTGAAATGAAAGTGCTTGTGTTTCAGGTCAGGTCCAAACCTTAACCTGCGTCGGGCAAGACAATCAACTTGAATAGGACAGACCCGCATGCGCTGGATTAGTTGCAGCGCCTGATCAAGCTTTACCTGTTGAGCCATAACCGCCCTCACCCCGCTCGGTGGCGACGAATTCGCTCACCACCCTGAATTGCGCCTGCACCACCGGAACGATCACCAGTTGGGCGATGCGCTCCATGGGCTCGATGGTGAAGGGCACGTCGCTGCGGTTCCAGGCACTGACCATGAGCTGGCCCTGGTAGTCGCTGTCGATCAACCCGACCAGGTTGCCCAGCACGATGCCGTGCTTGTGGCCCAGCCCGGAACGCGGCAGGATCATTGCGGCATAGCCGGAGTTGTGCAGGTAAATCGCCATTCCGGCTGGAATCAGCTGCCATTGGTTGGCGCCCAAAGTCAGGGGCGCGTCCAGGCAGGCACGCAGGTCCAGGCCGGCGCTGCCGGGGGTGGCGTAGGCGGGCAAATTGCCTTGCAGGCGCGGGTCGAGGATCTTGATGTCGATGTTCATGGCTTGTTTTTGGGAAAGGTTGAGGGTGCTTTTCGGGCGTCTTCGGCAGCGCGCCTGGCCAGCGCAGCCATTTTGTTGACGAAAGTGCCCGGCGGCTGTGATCGCAAGCGATAGATAAGCCAGGCGGCATACGCCGCCAGCATCGGAATGAACAAAAAGCCGGCACCGGGAACGAAACGGCCCAGGATTTGTGTGGCAACCCACAGGACGAAGGCCCATCTGACATGCCGCATAAAAGGAATACGCGTACCGGATTTCAGCCCCTGCACCACTGGCGGCAAACCCGGAACCGCTACAGGCGCGCCAGCCACTGGCCTACTCCTGGCCACCGCCTGGGCGGCCGTCAGGCGGTCGATGTAGCGAACAAAGTCTCCGTCAGGCGGAGTATTCGAGGGCTGCATCACGGGGCCGTGATGTGCTGCCCGGCGGACACATGGGTTTGCATCCGTCGGGCTATTTCGATGATCAGCTGCCGCGCCAGCGAGCGCTTGGACGCCCGTGGCAATTCAATGCTGCCCTGCGCGTCGACCAGCAGGAGGGCATTGTCGTCCTGTCCAAAAGTGTCGGGGCCGATGTTGCCTACCAGCAGCGGCACCTGCTTGCGCAAGCGCTTGGCCTGCGCGTTTTCCAGCAGGTCATGGCTTTCGGCCGCAAAGCCGACGCAAAACAGCTGGCCCGCTTGCGCTGCTGGCGAGCAGGCCACGCTGGCCAGGATGTCGGTGTTTTCGATGAAAACCAGCTGCGGCGTCTGGCCGGAGCCGTCCTTCTTGATTTTCTGCAACGAAGGGTCGGTCGGCCGCCAGTCAGCCACCGCCGCCGTTGCTATGAAAATACTAGCTGACTGCAAATGCCCAGTAACCGCAGAGTGCATATTTGATGCAGATTTCACATCGATTCGCGTGACACCGCGCGGCGTGGCCAGGCTGACCGGCCCGGCCACAAGCGTGACCTCGGCGCCGGCTTCGCGCGCTGCGCGGGCGATGGCAAAACCCATCTTGCCGCTCGACAGGTTGGTGATGCCGCGCACCGGGTCAATCGCTTCGTAGGTCGGTCCGGCCGTGACCAGCACGCGCTGTCCCCACAAGACCTTGGGTGTGAAAAAGGCAATCAGGTCTTCAAGCAGTTCGCCCGGCTCCAGCATTCGGCCGTCGCCGGTTTCGCCACAAGCCTGAAAACCCGTGCCGACGCCCAGCACCGTGGCGCCGTCCTGCACCAGTTGCGCCAGGTTGCGCTGTGTGGCCGGATGCGCGTACATCTCGCGGTTCATGGCCGGTGCGACCAGCAATGGCACGGTGCCGATAGGCCGTGCCAGGCACATCAGGCTCAGCAGTTCGTCGGCCCGGCCCTGGACCAGCCGGGCGATAAAGTCGGCGCTGCACGGCGCAATCAGGACCGCATCGGCTTCGCGCGACAGGTTGATGTGCGCCATGCTGTTCGGCTCGCGACCGTCCCACTGGTTCATATAGACCGGCCGGCCGCTGAGGGCCTGCATCGTGACCGGCGTGATGAACTGGGCAGCCGCCTCGGTCATCACCACCTGGACCGTGGCACCCGCCTTGACCAGCAGCCGGCACAATTCGGCCGATTTGTAGCAGGCAATGCCGCCCGACAGCCCGAGCACGATATGTTTGCCGACCAGCTCAGTGGATTCGTGGCTGCCCGGCGTATTGGCTTGATATGTCATGGCAGGCAATGTAGCAGTTCCCGCAGAGCGCCAAAGCGCCCTGTCCCATGCGGCCTTGTCTGACATCCGGGCGGTATCACAGCTTTCAATCGGGCCGATGGCAGCGCTCTAGCATTCATTTTCATGATCTTCATTGCGGTTAAAACCCCACCACAAGGAGCCTGCCATGGCTGACAACCCCCCTTCGGCCGCGCTGGCCGGACCTTCCCAGCACACCGTCGGGTTGCGCATCAATGGGCAGGATCACCAGCTGGAAGTGCAGGCCTGGGTGTCATTGCTGGACCTGTTGCGCGACAAGCTGCAGCTCACCGGCACCAAGAAAGGCTGCGACCACGGCCAGTGCGGCGCCTGCACGGTGCTGGTCGATGGCCGGCGCATCAATGCCTGCCTGACACTGGCGGTGATGCAAAACGGCCGCGAGGTCACCACCGTCGAAGGCCTGGCCAGCTTGGTGGCCGGTCCGGAGTTGCATCCGCTGCAGCAGGCTTTCATTGACCATGATGCCTTTCAGTGCGGCTATTGCACGCCGGGCCAGCTGTGCTCGGCTGTGGGTCTTGTCAACGAAGGTCACGCCAAGACGCCGGACCAGGTTCGCGAATTGATGAGCGGAAACATTTGCCGATGCGGCGCGTATCCGCAAATCGTACAGGCTGTGAGCGTCGTCGCGCTGGGCGCTCGGCCGGCCAGTGCACCCGCCACGGCGAAGACACCTATCGTGGTCGGGGCGGTGCCAGCATGAACAACTTTTCTTTTTCTTCCGCCAATGCCGTCGATGCTGCACTGGAACAGATTGGCTCTGGCCCCGGTTCCACCACGGCGGCAGGCTTTGCCAAATTTATTGCCGGCGGCACCAATCTGCTCGACCTGATGAAGGAAAACGTGATGCGTCCGGCGCGGCTGGTGGACATCAATCCGCTGTCGCTAAGCGGCATCGACGCCCTGCCAGACGGCGGCCTGCGCCTGGGTGCACTGGCACGAAATGCCGACACCGCCTACCACCCGCTGGTCGCCAGTCGCTACCCGCTTCTCAGCGCAGCCATTCTGGCCGGTGCTTCGGCGCAGATCCGCAACATGGCCAGCAACGGCGGCAACCTGCTGCAGCGCACGCGTTGCTATTATTTTTATGACACCGGCGTACCGTGCAACAAGCGCGAGCCCGGCAGCGGTTGCCCGGCCATCAGCGGGCTGGCGCGCCTGCATGCAATTTTGGGAGCCAGCGATCAGTGCATTGCCACGCACCCGTCGGACATGTGCGTGGCGCTGCGCGCGCTGGATGCCGTGGTGCAGGTGCAGTCGCCGCGCGGCGGCCGCGCTATTCCCATGGCCGAATTTCACCGCCTGCCGGGCGAGCAGCCCGACAGGGATACCACGCTGGCGCACGACGAGCTGATCACCTCGATAGACCTGCCCGCGCCTTCACCGGGCTTTGTGGCGCATTCAGCCTACCTCAAGCTGCGCGACCGGGCCTCCTATGCGTTTGCGCTGGTGTCAGTGGCTGCGGCGCTGGACATTGATGCTGACGGTTTGGTAAAAGAGGCACGCATTGCCTTGGGCGGCGTGGCGCACAAACCCTGGAGAGACCCGCAAGCCGAGGCGCTGCTGGTGGGCCAGCCCGCCAGTCCGGCTGCATTTGCACAGGCTGCTGACCATCTGCTGCGCGGCGCCAAGGCGCAGGGTGTCGGGCCGGGCAGCAATGCCTTCAAGATTCCGATGGCACAGCGTGCCGTGGTGCGGGCGCTGGAAACGGCGCTTGCGGGCACCGTGACAAATACAGGCCATAACGACAACCCGAAGGATGTGCCATGAACGCAGTGCTACAGGAAGACGTACAGCCGGTGGCCGAACCCGGCACAGGTCTGGTGGCCAAGGGCGATTCGATTTCGCGCATCGATGGCCCGGCCAAGGTGACGGGCCAGGCGCGTTATGCCGCCGAACACAGCGCTCCCGACATGGCGTATGGCGTGGTGGTGAACAGCACCATTGCCAAGGGGCGCATCACCGCCCTGCACCTGGACGAAGCGCGCGCCGTACCCGGCGTGCTCGACATCCTGTCGCACCAGCACCGGCCCAAGACGCGCAAGCTGGACCTGTTCTACAAAGACATGACCGCGCCGGCTGGCTCGCCCTTCAAGCCGTTTTACAGCGATGGCGTGCTTTACAGCGGGCAACCGGTGGCGCTGGTGCTGGCCGAAACCTTCGAGGCGGCGCGCTATGCCGCTGCTCTGGTGAAAGTGACCTACGACGAAGAGCCGCACGATACAAATTTGCTGGCCAACCTCTACCGCAGCCACAAGCCGAGCCGGCTGAAGGCGGGCTTTTCGCCGCCGCCCAAGCCCACGGGCGATGCCGATGCGGCCTATGAAGCCGCGCCGGTGCGCATCCACACTGACTTCTACAGTGGCGTAGAGCACCACAACCCGATGGAAATGCACGCCAGCACCGTGATTCGTTCGGACGATGGCCACCTGACCATCTACGACAAGACGCAAGGCGCGCAAAACAGCCGCTGGATGGTGTCGCAGGTGTTTGGCCTGTCCAAGGACAAGGTGACAGTGAAAAACCCGTTTGTCGGCGGCGCTTTCGGCTCGGGCCTGCGGCCGCAGTATCAGCTGATTCTGGCGGTGATGGGCGCATTGCAACTCAAGCGTTCGGTGCGCGTGGTGCTCACGCGCCAGCAGATGTTCACCTTTGGCCACCGGCCCGAAACCTGGCAGCGGGTAAAACTTGCCGCCGAACGCGACGGCACGCTCAAGGCCGTGGTGCATGAAGCGGTAGCCGAAACGTCACGGCTTGAAGACTACGTGGAAGTGGTCGTCAACTGGTCAGGCCAGCTCTACCAGTGCGACAACGTGCGGCTGGACTACAAGCTGGTCGCGCTTGACCAGTACAGCCCAATGGACATGCGGGCGCCCGGCGCAGCGCACGGTGTGCATGCCCTGGAGGTGGCGATGGACGAGTTGTCGTATGCCCTGGGCATGGACCCGCTGGCGCTGCGGCTTAAAAACTACGCCGAGCGCGACGCGGCAAGGAACCTGCCCTACTCCAGCAAGGAACTGCGCGCCTGCTACGCCCAGGGCGCTGAGCGCTTTGGCTGGGCCAGCCGTCCGGCTGCACCGCGCTCAATGAAAGCGGGCAATGAACTGATCGGCTGGGGCATGGCCACCGGCACCTGGGATGCGCTGCAGATGCTGGCGCGCGCGGGCGCCGTGCTGCACGCGGACGGCCGGCTCGTGGTCAGCAGCGCGGCCAGCGACATTGGCACGGGAACCTACACCGTGATGAGCCAGATCGCTGCCGCCGCCATGGGTCTGCCGCTGGAGCAGGTAACGTTTCGTCTTGGCGACTCAACGCTGCCGTTCGCGCCGGTCGAAGGCGGCTCTTCGCATGTCGCCACTGTTGGCTCTGCGGTCGAGGGCGTGTGCGAGAAACTGCAGAAAAAGCTCTGGAAACTGGCCCGGGCCATGCCTGATTCCCCGTTTGAAGTGACAGCCTCGCATGAAGTCGAATGTGTCAACGGGTGCCTGCAACTGATCAAGATGCCAGGCTCGGCCGTGCCATTCGCCGCCATCCTGGCGCACGCCGGGCTCAGTCACATCGATGAAAAATACCTGATGCTGCCCAATGCCCTGAAACAAAGAAACTATGTGCGCGCCACGCATTCAGCGGTATTTTGCGAGGTGCGGGTGGACGAGGCCTTTGGCACCGTGCGCGTGACGCGGGTGGTCAGCGCGATCGCGGCGGGCCGGATCATCAGCGCCAAGACGGCGCGAAGCCAGATCGTGGGCGGCGTGGTCTGGGGCATCAGCCAGGCGCTGCATGAGGAAACCCACAGCGATCACGCGCTGGGCCGCTTCATGAACCACAACCTGGCCGAATACCATGTGCCGGTGAACGCCGACATCCATGACATTGATGTGATCTTTGTCGACGAAGACGACCGCATCGTCAGCCGCCTGGGCGCCAAGGGTGTGGGCGAAATCGGCCTGGTTGGCGTGTCGGCGGCAGTTTGCAATGCGATTTATCACGCCACCGGCCGGCGTGTTCGCAGCACCCCAATGACGCCCGACAAGGTCATGACCCCAGACTAAATGCTTCTTTTTTAATAGCTGCTTGCATATATGCAGCTTGCGCTAAAGGCATATTTAGTCAAAAAAATAAATACCGCATTACATTCAGACGGCCAACGGACCCTTTCTCAAACCCAGCAACTGCTCGGCACGACGCAAGTCTTCCAGCGTGTCGATGTCCAGAATGCAACCCGTGTCCTGTACCGGCCAAAGCGTTTCGCCCCAGGCGCGCACCAGGGCAGCAGCGCCCTGCGGGCCGGCAAGCTGCATTAATTCAGGCCCGCAGCGCGCCGAGAACCGCACCGGGTGGCCGCGCTGCAGGCCATTGACCGAACCATTTCCATGGGTCGTCCTCACCAGTGGCACCACCACGTCCAGCGACTGCGGGGCCTGCGCGATCTGGCGCAGCGTTTGCGGCTGCACCAGTGGCAGGTCACCCGGCAAGATAAGCCAGGCCGGGCTGCCTGCCGTGGCGCGAACACCGGCGGCAATCGAGTCGCCCATGCCGGGGTGGCTGGCCGCTTCAAGATGCCAAGGCAGCCCCGAGGCCTGCACTGCCCTCAGCGTGTGATCCAGCACGGTGCAGTCGCCGAGCCGGGCCTGCAGCTTTGAGCCATTCCCGCCGCTGGTCACGAAACGTTTGCCGCGCCCGGAGGCCAGCACGACCACCATGGGTTGCCCGGTCATGGCTTCAGCCCTGCACCGCTGCCGCGCTGACGGGACGGGCCACCAATGGCTGCGCGTTCTTGACCTCGATGATCTGCGCCATGACCGACACGGCAATTTCCGCAGGCGTGCGGGCGCCGATGCGCAATCCCACCGGCCCATGCAAGCGGTCCAGTTCCAGCGCACTGAGTTCGAAATGCTCGGCCAGGCGCTGCTTGCGCGTGGCCTGGTTGCGCGCCGAACCGAGTGCGCCCACATAAAACGCGTCAGAGGTCAGCGCCTCCAGCAGTGCCATGTCGTCCAGCTTGGGGTCGTGCGTCAGCGCGACGATGGCGGTGTGTGCGTCGGGCAGAAGTTCGCGCACCACGTCATCGGGCATGCCGGGCAGGCGCGTCACGCCCGGCAGGTCTTGCGTGACCAGATAAGCATCGCGTGGATCGCACACCAGCACCTCGAAGTCGAGCATCAGCGCGATGCTGGCCACCGCCTGGCTCAGCTGGCCGGCGCCAATCAAGAGCAAGCGCCATCGCGGGCCAAACACCGTGGTCAAGGTGAGGCCGTCAAACTGCAAACCTGCGCCGCGTGCGGCATCGCTGAGCGTGACCTCGCCAGTGGCCAGCGTCAGGGTGCGCGCCACCAGTTGATGCCGGGCCGTGCGCTGCAGCACGTCTTCGACCCAGGCGGTCACTTCAAGCGACTCCTGCACCAGCCGCAGCGTGCCGCCGCAAGGCAGGCCAAAGCGCGCCGCTTCCTCGCGGCTGACGCCATACGCCATCATGGACGGCTTGCGGTTGAAGTCACTGTGGGCGCCCTCGCCTGAGCGGATGCGTGCAATCAGGTCGTCCTCGACGCAGCCGCCCGAAACCGAACCGCTCACCGCGCCGTCACCGCGTACGGCCAGCAGCGCACCGGGCGGACGGGGCGCGCTGCCCCAGGTTTGCACCACCGTGACCAGCGTGACCGGCCAGCCGGCGCGGTGCCAGTCCAGAGCCTCGGCCAGCACGCGCAAATCCAGACTTTCCATTTGATGCTCCAAAGTTCGGCAAATACAAGCGCTCCAGTGTGTCCAAAGCGGGATGTTTTTGTGTGAAGGACGCGGCCGACTCCGCCGGACAGCCAACCCCTATAATCTCCGTTTACCACCTTAGCGAACTTGCAGGTTCGTACATGGCATGACCAAATTTGTCTTCGTTACCGGCGGTGTAGTGTCTTCCCTGGGCAAGGGAATCGCCTCAGCCTCACTGGCTGCCATCCTTGAATCGCGCGGCCTCAAGGTCACCCTCATCAAGCTCGACCCCTACATCAATGTGGACCCGGGAACCATGTCGCCTTTCCAGCACGGCGAGGTGTTCGTGACCGAAGACGGCGCTGAAACCGACCTGGACCTGGGCCATTACGAGCGTTTTGTCGAAACGCGGATGCGCAAGGCCAACAACTTCACCACCGGCCAGATTTACCAGAGCGTGCTGGAAAAGGAACGCCGCGGCGACTACCTCGGCAAGACGGTCCAGGTGATCCCGCACATCACCAATGAAATCCAGGACTTCATCAAGCGCGGCGCGCGTTATGACAAGCCAGACGCTGTGGATGTGGCGATTGTCGAGATCGGCGGAACGGTGGGCGACATCGAGTCCCTGCCCTTCCTCGAGGCGGTTCGCCAGATGAGCCTGCGCATGGGCCCGAACAACACTGCCTTTGTGCACCTCAGCTACGTGCCGTGGATTGCCGCTGCCGGCGAACTCAAGACCAAGCCGACGCAGCACACCGCCAAGCAGCTGCGCGAGATCGGTATCCAAGCCGATGTGCTGCTGTGCCGCGCCGACCGCCGCATTCCCAATGAGGAGCGCGAGAAAATCTCGCTGTTCTCCAATGTGCCCGAGTGGGGCGTGATCTCGATGTGGGACGTGGACACCATCTACAAGGTGCCGCGCATGCTGCACGAGCAGGGCCTGGACGGTCTGATCTGCGACAAGCTGCGGCTGAACACGCCACCGGCCAACCTCAAGCGCTGGGACGACCTGGTGTATGAAACCGAGCACCCGCAGTCCGAGGTCAGCATTGCCATGGTCGGCAAGTACGTCGAACTGAGCGACAGCTACAAGTCGCTGAACGAAGCCCTGCGCCACGCCGGCATGAAAAACCATGCCAAGGTGCGCATCACCTACCTCGATTCTGAAACCCTGAACCCCGACACCGTGTCGTGCCTCGCCGCGTTCGACGGCATCCTGGTGCCCGGCGGCTTTGGCATCCGCGGCGTCGAAGGCAAGATCTGCGCGGCGCGCTTTGCCCGCGAAAACAAGATTCCCTATCTCGGCATCTGCCTGGGCATGCAGGTGGCGACCATCGAGTTTGCACGCCATGTCGCCGGACTGAAGGACGCCAACAGCACCGAGTTTGACCCGGCCACCAAGCATCCGGTGATTGCCCTGATCACCGAATGGAAGGACGCCGATGGCACCATCAAGACGCGCCATGCCAAGTCCGACCTGGGCGGCACGATGCGCCTGGGCGCGCAAAGCTCCGACGTGGCGCCGAACACCCTGGCGCACCAGATCTACGGCAACGTGGTGACCGAGCGGCATCGCCACCGCTATGAAGCCAACGTCAACTACCTGGAGGCGCTGCGCAAATCCGGCCTGGTGATTTCAGCGCTGACGCAGCGCGAGAACCTGACCGAAATCGTCGAGTTGCCGCAGGCGGTACACCCTTGGTTCATCGGCGTGCAGTTCCATCCCGAATTCAATTCGACACCATGGAACGGCCATCCGCTGTTCAATGCCTATATTGCTGCCACCCTGGCACACCGCGATGCGGCCAGCCTGGCGCAAACGGCAAACGCGGCCACACCCCTCAAAGTGGTGGCATCGGCATGAACCCCTGCGGACGCGGGACCGCGCGGGCGCAATCGCCAGCACCGGTCGCTGCCCCGAATGCCGTTTGGTTCAGGTAGGCCAAAACCTGTCTGAAAAAACTTCTTCTTTTTACTTCCCAAGGAAAAAAATGAGCGCAATTGTTGATATCGTCGGCCGCGAGATTCTCGACAGCCGTGGCAACCCCACCGTCGAATGCGACGTGCTGCTGGAGTCCGGCGTGATGGGCCGGGCAGCCGTGCCGTCAGGCGCCTCCACCGGCTCGCGTGAAGCCATCGAGTTGCGCGACGGCGACAAGTCGCGCTACCTTGGCAAGGGCGTGCTCAAGGCCGTGGGCCATATCAACAATGAAATCTCTGAGGCCGTGCTCGGCCTGGATGCCAGCGAGCAGGCTTTCCTGGACCACACGCTGATCGAACTCGACGGCACCGACAACAAGTCGCGCCTGGGCGCCAACGCCATGCTGGCCGTTTCCATGGCCGTGGCCCGTGCCGCCGCCGAGGAAGCCGGCCTGCCGCTCTACCGCTACTTTGGCGGCATGGCGGCGGTGCAAATGCCTGTGCCCATGATGAACGTCATCAACGGCGGCGAGCATGCCAACAACAACCTGGACATCCAGGAATTCATGATTATTCCGCTGGGCGCGCCAAGCTTTCGCGAAGCCCTGCGCTACGGCGCCGAGGTGTTCCACGCGCTGAAGAAAATCCTGCACGACAAGGGCATCAGCACCGCCGTCGGGGACGAAGGCGGATTTGCGCCCAACGTGACCAACCATGAAGCCGCAATCCAGATGATCCTGGAGGCCATCGACAAGGCCGGTTTTGTCGCTGGCGAACAAATCGCGTTGGGTCTGGACTGCGCTGCTTCCGAGTTCTACAAGGACGGAAAGTACGAACTGAGCGGCGAAGGCCTGAGCCTCACCGCACAGGAATGGACCGACATGCTGGCCACCTGGGTTGACAAGTACCCGATCATCAGCATCGAGGACGGCATGGCCGAAGGCGACTGGGACGGCTGGAAAATCCTGACCGACCGCCTCGGCAAGAATGTGCAGATTGTCGGCGACGACCTGTTCGTCACCAACACCAAGATCTTGAAGGAAGGCATTGACAAGGGCATTGGCAATTCGATCCTGATCAAGATCAACCAGATCGGCACGCTGACCGAGACCTTCGCCGCCATCGAAATGGCCAAGCGCGCTGGTTACACCGCCGTGATCTCGCACCGTTCTGGCGAAACCGAAGACTCGACGATTGCCGACATCGCAGTCGGCACCAATGCCGGCCAGATCAAGACCGGTTCGCTGTCGCGCTCGGACCGCATGGCCAAGTACAACCAATTGCTGCGCATCGAGGAAGACCTGGGCGAAGTCGCTGTGTACCCCGGCCGCGCCGCTTTCTACAACCTGCGCTAAGGCATTTGTCAGCCCATGGGCAAGCGCTTATTGGTTCCTGCCGTACTGGTCCTGCTGCTCGGGCTGTTCCAGGCCCAGCTGTGGATGGGCCGCGGCAGCATTCCCAGCGTGCGCGAGATGCAGCAGCGCCTGGAAGATCAGTTGGAGAACAACAAGCTGCGCCAGGCGGCCAACGAGCAGCTGGGTACCGAGATCAAGGATCTGCAGGAAGGCTTGGGGATGGTCGAGGAAAAAGCCCGCAGCGAACTCGGCATGGTCAAGCCCAATGAAATGTTTGTCCAGCTCACCGAGTAAGCCGCCCGGCCAACGCCTGTTGGGCGGTGTCTGCGTTCATCGGCGGCGCCGTCCACATTCCTCGCCATGCTGAAAATTGCGCTGTTGGGCGCCTGCCCGGCTCAGCTGTCCGAACTCGCCGCCGCCATGAACCCGGCGGGAAAAGCCCTGGACGGTCAAATCACGCTGGTGACAGCTGGCACCGCCGATGCCCTGCCCACAGGTTTGTCCGGCTTCGACCTGGTGTTGCTGTCAGGGCTTGAAGCACGCTTTTTGGCGAATTGCACGACAGGGCCGTGCCCTGTAGCCAACCATGAAACAGTCGATCGTTCGATTCGCAACGCGCTGGCACAGGCTGCCATTTCTTACCGTGTGCTGTATGGCACCGCTGACGAGCGGCATGCCCATGCACAGCAGGCAGTGGAAAGCCTGCTGCCGGCAGCCAGTCGATCCAGGCAAGCCACACGCCCGGTCGGCTTGAAAAACCAGCCCTGGGTCTGGATGTGCGACAAGTGCAGTGACCCGCAGTGCGAACACCGGCTGCTGACGGCCTTGCTCGCCAGCCGCGATACGTCTGGCGAGCAGGCGCTTCCTTATTGAACTGTTGACGTCGGCGGCGGTTGCTGGAGCGGGTTGGTGAAAAGCTGCGCGGCATCGACCGGATCGAATTCGTATTGCGCGCCGCAGAACTCGCAGGCCACATCGACCTGGCCACGCTCGGCGATGATGCTTTCAATTTCCCCGGTTCCCAGCCCGCGCAGCATGTTGCCGACGCGTTCACGCGAGCAACTGCAGGCAAAGCTCGGCCTGAGCGGTTCAAATCGCGTAACGGGTTCTTCCCAGAACAACCGGCGCAGGATCGTGTCGACATCCAGAGTCAACAACTCTTCGCGCTTGAGCGTTCCTGCCAGCAGCGCGATGCGTTGGTAGTCTTCGTTCACGCCAATCTGGTCTTCATTGGCCTGGCGGTCCCTCTGGCCTTCGAGGTTGCCCTCGCCCTGTACCGGGAGGCGCTGAATCAGCAAGCCAGCGGCCACATTGCCATCGGCAGCCAGAATCAAACGCGTGTCAAGCTGCTCGCTTTGCAGCATGTAGTGCTCCAGCACCTCGCTGAGTTTTTCGATTTTTTCATGCTGGTCGCCAAACAGCGGCACCACACCCTGGTAAGGCTGCTGACCCGGAAACTTGGTCGTCGGATCGAGCGTGATGGCGCAACGCCCTTCGTTCTTCACGTTGACCAGCTGGCTCAGTGAACTGCCCTCGGGCACGTCGCCGGTCACGGTGGCGGTGGCGCGCAGGCTCAGGTCGGGCTGCACTTCGGCCACGGCCAGCTTAACCGGGCCGTCACCAAAAATCTGCAGGATCAGCGCGCCGTTGAAGCTGATGCTGCTTTGCATCAGGGCACCGGCCGCCGTCATTTCGCCCAGCAGCTGCATGACTTCGGCCGGGTAGCCACCCGCTGCCTCGCGGCGCTTGAGGATTTCCTGCCATGAGTCGGTCAGGCGCACGATCATGCCGCGAACTGGCAGGCCGTCGAAAATAAATTTATGCAGTTCAGACATGGAGCCCCCACGCTTGTCGCTTCGCGTACTGCGCGGCCCCCCGAGGGGGCCGCTGCGCCTGCGGCCCGGCAAAGCCGGTTCCGCGGCCCCTGCTGATGAGGATGCCGCGCTCTTGATTGCCACTGCATATGCTGTAGCTGCTCGCAACCCCTGCTGATCTGCAAGGGCTCGGAAATAGCCTTGTTTTCAATTGATTCATGTTCTGGATGTCGCTCTCGATGTCATTCTGGAGGCCGTTCAGGCCAGTTTCTTGAGTCCGGCTTTGTAGCGCCGGGCATTGTCCATATAGTGCTGGGCGCTCATTTTTAAACCCTCGATCTGTTCGGGCGAGAGTTGCCTGACCGCCTTGGCCGGGCTGCCCAGGATCATGCAGCCATCGGGAAACTCCTTGCCCTCGGTGACCAGCGAGCCGGCGCCGACCAAACAGTTCTTGCCGATTTTCGCGCCATTGAGCACCACCGCCTGGATGCCGATGAGCGAGCCGTCGCCAATCGTGCAGCCGTGCAGCATGACCTGGTGGCCGACGGTGACGTTCTCGCCGATCACCAGCGGCAGGCCTTCGTCGGCATGCAGCACACTGTTGTCCTGAATATTGGAGCCTTTGCCCACAGTGATGGTGGCGGTGTCGCCCCGGGCCACCACGCCAAACCAGACGCTGCTGCCCTCGGCCAGCGTCACATGGCCCATGACCTGCGCGCTGTCGGCCACCCAGGCCGATGCGTGGATGGAAGGTTGCAGATCGTCCAGCTGGTAAATGGCCATGGGGTTCCTTGTCAATAGCGGTTTGGCGGGGTTGAAAACGGCTTTTGATTGTAGGCAAGCGACAAGCGGCGTGTTCAGGCCGGGGTTCTGGCCTTCTGCCCGTATCAACGACAATCCCGGCATGACCGCCACGCCACCTGCGCCCGAACTGCGCCAGCTTGCCCTGCAAGCGCTCCTGCAGCCTGATCCACAGCAAAAAGTGCTTCTGACGCAAGCGCTGCATTCGCAAGCAGCTACACTTTTAATAGCAACCGATCAAGCCTTCAGCGCGCCTGCCGGTGTGCCGGGTTGCCCGTTGCGGCCCGAATTGCGCTTGCACCTGAACATGCCCCGGCGCTCGCCCTTCACACCGGACGGGCTGGCCGCATTGCTGCATGCAGTGACGCACATCGAATTCAACGCCATCAACCTGGCGCTCGATGCGGTCTGGCGCTTTGCCGGCATGCCGCGCGCCTATTACCTCGACTGGCTCGGGGTGGCAGCTGAAGAGGCTGAACACTTCAGCCTGCTGCGCGGCCACCTGCAAACCCTGGGCTGCGACTACGGCGACTTTGCGGCGCACACCGGCTTGTGGGACATGACCCGGAAAACCGAAGGCGATGTGCTGGCGCGCATGGCGCTGGTGCCGCGCACGCTGGAAGCGCGCGGGCTGGACGCCACGCCGCCGATGCAGGCCAAACTGCGCAAGGTCGGCACGCCGCAGGCCCTGCGCGCAGTTAGCATCCTGGACGTCATTCTGCGCGATGAAATTGGCCACGTCGCCATCGGCAACCACTGGTACCGCACCCTGTGCGCCCAGCGCGGACTGGAGCCGCTGGCCACCTATGCGCTGCTGGCAACGCAATACGGCGCGCCCCGCCTGAAAGGGCCGCTGAACCTGCAGGCCAGGCGTCAAGCCGGTTTCAGCGAAGCTGAACTGGACGCGTTGAACGCCAGCGCCTGAAGGTGCACAACCATAGTCCAAACGGCTTAACCGGCTTTTTGCACAGCTCGACTGGAGCGCGATACATTTGAAATGTACGGCGCAAAACCACGGGACGAATGAAAACGGGAGACTCGCAATGATGATGAAGCAACTGATCCAAAAGGCAAAAATCAGGTTTTTTGAACCCGATGAAGTCAGCGGGCCCAGTGTGCGTCGCATGGCGGCGCCGTTGCAGTCAGACTTGTCAAGCTGGCCGCTGACCCTTGACCAGACAAGCGCCGAGCAGCAACGCATCCAGTCCCTCGAAAACCAGATACAGCAGTTGCGCGCTGACGTGGCCCGGTGGAAAAATTCGTCACGCTGCTTTGCGCATGAAATGCGCGACCTGCTGACCGACTGAGGCACTGCTTCGGCAGGTAAGCACGCGCAGGAAGGCGTCCGCAAGCCGCAGCCTGTGCATTTCAGGTGATGGCAGCCTGCTTGGGCGCGCGCTAGACTTTTTGCAACCCCGAGGAGTTGCTCATGTCCCAGTTCCTGGCATCCGGTCCTTTGTCCTCGCTTGCGGCTCTTGCCGGCCTGCCCGAAGAGATGGCCGTGCGCTTGCCGCAGGGCCAGCAGTTGGGGGCAGTGGACGCGCCGGTCAGGCTGTTGCTGTCCCGATGGTCAAGCATTGCGCGTCTCAGGGCGGGGCAGATCGGCGCGCTGGCTGAAGAGTATGTCGAGGGCAAGCTGCAGTTCGAGGGCTCCATGCGCGATGTGATGGGCGTCATGCTCAAGCTGCTGCCCGGCAGTCCGTTGCAAAGCGACACCCGCTGGTGGTCCCGCCTGATGACCCGAGCACACTCTGCATCGACCCATACACGCGCCCGGGATTCGGCGCAGATACAGTTCCATTACGATGTTTCAGATGCTTTCTATGGGCTGTGGCTGGACCCGCGCCGGGTTTATTCCTGCGCCTATTACCGCGAAAGCGGCATGACCCTGGCACAGGCGCAGGAAGCCAAGCTGGAACACATCTGCCGCAAGCTGATGCTCAGGCCCGGCGAGCGCCTGCTGGACATCGGCGCGGGCTGGGGCGCCCTGCTGCTGTGGGCTGCCGAGCATCACGGCGTCGAGGCAACCGGCATCACGCTGTCGGAAAACCAGCACCGGCATGTGCGCCAGCGAATCGCCGACAAGGGCCTGGAAGGCCGAGTGCGCATCGAACTTCGCGACTACCGCGACCTTCCCGAAACGCAGCCCTTCGACAAGATATCGTCGGTCGGCATGTTTGAGCATGTCGGCCAGGCCAACATGGACGCTTACTTTGACAAGATCATGCACTTGCTGGTACCGGGCGGGCTGGTGCTGAACCATGGCATCACCGCAGGCGACCTGCAGCACCGGCAAATAGGCGCGGGCATGGGCGACTTCATTGAGAAATACATTTTTCCGGGCGGCGAGCTGATGCATGTCAGCGCAGTGCTCGGCCACCTGGCGAATTCAGGCCTGGAAATGGTTGACACCGAAAACCTGCGGCCCCATTACGGCCGCACGCTGTGGGACTGGTCGGATGCGCTGGAAGCGCGCCTGGACGACGCGCGTCAGGCGCTGGCAGCCGGCAGCCCGCCCGAACGCGCTGAAAAGATACTGCGCGCCTACCGGCTCTACCTGGCAGGCAGCGCCATGAGCTTCGAGCAGGGCTGGATTGCGCTGCACCAGGTGCTGGCGACGCGGCCGGCAGCGCCGTTTCGGGGCGAGTCCATCCGGGGTGCGAAGTCGGCCTATCCCTTCAACCGTGAATTCATGTACCCGGCTTGCGACTGAGCCTGTGCCGTTCAGCCGCGCGGATGATGCTCCGCATGAATCGCCTTCAGGCGCTCGCGCGCCACATGGGTGTAGATCGTGGTGGTGGAAATGTCGGCATGGCCGAGCAGCATCTGCACCGCGCGCAAGTCGGCGCCGTGGTTCAGCAAATGCGTGGCGAAGGCATGGCGCAACGTATGCGGCGACAGCGGCGAATGGATGCCGGCCAGTTGTGCATATTTTTTCACCAGCTTCCAGAACATCACCCGGCTCATGCCGTGGCCGTGGCTGGTCACAAACAGGTCATCGGTCTGCTGGCCACCCAAAATGGCAGGCCGCGCTTCGGCGATGTAGCGAACAATCCATTCGCGAGCCACCTGGCCAAACGGCACCAACCGTTCGGTGCTGCCCTTGCCCAGAACGCGCAACACGCCTTCGTTCAGGCCAACATGAAACGTCTTGAGCCCGACCAGTTCACTGACGCGCAGGCCGCTGGCGTACATCGTTTCCAGCATGGCACGGTCGCGCAACCCGAGCGGCGTGTCATCGTCGGGCGCTGACAGCAGTGCTTCGACTTGCGGCTCGGACATCACCTTGGGAACGCGCAGCGCCTGCTTGGCCGACGCCAGCTTGAGCGTGGGATCAACCGCCACCAGGTTTTCACGCAGCGCCCAGCGAAAGTAGCGCTTGAAGACCGTCAGGCAGCGGTTCGCCGAGGTGGCCTTGGTCACCGCATGGCGGAACGCAAAGTAGGCCTTGACAGCGTCTTCATCCGAATTGTCAAGCGCTCGGTGCTGCTGCTCGTCGCTGTTGAGCCAGACGGCATACAGCGACAGGTCGCGCCGGTAGGCCGCCAGGGTATTGCGGGACAGGCCGTCCTCCAGCCACAAGGCGTCGATGAACGTGTCGATAGCCGACTGGCTTTGCGGGTGCATGGTGTGGAGATCGTAAAAAAAGGAAATCTGGCTTGCGCGACAGCGTGAGTCGGCAGCCAAGCAGTGAGGCAGCCGCTTGTTTCGGCGGCCAAAGCGATTTATTCCAGCTTGAGGTTCGAGGTTTCGACCACTTTTTTATACACGTCGTACTCGGCCTTGATCTGGGCGGCGAACTGCTCGGGCGTGTTGGCCACGATCAGCGAACCGGTGTCCTCGATGCGCTTGCGGACTGCCGGGTCTTCGAGCGCCTTTTTCACGCCGGCGTTGACCTTGTCCACGACCTCTTTGGGCAGGTCCTTGGGGCCGATGATGCCGTAATACGCCATGCGGTTGACCGGCTCCAGCCCGACTTCCTTGAAGGTCGGCACATCCGGCAGGGCCGCCAGCCGCTGCGGCGCGGCCACGACGATGGGAATCAGCCGCTTTTGCAGGGCAAACGGCAAGGTTGAAGGCAGGTTGTCAAAAATGATCAGCACCTGGCCTGCCACCGTGTCATTGAGTGCCGGACCCGAGCCGCGGTAGGGAATGTGCGTGATGAAGGTGCCGCTCAGGTTTTTGTAGAGCTCCATCTGCAGGTGGGCAATCGAGCCGGTGCCGGACGAGGCAAACGAGTATTTGCCCGGATTTTTCTTCAGCTCGGCAATGAATTCCTTGTAGTTGCGCGCCGGAAAGCTCGGATGCACAGCAATGATGTTGGGCGTGGCGGCAATGTTGATGATCGGCGTGAAGTCGGTCAGCGGGTTGTAGGGGATTTTCGGGTTGATGGCTGGGTTGGCGGCGGTGGTGGACACCGTGGCAATGCCCAGCGAATAGCCGTCGGGCACTGCACGCGCAGTTTCGGTGGCACCGATCACGCCGCCGCCGCCGGACTTGTTTTCAACTATCACCACTTGGCCCAGCGCCTTGCCCAATGGCTCGGCCATGACCCGGCCGATGATGTCGGTCGTGCCGCCAGGCGCGAACGGAATCTGCAGCTTGATGACCTTGCTCGGATAACCCTGGGCCAGCACGGCGCCCGAGGCAGCGCTCAGGGCAAGTGCAGAAAAAGCCAGCAGACAGCGACGTTTCATGATCAGTTCCTTGGAAGAAGACAGTGCTGCATCGTAAACGCTGCCGTGGGCGCAGGCACCTGTGGAATACACATAAGGGCAAACCCCATGATTGCGGTTATTCTTCGCCCGGTGATTTACGCCCAACTGCTTCTGCCCGACTTTTCACTCATCTTGTGCGGTTACCTGCTGTGCCGCCACACGCCGCTTGATCGCACGGTATGGGGTCCGGTGGAAAGCCTGGTTTATTATTTTTTGTTTCCGCTGCTGCTGTTTCAGTCCATAGTGAAAAGCCCGCTGGACCTGGCGGCGACATCCAACCTGATTGGCGCTGGCTTGGCGCTGGGGCTGGCCGGCGTTGTTCTGGTCTATAGCCTGCCTTACATACCCGGATTGCGCCAGCATATCGACCTCCGCGAGCATGCCGCCAGCGCCCAGGTGGCTTTTCGCTTTAACTCCTTCATCGGCCTGGCACTGGCCGAGCGTCTGGCGGGCAGCCATGGGCTGCAGCTCATTGCCGTACTGATCGGCGTGAGCGTGCCCTTGCTCAACATGGCGGCGGTGTGGCCAATGGCGCGCCATTCGGGGAGCGGCTTTTTGCGTGAACTGGTACGCAATCCGCTGATCCTGGCCACGGCCGCGGGCCTGGCGGCAAATCTGCTGGGTTTCAGCCTGCCTGACTGGTCGGTGCCGACGCTGTCGCGCCTCGGTGCCTCGGCCATTGTGCTGGGCCTGATGACGGCAGGCGCCGGCATGCAGTTGGGCCACCTGTCACAGGCCAAAACCCTGTCGGTGGCAGTGCTGTCGATCAGGCATTGCCTGATGCCACTGGTGGCGCTGGGACTGGCCCGGGCATTTGGCCTGGACACTGTGCAAAGCACCATTTTGCTGGCGTTTTCCGGCCTGCCGACCGCGTCCAGCGCGTATGTGCTGGCGGCGCGCATGGGCTACAACGGCGGCTACATCGCCGGCCTTGTCACGCTGTCCACGCTGCTGGGTGTGGCAAGCTTGCCGTTCGCGCTGGGCTTGCTGAACTGAACTGAGCTGAACTGAGCTTAGCGGGTGAGACACACTCGCCGCTATTAATTTAATAGCTAGAAACAAATACCTGATTTGCGCTAACGTCATTTTCTATCATTATTCGGCGTTTCAGCAGACTCATTGGCCCAACGCCCAGGCCACCTGCTCGCGCACCACGTCGCTCGGGTGATCGGCGCGGCCCTGCAGGCTGGTGCGCAGGCTGGCCTGGTCCGCCGAACTGACCCTGCCACCCCTCAAAGCATTGCCCATCGCCAGCGCGATGTTGCGCAGCCAGCGTTCATGCCCGATGCGGCGAATCGGACTGCCTTCGGTCAGGCGCAGGAAAGCGTCTTCGCTCCAGCCGAACAGCGTGACGAGCTGCTGCCCTGTCAAGCCCTGGCGTTCGTCGAAATCGCTCAAGCTGCTGCGCTGGGCAAACTTGTTCCAGGGGCACGCCAGCTGGCAGTCGTCGCAGCCGTAGATGCGGTTGCCCACCAAGTGGCGAAGTTCCAACGGAATCGGGCCGGCGTGTTCTATGGTCAGGTAAGAAATGCAACGCCGCGCATCGAGCTTGCCGGGCGCAATGATGGCCTGCGTAGGGCAGATGTCGATGCACGCCTGGCAGCTGCCGCAATGGGACGTAACCGGCGCGCTGGGCGGCAGGGCAATGTCGACATAGATTTCTCCGAGAAAAAACATTGAGCCCGCTTCGCGGTTCAGCAGCAGCGTGTGCTTGCCGCGCCATCCCTGGCCGCTGCGCGACGCCAGTTCGGCTTCGAGCACCGGCGCCGAGTCGGTGAAGGCGCGGTGGCCAAAAGGGCCCATCTGCTCGCCGATGCGCTCGGCCAGCTTTTGCAGCCGGCTGCGCAATACCTTGTGGTAGTCGCGTCCCCGCGCATAGACCGAGACAATGCCTTCGCCCGGCCGCTGCAGCCGGTTGAGTTCCATCGCCTGCCATTGGCCGGGCTGGCGCGGGGTGGCAGCTGGCAAGTAGTCCATTCGCGCAGTGATTACACTGACTGTTCCCGGAACCAATTCGGCAGGACGCGCTCTTTTAAGGCCATGGGATGCCATGTAATGCATGCTGCCATGAAATCCGGCAGCCAGCCAGGCCGATAATCCGGCTTCGGCTGACGACAAGTCAACATCCGCAATGCCGATTTGCGAAAATCCAAGCTCGCGCCCCCAGGTTTGAATTTGAGAAACGAATTGATGACTGTTCCACTGATTGCAGGTCGGCATCCGCTGATTGTAAAAAACATCACCTGGCCAGACGAGGCGGCAACGCAATCCCTTGCTCAGGCGCTGGCCGCCAAGCCGGCAATTCGCCAGGCGCTGATTGAACTGCACGGCGACCTGGGTGCCGGCAAGACGACGTTTGTGCGTCACCTGCTCGTCAGTCTGGGCGTGCAGGGGCGCATCAAAAGCCCCACTTATGCGGTTGTAGAACCTTACACATTGAAGGCATCAAGCCTTGACTCGGGCCACAATCTGGAATTGTCAATCTGGCATTTTGACTTTTACCGTTTCAATGACCCCCATGAGTGGGAAGAAGCCGGGTTCCGGGAGACATTCGCCAGTCCCGGGCTCAAGCTGGTCGAGTGGCCGGAAAAGGCCGGAAATCATTTGCCCCGGCCCGACCTGGTGATTGCCATCGAGATGCAGCCCGACGAATCGCGGCGCATTACCCTGACGGCCCATACCCCCACGGGGGCGGAGTTACTCGCATGAACAACAAGAAAAAATTCTCCGCAGGTCCGAGTCGCCGCCATGCGCTGCAAATGGGTGGCATCGTGCTGTTGCTGGGCACCCAGCACATCGCCCGGGGCGCCTCGATCGTCGCAGTGCGCGTCTGGCCGTCGAAAGACTACACCCGCCTGACCATCGAGTCCGACACCGAGATCAAGGCACGCCAGTTCTTCATTGACGAGCCACCCAGGCTGGCGGTGGACATTGAAGGCATCGACCTGATTCCGGCGCTGCGCGAGCTGGTCGCCAAGGTCAAGTCAGACGACCCGAACATCTCGGGCATTCGCGTTGGCCAGAATGCGCCCGGCGTGGTGCGGCTGGTCATGGACCTTAAAAAACAGATACTTCCGCAGGTCTTCAGCCTGGCACCCGTAGCCGCCTACCAGCACCGGCTGGTGCTGGACCTGTACCCGGCGCAGCCGGTGGACCCGCTCGAAGCGCTGATCGCCGAACGTCTGTCTGACCCGGTCAAGCCAGCCGCGCCAGCCGCCTCCGTGGCTGCCGCACCTGTCAACACCGCGCCACTGACTCCACCGGGCAAGGCTGCCGCACAGGCCAACGACCCGCTGGGCAATCTGATGGCGCAGCAATCGGGCAAGGCCGCCTCCGCGCCTTCCGTAGTAGCGCCTGCCGCGCCGACAACCAGTGTTGCAGGCAACGCCGTGCGGCCGGCGGCCCCCGTCAGGCCCCCGGTGGTCGCGTCCGTGGAGCCGCCCGCCATCAGGCCACAGGCCGACGCCACACCTTTTTCAAGGGGTGACACCGCGCCCGATTTTGAAAACAAGACCGACCGCCTGGTCATCGTCGCCCTCGACCCCGGTCATGGCGGCGAAGACCCCGGCGCCATTGGCCCGGGCGGCACGCGTGAGAAAGACGTGGTGCTGCAAATTGCGCACCGCCTGCGCGACCGCATCAACCAGCAGCCCAACATGCGCGCCTACCTGACGCGCGATGCTGATTTTTTCGTGCCCTTGCATGTCCGTGTACAAAAGGCGCGCAGCGTGAAGGCCGACTTGTTCATCAGCCTGCATGCCGACGCTTTTTTTACCGAAACACCGCAGGGCGCCAGCGTCTTTGCACTGAGCGAAAAAGGCGCCTCAAGCAGCGCAGCGCGCTGGATTGCCAACAAGGAAAACTCGGCCGACCTGGTGGGCGGCATCAATGTCAAGGCCAAGGATGCACAGGTGATGCGGGCCATGTTCGACATGAGCACAACAGCGCAGATCAACGACAGCATGAAGCTGGGCAGCGCCATGCTGGGCGAGATCGGCAACGTCGGCAAGCTGCACAAGCCCCGGGTCGAGCAGGCCAGCTTCGCCGTACTGAAGGCGCCTGATATTCCAAGTGTCCTGGTCGAGACTGCTTTCATCAGCAACCCGGCCGAAGAAGTCCGGTTGCGCAGCGAAAGTTACCAGATCGAGCTGGCCGATGCGCTTATGAGGGGCATTTCACGCTACTTTGCCAAGAATCCTCCGCTGGCGCGCAACCGCGCCCTGTAAAAACAGGCTGACTTGCTTGAAGACCTTACATACGACACGGGCCGGCGGCTTCTTCCTACAGTTCGGCTTGGATGCATGGAATAAACTCAATGCACAGGCTGCGCCGGGATGTGACGATGCGAAAAAACCCGGTGAATCAGCCTGAATCCAAATATAAAAGGTGAAAACCATGATCAAGAAAATCTTAATCTCAGCCGCTGCCGTCTCCCTGATTGCCCTGACTGGCTGTGGAACCAACCCCACCAATGCACAAATCGGCACGGGCGCAGGCGCAGTCTTGGGCGGTGTAGCCGGAAATGCCGTCTTTGGCGGCACTCTCGGAACCGTTGGCGGCGCGGCTGCCGGTGCGTTGATCGGCAATGAGGTCGGCAAGCGCAAATAAGACTTTCGAATCCAGTACAGCGCTGACCCGTTCGGGTAACGCTGCAAAAACAGCTTGCAGTCCAAGCGACTCGAGCAAAAAAGACGATTCCTGATCTATGTCAGTGAGTCGTCTTTTTTTGCTCAAGCTTCTCCGCAAGCACGGGTAATTCCAAAAAGGTTTATCTGCCTGCCTTTCCGTGTCCCCTTTCAGGGGGGCACATCGACTCCATCTCGGTGGCATGGTGCGCCGTCAGGTTTTTTCGCTTGCGCTTAAGAGTAAGCGTCATCAAAGCATTTTCCAGCGTCCAGGGCGCTCTCGTCAGGAAGATTGCGCGGGGTGTGGCGTAGCGCAAAGTCCCGTGTCTGGGTGGCCACACGGTCCAGCGCCGCACGGCGGACGGCTGGCAGGTTCAGGCTGGCGTCGGCTTGGGCATCCAGCCCCAGCGAAGCGGCCAGGCGCTGCCTTTGCCGTCGGCCAGCGTCACCTGTTGCACCTTGCAAAAACGCCGCCAGCCGACGGCCTGCGCGGCCTGGAAAAGGCGCAACTTCAAGGCCGAGCCAGCCAGCGATTCCTGCAATTTGCCGAACTCCCGCTCATGGATGCGCGGAACCGAGATCAGCACTGTAGTCCGCACCGCCATGATGTCTTCGGCCAGCAGCGCGAACGTCCGTGAACAGCGTGCGAAGCGATGAATTGTCTGCTGCCTGCCAATACCAGTGGTGACTGGAAAGTCGCGCAGTGCTCAAGACTGCACCGGCGCGCGGCCAGCCTGGCGCCGTGCCCGCCAGGCACCGAAGAGCACGAACAGGCCAGGCACCAGAATCATGGCCCAGATGATCTTGTCCAGGTGCGTCTTGACAAAAGGCACGTTGCCAAAGGCATAGCCAGCCGTGACGATGCCGCCGACCCACAAGGCCGCGCCGACGACGTTGAACAGTGAGAACTTGCCGCGGCTCATGTGCGAAATACCGGCAACAAAGGGCGCGAAGGTGCGTAAAAATGGCATGAAGCGCGCCGCGATGATGGTCACGCCGCCATAGCGCTCGTAAAACGCATGCGCCTGGTTGAACGCCCTCTTGTTGAAAAAGCGCGAGTCTTCCCATTGGAACACCTTGGGCCCGATGTACCGGCCAATCGAATAATTGCACTGGTCGCCCAGCACCGCCGCGACAAACAACAGGCCCACGGCCAGCGGATAGCTCATCAGGCCGACGCCGCACATTGCGCCCACCACAAACAGCAGTGAATCGCCGGGCAAGAACGGCATCACGACCACGCCGGTCTCGACAAAAATGATCAGGAAAAGCAGCGCATAAACCCACAGGCCATAGCTGGCCACGAAGGTTTCGAGATGCTTGTCGACATGCAGGATGAAATCGATGAGAAAGGCAGCTAGTTCCATGGGCAGGATTTTGACAGGTCAGCAAGCCGTTTTTCTCGATGCCCACATTGCCATGCGGCGCAGGCCAGAGCCGTCCTACACAAACTAGCGCGACATTCTGAAAAACAGCTTCAGGGATTTAGCTTTTTGATCAGACTTGTTTGCATTGGTTGGCGTTCATGTTCCTCTTATGTACGCTTCTTGACGAGGGTTCCACGAGACACCGCCTAAGGGCCTCAGCCTCGGCAGAACGGCCATGCAAGCTTGGGCTGCGCCTAGAATTGGCGCTTCATGACGCTTAAAGACCTGGCCGCGCGCCGACCCATCCGTGACCTTCCCGATGAACTGATCAGCCAGATCGCCGCTGGCGAGGTGGTGGAACGACCGGCTTCGGTGGTGCGCGAACTGCTCGACAACGCGCTGGACGCCGGAGCGACGCAGGTCACGGTGCGCCTGTCTGCGGGTGGCGTGCGGCTGATTCTGGTGGAAGACGACGGCCTGGGCATTGCCCGGGAAGAACTGCCTGTGGCGCTGCGCCGCCATGCCACCAGCAAGATCGCGTCGCTACAAGACCTGGAAGCCGTCGGGACCATGGGTTTTCGGGGCGAGGCGCTGGCGGCGATCAATTCGATTGCCGACATGAGCCTGATCTCGCGCACGCCGGACACCGAACACGCCTGGCAGCTTGACGGCCGCACTGGCGAACTCAAGCCAGCGCCACGTGCGCTCGGCACCAGCGTCGAGGTGCGCGAGTTGTTCTATGCCACGCCGGCGCGGCGCAAGTTCCTGAAAACCGACGCCACCGAGCTGGCGCACTGTATTGAAGCCGTACGCCGCCATGCCCTGGTGCGGCCCGATGTCGGCTTTGCGATCTGGCACGAAGGCAAACTGGTCGAGCAATGGCGCGCCTGCGTAGGGCCAAAGGGCACCGACGGTTTTGAAGCCCACACCCAGCGCCTGGCCGATGTGCTGGGCGCCGAATTCGCCCGGCAGTCGGTGACAGTGCATTACGAAAGCAGCGCGCTGCGGGCCAATGGCCAGCCAGCGGTGCGCGTTTGGGGTCGGGCTGGCATTCCAGACGCCGCCCGCTCACGCGCCGACCAGCAGTTTGCCTATGTCAACGGCCGTTTTGTGCGCGACAAGGTGCTGGCGCATGCCGCCCGCAGCGCCTACGAGGACGTACTGCACGGCCACCGCCAGCCGGTGTATGCGCTGTATGTCGAGATCGACCCGGCGCGGGTCGATGTGAACGTCCACCCGACCAAGATAGAGGTGCGTTTTCGCGACAGCCGTGAAGTGCACCAGGCAATGCGCCATGGCGTGCAGGACGCCTTGGCTGCGCCCCGCGCCGGCGTAGCCAGCGCAAACGCCACGCCCGCCGAGGCCACCCCCCAACCCTCGCTGAATTTCAGTTTGAATCCAAAACAGGCTTTTGCGCAACAGGGATGGGCGCAGCCAGCTATTAAATTCGGAGCAAACGACGGAAATCGCGTTTCGGACTTCGAAGCGCTGTGGCCGGTGCCGCCCGGCACGCTCACACCCGCTGCGCCTGACCGTCCACTCAACAGCTCCTTCGCTGCCACGCCCGAACCCCAGCCATCCAGTCCGCCGCAAGAGGTCGCCCTGCCCCACGGCGACTGGCCGCTGGGCCGCGCTTTAGCGCAGTTGCGGGGCATTTACATCCTGGCCGAAAACAGCCAGGGCCTGATCGTTGTTGACATGCATGCGGCCCACGAGCGCATCGTCTATGAACGGCTGAAAAGCCAGTTTGAAGCCTCGCGCATCGCCAGCCAGCCCTTGCTGATTCCGGCAACGTTTGCCGCCACGCCGCATGAAGTGGCGACCGCCGAGGCCTGCAGCGACACACTGGCCCTGCTGGGTCTGGAAATCACGCCGTTTTCACCCAAAACGCTGGCGGTACGGGCGGTGCCGACAAGCCTGGCAACCGGCGATGCAGTGGAACTGGCAAGAAGCGTGCTCGCCGAACTGGCGCAGATGGAAGCCAGCACCGTGGTCGAGCGGGCGCACCACGAACTGCTGGGCACCATGGCCTGCCACGGCGCGGTGCGCGCCAACCGGTACCTGACGATTGAAGAAATGAACGCCCTGCTGCGCCAGATGGAAGCCACTGACCGCTCCGACCAGTGCAACCACGGCCGGCCGACGTGGCGGCAGGTCAGCATCAAAAACCTGGACGCGCTGTTCTTGCGCGGGCGCTAGTACAAAGAAACAACCTGCGTTAATAAGCGCATTACGCCCGAGCTGCACAGAGCCAAATCATTTTTCTTTGCGCAAGCCGCCAACTCTCAAACTGGTGCTCTCAGGGGGGCGGCCGGATAGAGCCGCGGAAACTCACGACAAAGCAGCGGGCTGTGCAAAGCCTGATTGACAGTGGAGTCCGAAAGAGGGAACCATTGCTGCATGAAATGGACTTGTAGCAGGTTTCCACGCTAGAGGAGGCGTGAAAATTTTGCCAGAGGGCGGATGCGACTGGATCAGCCCGACCAGCTCCGCCCGGGGCACCAAGACACCCATCTCATAGAGATAAACGCCCTTGCGCATTTCCTTGTTGGAAATATAGAAGGTACTGACACTAAAACTGATCCGCTTCACCTTTATTGAAAGACCAACCGGCTGGTGCGTCTTGAGGAAGAGTTATGCGGACTTAGCATAATTTTGTTTTAAAGCAATAGATAAGCGTTGTACGAGATTTCTCAAATAAAAACTGCTGAGGTTCAACTGGCAAGAACGCCCAAGCCATTATTTATATGCGGATTCTAAGTTACACGTTTTCTCCAAGCAGCACTTTTTTCGCTGCCCATTAGCCAAGCCTGAAAGATTGGGTGTACACAGAAAAAAATGACTTCGATCTAGTTCACCGCGATACTCATCGCAGGAAAAGCTTAGGATGTATGAGAATAAACTCTAGGCAACGCAAAAACCTGAATGTACGTATTGTTACGTATAGCTTTTTGGCTGAAGAAGCTAAGCTAACAAAGAAAGATGCAGAGGAATATTATTCGTAACTCTCGAAAAAATATATCAACAGGCTGCCATCAAAAATATACCGCAGTTAAAAGCACTTATCCTGCATCTTAAAATATTTATAATTTATTAATAAGCATATTGAAAAATGAAACATATTGAAAGTGCTTCTAAGTTTATCATCGCCACATGCTCTGTTTTATTGCTTTGGTCAGTTGCTAGTGAATTCGTTGATTCAAACCAGAACACAAAACCGCAAGCCATTTTAGATAGTAATTCATTTAATGATTTAAAAACACTACCGACCGAGCAAAGTCTGGAAGTGAAAATAGTGACGCAGCAGCCTATCCCTGAAAAACTCAAAAATGAAATTAACAGCCTAAATAGCCTGGAATTAATAACTCAATTTGACCAGCTACTCTTACAAGCACGAGCAGGCGATAGCAAATTATCGTATGAACTGAGTAAGCGTTTGACTTCGTGTGCGCCAGCTAACCCAGACGACTCCACAGATGACAATGACAGCAATAACAACGATTCACAAGGTCGACAATTTATCAGCGTTGCGCAGCACCGTCGTCAGAATTGCAGCGGATTGACTCCCGCGCAGCTCGATATGGCCCCTATGCTGCTGGAATTGGCAGCTAAACAGAACGTTGCAGACGCTCGAATTGACATCGTGGAACAAAAGATCGATTTAATCGAAAACCGCAACGCGGCGTACTTTAACGAACTCGACAAAGAATACCAGCCCCGGGCACCCAACACAGCCGAACAAAATGGCGTCATCAGCACCCTGAAAGAGCTTGCTGCGTCCGGTAACGCCCGCGCTGTATTACAAATGGCCAGAATATCCATCGGCACTTCATTCGCCCCAGCAAATAAAGACGATTTTTTGACATACATGCTGATAAGTCAACAAGACAGATCGATACCCGCTCAATTTGACAAAAGTAATTTGCTGCAGGGTGAGTCGCCAGAATACGTAGCGCTGATCGCTAAACGGGCAAAAACCATGTTTGACAGTTGCTGCGCCAACAAGTCGGAATAAATAAATGCTGCCTGACTTTAGGGCTTGCCATCAATTGCCAGTAAATCCAATGCTCTTGAATAGCCGGTTGCTCGCCCTATTTTGACAGGCATGACCAAAAGATATGCACATCGAGATGATCAATGGAAACGCATCAAGAATTTGCTGCCAGGACGCGAGGAAACCGTAGGTCTGACTGCCCGGGACAATCGGCTGTTCGTTGAGGCTGTGCTGTACCGCAGCCGCGCCGGCATCCCGTAGTACGATCTGCTCGAGCGCTTTGGCGACTTTCGGCTCGTGCACTTGCGCCACTCGCGCTGGAGTCGCACTGGCGTATGGCAATGCATTTTTGAAGCTTTACCCCAAGATGCAGACAATGAATACGTTTTGATCGACTCGACCATCGTCAGGGCCCGCCAGCACAGCGCGGGGGCCAAAAAAAGGTGCCTGAGCAATGCGAGGCGATGGGGCGCAGACGTGCTGCTCATGGGCACGCCAGGCGCGACAGTCATCGCTGACAAGGCTTATGACGCACAGGAGCGGGTGATCGAGCCGCTACCAATGGATGGTGCTCCAGCGTAGCCAAATCGCGGACGGCTCAGCCACGGCCAAGGCACTCGATTACAGCTTTAGGCGCTGGGGCGCGCTCATGCGTTTCCTGGATGACAGGCAATTGCCGATCGACAACAACTGGATGGAAAACCAGCTCCGACCCGTGGCCGTAGGCCGCTCAAACTGGCTGTTCGCCGGATCGCTGCGGGCGGGCCGGCGCGCCGCTGCCATCATGAGCCTGATCCAGAGCGCCCGGCTGAGCGGACATGACCCGTACGCCTACCTCAAGAATGTGCTCAGCCGGTTGCCCACCCACAAGAACAGCCTGATTGCACAACTGCTGCCCCACTACTGGGAGCCTGCTCAGGCCCCCCCTTTGCCACTATGAGGTTGCCAAATTCAAGGTGTATTGCCCGGTTGCTTACAAAAGAACGCCCTGCTGCGCCAGATGGAAGCCACTGACCTCTCCGACCAGTGCAACCACGGCCGGCCGACCTGGCGGCAGGTCAGCATAAGGAACTGGACGGACTGTTTTTACGCGGGCGCTGAAAGCCCGGCGACCCGGCGTCAAGCGATTCAACGCGCCGCCCAGGCGCCAACCAGACAACTGAGCGTAGCAACGCAGGTGAGTTGCAGTCGCAGCCCCAGCCAGCCCGACAATCCTGCGCTGGCATACAGCCTTCGATCTACCGCATAGCAGATCACCAGCAACGCGGCAAGCCATGGCAGGCCGATGGTAGGCGGCAGCATGACTGCCACCCACGCCAGCAGGCTGGGCGTAACGCCCCAGCCCAACCGCGCATTCACGGGTTGAACACCCTGCATTGCCAGCCCCCAATGAATGCCACCGAGAAACGTGGCAATTAACGCAGCGTAGGCTACCAACGCCGTCCCCGCCCAAGCCTTCAAACCAGGTGCATCCAGCGCGGCCAGCGCCACCGCACCGGCCAGAAAAGGCAGCAGGCCCGCCAGCCCCAGGATGCGGGCAAAGGCGGAAGGGGTTGAAAAATCGTTGGTCGTCATGGCTGAAGTTTAGAGGTGGCGTTTGTGAAGCACCCGTCATAGGCGCAAAGATTGGCCTGTTTTCTGCCGACATTGAAAGCCTTAGTTTGGTGCAATTCGTGTCTGTCGGTGTGGCCAGAAGCGAAAAACAAGGCGCTTACCCGGCAGAATGTTATTTCCGCATTGTCAATGCACCAAAATAAGGAATAAAACAGATGAGATACCAAACCCTGGACAGCTTTTTAAGCCATGTCGCCGGCTGCAATCCAGGCCAGCCGGAATTTCTGCAGGCTACGACCGAAGTGCTGGAAAGCCTGTGGCCTTATGTTGAAAAACACCCCAAATACGCCGAACACGGCCTGCTCGACCGCCTGATCGAGCCGGAGCGCACCATCATGTTCCGCGTCTCATGGATTGATGACCGGGGCCAAGTGCGCGTCAACCGCGGCTACCGCATCCAGCACAGTTCGGCCATCGGTCCCTACAAGGGCGGACTGCGTTTTCATCCTTCGGTGAATTTGTCGATCCTGAAATTCCTCGCCTTCGAGCAAACCCTCAAGAACGCGCTGACCACGCTGCCCATGGGCGGCGGCAAGGGCGGCTCGGACTTTGACCCCAAGGGCAAGAGCCCGCTGGAAGTCATGCGCTTTTGCCAGGCGTTTGCCAGCGAGTTGTTCCGCTACATCGGCAGCGACACCGACGTGCCGGCCGGCGACATGGGCGTGGGCGGACGAGAAATCGGCTACATCGCCGGCATGTACAAAAAACTCAGCAACCGCTCGGACTGCGTGTTCACGGGCAAGGGCCTGAGCTTTGGCGGCTCGCTGATCCGCCCGGAAGCCACCGGTTACGGCACGGTTTATTTCGCGCAGGAAATGCTGAAACAACAAGGCCGCTCGATGGACGGCTTGCGTGTCAGCGTGTCGGGCTCGGGCAACGTGGCGCAGTACGCAGTGGAAAAAGCCATGGCGTTGGGCGCCAAGGTCATCACCGTGTCGGACTCCAGCGGCACCATCGTCGACGAAGACGGTTTCACCACCGAAAAACTGGCCGAACTGATGGAAGTCAAGAACCATCTGTACGGCCGCGTCAACGACTACGCCGAGCGTACCGGCGCGGCCTTCCACGCGGGCGTTCGCCCGTGGCATGTGCCGGTCGATGTCGCCCTGCCCTGCGCCACGCAAAACGAGCTGGACATCGACGACGCCAAATTGCTGGTGAAAAACGGCCTGCTCTGCGTGGCAGAAGGCGCGAACATGCCTTCGACGCTGGACGCTGTGCGGGTGTTTGAAAGCAACGGCGTGCTCTACGCGCCGGGCAAGGCCAGCAATGCCGGCGGCGTGGCGACGTCAGGGCTGGAAATGAGCCAAAACGCCATGCGCCTGTCGTGGTCGCGCGACGAGGTGGACGCGCGGCTGCTGCAGATCATGCAGGACATTCACAGCGCCTGCCTGCAGCACGGCCGCCGCGAAGACGGAACAGTCAGCTATGTCGATGGCGCCAACGTGGCGGGCTTTGTCAAGGTGGCCGATGCGATGCTGGCGCAAGGCGTGGTGTAAACTGACTCATCGAAGACAGTCAAACCAAAGGGGCATTACAGCCCCTTTTTTTATGCCTGTGTGCATTGCACTGCCCCGCACGTCTATTTGCCAACTGGCATCCATTTGCACTCTTTTGCAGAAAAATCCATGAAACAACTTTTTATTGCCAGCCTGCTGGTCCTTGCTGCCACCCCAATGCTGGCCGCAGAGCCTGCCTGCGCCGCCAAACTCACACGCATCGAATTCGAGGTGGGCCAAGCGCAGGCACAGGGCAGGCAACACCAGATCGCCGGCATGCAAAGGGCCTTGCGCGCCACGCAGTCCCACTGCACTGATGCCTCACTGGCGGCCGATCGTGAAAGCGATATCAAAAGAGCCACAAAAAAAATTGCAGAGCGCGAGCAAAAGCTGGCCAAGGCGCAGGCTAAAGGAGATACCCGCAAAATTGCCATTCAACAGGCCAGCCTGGACAAGGCGCACAACGATTTGACCCAAGTGCAAAGGCCGCTCTTGCCTTAGTCGGCGGCAGCCCACAGCCAGTAGAGACTTGCACGCGAGAACTTTTACAGCGCGGCTCGCTCTATAAAGTGATGAAACGCTGGCCCATCCTTTTTTTTCTGCTGTTCGCCTTTGCACTGCTGGCAGGGGGGACGGCACTGGACCAGAAGCAACGCGGCTGGATCTTCCAGCCCAGTGACAGCAGCTGGGGCGGCAGCGCCGAGCTGGCGCGGGACATGCAGGATGTCTGGATCAAGTTTGACTCGAAAGCCACCGGCAACCCCGTCAAGCTGCACGGCCTGTGGCTGCCCGCCGACCCGGGGCACGCCGCCTGGAACGGTGCCAAGGCACCAGTGCTGCTGTTCCTGCACGGCGCGCGCTGGAATGTCGAAGGCTCGGCACCGCGCATCCGCCGCATGCAGGAACTGGGGTTTTCGGTGCTGGCGATTGACTACCGGGGTTTTGGCAAAAGCTCGCCCGACCTGCCATCGGAAAACATGGCTTACGAGGATGCGCGCGCTGCCTGGAACTGGCTGGGCGCCCGGCACCCGCAGCAGCCGCGCTATATCTTCGGCCATTCCCTGGGCGGCGCGGTCGCGATCGAACTGGCTGCCAAGGTCAATGACGAGGCCGGCACGATTGTCGAAGGCACATTCACCTCGATTGCCGATGTGCTCAGCACCATGAAATGGGGCTGGCTGCCACTGCGCGCCCTGATCACCCAGCCTTTCGATTCGCTGGAAAAAGTTGCCCACCTGGGCGCGCCGCTGCTGGTGGTGCATGGCGCGAACGACACGCTGATCCTGCCGGCGCTGGGGCGCAAGCTGTATGACGCGGCTCCCGAGCCCAAGGCTTTTGTGCTGGTCAAGGGCGGCTCGCACCACAGCACCAACACCCTGGGGCAGGAACAGTACCGCGTGGCGCTGGCCACGCTGTTTGGCGCCAGCCCCACCCGCGCAGTCGTGCCTTTGGTGTCGCCCCAGTTGCTGCGGCCCTAAACCCCAAACCGGACACCGGGGCGCCTGCGCTGGCAGGGCTTTCTGGTAGCCTCAAGCGCATGCCTGATTCTTTTGTACCGGCGCGCAGCGCGCCACATTCCCGCACCTTTTGCATTGGCCTGGCCGGCCCCACGGCGTCAGGCAAAACCGCTGCCGCGCTGGCCATTGCCCGGCAGTACCCGGTCGAGATCATCAGCGTCGATTCAGCCCTGGTTTACCGGGGCATGGACATTGGCACTGCCAAGCCTGCTGCCCACGAACTGGCCGCCGTGCCGCATCACCTGATCGACATTCGCGATCCGCTGCAGGCTTACAGCGCGGCTGAATTCGTGCAGGACGCGCAGCGGCTGATCGAAGACATCAGCGCACGCGGCAAGCTGCCGCTGCTGGTGGGCGGCACCATGCTGTATTTCAAGGCGCTGTTCGACGGCCTCGACGACATGCCCAAGGCCGACCCGGCGGTGCGCGCGGCATTGCTGCTTGAAGCCAGCGCCCAGGGCTGGCCGGCACTGCACCAGCAACTGGCACAGGTCGATCCGGTCACCGCCGCGCGCTTGGCGCCGCATGATTCGCAGCGCATTTCGCGGGCGCTGGAAGTGTTCCGGCTGACCGGCCAGCCACTGTCGTTTTTCCACCAGCGAAACGCTAGTAAAAACATAGCTGACAGCGCCCGCACAATATGCGCAAACACCCTTATTTCCCTTGAACCAGCAGACCGTGCCTGGCTGCACCAGCGCATTGCCCAACGCTTTGACGCCATGCTGGCCGCTGGCTTCATCGATGAAGTCAAGGCCTTGCGCGCCCGGGGAGATTTAATGCCTGACTTGCCGTCCATGCGCTGCGTCGGTTACCGCCAGGCGTGGGAAGCGCTGGATGCGCTGAAGGCCGACGGGCTGGGCGACAATTTTTCCGAAGAAGACTTCAACGCCTTGCGCGACAAGGGCATTTTTGCCACGCGCCAGCTGGCCAAGCGGCAGATCACCTGGCTGCGCTCCATGCCGCAGCGCGAAGTGGTGGCTTGCGACGACCCAACGGCGCTGCAACAGGTGCTGGAACGCGTCAAGGTATACAGGAACAACTTTTCATGCGCCTGAAAATCAGCCAGCTGGGCAAGCACTACGGCGATGCCGCCGTCTTCAGCAACGTATCACTCGACGTGGCGCCTGGTGAATTCGTCGCCATCGTCGGGGAGTCGGGCGTAGGCAAATCGACGCTGCTTAACTGCATGGCGGGGCTGGACAGCTGGGACGAAGGCACGGTCGTGCTGAACGGCGCTGACCTGGGCACGCTAAACGATGACCAGCGCGCCCTGCTGCGCCGCCGCCAGGTCGGCTTTGTGTTCCAGGCCTTTCATGTGCTGCCGCACCTGGACGTGGCGCAAAACGTCGCCCTGCCGCTGCTGCTGCTGGACGAGCCTGACGACGCACGCGTCGAGGCGCTGCTTGAAGCCGTGGGGTTGAAAGGCCTGGGCCATCGCCTGCCGCAGCAACTGAGCGGCGGGCAACTGCAGCGCGTGGCGATTGCACGGGCGCTGGTCCACCGCCCCGGATTGCTGCTGGCCGACGAGCCCACTGGCAACCTCGACCCGACCACCGCCGCCAAGGTGATGGATGCGCTGGTGGCGCAAACCCGCGAACAGGGTGCGTCCATGGTGCTGGTGACGCATTCAGTCGCTGCCGCCGCGCGCGCCGACCGGGTGCTGCACCTCACGGCACAGGGTATCTGCCCTTGAGGCGCTACCCGCCAGGCCAGGGCTTCAGTGTTTTGACAACAGTTCGGCGTAGTGCACCAGATCGACATTGCCGCCGCTGACGATCACGCCGACACGGCCGCCCGGAGGTAGCACTTTTGCTTCGCTCGCAGCGCAGGCGGCGGCAAAGGCCAGGCAGCCGGTCGGCTCGACCACCATTTTCATGCGCTCGGCGAAAAAGCGCATGGCATCGACCAGTTGCGCATCGCTCACGGTCACGATGTCATCGACATCCCGCTGGATGATGGCGAAGGTGTAGTGGCCCAGATGTTGGGTCTGCGCGCCATCGGCTATGGTTTTCGGTGTTTCGATATGCACAATGCGGCCCGCGCGGAGCGACTGCTGGCCGTCGTTGCCAGCCTCCGGCTCGACGCCATACACCTTGCAATGCGGCGCCATTGCGCGCGCAGCCAGCGCCGAGCCGCTGGTCAGCCCGCCGCCGCCCAGGCAGACATACAGGAAGTCCAGCGTGCCTACGTCTTCCAACAATTCCTTCGCTGCCGTCCCCTGCCCGGCAATCACATCGGGGTGGTCATAGGGTGGAATCAAGGTCATGCCACGCTCGGCGGCGAGCTGCCGGGTCAGGGCCTCGCGGTCTACGGTGAAGCGGTCGTACAGCACCACCTCGGCGCCATAGCTGCGCGTGGCGGCAAGCTTGGCCGCAGGCGCATCCTGCGGCATCACGATCACCGCAGGCATGCCGAGAATACGGGCCGACAAGGCCACCGCCTGGGCATGGTTTCCCGACGAAAAAGCAATTGCTCCGGCATGGCGCTGCGCAACATCGAATCTGGACAGTGCGTTGAAGGCGCCGCGAAACTTGAAAGCACCCATGCGCTGGAAGTTTTCACATTTAAAAAAGAACTGTGCACCCCAGCGCGCATCGGCAGTCGCAGAACGGAGCACCGGCGTGCGGTGCGCATGGCCTTGCAACAGTGTGGAGGCGGCAATCACATCATCGTAAGTGGGCAGTTGCATGCGAAACAGGCCTTTCATTAGTGGCGGGCAGAGCCCAAAATGCGATGGCCCGCGAAGGCAGCACACCGCACCGTGAAGCGTATCAGTGTGCAGCAGAAAATAGCCGACGGTCAGCGACATGCAGGTCGGAAGAAACTAACGGTTCCGGAAGGCACAATTGCTGCATGCGCGCCCTGCTCCGTACCTTCTCCTGGCAAGAACTTCGCCACCACCCGTGGCGCAATGCCGCTGCCGTCCTGGCCGTGATGCTGGGCGTGGCGCTGGCGTTTTCGGTTCACCTCATCAACAATTCGGCGCTCAGCGAGTTTTCGCAAGCGGTGCGGGCCGTCAATGGCCAGCCCGACCTGGAATTGCGGGCGGTGCAAGGCAGCTTTGACGAAAGCCTTTACCAGCGCGTCGCCAACCATCCACAAGTGGCCATGGCCAGTCCGGTGCTGGAAATCACCAGCTACGGGCTGGATGCCAAAAGCGACACCACGCGGCGGCAAGCACTGCGCATCATCGGTGTCGATGCCCTGGCCGTGGCGTCCATTGCCCCGGCGCTGATGCCGGTGCCGTTTGAAGATGCAGAGCGGCTGGCGCTGTTTTTACCGGCCACGGTGTTCCTCAATCCGGCGGCGCGCCAGGTCTTTTCCAGCAACCGGCTGCAACTGCAAGACGGCCTTCAGCTGCGCAGTGTGCTGGTCGCGGGCAGCGTGAATGCGGGGGGCGGGCCGCTGGCGGTGATGGACATCGGTGCAGCGCAAGACCTGTTCGGCCGGGCTGGCCAGCTGTCGCGCATTGACGTGCGGCTCAAAACCGGCACGGACATGCGCAGCTTTGCCGAGTCGCTGCAGCTGCCGCCCGGTATTACGGCCAGCGCGCCGGGCGATGACGCCGAACGGGTCAGCAACCTGTCGCGCGCCTACCGCGTCAACCTCACGGTGCTGGCGCTGGTGGCGCTGTTTACCGGCGCCTTTCTGGTTTTTTCGGTGCTGTCGCTCAGCGTGGCCAAGCGGGCGCAGCAGTTTGCACTGCTCGGCGTGCTGGGCCTGAGCGGACGCGAGTGCCTGCAAATTGTGCTGATCGAATCGCTGGCGCTGGGCGTGGTGGGCAGTGTGGCCGGCATTGCGCTGGGCACCGGGCTGGCAGCGCTGGCCCTGCGGCTGCTGGGCGGCGACCTGGGCGGCGGCTACTTTTCTGGCGTCGCGCCGGCGCTGCAGTGGAGCAGCGGCGCGGCGCTGACCTACGGCGCGCTTGGCGTGGTGGCGGCGGGCGTAGGCGGCTGGTGGCCGGCACGCGCCGCGCAAAAGCTGCCGCCGGCGCAAACATTGAAGGGACTGGGCGTGGCGCCCGGTGGCGGCTCCAGCCACTGGCTGAGCCTTCTTTTGCTGGCGGCAGGCGGCCTGCTGGCGCTGCTGCCGCCGGTATTCGGCATTCCGCTGGCGGCTTATTTTTCAGTCGGGCTGTTGCTGGTCGGCGGCATCACGGCGCTGCCCTGGCTGATCACGCTGCTGTACGACCGGCTCAGCCCCTGGGTGGCGCACCGCTTGCTGCCGCTGCTGGCGGTGGAGCGCGCACGCCGGGTGCGCGAAAGCGCGGCGGTTGCCGTCAGCGGCGTGGTGGCGTCGCTCAGCCTGGCGGTGGCACTGACGGTGATGGTGGCCAGCTTTCGCGACTCCGTCACGCACTGGCTCGACGTGGTGCTGCCGGCCGACCTGTATGTGCGCACCACGCTGAGCACCTCGGCCAGCGATGCGGCTTATTTTTCGCCCGGGTTTGTCGAGTCGCTGGGCGGTCTGGCCGGCGTGGCGCGCGTCAGCACGCTGCGCTCGACGCCCTTGCTGCTGGACGCCGGCAAACCCGCCGTCACGCTGATTTCCCGGCCCATCGACGACCCGGCCACCTCGCTGCCGATGGTCGGCGCGGCGCTGCCGGTGCCGGACGGACAGATCGGCATTTATGTCAGCGAGGCGATGGTTGACCTGTATGGCGCCCGGCCAGGCACCGTATTCTTGCCACTTTCACAGTCTTTTAGTGCTCTGGCGCAATCTGGACGGGCGCAAGCAGCTATTGATTCAATAGCAAATCAAAAATTCTACGTGGCCGGCGTGTGGCGCGACTATGCCCGCCAGTTTGGCGCGATTGCCATGCCCCAGCGCGACTTCGAGCGCCTGAGCGGCGACCGGCGCGTCAACGACGTGGCGCTGTGGTTGAACGGCAACGTACCCGATGCCGACGTGCAACAGGCCATTCGCCAGCTGGCCGATGCCCAGTCGCCGGGCGGCGGCGCATTGCTGGAAATGGCGTCGGTCAGCCAGATCCGCACCACGTCGCTGAAGATTTTTGACCGCAGTTTTGCCGTGACCTACTGGCTGCAGGGCGTGGCGATTGCCATTGGCCTGTTCGGCGTGGCGGCCAGCTTCAGTGCGCAGGTGCTGGCGCGGCGCAAGGAATTTGGCCTGCTGGTTCACCTGGGCTTGACACGGCGGCAAATCCTGACCGTGGTGGCCGGCGAAGGCGCGGCCTGGACGGTGATTGGCGCCTTTGCGGGCTTGGCGCTCGGCCTGGCGGTGTCCACCGTGCTGGTGTTTGTGGTGAACCCGCAAAGCTTTCACTGGACCATGGACTTGCAGGTGCCGTGGGCGCGGCTTTTGTTGCTGTGCGCCGCGGTGGTGGCGGCGGGCACGCTGACCGCCTGGCTGGCCGGGCGGTCAGCGGCAGGCCGGGATGCGGTGCTGGCGGTGAAGGAAGATTGGTAAAAATACCCGTCGGCCTGCCTGAAAAACGCCCTTCGCCGTACCTTGCGTGAACCTGCACCAGCTGGCAAACTGCCGCGCATCCGCTTTAAAACGTTTCGACTCTATGCGCAGAAGCGCGCTTTCCTTTAGTTGACCGGTGAGTTCAGCGCCGCAGCGCAAGAGGCGGGCAGCCAGTAGAAATTGCGGGTTTTCAGATCCTTGTCAAACAGCACCTTGTACTGGCATGTGCTGTAAGCCGAATCGGCAGCATTGCGAAAATTGAAGATGTAATCCCATTCGCGGACACTTTCTCCCATACCTTCCCTGAAATGCGGCACCCCCAGCAGGTTGTGAACCTGGTTCTTGGTCATGTCGGGCGCTATCTGGCGCAGGTTGGTCCGGTTTACAAAGGTGCCTTCCTTCAGGGTGGCGTCTTTCTGGATGTCGGGAAAGATGATTTCGGTGGCCTGCCCGTCATCGGTCAGGCCTTGGCTCACGGGTTGGGAAACGCACCCCTGCAAGGCCAGCAGCGTGACGGCGGCAACCGCCACCTTGGCAAGATTGAATCTTTTAATCATTTTTTGCGCTTCTTCACGGTTGTTCTCTTGCTCACCACTGATAACCCGCACCGACCGCCATGCCCACCTTGCCGCGTGAGTTGGCAGAGCCGTTGACCTTCAAGACCCAGGTGCCGTTGTCAGACAGCCGGGAAACGCCAATTGCAATCGACGTCTGGCCCTGATAGGTTGCCGCACCTGCCGCCACCATACTTTTTCCCGGGGTGTATGCCTGGGGCATGCCGGCCATGGCCATAGCGCCGGCCGTGCCCGCGTCGGCTTTGTTTTCCACATCGTCAATGCGCCTGTTCACATTGTTGAGGTAACTGCCGACGCCTCCCAAGGCGCCGTTGAGCTGGTTGACATTCACCGCGTCTGTGCCGGCACTGCCAGGGGCAACATTGGTCACCTGGCGTTCACTCCCGGCACGTCCCACAGAAACTTCACCGGCAGAATTCTGCGGTGTGCCCAAGGCGGTTGCCGCATAGCCCGTCTGAGCGCCTCGTACGGCAATGGCGTCAGCGCCCAGCGACACGCTGTTGGCCGCGCTCGCCTGGCTGGCTTGGCCGAGTGCGGCCGACGACGCACCGCTGGCCACGGCGTTGCTGCCCAGGGCAATCGATGCCTGGCCGGTGGCCTTGCTGGTGTCACCGATGGCGACCGACCCGGCGCCTGTGGCGACGTTGGCATTGCCGCTGGCAACTGCGCCCTGGCCCGATGCCGTGTTGTCCTTGCCGATGGCGACAGCGCCGGCGCCGGTGGCCACATTGGGGTCGCCAATGGCGACCGCGCCGTTGCCGGAAGCGGTGTTTAACGCGCCGATGGACACGGCCTTGCCGTCCCTGGCGACCGCGCCACGGCCAATGGCGACCGCATCGGATGCGCTTGCCAGCGCATCATGTCCGACGGCAATGGCATTTTCAGCCGATGCCATGGCGTTGTAGCCCACCGCCGTCGCACCGGCCGCCTGGGCGTAGGCGTCGGTTGCAGACAAGCCTGTTTCGTTGGTGCGCGCGTAACGGATGCCCTTGCCGTTTGCCATGGTGTATTGAGTGCTGGTGTCGCCGGAAATAGTGGTGACTTTGTTGTCCAGATTATTGATGGCGGTGGTGTTGCCTGCGATATTCGCGGTGTTGGTGGTCACACGGCCATCAAGGTTGCTGATGGCCGTCGTGTTGGTAGTCACGTTGGCATTCGTCGCAGACAGCTGCGCGCCGTTGACCGCGTCCGTGCTGGTGCCTGTCAGCGCGCCAGCGGCCACATTGACGAGCGCTACTGGCGCGAGCGCGCTGGCGCCGCCCAGTGTCACGCTGGTCTTGCCTGCGTTGTCGTACTGCACAGAGTTGCCTGCCACCGCGCCGACGGCATTGACTTGCCCGACATTCGCCGCATCGGTGGCGTTGACGCCCGCCGCCACGTTGATGATCTGGCGGGGGCCAGCTGTTCCCTGCACATCAATGGCCGCGCCGTCGGTGCTGCTGCCAATGGTCAGGTTGGCGCCGGGTGCGGCCTGTTGCACCAGGCCAATTTTTCCTTGCGTGATGTTGTCAGTCAGGTTGGTGATGGCCGTGGTGTTGCCAGCGATGTTGGTCGCATTGGTGGTCACGCGCCCGTCCAGGTTGGTCACACTGGTATTGGTGGCAAACAGCTGCGCACCATTGACCGCATCAGTGCTGGTGTTGGTCAGCGCGGCTGCAGCCACATTGCCCAGCGCCACTGGCGCCACCGCGCCGGCGCCACCCAGCGTCACGCTGGTCTTGCCTGCGTTGTCGTACTGCACCGAGTTGCCAGCTACTGCGCTGATGGCATTGACCTGCCCGACATTGGCGGCATCGGTGGTGGCAACACCCGCCTCCACGTTCACGATCCTGCGCTCGGCGCCGACCTGTCCCACCGAAACCGTGTTGGGCGCATTGGCGACCGAGTTGGCACCAAGCGCCACCGAGTTGGACGCGGCGGCAAGCACAGAGGCATTTTCGCCAAGTGCCACCGCATTGGTGGCACCCGTCGCCGTGTTCGCGCCATTGCCAAGAGCCACGGCAGTCAATTCGCTGGCCACCGCGGCTGTGCCGCCATCCGTTCCCAGCCCTGTGATTTTGTTGCCGCCAATGGCAACACCGGCCGGATTGGTGAGGGAATATTCATTGCCCACCACGTTGCAATCCTGATTGGCTGACAAAACATTGCCGTCCGTGTCCAGGACATTCAGGGAAATCGGGTTTCCGACAGCCAGGTTGCCATAAATACTGCTCAATCCAAGCGTACCCAAAGTCAAGGTATCCACAGCTGTTGCCAGTGGATTTAAAAGCGGATTGAGGATATTGATGACGGCACTTTTCGGCAAGCTTGCCCCGGTACAAGGGCTGATCAACCCTGCCGCCTGCGCCGCCTGCATGGGTCCAAAAGATGCCAGCGCAACGACCGAGCAAGCCATCAGTCCGCGCAGGCTTTTTGATTTCCTGCCCCGCAAGTTGGAGTGTTCAAAGGCAGCAAGCCAAGCACCCAGTGATTCATTCCCGATTGATTTGTAGGACCGATTCATCAGATGCTCCTTTTTAGGGCAAACCCTATATAACGTTACGAAAAGTACGGAATTTTTTAATCAATCTTTAGTGAAGCACTTGCTCAGGCGATATGGAGAACCGGGACGTTGGAGTGACCCCGTAAAACAGGTCATTTTTTCAATCCAGAAACAAACAATATTTATGTTTCCGAACAGTAACATGAATTGATAAATTTGAAAATGAATTGATTAATATGTTTTTAATGATTCATTTTGTTTTTAAAAAATTTCATAAATTACGGAAGTTTGGCTCACATACTTTTATATTTGCTTTGCAAAATCTGAAATTTGGAGCAAGGTAGGGCTAGTTTTTGATGCTCAGAGGGCCGAGTCTGAACACGGTGCGAATCACACCAAAAAGATACGTGCACTGGGTTCCGAGTGTTTGCAGCGGTGACTTGACCCGATGGTTGTCGACTTGAAAAGTTTTTAAAAACCTCCACTGGCTACCGATTTTTTAGCGTGTGATCAAGGTGTTGCGGTCGCGCGTCAGAGCAGGGCACACCAGTTGCTGGCTAACCGTGATGCTGTCATTGTTTTTATAACCTTGGCGGGCTCAACCGATGGCTTTGGCTTGTGCCGATGGTGAAGTCTTTAATGGAGGTAGGTTTTGCTGGAAAATCCAGCAGCTCTATTACCTGCATCACCATCTCCACAGCTTGACCGATTGGCAGCCAAACAGCGGCGGTATGCTGCCGCAAATGGCGTCGGTTAGCCAGATCCGCACCACGTCGCTGAAGATTTTTGACCGCAGTTTTGCCGTGACCTACTGGCTGCAGGGCGTGGCGATTGCCATTGGCCTGTTCGGCGTGGCGGCCAGCTTCAGTGCGCAGGTGCTGGCGCGGCGCAAGGAGTTTGGCCTGCTGTCCAATTGGGCCTGAGCCGCTGGCTGATCTTGAGCGAGTTGACCGGGAAGGCGCGACTTGGAAAGTGATTGGCGCGCTGGCCGGGCTGACAATTGGCCTGGTGGTGTCGACCGTGTTGGCGTTCGTAGTGAAGCCGCAAAGCGTTCACTCGACAAGGGTCTTGCAAGTACCGTGGTGGCCCTTGGTGCTGTGCGCTGCCCTGGTGCTGGCAGTAAAGGGAAATGGTGATTCCGGCCTGACCGGCTGGCGCCCCTCCAGGCCGGTCAGTCGTCAGTGCCGGTCTGGAAATTCAGATGCCGAGAAGTTTCTTGGCCTCTCCCAGGGCCTTTTCGGATTCGGCATGCTTGCCCGCCTTGTGGAAGGTTTCCCCGTCAGCGCGAAGCTTTTTGACCTTTGCCATGTCAGCGGCTGCGACCGCAGGGTTGCTTGAAAGCTTGGCGTCAATCTCTTTCATGTGCGTGGGGCAGCTGTTGGCAAAAACCAGTGATGAGCTTGCCAGGGCCATAGCGGCAATGATGCGTTTCATGAGAGTCTCCAGTCAGTGTCAAAAAATGTTGACCACAAATAGTAGCAAGTTGCAGCCAATTCAGCACGCTTTTTTCTGGCCATGCCCACGAATATTGCGCATTGCTTTACGAGCTGGCTGTCAGGTAAAAACGCTTCAGCAACGAATAAGCAGCACGGGGTTGGGCGCAGAAATGGGCTCATTCAGGCGGACAAAAGCGCCTGGGGCCGGGAGTCAAAGCTTGGGAAAGCGGATCCGGCTGACCATCAGCGATCCCGACAGCGCGAACAGCAGCACCAGCGGATGCAGCGTGAAGCCGCCGAACATCATTTTTCCGAACCACAGCGAGTCCTGCAGCGCGCCTTGCCAGGCGGCGACCAGCATCACCATGACCAGCACCAGCGAGGTCGGAATGGGCGTTCCCTCAAAATATTTCACCTTGCCGCCGTCGCCCGTCAGCGACTCGGCGGTGACGTTGTAACGCGCCAGCCGGGACACGCCGCATGCCACGAAACCGGCCAGGATGATGCGGTCGTAGAGCCCCTGCATGCCGCAGCCGTAGGCAATCACGGCCGGGGCAACGCCGAAGGAAATGATGTCGGCCAGCGAGTCGAGTTCGCGGCCCATGGCCGAGGTTTTCTGGCGCCAGCGGGCAATGCGCCCGTCCAGCACGTCGAAAATTAGCGCGGCGACGACCAGCCAGCAGGCAAAGTAAACGTGCCTGACGTCGTTCATCTGCAGGTAGCTCATCATGGAAAACAAGGCTCCGATGCCGCAGATGGCATTGGCCAGCGTGAACCAGTCAGCCAGGTGGAATTCCCGGATCATGGCGAAAGGCTTGTTTATTTTTGGCAGGTTCATGAGGGAAAGCGTACCTGAGTTTTCTAAAAATGAAATCGTCCATCAGGACGGATGCATTGATGAACAAGGCGTTTTCATACGCTCCGGCCCCGGCCGGCCACCGGTTTCATTCAAAAATCAGCAGGCTGACCCAGTAGGCGATGGCAGCCACGCAGGCCGAGGCCGGAATCGTCAGGACCCAGGCCCAGACAATGCTGCCGGCCACGCCCCAGCGCACAGCCGAGGCGCGCCGCGTCGAGCCAACGCCGACGATGGCGCCGGTGATGGTGTGCGTGGTTGAAACCGGAATGCCGAGCATGGTCGCCAGGAACAGCGTGATGGCGCCGCCAGTCTCAGCGCAAAACCCGCCCACCGGCTTGAGCTTGGTGATTTTCTGGCCCATGGTCTTGACGATGCGCCAGCCGCCGAACATGGTGCCGGCGGCAATCGCCGTATAGCAGACCACGATGGTCCAGGTCGGCGGCATCGCGTCGGCAGCCGAGGTGTAGCCGGTGGCAATCAACAGCATCCAGATGATGCCGATGGTCTTTTGCGCGTCGTTGCCGCCGTGGCCCAGGCTGTAGGCGCCCGCCGAAACCAGCTGGAGCCGGCGAAACCAGCGGTCCACCTTGGACGGCGCGGCGCGCAGGCAAATCCAGGACACGGCCACCATCATCAGCGAGCCGAGCAAAAAGCCCAGCAGCGGCGAAATGAAGATGAACGCCACCGTCTTGATCAGGCCGCCCGAAATCAGCGCACCCGTGCCGGCTTTGGCCATCACCGCGCCCACAATGCCGCCAATCAGCGCATGCGACGAGCTGCTGGGAATGCCGAAATACCAGGTCACCAGGTTCCAGGTGATGGCACCCATGAGCGCGCCAAAAACGACGTGCGTGTCCACCACGCCAATCTCGACAATCCCCTTGCCGACCGTGGCGGCCACGCTCAGGTGAAAGACGAACAGCGCCAGCAGGTTGAAAGCGGCGGCAAACATGACCGCATGGCCGGGCTTGAGAACGCCGGTGGACACCACCGTGGCGATGGAATTGGCAGCGTCGTGAAAGCCGTTCATGAAGTCAAAGGCGATGGCCATGAAGACAAGCAGGGCCACGACCCAGAGAGCGGTCTGTGCAGTTTGCATGAGAAGGTCGGGTTCAGTCGCCGTGAATCAGGAGTTTTCGAGGACGATGCCCTCGATCAGGTTGGCCGCGTCTTCGCACCGGTCGGTGATGGTTTCCAGCAGTTCGTACACCGCCTTGAGCTTGATGAGTTCGCGCACATCGGGCTCCTCGCGAAACAGCCGGCTCATGGCCGAGCGCATCACATGGTCGGCGTCGGATTCGAGCTTGTCGATTTCTGCGCAGGTCTTGAGCGCGGCTTCGGCGGTGGCGGCATCGCGGACCTTGCCGATCAGGGCAACGGCGTCCTTCAGGCGTTCACAGCATTTGACGCTCAGGTCGGTCAGCCGGATGATGTCGTCGGTCATGTGGCGCACGTCGTACAGCGCCATGGTTTCAGCCGAATCCTGGATCAGGTCGGCCACGTCGTCCATCGTGTTGATCAGCTGGTGGATCTGGTCCCGGTCGATCGGGGTGATGAAGGTCTTGTGCAAGACACGGCTGACTTCATGCGTGATGCGGTCGGCGGCGCGTTCGGCCTCATCGACCTCGCGGTGGTGCAGGTTGCGTTTTTCCACATCGCTGTAGTTGGCCACCATCTTGGAAAAAGCATGGGCGGCTTCAACTATCCGGTTGGCATGCTGGTCGAACATCTCGAAAAAATTGCCTTCTCGCGGCAAAAACTTGCTGAACAGCATGGGATATCCTCAAAAAATCAAGTCCGAAATATGACGGATTTGTGACAGCCGGGAGTTTAACCGCGATGACTTTGCCATCCAGTTGACGGCCAGGCCAACTTTTCACTGATGGATAACCCTGATAAATGATCGTCTGTTCGCAGGTCGGCGCCAGTGCGGGACTGCGCCAGGCCTCGGGGGGACAGCGCAGCACACGCCTTGAACTTCGCCGACCCAAGCGGCCAGAAACCCGATCCATCCTTGAGGCAAGTCCTCAAGCCCCAGGTCCGACCAGCTTCAGCACCAGCGTCAGGCTGATCAGCGCCAGGGCGGTCGAAACCGCCACAACAGCGACAACAACAACAGCCAATTCATCGCGGCCATGACAGAAGGAAATCACGCAGACTTTTGATTCACTCACGCAAGCCGCACAGCCGCTTTCACTACTTTATTCATAGCTGCTTGTGCATGCTGAGTCTGTGCGAATGACTTTTTTTATAGAAAAACATGCTGTTATGAAAAATCCCACACGCTGGCGTTTGCGCTGAATCAGGGCGCCGGGGCGGTGGCGCAGTCAACGCAGACGCCGCGCACGGCAAAGTCCATGCTCAGGCCTTGGTAGCCCAGCGCCTTCAGGGCAGCCAGCGCGGATTGCGCAGCCCGTTCCAGATCGTCGGCGTTGCCCATCAGCGCGCCCTCCAGCGGGCTGTCACGGTGGCAGCTCTGGCATTCAAAGTGCGGCATTGCCTGCACACTGGCCGGCATTGCCTGGTAGCGGCGCACCCGGCTCGCATCGACTCGGCACAGCAGCAGACCGACCTGCGTCAGCCGGTCGATCAGCCGGTACAGCGTGACGCGGTCCAGCGCCAGCGGGCCTTCGCCGCTCAGCGCCGTTTGCAGCTGCGCGTGGGTGTAGCTGGTGTTGGCATGCGCCAGCAGCCAGCCCAGCACCCGCCGCGCCGCTGCCGTTCGCCTTAGTCCGTGGGCCGACAGCAGCGCATCGATGGGGTCTAGGGCGATTGATTCGGAGGGCTGGATGGATGCCATAAGTTGCTTTTTAATCGCTTTCATTTTCGCTTTTAATGCAATTCAGTTGCGTTACACTCTTCCGCTATCGCAATCAGGTTGCATTATTACAGCAACCGGCTATTGGCCAATATTTTTCCGGAACAACATGAAATCGCAATCCTTTTTTGCAGCCCGCACGGCCCGTACCCTCCTGCCCAGCGTGCTGGCCTGGCCAGCCTGGCTGCGCGTGCTGGCGGTGCTGCCCGTCGTGGCGCTGCTCTGGCTGGCGGTGGCCTGGGCGCAACTGGAAGTGGCCCCGTGGTGAGCACCCGCCCCGTGGTGGCGCTGGACAACCTCACGGTGAGCTACCGCCAGCACCCGGCACTGCACCACATCAGCGGCAGCTTTGCGCCCGGCTCACTGACGGCCGTGGTCGGCCCCAACGGCTCGGGCAAAAGCACGCTGCTCAAAAGCATCGTCGGCCTGCTGCCCATCGAAGGCGGCCGGTCGGGCGGCGCGCTGACGGTGACGCTGGCGCGCAAGTGCATCGCCTACCTGCCGCAGGTGGCTGAAATCGACCGCAGCTTTCCCATCGATGTGCGCGACTGCGTGCTGCTGGGCTGCTGGTCAAGCGCCGGGGCATGGGGCGCCGTCACGCAGGCCATGCAGGGCAAGGTCGATGCGGCACTGCAAGCCGTGGGGCTGGAAGGCTTTGAGCGCCGTACCATTGGCAGCCTCTCAAGCGGCCAGATGCAGCGGGTGATGTTTGCCCGCATGCTGGCGCAAGACGCCGAGTTGATCCTGCTGGACGAGCCCTTCAACGCCATTGATGCCAAAACCACCGCCGCCCTGCTGGTGCTGGTGCACCAGTGGCATCAACAAGGCCGCACCGTGATTGCCGTGCTGCACGACGATGCGCTGGTGCGCCAGCACTTTCCGTCTACCTTGCTGCTGGCCCGCGAACTGGTGGGCTGGGGCGCCACCAGCGAGGTGCTGACCGAGCCCAATTTGCGCAGCGCCCGCGCCATGGCCGAGCACTGGGACGAGGCCGCCGGGCTGTGCGACATCGACGCGCTGGCCGCGCAAAAGGCCACTGCATGATGGCGCTTGCCGCCTGGCTGTGGGACACGGCCTTTGCCCCGTTTGCCGAATTTGCCTTCATGCGCCGCGCGCTCGTCGCCACGCTGGCGCTGTCGCTCAGTGCCGCGCCGCTGGGGGTTTTTTTAACGCTGCGGCGCATGAGCCTGCTGGGCGATGCGCTCAGTCATGCGGTGCTGCCGGGCGTGGCCATTGGTTTCATGCTGAGCGGTTTGTCGCTCACCGCCATGGCCCTGGGCGGCGTCGTGGCCGGCATGCTGGTGGCGGCACTGGCCGGACTGGTCACACGTTTCACTGCCCTGAAGGAAGACGCCAGCCTGGCCGCAATCTACCTGGTGGCGCTGGCGCTGGGCGTGATGCTGATCTCGGGCCACGGCTCCCAGCTGGACCTGCTGCACATCCTGTTTGGCAGTGCGCTGGGCGTGGACAGCCAGGGCCTGCTGATGGTGGCCGGCGTGGCCAGCGTCAGCGTGCTGCTGCTGGCCGCGATGTACCGCGGGCTGGTGCTGGAAAGTTTCGACCCGGTGTTTCTGGGCGCGGCCGGCCGGCGCGGCTGGCTCTGGCAGCAAGGCTTTTTGATGCTGGTGGTCATCAATTTGGTGGCCGGTTTTCAGACCCTCGGCACCTTGATGGCGGTCGGGCTGATGATGCTGCCCGCCGTGTCCAGCCGGCTCTGGCACGACACGCTGCCGGCGCAACTGGTCAATGCCAGCGTACAGGCCATGCTGGCCAGCGCGTCAGGGCTGCTGCTCTCCTACCACTTCGATACGCCCTCGGGGCCGACCATCATTGCCTGCGCCGGCGCGCTTTACCTTGCGTCGCTGCTGTTCGCTCCTGGTGGCTGGCTGCCGCGCCTGTGGACAACGACGCATCGGGTGGCCTGAACGAATCCGGTTTTTTTCATCATTTCTTTCACCTCTTTCCAAAGGCGCATCCATGAACCCTGTATTTCGCAAACTTCTGCTGGCGGGTATTGCCAGCGCCGCCCTGCTGTCCGGCGCCAGCTTCGCGGCTGACAAATTGCCCGTCATTGCCAGCTTCAGCATCCTGGGCGACCTGGTGCGCGTGGTGGGCGGCGAGCGCGTCAGCGTCACCACCCTGGTTGGACCCGATGAAGACGCCCACGTGTTTGAGCCCAGGCCGGCCGATGTCAAGGCCATCGCACAAACCAGACTGCTGGTGACCAACGGCCTGGGTTTTGAGCCGTGGGCGCAAAAAATCGTCAAATCCGCTGGCTACCAGGGCCAGTCCGTGGTGGCCTCGCAGGGTGTCAAACCGCGCCAGCTGCAGGCCGAAAAAGGCCATCAGCACGCAGAAACCGATCCGCACGCCTGGCAAGACCCGGGCAACGTGGTGCTGTATGTGCGCAACATCACCGCCGCGCTGACCAAGGTGGACCCGACAGGCGCCAGCGTTTACCAGGCCAACAGCGACGCCTATGTGAAAGAGCTGCAGACGCTGGACGCCTGGGCCAAGTCACAGTTCGCGGCCCTGCCGCCGGCCAAGCGCCAGGTGATCACCTCGCACGATGCGTTTGGCTACTTCGGCGCGCATTACCAGATCAAGTTTCTCGCGCCACAAGGCATGTCCACCGAAATGGAACCGAGCGCCAAAGATGTGGCCCGGCTCATCCAGCAGATTCAGCGTGAAAAGATCAAGGCCGTGTTTATCGAAAACATGAGCGCGCCCAAGCTGCTGGCCCAGCTCAGCAAGGATGCAGGCGTGACGGTCGGACCGACCCTGTTTGTGGACGCCCTGTCAACGCCGCAAGGCCCTGCCGGCAGCTACCTCCAGCTGATGCGCCACAACGTGACGCAGCTGGCCGCCGGCATGAAGCTGAACTGAGTCTGCAACTGTTAAAACCATAGCTGCCAGCGCATGCTCCATAAGCGCTGGTGGCCTGAAACACCCTGAACACGTCAAGGATCAACGCCATGCGAGACACCCGCCTTCCCGTCACTATCCTCACCGGTTTTCTGGGCAGCGGCAAAACCACGCTGCTCAACCACATCCTCAAGGCCGACCACGGCCACCGCATTGCCGTGATTGAAAACGAGTTTGGCGAAGCCGGCATTGACAACGAACTGCTGGTGCAGGACCGGGATGAACAGATCATCGAGATGAACAACGGCTGCATCTGCTGCACCGTGCGCGGCGACCTGGTGCGCATTCTGGGCGAGCTGGCGGCAAAAAGGGCGGCAGGCAGCCTGCACTTTGACCGCGTGGTGATCGAGACCACAGGCCTGGCCGATCCCGCGCCGGTGGCGCAGACCTTCTTTGTGGACGAGGCCGTCGTTCAGCGCTTCCTGCTGGATGCCATCGTGACGCTGGTGGACGCCAAACACGCGCCCGCGCAACTCGACGAACACCACGAGGCGCAAGAACAGGTGGGCTTTGCCGACCGGATACTGCTCAGCAAAACTGACCTGGTGGACGATGCCAGCCTGCAGTCGCTGCGTCAGCGCCTGGTTCGCATGAATCCACGCGCCAAAATTTCAGAATCGCGCCATGGTGTGGCCGCCATTGATGATTTGCTCGACATCCGGGGCTTTAACCTGAACGCTATTTTGGAGATCGAACCCGACTTTCTGACCGATGTGGAGCACCAGCATGACGACGATGTGACATCGTTTGTTTTTCGCGAAGACCGGCCGCTGGACATGGCAAGACTGGAAGACTTTCTGGGCAGCATGGTCCAGGCGCATGGCACCCAAATGATGCGTTACAAGGGCGTGCTCAGTGCGCTCGGTGAAGACCGCCGCATCGTGTTTCAGGGTGTTCACATGCTGATGGGCGCCGAACTCGGCGCGCCGTGGCGAGAGGGCGAGGTGCGCACTTCCAAAATGGTGTTCATTGGCCGTGACCTGCCGCGCCAAGTCCTTGAAAAAGGTTTGGCCCAATGCGCCGAGGTTGCTCAACCCCAGGTCTTGGCATGACCGCCCCGCGCCCCGAACTGGCAGAGGTCGAAGCCGCCGTGCGAACCCTGTTGCGCTGGGCCGGCGATGACCCCGGACGCGAAGGCCTGATTGACACGCCGCGCCGCGTGGCGCGCGCCTATGGTGAATTTTTCTCGGGCTACGGCGCAGACCCGGTCGCCACCCTGGCCGCCACTTTTGAAGAGGCTGGCGACTATGACGACATGGTGGTGGTACGCAATATCCGGCTGGAGTCGCACTGCGAGCACCACCTGGTGCCCATCATCGGGTGGGCCCATATTGCCTACCTGCCCGACAAGCGCGTGGTGGGCCTGAGCAAGCTGGCCCGGGTGGTGGATATATATGCGCGCCGCCTGCAAATCCAGGAACGGCTGACCAGCCAGATAGCCCAGACCCTTGCCGATGTGCTTCAGCCCCGCGGCGTGGCCGTGATGATTGAGGCAGAACACATGTGCATGACCACGCGCGGTGTGTACAAACCGGGTTCCACCACCGTCACCCAGCGCCTGTTGGGCGTGTTTCGCACCGATGCCCATCTGCGCCGGGAGGCCTTGGCGGCCATGGGTCAGCCAGCCCCGTCAGGCGCTTTTTAGCTCTGATGCCAACTTTGAATTTGACGGCTGACGGCTGACGGCTGACGGCTGACGGCTGACGGCTGACGGGCCATCGTCACGGCAGGAATTGCTGACACGCGAACTGGCGACGCTGGCCGCAGGGGTGCGCGGCTCAAGGTGAATCCATCCGGCGCGTGGCTGCGTAGTGTTCAGGCACCTGTTCACTTATGCTTTGCCTTGGAACAAGTGGCCCCCCTTCTGTCCAGCTGCCAGCATTGTTGCGGGCACCCCCCCTCACTTCAGGAATATCCCGATGATTCAAAACGCGAACCCAGTGACCGTCTCCCCGCGCCCCTGGCTGCGCAAGCAGCATGCAGCCGGGCTTTTAATGCTGTGCTTTGCAGCAGCGGCGAATGCGCATTCGGGCGAAGGCGTGGCGGGCGGTTTTATCTCGGGCTTCATGCACCCGCTGTCCGGTCTTGACCATCTGCTCGCCATGGTCGCCGTCGGCATCTGGGGCGCCACCCTGGGCCGGCCGCTGGTCTGGGCCTTGCCGGTGGCGTTTCCCATGCTGATGGTGGTCGGCGGCGTGATGGGCATTGCCCAGGTGCCCCTGCCTTACGTCGAAATCGGCATCGCGGCTTCAGTGGTCGTGCTGGGTTTGTCGATTGCCGCCGCGTGGCGCGCCCCTGTGGCCATCGCCGTGGCCATCGTGGCCGTGTTTGGCGTATTTCATGGTTACGCGCACGGCATGGAATTGCCCGAGACCGCTGCACCGGCTGCTTTTGCCGCCGGTTTTGTCATCTCGACCGGGCTGTTGCACCTGGCGGGCATTGCCATCGGCCTGGTGAAGGCGCTGCCGCGTGGCGAGCAGGCCTTGCGCGCCGGCGGCGGCCTGATCGCAGCCATGGGCGTGTGGATTCTGGCAGGCATGCCCGGTGTTGCGTAAACCCTTTGTCAGCGTCTTGCTGGCGGGAGCGGCGCTTGCAGGCTCTGCCAGCGCGTGGGCGCATGGGAACTTTGGCGCCGACACCTCCATCTGGACGGCAAGTGCACATCTTTTCACGTCGCCGCTGTCGCTGGCTGCCCTGATTGGCCTGGCGCTGGTCCTTTTCGGCATTCGCGAGCCCTTGTCGGTGCTGGCTGCCGCGCTGGCTGCCGCATCAGCGGTTGTGGCAACCGCGTTTTCAGCGCATATTCCTGCCGTGGTGGCGCCGGCAGCGGTGGTGGTCATCGGTCTCAGCGCGGTCGCCGGTTGGCGCCCCTCGGCGGCGTTTTCCTTGCTGCTGGCGCTGCTGGCCGGGCTGGCCGCAGGGTCTGCGGCGGACCTTGAGCAGCCGCGCTGGCAGGAGCTGACCGGCATGGCGGTCACGGTGATGGTCTGCGCTTTCTGGCTGCTGGCGGTATCGGACAACCTGAACCGCAGCGGTCGCTTCCAGACGCTGATTCCTCTCGCCCGGCGGGTGCTGGGCTCCTGGGTTGCGGCGATTGCGTTGTTGCTGGGTGCACTGGCGCTAGTAGCCAAAAACACCTGAAGCGGCGTCGCTTCAAACATCCACAAAAAACTGGGTGCATGCGGGCCAGCGGTCAAAATACACACCCAGGATCACTTGAGGCTAGGCACATGAACCAGACACCGCACGAACAAAACCCGGCAATTGCGCTGCCATTGCCCACACACCCCGTACAGCGTCCGGCGCACCTTCTTTCGCTGACATTCCACGGCTTGGCGCCTGGCCCCCGGCTGCTGGTGCTGGGCGCCGTGCATGGCAACGAAGTCTGCGGCGCGCAGGCCATCACAGCGCTGATCGAGGAATTCACCCGAGGCGAACGCGCCATCGAACGCGGCACCGTCACCTTTGTGCCCGTCACCAATCCGCTGGCCTATCAGCTCAAGCAACGCACCGGCGAGCGAAACCTCAACCGCAACATGGCGCCCAGCGCGATTCCGCAGGATTTCGAGGACCGCATTGCCAATGTGCTGTGCCCGCTGCTGGATTCGCACGACGTGCTGCTCGACCTGCACTCCTTTCACACCGGCGGCGCACCCTTCGTGATGATCGGCCCGTCCGACAACCGGGGCCAGCTGGAACCGTTTGCCCACGCCGCCGAGGAAATGCAGCTGGCCCTGCACACCGGGCCGCACCGCATCGTCGAAGGCTGGCTGGAAACCTATGCACGCGGCGTGCAGCGCCGCGCCGCAGCGCCGGCCACCGATGCCAGCCGCCGCGCGCAAACCCTGGTGACCAATCCCAACTACGGCGTGGGCACCACCGAATACATGCGCGCACGCGGTGGCTACGGCGTCACCCTGGAATGCGGCCAGCACGATGACCCGCAAGCCGTGGGGGTGGCACGCCATGCCATTTTGCAGACGCTGGCGCTGCTGGGCCTGTCGCCGCTGCCGCTGGTCGCCGAACCGGCAGACCGCGAAATATTAAGGCTGGTGGACGTGACCGACCGCGAAGATGCGAACGACACCTTCATCCGGGAGTGGCGCAGTTTTGATGCCGTCAGCGCCGGCGAGGTGATTGGCAGGCGGCAAAGCGGCATGCCAGTGAAAGCACCGCAAGATGGCTTCGTGGTCTTTCCCAACCCCCGCGCTGAAGTCGGCCAGGAATGGTTTTACTTTGCACAAAAACGGGCTTGAAACCAGCAGAATTGCACGCTATATGCTACTTATTTTGTAGCTATTTATGCATACGTGATATGCGCAAAAGGCACTTTAGACTCCGAATTTAGTCCCCGCAGCCCTTCCCCACCCCGTTCTGGGTGGGCCTGTGATGACCGGGAAAAACGGGACAAGGGCCGCGCGCTGTTTGAGCGCAGCGAGTTTGCGCGGACCCCCGCTTTTACCGGACAGCGCAGGTTGCCCGAAGCGAAGCGCAGGGACCTGGACAGCCGGGTCGCCTTTCTTTGCTTACTTTCTTTGGCGAAGCAAAGAAAGCAAGTCGCCCACCGGGCGAGACCGGCCAGCAAAACCACGACAAGATTATCAAGCCATCAACACGCAACAGCCGGTTTTTGGACGATCGGCAATGCCCAGCCTCAGCCCTTATCCCTTAACCCGCGAAGCAAACGTCTTCCGGAATTTCTCGACCTTCGGCCCCACGACAAACGCGCAATACCCCTGGTTCGGGTTGTTCTCGAAATAGTCCTGGTGATAGTCCTCGGCCGGCCAGTAATCGGCCAGCGGCAGCACTTCCGTCACGATGGACTTGCCAAAGGTCTTGTCCTGCCCGGCTTCACGGATGAAGTCGTCGATCACCTCTTTTTGTTCGGGCGTTTCGTAGTAAATACCGCTGCGGTACTGCGTGCCCGCGTCATTGCCCTGACGGTTCAGGCTGGTCGGGTCATGGATGACAAAGAAGATTTCAAGAATTTCGCGCAGCGTGATGTCAGCCGGGTCATACGTCAGCTTGACGACCTCGTTGCAGCCGGTGCGGCCGGTGCAGACCGCTTCATAGCTGGGCCGGGCCGCCTGGCCGTTGCTGTAGCCCGACTCGACGTCGGTAACGCCGCGCACCTTGACGTAGACCGCCTCGGTGCACCAGAAGCAGCCGCCCCCCAGGGTGATGGTTTGTGATTGGCTCATGAGTAAGATTTCCTTTTTTGACCAACCACTTTAGCCGCTTGGCCGCGTGCTTGCATCGCGCACGGCTTGAACGAATAAGGCCAGTGCGGGATTGTCGCGGGCGGTTTTCCACAGGCAATGGGTGTCGTAGGGGGTGGTGGCGCAGTCCAGCGGAATAAAAACCGTGCCCGCCATGGCCGAACGGCTAAGCGCCGCCGGCACGAGCGCCACACCCATGCCCTGCGACACCAACGACACCACGCTCAGCCAATGGCGCAACTCGTAACGGATCTCGGGGTGAAAACCTGCGTCGGTGCAGATGCCCAGGATGCGCTCGTGGTAGTCGGGCGACACCGCGCGCGACACCACGGCAAAGGGCTCGCCCTGCAGCGCCTTGAGCGACAGCGAGGCCTGCCGCGCCAAGCGGTGACCGGCCGGCAGGCAGCCAACCAGCGCCTGGCTGGACACCAGGATCTGCGACAGCTCGGGTGGCACGCGGGTGGTGTGGACAAAACCGATGTCGAGCCGGTCATGCGCCAGTTCGGTCAGCTGCTCGCTTGAACTGAGCTCCTTCAGCATCAGCCGCAAAAACGGATACTGCGCCTGAAAACGCTCCAGGATGCCAGGCAGGCCGCTGTACAGCATGGTGCCTGAAAAGCCAATGGCCAGGCTGCCGGCCATGCCCTGCGCCACGTCCCGTGCATGGCGGGACGCCTGCGCCGCCTGGTCCAAGAGCGCCTGTGCGGCGGGCACGAAGGCCAGCCCGGCGGCGGTGAGCGTGACCTGTTTGCTGTTGCGGGTGAAGAGCCGCGCACCTACCGACGCTTCAAGCTGCTGGATGTTCAGAGACAGCGGCGGCTGCGAAATCGACAACCGGCGCGCCGCCCGGCCGAAGTGCAGTTCTTCGGCCAGAGTCAGAAAATAGCGAAGGTGTCGGAATTCCATGGATACAAATAATATATCGTTGCATTGCTAATTGATATTGGACAAGTATTCATGATGGGCTAACAATCAAGCTAAATGCAAGTGTCAGGCAGGCAAAAAATGTTTCCCCTACACTTTGCACACGCCCCCCATCCACCTGCCCCACCGAACCGCAAGGACTGCACCATGAAAACCAAATTCAACTGGGAAGACCCGCTTTTTTTGAACGATCAGCTGACCGAGGACGAACGTGCGGTGCAGGAGGCGGCCCACACCTTCTGCCAGGAAAGACTGCAGACCCGCGTGCTGATGGCCGCGCGCCATGAAAAGTTCGACCGCGAGATCATGACGGAAGCGGGCGCCATGGGTTTCCTGGGCTCGACCATCGAAGGCTACGGCTGCGCCGGCCTGAACTATGTCAGCTACGGTCTGGTGGCGCGCGAGGTCGAGCGCGTTGACAGCGGCTACCGCAGCGCCATCAGCGTGCAGTCTTCGCTGGTCATGCACCCGATCAACGCCTACGGCAATGAAGCGCAAAAGCAAAAATACCTGCCCAAGCTGGCGACCGGCGAATGGGTCGGCTGCTTCGGCCTGACCGAGCCGAACCACGGCTCCGACCCGGCCAGCATGCTGTCGCGTGCCAAACCGGTCGATGGCGGGTTCATCATGAACGGCGCCAAGATGTGGATCACCAACAGCCCGATCGCTGACGTGTTCGTGGTCTGGGCCAAGCTCGAAGACCCCGATGGCAAGGTCGGCGGCCAGGAAAGCATTCGCGGCTTCGTGCTGGAAAAAGGCATGAAGGGCCTCACCGCCCCCAAGATCGAAGGCAAGATGAGCCTGCGCGCCAGCATCACCGGCGAGATCGTGATGGACGGCGTGTTTGTTCCGGAAGAAAACCTGCTGCCCAACGTCAGCGGCCTGAAGGGTCCGTTCGGTTGCCTGAACAAGGCGCGCTACGGCATTGCCTGGGGCGCCTTGGGCGCGGCGGAAGACTGCTGGCACCGTGCCCGCCAATACACGCTGGACCGCATCCAGTTTGGCCGCCCGCTGGCGCAAACCCAGCTCATCCAGAAAAAACTCGCCGACATGCAAACTGAAATTGCGCTTGGCCTGCAAGCCTGCCTGCGCGTGGGCCGCCTGATGGACGAAGACCGGGCCGTGCCCGAGATGATCTCGCTGATCAAGCGCAACTCGTGCGGCAAGGCGCTGGACATTGCCCGCATGGCACGCGACATGCACGGCGGCAACGGCATCCATGACGAATACCACGTCATCCGCCACATGATCAACCTGGAAACCGTCAACACCTACGAAGGCACGCATGACGTGCATGCGCTGATTTTGGGCCGTGCGCAAACCGGCCTGCAGGCTTTTTATTGATCATTCATGCCTCTAGCGCATGTCCATCATGCATAAGCAGCTATTAATTTTATAGCATTTGATGGACCTGGGTTTATTCAAGCCTCTGCTGACCAGCCTGGCAATGCCGCCATTGGCGCCGCTGCTGCTGGCGCTGCTCGGCGTGGTGCTGGCATGGCGCCGAAAACGCAGTGGTCTGGTGCTCATCACACTGTCACTCGCGGCGCTCTGGCTGCTTAGTTGCCACGGCACGGCGGTGTGGCTGGCGCGCCATGCGCTGCCGCAGTTTGAGCCGGTTAGCGCCGCGCAAATCAAGGCAAATCAGGTTCAGGCTGTCGTCATCCTTGGCGGCGGCGTGCTGCCTGACTCGCCCGAATACGGCGGCGTATCCCAACCATCCGCTGTTTCCGCTGCCCGGCTGCGCTACGGCATCTGGCTCGCACGCCAGTCGGGCCTGCCGCTGGCCTTCAGCGGCGGCATCGGCTGGGCTGCGGACGGCATGCCGACGGCGTCGGAAGCGGAAGTGGCCGCGCGCGTGGCGCAGCAGGAGTTTGGCCTTGCGCTGCGCTGGAGCGAAGCCGTGTCGCGCGACACCGACGGCAACGCGCGCCTGCTCGCGCCGGTGCTGATGCGCGAAGGCGTGCAGCGCATTGCGCTGGTCACGGATGCCTGGCACATGCCGCGCTCGGTGGCGGCTTTTCAACGCGCAGGCTTTGTCGTGACGCCCGCGCCGATGGGGTTCACGCGGCCCATCGAAAGCCCGCTGCTGCAATGGCTGCCGTCTGCGCAAGGGCTGCTGGCTTCACGGCAGGTGTTGCGCGAATGCCTGGGCCGGGCGGTTGGACGCTTCACGCCAATATGATGTCGAAGGGAAATGCCATGCGCATTCACTCTTCATCACGCCTTTGTTCATGGAATGGGAACCCGACCGATCAGGCAATGACCGGTAAAAACAGAAAAGCCAGCGCAAGCAGCAAATACACGCCGATGAGAAGGATGCCTTCAAACCAGGTGGTTTCTCCGTCGCGTGCAATGTTGTTGACGATCAAGACGGCGCTGGCAATGGCAAACAAGGCCATCGGGTTGTCAAAGACGAGGTTCATGGGTTTACCCATGAACCAGGAGCCGATGACCAGCAAAGGCGCCACGACAAGCGCAACCTGAATGGCCGAGCCCACGCAAATGTTGAGCGCCAGCCCCATTTTTCCCTGACGGGCAAACCAGGAAGCAGCGAACAGATCCGAGGCTGTGCCAATGACGGCCAGCACGATCACGCCGACAAAAACCGGCGACAAGCCAAGAACCTTGGCAGTGTCTTCAAGCGCCCCGGACACCAGATGCGCCTCCATGGCGATAAAAACAGTTGCCGCGACCAGCACGCCCACGGCCATCTTCACCGTCCACTCGGCCGCTTTTTCATTCTCGCTGCCCGCTGGGCTTTCATTGCGTATTTCCCTTTCAGGCGAGAAAACGTTTCGGTGCGTGATGAGTGTGTAAACCAGGTTGGCGGCATACAGCAGGATCAATACGACCGACACGCCCAGGCTCAGATGCTCGTCGCTGACCGCCTGGTTTGTGCCAGGCGCAAGGTGGCGGCTTGCGAGGTCGAACACCGCCGGCAGCAACAGCGCAATCACGACCAGCACCAGAAGGCTGGACATCTGGCCGGCCTGGTCGCGGTTGAACAACTGCCGTGGACGGCCAATGCTGCCGACCACGATGGCCAGCCCCAGACCGAGCAGGCTGGTGCCGATGATCGAGCCGGCGATCTGGGCTCGCACCACTTCAATGTTTCCGCTGGCGAGCACGAAGAAGGCCAAAACAATTTCCGCGATGCTGCCAAAGCTGACGTTCAAAAGTCCGCCAATGGCGGCGTTTGTTTTTGCGGCGAGTTGTTCGGTCGCGCGGCGTGCCCAGTCAGCCAGGACGCCAATGCCCACAGCACCGGCAAGAAAAGTCCAGACCGGGCTGGTGGCCAAGAGATAGTGGATCGCGGGTGCCAACGGCACGAGCAACAAAAGACCCAGCGGTAAAGCATGTGCGCGCAGGTTCATGGTGGTGCAGGCCAATGCAAAACCTTGCCCTCTGGAACAGACCACTCTGCCAAGGCGATCTGCGCTATTTTTTTAACCGCCATGGGGACCGCTTCTGCTAGCCCTGAACCGCTGGCTGAATACGCACCGGCACGCCTTTGGACGCCGGGGTTTTGGACGCCTGGTCGTGGTACCACAGCGGGATCAGGACATTCATCTCGGGGTAATAGCCCCCTACGCACCCGTCGGGCAGGTTGAACGACGTCACCCTCAGACCCGGAACCTCGCGATGCACCTCGTCGCCGGCGTCGCTAAACAGGCTGACGATGTCGCCCTCCTTCAGGCCGGCCCGCGACATGTCGCGGGGGTTGATCAGCAGGATGGAGCGCGAACCCTCCAGTCCGCGCAGCCGGTCGCTGAATCCGTAGATGGTAGTGTTGAACTGGTCGTTGGAGCGCATCGTGATGAGGTGATAGCGGCCCGGTGCATCGCCCACACCCAGCGCCGACATAACGGTCGGATCAGTGAATTCGGCCTTGCCGCTGTCGGTTTCCCAGATGCGTTCGCGCGCCTTGTTGCCACGGTAAAAGCCGCCTTTGTCGAACATGCGCCCATTGAAATCACGAAACTCCTCAGGGTACGTTTCCTCGATCAGGTCGCGCACCATGCTGTAGTCACCCACCCAGTCGTCCCACTGCCATTTCGGATGCACCGGCAAAGTCGCTTTTGCCATTGCGGCGACGATTGCCAGTTCGGACAAAAGATGAGGGCCCGCTGGTGTGCGCTTGCCAACCGAGCCATAGATGTGGCTGAAGGTGTCTTCAATCGACACCGACTGGGGGCCGCTGGCCTGAACGTCTTCCTCGGGCCGCGCCAGACAGGGCAAAAGGTAGGCGGAGCGGCCATGCACCAAGTGGCTGCGGTTGAGCTTGGTGGCGATATTGACTGTCAACGCCATGGCGCTCCAGGCTTTTTCCATGGCGTCACGCTCCGGAATGGCACGGACAAAATTTCCGCCCAGACTCACAAAACCGCGCACCGAGCCATCAAGAATGCCTTCGCATGCGTCAACCGTCGTCAAGCCTTTGTCGCGCGGTGGTTCGAAATCGAACATCCGGGCCAGCTTGTCCAGTGGCACCAGTTCCGGCTTTTCGGAAATACCCACTGTGCGCTGGCCCTGCACGTTGGAATGGCCGCGCACCGGCGACATGCCCGCACCCTGACGGCCGATATTTCCCCGCAGCAGCAGCAGGTTGACAAACAGGCCAATGCACTGCGAACCATGGACATGCTGCGTCAGGCCCATGCCGTACACGCCGATGACCCGCTCGGCGGCGATGTAAACCTCGGCGGCCTTCTCCAGGTCGGCGCGGGCCAGACCCGACACGGCTTCAATTTCCACCCAGTCGGCGGCCCGGGCCGAAGCCGCGAACGTTTCCAGACCGTCGGTGTGTTGCGCGATGAATTCGCGGTCGAGCACGCCCGGCTGGCCTGCCGCCTGCCGGCTGTCGTCTACCTCCAGCACGTGCTTGCACAGGCCCATCAGCGCCGCAATGTCGCCGCCCGGACGAACCTGCAGGTACATATGCGAAAGGCCGGTGCTGTGCCCGGTCAGCATTTCCACCGGACTTTGCGGATCAGTGAATTCCACCAGGCCGGCTTCGCGAACCGGGTTGAAGGTGATGATCTTGCAGGCCCGCTTGACGGCTTCCTGCAGCGGATGCAAAAAGCGCGGGCTGTTGGAGCCCGGGTTCTGGCCAAAATAAAAGATGGCGTCGCAATGGTCAAAATCTTCCAGCACGCAGGTACCGACTGCCGAGCCAATCACTTTCTTGAGTCCGACCGAGGTTGTCTCGTGGCACATGTTGGAGCTGTCAGGAAAGTTGTTGTGCCCATAAAAGCGTCCAAACAGCCCAAACAGGTAGGAGGTTTCAAGAGACGCTTTTCCGGAGGTGTAAAAAACCACCGACTTGGGATTGAGTGCCTTGAGTTGCTGGCCGATGCCGTCAAACGCTTCCTGCCAACTGCAGGCAAGGTATTTGTCAGTGGCCGCATCGTAGCGAAGCGGCTCAGTCAGCCGCCCCTGCATTTCCAGGTCATAGTCACTCCAGCCCCGCAGTTCGGTAAGACTGTGCTTTGCGAAAAAACCAGGCGTGCAGCGGTCGATGGTCAGGTCCCAGATCGTGGCCTTGGCCCCGTTCTCGCAAAACTCGAACACATGCGGATGGGCCGGTTTCCCCCAGGCGCACGAGGTGCACATGTGCCCTCCGGCCTTGTTTTGATGGGCCAGAGTTTCAAGAACCGCCGGGCTGGGGCGCTCCCGAAACAAGACACTGGTCATGCCTTTGAGCGAGCCCCAGCCGCCTGCAGGAGGTGCTTCTTTTTTGGATACGCTTGACGGGTTATGGGTCATTTCAACCTGCAGTGTTATGACGTTTTGGTTGATTCAACATAGATAAAACAGCGGACGCAGCCGCCATCTCAAGCCGCTCTTGGTGGCTGTAGACCACCAGGTCCTGCCGGCGGGCAAAACCCACCAATGTCATGCGAAGGCGCTGGGCTGTCCGGATCGCCAGCGCCGTCGGCGCCGAGACGGCCGCGAGCAAGGGCACACCTGCCGATGCTGCTTTTTGCACCATCTCGAAACTGGCGCGGCTGGTGACGCAGACAAAACCGGTGGCCGCGTTAACCTTGTTCAAAGCCAGCGTACCGATCAGCTTGTCAAGCGCGTTGTGCCGTCCCACATCCTCCCGCAGGCACACCACCTCACCTTGCGGTGAACACCACGCCGCAGCATGCACGGCGCCGGTGGCTTGCTGCAAGGATTGCAGGGCCGCGATGCCGGACATCGCCCGCGCGACTGCCAAGCGGCCAATGGCCGGTGTGTCCGGCAGCACAGGCAGATCGCGCGCGACGTGATTTAAGCTTTCGGTTCCGCACAGGCCGCAGCCCGTGCGCCCTGCCAGCGAGCGACGGCGAGACTTGAGGCGCGCAAAGGCAGCGCTGGCCACGTGAAGTTTCAGGGTGATGCCCAGATCGGACAACACTTGGTCCACCGAATACAGCTCGGCTGGCGCATCGATGATGCCCTCGCTCAGCGAAAATCCGAGCGCGAACTCCTCAAGATCCAGAGGCGTTGCCAGCATCACCGCATGCGAGATGCCATTGAACTCCAGCGCCACCGGCACTTCATCGGCAATCCAGTCATCGGCTTCAAACCAGGTGCCGTCGCGAAAGCCGCTGACTGAAAGCTGTTGCGTCCCCGGACAAATTTGTTTGTCCGGGCAAGTGTCTGGCACCATAAAACTCTTGCTGGGTTGAGCCGGTAGCGTCTCGAATAGTGATCGCTTTTGTTCGCGTTGTTCCGGGTCAGGCAGCGTTACCAGCAAATCGGCATCCTCACGCATATTTGGACACCCTGCGCTGAAGATAAACACGGTTTGAATACGACTGCATAGAGACCATTTTGGTCATGCGGGCAAAAGGGACTGTAGGAACGTGCCAGCTTGTTTTGTCAGAAGCCAGCGGCGAAGCGCATCAGTGCGTGAGAAGATCCAAATTTCACTTCAAAGAGGCTTGCGCCTGGCAAGACATCAAGGCATAAACCAACCCATGCACCGACCTCCCAGTACGCTCAATCCAGCCATGCGCATGGCGTTAGGATTTGTTTTTCTATGGTTTTTCATAGGTGGCATCGGCCATTTCGTTTTCACCGAAGCCGAAATGCGTATCGTGCCGCCCTATATTCCCTGGCCGCGCGGCGCCGTGCTGGCCAGCGGCGTGGCCGAACTGCTGGGCGCTGTCGGCCTGCTATGGCAGCCGACCCGTCGCCTTGCGGCCTGGGGACTGTTCGCCCTGACGCTGGCAGTGACGCCAGCACATGTCTACATGCTGCAGCAGCCGGCGCTTTTCCCCTCTGTTCCCTATTGGGCGCTGGTCTTGCGGCTGCCCTTGCAGGCGGCGTTGCTCGCATTGATTGCCTGGATTGGGTCAAGACCTGTGCCACCGGCTTCTTTTTGGGTGCCGCCCTCCTGGCTTTGATCGCGAATTCAGGCTTGTTTTTTAAATCAAATCAGGCTGTAACGCAGGTACGGCGGGCACGAGCAGCTATTGTTTGTTCAAGCTGCGGACCCTGCCTGCTCCGGCTTTTGGTTCTGGTTCCGGTGCTGGTGGTCGCTGCGATGCTGATGTGATTCATGGTCCCGCTCGGTGCCCGTGTTCAACGCATCAGCGTCGTTGCAACGCCTGCGCCCGATGTGCTTCACGCGGCCCGTTGAAAGCCGCCTTCCGCACCGTAGCAGCCGCTATCATCAACGATGGCTATTCCGGCGCGTGCCCCCTTACTCCCTTCCTCCATGAAAAAGTCACAGGGCTTCACGGTCCACGATGTTGCGCGGCTCGCTGGCGTATCGGCCATGACCGTTTCGCGCACGCTCAACCACCCTGAAAAAGTTTCGCCGGACGTGCTGGCGCGCGTGCGCGAAGTCGTCACGCGCACCGGCTACGTGCCCAACGGCATGGCGCGCGGCCTGCGCTCGTCCAAGGCCAAACTGGTGGCGACCGTGCTGCCGACGCTGGTCGGGCCGGTGTTCCAGGAGACCATCCGCGCGCTTGACGAGGCGCTCGACGCGCAGGGCTACCAGCTGATGATCGGCCAGAGCGGCTACGACTCATCGCGCGAAGATGCGTTGCTCGATGCCATCATCCGCCGCCGGCCCGATGGCATCGTGCTGACCGGCATCATGCATTCCCCCGAAGGACGGCGCCAGTTGCTGGCGTCCGGGATTCCGGTGGTCGAAACCTGGGACCTGACGCCCACGCCAATCGACATGCTGGTCGGCTTTTCGCATGAAGAAATTGGCCAGTCGGTCTGCCATTTCCTGCACCGCCGGGGCTACCGGCATCCGGCGCTGATTAGCGCCAGCGACGATCGGGCGCGGCGGCGCATCGAAGGCTTCCAGCGCATGAGCCGAACACTGGGCCTGGACGAGGCACCCACGCACTTCGTGCCAGCGCCGACCACGCTGGGCTCAGGCCGCTCCGGTCTGGCTGCCGTTCTGGACGCGCACCCGCAAACCGACGCAGTGTTCTGCAGTTCCGACATGCTGGCCTTGGGTGTGCTGATCGAGGCGCAAACCCGGGCTCTGGCCGTGCCAGGGCAATTGGGCGTGGTGGGCTTTGGCGACTTGGACCTGGCCGCCAGCCTGCAGCCGGCCCTGACTACGGTGCGCATCGACGGCACGCGCATGGGCCGCACCGCCGCCCAGTACATCGTCGATCGCGCCGAAGGCCGAAGCGTCAGTGCGCCGATTGTCGATATCGGCTTCGAAATCATCGAACGCGCCAGCGCCTGAAGCGAGCGCCTGGCGCAAGGCCCCGGCCTTGCGGACAACCCAGGCCGCAAACCGAAAAACCTTCAAGTGTTACCGATATCAGATTGTGTATCGATCGGCTGCTTGCCTCCATGAGTGGTTTTTTCGTCAAAATCATGCCAATTTCGCAGCTCATCGTTGCCAATTTTACCTTTTCATCGATTTAAACTCGATTTTTTAGGGGGATTTCAGGGTATTCACTAGCGGGCGACCTGTAATCGGCTGATATTCTTAGTCATCAATGTTATCGATAACAAGCATTGAGAACCCGTTTTTCACTCCTTTTAAAAGAGACAGCTATGAAAATTCACGCCCCCTTTTCTTTTTCTCCCCGGCCGGTCGCGCTTGCGGCAAGCGTGCTTGTGGCCGGCCTGGTCGCGACGGCCTGCGGCGGCGGCGACAGCGGCCCGGTAGAAATTGCTCAGCCGGTGATCTCGGCGCAGAAAAAATTGCTCATCACCGTCGAAGGCAAGCAGTTCAAGGATCTGAACGCCAACGGCAAGCTCGACCCGTATGAAGACTGGCGGCTGGCGGTTGACCAGCGGGTGGACGACCTGGTCGCGAAGATGTCGCTGGAAGAAAAGACCGGCATGATGCTGATCGACACGCTCGGCCCGGCGGCAGGCGGCGCTGTTTCGGCAACGGCGGACGACTACATCAATACGCAGAAAATGAGCCGCTTTGTCTTTCGCAGCGTGGTGAGCGCCACGCCGACCTCCGGACAGGTCACGCCCGAACAGGCGGCCAATTTCACCAACGCCGTCCAGGCCATGAGCGAGTCCACGCGCCTGGGCATCCCGGCGGTGTTCAAGTCCAATGCGCGCAACCATTATGAAAAAGACCCGCGCTTTGGCATCAGCGAGGCCGCCGGCGCCTTCACCGAATTCCCGAAAGAGGCGGGCCTGGCCTCGGCTTCTCTGGGCGCGGGCGACATGTCCCAGATCAAGAACTTCGCCACCGTCATGGGCGACGAGTGGAAGTCCATCGGCCTGCGCGGCATGTACGGCTACATGGCCGACCTCTCGACCGAGCCGCGCTGGTACCGCGTGCAGGAAACCTTCACGGAAGATGCCGACCTGAACGCCAGCATCATGAAGACGCTGGTGCAAACCCTGCAAGGCCCCACCGTCAAGGATGGCAGCTCGGTGAATCCTAATTCTGCAGTGGCGCTGACCATGAAGCATTTCCCTGGCGGAGGCCCGCAGGAAGGCGGCTTCGATCCGCACTATGCGCACGGCAAGAACCAAGTGTATCCAGGCGGCAATTTCGGTTATCACCTCAAGCCCTTCATGGCAGCCATGGAAGCCGGCGTCTCGGCCGTCATGCCGTACTACGGCGTGCCGATCAAAGTGACCTATGAAGGCGTCACCTACGACCAGACCGGCATGGCTTTTTCAAAGCAAATCGTCACCGACCTGCTGCGCGGCAAACTCGGCTTCAAGGGCTATGTAAATTCCGACACCGGCATCATCAACGACCGTGCCTGGGGTTTGGAAAAGAAAACAGTTTCAGAACGCGTCGCCGCAGCATTGAATGGTGGCACGGAAACCTTGTCCGGGTTTCATACCAATCAGACCATACTGGATTTGGTGAAGTCAGGTCTGGTCACTGAAGCCCGGGTTAACGAAGCGGCCAAGCGCTTGCTGAAAGAGCAGTTCCAGCTGGGTTTGTTTGAAAACCCCTATGTTGACGCCAGCAAGGCCGGCGGCATCATCGGCAGCGCCGCGAATCTTGCGGTTGGCATGGACATTCAGCGCAAGTCCGTCGCCTTGCTACAGAACCAGGACCTGGCGGCCGGCGGCAAGACTCTTCCGCTCAAAGCTGGCGCCAAGGTCTACACCATGGGCCTGGCCAAAGCCGATGTCCAGAAGTACGGCTACACCGTGATCGATGGCGAGGCCAACAAGAATGCCAGCGGCGTCACCGTGACGGACGTCAATGGCGACGTCGTGGGACGTCCCAGCGCCGCCGGCAGCGACTACGCCGTGATCCGGGTCGAAGTGTCCAACAATAAACTAGTGCCGGGCACCACGACCAAGTACACCAGCACCTATAAAAGCGATGACCCTGCGACCGGCGGCCGCATCAACCCGGCCACCGGCAAGTCCTGGGGTTCCGAAGACCGCTGCGTCGCCAAGGCAGACTACTCGGTCGAGGATTCCACCAAGGCCTGCCTGGACAACGGCTTGGGATTCGGCGGCGCCTTCCCGTGGGAGAACGGCATGATGTCATTCGGCGAAATGGCCTCTGCGCAGTCATGGCAAATCTCGCCGTCGCTGGCCGACATCAAGAAGGTCATGCAGGAAGTGGGCGATCCGAAAAAAGTGGTTCTTAACATCTACTTCCGCCAGCCGTATGTGCTTGACGATGCCAGCGGCCTGAAGAGTGCGGGCGCCATCGTGGCCGGCTTCGGGATAAGCAACACCGCGCTGCTCGATGTGCTGAGCGGTAAGGTTCTGGCCACGGGCGCGGCCTTCAAGCCGCAAGGCAAGCTGCCGTTTGCCCTCGCCAACAACTCGAAAGCCATTGTCGACAACCAGCCCGACGTTCCGGGCTATCCCGAAAAGGACACGCTGTACAAGTTCGGCTTTGGCCTGACATATTGAGCGGATACTCCGTCTGTTACGCCGAAGCGGAAATAATCAGCCTTGATTGAACGTTAGCCGGCCTGCCGCCCACTGGGTAGCAGGCCGGCTGCGGCGCTTCCCTGCTGGCGCCTTTCCCAACCTTTGAAACACCCACCCATGCCAACCCACTCCACCCCCTTGATCACCGACCTGCAAGTGATCCCTGTCGCCGGCCGCGACTCCATGCTGCTCAACCTGAGCGGTGCACACGGCCCGTACTTCACGCGCAACATTTTGATCCTCACCGACAACGCCGGGCGCACCGGCGTGGGTGAAGTGCCGGGCGGCGAAAAAATCCGCCAGACGCTGGAAGACGCCAAGGCGCTGGTCGTCGGCCAGCCGATTGGCAGCCATCTCAGCCTGCTGCAGCAAATGCATCAGCAGTTTGCCGACCGCGACAGCGGCGGGCGCGGGCTGCAGACCTTTGATTTGCGCACCACCATCCACGCCGTGACAGCCGTCGAGTCGGCGCTGCTCGACCTGCTGGGCCAGCACCTTGGCGTGCCGGTGGCCGCGCTGCTCGGCGAAGGCCAGCAGCGCGAAGCGGTCGAGATGCTTGGGTACCTGTTTTATGTCGGCGACCGCAGCCGGACCGGTCTGGCCTACAACAGCGAGCCTGACGCCGACAACGACTGGTCGCGTGTTCGCCATGAAACGGCCCTGACGTCCGAGGCCATCGTGCGCCAGGCCGAAGCTGCCCATGCGCGCTACGGCTTCAATGACTTCAAGCTCAAGGGCGGTGTGCTGCGCGGCGAGGAAGAAATCGAGGCCGTCACGGCGCTGCACGAGCGCTTCCCCCAAGCGCGGGTCACGCTCGACCCGAACGGCGGCTGGCTGCTGAAAGACGCGATTCGGCTGATGAAGGACATGAAAAACGTCGTCGCCTACGCCGAAGACCCGTGCGGCGCCGAAGACGGTTTCTCAGGCCGCGAGGTGATGGCCGAATTCCGCCGCGCCACCGGCCTGCCCACAGCGACCAACATGGTTGCCACCGACTGGCGCCAGCTGACGCATGCGCTGTCGCTGCAGTCGGTGGACATTCCGCTGGCCGACCCGCACTTCTGGACCATGGCTGGCTCGGTGCGCGTAGCCCAGACCTGCCGCGACTGGGGGCTGACCTGGGGCTCGCACTCGAACAACCATTTCGACGTGTCGCTGGCGATGTTCACCCATGTCGCCGCCGCCGCACCGGGCCGCGTCACGGCGATCGACACGCACTGGATCTGGCAGGACGGCCAGGGCCTGACCAGGGAGCCGCTGCAGATCGTTGGCGGCCTTGTCGAGGTCCCCAAGAAGCCCGGCCTGGGCGTCGAGCTGGACATGGCCGAGGTCGAGAAAGCCCATCAGTTGTACAAGCAGCACGGCCTGGGTTCGCGCGACGACGCGGCTGCGATGCAGAGCCTGATTCCGAACTGGGCCTTCAACCCGAAACGGCCGGCTTTCGACCGATAAGCCGGTGCGCTTGCAGCCAGATCGACCCGTCTCCCGCTCGCGGCGCAGGAGACAATCAGCGATTAATTGCTACATTATTCATAGCTACTTGCGCAGACTTCACGTGCGCAAACAGCATTTTTTATACTTAAACTGTCATAGCGGAATAAAACAACTGCGTTTCAGCCATAAGCGCAGGTGGTCGCCTTGCGCCATGGACTCTTTTCCGGGTTGTCCCGTCGTTCACCAATGCGGGCCTTGCGGTTGACGTTGCAAAGGCAAAAAGTTATATTACTAACCCATTAGTCAGTAATATAGAAATCATTTCCTTGTCCACCGAAACCTCCCCCACCCCGGGCGCCAAACGCGAGCGCCGCAAAGAGGCCCGGCCCGGTGAATTGCTCAACGCCGCGCTCGATCTGTTCGTTGAAAAAGGCTTTGCCGCCACCCGGGTGGAAGAAGTCGCGGCGCGTGCCGGCGTGTCCAAAGGCACGCTGTTTCTTTACTTTCCCAGCAAGGACGAGCTGTTCAAGGCGGTGGTGCGCGAAAGCATTTCAGGTCGTCTGGTCGAGTGGCGAAGCGACTTTGAAGTCTTCAGGGGAAGTAGCCGCGACATGCTGGCCTACTGTATGAACAGCTGGTGGGAACGGGTCGGTGCCACAAAAGCGTCGGGCCTGACCAAGCTGATGATTTGCGAGGCCGCCAACTTTCCGGACATTGCCGTTTTTTATCAGCAGGAAGTCATCCAGCCCGGCCATTCATTGATCCGCCGCATCCTGCAGCGCGGCATCGACCGGGGCGAATTTCGCAGCATGGACCTGGACTACGCGGTGTACAGCGTGGTCGCGCCGATGGTCTTCATGATCCTGTCGCAGCATTCGATGGGCGTCTGCCTACCCAACCATTGCCCGCTTGATCCGCAAAAATACATCGCCACGCAGCTGGGTATTTTGCTGGACGGCATGCGCGCCGCGCCAGAGGGTGCGCGTCCGGACGCACCGCAGGCCTGAACCATGAAGTGCAGCTTCCAAGGCAATCCGTCCCTGGCGGGCATGCGCCCTGCACCGAATCCGCGTCAGGTTTATGCAGCGCACGCCGTCTAAAATCAACGGCTGCGCTGCATTACCTCTTCTATTCAATCCCGCCGCCTCACAACCAAATTGCCATGAACTACGAACAAGCCCGCTTCAACATGATCGAGCAGCAAATCCGTCCCTGGGAGGTGCTGGACAGCCAGGTCCTGGCCCTGCTCGCACTGGTCCGGCGCGAGGACTTTGTGCCGCCGGCCTGCAAGGCGCTGGCCTTTGTCGACATGGAAATCCCGCTGCCGCCGCAGCACAACCCCGGCCAGTGCATGCTCGCGCCCAAGGTTGAAGCCCGGCTGCTGCAGGACCTGTCCGTTCAAAAACATGAAAAAGTGCTGGAAATCGGCACCGGTTCCGGCTATATGACCGCGCTGCTCGCGCACCGTGCCCAGCAGGTCATCACGCTGGAAATCGAGCCTGCGCTGGCCGAAACCGCACGCCGCAACCTGCAAAAGGCCGGCATCTACAACGCCGAGGTTCGCCTGGCTGACGGCGCGGCCAACCTGGCCGAGGCGGTGTCCGACAACGGACCGCTGAACGGCCCGTTCGACGTGATCGTGCTCAGCGGCTCGGTGGCTGAGGTGCCGCCGTCGCTGCTTGACCTGCTGAAGGTCGGCGGCCGGTTGAGCGCCATCGTCGGCTACGAGCCGATGATGCGCGCCACGCTCATCACCCGCGTCAGCAAGGAATCGTTTCGCACCGCGCAAGCATGGGACACGGTCGCGCCCCGGCTGCTCAATTTCACCGAGCCGTCCAAATTCACTTTCTGACCTCCTGAACCCACCGCAAGGCCCGCCACATGATTTTCCAACTCAATCCCTCCGACTTTGCCGCCTGGCGCGACCGTGTCGCTGCCGATTTGGCGCCAACCGTCCTGCCGGTGGTGCTGGATGTGCGCGAACCCTGGGAAGTGCAAACCGCTTCGGTCCGGGAAGACGGCTTCAGCCTGATGGCCCTGCCCATGCGCGAGGTGCCAAGCCGCCTGGCCGAACTGAAGGACATGCTCGGCACCGAGCATCCCATTGCCTGTCTGTGCCACCACGGCATGCGCAGCCAGCAGGTGGCGAACTACCTGGCGCAAGGCGGTTTTTCCGAAGTGGTCAACCTGCACGGCGGCATCGACGCCTGGACGCAGCAGGTCGATTCGTCGGTTCCGCGTTATTAGCCTGCTTGGCAACCGGCTGTGGCGCAAAGCCGTGAACCGGGGCAGCCGACTTCTGCGCGTTGTCCTCGCGGTGTTTTAATCATTGATTCATTCAACCTCGGCAAGATTTTTATGACCCTGCTCACCCAATTGTCGGCACCCCGCCGGTCGATGCTGCCTGTTTCGGTCGCATTTGCGCTGGCAAGCCTGACGCCGCTGGCGCAGGCGCAGAGCCTGGTCGAGTTGTACGAATCAGCACGCGCCTTTGACACCACCTACCAGTCGGCCAAGCTGCAATACGACGCCAACCTGGCGCGAGCCGACCAGGCCCGGGCCGGCATCCTGCCAACCGCCGGCCTGTCGGCGGGCGCCTCGCGCGTCAACCTTGACAGCACCACCTTCGCGGCGGGCAGCGGCACCAGTTTCAACACCCGGAACGCCACGCTGAGCGCCAGCCAGCCCTTGTACCGGCCGGGCAACTGGGCCACTTACGAGCAGGGTTTGCGGCAGGTTGACCTGGCGCGCGCCCAAGTGGAAGCCGCGTCGCAAGACCTGATCATTCGCACCAGCCAGGCTTATTTTGACGTGCTGGCATCGCAAGACACGCTGGCCTTTGTGCGCGCACAAAAGGAAGCGGTGAACGAGCAGCTGGCCTTTGCCAAGCGCAATTTTGAAGTCGGCACCTCGACCATCACCGACACCCGCGAAGCCCAGGCGCGCTTTGACCTGGTGCGGGCCCAGGAAATCGCCGCCGAAAACGACCTGCGCGTACGCAAGATCGCGCTCGACCAGCTGGTCGGCATCACCGAATCGCAGCCCCGGCCGCTGGCCATTCCGGTCAATCTTCCTGACGTGGCAACGGCTGAAGTCAGCACCTGGGTCAGCCAGTCAGAAGCCGTCAGCCCTGCCATTCGCCAAGCCCGCAGCAATGTTGAGATTGCCGACCTTGAAGTGAAAAAATCCGAAGCCGGCCACAAGCCCACGCTGGACGCCACCGCCAGCTACAACGTCACCAAAAACCCGTCGAATACCGCGCAAGCCGGCATTTCATCGCGCGTCAACACCGGCAGTGTCGGCGTGTTGCTCAATGTGCCGCTGTTCGCCGGTTTCTCGACGCAAAACCGCATCCTCGAAACGCTGGCACTGCGCGACAAGGCGCTGAGCGACCTCGAAGGCACGCGCCGCAGCGTGTCGCAAAACGTGCGCACCGCCTATTTCGGCGTGCAATCGGGCCAGGGCCAGGTCCGCGCGCTGGAAGCGGCCGAGCTGTCCAGCCAGAGCGCGCTTGATGCCAACAAACTCGGTTACCAAGTCGGCGTGCGCATCAACATCGACGTGCTCAACGCGCAAAGCCAGCTGTTCCAGACCAAGCGCGACCTGGCGCAGGCGCGCTACAACGTGCTGCTCGGCGGGCTGCGGCTGCGCCAAGCCAGCGGCACGCTGACGCCGGATGACTTGCAGCAGGTCAATGGGCTGCTGGCGCGCTGACTCCTTTTGGAAACTGCCTGTCCTTGTGCATTCCCGGCGCAAGGGTCAAACATGCGGAGACACCAAAACAGATGCGGTGTTCCCAGCCACCTCGGTTTGCCATTCAGCCGTGTTCTGAAAACGCTCCCTCAGGAACTCCAAGAACAGCCGCACCCGACCCGGCATGTTGCGCCGGCTCGGGTACACCGCGTAAATATCGAGTTGAGTGGGCTGATACGCCGGCAGCACGATCCTGAGCAAATTCTCACGAATGTCCCGTGCCACCATGTAATTGGGGTGCATCGAAATGCCCTGGCCGAGCAGCGCGGCGTGTCGCAGCGGTTCGCCGAAATTCGAACGCATTGAGCCCGCAACACGCACCGACTTTTTCCCGCCCGGACCGGTCAAGGTCCAGAAATTCGTCGGCGACTTCAAGGCGTTGACGAGGCAATCATGCTGTGACAACCCCTCCGGCGTCACAGGCACGCCCTTTGCCGCCAGGTAGGACGGGGAAGCCACCAGTAACTGCGGAACGCTTCCCAGTTTCTGGGCAATCAGACTGGTGTCTTTGAGTGAAGGGGCGATGCGCAAGGACAGGTCCAGCCCCTCCCACACAATGTCCACCCTGCCGTCGTCCAGGTGCATGGCAAACTGGATGTCCGGGTTTTTGGCTGAAAAAGCCGTCACCAGCGGCACCAGGTGCGCCGCGCCAAACGACGGCGGCGTGCCAACCCGTATCGTGCCTTTGGGTGCGCTCACTGCGCCGCGAACGGCTGTCTTCACCATGTCGAACCGGTCGAGCAAATCCTGCCCGGTTTCCATCAGGGAAAGTCCCGCCCCGGTCAGGCTCACGCTCTTGGTTGTGCGGGTGAGCAGCTGGGCGCCCAGGCTGTCCTCCAGCCATTTCACGTGTTTGGTGACGTTTCCCTTGGCCATGCCCAAGCGCACGGCCGCAGCAGTGAAGCTTCGTCCCCTAGCGACTTCCGTGAATATTTCAATCGCCCTCAATCTGTCCATGGAGTGCCTTACTGTTTCTAATTCGAGAACAATATATTCCGTTTTGGAGTCTATGTCGAGTAGGCAGCATTCCCTAGAATCCGCACAACTTTCTGTTGAGCCTGCGCGCAGGCCGTCTCAAGAAAAATTCCCCCGATCCCAAAAGAAAGACATACGAATGACCGTTGACACCGCGACAGCGCTGCCGGGATGCCTGCAGGTGACGCATCAGCTGTTTTATTTTCTCGACGAATCAAGGTACGAGGAGCTGGTTGCGCTGTTCACGCCCGGCGGCACCCTGCACCGCCAGGGAGAGCTTCTGGTCGGACCCCTGGCGATCATGCAGGCAATGTCGAAACGGTCGGCGACGCAGCGCATCCGCCATGTGATCAGCAACGGATTCATCGAATCGCAATCGGCGGACCTGGTCCATCTGGTGGCTTACATGGTGGCTTACCGCTTCGATGACGGTGCGCTGCACACCGGGCCGGTGGACATCAGCCGCCCGCTGCGCCTGTCGGTGGTGCGCGCAGCCCTGCGACAGATTAATGGCGGCTGGAAAATTGAGTCCATGACATTCACGGCGCAATTTGAGTTTGTCAGCGATGCGGTGTCAGCCGATGTCCAGCCATGACAGGCGGGCAGCCGCAAGCCATGCAGACGAGCTTCATGCACCAGTCACTGCGCACGCGGGTGGTGTCCAGGCCGGGCGCCCTGCTCGAACTGGGCCCGGAACTGGCCAGGCTCGGCTGCAAGCGCCCGTTGCTGCTGTCGAGCAACCGCATGGCGTCCAGCCCCTTGTACGCCGGCATCCGCGAATCACTTAGCGAGTTTGAATGTTTCGAGTCCGGTGACATTCCGCCTCACTCCTCCGTATCGACGGTGTCCCGGATTGCCCGGATGGCGCAAGACCACCACGTTGATGCGCTGGTGGCCATCGGGGGCGGCAGCGTGTCGGACACTGCCAAGGCGGTGGCGCTGGTCATGGCAGAAGGCGAGCCGCTGGCGCAGCACGCTTCGCGTTTCCTGCCGCCAGACAGGGTCGTAACGCCCGACCTGGTGCGCTTGAAAGTACCGATTGTTTCCATTCCCATGACCGCTTCTGGCGCCGAAGCGACGCCCTCGCTTGGTATTCGGACAGCGCAAGGCACGAAGCTGCTGTTCTGGGATGCCCAGCTGGCCAGCCGAGTGGTTTTGCTCGACCCGCTGGCCAACCTGGCCACGCCCGCGTCGGTCATGCTGTCGACCGGCATGAATGGCCTGGCCCATTGCATCGAAGGCCTGTACTCCAGGAACCGTTCCCCGATCACCTCGATCCTGGCGCTGGACGGCATCGCACTGTTTGACCAGTCCCTGGGCCATGTGGCGCGCGCACCGGACGCGGTGGACGCACGGGCAGAACTGCTGCTGGCCGCCCACATTTCCGGCATGGTGCTGGCAAGCGCCCGCAGCTGCCTTCATCACGCCATATGCCATGTGTTGGGCGCCACCTTTGGCGTGGCCCACGGAGCGGTCAATTCGGTCATCTTGCCGCATGCGGTGCAGTTCAACGCGTCATTCGCTGCCGGAGAACTGGCGCAGGCAGCCCAGCGGCTGGGCATTGCCGGCGACACGCAGGACGATGGGGCCGCAGCCTTCGTCAACTGGATTCGCGGTGTCCAGCAGAGCACGGGCGTTCCATCGCGGTTAAGAGATCTGGGCATCGCCCGCGAAGGGCTGAAGGCGGCAGCACAAAAAACCATGCATGAACGCGGTCTGGCCTACAACCCGCGCCCGGTCTCGGAGCCGGCAGAAATCGAATCCATCCTGATGGCGGCCTGGTAGTTTAAAACCCCTAATCAACGGAGATATGACGATGAAATTAGTAGCAAGTGGGCAGTCCCTGGGCGCCCGTGTTGAAGACCTCGATTTGTCGAAACCCCTGTCCGATGAAGCATTCAAGCAACTGGAACAGGCGCTTGGAAAGTTTGGCGTTCTGAGCTATCCCGGGCAGAACCTGACCTCCTTGCAACTCAAGAATTTTTCCGAGCGGTTCGGCCGCCTGGAGGTCAACGTGGCCAACCTGTACCAGGAGCCCGGCCTGCCGGAGGTCATGATTCTTTCCAATATGGTGGAAAACGGAAAACCACTGGGGCTGAGCGATGCCGGCCAAGACTGGCACACCGACATGTCCTACAGCAGCATGATTGCTTTCACAAACGTTTTGTACGGCATCGAAATTCCCCACCGGGATGGCGAACCGCTGGGCAACACCGAGTTTTGCAACATGCACGCCGCCTACGACGGCCTGCCCGGGGAACTAAAGACCCGTCTGGCGGGCATGACCATCACCCACGATTTTGCCAAGTTCTGGGACAAAATGCGCCGTGAAAAAGGCAGCAGCCGGCCCGCGCTGACCGACGCGCAACGCAAAGCCAAGCCGCCGGTCACGCACCCGGTTTTCATGACACACCCCATCACCGGGGAAAAAGTGCTGTACGCCAATCCGGGCTATTCGATGCGCATCAATGAACTGCCGCAAGAAGAAAGTGACCGCATCCTGGCGTTTCTGTTTGAACACCAGTTGCAGTCCAAGTACCAGTACCGCCACCGCTGGAGCGTGGGCGACGTGCTGATGTGGGACAACATGGGCACGCTGCACAACGCGGTGGCCGATTACCGGCCCGACGAGCACCGCTACATCAAGCGCTGCCAGGTCATGGCGAACCGGTATTTTGAACAAGCCGCACCGTGAAAATCATCACCTACCGCAAGGATTCTGGCCCGGTGCTGACCGGCGTGGTGGCCGGTGAACAGGTGCTGGACATCACCGCCTGGACGGCCGCTCGGCCGGTCTGCGCCCTCGCGCAGCAACGCCTTGCAGCCGCCGGTGTGGAGGCGGCCAGCGGCGGCATCATGCGCTGGCTGCAGTCGGGCGCGGACGCGATCGAGGCGCTGAACGCGCATGTGCATGCTGCGCTGGCAACCCCGGGCACCCGGTACGACATGCTGCAGGGCGTGCAACTTTTTGCCCCCGTGCCACGGCCCGGAAAAATCATCGGGGTGGGGCGCAACTACGCGGACCATGCGAAGGAAACCGGGGTGGCCCCGTTCGAGTCGCCGCGCATCATCTTCAAGGTTCCGTCCTCGGTGGCGGCCCCCGGTGCATCGGTGCAGCGGCCTGCCGGTGTCAAAAAAATGGATTTCGAAGCCGAGCTGGCTGTCGTGATGGGCGCTTATGGCAAGGACGTGCCGCAAGCGCAAGCGCTGGCGCTGGTGGCGGGCTACACCATCTTGAACGACCTGAGCGCGCGCGAATTCCAGTTCGACGTTTCCCAGGCGCAGACGACGTTCGCCAAAAGCATGGACGGTTTTGCGCCGATGGGCCCGTGGCTGGTGACGCGCGATGAAGTCCCTGATCCGCAGACGCTTGACGTGTCGTGCTGGCTGAACGGCGCCCGGATGCAGCACGGGCATACCGCCGACATGCTGTTTCCAGTGGCCACCCTGATTGCCTACGTTTCCGGGTTCATGACGCTGGAGCCTGGCGACGTCATCACCACAGGAACGCCCGCCGGCATTGGCGCCTTCAGGCAGCCGCCGGTTTACCTGCAGCCGGGCGACCGCCTGCGGTTTGAAGTGACCCGGATCGGTGCCATGGAACACCTGATCAGCTAAAGAGAGCAGTGCCCTTTCGGCATGCACCCATCCCTAAAAAAACGGAGACATCTCATGAAAAAATCGTTCCTCACACTCATTGCAGCCGTTGCCTGCGCCAGCACAACGCTTGTCTACGCGCAAACCGCCGAGTTCCCCACCAAGCCGATTCGTCTGGTGGTCGGGTTTGCTGCAGGGGGGCCCACCGACATCATCGCGCGGGTGCTGGCCAAAGACATGTCGATCCTGTTGGGCCAGACCATCTTCATTGACAACAAGGCAGGCGCCAGCTCGATGATCGCAACCCGGGAAGTGAAAAACGCCGCCCCGGATGGCTACACGCTGCTGTTCTCATCGCTTGGGCTGAACGTCAACCCGATTTTGCTTGGCGAGCAGGCCGGCTACAACCCCAGAACCGATTTCACGCCCATTTCCAATGCCGCGACGCTGCCGCTGGTGGCGGTGCAGGCGTATGACTCGCCCGTCAAGTCCATGGCCGAGCTGCTCAAGACAGCGCAGAGCAAACCGGAAGCGGTGAGTTTCGCCTCGTCGGGCAACGGCGGCTCCGGACACCTTGCCGGCGAGCTTCTGGGGACGCTGGCCAAAGCAAAAATGCTGCATGTTCCCTATAAAGGCAATGGCCCGGCGCTGCTCGAAGTGATGGCCGGCAGGGTTGATTTCATGTTTTATCCGGTGATCGGCCTGGCCGACAACGTAGCGGCCAAGCGCATCAAAATCCTGGCGGTGGGTACCGCGAAAAGGCTCGCCCAGTTCCCCGATGCGCCGACGATGTCGGAAGTCGGTTTTCCCGGCTTTGAAGCGACAGCGCCGTGGGTCGGCATGCTGGCCCCTGCCAAAACGCCCCCCGCCGTGGTGAACCGCCTGAATGACGCCATGGTGAAGGCACTGGCCAAACCCGAGGTGAAGGCGCAGCTGGAAAAGCTGGGCGCTGTCATCGTGGGCGATTCGCCAGCCGAGTTCGCCGCCTACCTCAAGCGCGACTACGACCGTTGGGACCATGTGATCAAGGCCGCCGCCATCAAGGCCGATGTCAACTGAAGCCGACAGCCATTCCTCCGCTTTCAACCTGGACCCTCCTGTGCCCCTGAATGTTTCCAAAGCCTATTCGATCGAAGACCTGCGGCGTGCCGCGCAACGAAGGTTGCCCAAGGCCATTTTCGATTTTTTCGATGGCGGGGCCGAGGATGAGATCACCTTGCGCGACAACCGGGCAGCGTACCAGCGCGTTCGCTTGATGCCAAAGGTGCTGACCGATGTTTCGACGATCGATACGAGCACGGACATTCTGGGCCAGCGGGCCCAATTGCCGATGGCGATTGCCCCGACCGGCGCTGTCGGCTTCGGCTGGCGCGGCGGCGACATTGCCATTGCCCGGGCGGCGGCGGCGGCCGGTATTCCGTACACCCTGTCGAGCACGGCCACCGCATCGATTGAGCAGATCGCCAACGCCGCCCCGGGACGGCTGTGGTTTCAGGCCTACATCCTGCGCAACAAGCCTTTTCTTCAAACGCTCATCGACCGGGCGCAGGCTGCGGATTACGAAGCACTGGTGATCACCGTTGACCTGCCGGTCGGCGGCAAGCGGGAACGGGACTTTCGCAACGATTTTTCGGTTCCGTTTCGCTTCACGCCCAAGAACCTGCTGGACTTTGCCAGGCACCCCGGATGGTTGTCGGACATCGTTCGTTTCGGCATGCCGGTGATGGAAAACCTGATCGGCCTGGAGAGCAAGGCGACCAACGCCACGGCGATTGCCTCGTCGGTGGGCCGCAACTACGACCCGTCCTTCAATTGGGAGGGCCTGCAGAAAATCCGCGATGGCTGGCCCCGCAAGCTCATTGTCAAAGGCATTCTCAGCCCCGACGACGCCTTGCGCGTGGCGGCGATGGGCTGCGACGCGGTGGTGGTGTCCAATCACGGCGGCCGTCAGCTTGATGGCGCAGTGGCCACATTCGATGCATTGCCGGGCGTCGTCAAGGCCATCGATGGCCGCATTCCGGTGCTGCTCGACGGCGGCGTGCGGCGCGGCAGCGATATTTTCAAGGCCCTGGCCATGGGCGCCCAGGGCGTCATGCTGGGACGCGCCACACTCTACGGGGCATCGGCGGCGGGAGAGCCTGGCGCCAGCCGCGCACTGGCTATCTTGAAGGACGAACTGGTCCGGACCATGCAGCTGTGTGGTGTGCGTTCGACGGGGGATGCGAATGCGTCCTTCATGTTCTGATTTCAATTTTCTTTCAATGCCTATGGCTGCCCGTAGCATCGCCGCTACGCCTTCTGTTTGTCCTGGCTTGGTCTGGTCTGATCTGACAGCCTGCCGGTAGCCATGGCTGGTTCGTTTCCTGATCCAGACGGACACCAACAAAACCCGATCTTTGCGGCTCGGCCGCTGGCCCCCCAGTCGCCAGAAACTTGCCAAGGCCTTTAGAGCCGGCGCCTGTCTCGGTCTGTAAACTATTGCGGTGTTCAACTGTCCCGGCTTGTTTTTTGCCCCTTATCAGGCTGCTGAAATACCTCCCAGGTGGTCCACGCCCCCAACCCCTGGGACGTTTTAGCTTGATACCGATTCACTGACCCAGCCAGAGCCCACTTC
>NZ_JADOVG010000004.1 GCF_015752205.1 Polaromonas sp. CG_9.7
AAAGCCGCCTACATCCTGAACAAGCAGAAGCTGCCAAGCAAGCCGCCCACGCTCAACGAGGTGGTGCGCTTGGTTGCCAGACTCGGTGGCTTTCTAGCGCGCACGGGTGATGGTGAGCCGGGCGTGAAAACCATCTGGCTGGGCATGCAGCGCATCCTGGACTTTGCCGCCGGCATCAGGTTCTCACGCGAGCTTCAGGCTCAGGGGACTTGTGTATAACGAAATGGCTTTGACCTGGTGTTTTCCGACGTGATCATGCCGGGCATGAGCGGCATTGAATTTGGCGAGCTGGTGCGCAAGCGCTACCCCGGCCTGCCGGTGGTGCTGGCCAGCGGCTACAACGAGGTCATGGCCGAGCGCGGCAGGCACGGCTTCGAGCTGATTCAAAAACCCTATGTTTCCGACACGCTGGTGCGGGTCTTTCGCAAGACCATGGCCGAGCACATGGCAGCCGGCCGCAAGGCGCCCTGACGCGCAGGCAGCCGGACAGTGTCTTACGCCGTTTTTTATTCCGGCAGCAAAGCAGGCTTACAGAAATTGCAACACCTGGAGCCAGGTAACTTTCTGGCCACATCATGAAAAAGATTTGTCAATCTCCGTCAAGCGGGTTGCACTGCACCAAGGCACGGAATCTTTATGCGAAAAACCACTCAAGCGCGCGTGTCTGTTGCGCAAGCAGCTATTCATTTCGCAGCAAATTAGCGGGCAATCAAGCTTGCCTGAATGTCTTTGGAATATGGCGAAGTTGTGGCCGGGCAACTCGCCGTTGTAGTGGCAAAGGCTGGCAATATAGGGCGCCGGATTCCAACGATCCCATTGCGTTGAAAAAATTTTTCCACCTGATGAACGATCACTTTGTTAACGGAGGCCGGTTTGACCGCTCCTCTTGATTCGCAGGCAGGGGATGCCTTGGGACAGCGCCCGGGCATGGCAAGCGGCCTTGGTGCGGGCGCAGCACAAGACCATAAAAAGCGCCGGCTGGTGGACGCGCTGATCGTGTTCGTCCTGGCCTGTCTGGTCGGCGTCGGCTGGCTTTCTTATCGAAACATGCATGCCATGACCGAGACTGCGCAGTGGGAAGCGCATACGCATGTGGTTATCCAGAAATTAAGCGATCTCATGTCCAGTCTCAAGGATGCGGAAACCGGACAGCGCGGCTTTCTTATCACGGGCAAGGCCGCTTATCTGGAGCCGTACCGCGCGAGTCTCCAGACATCCCCGGCTGTTCTGGCCGACTTGCGTCGCCTGACTTCGGACAATCCCGATCAGCAACGGCGGCTCGCCGCCCTCGCGCCACTGGTCGCGGCCAAGCTGGCGGAACTCAAGGACAGCATTGCGCTGCGTGAAACAAAAGGATTTACGGCCGCCACCGAAGCTGTTTTGATGGCGTCGGGCAAGCGCCTCATGGACCAGATTCGCAGGCTGGTGGTCGAGGCTCAAGCGCAGGAGGCGCAACTTCTGGAAAGCCGGGTTGCCGCAAAACAGGAAAACGCCCGCAGGACGACTCAATCCGTGTTGCTGGGCGGCTCCCTGGGCAGTCTCGCCTTGCTGCTGATGTTTATGGTCCTCCGCTGGGAACTGACCAGCCGCCGCCGTGCTGAAACGGCGCGGCAGACGAGCGAGGAGCGGTATCACCACTTGTTCAATTCGATTGATGAAGGCTTTTGCATCATCGACATGCTGTTCGATGTCCATCGAAAGCCCATTGACTACCGATTTTTAGAAGTCAACCCCGCGTTTGAAAGGCAGACGGGATTGCGCGACGCGGTGGGAAAGCGGGTACGCCAATTTCTTCCGGACCTGGAAGTGCATTGGTTTGAAACTTACGGCAAGGTCGCATTGACGGGCGAGTCGAATCGCTTTTCAAACCAGGCAAAAGGGCTGGACGACCGCTGGTTCGATGTCTATGCCTTTCGGTTTGGCGGACCGGGGAGTTCAAGGGTTGCGGTCCTTTTCAGCGACATCACCGAGCGGCTGCGGGCCCAGGAAGAAGTCCTGCGCCTTAACGCCAGCCTGGAAGAGCGCGTGCAGCAACGCACGGCCGAACTGCTGCGCGCCGAGAGCGCACTGCGCCAGGCGCAAAAGCTCGAAGCGCTGGGGCAGCTCACAGGCGGGGTGGCGCATGACTTCAACAACCTGCTTGCGGTGATCAGCGCCTCGGTCGAGTTGCTGCGCTTGGACAAACTTCCCGGGGCGCGGCGCAGCCACTACCTGGACCAGATTTTCGACACGGTCGGGCGGGCCGTCAAACTCACCAGCCAGTTGCTGTCCTTCGCCCGGCGGCAACCGCTGAATCCCGAGGTTTTCGACGTGGACCAGCAGGTGCAAAGCACGATCAACCTGGTGCGCCCCCTGATGGGCTCGCAGGTGCAGATCGATCTTGAGCCCTGCGGGGAAAATAGTTGTTTCGTCGAAGCGGACATCAGCCAGTTCGAAACCGCGCTGGTCAACCTGGCCGTCAACGCGCGCGACGCCATGAACGCCAAAGGCCAGTTCAGCATCCGGGTGCAGCGGGTCGATAATGTGCCGGCAGGCCCAGGCCGCGACCACCGGTCAGGCGATTTCGTGGCCATTTCGGTGGCCGACACGGGTTGCGGCATCGCGGCGGAAAAGCTCGAAGCGATATTCGAGCCCTTCTACACCACCAAGGAAGTGGGCAAGGGCACCGGCCTGGGGTTGAGCCAGGTATTTGGCTTTACCAAGCAGTCGGGCGGCGAAGTCGACGTGAAAAGCGAGCTGGGCGGCGGTTCGGTTTTCACCCTGTTCCTGGCACGCGCCGAGCGCCCGCGCTCCTCAGAAACGGAGCCGCTTGCCAAGCCGGAGGTCGAGGGACACGGCATGCACGTTCTGGTGGTGGAAGACAACGAAGTGCTGGGGCAAATGACGTGCAGGATTCTGAATACCCTGGCGTACCACACGACCTGGGCGGCCAACGCAGCGGCCGCGCTGGTGCTGCTGACCGAAGACGCCAGCCGCTTTGACCTGGTGTTTTCCGACGTGCTCATGCCGGGCATGAGCGGGATTGAATTTGGCGAGCTGGTGCGCCAGCGCTATCCTGGCCTGCCGGTGGTGCTCACCAGCGGTTACAACGCAGCCATGGCCGAGTACGGCACGAACGGCTTCGAGCTGATTCAAAAACCCTATGTCTCCGACACGCTGGTCCGGGTCTTTCGCAAGACGATGGCCGACCCCATGGCGGCCGGCCACAAGGCGCCCTGACGCGCAGAGCCTGCCGTGTTGCAACGGTGTCGGTGCGCGGGGCAAATGCCTGCCTGAGTCCTCAACGGTTTCCCAATGCTCTTTTTTTAATAGCTGCTTTCGCTCGTCCAGCATGCGCCATTGGCTGTTTTGATGTCGAATCAGCCACGCCGTTGTTCTGCCGCGCGGATCAACCCGGACAGGGGCAACAACGCCGCCCCGCCAGCCGGTGTACCCTCAACGCCCACCAACGCCATGAACCCACTTTCACCGCCCGCCCGCTCAGTTGCCGAACGGCCCGCAGCCCCGCCCCTGCGCTCGCTTTGGGCGGTGCTGTTCGCCCTGACCACTGCTTTTGCGATGAGCCAGGCCTACCGCACCGTCGCCACCCTGATGGCCGCGCCGCTGCAGGCCGAGTTTCACCTGGGCGCGCAGGCGCTGGGCTTGTTTGCCGGCGCTTTTCACTTTGCCTTTGGCGCGATGCAGCTGTTCATGGGCATCGGCATCGACCTGCATGGCGTGCGGCGCACCATGCTGACGGCGTTTCCAGTGGCGATTGCCGGCTCTGCCGTGTCGGCGCTGGCCACGTCGTATCCGATGCTGATTACCGGCCAGGTGCTGATCGGCATGGGCTGCGCGCCGGCTTTCCTAGTGTGCACCGTGTTCATTGCACGGCACCTGCCCGCCGACCGGTTCGCGGCGATTTCCGGGCTCACGCTGGGCCTGGGCGGCATCGGCATGCTGCTGACCGGCACGCCGCTGGCCTGGCTGATCGAGGCAACCTCGTGGCGCATGGGCTTCTGGGTGCTGGGCGCTGTCGCCCTGCTGGCCTGGGGATTGATTTATGTGCTGGTGCACGAACCGGCGCTGCCTGCCGCCACGGCGCAGGCCCGGGGAGCCCAAGGCCGGGAAACGCTGGGCCAGGCCATCGGCAAGTTCGGCGCATTGTTTTTGCTGCCGCACACGCTGGGCATCGTGCTGCTGGCGGCCGTGGGCTATGCGTCCTTCATCTCGCTGCGCGGCCTGTGGCTGGGGCCGATGCTGATGCAGCGCCACGGCTTTTCGCTGGTGCAGGCGGGCAACGTGGCGCTGGCGATGTCACTGACCTCACTGATCGGCGCGCCGCTGTTTGGCCGCTTTGATCCGGGCCCCAGGCACCGGCGCCGCTGGATTGTCGGCTTCACGCTGGTGCTGGCCGGCCTGTTTGCCGCGTTTGCGATGGGCCACAGCACGCTGGTGGATGTGGGCGGCCCCATCGTCATTGGCCTGCTGTCGGGCTACACGGTGCTGCAGTATGCCGACGTGCGCGCCGCCTACCCGCCTGAAATCACCGGCCGTGCCATGGCGGTGTTCACCATGGCGATGTTTCTGGGCGTGGCCGGCATGCAGTGGCTGACCGGCATCGTCGCGTCCGTCGCCCTGGCGCAGGGCATCGAGCCTTTTACCGCCGTGCTGGCGAGCATTGCCGCGCTGCTGGTGGCCGGCGCGCTGGCGTTCACGCTCTTGCCGGGGCCGGTGCACCGCGTCACGGCCTGAACCTTTATGCTACTAGTTTAATAGCTTAATTCACCTACTGATCGTGCGCAAACGGCTTGTTTGATCAAAAAATTCAGGCATTTCAGTATGCCCGCTGTCCCTGGCATCGAGTACGCATGACGCCTTCCCTTCAGGGTTGAAATGGGTCGGCACACAAGGGGCACAGTCGCAAAAATCCCCATCAGGGAGCCCTCGCCCCAACCCGCTGCCGGAGGGAGAGGGAGCCGGAAAGCAGCCTTGCCCAGCTCGGTCGCTGGAAACATTTTTCCCTCTGTCATTGCGGGCTCGACCCGCAATCCATTTGTGCGCAGTCAACCGCTCTGTAAATTCCAGGAGCTGACTGGCTTCGGATGGCTCCGGTGCAGTGGATTGCGGGGCAGGCCCGCAATGACAGAAAACAAAGGAATGCCTCGGGTCGAAGAAGCCCGCAGGTCACGAAAACCCGGCGGCCCGGCCTGAAAATCCAGCCTGCAACCCCGCCTCACTTCGGCCGGTACATCCTGAACAACTGCTCGGGGCCGATGCTGAAATAGTCGCCCGGCCCGCCGCCGCGCAGGATGTGTTCAGCACCCGCCGTGTCGTACACGCCGTCTTTCAGCAGGCGCTGCGCAATGTGCACCGCCACCACTTCGCCCAGCACCAGCCAGGTCGGTACTTGCACGCCATCGGCACCCTGGAGCTGGACGATCTGCGTGGTGCGGCATTCGAACGACACCGGGCTTTCCTGCACGCGCGGCACAGAAATCACCTGTGACGGCACCGGCGTCAAGCCTGCCAGCTCGAATTCATTGACCTCGGGCGGCACGGCGGCGCAACTCTGGTTCATGGCTTCGGCCAGCGGACGCGTTGCCAGGTTCCAGGCAAATTCGCCGGTCTGCTCGATGTTGCGCACCGTGTCCTTGTAGCCGACGCTGGAAAAGCCGACGATGGGCGGCGTGTAGTTGAAGGCGTTGAAAAAGCTGTAGGGCGCCAGGTTCAGGCCGCCGGCCGAACTGCGCGACGAAATCCAGCCGATGGGACGCGGCCCGACGATGGCGTTGAACGGGTCATGCGGCAGGCCGTGGCCGTTGCGTGGTTCGTAAAAGTGGATGGTGTCAGGCAAGGAAGGGCTCCGCAGTGGGGAAACAGGGTTCAGGGGCAGAACGCACCTTAACGCAAGCCGCCCGGCCTGCCTGTCGCCCTTGTGGCGCGCGGGCTAGCGGCGGTCCGGGCGGCCATCGCCGTCACGGTCCCGCCTGTGGCTGCGCTCCCCACGGTTGGGCACGTCATTGTTGTGGGGCCGGCGGTCCAGGCGGTTGCGAACGCCGTCACCGTCCCGGTCGCGGTCGAAGCGGTCTGGAATGCCGTCGCCGTCCCGGTCGCCGTGGCCACGACCCGGACGCGGCCCCGGCACGACAAGCACCGACGGAGGGAACGGACGGCTGTAGCCCCGTGGGTAGCCATAGCCGTAACCATCGGAGCGGTAAATCGTGCCGCCGCCCTGGATGTACACCGGCTGCTGGATCACCTGGGGCGCCGGTACGTCGTAGCCGTAGCTTCCATAGCCCGGCGACGGGTACACGGCGCAGCCGCTCAGGGTTGCAGCCGCGCAAAGCGCTAAAAATGTTTTCATGAAAGCTCTCCCGTCACATGCCCGCCATAAACGACAAGCCAATGCATTGTGGTCTGGCGACGTTTCGCAGCAATGCGAGTCTGTCAACAATGCATGTTTTGTCGTTACCAGATGTAGATTATTGCCGGGATAATAAACTCTTTATTGATAGCAATAAATGCTTATGTCTATTGCGCAAATCGCCTTTTTGATTCAAAACCCGTGCATGGCTGCCAACGCATTCGCCTGTTCAGTGGAACCGACCCGGCCGCAGCGCATCTGACAATGAAATAGTGGTGCAAAACCGCAGGCCACAGGCACCACAGTGCGGCGCTTGCACACCGCATGGCTCCCAAACACAAGGAAACGGATGAATCGCAGACGCATGCTGACACTCCCCGCCTGGCTGCTGGCGACCGGCGCGGCGGGTCCGGGCTTTTTCGTGGCGCACGCATCGGACCGGCCCGGCTACACCGTGTCCATCGGCCAGCTGGAGCAGGTCGTTGCCGAGCGGTTTCCGCTGCGTTACCCGGCCGGCGGGCTGCTGGACCTGACGCTGCTGACGCCGCGCCTGCGCCTGCTGCCGGAACTGAACCGGCTGGGCGCCGAGATGCCGGTCGAAGCCGCCGGTCCGGCGCTGGGCCGCCGCTACGGCGGCACGTTCGATCTGGATTTCGCGCTGCGTTATGAAGCGCGCGACCGCACCGTCCGGGCGCACCGGTTGCGCGTCAATACGCTGCGTTTTCCTGACCTGCCGCCGGGACCCTCGGCGCTGCTTGAGGTTTACGGACCCGCGCTGGCCGGGCAGGCCCTGGGCGAAGTCGTCTTGCACACCCTGCGCCCGCAGGACCTGGCGCTACCCGACGCCATGGGGCTGCAGCCCGGCAGCATCACCGTCACGCCACAGGGGCTGGCGGTCAGTTTCGTTGTCGCGCCGCCCCGCTGAAACCACCTGCCGCCCTGCATCCGGTCGCTTGCAATTGGAAACGCCGGTCTGCTGACCCACGCTGATACTCGCGCCATTTGAAGATGAAGGACCGCATGGCGACCAAGATGTATGTCAACCTGCCTGTCAAGGATCTTGACCAGTCGATCGACTTTTTCACGCGTCTTGGCTTTGCCTTTAACCCGCAGTTCACCGACAGCAACGCCACCTGCATGATCGTTGGCCCCGACAGCTTCGTGATGCTGCTGGTCGAAAGTTTCTTCAAGACCTTCACGTCCAAGAAAATCTGCGATGCCCGCCGGCAAACCGAAGTGCTGATCTGCCTGTCCTGCGACAGCCGGGAACAGGTGAGCGACATGGTCGGCCAGGCCATTGCCTCAGGCGGCACGACGCCCCATCCGCCACAAGACCATGGCTTCATGTACCAGCATGGCTTTCAGGACCTGGACGGTCATTTGTGGGAACTCATGTACGTCGATGCCGTCGCCATTTCACCGTCTGATTCCGCGCTGTCCTGAACGCAAAAGCAAGCTGCCCATCGGGGCCGACACAAAGCACAAGACCATGGCTGCCGCGCTGACGGTCATGAACGGAAACAGTTTTGACAACCTGTGCACGAAACGCACGGCGTCGATGGCCAACGGCAGGCTATCGGGCTGCGGCAAAAGTCAAAAAACACAGTGCCTCCGGATTGAAAGCCATGTCCCGCAAAACGCTGCCGACACCGCATGCCAGGCAAGGCGCGGTGGCCACGCCAGCCAAAAAGCAAGCAAGCCAGCCTGCGCGCGCGATACGCGCCTTAAATCCCTTGCAAACCACAGTCGGTGCATGACCAGGAATCAAAATCCAGTTACTTTTGCAACAAGACGTGAAGCCAGAAACGGTTTTATGGCAAATAATGCAGTGCTGGCAGGTTTCGATTCTTTTCAGGCAAGGGCACGCACATGGACTCCGCAAGTTTTACCGTCTTGATCGCCGTCACCGGCCTGGCTGGAGGCGCGGTGTTGTGCTGGCTGCTCATGCGTGGCCGCAGCACCGCCCCAACACCGCAGGCCATGCTGCAGCAGGCAGAACTGGCGCAGGCCAAGGGCCGCATCCGCCAACTGGATGACGAACGCAAGCTGGCCATCAAGAACTACGAAGACCTCAAGCACGAAACCGCCCGGGCGCGCAGCGTGACCAATGCGGTCAGGAAAGACACCGTGCTCCCGGCCGAACATGAAGCTCAGATCGCGGCCCTGCAGGTGCAACTGGTCGTGTTGCAAGCGCAGGAACAGGCCAGCCGCGCCGATGCCGCCCAGGCCAGGTCCGAAGCCATGGCTCAGCAAACCCAGGCCAAAGACTATTTCCGCTCGCTGGAAAAAAACCAGCAAACCGCCGCCATCAGCGCCCAAGCGCTCAAGCGGGAGACCGACCAGCTGCGCCAAGCGCTGGACATGGCCCAGAAAGAGCAGGCCCTCGCCGCCCAAAAGGCCGCTCAGGTGCCCGCACTGCAAGCCCAACTGGCCGCACTGCAAAGCCAGAACCAAAACACGATCAACCAACAATCGGCAGAATCCGTCGAAGCCTTGAAGCGCATCCAGGCCCGTGTGCTGACGCTGGAGCAGGAAAACGCCACCCTCAAACTCAGCACTGCCGCCTTGGCCGCGCCTGCACTGTCAGCCCGTCCAGCCGCTGCATCGACCCTGCAAGCCACGCAATTGCCGGCGCTGGAAGAACAGGTGCTGGCACTGCAAAATCTGGAAAAAGCCATCAAGAAAGAGTTTTTGCTACTGACTGAAATCCAGCGCAACGTGACGCTGACGTCTGCCACGCGCCACGAGTTCCTCGACAGCGCCGAGTCACACACCACCGGCAACGCGAAGACTGCCTGAAGCCGGGCTGTTGGGCCAACGGCAACGCCCGACAGCTATTGGCCCTGGCACACCAGCCCTGCCGCGCCCGGCGCGCTGGGGGCACTTCCCCTGCACTGTTTCGATGAACACCACATACATGAAGCAGCCCCGCTTTCATGGACGCCGTTCAGCCCTGCGCCTGACGCGCATCAATCTGAAACCGCAGTTTCCGCGCGTGCAGCCTTTGACCACGGCGGCCAAGCCCCGCAACCCACTACACCACCACCACGCGCGAATGCCCGACGCCGCCGCCCTTCTCGACCCGAATCTGCGCGGGAATGCGCTCTTTCAGGCTTTCGACATGGCTGATGACGCCAATCATCTTGCCGCTGGCGTTCAGCGTGTCGAGCGCATTGAGCGCGATTTCCAGCGTGTCGCCGTCGAGCGTTCCAAAGCCTTCGTCCAAAAACAGTGAGTCGATGGACGTCTTGTTGCTGACCAGGTCAGACAGCGCCAGGGCCAGCGCCAAGCTGACCAGAAAGCTCTCGCCCCCTGACAGCGTGCGCGTGTCGCGCGCCACCTCGCCCTGCCAGGCATCGACGATGTCGAGTTCCAGTTCGCCCGTAGCCTTGCGGCGCAGCAGGTAGCGGCCATGCAGGCGCGCGAGATGGCGATTGGCAAGCAGCAACAAATGGTCGAGCGTCAGCCCTTGCGCAAACTTGCGGTATTTGTCGCCACGGGCCGAACCAATCAGGCCGTCCAGCCGTTGCCAGAGGTCGGTTTCTGCCGTTTGCAACCTGATTTCTTCATACAGGGCTTGCTGGCTTTCACGGCGCTTCGTGTCGCTGGCCAGCTCTTCACGCCGGGCACCGACTTGTTCGCTGAGCATGTTGCGCTGCGTTTCCAGCGCGGCCAGCGCTGTCACGATTTCCTCCAGTTGCAATGGCGTGAGCGCTTGCGCAGCCACCCGCGCTTGTTTGCCTTGCGCTTCGCGCAACAGCACATCGGCCTGCTGCCTGGCAGTGTGCAGCGCTTCCTTCAATTGCGTCAGCCGCTGGCGTTCTTCAGGCGGCAACAATGCGGCAATGTAAGCGGCCAGGCCGGCAAACGGGCTGGTGGCCAGTCCCGCTTGCCACGTCGCGGCCGCTTCGGTCGATGTCAGGCGCTGCCGGACGAGGTCGGCATCGACCTGGGTTTTTTGGCCTTGCAGTGCGGCCATCGTTTGCTGCAGGCGGCTGACTTCCCTGGCGCACAGCGCCAGGGCGGCGGGCAAGTCATCGGCGACACCGAAGGGAAAATCGGCCAACGGCGTGGCCTGTTCGCCAGCGCTGGCGCGCAAACTTTCCCATTGCGCTTGCCACAAGCCAGCTTTTTCCTGCGCGGCTTCGCACTGGCTTTGCTGGCGCGTCAGGGTTTGCGCAAGGGTTTGCAGTTGGGTCTGAGTCGATTGCCAGTCTTGCCATTCGTTTTCACGCTGCTGCAACCACGGTGCGGGTTCTGGCGGCATGCTGAAACCGGCTTCGTCCAGCGAGGCGGTCAGGCCCATTTCCAGTTCGGACAGTTCCAGCTGACGCGCTTGCGCGGTTGCCCGCAGTTCGGCTTGCCGTTCCTGTCCGGTCGTTATCGTTTGCTGCAACAGGGCTAACGCGTTCCGTGCGGTTTGCAAGCCGTGGGCTTGGGCGTGGCAGGCTTGCCGAGCGCGGTTGACGGCCTCTTCGCCCTGCTCTGCGGCCTCTACTTGTCGGGCGAGCCCGGCCAGCGCCTGCTCAATGGCTTCGCGCCGGGCGCGCAGGCCAGAAGCATCTTGCCAGTCGCTTGCACCGGGCAGCGGTTCACAGGGGCTGGGGCTGATCAGCGCCACCTGTTCGCGCCATTGCGTCTGGCTGTCGGCGATATCGTGGGTATTTTTTTCTTGCTGGATCAGCCAGCCGGCTTGCGTGGCGCGGCTGGCGGCCAGCGCATCTCTTGCATCCTGGCCTTGCGTAACCAGGGCATCCAAAGCGGCCTGCTTTTCCTTCAAGGCTGCTTCTGTCAAAGAAACATCCAGCGCCTGGTACTCGGCAATGGCGGGATGCGCCTGTGCGCCGCACAGCGGGCAAGGATCCCCCGGCTGCAGCGCCCGGCGATGATCTTCCAATTTCTTGATGAGGTTCTCTTGATGTAGCAGCTTTTGCTTGTCTTGCACCTGCGCTTTCATGTCCTTATGCTGTTCGAGCAAGGCAAGCCGTGTTTTTTCTTGCTGGTCGATCTTGATCTGGCAGTCTTGCAGCTGCGTTGCCCGCGTGGTTTGCTGGCCAGCCAGTTCACGGCATTGCCGCGCCAAGGTTTCCAGCTGCTGCCAATGGTTCAGGCGGTTCTGGCCGGATTGCGCCTGCTGGCGCAATCCGGCCGGCGTTTGCCCGGCCAGTCGCTGGGTTTGTGCTGCCTCGGCCTGCTGGTGCGCGGTGTCGGCGTCGGTGCTGGCCTGTTCGGCGGTAGTCACCGCCGCGTTGCGGGTGACGAGCTGGCGGCTGCGCTCGGCCTGTTCGTCATCCAGTTTTTTCGCGGCCAATTGCTGCGCAGCCGCGGCCTGCTGCAGCTTTTGGCGTTGGTCAAACTGTTGCCGCCAGGCACCCAGGTGCGCGCCCAGCTTGGCGCGTTGCGGATGAGCGGCGCAAAAGTCGTCAAGCTGCTGGCGCTTTTGCACTGTCAGTGCCAATTGCGCCTGCGCCTGTTCGGCGATGCGGCTGGCGATGGCGTGGGCGCTGTGATGCTGCTGGTCATGCGCGGCCTGCTGGCTTTCGTGCTCGCCGTGCAGCGCCTGCAGCCTGGTTTCGCTGGTGCTGCAGGCGATTTCAGCGTGTTGCCACGCCTGATGCAGCGGTTGCAACGCCTGCGCCGGTTCGCTGTCGGCCAAGCGGCGCAATTCCGGGGCGGCGGCTTCGAGCGCGGCGTCGGCTGCCCTGCGGTTTTGTTCAGCCGCTTGGGCGTCCTGTTCGCTCTGCGCCAAGTCGAGCCGCCACTGCCGTTGGGCCTGCGTGTTCTGGTGCTGGCGTTGCACGTCGCCCAGTTGGGTGCCAAGGCGAATCACCTCGTTCTGCATGGCTTCGCGCGCCTCGGCTGACAACAGCTCCATGCCCTGCGCGCGTGCCTTGAGCTGGTCCAGCTGCTGCCGGGCGTCGCGCGCCTGCTCAAACACTTTTCTGGAAATATCGCCGTAGATTTCGGTGCCGGTCAGCTCTTCCAGCAGTTCGGCCCGCTCGTTCGCGCTGGCGTTCAGGAACGCCGCGAAACCGCCTTGCGCCAGCAGCATGGACTTGGTGAAGCGCGGGAAGTCAAGGCCGGTAATGGACGCAATGAGTTTGAGCTTTTCGCCGCTTTTATCACTGAGGATGGTGCCGTCGCCAGTCGCCAGTTCGACTCTTGGCGCTTGCAGCGCGCCACCCACTTTGTCGCGGGCGCAGCGCTGGCTCCAGAAGGCGCGGTAAACGATGCCCTTGACCTCGAATTCCACCTCCGCCAGGCAGTCAGCGGTGTGGCGCGTCATGATGTCGTTGGCTGAGGCCGAGATGCTTTTGAGTCGCGGTGTCTCGTGGTACAGCGCCAGGCATATGGCGTCGAGCAATGTCGATTTGCCCGCGCCGGTCGGGCCGGTGATGGCAAACAGGCCGTTGTCCACAAACGGAGCCTGGGTGAAATCGATTTTCCATTCGCCCTTGAGCGAATTGAGGTTTTTAAGGCGAAGGCTGAGGATTTTCATGCGTCGCTTTCCTGCAAACCGGTGACGATGGCGCGGTAGCGTTCACGCAGGGCCAGTTGCAAATCTGGCGTCAGTTCTTCTTGCGACAGGCGGCGGTCAAACACATCGTGCGGGCTCAACTCGTCCAGGGTTTCGCTGGCCTGGGCGGCCAGCCGGGCGGCTTCGTTGCCGCGTTGGCGGCGAATGCGCAGCACCTCGACCGGCAGTCCGGCGGTCAGTGCTTCAATGCGCACCGGCAAGTCGGCCAGATAGTCGTCTTCAACCACCGTCACCTCCAGCCAAACCGGGCGTTCGGGCGTGCCGTCGGCGGCGGCAGTGCGAATCGCTTCGGCCAGCGTGGCCAGGTTGCCTGTGACCGAAGCCAGCGCCTGAAAACGCGGCACGGGCAAGGACGTGATGGCGTGCAGGCCGCTGGCGTCCAGGTCCACCAGCAACACCTGTTTTTGCTGGCCCGCCTCGTCAAAACTGAGCGGAATCGGCGAGCCGCAATAGCGGATATGGTCCAGCCCACCGACAGATTGCGGCTGATGGATATGGCCCAGCGCGATGTAGTCGACCGGCGGAAAGGCGCTGGTCGGAAAGGCGTTCAACGCGCCGACATAGATTTCGCGCACCGACTCGCTGGTGCTGGCGCCCACAGTCGTCAGGTGGCCGGTGGCAATCAGCGGCAGCTTGCGGCCCAGTTCGCGCTCCAGCGCAGTGCGGCGGGCGCTGGCGGCATCGAACACGGCGCGGTAATGCGCCTGAATCGCCAGCTGCAAGGCGTGCTGCTTGTCGTCGGCGCTTTGCCCGGCCTGGCTTTGCAGCACATCGCGCGGGCGAATGAAGGGAATGGCGCAGACGACGCAGCCGGCTTCGCCTTGCACGCCCGGCGCGCCGCGTTGCGGCAACACCACGACTTGTGCCTCCGATTGTCCGGCTGCGGCGACGACCGTGGAACTCAGGCAGGCCAGCAGCGCCCGGCTTTCGCCCAGTGTGGCCACCGAGTCATGGTTGCCGCCGAGCAGCAGCAAAGCCGCGCCAGCCCCGTGCAGGCGCACCACCAGCTGGCTGTACAACTCGCGTGCATAGCTGGGCGGCGTGCCGGTGTCGAAGATATCGCCTGCAACCAGCACCGCATCGACCGCATGCGCCTCGACCTGCAGCAGCAACCAGTCAATCAAGGCCTGGTGTTCGGCCTGACGACTCTTGCCCATGAAATGCTGGCCAAGATGCCAGTCCGAAGTGTGAAGGAGGCGCATGGGTGAAAAAGTAGTAGAAAGATTCGGGCTGGCTTACAGGGTCATTTGTCAGCAAGTTCAACCGCGTTGGCTGCGCAGTTCCCTGAGCAGGTTGACGTTTTTCCTGAGGTCGGCATCGCCAATGGCGGCACCACTTTTGAAAACCTGCCGGGGTTTCGCGAAGGCGCGGCGCAAGGGAAGTATCTGGCTTGTCTGCACGACCCTGAGGGCGAAAAGATCTGCACATGCACATGCACATGCACATGCACATGCACATGCACAGGCCCGCCTGACAGGACGGGCTCGGGCGCGAGAGGGCGCGTCCTGCAGGCATGGCCCGCCGTGGACACAGGCCGCAACCCGCTTTTTTTACTGCTTCTTGCGGCAGTCAAACGCGCCTTCGTCCCGCACGGCGTCGTCCACGTCAATAAACCGCCACCTGGCATTGCCTGCCGACAGCGACAAACGCATCACGCCAAAGGTTTCCAACTGCTTCTGGCTGCCCGCACGCACCGTGGCGTGCGCGTAAGTTTCTGCACCACCGGTGCCCACTACAAATGAGCGCATGCCGCCGGTGGCGGACAGGGTGCCGTCTGCGGTCATGGGGGCAAAGCGCTCGTATTGGTGCTCGTGGGATTGCAGCACCACATCGGCCTTGGCCTTGTCCAGGATGTCCCACATCGCGGTCATTTTGGTGTTGTCACCATCGGGGGCCGAGGTGAACCGGGCGTGGTGCCAGGCCGCCGCCACGCAGGGCTGCGCGCTGGCCAGTTCCTGCCTGAGCCACTGTGCTTGAACTGAAGCGGCTGTCGCATCGATGTTGCTGTTCAGCGCAAACACAGTCCAGCCGTTTTGGTCAATCCGGTAGTAACCGGTGCGCTTGCCATCGGGGTTGGCCTTGGCACCAAAATAACCGAAGTAATCGTTGCTGTCGCCACCTTCATAGTCGTGGTTGCCTGGAATCGCGAAGGTTTTGGCGATAAACCGGCCCCAGGTTTTTTCATAGCAATCGGTGTAGCCAAGGTTGGAGCCGGCCACAAAATAGGCATTGTCGCCAAGCGTCAGCACGTTGGAATTGCTGCCGGCGTCAGCCAGTTGCCGCTCGACCAGCTTGGCTGTCTTTTCGGCAGCCGTGTCGCGCGGAGGCCGCAAAAAACACTGCGCAATATCGCCTGCAGTCATCAGTTCCCACGGTGTCGTGGGGTTGGCCTGCAAGACCGTAGGCGTGGCGCCGCCACCGTCGCCCCCGCCACAAGCCACCACCGCCGCGCCGACAAGCACGGCCAGCAAACCGGATCGAACTGAGCGAATGACTTGCGTGGTGCCCGGCCAAAAGTTCTTGCGCATACCGTTGTCTTTCTCATTGACTGCATGTTGGACCTCGCATATTAACTGGCGGGTCCAGCCAATCCCGCTGCACCAGCGCGCCCATGCCCACCTCTGCATTCCGGATGGGCCGTGCCGATACCGAGACAACGAAAACCCTGAGTGGCGCAAGCAGCCAGTGCGAGCGAGGAGTGCGAAATGCACCGGCGGCTCGCTTGTCAAGCGCGGGACGGAAAGCGCTGGCCATTGCCACTACCATCTTATGAATATATTTCGCCCAATTTTGGGTTTTAAAGGAGCAAGCAATGTTCAGTCATGTGATGTTGGGTGTGAATGATCTGGAAGTTTCAAGGAAGTTTTACGACGCGCTGCTGGGCACGCTGGGGATTGCCCCGGGGGTTGCCAACAAGAACCGCTATTTCTACCGCAGCCCTGCAGGCACGTTTGCCATCACAACGCCCATCAATGGCGAGCCCGCGACACACGGCAATGGCAGCACCATCGGGTTTGACATGGCTTCGCCGGAACAAGGTGACGCGTTCCACGCCGCCGGCATCGCCAATGGCGGCACGGATTGTGAAGAGCCACCGGGGTTTCGGGATGGCGCAGTTGGCAGGATCTACCTGGCTTATCTGCGCGACCCTGACGGCAACAAGCTCTGCGCGTTGCACCGCCCGGCCAAATAAGCCAGGCGGCAACCGCTCAGGGCTTCGTGCCCCAGACTTCGGCAACGCGGCTGTCTCTGCCGCATGTCAGGCGGTAATAGTTGTAGCGCAGCGGGTTCTTCTTGTAGTAGCTCTGGTGGTAGTCCTCGGCCAGGTAAAAGGCCGATTCCGGTGCAATCTCGGTATGGATTTCCTTTAGCACGCCGGACTTCAAAATAGCCGCCTTGCTGGCTTCGATCACTGCTTTTTGTGCCGGGCTGTTGTAGTAGATGGCGCTTCGGTATTGGTCGCCGACATCGCAAAATTGCCGGTCCTTCACGGTCGGGTCAATGTGGCGCCAGAAGAAGTCGAGCAACACCGGGTAGCTGACGACACGCGGGTCATAGGTCAGGCGAACCGCCTCGGTGTGGCCGGTGCCGCCCGCGCTGACCGTCTGATAGGTGGGATTGGCAGTCTTGCCGCCCGTGTAGCCCGATTCGGCGGCGATCACACCGGGCAGTTTTTCAAAGTCGGCTTCCACGCACCAGAAGCAGCCACCGGCAAAGATAGCCGTGGCGGTCTGGCCTGCTGCGGCTGGCGCCGCGGAAGTCTGCGCGCCGGCCTGGCCGATCAGCAGGGAAAGGGCCACGGTGGCCAGCGATTGAAGCCAGGTTTTCATGTGCGTAACTCCGGAAGTTTTTCGCCTGCGGGAATGAATTGAAGCGCAACGCCGTTGTTGCAATAGCGCAAACCGGTGGGTTGCGGGCCGTCCTTGAACAGGTGGCCCTGGTGGCCATCGCAGCGGGCGCAGTGGTATTCGGTGCGTGGCCAGATCATGCTGAAATCACGGCGTGTCTCGACCGCTTCGGGAATCACATTGAAAAAGCTCGGCCAGCCGGTGCCGCTGTCGAATTTAAGTTCGCTCTTGAACAAAGGCAAATTGCAGGCAAAGCAGACATAGGTTCCGGCACGCTTTTCGTCGTTCAGCGGACTGCTGCCAGCGCGCTCGGTGCCGTCCTTGAACAGCACGGCGTAGTTGGCGGCGGGCAACTGTTGCTGCCAATCGGATTTGGATTTCATGAGTTTGGTCATTGCCATGGAAAGCTTGCTTTGGGATAACACGGCCCAACCCAGACCAGCCCGGGCTAAGCCTTGCAGGATTTTGCGACGTTTCATGTTGACTCCTGTGACGTGGTGATGGGAAGTAACCCAAAATAACAGACCTGTCACGTCAGTTGGCTTCACACGATTTTCTTACCCGTCATGAACATCCCTGGGGAAGCCGAACTGTCTGACAGCGCGAATTCATCGTGATTTACCAGTCTACGCAGTATGGCCCTGTGGTGGCGTGGTGCGTGCCAACAACCCGTTTGGCCACCGAGCCATTTGCAGCCCATCAGCTTGGGGATCGAAGCGCGCCAGCAGACCGGAATGTGCGGTGGGGCGGTGGGGCGGCGCGGCTTGCCGGCGGCCTTGCTGCGCTAGACTTCTGCCCATGCCCCACGCCGTTTCCCGCCTGCGCACTGCGCGACTGGCGCGCAGTTCCAAACCTTTTCTGGCCCGTGGCGGGCCGCGCGGCGAGCGCTGCGCCGGTTGCCGCCTGATTCACAGCCACTGCCTGTGCGCCCTGCGCCCGGAACTGCCCACGCGCGCCGGGGTGTGCCTGCTCATGGCCGACATCGAGCCGCTCAAGCCGAGCAACACCGGCTGGCTGATTGCCGATGTGGTGGCCGACACCTTTGCCTTTGGCTGGGCGCGCACCGAGGTCGACCCCGCGCTGCTGGCGCTGCTGGCCGACCCGCAGTGGCAGCCTTACCTGGTGTTTCCGGGTGAATTCGTGGCGGGCGGGCGTGTGGTGTCACAGCTGCAATCGGCCGATCCGCCTGACGGCAAGCGGCCGCTGTTTGTTCTTCTGGATGCGACCTGGCCCGAAGCGCGCAAAATGTTTCGCAAGAGTCCCTACCTCGACCACTTGCCGGTGCTCAGCTTGCAAGGCGAGCAGCTTTCGCGCTACCGGCTGCGCCGCGCCAAGCGCGCAGACCATTTTTGCACCTCGGAAGTCGCTGGTCTGTGCCTGGAACTGGCCGGCGAGACGCATGCAGCACAGACGCTGGAGGCCTACCTGGATGTGTTCACCGGCCATTACCTGAACGCCCGCCAGCAATTGCCCGTGGACGCGGATGACACGGCACACCAGCGATTGCGCAGCCTGCGCTTGCCAGGCGGCAGCGGCGCTGCTGCCTGACGACAAGTTGGCGTCGGCGACAATCGTCCCCTACCCCAAGGCAACCTCGCCTCACCAGAAAAGCAGCCACACCATGACCGAAGACCTGAACCGAAAAAACGAACTGAAGAAGATGGCGCTGTGCGAATCGTGCGCCGGCATCCAGCGCAACTGGCGCAAGGCACCGGGCCATCCCGAACTGGTGCAGGGCGGCAACCGCCAGGAAAAGCGCGGCGCCAGTCTGGTCACCCTCACCAGCTACCGCTGCGACCGCTGCGGCACAGCTTGGGAGTACGAGAACAACCGCGCCAACCAGCAAGCCGGCTGGTCGGTGGTGGGGCGCTAATCCACGCTGCCAGCTCGGTTGCGCCAAAAAGTGCACAACCCACCTTGAATTTTCAGAAAAAAAGCACAAAGCGCCAAAGCGCATATATACCGCCTGACGGCTGTTTTTTTCCCGTGACTGATCCACCTGCGTTTCCAGGGTGGACTTGCGATGCGCCGCTATAGGCCAATGGCCTTCAGGCCAAAATGCGGGCTCCCGTGGGGCCTTCGTCCTGCGTTCATCCTCCAGGAACACGAATGAACGATCTTGCCGCCTTTCCCGTGACACAAAAATGGCCCGCCCTTCACCCTGACCGGCTTCAGCTGTATTCACTGCCCACGCCCAACGGCGTGAAGGCGTCGATCATGCTGGAAGAAATCAAGCTCCCCTACGAAGTGCACCTGGTCAGCTTTGAAACGCAGGACCAGATGACGCCAGAGTTCCTGTCGCTCAGCCCGAACAACAAGATTCCGGCAATCCTGGACCCGAACGGTCCGGGCGGCAAGCCGCTGGCGCTGTTCGAGTCGGGCGCCATCCTGCTTTATCTGGCCGACAAGACCGGCCTGTTCATGGCGCAGGACGCGGCCGGGCGCTACGAAACGATCCAGTGGCTGATGTTCCAGATGGGCGGCATCGGCCCGATGTTTGGCCAGCTGGGATTTTTCAGCAAGTTTGCCGGCAAGGACTACGAAGACAAGCGCCCGCGCGATCGCTACGTAGCCGAAGCGCGCCGCCTGCTCGGCGTGCTGGACCGGCGCCTGAAAGGCCGCGACTGGATCATGGGCGCGCACTACAGCATTGCCGACATCGCCACCTTTCCCTGGATTCGCAACCTGATTGGCTTCTACGAGGCCGGGGAACTGGTGGGCTTCGACGATTTCACACAGGTCAAGCGGGTGCTGGCGGCTTTCGGGGAGCGGCCGGCGGTGGTCAAGGGACTGGGCATTCCAAAACGTCCCTGAAGCTGAAGCGCGGAATCCGAAAGGCGGGGCTCCTGCCCTGCCCGGCTCACGCCTCGGGTTTGGTCCAGGTGAACACGCGGACTGGCGGCACGTTGGCGATTTCCCACTTCTTTTCGGGCGTGCCAAGGTAAGGCGACATGAAACCGGAAACATGCGCGCGCACCTGGTAGGCAACAAAGCGTCCGCCAGGACGAAGCACTCGGGCCACGCTGGACGCCACGCGGTCCGAAACCCCGGCCGGCATGGTGGAAAACGGAATGCCCGAGATGATGGCATCGGGCGCAGGCAGCCAGCGCGCTTTCAAGAACTCGTCAAGGCGCTCTGCACTGCCTAGTTCCAGGCTGAAACGCGGGTCGTGAATGGACGCATGCAGGCGATGGTGAAACTCGGTGTCCAGCTCGATGGCCAGCAGCTGCGCGGTGGGCATCATGGCGCGCAAAAACGCAGAGGTCGTTCCGCCGGTGCCCGGCCCCAGTTCAACCACCATGCGCGCGTCGCTGATGCGCGCACTGCGCACCAGGCGCTGCTCCAGCTGTCGTGAACTCGGGATGATGGAGCCGACCTGGGCCGGATTTCGCACAAAGCCGCGAAGGAACTGGAAACTGTCCCGCAATTGGGCAAAGGCCGGACTGACGCAAGGTACGGCAACCTGGCCTGCCTGCCCTTCAACGCGTTGCTGGTTCATGGTGCAAATCCTGTCCTGGCGGTGGTGTTTTGAGTCGGTGCTGCGTTGTGATGCACAAGCTGCCTCCTTGAAGCGTCGCAGCAGCGCTGTCGTCTGCTTTTATTCTGAAGCAGCCGCATGCTGGCGTTTGTCAGACGCTGCCTTGTCAGCATGGGTAGATTTACCCTCCTGCGCGCCGGCTCATCGGCTGGCAAGTCAGGACGAGCGTCAGGGCGAAGAAGATTTTTTGCTACTTTTTAAATAGCATTAAACTTATGCTGGTTGTGCGCCATTGCCTTTTTTGATGAAATTTTTATTTATCCGATCTGAACTTTTGGCTAAAACAGAGCGCACCTGCACCGCAGTCGGGTTTCGGACTACAAGCCGGACATTGCAGGCACGCTAAGCTAGAGCTTCCGGCGACATCAATGTAATTTTTTACTTTTTTTCCATGAAGCTCAAAGCTGCCTGTTCCATCAGCGTGACCGCTGCCTCTGATTGCCCCATGGTGGCAATGCTGCGCCCACGCAGTGGCCAGACTCAGTGGGTCGTCAGCGAACGCTACGACCTCGACCCCTGGGTGCCAGTGGACGAGTTTGCCGACGGCTATGGCAACCTGTGCCAGCGTCTGGTCGTGCCGCAGGGGCAGATGCAGATCAACGTTGAAGTGGTGATGGAAGTCGAAGACCACATCGCGATTGCGCACGACGCGCCCAAGACCCCCATCACCGAACTGCCGGCCGATGTGCTGCACTATCTTCTGCAAAGCCGCTACTGCCCGTCGGACATGATGCAGGATCAGGCATTGACCGTGGTCGGACTGGCACTGCCCGGCTATGCGCAGGTCGAAGCGATACGCGCCTGGATTTACGACAACCTTGAATACCGCTATGGCGTCAGCACGGCAAGCACTGATGCACTCGACACGCTGGAGCATGGTGCAGGCGTGTGCCGTGATTTTTCGCATGTGGGCATCGGCCTGTGCCGCAGCCTGCAGATTCCGGCGCGCATGGTGGTCGGCTACCTGTACGGGCTCAAACCGATGGACCTGCATGCGTGGTTCGAGGCATTTGTCGGCGGACGCTGGTACACCTTTGACGCCACGCAGGACGCACCGCGCGGCGGCCGCATCGTGCTGGGCTATGGCCATGACGCGGCCGATGTGGCGTTTATCTCGGACTATGGGCTGCAGCCGCTGCAGCTTGACGACATGCAGGTCGAGGTGACGGCGGTTGAAGGCCTGGCGAATGACCAATCGAATCAATCCGGCAGCGCGGCTTTGAAGTAATGTGATTTCTGGTACTTGATGCGTGTTGCAGGCTGTAGCGTTTCCAAAGCACTGGTGCCAGTACAAAACGATACAAAAACGCCCGTTCAGGAACGGGAATTTTTATTTGATGACGTCGGAACAGCGCCCGACGGTGTGAGGCCCGTTATTCGTTATTGCGTGACGCAGGCATAGCTCGGGGCCACGTTGATGTCACCTGCGCCTTTGTACTTTGCCCAGGACGGGTAGTCACACAGCGGCCGGGTTCGGCCCGGAACGCCGGCCGTGTCGGCCACCACCTGATTTGGCGGAGCCGCACCCTTTTCAACCCAGTTTTCAAGCGTGGTCAACGAGTCCCAGGACGCATTGAACACACTGCTGACGGCATGCCCGTAACCGGGAATCTCGTAATACCGGGCAAAGCTGTCAACCTTGGCCGCCCCCATGGTGTTGCGGATGCGGTCCCAGTACTGCTCGGTCGCCCTGGTGCTGACAAGCGCATCATGCGATCCGTGCGCCATCAGGATCTTGCCACCTTTGGCCTGGAAGGCCGACAAGTCGGACTTGTTGAGGTCCTGGATGCCTGTCAGTTCGACAATCCGCGCTTGCAGGCTGCCGGGATTTTGCGGGTCCAGGCTCAAGGAGTTGAAAGTCGGATCGCGTGTCACGAAAAACCGCACCCACTGGTCCCAGAAGGTGCTGCCGTAAGGTGGGCTGGTGGTCGCAGTGATCAAAGGCATGGGATTGGCAGGCTGCTCGGTTCCCAACGACAGCGTCAGAACGGTCGGCTGTAGCGGACTGGTGCCCGGAATTCCAAAATCGGTTCCCCAGGTGTTGAAGCCCGGGTAGGTGGTTTCACCGCTGGCCAGCGCATAGTTCAGGGCAAGTGGCGTGTTGGTGACATTGAACGCGGTGATCTGCGCATCGGACAGGCAGGTATCCCCGGTATCGGCACCACCAACGCAACGTATCGGCGTACCGTTCAGGGTTGCCGTGGCGGGGTCAAAGCTTGCATTGCAAGCTTTGACATTGCTGATCAGCCCGTCGGTGACGCCATCGAGCGCGTCACACGCGGCCAGCGACGCGTCATACAACACCTTGCGTTTGGCCCGGCTTGGGTAGGCGCCCGGCTTGGCAAGCTCCCTGGTGATGCGACCAAATTGCAGGTCCAGGCTGGCGGCATTCCAGGCGGGATACAAAACGATGGCACCGTCGAAATCCTGCGGCCAGTTCTGCACCGCAATCAAGGCTTCCCGTCCGCCCGTGGAACCGCCGGCAAAATAGGTCTTTTTCACGGTGTCGGCATAGCGCGCCTGGATGATCGTGATGGCGGCATCACGCGTTTTCTTCAACGCATCGGAAGAAAAGTTTTTCAGTGCCTCGTCGTTTGCGCCAAAGGTGCCGTCACGGCTGCCATTGGCATTGGCCTGGTGGCCAGAGTCGCTGCCAAAGGTGGCGTATCCGCGCGCAAGCGGCGTCGGCTTGTCGATCGGCCCGGCGGGAACGTTGCCAGCGCCGGTGGCAATGACGCCGTTGTATCCGCCACCCCCAAACATCATGGCCTTGCTGTTCCAATTCACAGGCAAATTCACCTGAAACTTGATTTTTGGTGCGTTGGTGTCCACCGGATTGATGTCGCCCAGCACCTTGCAATATTCCGCCACGGCTGCGACACCGGTCCCGGCTGCGGGAACCAGCACGGTGCTGGTCACGACAGCACCGGTCGTCGGCAAGCCAATCGAAGCGGCCGCAATGGTCAAGCCATTGAGTTCGGTGCAAGTCTTGGCGACCTGCGCCGGCGGCGGTGGCGCCGGGTTGTCGCTGCCGCCGCAGGCGCTCAGCGCCAGTATGGCAGCGGCCAGCGTGGTCAGTTTCAAAGTCGTGTTCTTGGATGCAATGGTCATGTCTCGCCTTCTTATGTTGAATTGTTCATTCACCTGCGCGCGACGCACACCTGTTTCTCAACAACTTCGGCTTGCAGCCAACTTGCCCTTCAGGGGTGCGGACCTTCAGCAGTCCGCAAAAATGCCGAGCAAACTGTTGAAGCCATTCGCATGATGGGCTGCAACATCGGGCGTTTCAATTCCGTATGACTACTTACCGGGGTAAGCGAGCTTGACGATTGCATAAAAAAATACGCGGTTGTCTCTGGCTTTGTTTCCTGAAAAGCCATCCCTGCCAGCGCACGGCTGACCTGCGGCAGTGGCGGTTGCCACCAGACAAAAAGAAGGCATGTTTGCCGTAAGGGGTCCGCGGATTCATTGCCCTTGCCTTGCGTGGCTTATGAAGTTCAGGCAAATTTGGCGCATGCTTATTCCGCCATTTCCCTCCCGTGGTGCAGACCGGCGCACCGCCTTGCGCCTGTCCGCACGCGCACTCGCCGCCCTGTCCGTAGCCGCGCCCTGGTGGGCAGGGGCGCTGGCCCAACCCGTGCGACCTGCGCCATCGCTGGCCCTGCCCATGACAGCCCCCATCAACACCCGACCGATTCCCTCAACCGGCGAAGCGCTGCCGGTCATTGGCTGCGGCGCCTCGCGGGCAAGCCGCTGCCCGGCTGGGCACCGGACATCGGCTGCACCAGCTGGGCGCAGGTGCTGCTGAAATTCGTGCTGAGCCACCCGGCCGTGACCTGCGCGATTCCAGGCACCGGCCGGTCCAGGCACAGGCAGGACAACCTGGCGGCAGGCCGGGGCGGCGTGCCCGATGCGGCATTCTGGCGCCAGCATGCGGATTCGCCGTAGGCGTGAGGGCTGACGACGCGCTATAAGCTATCGAATCAATAGCTGCTTGTGCTTACGCTGCTTGCGCAAAGGGCTGATTTCTCTGTTATCCATGCTTGCTGCGCCTGCTCGCCGTGTGTGCCCAACCCGAACAGACAAGTCGCTTCAGGTACACACCAGCCGCCGCCTGACCCGGGCCGGCACCTTCGCCGATTGACAGCCGGTTTTTTGCACCGGACGATTCAACCCATCGACCACTCCTTACTTCCAGGCCAGCCCCATGCCCCACACCCAAGCCAATCCCTTCCCGGCGCCCGTCGTCGTCCTGACCGGCGCCTCCAGCGGCATTGGCCACGCTGCTGCGCTGGCCTTTGCGCGTGCAGGCGCCAAGCTGGTGCTGGCCGCGCGCGGTCCCGAGGCGCTGGACAAGGTGGCGGCCGAATGCGCGCTGCTGGACGCGCAGGCGCTGGCCGTGCCGACCGACGTGACCGATGCCGACGCCATGCAGGCGCTGGCAGAGGCGGCCCTCCAGCGCTTTGGCCGCATCGACGTCTGGATCAACAACGTCGGCATCGGCGCCATCGGCGCGTTTGACGCCACGCCGATGGAAGCGCACGAGCGCGTGATCGCGGCCAACCTGCTGGGCCACATGAACGGCGCGCATGCAGTGCTGCCGCATTTTCGCCAGCGCGGGCGCGGCACGCTGATCAACATGATCTCGTCGGGCGGCTGGGTTCCGGCGCCGTATGCCGCGGCCTACACCGCCAGCAAGTTCGGGCTGCGCGGCTTTTCCGAGGCGCTGCGGGCCGAACTGGGCAACCTGCCCGATGTGCATGTCTGCGAGGTCTACCCGACATTTGTCGACACGCCGGGCCTGTTCCACGGCGCCAATTACACCGGCAAGCGCCTTCGCCCGCCGCCGCCGGTGCTGGACCCGCGCACGGTGGCCAAAGCGCTGGTGGCGCTGAGCCGGACGCCGCGCAACGTGACGGCGATTGGCAGCGTGGCGATCCCCGGGCGGCTGGCGCATGCCGTCGCGCCCGGGCTGACCGGCCGCCTTGCACGCTGGCTGACCGACCGGGCGCTCGAGCGCGCCGGCCCGGCGCCGGTCACCAACGGCAACTTGTTCGAGCCGTCGCGTGTGCACACCATCGACGGCGGCCACCGCACGCTGGCGGTGCGCGCCATGCCGGTGGCCGCCGTGGCGCTGGCCGGCGCGGTCGGGCTGGGGCTGATGTGGGCGATGCGCCCGCGTCGGCCGCACAGCACGCGACGGGTGGCGAAACGGGACAGGTCAGCGCGCTGAATTGCCCACCCGGCGCACGGCCACTTCAGTCCGACGGCTGAAGGTCGTTTGCCGTTTACCGTTCACCAGCCGCCTGAACCCGGTCCGCCCTTGAACGGCCCGACCACCTCGGGCGTGATCCAGCCGGCATAAAAACCGCCCGGTTGCGGCTGCACCCGCAGGCCGTCCACGAAGCATTCCAGGTGCTGCGGGTAAAACCCGAAATGGCCGGCCAGCGCGTCGTATGGCGCCATCGGCTGCGTGTACGACCAGGCCACGCGGTCAAGCGCGACACCGCCGGGCAGCGGCACCGACCAATAGGCCGCCTCACCTTTCCATTCGCAGTGCGACGTGCCGCCCGCCGGCACCAGACGGTCGATGCGAACGTCTTCTTTCGGCAGGTAAAAGCCCGGCGGGCTGGCGGTTTCCAGCAGGCGCAGCGCCCGGCGGCTGCGGGCAATTTCCAGACTGCCGGCCATCACGACCACTTCGCGGCTGTCAGCCGCCAGCCGGGGCGGGCGCGGATAGTCCCAGACCGATTCCTGGCCCGCCTTCGTCGGCAGCGCAAACGCCGGGCGTTCGCGGCCCACGTGCTGCCAAAGGGAAGTGGCGTGGGCCAGGCGGTCGGCATCGCTTCGGTTCATGCGGTTCATGGGGCGCTCCTGGAAAATGGCATGTCATTGAATCAAATCCGTCCATTTTTTCAGCACTCAGCGGTCTGCGCTGCCGGCTTCCAGCAGCAGCCGCATGCCGACCAGGGTATAGCGGGTCTGCGGCGAATTCCAGTTGCGGTAGCTGCAGCGCGAATACAGTGCCCAGGTGTGCCACGAACCGCCCCGGCGCACGCGCACCGAGCCATCGGCAGGGCCGGGCGGATCGACGGCTGGCGAGGCGGCGTAATAGGCCTCGTCATGCCAGTCGGCGGTCCATTCCCAGGCATTGCCCAGCATGTCGTAGAGGCCGAAGGCGTTCGGCCGATAGCTGCCGACCGGCGCAGTGAAGGCATGGCCGTCTGACCCTGGCTGCGCCTGGGCGCGCAACGCCGGCCAATAAGCGGCGGCATCGGCGTCAAAGGTGTTGGCGATCTGCAGCAGCGACCCGGGCGAATTGCCGCTGTAGTAGCGCGAGGTCGATCCGGCGCGGCAGGCGTATTCCCACTCGGCTTCGCTCGGCAGGCGGTAGCGGCGGCCTTCTTTGCGGCTCAGCCAGCGGCTCATCGCCACGGCGTCGTTCCAGGTGACGTTGAGCACCGGGTGTGTGTCGTCCTGCGCAAAGCCCGGATTGCGCCACGAATACTTCGGGTCGCGGCCTTCAAACAGGTCACCGCGCTTTGAGGCCGCCGGGTCATAAGCGGGGTTGTAGCCATAGCCACCGGTGCCGTCAGCCACTGATTCAGGCACATGGCCCGAAGCCTCGACGAACCGGCGAAACTGCCCGACCGTGACCTCATGCTGGCCAAGGAAAAAAGGCCGGCTGATGCGCACCCGATGCACCGGCGCCTCGTCGCTCAGCTCGGCGAAGCGCCACGCCTCGTTCTGCGGATAGTCACGCGCCAGCGCCTGCGGGGTTTCGTCGCTGCCCATCAGGAATTCTCCGGCGGGCAGCCGGACGAAGGTCATGCCCAGCGAGTTTTCAAGCACTTCGGGCCCGGGCAGAATGGGCGTTGAAGTGCAAGCTGCCAGAAATAGCGGGCTGGCGAGCAGAAAAAGCAGGTTGTGTGGGTTCATGATGTTTCAATTTGTGAACTTGGAAGCGCCACTTTAGGGCATCTGGCGAAGCCTGTCCTTACGGTGGTGCAGCCGGCGCAGTGCATGCTTCCCGACGCTGGCTGCTTGAAAACACATCCATACGAAGGCTGCAGCAGGTCTGGCAGGCATGGGAATTGCTGCTTTCAAGCTCAACACGTGTTCTAACGAATTCGTCAGGAATGTCTCTGGTGCGAGGATTCTTTCAGACCTATGCTTTTCTCCTGCCCTGAAGGCCTTTTTCTGCACCGGATGCATGCCATGAATGTTGAGCGGCGCCATCACGTTCAGGTAGCCGGAAGCGGTCCGGTCACCCTTTTCTTTGCCCACGGCTTTGGCTGTGACCAGACCATGTGGCGGCTGGTGCAACCGGCCTACGCCCGGCGTTTTCGCACCGTGACCTTCGACCTGGTGGGCGCTGGCCAGTCCGACCTGTCGGCGTATGACCCCCAGAAATACAGTTCCCTGAAAGCCTATGCCGATGACGTGCTGGAACTGATCAGTCAATTCGGCCAGGGTCCGGTGATGTTCGTTGGCCATTCGGTCAGCGCCATGATCGGCCTGCTGGCCAACCTGAAGGCGCCCGGCCACATCGCCGCCCACGTCATGATCGGCCCCTCGCCGTGCTACGTCAACGACGGGGATTACAACGGCGGTTTTGAGCGCGCGGACATCAATGCACTGCTCAGCGCGATGGACAACAACTACCTTGTCTGGGCTGGCACGATGGCGCCGGTCCTCATGGGCGCGCCCGACCGGCCTGAACTCGGCGCGGAACTCGCCAGCAGCTTTTGCCGCACCGACCCGGACATTGCGAGGCAGTTTGCCCGCGTCGCCTTTTTGTCCGACCACCGCGCACAACTGCCCCGGTTGATGACGCCCACGCTGATCCTGCAATGCAGCGACGATTTGATCGCCCCGGTCTCGGTGGGCCATTACATGCACCAGGTCCTGCCGCACGGCACGCTGAAGATTATCCACAACACGGGCCATTACCCGCACCTGACCGCGCCCGGCGCAATCACCGAGGCGATCGATGCCTTCCTGACCAGCCAGGGACTGGAAACACAAAACGCCAGCCCTTCGACAAGGGCCAGCGAAGCGCAGGACCTGCTCGACCAGGCTCCCTGCGGGCTGGTGCAGACCGATGCCCAGGGACTGCTGCGCCAGGCCAACCTGACGTTTTGCCAATGGCTGGGCTACACCCCGGGCGAACTGGTCGGCCAGCGCAAGCTGCAGGACCTGCTGACCACGGGCTGCCGCATTTTTCACCAGACGCATTCGCTGCCCCTGCTGCAGTTGCAGGGGTCTGTGTCGGAGGTGCGGGTTCAGATGCTGTGCAAGGACGGCCAGAGACTGCCCATGCTGCTCAATGTGCGCCGGCACGCGCAGCAGGGCGGGATGGCGGATGAATACGCCTTGTTTGTCGCGCAGGACCGCGACAAGTATGAAAAGGAACTGGTGCGGGCGAGAACCGAGCTTGAAGCAATGGTGGCGCATGCCAATGAGCTGCAGGCGCAAGCGAGCGACCGGGCGATGCTTGCCGAGCAGATGGTCGGCATCGTCAGCCATGACCTGCGCAATCCGATCGCGGCGATGCTGATGGGCGCCGAACTGCTGGGCAAGTGCGGCGTCACCCCGCGCCAGTCGGATGTGCTGGCCCGCATCGTAAGGGCAGGCGATCGGGCCAACCGCCTGATTGCCAATCTGCTGGACCTGACCCAGGTGCGGCTGGGCAGCGGCCTGTCGGTGTCCCCAGCGGCGATGGAATTGCACGCCGCGGTGGCCGGGGCGGTACAGGAGTTGTCGCAGGTGTTTCCCGACAGCGTGCTGCGCCATGTGCAACAGGGGCCCAGCCGGTGCATCGCCGATGCCGACCGGCTGGTGCAATTGGTTGGCAACCTGGTGTCCAACGCCATGGCCTACGGCGAGCCCGGCGCGCCGGTGGTCGTCACCTCGGCACGGGAAAATGCATTTTTTTCGCTCTCGGTGCAGAACCAGGGCCTGCCCATTCCCGCCGACATCATGGACGGACTGTTCGAACTCATGGTGCGGGGCTGCGATCAGGTGAACAGCGGGCGCAGCGTGGGCCTGGGCCTGTTCATCGTGAGTGAGATCGCCAAGGCCCACGGCGGCAGGGTGTCGGTCACTTCGACGCCCGAGGGCGTAACGACCTTTTCCGTGGTGATTCCGCAAGCGCCTGACCTGTGAAAAACCTGAAACGCTATTTTTTTAATAGCTGCCAGCGTTTGATGCACCTGCGCAAACCCCTTATTTGATGCAAAACGACTGACGGGATAAGGCCAGGCGCAGCGGCCGCCGGCGTTGAGCCGGTTTTCCGCACGGCTCCAGCCCGATGGCCTGCGCCCGGCTTCGTGTCCAATACCCAGGATGAACCCACCGCACGGCACCGAGACCCTTCCCGACCTGGACATGCTGGGCCAGCTGCGCGCCGGCGCACTGGCCGGCAGCCGCCGCCTGAGCCTGTGCTGCGGGCTGGAGACCTTTCCACCCGAGATCTTCACGCTGGCCGACACGCTGGAAATCCTTGACCTCTCGGGCAATGCGCTGAGCGCCCTGCCCGACGACCTGGCGCGGCTGCACCGGCTGCGCATCATTTTTTGCTCGAACAACCGCTTCACCGAACTGCCTGCGGTGCTGGGCCAGTGCGTGCAACTGGAGATGATCGGCTTTCGGGCCAACCAGATTCGCCACGTCCCGGCCGCCGCACTGCCGCCGCGCCTGCGCGCCCTGGTGCTGACCGACAACCAGCTGACCGAATTGCCGGCCGCCCTGGGCCGCTGCACGCAATTGCAAAAACTGATGCTGGCCGGCAACCAGCTGCACAGCCTGCCGCCTGAAATGGCCGCCTGCACCCGGCTGGAGCTGCTGCGCATCCCGGCCAACCGCTTCACCGCCCTGCCTGGCTGGCTGCTGGCGTTGCCGCGCCTGGCCTGGCTGGCGTTTGCCGGCAACCCGCTGGCCGACGCAGGCGAAACCGCCGCGCAGGCCGGTGCGCCACTGGCCCGCATTGACTGGGCCAGCCTGCAGCCCGGCGCGCTGCTGGGCGAAGGCGCATCGGGCGTGATCCGCCTGGCGCTGTGGTAGCGCGGCGACACGGCATTGCCGGTGGCGGTGAAGTTGTTCAAGGGTGCGCTGACCAGCGACGGCCTGCCCCGGCATGAAATGGCGGCGTGCATTGGCGCCGGCGCGCATCCCGGCCTGATTGCCGTGCATGGCCGCGTCACCGGCCATCCGGCAGGCAGCGACGGGCTGGTCATGGCGCTGGTGGCGCCACAATTTTGCAATCTGGCTGCGCCGCCCAGCCTGGACTCGTGCACCCGCGACGTGTATGACGCCAGGGCGCGTTTCACGCCGGATGCCATGCTGCGGCTGATGCTCTGCATGGCGTCGGCCGCTGGCCAGTTGCATGCGCGCGGCATCCTGCATGGCGACCTGTATGGGCACAATGTTTTGTGTACGGACGACGGCCAGGCGCTGCTCGGCGACTTTGGCGCAGCCTCGTTTTTTCCGCCGGATGACCTGCCGCTGGCGCTGGCCCTGCAGCGCATCGAGGCACGGGCGTTTGCCTGCCTGCTGGAAGAACTGCTGACGTGCTGCCCGGCGCCAGCCGGATCGCACGCGCTACGGCAATCGCTGGCTGGCCTGCAAGCCGACTGCGCGCAGCCTGACACACCAGCGCCCGCTGTTTGCCGACATCGTCCAGCGGCTGGTGCAGTGCCGTCAGACTGGCTGAAATAGCCTGACAGATGCAAATGCTCCTGAATCAATAGCTACCAGCGCTTGCAGAGCATGCGCAAAATGCATATTTCGTAAACTTTAAAATTTGCAAGTGACCATAAAAAAACGCAGATGGAAATCCATCTGCGTTTGAAGTGGAAAAATTAAAAAATTACTTCTGCGGGACGACGATGACCGTGTCGCCACCGGTTTTTCCGGTGTCGCCCTTGGTGCCGTCGGCACCGGTTGCACCCATTGCGCCCGTGGAACCTGTCGAGCCCATGGCGCCGTCATTGCCGGTCGCGCCCTTGGCACCTGTCGCACCGGTGGCGCCGGGAACGGCAACCGTTGAGCCGGTCGAACCCGTGGCACCGGTCGCGCCTGTCGCACCGGCCGGGCCTGGAACCACGACCACCGGTGCGGCGGCAGGCGGGGCGACCGTGGTTTTTTCGCAGGCGGTCAGGCCCAGCATCGCAACCAGAGCGGCAAGCAGTAAAGAATGTTTCATGGGAAGACCTCTGAAGTGAAGAATAAGCCGCACATCGAATCCAGCGTGTGCGTTCACAGTTTTATCTTGCCGCAACATTTAACAGTCGCTGACAAGCTGTAACGGTAATTTATCGAACTAGTTCTTTGCGCGGTGTAGGACGGTTTCACAAGCTGCTGTCGCCTTTGAGCCGCTGGTGTCTTGTTGCACCTTCGATCCGCGCCGGCTTGTTTTACCAGGCGCTGACTGAACACCTCTGTAGGTATCGGCTGACGGCATTTACCACGAAGTCCTTTCAACCGGTGTGCGGCAAAACTGCAGGATGGAGGTTCATCCGGTCCACTACACAACATGAACCCTGTCACGCCCGAAACCTCTCACATCAACAGCGTTGCGGATGCTGCAAAGGCGAACCAGCGCATCGTCATTCCGGTGCTGGCCGAGCACGCCCAGGTTCACCTGCAACGCGAACACACCGGCACCGTGCGCGTGCGCAAGGTGGTGCACCAGGTCACCGAACCCATGGCTGCCACAGGCTACCGCGAAATTGTCGAGACAACACGTGTACCCGTCGATCAGGTGGTTGAAGCGGTCGAGCCGCCCAGGACACTGGGCGACTTGCTGGTCATTCCGGTGTATGCGGAGCGGCTGGTCAGTCAGCTGGTGCTGGTCGAGGAGATTCATGTGCGCCGCCGGCGCGAAGCCTTCGAGCACACCGTGGGAACGTCCCTGCGGCGCGAAGAAGTGGTGGTGGAGCGCCTGGACCTGGTCACTGGGGAGTGGGTTGCACAGGCGCGTTGAGAACCGGGTTTTATCTGTAACCGATCAATCATGATCATTTTTAGGAGACAAGCCATGCAGACAGTAGTAGGTGTTTTTGACACGCCCGGTGAGGCCCAGGACGCAAGCGAGGTGCTTCTGGACAGCGGTTTTGATGCCAGCGAGGTTCGCCTGCAATCCAATCCGGCAGCGCAGGCAAGCGATACGGTCACCACCACCGACCGCACGATCACCGGCACAGGCACAGGCACAGGCACGGACCCGCGCCACGAGGATGAAGGCTTCATGGCAGGCATTGGCCGCTTTTTCAGTGACCTGTTCAGCAGCGACGACACGGAACATGCCGGCCACTATTCGGAAGCCGTTCGCCGGGGCAGCACCGTGGTGACCGTGACGGTGACCGAACCGGGCCGGGTTGAGGAGGTCCGCTCCATTCTGGCGGCCGCCGGTGCCGTGGACATCGACAAGCGCAGCGAAAGCTGGCGCGAAGAAGGCTACGAGGGTTTCGATCCGTCGTCCCAGCCTTACCACCCTGACCAGATTGCTGCCGAGCGCAGCCGCTACCAGAACAACAACCTGAGCGCGTCAAAGGACGTCATGACGCCTGACGGCAGCCGCCAGGTTGACCAGGGCACGGTGTTGCCCGTGGTGCGCGAGGAACTGGAAGTGGGCAAGCGTGAAGTCGACCTCGGAACAGTCCGTGTCTTCTCGCGCACCGAGACCCGGCCGGTCGAGGAACAGGTGCAACTGCGCGAAGAGCATGCCGACATCGAGCGCCGCACCGTGGACCGCCCTGCCTCTGAAGCCGACCTGAAGGCTTTCGAGGGCGGCTCGATCGAAATCCATGAAACCGCCGAAAGGCCTGTGGTCAGCAAGACCGCCCGTGTGGTGGAAGAAGTGGTCGTTGGCACCGAAGCCAGCACCCGGACCGAAACGGTGACCGAGCAACTGCGCAACACCGTGGTCGATGTGGACAAGGGCAATGCCGACACCATCAACATGGGCATGAGCGCCGATACGGGCATGGCTGAGCCAGATTACCGCAGCCATTACCAGGCGAACATGGCGTCCATGGGCGGCAGCTACGATGACTATGCGCCGGCTTACCAGTACGGATACTCCTTGCGCTCCAACCCACGTTACGCCGAGCGTTCATGGGACGAGGTCGAAGCCGATGCCCGTGACGACTGGACCCGTCGCAACCCTGCGGGTAACAGCACCTGGGAAAAGACCAAGCAGGCGGTCCGGCACGGCTGGGAAAGCATGACCGGCCAGCGCTGAATTCCGTTTGCGGCAGTGGGCCTGAAGCCCGGCAGGAAGGTGCCCACTGCACCAGCCCGCCGGGCTTTTTGCTTGAATCAGAGCGCATTGGCCTTACCTGTATTTTTTGAGAAGAAAGCGCTCCTATGTCCTCCTTGCCCGTTGACGCTCCAACCCCGTCAGGCTCGCCCGTTCTGCGTGTCGAGCCGCTGGGATTCCCGTGGCCAACGGTGGATCCTTTCCTGTTTTGCGTCTACCACGACGACGCCTACCCGGCCGCCAATGCGCGAAACGGCCCGGCGGCGCCGCTTGACGGACGCGACATCGGCCAGGACTTCAGCCGCAAGGACGGCTGGAGCATGTACCACGGCAGCACGGTGCCGGGCTTTCCGGCGCATCCGCACCGGGGTTTCGAGACCGTGACCATCGTGCGCAAGGGGCTGATCGACCATGCCGATTCACTGGGTGCGACCGCGCGCTTCGGCCGTGGCGACGTGCAGTGGCTTACCGCCGGCCAGGGCGTGGTGCATTCGGAAATGTTTCCATTGCTCGACCAGGGCGGCCCCAACCCGCTGGAGCTGTTCCAGATCTGGCTGAACCTGCCGGCGGCCCGCAAGATGGCCGCGCCGCACTTCACCATGTTCTGGGCGCAGGACATTCCGAAGTTCACCGCCACTGACAGGGAAGGACGCACGACCGACGTGGCGGTCATCACCGGCAGGCTGAACGACCCCAACGCCGACGTGGCCGCGCCCTTGCCGCCGCCGCCCGATTCCTGGGCTGCGCAGCCAGATGCAGATGTGGCGATCTGGACATTGCGCATGGCCCCCGGCGCGCGCTGGACGCTGCCTGCCGCCGTGGGCAAAACCACCCGGCGCCAGTTGTACTTCTTCAAGGGCGAATCCGTCAGCGTGGCCGGTCAGCCGGTGCGCCAGTCCAGCGCCATTGGCTTGCGCGCCGATGCGCCTGTCGAACTGGTCAACGGCCCGCAAGCCTCTGAATTCCTGCTGCTGCAGGGACGGCCGATTGGCGAGCCAGTGGCGCAGCAGGGTCCGTTCGTGATGAACACCGAAACCGAAATCCGGCAGGCGTTTGCCGACTACCAGCGGACACGGTTTGGCGGCTGGCCGTGGCCTGATGCAGCGCCGGTGCATGGACGCGAATCCAGCCGCTTCGCGCTGCATCCTGACGGCGCCGAGGAGCGGCCTGAACCTGGCGCGACTGCACTGGAGCCGGCACGGTCCTTGCCCGGCTGAAGGACGTCAAGCCCTGCCGGCAGGTGCTTGACGCGCCTTGTCCTACTTTCGCTAAAGCCATCGGATGGCGGCAACGTTTTCGCTGGTGTGTTTCCATGAAAAGGGGAGATATCCTGATGGGCAGTAGCAGCTGTCAGTCAAACACACAGGTGCTCTATGCAGCCATTAATTACTTATCTGGTTGAAGACAACCCCACCATTCGCACCAACCTGATCGAAACCCTTGGCGAAATAGCGCAGCTGAAAGTTACCGCGCATGCGGCCACCCAGAACGAAGCCAGCCAGTGGCTTGGTCGCCATTCGGACTGGCATCTGGCCATCGTCGACCTCTTTCTGAAGCAGGGAAGTGGCTTGGGGGTGTTGGCCGCATGCCGCCAGCGCGCGCCTTTCCAGAAGGTCGTGATCCTGACCAATTACGCCACGCCCGAAATACGGATGCAGTCGGTGGCGCTGGGAGCCGATGCGGTTTTCGACAAATCAACCGAACTCGAAGCCTTGCTGGATTACTGCATCGAGCAGACCCGCAAGCTGGCCATGCATCGGCCTGACGCGCCGGACCAGGGCAGCGTGCCCAACTAGCTTTTGGCGTGAAACAGGCTTCAGGCGCTTATCCCGGCTTCGTTGGCAGCTATTAATTCAGTAGCAATAGCTTACATGCATCCTGATTTTCACGAGCCTTGTCATCAAAGACAAAGAAAAACTGAATGACTCACATGGCTGCCATTGCATGGACGCCATGACCAGGCTGCGCCAGAATCCCTTCACTTATTGGCAAGGAGCAAGCTGTGAAAATTGGAATTCTGGGCGCGGGGGCATTGGGTTGTGCCATGGGCGGCGTGCTGACCGAAGCGGGCCATGAGGTCTGGCTGATCAACCGCCATGCGGACCAGGTCGAGGCCATGACGCGTCGCGGGCTGATCCTGCGCACCGGCGGCGTGGACCGCACCGTAGCCGTGCGCGCAGCCACCACGGCCCAGCCGGTGGGCACGGTGGAGCTGGTGATCGTGCTGGTCAAGTCCTTCCATACCGCCGAGGCGATGCAGGCGGCCATGTCGCTGCTGGCGCCCGGCACCACGGTGCTGTCGCTGCAAAACGGCCTGGGGCATGAAGACGTGCTGGCCGGCATCGTCGGCCGGCAGCGGCTGCTGGCCGGCAAGACCTATGTCGGCGGCACACAACTCGCGCCCGGCCATGTGATTGCCGGCACGGTGAACAAACTGACGCTGATAGGCGAGCCGGACGGCGGCGTGTCGGAACGGGTGTTGCGCATTGCCGCGCTGTTCAACGCGGCCGGGCTGGACACCACTGTCAGCGACCACATCATGGACAGCATCTGGGACAAGCTGCTGGTGAATGTGGCAACAGGCGCGTTGAGCGCCATCAGCCGCCTGCCCTATGGCTTGCTGTACCAGTCGCCCGAGCTGCAGGCCTGCGGCGTGGCGGCCGTGGCCGAGGCGATGGCCGTCGCCCGGGCCAGCGGCATCACGCTGGGCATTGCCGAGCCGGTCGATGCCTGGCACATGGCCGGCGCCGGCCTGCCCTTCGAGTTCAAGCCGTCGATGCTGCAAAGCCTGGAAAAAGGCTCGGTCACCGAGATCGATTTCATCAACGGCGCGGTGGTGCGCCAGGGCGAAAAGGTCGGCGTGCCGACGCCGGTCAACCGGACGCTGGTGGCCTGCATCAAGGGCATTGAGCGCGGGCTGGCGGGCTGATCCCGGCGCAGGGCGACATGCAGGGTCCAGGCACCTATGACTTGCTATTGATTCGATAGCTTATCGTGCATTCGCAGCTTGCGCAGAAAGCATTTTTTGGAAAAAAAATCGTAACTGCTAACGCTGCTGTTTTGATCGCTGCGTTTTCTGTTTTTTTGGCTTTGGGCAGTTTCTTTTGTGGTTTGAGGGGTGAGCGCCTTCCCGGCGGAGGGTAACTTTCTTTTCTGGCAAAAAAGAAAGTCACCAAAGAAAGTTGCCTGGGAGCGGGTTAGAGCTGAACGCTCTGACGGGCCATCGCTTCGCTGGGCCCTGGGTTCTCTGATCGGCAGCCAGTCGCCCATGCCGGTGGCTGGCTGGTTCTACCGCTTGTTCGCCAACAGCTTCACGCTCTGCTTTATCTGCTTTGTCTGCTTTGTCTGCTTTATCGCCTTGGCTTGCTTGGCTTGCGCTACGCGCGTCGCTTTCGGCTATTTCATATTTGCTGTCGGCTGCGCTATTTTTTTCTTTCACAGCTGTCGGGTGTCGAACCACCATTGCACTTTTCACTGTCCGCTATCAGCCCCCGGCCTGCCCTGACTAAAAAAAGACAGGACAAGCATCTGCCAGAAATGCTTGAAGCACAAAGGAGCCGATCAAGCAGAGCGTGAAGCTGTTAGCGAACGAGCGGTAGAACCAGCAAACCTCCGACATTGCTAACCACCCTGAGATCCAGGTGCCAAGGGCCGAGCGAAGCAATGGCCCGTCAGAGCGTTCAGCTCTGATCCGCTCCCTCCCCCAAGGCAACTTTCTTTGGTGACTTTCTTTTTTGCCAGAAAAGAAAGTTACCCCCCGCCGGGAAGGCGCTCTACACCAAAAAACTCCAGAGAAGCCCGCAAAAAGGAACCCAGCCCCGCACATCGCGCATCGCGCATCGCGCATCGCGCATCGCATCGCATCGCATCGCATCGCATCGCAAAGCAAAGCAAAGCAAAGCAAAGCAAAGCAAGGACAACACCAAATAACGGTAAAGCCGTTGACCTGCAGCAAGGCAAGTAGTTACGCAGATTCAAGAAAAAGCAGGCCTGCCGCCGCTGTTCCGCTTGCCCGGCTGCAACACCTCCCCGAGCGTGTAGCATTTGGTGCCAGCCACATCGACGCCACGGAGCGGGACGGTGTGCTTTATCCGGAGCCCCAGGCATGACAGACCGCTACGCCGTGATCGGCAACCCCATTCACCAGAGCAAATCACCACTGATCCACGGCCTGTTTGCGCTGACCACCGGCCAGGACATGCAGTACACCGCCATCGAAGGCGCGCTGGGCGGGTTCGCCGGTGCGGTCGATGCATTCCGTGCTGCCGGCGGACGGGGCCTGAACATCACGACGCCGTTCAAGCTCGACGCCTTTGCCTACGCCACCGAGCGCTCGGAGCGGGCCGAGCTGGCGGGCGCGGCCAATGCCCTGAAGTTTGACGGCGACCGGGTGCTGGCCGAGAACTTCGACGGCATCGGTCTGGTGCGCGACGTGGTGCACAACCTGAACACCCCGCTCAGGGGCAAGCGCGTGCTGATGCTCGGCGCGGGCGGTGCCGCCCGGGGCGCATTGCTGCCTTTTTTGGCGCAGCAGCCTGCCCAGCTGGTGATTGCCAACCGCAGCCTGGGCAAGGCGCAGGAACTGGTGCGGATCGCCATGGCGTCAAGCGCTGGCCCGGTGCGCGGTTGTACGTACCAAGACCTGGAGAGGCAGGCCTTTGACCTGGTGTTCAATGCCACCTCGGCCAGCCTGCTCGCCGAAATGCCGCCGGTGCCCGCCAGCGTCTTCGCGCCCGGTTGCCTGGCTTATGAACTGGCCTACGGCAAGGGACTGACGCCCTTCCTGCGCCTGGCGCAAAACGCCGGTGTGCAGCAACTGGCCGATGGCGTCGGCATGCTCGCCGAGCAGGCAGCCGAAGCCTTTGAATGGTGGCGTGGCGTGCGGCCGGACACCCGCGCAGTGATTGAAAGACTGACCGTTGCGCTGGTCTGAAAAAACGTCATGCGGGGAAGGGCGGCCTGGACGTTTTGAAAGCGTCAAACCGTAGACTGCCTGCCGGTAAAGGCAGCACTACCTGCACAAAAAGCCCTCATGCTTGCGTACGATGCAAGTTTGCCGAGGCTGCGCCCTCAGACGTGACCCCGTTACGAACCAACGACGCTGCCAGCTGCAGGCGTTGCGGCCTGTGCCTTGGCCAGACGCTTGGTGCGCGACCGGATGTTGAGCGCCTCGACGCTCAGGGAAAACAGCATGGCCACATAAACGTAAGCCTTCGGCACATGCACGTCGAAGGCTTCGGCGACCAGCAGCGTTCCCACCATGGTCAGAAAAGCCAGTGCCAGCACCTTGATGGACGGGTGCCGGTCGACAAATTCGCCGATCGGCTTGGCCGCAAACATCATCACGGCCACGGACGCGACGACGGCGGCCACCATCACGCTGATGTTGTCGACCATGCCGACAGCAGTGATCACCGAGTCCAGCGAAAACACAATGTCCACGATGCCGATCTGCACGATCGTTCCCCAGAACAAGGTGGCGCCGGCCTTGACCTTGTCAACCCCAGCGCTGACCGCGTCGGACTCACGCGCTTCGACTTCCTGGAAAATCTCGTGCGACGCCTTGTACAGCAGGAACAACCCGCCGCCGAGCAGGATCAGGTCGCGGCCGCTGATTTCCTGGCCCAGCACGGTAAAAAGCGTCGTGGTCAGCGTCATCACCCAGGCCAGGCTGAACAGCAGCCCAATGCGCGAGACCATGGCAAAGCCCAGCCCCAGGCGGCGCGCCACATCCCGCTTTTCAGGGGGCAGGCGGCCCACCAGAATGCTGATGAAGATGATGTTGTCGATGCCCAGAACAATCTCCAGGGCCGCGAGCATAAAAAAAGCGATCCAGATGTTCGGGTCGGAAAGTAGTTCCATGGAATTTTCAAAAAGGGGGTAAAGCGCGAGAGTCTAATGAGATCGTCCTGAGCGGGTCACCCGCACCATCCATGAATCCATAAGGTGCACATGGCTTATGCATGGGGCACCGTGACTGCGGCGCCACAGTGTCTGATGCGTTGTCATGCTGTCTGTATCGGGCTGGCCTTTCATCGCCAAGCCGCGCGGTGGGGAATGCAAGGCGAAACAGCGCAGTCATCATTTTTAACGCGGGTTGGCATCCGCTGGCTTGCAAGCCTTGTAAAGTCAAATGATGTCTGACGCGTAAGTTTCGAGTAAGTTAAACGATCCATGCTGCAGTGCAACATGAACGTTTCTTCCTTATCCCTTCAAAATGGACTCGAAGACATCCTGGGCGACCTGCGGTTCGCGCGCAGGAAAGGCGACCTGGGGCGGCTTGCCTTGCTGGCCTACTGCGAGGTTCGGCGCTGGGCACGCCAGGCCGAGGCGCAGGAACTGGCCCAACATTCGTCGGCGCTGGTCAACAATTTTCCGCATGCCAGCCGCGACGATTTCCTGGCCGGAATGGACGAGCTGATCGCTGAACTGGAGCATGTTCGATGCATCGTTGCGAGTACGCCAAACAACAGGTTTCCCGAGGAAGTCCGGTAACTTGCATTTCTCGCAGGCGCCCATCCGCGCTGACCTGCAAGCGAATTTCTATATCAAACAAGCCTTTTGCGCAATATTTTCCTGCGTGAGCAGCTACTGAATTGATAGTAGTTTGACGCTGCCCTCTTTCGGTCATCCTGCCTTCCAAACATCTTCTTCAAAAAAATACTTCAGCACCACTGCATCCAAAACAGTGGCTGGCGTGTAGTACCTGTAGCAGCGCAGAAAAGCTGCTGAAAACTGTGTTAACTGCTCAACATTTTTGGAGAATCACCATGTCAACCCAACGCTTTGCCTTGTCTCTTGCCGCTGTTTCCGCCATTGTGCTGCTGGGCGCCTGCGGTTCCATGGCCCCGATGAAGCCGATGGCGTCGTCCATGTTCATGCAGGACAGCCTGCCGGACGCGGTCAAGGTGCCGGCCGGCCACAAGGTGGCGATGGAAACTGTGGGCGTGGGCGAGATTACTTACGAGTGCCGCGACAAGGCCAACGCCCCCGGCATGACCGAGTGGGTATTTGTCGGCCCGAATGCGGCGCTCAATGACCGCAACGGCAAGCAGGTTGGCAAGTACTACGGCCCGCCTGCCACCTGGGAGTCGATGGACGGCTCGAAGTTGACCGCCACGCAACTGGCGGTTGCGCCTGCCGGGGCTGGCAATATTCCTTACCAGTTGGTCAAGGCGAATCCAGCGATGGGCTCAGGTGCGATGACCGGCGTGACGCACATCCAGCGCGTCGCCATCAAAGGGGGCGTGGCACCCGCCAGCGCATGCAGCCCCGCCAGCAAGGGTGCCCGGGAAATCGTGCAGTACCAGGCTGACTACATTTTCTGGAAAGCGGCCTGAATGCTGCTGCAGGGCGCCGTTTTGTGCGTCGGCTAACATCGAACGAAAATTTGTCGCGGCGGGCGTCTTAAGAGGCAGCTGCAGCCGTTTCATTCCTTGTCAACGCCGACCGCGAGCCCGCCTGTGACAATTGCGCCCGACACCCCCGCTTCCTTTGATTACGAGCAGTGCTTGCGCAACTGCGCCCGGGGCGACCGCCAGGCATTGCAGGACATCTACCGGCACGAAAGTCGCTATTTGCTCGGCGTGGCGCTGCGCATCGTGCGCCAGCGCCAACAGGCGGAAGACGTGCTGCATGATGCCTTCGTGGCCATCTGGACCAAGGCTGCCAGCTTCGACGCCACGCTCGGTTCGGGCCGTGGCTGGATCTACAGCGTGACGCGCAATCTGGCCCTCAACAGCGTGCGTAACGGCGCGCGCGAAGTGTCGGTCGACGAGGAAACCGCCGAAGCGCTCGATGCGCAAACTTCAATGCAGGCGCATCATCAATTGGCCGATGCGTTTGAAATGCACGTCAGCCTGGGCCGGCTGAACGATTGTCTGTCGCGGTTGGAGCCGGCGCGCCGAAACTGCATTTTGTATGCCTATGTCGATGGCTGCTCGCATGGCGAAATTGCCGAACGCACCCAGACGCCGCTCGGCACCGTCAAGGCCTGGATCAAGCGCGGCATGGGCAGCCTGCGGGAGTGCATGGCATGAACTGTTCGTCTATTCCAACGCAAATTCCTGAGTGCTTGGTGCGCAGGGGCTTTGTATGAATCCGCTTGATCGTGATGAACTGGCTGGCGAGTATGTGCTGGGCACCTTGTCGGCCGCGCGTCGCCGGGACGTCGAGCAACGCCTGCCCGGCGACGCAGACCTGCGCCAAGCCGTGCAGCGCTGGCACGAACAGTTGTTGCCACTGGCGGCATTGGCTGATCCGGTAGAGCCTTCTGCTCGGCTGTGGGGCCGGATTGAAGCCAGCCTTGAGGCCATTGACGCCAATGCCGTACCGTTGCCACCGCTCGCCGCCGCTAACCCGCCCGGCCGCTCCCGGCGTTTGCAGGAAGCCGGCTGGTGGCACAGCGTGAAACTTTGGCGCGGCCTGGCTGGCAGCGGTTTCGCCGTGGCTGCGGTATTGGCCTTCGTGCTGGTCACGCGTCTGGACGCGTTGCCGCCTGCCGCGCCGCAGTACCTGGTCGTGCTGGTGGCGCCGCAGGACAAGGCGCCGGGCTGGGTGGTTCAGGCCAGCAGCCCGAAATCGCTGAGCCTGATTCCGCTGGGACAGAGCGACGTACCGGCTGAAAAATCACTGCAGTTCTGGACCAAGGCCGACAACTGGAAAGGCCCTGTGTCGCTGGGTCTGGTCAAGCCCGGAGAAACCGTGCGCATACCGCTGGACAAGCTGCCGCCGTTGCAGCCTAACCAGCTGTTTGAACTGACGCTGGAGCCCGTTAATGGCTCGCCGACCAACCGTCCCACCGGTCCGATCCAGTTCATCGGCCGGGCCGTCAAGGTGACGTGAGCGCGGGCCTTGCGGGATTTTTAAGAGAAAAGGGTCTCTTGCGCTGACCTGATATGTGCAGGCAGCTATTGATCCAATAGCAAAAACTGCGTTTCATGGTCTGCGGCGATCGCCCGCCCAGCGGCCCGCCCGCTAGAGCGGTTTCACTCTGACCGGCAAAAGCCGCAGTGGCGAACGTAGCACTCGCACTCAGCACTGTCAAAGCGGTCCAGCAACTGGCCAATGACGCTCCAGAGGGCATCTACCGTTCGAGCCTGGGTCTTTCGCAGCATCGCCTTGAGTTTGGCAAAGACCTGCTCAATCGGATTGAAGTCCGGGCTGTAGGGCGGGAGGTACCTCACCGTCGCACCCGCGCGCTCGATGGCCGCCTGGATGCCAGCGACTTGATGGGCGCTGTGGTTGTCCATCACCACGATATCGCTGGGGCGCAGCTCGGGCACCAAAACTGCTCCACCCAGGCGCGAAAGGCAGGCCCATTGATGGGGCCGTCGAGTACGAGGGGCGCGCGCAGACCCCGGGTACTGAGCGCGCAGACAAACGTGGTGGTGCGTCAGTGGCCCGCCGGGGCAAAGCCCCGGCAGCGCTGGCGTCGGGGCCATGCGCGTGGTCGCCCACGTCTCGTCAAGGAAGATCAGCCGAGCGGCAGGCAGGTCCGGTTGTCGGGCGCTCCAGTCCTGGCGGGCTTGCGCGACGTCGGGCCGCGTTTGCTCGGACGCGTGCAAGGTGATTTTTTTTAGCGTCAGCCCGAACCGGCCCAGGGTCTTGAACATCGTCGTGATGCCCACCTGAATGCCGTGCTCGGTCTGCACCCACTGACACAACTCGCGTAGCGTGTGCGCTGACGCTTTGGCGACCTGCTCGCGCAACGGCCGGTAATTGCACTGCGCGCCCGGATGGCTCTGGCCGGGCTTTTCGCGACATGCCCGCGCCCGGCACACATAAGCTTGGCTCACGCCGAAGCGCTCGGCGACCTCGCGCAGCACGCCTGGCGTGGCCAGCACCCGGTCGCGTAAATCCTGTGCGTAGGCTTGTCCATTTCGCCAAGACATGATGAATGACCTTCAAATCAGCCTCAGACCGACCTGGTCGTTCTCAGTTCCCTTTCTGGTTAAAACGAAACCGCACTAGCGGCGCAGCAACCGCAGGCCGTTGGCCACCACCAGCAAACTCGCCCCCATGTCGGCGAACACCGCCATCCACATGGTCGCGCTGCCAAACACGGCCAGCACGAAAAACACCGCCTTGATGCCGAGCGCCAGCGTGATGTTCTGCCACAGCACGGCATGCGTGCGCCGCGACAGGCGAATGGTCTCGGCAATGCGCCGCAGGCTGTCGTTCATGATGACCACGTCGGCCGCCTCGATGGCGATGTCGGTACCCGCGCCGCCCATGGCAAAGCCGATGTCGGCCTGCGCCAGCGCCGGGGCGTCGTTGATGCCGTCGCCCGTCATGCCGGTCGGGCCGTACTGGGTTTGCAGCTGGCGGATGGCGGTGAGCTTGTCCTCGGGCAAGAGGTTGCCGCGCACGTCGTCGATGCCGGCCTGCGCGGCAATGGCCCGGGCAGTGGCGGCGTTGTCGCCGGTCAGCATCACCGTCACCACGCCCAGCGCCTTCAATTCGGCCACCGCTTCGCGCGAGCCGTCCCGGATGGTGTCGGCCACCGCAAAAAAGCCCAGCACGCCTTGCGCCCCGGCCAGCAGCGTGACCGTGCGGCCCTGCGCTTCATGCACCGCCAGCGCCGCTTGCAGCGCGGGCGCGCATTGCCCGCGTTCTTCCATCATCCGGTGGTTGCCCAGCACATAAAGGTGGCCATCAACGCTTCCCTGCACGCCGCGCCCCGCCACCGCGCCAAACGCTTCGACCGGCGCACCATATTCACTGCGGCTGTCGGCCAGCCCCTGGAAAATCGCCCTGGACACCGGATGGTCGGAGCGGTCGGCCAGGCGGGCGGCGATAGCGCCGACTTCCGCCCGGTCGGCGTCGCCCCAGGCCTGCCAGTCGACCAGCGACGGCGTGCCCTGGGTGAGGGTGCCGGTCTTGTCGAGCGCCACGGCTTTGAGGCGGCGCGCCTCTTCCAGGTAGGTGCCGCCCTTGATCAAAATGCCGCGCCGCGCCGCCGTTGCCAGGCCGCTGACCACCGTCACCGGCGTGGACACCACCAGCGCGCACGGGCAGGCAATGACCAGCAGCACCAGCGCCTTGTACAGCGCCTCCAGCCAGGTCCAGTCGAGCAGCAGCGGCGTGAGCAGCGCCACCGCCAGCGCCATCACGAACACGGTCGGCGTATAGACGGCGGCGAAGCGGTCGATCAGCGTTTGCGTGGGCGCGCGCTTGCCCTGCGCCTGCTCGACGGCATGGATGATGCGCGCCAGCGTGCTGTCCTGCGCCGCGGCGGTCACTGTCAGCTCCAGTTCGCCGGTTGCGTTGATGGTGCCGCCGAACACGCTGTCGCCCACGGCCTTGTCGACCGGCAGGCTCTCCCCAGTGACCGGCGCCTGGTTCACCGCGCTGGCACCGGCCGTGACGGTGCCGTCCAGCGGAATGCGGCCGCCCGGCCGGACGCGCACCGTGGCGCCCAGCGGCACGTCATTCAATGCCACGGTCTGCCAGCCGCCGCCGGGCTGGCGCATGTCGGCGTCTTCGGGGGCCAGCGCCATCAGGCCCTTGATGGCGTTGCGGGCGCGGTCCACCGCCATGGCCTCGATCAGCTCGGCGATGGAATACAGCGCCATCACCATCGCCGCCTCGGGCCACTGGCCGATCAGGAAGGCGCCGGTCACGGCCACCGTCATCAGCGCATTGATGTTGAGCCGGCGCTTGAACAGGGCGGTGAGCCCTTTTTGGTAAACCTCCAGCCCCGCCAGGTAAATGGCGGCCAGCGCCACGGCCATGCCGGCCAGCGTCCACGGCAGGCCTTCGGGCGCCAGAAAGCTGATGGCCTCGGCCACGCCCGCCAGCACCAGCGCGCCGACCAGCCGGGGCAGGCCCGAAGGCACGCTGCCATGGTCGTGTTCGTGGTCATGCCCGGCGTGGTCGTCGTGACCGCCATGCGCGCCGCCAGCGGCTGCGGCGGTGGCAAACGGCTGCAGCTTGTAACCCGCCTGGCCAATCGCCGCGACAGCCGCCTGCAAGGCGTCGTCCGGCGCATCAATGGCCAGCGTTCGCGCCACCAGCTGAAAATTCAGCGAGCGGATGCCCTTGATGGGCTCCAGCACGCGGCGGATGTCGTTTTCTTCCACCGGGCAGTCCATCGACGGAATGCGAAAGCGTTTGACGCCTGCGGGCACGGGCCCTGTGGCGGCCGAGGGAATATCGTTGTTTTTTTCGGTGTGATCGCAGCAATCGTTCATGGTTTTCTTTCCTGTGCGACCATTACAAACCATGAAGCCACTTGAAGGTCAAGCCATGCCTGTTGAAAAACCCCTGCACCTGATCGGGAAAGCCGCCGCGCTGAGCGGCGTCAGCACCGCCAACATCCGTTTTTATGAAAAGGAAGGCCTGCTGGCGCCCGGCACGCGCGCGGCCAACAGCTACCGGGGCTATTCAAGCGGCGACATTCACCAGCTCAGGTTCATCCGGCTGTGCCGGGCCATGGACATGTCACTGGGAGAAGTCCGGACGCTGCTGAACCTGGACCTGGCAGAAAAAGCCGACTGCGTCGCCGCCAATGCCACGCTCGAATCGCACATCACGCATGTCGGCGAGCGGCTGGCCGAACTGCAGGCGCTGCAGCAAGACCTGCAGGACCTGCGCGCCCGCTGCGACGGCACCGGGCCGCAATGCCGCATCATGCAGGCGCTGCATGAGCGCGCCGAACACCTGCCGCGCGAAGAGGCCAGGGCGCGCGTGCATCGGCATGTCTGATGCAGCGCCGCACCATCGCCGTGCGGCAGGGGAAACCGCAGATGTTTAACACGGAAGTCACGGGTTCGCCGACGATGGCCAAACGCCCTGCCCCCGCCATGTGATCACGGTTGGGGAAAAGTGCAAAAACAGGCGACCGCTAAACTCGCACACCCTGTCGCCGCACGCAGTCCCGGTAAGCCCTGATGACTGCCATGCGCCCGGCGGTACATTGGCAAGTGCCGCGCCGCGTTCTGCAGATGCTCCATTTTCAATAGCTGCCAGCGCCCGTGGTTATTGCGCTACCGGCCTTTTTTTATAAGAATTCCCTGTGCAAACGATTATTTCCATTCAAAAGCTGAGCAAGGTGTATGCCTCGGGGTATCAAGCCCTCAAGTCGGTCGATCTTGACATCCGGCGCGGCGAGATTTTTGCGCTGCTGGGCCCCAACGGCGCCGGCAAGACGACGCTGATCAACATCGTCTGCGGCATCGTCAACCTGAGTTCGGGCAGCGTGACCGCCGACGGACACGACATTGTTCGCGACTACCGCGCCGCGCGCGCCAAGATCGGGCTGGTGCCGCAGGAGCTCTCGACCGACTCGTTTGAAACCGTCTGGTCCACCGTCAGTTTCAGCCGGGGGCTGTTTGGCAAGCCGGCAAACCCGGCGCACATTGAAAAGGTGTTGCGCGACCTGTCGCTGTGGGACAAGAAGGACAGCAAGATCATGACGCTGTCGGGCGGCATGAAGCGCCGGGTGCTGATTGCCAAGGCGCTGTCGCACGAGCCGCAAATCTTGTTTCTCGACGAACCCACCGCCGGCGTCGATGTCGAGCTGCGCCAGGGCATGTGGCAGATGGTGCGCAACCTGCGCGAAAGCGGCGTCACCATCATCCTGACCACGCACTACATCGAGGAAGCCGAGGAAATGGCCGACCGCATCGGCGTCATCAACAAGGGCGAGCTGATCGTGGTGGAAGACAAGGCGGTGCTGATGCGCAAACTCGGCAAGAAGCAGTTGACGCTGCAACTGCGCGCGCCGCTGCAAACCCTGCCCGAGGCACTGGCCGGTCTGCCGCTGGAGCTGACCGAGGGCGGCCAGACGCTGGTCTACACCTTCGACACCCAGCAAGAGGAAACCGGCATCGGCGAGCTGCTCAAGCAGCTGGCCGCACTCGGCATCGACTTCAAGGACCTGCATTCGAGCGAAAGTTCGCTGGAAGACATTTTTGTCAGCCTGGTGCATGCGGACAAACCGCCAACCATCGACAACAGCAACAAGGAGATGGCATGAACTGGCACGGCATCCGGGCGATCTACCGGTTTGAAATGGCGCGCACCCTGCGCACGCTGGCGCAGTCGATCATCGCGCCGGTGGTCTCGACATCGCTGTATTTCGTCGTGTTCGGCGCGGCCATTGGCTCGCGCATGGGCGACATCGACGGCATCAGCTACGGCGCCTTCATCATTCCCGGCCTGATCATGCTGTCGCTGCTGAACGAAAGCATCTCCAACTCGGCCTTCGGCATCTACATGCCGAAGTGGTCGGGCACGATTTACGAATTGCTGTCAGCGCCGGTGTCGGCGATGGAGGTGGTGATGGGCTATGTCGGCGCGGCGGCGAGCAAGTCGGTGCTGCTGGGCCTGTTGATCTTGGCGACGGCGCGCCTGTTTGTGCCCTACAGCATTGCGCACCCGTTCTGGATGCTGTGCTTTTTGCTGCTGACCGCCGTGACCTTCAGCCTGTTCGGTTTCATCATCGGGCTGTGGGCCGACAACTTCCAGAAGCTGCAGATCGTGCCGCTGATGGTGGTCACGCCACTGACCTTTCTGGGCGGCGCGTTTTACTCGATCAACATGCTGCCGCCGCTGTGGCAAAAAGTCGCCCTGTTCAACCCGGTGGTCTACCTGATCAGCGGCTTTCGGTGGAGCTTTTACGGCGTGGCCGATGTCAACGTGGGCATCAGCGTGGCCGCCATCCTGAGCTTTCTGGCGCTGTGCCTGGGCACGATCTGGTGGATTTTCCGCACCGGCTGGAAACTCAAGGCCTGAGCGACTCCGGTTGCCATGCTTGCGGTAGCGGCTTGCACTTATCCATCAAGGGCCAAACGCCTGTTTGACTTGAAAAAAAGGGCAGCAGGGCGTTCAGCGCGGGCTGGCTGACGCACGAGCGGTCGCCAGCACCTGAAAATCTGGCCTCCATTCGCTGCCGCAGTCTGCACAAGCGTCCGATGCGCGCGGCGGGTGCAAGTAAACTGGTTGCGCCCCTGCGGGCCGGCACGGATGACCATCACCCGTGCCGAAATTCAAAAAAGGCGCGTATGGCGGTTGGCTGGCTGGCGGTGTTGCAACTGGTTCCCTGGACGGACGTGATCAAGAACGCGCCCAAGGTGGCTGACGGGGCCAAAAAACTCTGGCAGACCGTCGGCAATAAAACGCCGCCTTCGGCCGAAACCACGGGTACCGGCGTGCCGCCTTCACCGGAAGGCCAGGCCATTGCCGCCCTCCAGGCGCGTGTGCTGACGCTGGAAAACGCCACCCAGGACCTGCACGAACAGATGCTCGCCTCGTCGGAACTCATCAAGTCGCTGGCCGAACAAAACACCCAGCTCATCCGGCGCGCCGAGGTCAACCGGCTGCGGCTGCTGGCGCTGGCCAGCGTGACCGCCGTGGTGGCCGTCGCCGCGGTCATCGGCCTGACGCTGTCGCTGGCCGGGCCCTGAACAGGGCGCCACCCAGCGTTCTCTGCGTCAGTCCCAGACGGGCGCCAGGGCTTTGGGATCTACCTCGCGGCCGCCCCGGTCCAGCGCAGCGATCTGCGCCATTTCGTCCTCTGTGAGTTCAAGCTGTTGCGCCTGCAGGTTGCTTTGCAGGTTGGCGCGTTGTGTCGACGAGGGAATCACCGCGAACCCCAGCTGCATGGCCCAGGCCAGCGCGACCTGCGCAACGCTTGCGCCGTGCGGCTTCGCAATTTTCTCCAGTACCGGGTCCTGCAGCACCTTGCCATAGGCGAGCGTCATGTACGACGTGATGTGAATGCCCTGGCTGCGCGCAAAGTCCACGACCTTGCGGTTATGCAGATAAGGGCTCAACTCGATCTGGTTGGTGGCGATGTTGTCGGCACCCACTGCGTTGATGGCCCGTTGCAGGTAATCGATATTGAAGTTGGACACGCCAATCAGCCGGCTCAGCCCCTGTGCCTTGGCCTGCATCAGCGCACCCAGGGTTTCTTCCAGCGGCACTGGCTGGCCAGGAGCCGGCCAGTGGATCAATGTCAGGTCAACCTGGTCCATGCGCAGCCTGGCCAGACTCTCCTTGAGGCTGGAAATCACCCGTTTTTCCGCAAAGTTGTCGGTCCAGACCTTGGTCGTGATGAACAGGTCGCTGCGCGGCACACCGCTGGCGGCAATCGCCTGGCCGACCTCGGCTTCATTGCGGTAGATCTGCGCGGTGTCGATGGCGCGGTAACCCAGTTCAAGCGCGGTGCTGACGGAGTCGATCACGACCTGGTCTTTCAGGCGAAACGTGCCCAGGCCAAAGGCAGGAATGGTTGAAGGCGTCACGGTGGTTTCCTTTTTTTTGAATATGGACAGGCCCGCCACCTTACTGGCAGGTGAAAACAAGGGAAGGCCAAAGGGACTTTGCGGCTTGCCAAAAAAGTCACGCTATCGCAGGCATTGAGGCACCAATGCGCCACGTACAGGGAACGCAGTCGCGGCACTGCGCTACAGTGCCGCGATGAACATGACACGACCAAGGGCCCGATGGTTTCAGTTGCTGCTATTGATAAGCATGAGCCTTGGCCTCGGCGCCAGCGTGCTTGCGCAGCCAGCGCCGCCCAGCGTTCGGCCCGACAGCGGACCGTGGGACAGCGGCGCCGGTTTTCACTTTGACCTGAAAAAGAAGCCGCTGCAAAAAACCCGCCAGTCCGTCAGCGGCATTGCCTGCAACCTGAACGCCGCGCAGCAACGCATCTGCCTGCTGGCGTTTGACGAAGGCGCCGAAGCGCGTTACGCCACCATCGACCCGCCAGCCTTGCGCATCGACCTTGAGCCCGTGTTGCTGCGCGATACCACCGAGGAGCTGGACGCCGAAGCCGCCGCCACCGACGGCCGTTATTTTTACGTCGCCGGCTCGCACTCCGCCAAGCGCGGCGACTGCGCCAGCAACCCCGGCAGCCGCCACGTGATCCGCTTCAGGCTGGACCCGGCCACGGGCCGCGCCTTGCGCTCCCCAACCGGGGCGCTGGTGGAGCATGCCGACAGCGGCAGGCTGTGGCCGCTGATGCAGGCACAGCCCGAACTGGCGCCGTATGTGGGCGAGCGCAAATGCCTGGGCGACGAGCCGCCTGACAAAGCACCCACACTGGCCGGCCAGCAAGGCGTGAACATCGAAGGCATGGCGGTACAGGGCGGGCAGCTGTATTTCGGTTTTCGCGGCCCGGTACTGGACGGCGTGGCCCGCGTGCTGGCCGTGAACGCCGAGGCACTGTTCAGCCCTCAGCCAGCCAGCGACGCCAAGCCCACGGTCACCCGCCTGGCGCTGGGCCCCCACCGGGGCATCCGCGACATGGTGGCCGTCAAGACCGGCATGTTGCTGCTCGCCGGGCCCGACGACAGCCGCGCGAACCAAGGCGCAGGCTGGACAGTCGCATGGTGGGACGGCAAGGCGGCGGCCGGCGTGGTGCAACCCAGGATGCTGGCGGCGCTCGACTTGAGCGGCGTCAAGCTGCGCCAATGCGACAAGGAACTCAAGCCCGAGGCCATCACCGTGCTGGAAGAAACACCCACGGCCTACAAACTTCTGGTGCTGTCAGACGGCCTGTGCGACGGCGGACCGCTGGCCTTCACGGTTCCGCGCTGACGGATAAATACTCCTGAAAGCATAGCTGCTTGCGCATACTGGTATTGCGCAAACAGCCTATTTGGTTAAAAATCCGTAACTGCCCAGATCACTTTTCAGGTTACCGCGCCATGGCGGGTGCCACCGTGGTCTTCGGCGCCTCTGGCATGCTCGCTTTCCGCGTCATCCCGGCGCCATGTGTCATCGCGGCTTTGTCTGCCGCCCAGGCCGACTGTGTCATTCCAGCCTACTCTGCCATCTCCGGCTTCCTGTGCCATCTCCGCCTCGTGTGTTGTCACCCCCCCCTGTGTTGTCCCGATTCCTCTGTGATCCCCTCTTCCCCTGTGATCCCCTCTTCCCCTGTCATCCCCTCCTCCTCTGTCATCCCGGGCTCGACCCGGGATCCATGCCTTTCCCCCCAGCGGGTTCATGGATTGCCGGTCAAGCCCGCAACGACACAATAGAAATCGAAAAACGTCCAGCGAGCCAGTCAGTTAGCCCAAGCCTGTCAACGCGGCGCTGACCACAGCTTCATCCAGCGCCGCAAAGCGCGTGTTGTGCCGGTCGGTCAGCGGGCCTCCCCCCGGAATCACCGCGCCGCTGGCGTCGTAACCGATGGCCTTGAACTTCCACACAGCGCCGATCAGCTTGAGGTTTCCCACGCATTCGCCCTGGCTGGACAGCACACGCACCACCTGGTCGTTCAACGGATGCAGGGTCAGTTTGTTCATTATTGTTTCCTTAACGGAAGGATCATAGGGAGGCGGGTAAATCGAAGGCGAGGCGCTGCGCATCAGCGCCTAAAAGCTTGACGCGACGATGCCGCCCAAGGCGGTGCGTCATCGTCACGTCTATACAAGCTAAGGAGGGCTTATCTCTTTAGCAAAACGGTTTCAAACGGGTTGAAAAGCGCGACACCGAAGTCGGAAAAGTCAGCGGTGTTGCGCGTCACCACTTTCAATTGATGGCGAATCGCCGTTGCAGCGATCATGGCGTCTTCATACAGGGTGTCAGAGCGCCGGTGCATGAGCTTTGCCCAGTGGCGAAAGGTGGCTGCATCCATCGGCAGCACGTTATAAGACGCGGCCACCTGATCGGCCCACTGCTCTATCTCCGCCGCCTTGGCCGCGTCCTGATCGCGCGTGAGTTCAATGCCCGCCTGAATCTCGCCAAGGCTGACCGCTGAAATGTGCAGATCCCGGTCATCGACCGACTCAAACCACGCCAGCACCGCGCCGTGCGGCCTGGGGCGGCGCAGTTCGGAAATAACGTTCGCGTCCAGCAAATACACGGCGCTTATCCGAGCGCCGCAACCCGCCGCCCACGGGCAGAACCACGTGGAGGCACCAGAACCTCAGTGCGCGCAGCGTCCGACAAAAGCAACTCTTTCAGTGACGGCCGGGCAGCCGACTGCAAGCGCTTCCACTCAGCCGCCGGCACCAGCACAGCCGCTTCAGCCCCCCGGCGGGTAACCATCTGCGGCCCCTCTGCCAGACAAGCATCGAGGAATTCACTAAAACGCGCTTTTGCATCTTGAACGGGCCATCTGTTCATAAGAATACCTCTTGCTTTAACTAGTCACCTGTCTAGTCATTTTAAATCACACTGGAACAGCTTGCTGGCGGCAGACTGGACGGAAGTAAGCAAGCAAGCCAAAACGGTCTTCCTTGATGATTCCGTCGATACCCCCATCGCCTGCGCACCTTTGTGACCCAGGCCTTTGAAGAAACATCTTCATTCGGCACGCCTGAAAAAAAAGGAGCGCAGGGTTCAAATGAACCCTGCGCTCCTTTTGACATTCCAAAGCGCAACGAGGCGCCCAAAACCCTCAACGCATGTTCAGCTTGTAGCGAGCGGCCAAGGTGGCAATCACGCTCAGGACGGCGCCAAAAATGACATAGAACGTCACCGCCAGTTTGTTGCCTGTGACCGCGATCAGCCAGGTGATGGTCAGGGCCGCAAAGCCGCCGAAAAGCATCACGCCGATGTTGTAGCTCAATGACATGCCGGTGCCGCGTGTCTGCACCGGAAAGATGTCTGACAGCAAGGCGGGCATGGCGGCAAAATACATGGTCATCAAAAAGCCGACGACGCCCTGCACCAGCAACAGGTTGACAAAGCTCGGGTTAAGCGAGAGCCAGGCAAACAGCGGGTAGGTCAGCAAGACAAACAACACGCTGCTGCAGAGCATGAAGGGGGTGCGGCCGTATTTGTCAGACAGGTGACCGACCACCGGTGACAAAAACATCATCATCAGGCCCGCCAGAATGGTGGCGCTGAAGGCGGCGGTCGAGGTCATGCCCAGTTGCTTGACGGCGTAGGTCGGCATGTAGACCACCAGGTAAACCGACACGGTGGCCATGATGACGCTGCCTGAGCCGATGAACAAACGCATTTTCTGATCGCGCATGATGTCGCTCAACGGCGTGCTGGTGGCTTCGGCCTGGGAAAACTCTGGCGATTCTTCAAGGTTCTTGCGGATGTAGTAGCCGGCAGGCCCGATCAGCAGGCCAAAGATGAACGGAATGCGCCAGCCCCACGATTCGAGCTGGTCGGTGCTGAGCTGCGAAGAAAGAACAGCCCCGAACACGGCAGCCATGACGATGCTCAGCCCCTGGCTGGCCACCTGCCAGCTGGAAAAGAATCCGCGGCGGTGTGGCGCATGCTCGACCAAAAACGCGGTCGAGCTGCCAAATTCGCCACCGGCCGAAAAGCCTTGCAGCAAGCGCGCGATGACAATGCCGGCCGGTGCCCACAAACCGATGTGCGCGTAGGTCGGCATGATGGCGATCATCAGCGTGCCGATCATCATCAGCAGGATGGACAGCGTCAAGGCGGCCTTTCGGCCCACGCGGTCCGAGTACGAACCGATGACGATGGCGCCCAGCGGGCGCATGAAAAACGAAACGCCAAACGTGGCGAAGGTGATCATCAGCGAAACGGTCTGGTTCTCGGTCGGGAAAAACAGCTTGGCGATGGTCACCGCCATGGCGCTGTAAATCAGCACATCGAACCATTCCAGCGCATTGCCGATTGACGACGAGATCACTGCCCGCCAGGTTTGCGGATGCTGCTTGTAGGGTGCTTCGGCAGCGGCACTTTGCCCGGTGCGGCTGGCGTGTAGGTTCGGAGACAAGGTCTGGCTCATGGATAAATCCTTTTAGGGTTGCACCGCATGGGTCATGCGAACACGGCCGGCAGCGCTGAATTGCGCTGGGAAAAAAGCCGGCCAGGCATGGCGGGTGATCTGTCTGTCTGGCTGATTGTTTATTGCGGGAAGGCGGGCACAGGGTCGAGCAGGCGAAGCAGAAAAGCCTCGCATTGCGCCACTTGTTCCAGAGGCACAAACTCGTTGGGCCGGTGGGCTTGCTCGATGCTGCCGGGACCGCACACCACGGTTGGAATGCCAGCACCCTGAAACAGCCCGGCTTCGGTGCCATACGAGACCGCACCGGTGGCCTTGTTGCGCGACAAGGCGATGGCCAGCTGGACAATCGCTTCATGCTCTTGGGTGCTCAGGCCGGGCGCAGAGGCCAGCCGTTCAAAGGCAATTTTTGCGTTGGGTTCGACCAGCAGCATTTCGGGCAGCAGCCTGGCGGCGTAACTCTCGACTTCCTGCAGCAGGTGGGTGGCGTCGGTGCCCGGCATGGTGCGCGCCTCGAATTCGAAAATGCATTCTTTGGGCACGATGTTGGACGCCAGGCCGCCGCGAATCAGGCCGGTTTGCATCGTGGTGTACGGCACGGTGAATCCGTAATCGCGCGTTTCAAGCTGCGCAAAGCGGTCCGCCATTTGCCGGATATAGACAATGATGCGCGCGGCGTATTCAATTGCATTGACGCCCAGATTGGTGTAGCTGGAATGGGCTTCCCGACCCGTGACGCAGCAGCGAAAACGATGGGTTCCCTTGTGTGCAATGACGGGCTGCATGGAGGTCGGCTCGCCGACAATGCAGCCGGCGGTTTTCAGGTTCAGGTCCTGCAGATCGGCAATCAGGCTTTTCACGCCGATGCAGCCGACTTCCTCGTCATAGGAAAAGGCCAGATGCAGCGGCGCATCCATCTTGGCGGCCAAAAACCGGGGGGCCAGTGCCAATGCGGTGGCGATGTAGCTTTTCATGTCGCAAGACCCGCGGCCATAGAGCAAGCCCTCCTTGATGGTGGCTTTGAAGGGGTCGGTGTCCCATGCCTGGCCGTCGACCGGCACGACATCGGTGTGACCGGACAAAATCAGCCCCGGCTTGCGGCCTTCTCCAAGCGTGGCGAACAAATTGGCTTTCTTGCCGGCCGCGTCATAGGTCAGGCGCGACGTGACGCCGAGTCCGGCCAGATAGTCGCGTATCCATTCGATCATGCCGAGGTTGGAGTCGCGGGAAACCGTCGGAAACGCAATCAGCCGCTCGATCATGGCAAGCACGTCGGGCGAGGGCTGGAGCAATGCGGGAGAGGGGGTCGTGGTCATGAGATTCCTAGGGTTTTCCCGTAGTGGCTGAATTTTATTCATACAATCGCAAGCGCATCTTGGCGAAAGTTAAAGCCGACTGTATGAAGACTCTGGATTTTCATAAAATGGAAAATAGTCAGCTATTGGATGAAAATTATTAATGCAGATAAGCTTCAAGCAAATAAGCTATTTTCTGGCGGCGGCTGAAACGGGTCAGTTCTCGGCGGCCGCTGCCAAGGCTTACGTCACGCAGACCACCATCACCGTGGCCATCAGGGAGCTGGAGTCCATCCTGGGCCTGAAGCTGTTTTTGCGCCATCACGCCTCGGGCGTGTCGCTGACGGTCGATGGCCAAAAGTTTCTGCATCACGCCTACAGCATCATGGCAGCCGTCAATTCGGCCCTTCACGACCCCGGGCTGATATCCCAGGAGATTTCTGGCCGCGTGCGGCTTGGCGCAACGCCCACGATGCTGGGCTCTTACATGGTGCCGGCGATTGCCCGTTTTTTAAGCGCTTACCCGCAGATCGAGGTCGAGGTGATCGAGCTGGAGCGCCCGCTGCTGGAAAGTGCATTGCTGCGCGCTGAAGTCGATATCGGCGTGCTTTGGCTGATCAACCTGGATCAGCCGGCCGCCTTCAATACCGTGCCCTTGACCCGTTCGCGCCGGCAGCTGTGGTTGCCCGCCTCGCATCCGCTGCTGAACAAGCGCAACGTTTCACTGAGCGACATCAGTGCGCTGCCCTACGTGCTTTACAACGCCGACGAAACGCCGCGCAACACGCTTTTGTTCTGGCAACAGGCGGGGCTGGAGCCGAAGATTCGCTACCGGGTCAGTTCGGTTGAAGCGGTGCGCAGCCTGGTGGCACAAGGCATGGGCGTGACGATTCTGTCGGATGTGATTTACCGGCCGTTTTCCAGCGAAGGGCTGCGAATCGAGACGCGGCCCTTGATGAACGGGTTGCCCTCCATCGAAATCGGTTTGGCCTGGGGCATTGAGCAGCCGCTGTCCAGCGCCGCAGATGCCTTGAGGGCATTCATGGAACTCACCTTCAGCGGCCCGGGTCTGGGTCTCAAGGTGGCTTAGACGATAGACCGGGAACTGCTGCAGCCACAGCACGGGGCGAGGCACGCCAAACTACAGGCTTTCAAAACACTTCAGCGCATACCCCACATGCAGCGCCGCGCCCCGGTACAGCGCGTCTTCGTCAATATTGAACCGGGGATGGTGGTGCGCAAAGCACGCACCCCGGCTTTCGTTGCGTACCCCGATGAAGGCCATCAGCCCCGGGTACACATCGAGAAAGTCACCGAAATTTTCAGACACCATGAGTGGCGGAAATGCGATCAGGTCGCCGGCCCCGAACAGATCCTGAACGGTCTGCTCGGCCAGCTGGCTGCAGCGCGCCTCGTTGAAAAGCATGGGACCGCCGCGCTTGATGCTCACCTCCACAGTGGCCCGAAAGGCGTCCGCCGTGCTTTGCACCACCCGGCGCAACGCCGCTTGCAGATGAACCTGATCCGCCTTGTCCGTGGTCCTGAGGGTGCCTGCCAAAACGGCCTTGTCAGGAATGACATTGCCCGCTTCGCCGCTGTGCAGCTTGCCAAACGTGAGCGCTGCGGCGTGCGTCGGATCAATTTCCCGCGCGATCAGATGAGACACGTTCATCACGATGGCCGACGCCACCACAATCGGGTCCACCCCCCGGTGCGGCGTGGCCCCGTGGCAGCCCACCCCGTGGATGACCACTTCAAAGTTGTCGCCCGCTGCCATGCGCGGCCCGGCCTGCACGGAAAATTTTCCACTTTCAATCTCTGACCACAGGTGAATGGCAAACGCGCTTTTGACTGGGAACGGCGCCAGTAGTTTGAGGATTTCCGCCGTGCCGCCGCCGCGCTCCTCGGCCTGCTGGAAACACAGTTTCACCGTTCCATTCATCGAGTCTTTGACATGCTGAAAAACCTGTGCGGCGCCCAGCAGCATGGCAACGTGGCCGTCATGGCCGCAGGCATGCATGACACCGGGGGTTTTGGAGCAATAGGGCAGATGTCCGTTGTCTTCATGGATGGGCAAGGCGTCCATGTCGGCGCGCAGGGCAACCATCTGGTGCGGATGCTTGCCCTCGATGGTTGCAACGATTCCGTAGTCGCCTGCAAGCTCAAAGGGAATGCCCAGTTTGTTCAATTCGTCCTGCACCAGTTTTGAGGTGCCTTGTTCCTCGAACGACAGTTCAGGGTGGCTGTGTATCTTGCGCCGCAGCGCCACCATGTAACTCTGGTAGCGCCTCGAAATGTCCGTGACTGATTCGGTCATGCCTGATTCCTATAGTGGGGGTGTTGAAACGGCAACGCCGGCTCTGGTTTTTTTCAGCAAGGGCCACATGCCCGCCAGACCCAGAAGCGGTCCTGGCAGCAAGATCCAGACAGCCTTGCTGCCCAGCCCTTCGATGACGCTCAATAAAATGGTGATGCTGACGATGGTGATCAAAAACCCGATGCTGTTCTGCACAGCCAGCGCACTGCCCACCGATTGCGGCGGGCAGCTCCGGGCCGAGATGGACGAGAATTGCGGAGAATCGGCGACCACAAAAAACCCCCAGGCCAGCAGCACCACAAAGCGCAGCATCAGCCAGTCGGGGGGCAGCAAGGGATACATCAGGCACAACAGGCCCGAGGCCAGCAAGGCGAATGCCGCCACATAAGCACTGTCCAGCCTGATGCTGACACGCCCGCCGCAGACACAGCCGAGAAAACCTGCCGCAATGCAAAAAAAGCTGATGGCGGCAACCGACCCCGGCAGACCCCAGTGGGCTTGACCGGCATCCAGCAGCAATTGGGCGGCAAGCCAGGGCAACACCGCCCAAAAAGCATACAGCTCCCACATATGGCCAAAATAGCCCAGGGCAGCGGCCCTGAAATCGGGAATTTTGAAGACGCCAAACGCCCTGCCCAATGAAGCGCCCCGGTGGCTGTCGCTCTTTTTCAGGTAAGGACCATCCCCCAGAAAGTACACCAGCACTGCCCCTGCCAACGCCAAGGCAGAAGACACCTGGACCACGGTTTGCCAGGGCAGGGTTGCGCCCAGCGCCCGCACGCCATGGGGCAATGCGGTGCCCAGCGTCAACATGCCCACCAGCAGTCCCAGCGCAGCCCCGGACTTGCCGCCCACCCAGCCGACAATCATCTTCATGCCCAGGGGGTAGATTCCCGCCAGGCACAAGCCGACTGCAAAGCGCAGCACCAGCCCCGACTCGAAACCGATCCAGCCCCCTGAGAACGCCGTGTTGACAAGGGCGCCTGACACGCAGGCCATCGCAAAAATCCGACTGGTTGAATACCGGTCGGCCCAGCCGGAGTAAGCCAGCCACAGCGTGCCGGCAATGAAGCCTGACTGGGTTGCCGCAATCAGCCAGGCAAACTGGGCAGGGCCGATATGCCAGGCCGCCATCAGGTCATCGGCGGCACTGTTCGGACTGAACCACAGCGACGTGCCCAGCCACTGGGCCAACACGATCAACGCAACGGCCCACCGCCGCTGGTTCATGAACAGTGCGTCAGCGCCGAGCTCAGGTCGTCGATCAGGTCGTCGGCATTTTCAAGTCCGACAGACACCCGCAGCAAGCCTTGTGGCGTCTTGCTTTCAGGGCCCTCGATCGAGGCGCGATGCTCAATCAGGCTTTCGACGCCGCCCAAGCTGGTGGCACGGGTGAAAATTTCCACATGCGCGGCCAGCGCCATGGCTGCGTCCTTGCCGCCCTTGACCTCGAACGACAGCATGCCGCCAAAGCCGGACATCTGCTTGCTGGCAATGGCATGAAAAGCGTTGTCCGGCAGGCCGGGGTAATGCACCACGCTGACTTTTTCATGCTGCTGCAAAAATTCGGCGACCTTTTGCGCATTGGCGCAGTGCGCCTGCATGCGGTACGGCAGGGTGGGCAGGCTGCGCATGACCAGCCAGCAGTCGAACGGCGAAGGCACGGCGCCGCCATAAAGCTGCGCGGTACGCAGCTGGGCGAAATGCTCGTCATCCAGCCGCGACACGACGGCTCCGCCCAGCACGTCGCTGCGCCCGCCCAGGTACTTGGTGGTGGCATGCATCACCATGTCGCAACCCAGCGCCAGCGGCTGCTGAAGCACGGGGCTGGCAAACGTGTTGTCGGCAATGGCGCGCGCGCCATGCTGGCGGGCAATCTCTGCGATGGCGGTGATGTCGACACATTGCAGCAGCGGATTTGACGGCGTTTCGATCCAGATGATTTTGGTCTGCGGCGTCAACGCCTGGCGCACGCTGTCCAGATTCGTCATGTCGACAAACGAAGCGGTGACGCCCCATTTGGCGAAAAGATGCTTCAAGACATTGGCCGTGCCGTGGTAAATATCGACCGGTGCAATGACATGGTTGCCCGGCATCAAGCCCTGGAAAATCGCGGTCACGGCCGCCAGGCCGGAGCCGAAGGCGGCACTTGCAGCGCCGCCTTCAAGCGCAGCCAGCGCAGCTTCCAGCCCATTGCGGTTCGGGTTGTGATTACGCGAATAAAGAAAGCCACGCGAATAACCCCCGTCCGCATCGCGCTCGAAAGTGGTTGAAAGGTGGATGGCTTCGGTGACCGCGCCAGTGCCGACATCGACAGAGTGTCCGGCATGCACCGCCAGGGTTTCGATTTTGTATTGTTTTCCGGGTTTCATGGGGTTTTCAGAGCGTAGGGATTAAATGGAGCAGACAGACAAGAGGGGCAAGAGATTCAGAAAGCCGGGACGATATTGCCCTTGAATCGCTCGAGAATGAACTTCTTTGACTCTGGCGACTGCAATGCCGCCACCAGTTTTTTCATGGCGGGGCTGTCCTTGTTGTCGGCCCTGGCCGCGAGCAGGTTGACGTAGTTGGACTGGCCGCTTTCAAGGATCAGCGCATCCTTGCTCGGGCTGAGCTTGGCTTCCAGCGCAAAGGTGGTGTTGATGATGGCCAGATCGACTTCACCGAGCACGCGCGGCAGCATGGGGGCTTCAAGCTGCTTGATCTTGATGTTTTTCAGGTTCTGCGTGATGTCTTTTTCGGTAGCCATGTTGTTTTTGGGATCGGTCAGCTTGATGACCTTGGCCTGGTCCAGCAGCTGCAGGGCGCGGCCGCCATTCACGGCATCGTTCGGTATGGCCACCACCGCGCCGTCTTTCAGTTCCGAGATATTGGTGATCTTTTTTGAGTAAGCGCCAAAAGGCGCAATCAGCACATCGGCCACCGCCTGGATGGACGCGCCACGGCTGCGGTTGAATTCATCCAGGTACGGCTTGTGCTGGAAGAAATTGGCATCGATGCGTTTCTCGACGAGTTGGACATTGGGCTGGACATAGTCGGTGTAGACCTTGATTTCCAGGTCCACCCCCTGCTGCAAAAGCATGGGCTTGAGGTGTTCGAGCAACTCGGCATGCGGCGTCGGGCTGGCGCCAATCACCAGCTTGTCAGCGGCATGTGCCATCAGGGAAGTGCCCAGTACGAGCGCCATCAATAACTTCTTCATAGATTTTCCTTGCGTTAAAAAAACCAAACCTCAGCGACTGAAATGCGTGACCAGCCGGTCCCCGGCCCATTGCAGGATCTGGACCAGAATCAGCAGCAAGATGATGGTGATGAACATCACATTCAGCTGAAAGCGCTGGTAACCATAACGGATGGCCAGGTCGCCCAGGCCGCCACCGCCGACCACGCCAGACAAGGCGGTGTAAGACACCAGCGCAATGGCCGTGACAGTGGCCGCTGCAATGATGCCGGGCAAGGCTTCGGGCAGCAGCGCACCGGTCACGATCTGCCGCACGCTTGCCCCCATCGCCAAGGAGGCTTCAATGATGCCGTGATCGACCTCGCGCAGCGCGGTTTCCACCAGACGTGCAAAAAACGGCGTCCCGCCGACGACCAGCGGCGGAATGGCGCCAGCCACACCCAGCGATGTGCCTGTCAGCAAAACGGTCACCGGAATCATGGCAATTAGCAATATGACAAAGGGCAGGGACCGCAGGATATTCACGCCGAAAGAAACCGAAGCGTAGGTTCGCGGTGAAGCCAGCAGTTTTTTGGGGCTCGTCAGGAAAAGCAGGATGCCCAGCGGCAAACCCAGCAAAAGCGTCAGCGACAGGGCGCCGCCCAGCATCAGCAGCGTGTCCACCGACGCCCATCCGATGTCATCCCAGGCCACACCGCCCGACATCAGGCTTTGAAAAAATTCATTCATTAAAAACTCTCCTCGACAACCACACCGGCCTCGGCGAGTTGTTTGATGGCCGCCAATGCGTTCTCGGTGTCACCTTTGAAAGCGACGGTCAGTTGCCCGCAGGGGGTTGACTTGATTTTTCCAAAACGGCCATTGAGGATCAGAAAATCAACCTCGCATTGCCTGGCGATGCGGGTAAAAACCGGTTGCGTCATGGATTCGTTCATGAAGGTCAGGCGCCGCACCATGCCGTCGCCGGCCTGCTTGAGGTCTTCACTGAATTCGTCCTCGGAGAAGTCTTCCGCCTCCATGACAAAGTTGCGGGTCGTCGGATGCCGGGGATGCAAAAACACCTGGGTCACCGGCCCGCTTTCCACGATCTTGCCGCCGTCAATCACGGCAACCCGGTCGCAAATCGTGCGGATGACATCCATCTCGTGCGTGATCAGGACAATCGTCAGGTTCAGTTTTTCATTGATTTCCCGCAGCAGTTGCAAGATGGACCGTGTGGTCTGCGGATCGAGCGCACTGGTGGCCTCGTCGCACAGCAGGATTTTGGGCCGGTTGGCCAGGGCGCGGGCAATGCCCACGCGCTGCTTTTCACCGCCCGACAGCTGCTTCGGGTATTTGTGCTTGTGCCGGCTCAACCCCACCAGCTCAAGCATCTCGTCGACCCGCGCATCAATTTTTGCAGTGTCCCGCTCGCCGGCAATGCGGATGGGAAACGAGACATTTTCAGCCACCGTTTTAGAGCTCAGCAGATTGAAATGCTGAAAGATCATGCCGATGTTTCGTCTGAAGTTCCGCAGCGCCAGGTTGTCGTAGGCCAGTATGGCCTCGCCGTCGACGATGATCTCGCCCCCGGACGGCCGCTCCAGCAGGTTGATCAGCCTGAGCAGCGTGGACTTGCCCGCGCCCGAATGGCCAATCACGCCAAATATCTCCCCCCTGACGATGGACAGGTCAACTCCGCTCAGGGCCGGAATCTGCTTGTCCTTGACCACGTAACTCTTGTGCACATTTTTCAGGTGAATCACATTTTTATCCTATTCAATCGGCCGCAAGAATTCTTCGTGATGCACTCATGGACTGGCCCGAAGCGCGCGCCATGCCGCGCGTTCAATGCTGGCCGCGTCCACCGAGAAATGACGGCGAAGCGCCGCCCGGGTGTCGCTGCGGCCAAAGCCATCGGTGCCCAGTGTGGTGTAGGCGCGGCCAGTCGGCAGGTAAGCCCGGATGCTTTCAGGCACGGCGCGCACGTAGTCGGTCGCCGCCACGATGGGGCCCTCGGTCTGCAGGAGCTTCGCCGTGACAAACGCTGCGCCCGCATCAGTATCGCAGGCGGTGCCGGTTGCGCCGGTTGCGTCTGATGTGCTGGCCTGGGCCTGGCGCGCCAGCTCGCTCCAGCTGGTCACGCTGATCACTTCGGCGTCAACGCCTTGCGCTGCCAGCAGATGGGCCGCCTTGATCACCTCGGTGAGGATCGCCCCTGACCCCATCAGCGTGACCTTGAGGGCAGCGCTGCCCGGTTGGCGCGCCCCGGCGGCCGCCGGATAGTGGCCGAACCGGTAACAGCCCGAAATCACGTCAGCGTGCACATCGGGCGGCAAATTGGGCTGGGCATAGTTCTCGTTCATCAGCGTCAGGTAATAAAACACATCCTGCTGCTCGACCAGCATTTCCTGCATGCCGTGCTGGAGGATCACGGCCAGTTCACCGGCAAAGGCCGGGTCGTAGGCCTTGCAGTTCGGAATGGTCGCGGCGATCAGGTGGCTGCTGCCGTCCTGGTGCTGCAGCCCTTCCCCGCCCAGGGTGGTTCGCCCCGAGGTCGCGCCCAGCAGGAAACCCCGTGCGCGCTGGTCGGCAGCCGCCCAGATCTGGTCGCCCACCCGCTGGAACCCGAACATGGAGTAATAGATATAAAACGGCAGCATGGCAAGGCCATGCACGCTGTAGCTGGTGGCCGCCGCCGTCCAGCTGGCCATGGCGCCGGCCTCGCTGATGCCTTCTTCCAGGATCTGGCCGTCGATGGCTTCGCGGTAACTCAGGACCGAGCCAATGTCTTCAGGCGCATAGCGCTGGCCCAGGCTCGAATAGATACCGACCTGTTTGAAAAGATTGGCCATGCCGAAGGTGCGCGCTTCGTCGGCCACGATGGGCACGATGCGCGGACCCAGCACCGCATCTTTCAGCAGTCCGCCCAGCATGCGGACAAAGGCCATGGTGGTGCTCATCTCCTTGCCTTGCGGTTGCAGTGCAAAGGCGGCATAGCGCGCCAGCTCGGGCACCGGAAGGGTTGCGCACGCGGTGTCGCGGCGCGGCAGGTAGCCGCCCAAAGCCTGGCGGCGCGCATGCAGGTACTGGATTTCAGGGCTGTCCGCCGAGGGTTTGAAAAACGCCAGCGACGTGGCCTGCGCGTCGCTCAATGGCAGGTTGAAGCGGTTCCTGAATTCGATCAGCTCTTTTTCGTCGAGTTTTTTCTGGCTGTGGGTGGTCATCTTGCCCTGCCCGGCCTTGCCCATGCCATAGCCTTTTTTGGTGTGCGCCAGGATGACTGTCGGCTGGCCCTGGTGCGCGGCAGCAGCGGCATAGGCCGCATGAATCTTCACCAGGTCGTGGCCGCCGCGCTTGAGTCGGTCTATCTGCTCGTCGGTCATGCCTTGCGCCAGGTGGGCCAGTGCTTCGTTCTGGCCGAAAAATGTTTCCCGGTTGTAGCGTCCGTCCTTGGCGGCAAACGTCTGCATCTGGCCATCGACGGTGTTGGCAAATGCGCGGGTCAGCGCGCCGCTCGTGTCGCGGGCGAAGAGCCCGTCCCAGTCGCTGCCCCAGATCAGCTTGATGACGTTCCAGCCGGCCCCGGAAAACAGCTTTTCCAGCTCGTCGATGATGCGGCCATTGCCACGCACCGGCCCGTCCAGCCGCTGCAGGTTGCAATTGACGACCCAGACCAGGTTGTCCAGCCCCTCACGGGCCGCCAGCGTCAGCGCGCTCATGCTTTCGGGCTCGTCCATTTCACCGTCGCCAAACACGCCCCAGACCTTGCGGTTCGCGCAGTCCAGCAATTGCCGGTGGCTCAGGTAGCGCATGAAGCGGGCGTGGTAGATCGAGCTGATCGGGCCGATGCCCATGGAGCCGGTGGGAAACTGCCAGAAATCGGGCATCAGGTAGGGGTGCGGATAGCTGCACAGGCCGCGTGCGCCCGTTCCGCCCAGCGCGGCGGGGCTGGTCAGTTCCTGACGGTAGTAGCCCAGGTCTGCCTCGCTCAAGCGGCCTTCGAGGTAGGCCCGCGCATACACGCCGGGCGCGCTGTGCGGCTGGAAAAACACCAGATCGCCCAGATGCCCGCCTTCGGGGCGCTGGTCTCGGGCATGAAAAAAGTGGTTGAAGCCGACCTCGAACAGATCAGCGGCACTGGCATAACTGGCAATGTGGCCGCCGAGGTCGCCGTAGGCCTGGTTGGCCCGCGCCACCATCGCCAGGGCGTTCCAGCGCATCAGCGAGGCGAGCCGCTCTTCAATGGCCAGGTCGCCCGCAAACGGCGGCTGCTGGTCCACCGCAATGGTGTTCACGTAAGGCGTGCACAACTCAGGCTGCCAGCCGATGCGGGCGGTGCGCGCCTGGCGCGCCAGGGTGTCGAGCACAAAGCGGGCACGCTCCGGTCCCTGCGTGGCCAGCAGGGCTGCCAGGGCGTCCTGCCACTCGCCGGTTTCTTCGGGATCGGTATCGAGCGGTTCATTCATGTGTGCAAAATTCATGGATTTAAAACAAGCAGGTCATATGGACGAATTTACGCAAATAAAGTGCGCACAGGCTGCTGATCTCGGGGAAGACTTACCCGAACTCGCAGCACAATGAGCTGCACTACCTTAACTTTTAAAATTTTTATGCTGGATTCAGTTGACTTACGCATTATTGATGCCTTGCAACGCAACGGTGGACTGACCAACGTGGAACTGGCGCGGCAGGTCCACCTGTCGCCTTCGCCTTGTCTGGCGCGCGTCAAGGCGTTGAAGGACGATGGCGTCATAGAGCGCTACGTGGCGCTGGTGAGCGCCGCAGCCCTGGGCATTGGCCCGAACGTTTTTATCTCCATCAGCCTCACCAGCCAGAGTAAGGCCGCGCTGGCCGAGTTCGAGAAACGCATTGCAGAGCACGACGAGGTCATGGAGTGTTATTTGATGAGCGGCGACAGCGATTACCTGATCCGCGTGGCCATCACCGACATTGCCGCCCTGGAAAAATTCATCGTGGAACAGCTCACGCCGATTACGGGCATCGAAAAGATCCGCTCCAGTTTTGCGCTCAAGCAGGTGCGCTACAAAACGGCGCTGCCGCTGCCTGTGCAGGGTCGGCCGCGTTGATGCACAACCACGATTTTCAAACGCGTCTGAGGGCTGCAAGCAGCGCGAAGCGCCGAATGTAACGTCCGGTGAAAAACCCTTGCAGTCGCCCCGGCCAGCGCCATTTGTATTGGACGCGGGTCCATCAGGAGCCGATCAGTAAGGAGATTGATTGCCATGTTGAAACGCTTGACCCTGCTTTGGACTGTTTTACGCGGCGACGCGCGGCAGTTGTGGTTTGCGCTGCGCCACCCGGACGCGCCAGGCTGGCTGAAGTGGGGCACGGCGCTGATTGCGCTGTATCTCTTTTCGCCCATCGACCTGATTCCCGACGTGCTGCCGGTGATCGGCCTGGTTGACGACCTGGTGCTGGTGCCGCTGGCGATTCGCTGGCTGCTCAAGCGCCTGCCGCCCGAGATTGCCCAGGCAGCGGCCCGTCGCCGCGCCGGATGAACCTTGCGTGGGCGCCGTAGCCGGTCAAAGCGGATTCGCTTGACTGAAAATCACAGCGGGCCAGGAATTCTGCATGCTTGCTACGGTATTCATAGCTGTATATGCATATGCAGCATGCGCAAATGACCTTTTGATTCTTAAAAAGGTTTGCATCGCTCTGAACGAATGCGCTGCAGCGCACGGGCAGCGTCACAACATGCGAAGGGTTTGCAGGTTGCCTGATGCCACTGCCCTGAAACCGGCCGAAATGCGTGCGTCCAGCGCGGCGGTTTGCCAGAAGGCGATGGCCAGTTCTTTGGCCTGCGTCCACTGGTCGAGCGTCGCGGCACTGGGTTGCAGCGGGCGGGCGGCAAAGTCGCGCGGCACCAGTTCGCCGCCCACCGGCGCGTACAGCATGGGCAGCATGTCGTAGGTGGGCGACAGCCGCCAGTCGTCGCCCTCGAGCAACAGGGAAATGTTGCCGTAATGGCGGTCGGTATTGGCAATCAGCACGCCGTAGGCTTCCAGAAAGCGCAGGTGCGCCGCGTCCTGCGGGCGCAACAGCGAGCGTGCTTCCATGCGGCGGGCGGTAGCCGCCCAGTTGTCTTCCTCGCCGACATACTGCGCGTCATAGACCTGCAAGGACACCATGCCGATGCGCCCGGCGGCGGTGCGGTCAAAGCGCTCGGACTCAAGGAACATGCGGCCCTCGATAAAAAACACCTGCGTGCGGGCGGCGGGCAGGCCGGCGCTGTCAAGCGTTTGCAGCGCCAGGTGCTCGCACACCAGCAGGTCGCGGGTGCGCTGGTCCACGTCGGAATCGCCTGCTGGAGAGAACTTGACAATCACCGCGCGACCGCCAATCAAGGTGCAAAACTTGGGCTGCTCGCCACCCGCCGACGAACCGGGCAGCGCGCCCAGCATGGCCTGCTGCGCCAGGCGCGGATAGTCAGCGCTGGAGTCCGCCCGCGAAGCGCGTTCGCCCAGTGTGTGAAAGCGCTCGAAAGCCGGCTCGCCGACGATCAGGTTCCCTGGCAAGTCGTCGCCAAAGCTGGCCAGCGCCTTCAGCGCATCGTCGGCGCTCCAGTGGCGCGGATCGGCCGCCAGCCCCAGGACGGGATGGGTATGGGCAAAGGTGCGGCCCATGAAGCCTTGCGGTCGCATGTCGTCCAGAAACCAGGGCAGGCCGTCGTGCAGTTCGCTCACGCCATCGGCCTCATCGACCCAGAAGCGCCCGCCGGGCAGCGGCACGATGCGGCCAAAGGGCGTGACCTGCCCGCGCGCATCGACGCGCATCACCGGCAATTCGCTGCCCGCGCCCGGAATGCGGCGCGGCAGCAGGTAGCGCCGCGCCCGCGCCGCGCCGCTCTGCAACACATCGCCTGCCGCCAGCAGGGGCGCCAGCGCGCGCGACACCGTCGATTGGCTTACGCTTAGGCGCGCCTGCAGTTCAATGCTGGTGGCGACACCGCCTTGCGCGCGCAGGGCCGTCAACAGGGCGTCAGTCAGCGCGTGGGTTGGCATGTAAGGAAATGATGAATAGATTTATGCATGAATACTTTCAGCCCTCATCATAAGTAAATTCGCGATTTTTCTCATTAACGAGAATAGATACTTTCGAAAAATTTCAGGGCAAAAAAAAAGCGCCCTGAGGCGCATTTTTTTTGCAGTTGAAGAAGATTTACTTCGACACGACCCGCGCCATTTCAAGGCACTTGTTTGAATAACCCCATTCGTTGTCGTACCAGGCGACGATCTTGATGAAAGTGCCGTCCAGCGCAATGCTGGCGTCCGCATCAAAAATCGAGGTGCGGGTATCGCCACGGAAGTCCGTCGCGACAACCTTGTCTTCGGTGTAGCCCAGCACACCCTTGAGCGCGCCTTCGCTTTGCGCCTTCATTTCGGCGCAGATTTCCTTCAGCGTCGCTTCGCTGCTCAGCTCGCAGGTCAGGTCCACCACCGACACGTCGGACGTGGGCACGCGGAACGACATGCCGGTGAGCTTTTTGTTCAGCTCGGGAATCACCACGCCGACGGCCTTGGCCGCGCCGGTTGACGAGGGAATGATGTTTTCCAGAATGCCGCGGCCGCCGCGCCAGTCCTTGTTGCTCGGGCCGTCCACGGTTTTTTGCGTGGCGGTGGTGGCATGCACCGTGGTCATCAGGCCGCGCTTGATGCCCCATTTGTCGTGCAGCACCTTGGCGATGGGTGCCAGGCAGTTGGTGGTGCAGCTGGCGTTGCTGATGATGGCCTGGCCGGCGTAGGTCTTGTCGTTCACGCCGAAGACGAACATCGGGGTGTCGTCTTTCGACGGTGCCGAGAAGATGACCTTCTTGGCACCGGCGGTCAGGTGTTTTTCACCGGCAGCCTTGTCCAGGAACAGGCCGGTGGCTTCCAGCACCACATCGGCGCCGACTTCGGCCCACTTCAGGTTGGCGGGGTCGCGTTCCTGCGTCAGGCGGATGCGCTTGCCGTTGACGATCAGCGTGTTGCCTTCGACCGAAACCTCGCCCTTGAAGCGGCCATGCACCGAGTCGTACTGCAGCATGTAAGCCAGGTAGTCCGGCTCCAGCAGGTCGTTGATCGCGACGATTTCGATGTCGCTAAAGTTTTGAACAGCGGCGCGCAACACGTTGCGGCCAATGCGGCCGAAGCCGTTGATACCCATCTTGATCGTCATTCTCTTTCGCTCCTGTAGTTAACTTTTGATCATCCGTTCAGACCGGACCGCGTGGTTTGCGCAAGGTCAAGGGTGAACGGATTGCCTGCCTGGCGCCGGGTTTGTGGCACCAGTCCTTACTTTTTACGCAGCACCTTGCGTACCGTCGCCACCACGTTTTCCGGCGTGAAGCCGAAATGCTTGAACAGCACGCCCGCCGGCGCCGACTCGCCAAAGGTGTCGATGCCGACGACGGCGGCGCAGCCGTATTTCCACCAGCCGTCGGTCACGCCCATTTCCACTGCGATGCGGGGAATGCCTTCGGGCAGGATTTTCGACTTGTAGGCGGCGTCCTGGCGGTCAAACGTCGTGTTGCTCGGCATGGACACGACGCGCACGGCAATTTTTTGCGCCGCAAGCAGTTCCTGCGCCTTCAGCGCCAGCTGCACTTCGGAGCCGGTGGCGATGATGACGGCCTGGGCCTTTTTGTTCAGGCCGACTTCTGCCGGCTCGGCGAGCACGTAGGCGCCCTTGCTGATCTGGCCGACATCGTCTTTCGGCGCGTAGGGCAGGTTCTGGCGGCTCAGCAGCAAGGCTGTTGGACGGCTCTTGTTTTCCAGCGCCACGGCCCAGGCCACAGCGGTCTCGGCGGTATCGCCCGGACGCCAGACGTCGAGGTTGGGAATCAGCCGCAGGCTGGCGGCGTGCTCGATCGACTGGTGCGTCGGGCCGTCTTCGCCCAGGCCGATGGAGTCATGGGTGAAGACGTGAATGACGCGCAATTTCATCAGCGCAGCCATGCGGATGGCGTTGCGCGAGTAGTCGCTGAACGTCAAAAACGTGCCGCCGTAGGGAATGAAGCCGCCATGCAGCGCCACGCCGTTCATGACCGCCGCCATGCCGAATTCGCGCACGCCGTAGTTGATGTGGCGCCCGCCGACCAGGCTGCCGTTGGCCGCTTCGGTTTTCACCACCTCGCCGCTGGCGTCAAAGCGCAGCGCAGGCGTGGCCTTGGTGTTGGTCAGGTTGGAGCCGGTCAGGTCGGCCGAGCCGCCCAGCAGTTCGGGCAGGCCGGCGGTGAACGATTCGAGGGCCAGTTGCGACGCCTTGCGCGACGCCACGTTTTCGGCCCTGGTGTGCGCGCTTACAACGGTGTCGACGGCCAGTTGCGAGAAGCTTTTCGGCAACTCGCCTTTCATGCGACGAACGAATTCAGCCGCCAGCTCGGGATGGGCCTTGGTGTAGGCGGCAAACTTCTTGTCCCAGGCGGCCTCGGCCTTGGCGCCCTTGACCTTGGCGTCCCAGGCCGCGTAGGTTTCCTTGGGCAGGTCGAAGGCGGTGTGCGGCCAGTTGATGGCGGTGCGCGTGAGGCCGATTTCCTCGGCGCCCAGCGGCTCGCCGTGGGCTTTGGAGGTGTTGGCGCGGTTGGGCGAGCCTTTGCCGATGTGCGTCTTGCAGACGATCAGCGTTGGCTTGTCCAGGCTGCTTTTGGCGCCGGCAATGGCGGCCGACACGGCGGTGGCGTCATGGCCGTCCACCACGTCGATCACGTTCCAGCCGCAGGCGGCAAAGCGCATCGGCGTGTTGTCGATGAACCAGGGCGCGACCTGGCCGTCGATGGAAATTCCGTTGTCGTCGTACAGCGCAACCAGCTTGTTCAGCTTCCAGGCGCCAGCCAGCGCGATGGCTTCATGGCTGATGCCTTCCATCAGGCAACCGTCGCCCAGGAACACATAGGTGTGGTGGTCAACGATGGTGTGGTCGGTTTTGCCGCTGACGCGGTTGAATTCGCTGGCCAGCAGCTTTTCAGCCAGTGCCATGCCGACGGCGTTGGTCAGGCCCTGGCCGAGCGGGCCGGTGGTGGTCTCGATGCCTGGCGTCACGTCCACTTCGGGGTGGCCGGGGGTCTTGGAGCCGAACTGGCGGAAGTTCTTCAGCTCTTCGATGGGCAACTGGTAGCCGGTCAGGTGCAGCACTGAATAGATCAGCATCGACGCATGGCCGTTGCTCAGCACGAAGCGGTCGCGGTTCATCCAGTGCGGGTTGGCCGGGTTGTGCCTGAGGTGGTCGCCCCAGAGCGCGACCGCCATGTCGGCCATGCCCATGGGCGCGCCGGGGTGACCGGAGTTGGCTTGTTGCACCGCGTCCATTGCAAGTGCGCGTATCGCATTCGCCATCATTTCGTTTTTGGCCATCAGGCTAAGCTCCGGAAAGTTCGATCGTCAAGGTAATCCGGCATTTTAACGGCCGATGCGCTGACTGCCTCTTGTCGCTGCTTTGTGCAGCGCCGAAACAGCGGCGGCGGCAAATGCCCTAAAGTCGTGCTTATGCAAACCAAACCCTTCTGCGCCAGCCTTTTTTTCTGCCGCGTTCACCGGCTGTTTGGGCGGTGCAGATGAGCCCGCCGATCCCGGCCATGATCCTGGCTGCCGGGCGCGGCGAGCGCATGCGCCCGCTGACCGACGACTGCCCGAAGCCGCTGCTCAAGGTGCACGGCCAGGCGCTGATCGACTGGCATGTGCTGGCGCTGGCACGCGGCGGTTTTCACGAACTGGTCGTCAACACCGCCTGGCTGGGCGAACAAATTTCAAGCCATTTAGACCTTTTGCGCACTACCGGCGGGAACGAGCAGCTATCATTTTCATACTCGCACGAAGGCGATGATTTTGGCTACGCGCTGGAAACCGCTGGTGGCATTGCGCGGGCGCTGCCGCTGCTGGGCGACGTGTTCTGGCTGCTGGCCGCCGATGTGTTCGTGCCCGGTTTTGAATTCTCGCCCGAAGCCGTCAGCCGCTTTGTGGCCGGCGGCAAGCTCGCCCACCTGTGGCTGGTGCCCAATCCGCCGCACAACCCGCACGGCGATTTTGGCTTGGGCGCAGGCGGCCTGGCGCGCAACCTGCCGGCCGGCGATGCCGCGCCGCGATACACCTACAGCACCATCGGCCTGTACCGGCGCGAGTTGTTCGACGCCCTGCCCTTCGGCAATTCGCCAGGCTTGGCGGTCGCATTGGCGCCGCTGCTGCGCGAGGCCATGGACCGCCAGCAAGTCAGCGCCGAGCTGTACCTGGGCGCCTGGACCGATGTCGGCACACCCGAGCGACTGGCCGAACTGAATCAAAATTTCCCGAACTGAAAGCATCCTCCCCCATGAGCACCCTGTTGAACCCTTCTGCTGTCTTTGCCAAACGCCGCGCTGCCATTGGCCGCGCCCTGATCAAGGCCGGCGGCGGCGTCGCCGTGCTGCCGACGGCGCCCGAGATGCCGCGCAACCGCGACAGTGACTTTCCCTACCGCCACGACAGCTATTTTTACTACCTCACCGGCTTCAGCGAGCCGGGCGCCTGGCTGGTGATCGAAGCCAGCGGCAAAACCATCAAGAGCACATTGTTTTGCCGGCCCAAGGATCTGGAGCGTGAAATCTGGGACGGCATTCGCCTCGGCCCTGAAGCGGCGCCTGCGCAACTCGGTGTCGAAGCGGCTTTCAGCGCGGACATGCTCGACGAGAAAATGCCCGAGCTGCTGGCGAACCAGAACGCCGTGTGGTTTCCCTTCGCCACCCACAAGGGACTGGAAACAACGGTCGATGGGTGGCTGAACAAGGTGCGCGCCCGTGTGCGCTTTGGCGCCGAATGCCCGCAAAGCCAGCACGATTTATGCAAATTGCTCGACGAAATGCGGCTGGTCAAGGACGCGCATGAAATCGCCATTTTGCGGCGCGCCGGTGCCATCTCGGCCGGTGCCCATGTGCGCGCCATGCAGACCTCGGCGGCGATGCTGCGCGCCGGTAAAAATGGCGTGCCAGGCGGACTGCGCGAATACCACCTCGAAGCCGAACTGCTGCACGAGTTCCGCCGCCACGGCTCCGAATTCCCGGCCTACACCAGCATCGTCGCCGCCGGTGCCAACGCCTGCGTGCTGCATTACCGCGCCGGCAACGCCGAACTCATACCCGACCAGCTGTGCCTGATCGACGCCGGCTGCGAGCTCGAAGGCTACGCCAGCGACATCACGCGCACCTTTCCGGCCGATGGCAAATTCACCCCGGCGCAGCGCATTCTTTACGACATCGTGCAGGCCTCGCAGGAAGCGGCCATAGCCGCCACGCGGCCGGGCAACCGTTTCATCGACCCGCACAACGCCGCCACGCGGGTGCTCATCGAAGGCATGCTGGACACCGGCCTGCTGGCCAGGGCCAAGCACGGCAGCGTCGATGACGTGCTCGAATCGGGCGCCTACCGCCAGTTCTACATGCACCGCACCGGCCACTGGATGGGCATGGACGTGCACGACTGCGGCGACTACACCGAGCCCGGCAGCCAGCCGCAGCCCGAGAAAGACGCCTTGGGCCAGATGGTCATGCGCAAGCCGTCTCGCATCCTGAAACCCGGCATGGTGCTGACCATCGAGCCCGGCCTGTACGTGCGCCCGGCCAAGGGCGTGCCGAAGAAATTCTGGGACATCGGCATCCGCATCGAGGACGATGCGCTGGTCACCGCCAAAGGCTGCGAGCTGATGACGCGCGGCGTTCCGGTGAAGGCCGACGAGATCGAGGCCTTGATGCGCGGCTGACCTGCGCCTGCCGCCGGGCCGTGGCGACGCACGCCCTAAAATCAGCCATGAAAACTTTTATCCGATTCTTCTTTAAAACCGTGCGCGTCGTCCTGGGCCCGGTGGTGGTGCTCAAGGAAACGCTCACCCGGCCCCGGGGCGTGGTGCGCATCCAGGCCGCGCAGGACAAGGTCAACCGGCAATGCAAGTCGCTGACGCTGTACCAGTACAAGACCTGCCCGTTTTGCAGCAAGGTCCGGCAGGAAATGAGCCGCCTGTCGCTGAACATCCAGCGCATCGACGCGCAGCCCGCCGGCCCCGACCGGCAGGCCTTGCTCCAGGGCGGCGGCCAGGCCAAGGTGCCCTGCCTGAAGATCACCGACAAGGCCGGCAAAAGCGAGTGGCTTTACGACTCGGACAAGATCATTGCGTATTTGCGCGGGCGGTTCGTGGCGGCTTGAGGGCGGGCAGGTGTAGCGCGTTTCAAGGCCGCGACAGGTAAAAAGCTTACTTCGCCGCCAGCATCGCCGCCGCCCAGAGCGGCAACTCGTCCGCCAGCACAGTCGTCAGCGCCTTCTCGCACAGCGCCACCAATCGGTGCGCGCCCAGCTCCACTTCGACCGCATCGTAGAGAAAGGCCAGATCGGCGAGACGCACTGCCTGCCCAAGATAGGCCATGGTGCGCGGATAACGCCCCAAGATGCGGCTGGCCGGAACGTTGTGGCCGCCTTCCCTGACACGCTGGCTGACGCGGGCCACCAGCCGCTGCGGATCGTCCAGGGCCACCACATACAGAACCACCTGATAGCCCAGCGACTGCGCATGGCGGATCAGGTCAAGCTTTGATTCGTGCGAAAAAACGGTTTCGCTGACAAAACCGGCCCGGGCATCGAGCAATGTCTCCCGCCGTGTGTCAGCCCATTCACGCGCCGCTTCGGAACGCTTTTGCAGGTCAGGGACATGCTGCAAACAGTCCCTTTCGTACAGGTCGGCATTGACGAATTCCAGATGGTTTTCAATGGTGCCGCTGGCCACCAAGGCGCGTTAAAGCGTGGATTTGCCTGCGCCGTTCGGTCCGGCCAGAAGGTGAAAAATGGGCGGACTCAAGCAGCTGCGCGCAGCGCGGCGGCCAGCTGGCGGTTGTCTTCAACCAACGTCCGGATATTCGCCTGCAAGACCCCGCTGTTGCTGGCGGCGAGAACGCGAAGCTTGAGTGCCTCCAGCGAATCGGGTATTTTTTGGCGAACTGCTTTGGCCGCCGCCTCATAGCCCTCGATAGCCGCCTGCGCCTCCTGCGCCGTCAAGCCCGAATGCTCGACGATGCGGCCCAGCGTGGCCCAGTATTCAACCTGGCCGGCGACCGAGCGCCGCAGCGGCTGGGCGGCTTCGCGGGCTTGCTGCACCAGGGCGGCGGGAAGTTTGACAGATGAAAAACCGATGGAAGGTGAAGCCATGAAAAATCTCCTGATTGGCGCATTTTGCGCCAGTCGGCATGTTTCTTCAAGACGGCGTTCAGGCCATGGCGCTCAGGAAAACACGCGCCATTGGCGGGCGGGCCACGCCCAGGCTTTAAAAGCACGGCTGAAAGTGTTTTTTCCGTCCGGCCTGCCCCGCCGAAAAGCCGGACGTCAGGTAACCATCAACCCAAAAAATGCGGTATTAAAGCCATTGATTTGTAATGTCGGTCGCCGCTTTCTCAGCCTTGCCTTGCCGGTGTTGACAGAGGGGAACACCCCGATCTGGAGCCGCTGGCCGCGCCGCAACAGGGTCATCTTGCGTTGCGTGGGCGCCATTGCGTTCACCCTGAACCGCTTGCGCCCGAAAAGGCAAAGGCGGTATTCTTTTTTTTCCGGCATACCGGCACGCGCCGGCCACCTGCGCAATATGCCAGCACCTTCGAACTTCGGGAGAGAAAAAATTCCCTTGTCCAATCGACTTGCCGCCGAGTTCTTCGGCACTTTCTGGCTGGTGCTCGGGGGTTGCGGCAGCGCCGTGATCGCGGCAGCCTTTCCGGGCGTGGGCATCGGCCTGACCGGGGTGTCGCTGGCCTTTGGTTTGAGCGTACTGGCCATGGCCTTTGTCCGATCAGCCTGGGGATCAGTGGCATGGAAAACCTCCAGGCCACCGCCAGCCCCTCGCCCTTTACCTGCCCCGATTGCGGCGGCTTGCTGTTCGAGACGGACGACAGGCGCCAGGTACGCTACCGCTGCCATACCGGCCATGCGTTCAGCAGGCGCAGCCTGGCTGATCAACAGGAAACAATGTCCGACGCAGCCCTGTGGACCCGCCTGCGGGGGCTGCAGAAAAAAAAGCCGTATTGCGGCGGCTGGCACAGAGCCAGCACCCTGTCAGCCCGAAAAGCGCACCAGACACACGGCCCGCGGCCGATGCGATTGCCGACCTGTGCAGCGCGACTCGCAAGCTGACCCGGCACGCCCCCGGTGCCGAGAGCGCGGACTGATTCGGTTTGCAGGTCAATCCGGCAAGTCCCTGCATTGTTTTGGCCGTTGCAGCGTGTGCTGATTTCAAGACGGAACAACCATGACTTCTCAATCAACGCGTTAAAGGTGCACGCTCTGCCTATCGCCTGCTTAGACAAAAACAAATGGTCAGATTGATAGTTTTTAAATATCATTAATCTATATTAATTAAATTAATTCTATTGCAAGAGGACGTTTTACGATGGGCACACTGCGCTTTAACGGCAAGACCTGAGACTTTTGCGAAAAGTACCCCGGCTTTCACACTCTTGCCGAAGTCCGGAAAAGGTGCCACTGGTGCACAGGTCGCGCCATGTGTTTAGCTATGTTATTAATAGCATAATAAGCTTGTCAATGTTGCGCAAACAGTCTTTTTCACCGATAGAACTGAAAGAATTCACATGAAGACCTACCTCTGCCTCATTTGCGGTTTCATCTATGACGAAGCCGCAGGCTTACCCGAAGACGGTATTGCCCCGGGCACGCGCTGGGCCGATGTGCCAGAGAGCTGGATTTGCCCGGATTGCGGTGTGGCCAAGGCCGAGTTTGAAGCGGTCGAGATTTAACTGACAACCTGCATTTCTGTTTTTTGATTGCCTTGAAGGAGTTTCCCCATGCCCAAATTTGCCCGTGACAATTTGCCCACACTGAAGAAAACCGCCACCTATTACGTGGTGCACGTCACGGTGGCGGCGCTGGTGGCCTATGCAGTGACCGGCAACTTTCTGCTGTCGCTGACACTCAGCCTGCTGGAGCCGACGGTGCAGGCGTTTGCCTTTTTCTTCCATGAAAAAGCCTGGCAGCGCTGGGGCGGCAAAGCCAAGGCCACGTCGGCGCCGGCAGGCGCTGCGGCATGACAAATACCGTAGTTGTCATTGGCGCGGGTCTGGCCGGCTGGACCACGGTGCGCGAGTTCCGCAAACTCGACAGCACCACGCCGGTGACCTTGATCACCGGCGACAGTGGGGACTTCTACGCCAAGCCGTCGCTGTCCAACGCCTTTGCGCAAGGCCGGTTGCCGGCCCAGCTCGTCAGCACGCCAGCCGCCAGGATGGCCGAGACACTGGGCGTCACCTTGCTGGCCCACACCCGCGTCCAGGCGCTCGACACTGCAGCGCAGTCGGTCATGACCCCCGCAGGCAGCATTGCCTTTCGTGACCTGGTGCTGGCCACCGGCGCGCAGCCGATTCGCGTGCCGGTCGAGGGCGATGCGGCAGACCGGGTGCTCAGCGTCAATTCGCTGGACGACTTCGCAGTGCTGCATGCGCAGTTGCAAGCCGGCAGCGGTCGCCCGGTGCTGATCATGGGCGCGGGCCTGATCGGCTGCGAGTTTGCCAATGACCTGGCCAGTGCCGGTTTTTGCGTCAGCGTGGTGGACCCGGGCCTGCGCCCGCTGGCCGCCCTGCTGCCCGAAGCGGCCAGCGCCGAGTTGCGCCAGGCCCTGGAAGCGCTGGGGGTGACGTTTCACTTCGGCACCACCGTGCGCCGCGTTGACGCGACCCAGAATGCGGAAAATTTGCAGGTTTTATTGTCAAATGGGCTGCTGGCGCAGGCTGACTGTGTGTTGAGCGCTATTGGTTTGAGAGCGGACACGCGCCTGGCGCAGGCTGCTGGGCTGGCCGTCGAGCGCGGCATCATGGTGAACCGCCAGCTCCGGACCAGCGCGGCGCACGTTCATGCGCTGGGCGACTGCGCGCAGTATGCGCATGGGGTCACCCTGCCCTATGTCATGCCCATCATGACGGCGGCCCGGGCGCTGGCGGCCACGCTGGCCGGAACGCCGAGCGACGCGGTGTTTGCACTGATGCCGGTGTCCGTCAAGACACCGGCATTGCCGTTGGTGGCAGCCCCGCCCAGCCCCGGAACAGCCGGCCAGTGGCATGCACCGGAAGCCGGCCTCTGGCAGTGGCTGGACGAGGCCGGTGTGCAGCGCGGCTTTGTGCTGTCGGGCAGCCGCACCGCGCAGCGCATGGCCGAATCAAAACGCGTGGTCTTGTAGCCCGCGCCGGCGCGCGACAGGCCTCAGGCCTGGACCGTGCCCAGTTCGGTTTCCACCGCCTGGTGGCTTTTCAGCATGGTGGCCGAAGGCTGGCCCATGCGGCTGACCACCACGGTGACCAGCCAGGCCAGGATGAAACCGGGAACGATTTCATACAGGCCGAACCAGCCGCCCTGCTTCCAGACCAGCACCGTCACCGCGCCCACCACGATGCCGGCCAGTGCGCCGTTGCGCGTCATGTGTGACCAGAACAGCGACAGGATGATCACCGGGCCAAAGGCCGCGCCAAAACCCGCCCAGGCGTAGCTGACCATGCCCAGCACCTTGGCTTCGGGGTCGCTGGCAATGCCGATGGCGACCAGCGCAATGGCCATCACCATGGCCCGGCCGACCCACACCAGTTCGGTCTGGCCGGCGCTCTTGCGCAAAAAGGTGCGGTAGATGTCTTCGGTCAGCGCGCTGGAGCAGACCAGCAACTGGCACGACAGCGTGCTCATCACGGCGCCCAGGATGGCGGCCAGCAGCACACCGGCGATCCACGGGTTGAACAGTTGCTTGGCCAGCTCGATGAACACGGTTTCGGAATTGGCGTTGACGGCTGCAGCGCCTTCGGGATGCGCCAGGAAGTAGGGAATGCCGATGAAGCCGACCGCCACTGCACCGAACAGGCACAGGATCATCCAGGTCATGCTGATGCGGCGCGCGGCCGGAATGGTCGCCACCGATTCAGCGGCCATGAAGCGCACCAGGATGTGCGGCTGGCCAAAGTAGCCCAGCCCCCAGGCCAGCAGCGACACGATGCCGACGAATGAAGCGCCCTGCATCATGTCCAGCCTGGCCGGCTCCACCAGGTCGGCAATCGTTTGCGTGGGCTGCAGGCCGCCGGTGACGGCAAGGTAGGCCACAACCGGCGCCACGATCAGCGCGGTGATCATCAAGGACGCCTGAATGGTGTCGGTCCAGCTCACGGCCAGAAAGCCGCCGATAAACACATAGGCGATGGTGCAGGCAGCGCCCACCCACAGCGCAGTCTGGTAAGGCAGGCCGAACATGTTTTCGAACAATCTGGCGCCGGCGACCACGCCCGAAGCGCAGTACACGGTGAAGAACACCAGAATCACCACAGTCGTCAAAATACGCAGCAGGTTGGCCTTGTCCTCGAAACGGTTGGCAAAATAGTCGGGCAGCGTCAGCGCATTGCCGGCGCGCTCGGTGTAGAGCCGCAGCCGCGCCGCCACGAATCGCCAGTTCAGGTAGGCGCCCATGATCAGGCCGACGCCAATCCAGGCTTCGCTCAGGCCCGACAGATAAATCGCGCCCGGCAAGCCCAGCAGCAGCCAGCCGCTCATATCAGAAGCGCCGGCCGACAGCGCGGTGACAAAGCTGCCCAGGCTGCGGCCGCCCAGAATGTAGTCGTCGAGGTTGTCGGTGGCGCGGTAGCCCAGAAAGCCGATGAACAGCATGCCAATCAGGTAGATGCCGAAGGTGATGACGGTGGGATCCGTGAAGTTCATGGGTGTCTCCTCAAAGTAGGATGTGATGAATCAAAAGATAAGCGCGGTCCCTGCCGTCAGGCAGATAGCGCCGGCTCGCCCCGGGATGTCAGGGCGGCCGTCGAGGGGAAAGGTGACCGGACGAAGAAAAAGTTGACGCTCAGCCCATGGTCATGAGTTGCGCGTTGCCGCCGGCGGCGGCCGTGTTGGTGCTGATGCTTTGCTCGTGCATCAGCGCGCTCACGTCGTACACGGCGCCGGCGGCCAGTTGCGCCGACGTCAGGTTTTCAACCCGCACGATGGCGCCAGGGTGCTCGGCAATGCGCGGCAACAAGGCCTGCAAAGCATCGCCGTCGCCCTCGAACAGCATCGCGCTCAGCTGCGTTTCACCCATCAATTTCCCGGCGCTTCGGGTTTGGACAAAAGCCTTCACCTCGGCCGGCAGCGCGGCCAACGCCAGCGCCACCGGGCTGTGCGCCGCAGGTGTTTCCAGCCAGCACGGGTTGCCGCTGGCCAGTGCGGCGGCGACCTGCTGCACCAGGCCAAGCGCGGTTTGCGGCACGGCCCAGACGGCGCCGCGCGGCAGCAGCCGGTAACGGTTTGACTCCCCGGTCGGGCCGGGCAAGGTGAACCACTGGCCCAGCACACTGCTGGCGCGGTAAGCGTTGCAGGCGGTTTCGGCACGGGCCGCGTCACCGCTGGTCTGCCAGCCGTCGAGCGCTAAAAATACCGGGCCTTTCAGCGCTTCGCCCAGGATTTGCAAGGCCCGCAAGGCAGGCAGGTCGGCCGGTTTTGGCACGGCAACCGGCGCTGCGCCGCGGCTCACCGGCATCGCCGGCAGCATGGCCAGCGCCTGGTTGCCCTGCGCCGGGCCGGCCTGCAGCAAGCGATAAAGGTACAGCGGGCCGCCCGCCTTGGGGCCGGTGCCGGAAAGCCCCATGCCGCCAAAGGGCTGCACGCCGACCACCGCGCCAATCACGTTGCGGTTGACGTAGATGTTGCCAGCCTGCACTTTTTGCGTCACCTGGGCAATGGTTTCGTCGATGCGGCTGTGCACGCCGAAAGTCAGGCCATAGCCGGTGGCGTTCAGCGCATCGAGCACCTTGCCCAGTTGGTCGCGGCGGTAACGCAGCACATGCAGCACCGGGCCGAAGACTTCGCGCTTCAAGCGCTCGATGCTGTCGATCTCGATCAGCGCGGGCATCACGAAATGGCCCTGGGCCGCACTTTCGTCGCGCCCCATGCGGGTGACGCGCTGGCCTTCGGCCTGCATCTGCGCAATGTGCTGCTCGATCTGGGCGCGGGCGTCTTCGTCAATCACCGGGCCCACGTCGGTGTGCATGCGGTCGGGGTTGCCCATGACCCATTCGCGCATGGCGTGCTTGACCATGTCCACCACGCGCTCGGCGCCGTCTTCCTGCAGGCACAGCAGGCGCAATGCCGAACAGCGCTGGCCGGCGGAATCGAACGCCGACGACAGCACGTCGTCCACCAGTTGCTCGGCCAGCGCGGACGAGTCGGCCACCAGCGCGTTCTGACCGCCGGTTTCGGCGATCAGCGCAATCGGGTGGCCCTGCGGGCTCAGGCGTTTGGCCAGCGTCTGCGCAATCAGCCGTGACACCTCGGTCGAGCCGGTGAACATCACGCCTGCCACCTGGCGGTGCGCCACCAGCGCGGCGCCGACGGTGTCGCCGGTGCCGGGCACCAGTTGCACGGCATCGACCGGCACGCCGGCTTCATGCAGGATCCTGACCATCACATCGGCCACCAGCGGCGTCTGCTCGGCCGGTTTGGCCAGCGCGCAGTTGCCACTGGCCAGCGCAGCGGCGACCTGGCCGGCAAAAATCGCCAGCGGGAAGTTCCACGGGCTGATGCACAGCACCACGCCCAGCGGGCGGTGCGTGTCGTTGTCAAAGGTGGCGGCCACCTGGGCGGCGTAGTAACGCAGGAAATCCACCGCCTCGCGCACTTCGGCGATCGCGTTGGGCAGGGACTTGCCGGCTTCGCGCACGATCAGACCGAGCACGCTTTGCGTACGCTGCTCCAGCACGTCGGCGGCGCGTGTCAGGCAAGCAGCGCGTTCTTGCGGCGGCGTGCCATGCCAGATTTGCGCGGCACGGGCAGCGCGGCTGACCGCTTGCTCGACATCCTGCGACGTGGCGGGGCGCACCCAGCCAACCTGGTCGCGGGTGTCGGCCGGGTTCAGCACCGGCTGCCAGCCGTCGGCAGCAGCGCTATTAATAGAGAAGCTGCTCACGCCCGTACCACCTGCGCAAGCGGTATAAATGCCTTGTGTGCTGCGCAACAGGCCGGCAGAGAGCGATGCGAGTTGCTGCTCGTTTGCCAAATTCAGGCCCGACGAGTTCAGCCGCGACTGCGCGCCCAGGTCGGCAAACATCTGGCGCGGCAGCGGAATCTTCGGGTGCGGCGCGCCCAGATGGCCGGTGTCACGCTCGATCTGCCGCACTTCGGCCACCGGGTCCACCACCAGTTCGGCCACCGGCACATTGGCGTCGCCAATGCGGTTGACAAACGAGGTGTTGGCGCCGTTTTCCAGCAAGCGGCGCACCAGGTAGGCCAGCAAGGTTTCGTGCGTGCCGACCGGGGCGTAAATGCGGCACGGCCGCGCCAGCTTGCCGTCGGCCACGCTGCCCGTGACCTGGTCGTACAGCGGCTCGCCCATGCCGTGCAGGCACTGGAATTCGTACTGGCCGCTGTAGTAGTTGTTGCCGGCCATGTGGTAGATGCTTGCAACGGTCTGCGCGTTGTGGGTGGCAAACTGCGGATAGACCGCGTCGGGCGCGGCCAACAGCTTGCGCGCGCAGGCCAGGTAAGACACGTCGGTGTGCACCTTGCGCGTGTACACCGGGTAGCCGTCCAGGCCATCGAGCTGGGCGCGCTTGATTTCGCTGTCCCAGTAGGCGCCCTTGACCAGCCGGATCATCAGCCGGTGGCTGCTCCGGCGGCCCAGGTCAATCAGATGGTCGATCACGTAGGGGCAGCGCTTCAAATACGCCTGCACCACAAAACCAATGCCGTTCCAGCCCTTGAGTGCCGGCTCGAAGCACAGGCTTTCCAGCAGGTCGAGCGACAACTCCAGCCGGTCGGCCTCTTCGGCGTCGATGTTCAGGCCGATGTCGTACTGGCGCGCCAGCAACGCCAGTTGAAGCAGGCGCGGCAGCAACTCGCCCATCACGCGGTCGCGCTGGGCCCGGCTGTAGCGCGGGTGCAGCGCCGACAGCTTGACCGATATGCCCGGCCCTTCATGGATGCCGCGCCCGTGCGAGGCCTTGCCGATGGCATGGATCGCCTGCTCGTAAGACGCCAGGTAGCGCTCGGCGTCCTGTTCGGTGATGGCGGCTTCGCCCAGCATGTCGTAGGAATAGCGAAAGCCGGCTTTTTCCAGCGACCGGCTGTTGGCCAGCGCTTCGGAAATGGTCTGGCCGGTCACGAACTGCTCGCCCATGAGCTTCATGGCGCGGTGCACGCCCTGGCGGATCAGCGGCTCGCCGCCCTTGCCGATCAGCCGGGTCAGCGACGAGGCCAGGCTTTTCTCGCTGCTGGTCGAGGTCAGCTTGCCGGTCAGCATCAGGCCCCAAACGGCGGCATTGACAAACATCGACGGCGAGTTGCCCAGGTGCGCATGCCAGTCGCCGCGGCTGATCTTGTCGCGAATCAGCGCGTCGCGGGTGGCATTGTCGGGAATGCGCAGCAGCGCTTCGGCCAGGCACATCAGCGCCACGCCTTCCTGGCTGGAGAGCGAAAACTCCTGCACCAGCGCTTCGACGCCGCCGGTGTCTTGTCTGCCGCGCAAACCTTCCACCAAACGGGTGGCGAGCGTTTCAATGGCGGTGCGTTGCGTCGCATCAGCGGCATGCGCCAGTTGCACCAGCAGCGGCAGGCATTCTTCCTCGGGCCGGTGCCAGGCGGCGGTGATCGCGGCGCGCAGGTCGGTCTGCGGCAACACGTTTTGCGCCCAGTCAAGGAAAGGCGGCGCAGGATGCCCCACGCTGGCCACCAGCGCCGGATCGTCCGCCTCTTCAGATTCAGCCAGCTCGGCGAGACCGGTTGCCCCCGGGGTTGCACCGAGTGGCGACAAACCCCGCTCCAGGCTTTCAACATACTGCAAAACCGCTTGCTTGATGAGCCAGTGCGGCGCCCTGCCCTGCTGGGCTGCGGCCTCCCGGATGCGGTCTCGGAGCGTTTCGTCAACTTTGAGGCCGAGCGTGACTGTAGACATGGGTTGCACCTTTGTTGCAAAGTAAGTGCAACCAATTTTACGCAAGGTACAACCCGAACAGAATGCGGGTTAACCCTTTTATTTTGGGCATCTGGAGCAGGAAGTGGTGCCGATCCTTAAAAACGCTGATCTGTGTGAATAAGTCAAAAGCACTCCGCCCTGGAATGCGGTTTTCCACACGGGCTCCGTAATTTGTGCGGCCTACAATCGAAAACCGTACAAAAAAGAGCTGACGGCCGCACTGACCGTCCTAGCTGGAGACTTATCGATGTCCATACCATCTGCTGCGACGCCCCACGATCTTGAAAACGAGCGTAACGAAAAGCGCGCTGAATTGCGCCGTGCCGCGCTTGAGTACCACGAGTTCCCCACGCCCGGCAAGATCGCCATAAGCGCCACCAAGCAGCTGACCAACCAGCACGACTTGGCGCTGGCTTATTCGCCGGGTGTCGCCGCGCCCTGCGAGGAAATCGTCAAGGACCCGAACGCCGCCTTCAAGTACACCAGCCGGGGCAACCTGGTCGCCGTGATCACCAACGGCACGGCCGTGCTGGGCCTGGGCGACATCGGCCCTCTGGCGTCCAAGCCGGTGATGGAGGGCAAAGCCGTGCTGTTCAAGAAGTTCGCTGGCGTTGATGTGTTCGACATCGAGATCGACGAAAAGGACCCGGTCAAGCTGGTCGAGATCATTGCTTCGCTCGAACCCACCTTTGGCGCCATCAACCTCGAAGACATCAAGGCGCCCGACTGCTTTTATGTCGAGCGCGAGTTGCGCAAGCGCATGAAGATTCCGGTGTTCCACGACGACCAGCACGGCACCGCCATCACCGTCGGCGCAGCCATGCTCAACGCCATGAAAGTGGCCGGCAAGGACCCGAAAACAGTCAAGCTGGTGACGTCCGGCGCCGGGGCAGCCGCGCTGGCCTGCCTGGGCCTGCTGCTCAAGCTCGGCATTCCGCGTGAAAACGTCTATGTCACCGACCTGGCCGGCGTGGTGTACGAAGGCCGGACCGAGCTGATGGACGAGGACAAAATCCAGTTTGCACAGCCCACGGCGGCGCGCACACTGGGCGAGATCATCGAAGGCGCCGACATTTTCCTGGGCCTGTCGGCGGGCGGCGTGCTGAAAAAAGACATGGTCGCGAAGATGGCGGCGCGGCCCATCATCTTTGCACTCGCCAATCCGAATCCGGAGATATCACCCGAAGACGTCAAGTCCGTGCGCGATGACGCCATCATCGCCACCGGGCGCACTGATTACCCGAACCAGGTCAACAATGTCCTGTGCTTCCCGTATATCTTTCGCGGTGCGCTCGACGCAGGTGCCTCGACCATCACCATCGAGATGGAAATCGCCGCTGTCCATGCCATTGCAGAACTCGCGCAAGCCGAGCAAAGCGAAGTGGTGGCGGCCGCCTATGTCGGTGAAAAGCTGTCGTTCGGCCCGGAATACCTGATTCCCAAGCCCTTCGATCCGCGCCTGATGATGAAGATTGCGCCTGCGGTGGCAAAAGCGGCGGCCGACAGCGGCGTGGCTTTGCGCCCGATTCAGGACATGAACCTGTACCGCGAACGGCTGCAGAGCTTTGTCTATGCCTCCGGCACGATCATGAAGCCGATTTTTACTGCTGCCAAGGCAGCCGCCCGCAAACGCATCGCCTATGCCGAAGGTGAAGAAGAAAAGGTCCTGCGCGCCTGCCAGATCGTGGTCGATGAAGGTGTGGCCCGGCCAACGCTGATTGGCCGCCCGGCGATCATTGCCCAGCGCATCGAGAAGTTTGGCCTGCGCCTGAAGGAAGAGCTGGATTACGACGTTGTCAATGTCGAGCAAGACCACCGCTACCGCGACTTCTGGCAGACCTACCACCGCATGACCGAGCGCAGTGGCGTGACGGTGCAGATGGCCAAGATCGAAATGCGCCGCAGGCTCACCCTGATTGCCGGCATGCTGCTGCTCAAGGGCGATGTCGATGGCCTGATCTGCGGCACCTGGGGTACCACGGCGCACCACCTGGCCTATCTGGACCAGGTAATCGGCAAGCGCCAGGGCGTCAACACCTATGCCTGCATGAACGGGCTGATGCTGCCGGGCCGTCAGGTGTTTTTGCTCGACACCCACGTGAACTACGACCCGACGGCGGAGCAGCTGGCGGAAATCACCACCATGGCCGCCGAGGAAATGATGCGTTTCGGCATCAAGCCCAAGGCGGCCTTGCTGTCGCATTCGAATTTCGGTTCGTCCAACCACCCGAGCGCGCTGAAGATGCGCCGCACGCTGGAGCTGCTGCGCGAACAGACGCCGTGGCTGGAAGTTGATGGCGAAATGCATGGCGACGTCGCACTCGACGCCAAAGCCCGCAGGCTCATCATGCCCAACAGCAGTCTGAATGGCGAAGCCAATCTGCTGGTGCTGCCCAATATCGACGCCGCCAATATTTCCTACAACCTGCTCAAGACCGCCGCCGGTGGCAACATTGCCATTGGCCCGGTGCTGCTGGGCGCCAACAAGCCGATGCATATCCTGACACCGACTGCCACGGTGCGCCGGATCGTCAACATGACGGCTCTCACGGTGGCAGACGCCAACGCTGCGCGATAAGCCAGTTCCTTTACGGCCACAACAACATCAGAGGGCTTTTGAGCCCTCTTTTTAATGCCTAAAATTTCAGCAATTGCTTGCCTTTTGTTTCAGCATGCGGCAAACTACCCTTCTTGAAATTTAAGGGTTAACCCGAAAATCTGGCTGGTTGACGCTGAATTCAAGAAAGGTATTTTTCATGCAGGGATTGCGCAGTAATGGGTCCGGACGCTGGCGTCAAGCTGGCTTGACGGTGCTGCTGGCGGTTTCGGCCGGTATGGCGATAGTGCCTTTTGGCGCGGCCCTTGCCAGAACCACTTCTTCGCCGGCGCTGGCCGACACCGTTGCGCTCGCCGAGTTGCCTCCCCAGGGACGCAGCATGCTGACGCTGATTTATCAGGGCGGACCTTTCAGGCATGACAAGGACGGCGTGGTGTTTGGCAACCGTGAACGGCTGCTTCCGGCAAATGTTCGCGCTTATTACCGCGAATACACCGTCCGAACACCTGGAGAGCGCAGCCGAGGTGCCCGGCGCATCGTGTGTGGTGGCTTGCAAGCCGCAGCGCCCGATGCCTGTTTTTACACCGATGATCACTATGCGAGTTTTCGCAAAATCGTTCATTAACCAGAACTGTGGTTGTTATTTTGACTTTAGAACTAAGAGAAAGAGAAGCGGAGATGGATACACCACTTCGTAAGGACGACGAAATACCTTTGAAGGGCATAAGGCCCAACATTGTGCAGTCCATACGCGCCTTCCGGGTGCCCGAGTTGCAGGAAGCGGCCACGAAGCTGAACCAGCATTTCCTGTATGCCAACCTGGGCAACGCCCAGAGCAAGCAGGACATCCTGGACATGATCGCGGCCCAATACACCTTTCCGGCGCATTTCGGCAAGAACTTTGACGCCCTGTACGACTGCATGACCGACCTAGTGCACAAGTCAGGCCCGCAGCCCGGCTTCATCGTCGTGCTGGAACAGATTCCCGCACACGCCAAGTTCGACAAGGAAGCGCGCGAGCAACTGCTCGACATCTTCAGGGACGCGTCCGACTACTGGGCAGACCGCAAGATACCGTTCCGCTGCTTCTATTCTTTTCTGTAGCCCGCTCCCCGGACATTGGCCAAGGGGATCGGGCGAATCAGGCCCAGCAAGTCGTGCTAGATGGTGATGAACCGATGCCGACCGACAAACTTCTCGATGTGTCGCCGTTGGCGTTGCGCATGAGCAGTCCTTTCAATGCAAGCTACTGGCTTGCAGCAGCCTGAACCACGGTTCAGGCTGAAAACAAAAAACCCGCAACTTGCGGGTTTTTTTATGGCCAAAAACAACCATTTGCACTTATCTGACGAACCTATGCAGCTACTGTTTTTACAGTGCTTCAGTGTCTTTAGTCTGAGCAGTGCCGGCTTCAACCTGCTGCGTCAGCGCCAGATACTCAGCCACCGGCACTTCTTCGGCACGCCGCTTGACATCGAAGTCACCGGAAAATTCTTTTTGTTCCAGCCACTTCCCCAGCGTGTGGCGCAGCAGCTTGCGCCGCTGGCTGAACGCCACCCGGACCAGTTCGCTGAGAAGCTTGACGTCGAGCTTTTCCGGCTCGGCATGCGGCACCATGCGCACAATGGCGCTGTCCACGCGCGGCGGCGGATCAAAACTCTGCGGCGGGACGTGCAGCACGTTTTCCATGGCATAGCGCCACTGCAGCATGACGCTGAGCCGGCCATAGTCGCTGGTCGAGGGCGAGGCCACCATGCGGTCGATGACTTCCTTTTGCAGCATGAAATGCTGGTCCTCAATCACATCGACCGCATCGAGCAGGTGAAACAGGATGGGCGTGGAAATGTTGTAGGGCAGATTGCCGACCACTCGGAGCTTGGGAGCCCCCACGCTCGCCGCTTCAGGAGACTCCAACCGGATTTGCTCAGCCAGTTGCCTGAAATCGACCCGCAACACATCCGACTCGACCACGGTCAGCTGCGGATTCGTGCGCAACTGGCGCGCCAGATCGCGGTCCAGCTCAATCACCGTCAGGTGCCCAAGCTGCGCCACCAGGGGCCGTGTCATCGCCGCAAGCCCAGGCCCGATCTCGACCATCGGCTGGCCGGGCAACGGTGCAATCGCGTCAACAATGCCGTCGATGATCAGCCGGTCGGTCAGGAAATGCTGGCCGAAGCGTTTGCGTGGGATGTGCTTCATGCAACGCAAACCATTGAACCGCGTGAAGCAGTGAGCACGATGGTTTTCTCTCTACTCCAGCAGGGGCCGCGGAACCGGCTTTGCCGGGCCGCAGGCTGCAGGCTGCGGCTCCAAGCCCGCCTGCGCGGGCTTGGACAGCCTGCAGATGCGCCGCCTCTGGCGGTGTGGCGCCCTGCAAGGGCAGCAGCCCCCTCGGGGGGCAGCGCAGCACACGAAATGGCAAGCGTGGGGGTCATTGAGGCACTTCGCGGAATTCCACGTAGGCACGGCCGCGAATGTCCTCGGCCCAGCGCACCAGCGCTTCCTCCTGCTTTTTCTCGCGCACCACGCCGCGCACCATCTCGCGCTGTTCGCGCGGTGACACGGGCACCTCGCGGCGCTCCAGCACCTGCAGCAGGTGAACGCCGAAACGCGACACCAGCGGGTCGGACACCTGGTTGGGCGCCAGAGAATTCATGACTTTTTCAAACTCCGGAACAAAGGCGCCGGCAGGTGCCCAGCCCAGGTCGCCGCCCTCTTTGGCCGAGCCGTCCTGGCTGTTCTCGCGCGCCAGTGTCGCAAAGTCGGCCTGGCCGGCCTCGATGCGCTTTTTGAAGCCCGCAAGTTTCTCGATGGCAGCTGCCTCGGTCAGCTGGGGCGTCAGCCGCAGCAGGATGTGGCGCGCATGGGTTTGCGCAACGACGGCGTCTGGCAGGCCACCCTGGCTTTTCTCGATCACCTTCAGGATGTGAAAGCCAGCGGGGCTGCGCACCGGACCGGCCAGCTCACCGGCGCGCAGATTTTTTGTCGCCTCGACAAACAGCGGCGGGTAGCGGTCAGCACTGCGCAAACCCATCTGGCCGCCATTGCCGCGCGACGCCGAAACCTCGATCGCCAACCCGGCGAAGTCGGCGCCGGAACGGGCGCGTTCCAGCACCTGCTGGGCCTTGGCCTGCAGGATGGCGATCTGGTCGGGCGTGGCTTTTTCAGGCACCGCCACCAGGATTTCAGCCAGATTGAGCGCCGCCGGCGCTGCGCTGGCCGCACCCGGCTGACCTTGCTGATCGCGCAGGTAGGCGTCGATCTCCGACTCGCTGACATTCACCTTGACTTCGCGCTGGCGCAGGCGGCTGATCAGCAGTTCGTCGCGGATCTCGGAGCGGAACTGGTCATAGTCGATGCCGTCGGCCTTCAGCCGCAAGCGCAACTCGTCAACCGTGATCTGGTTCTGTCGGGCCACCGTCTGCACCGCGCCCTCGACGGCGTTGTCGTCGATCTTCAGGCCCGAGGCCTGCGCGGCCTGCAGCTGTGCCTTGTCGCTGACCATGCGCTCGAGCAGCTGAGGCAACAGTTGGTTGCGCGGCGGCACGGCGCTGCCCTGCTGCTTGAGCAACTGCTCGGTGCGCAGCAGCTTGGCACGCACTTCGTTGTTGGTGATTGGCTCGGAATTGACCACGGCCACGATGAAATCGGCCTGGCGCTGGGCGCCTTCGCGCGGCGCCGTGCTGGCAGACGGCGGTGCAGGCACCACAAGCCGCGGCGTGGCCGAAGGGCGGGTGATTTGGGCGTGCACGGCGCCCAGGGGCAGCGCCAGCAGAAGCACCAGCGCGGCGGACAGCGGCCGGACAGTAAAAAAGCGGTGTTTAGTCATAAGTGGTGAAGCGGCTGGGAGGGCTGATTTTGTCACGCAGGTTCTGGTAGCGTGGCACGTTGTTCTTGAGGGTTTCAAGCGGGCTCGAGCCAAGGCGTGAAAAACCCACCAATTCAAGCTGGAACAAGATGCGCGTGCTGGACGTCGCGGTGCTGTTTTGCGAGCGCTGCAGCACGACGCGGCCAATCCAGCAGCAGCCATCGTATTCAACACCCACGACCGCGTCGACCAGCTTTTTCTCCAGCGTACTGTAGTTCAGCCGACCCACGCTGTAGTAGCGCCCGCCGCCCTGGCCGCGTCCGGCGCCCAGGTCTTGGCCCTTGTCGCCCCACAGGTCATTGATCGGCCACTGCCAGCCAACGTCGACCTGCTGGCTGATGTTGCGCTGGCGGCGAAAGGCGGCGCTGACGGTGCGGTAATTGCCCGGGTTATAGCGCACGCCGATGGACGCCAGTTCCGACTCCTTGATCTTGGGGTTGTACTGGACCGTGCCGTCGAACGACCACTGGGGTACCCAGTTGACCGAAGCGCCGACCAGCAGGTCGCTGACGCGGTCGGTCACCGGCAGTGCGCCGGGCACGGGTGTGGTGCCGATGCCGGGGAGGCTGACGCGCTGGTCGTCGAAGCGCAGGCGCTGCGCCACGCCCAGGCGCACCGCCTCGACGCCGGTGGCCGGGTCCAGCAGGCGCGAGGTCAGGCCCAGCGTGAGCAGGTTGGCGTCCGAGATGCGGTCGTTGCCGACAAAGGCGTTTTCGGTGAAGACGGTGGCGAAGTTGAAGCTGTTCGCGCCCGAGTCGTAGTTCGGCAGGAAATCCTGGTTGCGGTAAGGCGTTCGCACATAAAAGGCGCGCGGCTCCAGCGTCTGGGTGAAGCTGCGGCCGAAATAACTGGCGTCGCGCTCGAAGGTCAGGCCGCTGTCCAGGCTGAAGGTCGGCACGACGCGCGTGGCCGACGTGGCGCCATTGGCCAGCGGCGACTCGAACTGGTAGCTGCTGGCATGCAGTTGCACCTTGGGCGTGACGTAGCCCCAGGGTGCCAGCCACGGGCGGCTGACCTGGAGTTTGGTAAACGCGCGGTTGCCATTGGGCTGCTTCGTCAGGTTCTGGTCGGCGGAAAAGCGTGTGAAATCCGTTTCAGCCGACCAGTCAAAGCCGCTGCCCAGCCCCAGCAACGGGGCATCGACACGGGTGTAGGCCGCCGTCAGTTGCGGCAGGCGGTCATACGGCGGGATGATGGGCGAGTTCACATCCTGCAGCGTCTGCCACTTCAGCGCCCGCACCGCCGATGAAAAATAGCCTTTGTTCCAGCTGAGCGTAGCGTCCTGCGTCAGCAGCCGCTGCGTGACCTGGCCGGTGGCCACCGGAAAGTCGCGCCAATAGTCGTTGTCGCTGACCTTGTTCAAATTCAGGTTCAGCCCCACGCCGCCGATGGATGGCACGCCGGTGTCGATGGCGCCGCTGTGCTGCAGCGAGTACGACCAGCGGTCGCGGTCGCGCAGCTTGTCGCCAGGCAGCACATTGGCGCGCAACTGGCCCTTGTAGGTCGGCTCCAGGTAGCGGAACTCGCCGGCCAGATCAACGCCGCGCTTGGTCATGATGGCGGGCGAGAAGGTGGCATCCCGGTTGGGTGCGATGTCGAAGTAATACGGCTGGCGGACTTCAAAGCCGTTGAGCGAATCCAGGCCCAGCGTGGGCGGCAGGAAGCCCGATTTGCGCTTGTCGCTGAGCGGAAAGCTGATCTTGGGGAAGGCCAGGATCGGCACCTCCTTGAAACGCACGACAGCGCCCGTGGCCACGCCGACTTCGCGGTCCAGGTCAAAGTCGACACGGGTCGCGGTCATTTCCCAGGCCGGCTTCCAGCTTTCCTCGTTGCCCCGCTCACAGGTGGTGTAGGTGGCGCGGAGCGCACTGAAATGCTTGTCGTCGATGAAATCGACGCGCTCGGCCTGGCCGTTGCCGCCGTTTTGCAGAAAGCGGTAGCGCGGCGTGGTGAAAAAGCCTTCGAAACGGTCGAGCTTGAGTTGCAGCTCGGGGCCTTCAAAGCGGTTGCCGGCATTGTTGATGCGCACATTGCCGGTGCTGATGAGCTGGTCGTCGGGCTGGTAGTACTCGATGCGGTCAGCGCGCATTGATGTAGCGCCACGGCGCAGTTCGGCATTGCCCTTAATCACGGTTTCCAGGTCCGGTCGGCCCGAAATGGTGTCGCCAAAGACGAAGGTCGGTCCCTCGTCTCCGGGCTCTTTTGAAACGCTTTCGGCCAGCAGGGGCGAGCTTTTGAGCGCCAGGGGCGCGGACGCCATGGCGCTGTCGGCCACCACGGCAGCCGTTTGCGCATGGCCGGGTCCGGCGACGGCCAGCCCCAGCGCGGCAAGCATCGCCAGCCGGGAGACCGCATGGGCTACCGGGGAAAGAATAAAGAAGGGGCGGGATGCGTGGCGCATCGTTTGTATGAGATAAACCCGTTTGTAAAATCAGGGTTGATTATCCATGACCCTCCTGCCCCGGCCCGCGCCGGGCTGCCGCACCGACCAAGGGCTTTGAAAACATGACCGCTTCCCTTCCTCCCGACTGGCTTGACCCCGCGCGCGCCAGCGCCTTTGCACGGTGGCTCGCCGCCGTGGCGCCGCACCACGGTTTGCAGCCAGAGACCGTCCGGCTGGCGTCGGCCGATGCCAGCTTTCGCCGCTACTTCCGCGTGGATGCCGCCAACGGCGCGGGCAGCTTCATCATCATGGATGCGCCGCCGGCCCAGGAAGACTGCGCGCCTTTCGTCAAGGTGGCCGGCCTGATGTCGGACGCCGGCCTGAAGGCGCCGCGCGTGCTGGCCTGGGACGCGCCGCTGGGCTTCATGCTGCTGAGCGACCTGGGTGCGCAAACCATGATGGACGTGATCGCGCCGCCCGCCGCCGTCGATGCCCGCATCGAGGCGACGCCGGCGCATTTCGATCTCTACATGCAGGCGGTCGACGTGCTGGTGCAGTGGCAGCTCGCGTCCCAGCCCGGCGTGCTGCCGCCTTACGACGACGCGCTGCTGTCGCGCGAACTGGCGCTGTTTCCCGAGTGGTATGTCGGCAAGTACCGGGGTTTTGCGCTGGATGCCACGCTGATGGGCAAGCTCGATCCGCTGTTCGCGCAAATCAAGGCCAGCAACCTGAACGCGCTGGATGGCGCACGCGTCTATGTGCACCGGGACTTCATGCCGCGCAACCTGATGGTCGACGCCAACGGCGACCTCGGCGTTTTGGACTTTCAGGACGCGGTGTACGGCCCGGTCACCTATGACATCGCCAGCCTGATGCGCGACGCGTTCCTGAGCTGGGAAGAAGAATTTGTGCTCGACATCACCGTGCGCTACTGGCAAAAAGCGCGCAAGGCGGGCTTGCCGGTCGGCGATGATTTCGGCGAGTTCTACCGCGCCGTCGAATGGATGGGCCTGCAGCGCCACCTCAAGGTGCTGGGCATTTTTGCGCGCCTGAGCCTGCGCGACGGCAAGCCCAAATACCTGGCCGACACGCCGCGCTTCATCAAGTACGCCCGTGCCACCTGCGCCCGGTACCGCCAGCTCGGGCCGCTGATGGTGCTACTCGACGAAATCGAGGGCAACGAAACCCGTGTGGGGTATACATTTTGATGCCAAACTGGCCTTTCGCGCAGGCTGGCCGTGCGCAAGAAGCTATTGATTTGATAGTCAATCCAGCGTCTTTACCAACGGCGCCAACGCCATGAGCGCCCGTTTTTACGCCGACATCGCGCTTGTTCCCGGCCAGAGCATCACGCTGCCCGACCAAACCGCGCGCCATGTACAAGTGCTGCGCCTGCAGCCCGGCGGACACATCACCTTGTTCAACGGCCGGGGTGATGCAGAAGGCGAATTCGACGCCACGGTCGAGCGCATGGGGCGCAGCGAGGTGGACGTCACCATCGGCGCGTTCACCGCTACGGCGCGCGAGGCCGGCCGCAGCATTCATCTGGTCGTCGGCATGCCGGCGAACGACCGCATGGACTGGCTGATCGAAAAAGCCACCGAACTCGGCGCGGCCAGCATCCAGCCGGTGATGAGCGAGCGCAGCGTGTTGCGCCTGAAGGCCGAGCGCGCCGACAAGAAGGTCGCCCACTGGCAAGGCATCGCGATGGCTGCCAGCGAGCAGTGCGGGCGCAATCGCCTGCTGCGCGTGCAGGACGTGGTGACGCTGTCCGACTGGCTGAAAAAGACCGCCGCCCTGCCCGCCGAGGCCGGCATGCGCTTGCTGCTGTCGCTGCAGGACGGCAGCCGCCCGCTGCGCCAGGCCATTGCCAGCGTGAAGCCGGGCAGCGCCCTGACCTTTCTGAACGGCCCTGAGGGCGGACTGAGCCCGGCCGAGGAAGCCGCCGCCATCGCCTGCGGCTTCAGCCCGGTCACGCTGGGGCCGCGTGTGCTGCGCGCCGAAACTGCGCCGCTGGCCTGCCTGTCGCTGCTGAATCTCGACTGAACCCCGACGCAATCTGGACTGAAAACATGAACCGCAACCTCTGGCTGCTGACAATTTGCCAGGGCTTGTTCCTGACCAACAACGTCACCTTCATCGCCATCAACGGCCTGGTCGGCTTGAGTCTGGCGCCTCTGGGCTGGATGGCCACGCTGCCGGTGATGGCGTATGTGGTCGGCGGCGCGCTGTCGACCGGGCTGGTGGCGCACACCCAGCGCCGCTTCGGCCGCAAAACCTCGTTCCAGCTCGGGTTGCTGGTGGGCCTGGCGTCGGCCCTGCTGTGCTGCTACGCGGCCTACAGCCGCAACTTCTGGCTGCTGGTGGCAGCCACGCTGGTGGCGGGCTACTACAACGCCAATGCGCAGCTCTACCGCTTCGCCGCTGCCGAACTGGCGCTGCCGGCATTTCGCGAAAAGGCGATTTCGCTGGTCATGGCCGGCGGCCTGATCGGTGCGGTGGCCGGGCCCAACCTGGCGGCCGGCACGCGCAGCCTGACCGAGGTGCCGTTTGCCGGCGCCTATCTAGCGCTGGCGGGCGTGGCACTGCTGGCGATGGCCTTGCTGGCCTTCATCGACTTTCCAGCGCCACCGCTGAAACATGCCAGCGGCGGCGGCCGGCCGCTGGGCGTCATCATGCGCCAGCCGGTGTTCATCGTCGCAGCCGCCGCCGGCGCGTTGGGCTACGGCGTGATGAACCTCCTGATGGCCGCCACGCCGATTGCCATGCAGGTCTGCGGCCTGCCGTTTTCCGACGTGGCCTGGGTGCTGGAATGGCATGTGATCGGCATGTTCGCGCCAGGCTTTTTCACCGGCCACCTGATCAAGCGCTACGGCACGCTGCCCATCATGGCGACCGGCTTGGCGCTGAACATCGCCTGCGTGCTGATCGCGCTGTCAGGCGTCGAGTTCCAGCAGTTTGTGGCGGCGCTGTTTTTGCTGGGTTTGGGCTGGAACTTCCTGTTCACCGGCGCCACCACGCTGGCCCTGACGGCCTACCGGCCGGAAGAAAAAGACAAGGCGCAAGGCGCGCTGAATTTCTGCGTGTTCGTGGTGCTGGCGGTGTCGTCACTGGCGTCGGGCGTGCTGGTGACGACGCAGGGCTGGACGCTGCTGAATATCGGCTCGCTGCTGCCGCTCGGGCTGACCGGGCTGGCGCTGGGCTGGCTGGGGCTGCAGCAGCGCCGGCTGCGCCAGGCTTGAGGCATGAAGCGATGACATCACTGTCATCGCTGTCATCCCGGGCCTGACCCGGGATCCATTGGCGCGCCGTCAAGGCGTTTTTAAAACGCCAGACGTTGGCCGATTCAGCTGGGGGGCGGTGGCATGGATTGCGGATCAGGTCCGCAATGACAGCCAAAGAAGAACCAGGGCCTGTTTCAGCCTGGCCCCTGCCTCAGCCCGGCACGCTGGCCATCACCTGCGCCACCGCCGCCGTCAGCTTCTTGGCATACGGCACATGCAAAAATTCATTGGGTCCGTGGGCATTGCTCTTGGGGCCGAGCACGCCACAGACCATCATCTGCGCTTTCGGGAACCCTTTGCTCAGCATACCCATCAGCGGAATCGTGCCGCCCTGGCCAATCGTGCCGCAGGGCGCGCCAAAGAAGTTCTGCGATGCGGCGTTCAAGGCAGTTTCAAACCACGGCGCGGTGCTGGGCGCATTCCAGCCGGTGGCGCCGCCGTTGCTTTCAAACGTGACTTTCGCCTGGTAGGGCGCGTTGTCTTCGAGCAGCTTTTTCAGTTCCTGCACCGCCACGCCGGCATCGACCAGCGGCGGAAAGCGCAATGACAGCTTGAAGGCGGTGTAAGGCCGCAGCACGTTGCCGGCGTCGCGAAAGGACGGAAAGCCCTCGGCGCCGGTCACGCTGAGCGTCGGGCGCCAGGTGCGGTTCAGCAATGCCTCGACGGGGTCGGTGGTGGTCGGCAGCGCAAAGGCGGCGGCCCCTTCGCAGTCGTAATGCGCCCACGGAAAGCGCTTGTAGATTTCGTCGCCCAAAATAGCCGCCGTGGCCTGCGCCTGAACCAGCCGGTCGGCAGGCACTTCACAGTGAAAGCTTTGCGGCAGCAGGCGGCCGGTGGCGCTGTCTTCCAGCCGGTCAAGCACGTGGCGCATGATGCGAAAGCTGGACGGCACCAGGCCGCTGGCGTCACCGGAATGCACGCCTTCGGTCAGCACCTCGACCTTGAGCACGCCGGCCGCATTGCCGCGCAGGCTGGTGGTCAGCCAGAGCTGGTCGTAGTTGCCGGCGCCCGAATCCAGACAGACCACCAGCGCGACCTCGCCGAGACGGTCCTTGAGCGCATTCACATACGGCAGCAGGTCGTAGGAGCCGCTTTCCTCGCAGGTTTCAATCAGACCGACGATGCGCGGGTGCGGCACGTTCTGGCTTTTCAGCGCCTGCACGGCGGCGATGCTGGCATACACCGCATAGCCGTCGTCGGCGCCGCCCCGGCCGTAGAGCCTGCCATCTTCATAGGTGGCTTTCCATGGGCTCAGGTCGTTGCGCCAGCCGGTGAATTCGGGCTGCTTGTCGAGGTGGCCGTACATCAGCACGGTCTGCGTGGAGCCGGCACGCGTCGCCGGGATTTCAAAAAACAGCACCGGTGTGCGGCCTTCGAGCCGGACGATTTCGAGTGTCAAGCCTTCGACCTTTTGCGCTTCCACCCAGGTGGCAGCATGGCGCATCACGGTGTCGATGTGGCCATGCTTCTCCCAGTCGGGGTCGAAGGTGGGTGACTTGGCAGGAATGGCGATGTAGTCGGTCAGCTGCCGAACGATGTCCTCGTCCCACTGGGTGGTGACCTGGGACAGGGCCTGGGCAGCGTTGAGGATATGGGCGGGAATTTCGCGGTGCAGGGGGGCATTCATGGCGGGGACTCCGAAGTAGCAGCTCAGCACAAAGCTGTGAAGCCGCTACTTTACGCCGTCGGCCAGCGGTGCGCCAGCCGGCATCAAGCAATGCATCGAATCTGACGCCGGGCAAAGCCGCGATCCATTGATCCGGTTCAACTACACATGCCCACAATAAGCGGACACGGGTTTTCACTGATTTGTCATTAAGTTTTTGTTAAATGGGTAACACTTTCCCGCAAGACGCGGGAAGTAGGGGCTACGAAGTCCTGTGACCACACTTTTATAGAAATTCCCAATGAAAAAGTCTCTCATTACGCTGGCGGTGCTGTCTTTTGCAGGTGTTGCTTCTGCTCAATCTTCTGTCACCCTGTATGGCGTGGCCGACCTGTTTTTTGGCCAGACGGAAAAAGGCGCACCCGGCAAGCAACTCAAGCAAACGGTGGTCGATTCCGACGGTCTGAGCAGTTCGCGCTGGGGCTTCAAAGGCGCTGAAGACCTGGGCGGCGGTTTAAAAGCCAATTTCGTGCTGGAAGGCGGCATGAAGATGGACACCGGCGAGCAGAAAACGGCTGGCTCTGTCTTCGACCGTGTCGCCACCGTGGGCCTGTCGGGCGCTTTCGGTGCCGTGACCATGGGCCGTCAGGCCACGCCTTACGACGCACTGCGTTCCAGCACCAACAACACCTACGACTCCAAAGCGTTGACCGCCACGGACATCGTCTGGGGCAAAGACAAAAACTACAGCGAAGTGGCTGCCTACGAATCTCGCCTGAGCAACTCCATCGCCTTCACCTCGGCCAACTACAGCGGCTTCAGCGGTGCGGTGGCGGTGAACTTTGGCGAAAACAAGGGACTGGGTCTTAATAACGTCAGTGTGGATGCCGGACAAACCGTCAGCCTGCATGCGAAGTACGCCTCGGGCCCGCTGCTGGTGGGCGTGGCTTACCAGGAGCAAAAAACACAAACCGCTGCGACGACTGCAGCCTCAACGGGCACCACAAGCACCAAGTACACGCTGATTGCCGGTTCGTATGACTTCGGGCTTGCCAAGCTCACGGCCGGTTACAACACGGCCAAGGCCGACGCAACGAACGCGAAAGACAAGCAATACCAGGTCGGCGTGACCGTCCCCTTCAGCAAAGCTGCCAGCGTGGCATTCGGCTACGCCAAGGGCGATGGCGAAATTGCCGGCACGGATGGCAAGAACGGCTCGGGCTACAGCCTGGTGGGTGTGTATGACCTGTCCAAGCGCACGACCTTGTATGCTGGCTGGATGGACACCAAGGCAAAGAATGCGGCCGGCGCTGAGACTTACAAGAACTCGGCCGTCGCCGTTGGCGTGCGTCACAAGTTTTGATCTGAAAGCTGGCTGCAAGCCGGCTTGAAACTGAACTAAAAAAGCCTCTGGCAGTGACGTCCAGGGGCTTTTTTGATGAACTGCTGGCAGTTTTTCAGGCGCAGTGGGCCATCGCCTCGCCCAGCCGCACCGCGCCGCCCGGCGCCCAGTCAGGGTTGAAGCGCAACGGCCCCTTGGGGAACAGCAAAACCACCGTCGAGCCCAGCAGAAACCGGCCCATTTCCTCGCCCTGCTGGAGCATCACTTCAGGCTGGCCGGACGCCGGATACAGCCATTCGCGCACCACCTTGCCGCGCGGGGGATTCACCACACCGTGCCACACCGTTGCCATGCTGCCGACAATCGTCGCGCCGACCAGCACCAGCACGAACGGCCCGCGCGCCGACTCGAACACGCAGACCACGCGTTCATTGCGCGCAAACAGCCCCGGCACGCCGCGCGCCGTGACCGGGTTGACCGAGAACAATTCGCCCGGCACGTAAATCATGCGGCTCAGGCGGCCTTCGCACGGCATGTGGATGCGGTGGTAGTCCCGGGGACTGAGGTAAATCGTGGCAAAGCTGCCGTTGTCATAGTGCGCCGCCAGCGCCGCATCGCCGCCGACCAGCGCAGTGGTCGAATAGTGGTGGCCCTTGGCCTGGAAGATCTGGTTGCCCGCAATCGGGCCGAACTGGCTGATGGCGCCATCGACCGGACAAACCAGCTCGGCCTGCGCAATCGGCCGCGCACCGGGCTTCAGGGCGCGGGTGAAGAATTCGTTGAAGGTGCGGTAAGTGCTGATGTCCGAATCGAGCGCCTCGTCCATGTTCACCCGGTACTTGGCGACAAAGCGGCGAATGATCTCGGTCGTCACCCAGCCGCGCTCACGCGACGCAACAAAACCGGCGAAGTGGGTGAGCGCCTGTTTGGGCAACAGGTATTGGGGCAAAACAGCAGAACGGTCGGACACAGGCACTGACGAAAGTGAAAGGAAGGACGATTCTATAGAGGCCTGCTCAAATGGCCTGCAATCATTTGCGCCCCCCTGCAGCAGCCATCAGTTCGGCGGATATCCCGCGCTGGTCAAGGCAGCGGCCACGGTTTGCGGGTCCTGGGTGGTTTCAACGGTGACTTTTTTCGCCGGAAGGTCGATGTGGACTGTCGCGCCAGCATCGAGTTGCTTGACGGTCTGGGTGATGACACCGGCGCAGTGGCCGCAGCTCATGTCGGGAACATTGAATTCCATGGGATTTCCTTGGGAAGTAAAAGTTAAAAAGAACTGGGGACGCTGTTTTTCGCGCCTTTGGGGAAATGACGCCTGCCAATGCAGTGCTTCGCCAGATTCCCAGGCTGCAGTCTGAACCTTCCCACGGTGGCAAAGTCAACGGGTTTTGTGCAAATCCTGAAATCCTTCAGGATTAATATCGACCAATGCTTGACCCTGCCATGATAGGAAGGTTCAGACTTGCCCTATCGTCATATTTTCAGGAGACACGCATGAGCGTCAGCCACACCCTGCCAGCCCCGCTGGCCATTGCATCCACTTTGAAGGAATGGCGCTTTCCCGTGGAAGGCATGACCTGCGGGTCGTGCGTGGCCCGGGTTGAAAAAGCCCTGGCCGCCACGCCGGGCGTCGAGGAAGCCAGCGTCAATTTCGCCACCGAGCAAGCCAGCGTCAAGGCGGATCGCGAAGTCACGCTGGACATATTGAAGGCGGCGGTGGAAAAAGCCGGTTATGCCGTGGGCAGCACGGCAGGTGCCGCGCTGGGCGAGGCGTCGGTACGCTTGAAGATTGGCGACATGACCTGCGCATCGTGCGCGGGGCGGGTCGAAAAAGCCTTGAGGCAGGTGCCCGGCGTGCTGTCGGCCGAAGTCAATTTGGCGACGGAAACTGCTGAAGTCACCCTGACGGATGACGCGGCCGCGCTGCCGCAACTCATAGCGGCGGTGGAAAAAGCCGGCTACCGGGCAGAGGCGAATGCCGATGCCGCCAGCGGCGCCAGCCCGGCCACACCGTCCGGCGCGCCCTGGTGGCCGATTGCCGTGGCCGCCGCGCTGTCGGCGCCACTGGCGCTGCCGATGGTCGGCATGCTGTTTGGCCAGTCGTGGATGCTCGACCCCTGGGTTCAGTGGCTGCTGGCCACGCCGGTGCAGTTCTGGCTGGGGGCGCGTTTTTACAAGGCCGGCTGGAAAGCCGTGCGCGCCGGCGCGGGCAACATGGACTTGCTGGTGGCAGTGGGCACATCAGCGGCCTACGGGTTGAGCGTTTACCTGCTGCTCACGCAGGGCGCTGACGGCATGCCGCATCTTTACTTCGAAGCGTCGGCCGTCGTCATCACGCTGGTGCTGCTGGGCAAATGGATGGAAGCGCGCGCCAAGCGCCAGACCACCGAAGCCATCCGGGCGCTCAATGCGCTGCGGCCTGAAACCGCGCGGCTCCGCCGGGATGGTGTGGACACGGATGTGCCGATCAACAAGGTCAGGGTCGGCGATCAGGTCGTCGTACGGCCGGGCGAACGCATCGCGGTCGATGGCGAAATCATCGAAGGCATGACGGAAGTGGACGAGTCGCTGATCACCGGCGAAAGCCTGCCGGTCAGCAAGCAGGCCGGCGACCACGTCACGGGTGGCGCGGTCAATGCCGAAGGCTTAATCATCGTGCGCACCACCGCCATCGGCGCTGAATCAACGCTGGCGCGCATTGTTCGGATGGTCGAGTCGGCGCAGGCCAAAAAAGCGCCGATCCAGCGGCTGGTCGATCAGGTCAGCGCCGTGTTTGTGCCCGTGGTCATCGGCATTGCAGCGCTCACGCTGCTCGGCTGGGGGCTGGCAACGGGCAACTGGGAAACGGCCATCCTGAACGCCGTCGCGGTGCTGGTGATTGCCTGCCCGTGCGCGCTCGGGCTGGCAACGCCGACCGCCATCATGGCCGGCACCGGCGTGGCGGCGCGGCACGGTATTTTGATCAAGGACGCCGAAGCGCTGGAAGTGGCGCACCAGGTAAAAATCGTCGCTTTCGACAAGACCGGCACGCTGACCGAGGGCAAGCCTGAACTGGTCGCCCTGGAGCCCGCCGGAATGTCGCGCGATGAGGCCCTGGGCTGGGCCGCCGCCATCCAGGCGGGCAGCGAGCATCCGCTGGCGAAAGCGGTCACGCAACTGGCTGTGCAGGAAGAACGCAGTGTGCCGGCGGCCTCCAAGGTCCGCGCAGTGGCCGGACGCGGCATGTCAGCGGTGGTCGAAGGCCATGAACTGCGCTTGGGCAGCCCACGCTTCATGCAGGAGCTGGGCGTGGACCTTGGCGCCTTCGCCGCGCGCGCCGAGGCGCTGGAGGCTGAAGGCCGCACCGTGTCTTATCTGGCCGATCTGACTGGCGTGCCCGAGCTGCTGGCGCTGCTGGCCTTTGGCGACACCGTCAAGGCCAGCAGCGCCACCGCCGTCGCCAGCCTGCACGCACTCGGCATCCAGACCGCGCTGGTCACCGGCGACAACCGGGGCAGCGCCGAAGCGGTGGCGAAGCAACTCGGCATCGACATCGTGCATTTCCAGGTCTTGCCTGAAAACAAGGCCGACATCATTGGCCAGCTGAAAGACCAGGTGAAGGACAGCGGCGGCCACGTGGCGATGGTCGGCGACGGCATCAACGACGCGCCCGCGCTGGCCGCCGCCGATGTCGGCATTGCCATGTCCACCGGCACCGACGTGGCGATGCAGGCCGCCGGCATCACCTTGATGCGCGGCAACCCGGCGCTGGTGGCCGACGCCATCGACATCTCACGCCGCACCTATGCCAAGATCCGGCAAAACCTGTTCTGGGCGTTTTTCTACAACGCGGTCGGCATTCCGCTGGCGGCGTTTGGAATGCTCAGTCCGGTGATTGCCGGCGCGGCGATGGCTTTTAGCAGCTTTAGCGTGGTGATGAATGCGCTGCTGCTGCGGCGCTGGAAAGGAAGCTCGCAATGACAACTGCCCTTAAAAGCCCCGAAAAATCCGTAACTTCTGTGATCGCAGGCCCGTTCAACATCGGCCAGGCCGCCAGCCAGTCGGGCGTGTCGGCCAAGATGGTCCGGCACTACGAATCGCTGGGCCTGCTGCCTGCCGTGCACCGCACCGATGCCGGCTATCGGCAGTACGGCGACAAGGAAGTCCATACCCTGCGCTTTATCCGCCGCGCCCGGACGCTGGGCTTCAGCATGCTGGAAATTGCCGAGTTGCTCAAGCTCTGGCAAAACCAGCAGCGGGCCAGCGCCGACGTGAAACGCATCGCACTGGCCCATGTCGCCGACCTGGAGCGGCGCATCGCCGAAATGGAAGCGATGCGGCAGACGCTGGCGGAACTGGCGCATTGCTGCGCCGGGAACAACCGGCCAGACTGCCCGATTTTGAGCGGCTTGGCGGGATAGGCGTGTGGCTTTTTGCTATTTATTGAGTAGCTTCTTGCACTTTCCCTGATTGGGGATAACGCCTATTTTTCTTAAATTATGGCCAATGCCCAGCGTGGTTGATCCGTCATTTCCGCGCACCTGGAAATACTGTTTGGCGGACGTGATGTCCTGGCGCGAAAGCAGCATTCGCTTTTTTGGAACGGCTTACTGATGAAAAAAAAGTCCATTTATGCGCAAAAAGAGCGTGGACTTTTTCAAGGCCGAGGCGGCAATGCATCACAAGCCATCAGCAGCCCATGCCATTTTTCGCAACTGGTCTACAATCTGGTCTATATCAATCGCAGGCCATCTCATGCAGCTTCAATCCATAGGTTCCTACGAAACTAAAACGCATTTGGCGGATTTGTTGCGCCGGGTGCGCGATGGGCAGGGCTTCACCATCACCCAGCGAGGAGAGCCCGTGGCGGACCTGGTGCCTGCGGGCACCAGCGCCCGCCGTTTGGGCACACTGGCTGCGGCGCGCATGCAAACCTTGATGCATGAGGCCCCCCCGCTTCAAACTGTTGACATCAAAGCGTTGCTTGAGGCTGGCCGCGACTGATGCGGTTTGTACTGGACAACTCGGTGGTCATGCGATGGTTGTTCAAGGATGGCAGCGACGAACGGCTGGCTTACGCTGCCCACGTATTGGAACTGTTGACGCAGGACACTGGCGAAGCGGTAGTCCCCGGTATCTGGTCTCTGGAAGTTGCCAACGTACTTGTCAAAGCCCAGGCCAAGGGTTTGGTGTCGGAGGCGCGCGCCAGCGCCTTCGTGGGTTTGCTGGGAGAAATGGCCATCACCGCAGACCCAAGCACAGCCTCAAGGGCTTTGGGCGATACCCTGCAACTGGCGCGGCGCTTCAAGCTATCGTCTTACGATGCCGCTTATCTCGAATTGGCCTTGCGTGAAGGCCTCCCCCTGGCGACGCTGGATGCGGATTTGCGACAAGCCATGGTGCAGGTCGGCGGCATGGTCGTCGGACCCTGAAACACCCGGCCAACGCGCCGGATATTGACGCACCAGACCCTGGGTGTTCTCGATGGTGCAGCGCTGCCCTGCGCAGCGCGGCTCGCAGACCCCAAGGCGCGTCGGGTCAACGCCACGCACGTCGCCCATGCGTATGTCAATCCGCTTCAGCGCCGCATCCGACCAGCGCCTGCAGACACTAAACTTGAAAACAGCCTTTCCGTAACGGATGTCACTGGTGGCAAGGAAACCAGTCCAATGTGGACCTCTCAGGTTGATAGTTCAGATTTCCAGCGCGCGCTGGAGAACTCTCTGCGGACTACTGGACTGCTCAGCCCTGTTGGCCGCTATGGTCCTTACCAGCCAACGGCTGACTAGACGGGTCTTGATCAGCCGATGGTTGGTTTCAACATGACGGTCACCGCAACGGTCAGCTATTCACTTATTGAGCGAAGCTCAGGAAGAGAGATTTTCTTGCGCTCGATTCCGACGCCGTACACCGCAAAAATGGGTGATGCGTTTGTTGGGAGCGAACGACTTAAATTAGCAAACGAAGGCGCGGCAAGGAAAAACATTGAAGACCTGATAGCCGAACTGCTCAAGTCAAGAATCCAAGTTTCATTAAAGTAGCGGCTGGACAGCGAAGCCGCCACACGAAAGCGCCATGACACGCTTGCCTGGAAATTTATGGCCAGGCTTTACTCAACTATATTTTTAATAGCAGCTTAAGCTTATGTCCATTGCGCAAATGGCACTTTTCATCATGAAATCAGTCAGAAATAGAGGCGATTTTTGACCCGCAGCCTTTTCGATGAACCGCTAACGCACTACACCGCGCCCGAATCCATCGCACCAGGCGCTTTTCTGCTGCGGGGTTTTGCCTTGGACCAGGCTGAAGCGCTGCTTCAGGCCGTGCAGCAGATCATCGCGGTCGCGCCCTTGCGCCATCTTTTGACGCCGGGCGGACACGTCATGTCGGTCGCAATGAGCAACTGCGGCGCACTGGGCTGGGTTTCCGACCGCACGGGCTACCGTTACAGCAGCGCCGACCCGCTCTCGGGCCAGCCCTGGCCGTCCATGCCCGCCTGTTTTGCCGACCTGGCGACGCGGGCAGCGGCTGAGGCGGGTTATGAAGGCTTCGCGCCCGACGCCTGCCTGATCAACCGCTACGAACCGGGCGCGCGCATGTCGCTGCACCAGGACCGCGACGAAAGCGACCCGGGCGCGCCCATCGTCTCGGTGTCGCTGGGACTGCCGGCGGTTTTTTTGTTTGGCGGTTTGCAGCGCAGCGACCACCCTGCCCGCTGGCGGATGGTGCACGCAGACGTGGCGGTGTGGGGGGGCGCATCGCGGCTGGCGTTTCACGGTGTGTCACCGCTGGCCGACGGCGACCACCCGCGCGCGGGGCGCCAGCGCATCAACCTCACGTTTCGCCGCGCGGGTTGATGTTTGAAATGGTGGCTTGGCGCGACAGGCTTCTCACTCGCCAGCACGCCCGCCATGACGCGGATGCGCGGACAGTCCGGTGCTTGCGCGTAACCCGGCGGCTGGGACATTCCGGTGTCAAACTGCGCTGGAATGACCAGGCAGGCCGTTTGCTTTGAGCAGAGCCTTCAGCGCGCAGGCTGATTCGCGGGATCGTCAGCGCCCGCAGCCGTCTTGCATTCCTCGAAAATCCGGGCACTGCAATGCCGGCAGATGTCCGGGTCGAGCTTGCTGAAAATGGTGGAAATGGCTGTGAATTTGTCTGAGAACTGGTGCTCCCATCCCAGCACGTTGGTAAAGCCGGTCTTGCGCCACATGCTGATCACCTCCGGGCGCGGCCGGTGAAAGTACAGGTTGCCGCCCATGGCCCGGCGCGCGGCCAGTTCGGACTCCCACAGTTCAGCACCCGCCAGGTCAATGAAGTTCATGCTCTTGGCCATCACCAGCAGGTGCTTTTGCGGATTCGGCTGACTGCGCAGGGCGTGCAGGATGTCGGCAACATGCTGGGTCGCGCCGAAATACACCTCGCCCTCCATGCGCAGCAGCTTGAGTTGCGGGCACTCCGGGAGGAATGTGGCCCCCACGCTTGCCACTTCGTGTGCTGCGCTGCCCCCCGAGGGGGCTGGCCTGGCTTGGGGCGGCCCGGCGCTGGCGGCCGTTGCCCCCACGCTTGCCACTTCGTGTGCTGCGCTGCCCCCCGAGGGGGCTGGCCTGGCTTGGGGCGGCCCGGCGCTGGCGGCCGTTGCCCCCACGCTTGCCACTTCGTGTGCTGCGCTGCCCCCCGAGGGGGCTGGCCTGGCTTGGGGCGGCCCGGCGCTGGCGGCCGTTCCCCCCACGCTTGCCACTTCGTGTGCTGCGCTGCCCCCCGAGGGGGCTGGCCTGGCTTGGGGCTGCCCGGCGCTGGCGGCCGTTGCCCCCACGCTTGCCACGACATGCTCTGCGCTGCCCCCAGATGAAGGCGCTGCCCTGGCGTCTTCGAATGATTGCGGCGCATCGTCAATCACCACCAACTGCCGGTCTGGTCCGCGGCTGTCAAAGCCCATGCTGCGCATCGCGGGCCGTGAGGTGCGGTACAGAAACGACATCAGCGACAGCAGCATGCCGAGCAAAATGGCCATTTCAAGCCGGATGGTGACGGTGGCGACCATGGTGGCCAGGGCCACGCCAAAATCGGTGCGACTCAGGCTGAACAGCTGGCGCCAGCGCGCAAAGTCCAGCAGGCTCACCGCCACCAGCAGCAGCAGCGCCGACAACGCGGCCATCGGAATTTGCGCCAGCAATTGCGAGCTGACCGCCACCAGCGCCAGCAGCAGCAGCGCCGAGAACACCGACGCCAGCGGTGTTCGGGCACCGGCTTGCAGATTCGGCATGGAGCGGTTCATCGAGCCGCAGGACACATAGCTGGAAAAAAACCCGCCGATGATGTTCGACAGCCCCTGCCCTCTGAACTCGCGGTTGGCATCGATGCGCTGGCCCGAGTGCATCGCCACGGTCTTGGCAATCGAAATCGCTTGCCCCAGCGCCACGATGGTCAGTGCAAACGCCAGGCCGACCAGGTCCGACGCCTGCGCCCAGCTGATGTGCGGCAGCTCGAAACGCGGCCATGGCGTGGCGATTTGCCCGATCAGGCGCAGTGCCGAAGCCGGTGTTGCGCCGCCGCCCAGAAAGCGAGTCCACACCCACGCCAGCGCCGTCGCCACCACCAGCCCGATCAGCATGTAGGGCCAGTTGCGGCGGTAGCGGCGCAGTCCCAGCGCAGCCGCCAGCGTGATGGCGGCCACGGCCAGTGCAGCAGGTTTGGCAGACAGGAGTTGCGTGAACACATGCGCCAGCACCGCGCCCGCACCGTGTTCGGGCGAGGCGGCAATCCCCAAAAAATCGGGCAAGGCATGCACGCCAATCAGCAATGCCGCACCGGAGGTGAAACCGAACAGCACGGACGGCGAAATGAAATTGGCCAGCATGCCCAGCCGCAGTGCGCCAATCAGCCACTGCAGCACACCCACCATCACGGTCACGGCCAGCGCCAGTTGAATGTAGGACGGGCTGAAAGCCAGGGCCAGCGGCGACAGCATGGCAAACAGTGCCAGTGAATTGGCGTTGGTCGGCCCCGACATGACATGCCAGCTGGAGCCAAACAGCGCGGCAATGATGCACGGCACCACCGCCGTGTACAGGCCATATTCGGGAGGCAGCCCGGCCAGCGTGGCAAACGCAATGCCCTGCGGCAGCACCAGCACCGCGCCCAGCAGGCCGGCCATGGCATCGGCGCGCAGCGTGGTCGGCGTGACCCAGTGGACCCAGTGACCGAACAGTCGCTCCAGCAGTCGGCTGGCGAAGCGGCGCGCCGAGGCAGCGCGGGGACTTTCAGGGGCGGCGTTCATGGTCTTGAGCATACCGCTGGCCGATAGCGATGATTACGCTGATTACGCTGATTACGCTGAAAGCGCCGGCAGCGCACGGCAGGCTTGAGGCCGGCGCCGCCGTGGTCAAGCCCAGCCCAGCAGCCGCAGCGCAAGGCCGGCAGCGGCCGAAGCGGCAATCACCGAAATCACCCCCCACTTGAGCCGCCACAAGGCCAGCGCCGCCAGCGCGACCAGCGTCAGCGCCACGGCGTCAGGTTTTTCATCAAAACCGCTGCCTGCGCTTACGGGATAAGCGACAGCAGCTATGAAAAACAGAGCAAGATTGGCAATCACCCCGACCACGGCGGCCGTCACGGCCGCCAGCGGTGCAGTCAGTTTGAGGTTGTCACGGGTTGATTCGACCCACGGCCCGCCCGCCAGGATGAAGATGAAGGACGGTAAAAAGGTGAACCAGGTCGCCACGCAGGCGGCCACTGCAGCGCCCAGAAACAAAGCCTCCGGCCCCAGCACCTGCTTGGCCCAGCCGCCAACAAAGCCGACAAACGCCACCACCATGATGAGCGGGCCGGGCGTGGTTTCGCCCAAGGCAAGACCGTCCATCATTTGCGCCGTGCTCAGCCACTGGTAATGCTCGACCGCCATCTGGTTGACGTAAGGCAGCACGGCGTAGGCCCCGCCAAACGTCAGCAGCGCGGCCTTGGTGAAAAACCAGCCGATCTGCGTCAGCGTGTCGCTCCAGCCGTAGGTCAAAAACAGCGCGGCCATCGGCAGCAGCCAGAGCGCCGCGCCCGCCAGCAACACCATGGCCAGACGCGACAGGCTGAACAGCGCATGGGGTGGCGTGGGCGTGTCGTCATCAATCAGGGCAGTCTCGCGCAGGGCGGGGTTGGCCGACGCATGGCCTTTGCCGTGCGCCAGGCTGCCCGGGGCAATGCGCGCCAGCACGGCGCCGGTCAGCATCGCGCTCAGAACGACCAGCGGAAAAGGCAGCTTCAACGCCCAGATTGCTATAAAACTCATAGCTGTTATCGCCCATGGGACGGGCGAAAACATTGGATTTCCTAATGATTTTGTGGCAATGCGGTGCAGCGCGTGCAACACAATTGCCGCCACCGCCGGCTTGATGCCATAGAAAATCCCCGCCACCAGCGGCTGCTCGCCAAACGCCATGTAAACCCAGCTCAAGGCAATCAGCAGCACCAGCGACGGCAGGAAAAACAGGCTGCCCGCCACCACGCCGCCCCAGGTCCGGTGCATCAGCCAGCCCAGGTAGGTGGCCAGCTGCTGCGCCTCGGGGCCGGGCAGCACCATGCAAAAGTTGAGCGCGTGCAAAAAGCGCTTTTCAGACACCCAGCGGCGCTTTTCCACCAGCTCGCGGTGCATGATGGCGATCTGTCCGGCCGGGCCGCCAAAACTGATGAAGCCGAGTTGCAGCCAGAAGCGAAAGGCTTCGGCGAAGGAAACGGGAGATGGCTTTTTAGCCGTGGAATGGTTCATGTGTCGTCTTGATTTATTTAATGCACCGGGCGGTGTTCAAGCGCGCTGCAGCTTGAACACCGCCCGGCTGGCGCGTGCGTTGGGCCAAAAGCGGATTTCCTGGCCGTCCTGCAGGCCGAAGGAATCCAGAATCTGCAACTGGTTTTGACGGGCCAGCGCGGCAAAGTCACGCAGTGTGCCGACGCGGATATTGGGCGTGTCGTACCACTGGTAGGGCAGCACCTTGGTCACAGGCATGCGGCCACGCAGAACGGCCAGCCGGTTCGGCCAGTGGCCAAAGTTGGGGAAGGCAACGATGCCGATGCGCCCCACGCGGGCCGTTTCGCGCAGCATGACTTCGGCGTTGCGCAGATGCTGCAGCGTGTCGATCTGCAGCACCACGTCGAACGAAGCGTCGCCAAACAGCGCCAGCCCTTCTTCAAGGTTGAACTGGATCACGTTGACGCCACGCGCCACGCAAGCCTGCACGTTGGCGTCGTCAATCTCGACGCCATAACCCGAGCAGCCGCGCACTTTGATCAGGTAGTCGAGCAGCGCGCCGGTGCCGCAGCCCAGGTCGAGCACACGGGACTCCTTGGGCACCAGTCGGGCAATCGACAACTGGTCCGGTGACAGCGGAGAGCCGGTTTGCGTGGTTCCGGTCATGCGGCCACCTTGCTTTCGAAATAAGAGCGCACTACGCCCATGTAGCGTGCGTCATCGAGCAAAAAGGCATCATGCCCGTGCGGCGCGTCGATCTCGGCGTAACTCACATCGATCTGGTTGTCGAGCAGGGCCTTGACGATTTCGCGGCTGCGCGCCGGGGAAAATCGCCAGTCGGTGGTGAAGCTCACCAGCAGAAATTTGGCGCTGGCGTTGGCCAGGGCACGGCTCAGATCGCCGCCGAATTCAGCCCCCGGGTCGAAATAGTCGAGTGCCCGGGTGATCAGCAAATAAGTGTTGGCGTCAAAGTATTCGGCGAACTTGTCGCCCTGGTGGCGTAGATAGCTTTCAATTTCAAACTCGACGTCCTGGGTGGTGTAGCGGTAGGGCGCAGCGTTGGCCAAAGCGGCTGGCAGTCCGTCCAAGCCAGGGCCGCGAATCCGGCTTTGCCGGTTCGCAGGCGCAGCGGCCCCCTCGGGGGGCAGCGAACCACGCGCAGCGGGGAGCGTGGGGGCTCGTAACTGTCGTCCAAACTTCGCGTTCATCACGTCGTCGCTCAAATAGGTGATGTGGCCGATCATGCGGGCGATGCGCAGGCCGCGCTTGGGCAGTACGCCGTGCCGGTAGAAGTGCCCGCCGTGAAAGTCGGGGTCGGTGACGATGGCGCGGCGCGCAACTTCGTTGAAGGCAATGTTTTCGGCCGTCAGGTTGGGTGCGCTGGCCACCACCACCGCATGGCGCACGCGCTCGGGGTACTGCAGTGTCCAGGCCAGTGCCTGCATGCCGCCCAGGCTGCCACCCATGACGGCGGCCAGCGTCTGGATGCCGAGCACATCAAGCAACCGGGCCTGGGAGTTGACCCAGTCCTGCACCGTGACGACCGGAAAATCGGCGCCGTACACCTCGCCCGTGTCCGGGTGGGTCTGCATCGGTCCGGTGGAGCCGAAGCACGAGCCCAGGTTGTTCACGCCAATGACAAAAAACCGGTCGGTGTCCACCGGCTTGCCGGGGCCGATCATGGTGTCCCACCAGCCTTCGGACTTTTTCGTGACCTGCCCGGCTTCGTCCAGGTAGACGCCCGCCACATGGTGCGAGGCGTTCAGCGCATGACAGACCAGCACCGCATTGGACTTGTCGGCATTGAGCTGGCCATAGGTTTCATAACTCAGGTCGTAGGCACGAATCGAGGCACCGCTGCGCAAGGGCAAGGCCTCGGCAAAATGCATCGATTCCGGCGTGGCGACAAGTAGAGGGGCAATAGGCACTGTAGTTGGATCCACGGTAAAACAGACTCAAGATCAGGACAGGAAAAACAGCCAGACGAGGCATAAAAAAAGAAAACCCGGCATCGCCAAGGCGAGTCCGGGTTGAGGGGGAGAATCGTCTTTAGCCGTACTTTTTAAGCGCCCGCAAGCTGAGCAAATCGGCGCTTTATCAGTATAGCAATCCGGACATCCGGCAGACCCTTAGGCCGGCATCAGCAGCGCCAGCCCGCCCAGCGCGGCAAAAACCAGTGCCGACACGACATGCACCACGCGCAGCGGAATCAGGTGCATGAAGCGGCTGCCGAGCCAGACCACCGGCGCATTGGCCAGCATCATGCCCAGCGTGGTGCCGGCCACGACCCAGAAGTAGTAAGCCTCATAGCGTGCGGCCAGCATCACCGTCGCGATTTGCGTCTTGTCGCCCATTTCAGCCAGAAAAAATACCAGCAGCGTGGTGGCAAACACGCCGAAGCGGGGCGGCTTCCTGTCAAGGTCTTCTTCATCGAGCTTGTCCGGAATCAGCATCCACACCGCCATGGCGATAAAGGAAACCCCCAGAATCCAGCGCAGGATTTGAGGACCGAGAAAGGTGGTCGCCCAGGCGCCAAGTGCGCCAGCCATCGCATGGTTGACCAACGTGGCCACCAGGATGCCGAAAACGATGGGCCAGGGTTTTTGATAGCGCGCGGCCAGCACCAGCGCAAGCAGCTGGGTTTTGTCACCCATTTCGGCAAGGCCGACGATACCGGTGGAGACGAGGAAAGCTTCCATGCAAAAAAACAGCCCAGGCCGGCTCAAAAAAACCAATGACTGCACGACGTCCCCGGCCCGAAGCTTTTAAAAGTTCTGGAGGCTGTGCAGTCAAAGGTCTCGCCAGGCTTGAAAACTGTTTGCGCCATGCTGGCCTTGTTGCAAGGCCCCACAAGTCTGTTGACGCAAACCCCTCTCAGTGAAGAAGGGCGGCTACTCCCCAATGACAGCCAGAATTATAGGGGTGGCTTGCAAGACCAGCGAAGGTGGAATTCCATTCGGGGAATGACCGCTCCGCACCATAACGGCGTTTTTTTGACGGCGCATTTCTTGCTTTGTTTTGGTGCGGTTTTTCGAATTCCTCAAAAAACGCACCAACAAATCATATTTATTCAAGAGGCGCGTTATGGAAGCACCAAATCAGGGCTCAAATGCCTTGTTCATTTTGTTAGGCGGCATCATGGTGTTGGCGATGCATGCCGGTTTTGCATTTCTGGAACTCGGCACGGTGCGTAAAAAGAACCAGGTCAATGCACTGGCCAAGATCCTGGTCGATTTTTCAGTCTCTACCGTGGTTTATTTTGCCGTTGGCTACGGCGTGGCGTACGGCACCCACTTTTTTGTGGGTGCTGAGGAACTGGCCGCCAAAAACGGCTATGAACTGGTCCGTTTCTTTTTCCTGCTCACTTTCGCCGCTGCCATTCCGGCGATTATCTCGGGTGGGATTGCCGAGCGCGCACGCTTTTATCCTCAATTGATTGCAACGGCGGTCATCGTCGGATTTGTCTATCCCTTTTTTGAAGGCATCGTCTGGAATCAACACTTTGGCATACAGGGTTGGATCAAGTCGTTGACCGGAAGCGAATTTCATGATTTTGCCGGTTCTGTCGTCGTTCATGCGCTGGGTGGCTGGCTGGCGCTTCCTGCCGTGCTGTTGCTTGGCGCACGCAGCAACCGTTACCGAAAGGACGGCGCGATATCGGCACATCCGCCCTCAAGCATTCCTTTCCTGGCGCTGGGCGCTTGGATACTGATCGTCGGATGGTTCGGCTTCAACGTGATGAGCGCGCAGACACTTGACAAGATTTCCGGTCTGGTCGCAGTTAATTCATTGATGGCGATGGTGGGAGGTACATTGGCAGCGCTGGCATTTGGCAAAAACGACCCGGGTTTTGTGCACAACGGGCCGCTGGCCGGACTGGTGGCCGTGTGCGCAGGGTCCGATGTGATGCATCCACTGGGCGCGCTGGTTGTCGGCGGCGTGGCTGGCGCCGTGTTTGTCGTGATGTTCACGCTGACGCAGAACAAATGGAAAATCGACGACGTGCTCGGTGTCTGGCCGCTGCATGGAATATGCGGCACTTGGGGCGGGTTGGCTGCAGGCATTTTTGGCAGCAAAGCGTTCGGCGGCCTGGGCGGTGTCAGTTTTGGCGCGCAACTGATTGGAACGGCAATGGGCGTGACATGGGCAGTGCTAATGGGATGCGTCGTGTATGGCGCACTCAAAATGACTTTGGGATTGAGATTGACGCACGAGGAGGAATTCGAAGGTGCCGACCGCTCAATTCACCGCATTAGCGCAACACCTGAAAACGAAGTCAATTGGTAACTTTATGCAACCAGTGCAAACAAAAGAAATTCGGGCTTTTGTTGTGTTGGATATAGAGGTCGGTTTGAAACAACTTCGAAGTTAAAAAAATCTTCTCAAATATAAGTATATGTACCTACCAAATTTTAATAACCAAGACTTTCAGAACGAATTCCAGTGTTGTTCTTTCGGGGAAGTAAAGCATAATGTGCGGGTACAAATTTAGAGTTTGTACTTGTTAGGTGATCGGTCAGTTTCGCGCGCTACAGCGGTACATTGAAAGTTTGTTGTGCTTTCGGGACCCCATCGCTTTTATTTATGTGTTTTAGAGGAGTCCCTTCATGGGCAACAAACTATACGTCGGCAACCTGCCTTACTCGGTGCGTGACGAAGACCTGCAGCAATCTTTTGGTCAATTCGGCGCTGTGACCAGCGCCAAAGTCATGATGGAACGCGACACCGGTCGCTCCAAGGGCTTTGGCTTTGTCGAAATGGCCAGCGATGCGGAAGCACAAGCAGCCATCAACGGCATGAACGGTCAACCTTTGGGTGGCCGTAGCGTCGTGGTGAATGAAGCCCGTCCGATGGAGGCCCGTCCTCCACGCACCGGCGGCTTCGGCGGTGGCGGCGGCTACGGTGGTGGCGAACGCTCCGGCGGTGGCGGCTACGGTGGTGGCGATCGTTCCGGCGGTGGTGGCGGTGGTGGTGGATATGGCGGCGGCGGCGGTCGTTCTTCCGGTGGTGGCGGCGGCGACGGTGGTTTCCGCAGCCCATACGGTGGCGGCGGCGCTGGCGGCGGACGTTCCGGTGGCGGCGGCGGTGGACGCGGCGGCTACTAAGCCCTGCTATTTCCCGACAGGCCAGCTGGCCTGTAAAAACAGCGCTTTTGGTTTCTGACCAAAAGCGCTTGAAACGGCTTCAGGACTCAGGTTTTGAAGCCGTTTTGCATTTCAGCTCACAATTTTCCAAGGCCAATAAAGAACCGGGGTGGTTCTTTCCCTACTGGAAATCTGGATGTGATTGGTTAATTTTCGTGACCGCCCTGCGCAAAGCGCAAGGTCGTGATCAGTGCAGGAAATTTCTGCATCCAGCCATTGCGTTCATCAGGTCTGAATCTCATTTGGGCGAGCATTTCATCGGGCTGGCAGCAGCAAATATTTGCCCGCTATGGCGCGGGAGCAGGTGCAAGGGATCGGTTTGCTGAATTTGGCATCAACACGCCACGAACCCGGCCCGTCAAAACGGCGACCTGGTCCAGATTGTTATAGCTAAAGACATTGCCGGTGAACTGGTCAGCCCCTCGAATCAACACCACAGGCAAATGCGACTGGACGCGTTCTTCATTCAAAAAAGCATGAAGAAATTCACCACGAAACTCCAGCCTGGGTGATTCCTTTCCCTGTGCATCACGACTTGCTTTACGTACAACCCGTGCGTTGCCAGTCAATTGAACCTCCGAGCCGTCGCCATTTGAATAAGCCCGGTTGGCAGTGGCAGTCGTGAGTTGACTGTTGATGTTGATGCTGTGAATACGTGCCTGATCGATTTCCAAAATGTCGGTATCTACAAAATGACGGGCTTCTGTTCCCGTAATTTCACTTTTGAGTTTGCCGTCTACATCAAAGGTTTTAATAGTGAAATTCTGCATGAAATAATCAATTTCATGGCCCACTTCCCTGACGGCCTCCGGCGCGCTGAAAGTTGGCGTATTGCGCACCAGCCAATAGGTTCCCAAAGCCAGCGCTCCCATCATGAGAAGCGGCATGTACATAGCCGTCCGGTCCCAGAGCGATAGAACTCTTCGCCATCCACTTTTATGCGGCATTGAGACATTGCCGCCGCTGGTACGGCTGATCGAGCTTTCCGTCATTCCAAATACCCGCGCAACAGCCCGGCATAGTGGCCGCTGGCCACCAGCAGCAAATCACAAAATTCGCGAACCGCCCCCTGGCCTCCGCGGGCCTGTGTGATGTGATGGGCGCGTGACCTGACTTCAAGATGGGCATGGGCAGGCGCGCAACTCAATGCCGCCCTGCTCATGACCGGCAGGTCGGGCCAGTCGTCGCCCATTGCAGCAGCGGCATTCCAGTCCAGTCCAAGCGCTGTGAGGGTTTGCTCGGCGGCCGGGCGCTTGTCTTCGGTTCCGAAGTGGCAATGCTGGATTCCCAGCGCGCGCAGTCGCCCACGCAGCACGGCGCTGTCCCGGCCCGTGATGACAACAGGCGTAATGCCTGCTTTTTGCAGCAACTTGAGTCCGTGACCGTCCAGCGTGTTGAAGCGCTTGATGGTTTCGCCAGACGCTCTGAACCCATCTTCCACCCGAGCGTGTTCGTGTCCGTCCGGATATTCCGAAAAATACAAGCCGCCATCGGTCAGGACGCCATCCACATCAAAAAATGCCACCTTGATGCTTTGGCCTTTCAGCAGAAGTTCCGGTGGAAAATTCAGGAACGGCACAGTCGTTGTAAGACAAGTAGTTGGCATGTCAGATGACCTTTGCACGCATCAGGTCGTTGGTACTGAGAGCGCCACAAAGCCTTCCAGCTTCATCCACCACCAGCATGCTGTTGATGCGGTGCAGTTCCATCAACGCCACAGCTTCCACGGCAAGCGCGCTTTTGCTTACGGTGCGCGGATCGACATGCATCACGTCAGCGGCGTGAAGGCTTCGCAAATCCGCGCCTTTCTCAACCAGCCGGCGCAAGTCGCCATCTGTAAAAATTCCAAGGACCTGCTGGCTTCTGTCCACGACAGCGGCAGCGCCCAATCCCTTGGCGCTCATTTCGCGCATGAGTTCGGTAAATGAAGTTTCTGCAAGCACCTGCGGAACAGCGCTGCCGCTGCGCATCACGTCGCTCACATGGGTCAGCAACTTGCGGCCCAGCGCACCGCCAGGGTGTGAACGGGCAAAATCTTCTTCGCGAAAGCCGCGCGCATCAAGCAGCGCCACGGCCAGCGCATCGCCCATGGCGAGTTGCGCCGTGGTGCTGGCTGTGGGCGCAAGATTCAGCGGGCAGGCTTCCCTGGCAACGCTGGTATCAAGCGTGATGCGGGCCTGTCTGGCCAGCGTGGATTCCCGGCCGCCAGTCATGGCAACCAGCGCCACGCCCAAGCGGCCCAATACGGGAAGAATCGCGACCAGTTCCTCGCTTTCGCCACTGTTTGAAATGGCCAGCACCACGTCGCTGGCCTGGATCATCCCCAGATCGCCGTGGCTGGCTTCAGCCGGATGCACGAACAAGGCGGCTGTACCGGTCGACGCCAGCGTGGCAGCAATCTTTCGCCCAATATGACCGCTTTTCCCCATGCCCATGACGACCACGCGGCCAGGGCAGGCCACCATCAACCCGACCGCCTGAACAAACTCATCGCCGATGCGGCTGGCCAGGTCCAGCACAGCCGCGGCTTCGATTTCAAACGTTTTCCTGGCCAGGCTCAAAGCCTGCCCGGCATCAATAGTCGCAGCATCAAAATTCATGGCTGCATTCTATCGATGCCGGTCACCGACAGCCATGCCAAAAGGCCCTCAAGACTGGCCAGTCATGCAATAGCCTTCAGCTACCATCACTCAATGAGTGCGCTTGAACTGACCCTTTTGTACCTGCTGGCCGCCGTACTGGGGGTGGTTGTTTGCCGCTCGTTCAAATTGCCGCCCATGCTGGGCTACCTTGCCGTCGGCGTGGTGATCGGCCCGCATGCGCTGGCTCTGTCGCAGGACTCCGAAGGCGTGCGCCACCTGGGCGAATTCGGCGTGGTGTTTCTGATGTTCGTGATCGGGCTGGAATTCAACCTGCCCAAGCTGCGATCGATGCGCCGCCATGTGTTCGGCCTTGGCCTGCTTCAGGTTGCGCTCACGATGCTGCTGGTCACGGCCGGTTCGCTGTTTTTAACGGTCATGGCGCCGACGCTCTGGAGCATGCAGTGGCAAACCGCATTGTCGCTGTCCGGCGCCATGGCCATGAGCAGCACCGCCATCGTGGTCAAACTGCTGGCCGAGCGGCTGGAAATGGCGTCCGAACATGGCAAGCGGGTGATGGGCGTGCTGCTTTTCCAGGATCTGGCCGTGGTACCGCTGCTGGTGCTGATTCCGGCACTCGGTTCGCCTGCCGACGAGTTGTTCATGAGCCTGGGCATTGCCGCGTTGAAGGCTACGGTGCTGCTGGGTCTGCTACTGACAGGCGGGCAGCACGTCATGCGCTGGTGGCTCACGATCGTGGCGCGGCGAAAAAGTGAAGAGTTGTTCGTACTCAATCTGCTGCTGGTGACACTGGCGCTGGCATGGCTGACCGAACTCGCTGGACTGAGCCTGGCGCTGGGCGCTTTTATCGCAGGCATGCTGATTTCCGAAACCCAGTACAAGCACCAGGTCGAGACCGACATCCGGCCTTTTCACGATGTGCTGCTGGGCCTTTTTTTCATCAGCGTGGGCATGATGCTGGACTGGCACCAGGTCGTTGACCATTGGGCGTTGGTGTTGCTGCTGCTGACACTGCCAATCTTGTTCAAACTGATCCTGGTCACGCTGCTGGCACGCGTTCTGGGCGCGACCGAGGGTGTATCGCTGCGCACCGGCCTGTACCTGGCGCAAGCCGGTGAGTTTGGTTTTGTCTTGCTGTCGCTGGCGCAAGACAGCAAGCTCATTCCGCCCGCCTTGATGAACCCCGTCCTGGCCAGCATGGTGCTGTCGATGCTGGCCACGCCCTTCATCATCCTCTACGCCAACCGTATCGTGATGAAGCTGGTCTCAAGCGAATGGCTGCAGCAGTCGCTTCAGATGACCACGATTGCCAGCAAGTCCATGAGCGCCAACAGGCACGTGATCATTTGCGGCTACGGGCGTTGCGGCCAGAATCTGGGCCGCATGCTGGAACGCGAAGGCATTCCCTATATTGCGCTGGACCTGGACCCGGACCGCGTGCGCCAAGCTGCTGCCGCAGGCAGCTCGGTGGTGTTTGGCGACGCGGTTCGCTTGCAGGCATTGATCGCGGCCGGACTGGTACGGGCCAGCGCCGTGGTAGTGACCTATCTGGACACAGCCAGCGCCTTGAAAGTGCTGGCCAACGCACGCACGCACGCGCCCACGGTGCCAATTATTGTGCGCACGGTGGATGACCGCGACCTGGAAAAGCTCAAGGCAGGCGGTGCAACGGAAGTCGTTCCGGAGGCGATTGAAGGCAGCCTGATGCTGGCCAGCCATGCACTGGCGCTGGTAGGGGTTCCCATGCGCCGCGTGATCCGCGTGGTGCAGGACCAGCGTGACGAACGCTATAACCTGCTGCGGGGTTATTTTCGGGGTGCTGACGACGACACGGCAGACGAGCTGGAGCAGGAGCGTCTGTCTACCGTGATGCTGGTTCCGGGTCTCAGTTCTGTTGGCCAGACACTCGGCGACATGGCACTGCAGATGGTCGATGTGCGCGTGGTCAGCCTGCGGCGAAACAATGGCAAGACGCTCAAGCCGCTCGACGACATCAGCCTCGAGGGGGGTGACACCTTGGTCCTGTCGGGCAAACCGGAGGCACTGGCGCTGGCCGAGCAGAAACTTTTGGACGGCTAACGATTCACACCTGCATGCTCAGACGACACTTTACCGGCGTATTGCTGGCTACACCCTGGCTGGCGCAGGCGCAACCCGATGCGCTGAGCGCGCGATTGCGCGCTGGCGCTTGCGTTGTGCTTTTGCGCCATGCGCCAACTGACTCCGGCATTGGTGACCCCTCGGGCTTTCAACTGGACCAGTGCAGTACCCAGCGCAATTTGAGCGCGGAAGGACGTGCCGACGCCGAACGCATCGGCGAATGGTTCAAATCGCGCGGTTTGGAACCCAGCGCCGTCCAGTCCAGCGCCTGGTGCCGCTGCAAGGACACTGCAGACCTGGCGTTTGGCCGTCACAAGGTATGGCCGGCGCTCAATTCATTTTTTACTGAATCCCGCACCAGAGAACCCCAGACAGCGCAGTTGCGCGCTGCTTTGAAGGAAATACCCGCAGGTAGGTTTGAGGTGTGGATCACGCACCAGGTCAACATGACCGCACTGACCGGGGAAGGCATGGCAATGGGTGAGGCGCTGGTGCTGGACACCACAGGAACTGTCCTTGCCCGAAGTACTTTTGCTTGAAACTACAGCGGTCTGCACAAGGTCCGTTGAATCAAGACCTCTTTTGCAAAAATGACATGTCACCCGGCTCACTTCTTGCCGGTCAGCTTCTTTCATTTTTTTAGCCAACGGGATGTCGGGACAGGATTTTTGGTTCACAGCGCAGCCCGACACGGTTGTTATGGCAAGGGTGGAGTCGGATTTACCTTGCTCGCTGCAGCCCTCTCGTTGAGCCGCCAGTCGGCTGAAAAAACCGTCATCTGGTGAGTTCTATTTCCCAATGCAGAATTTGGAAAAAATCTCGCCCAGCAAATCATCAGCGCTGAAGGCACCCGTGATCGAACTCAGATGCAACTGCGCTTGCCGCAAATCCTCAGCCAGCAGGTCGAGTGCGGGCATCACCGAGGCCAACTGGTCCTGGGCAGTCATCAACTGCAGGTCCACCTTGCGCAAGGCGCTGACATGGCGTTCACGCGCCATGAAAACCCCTTCAGGCGAAGCCTGCCAGCCGACGACCTTTAGCAACTGCTCTCGCAGGCTTTGAAGGCCGGCGCCGGTCTTGGCAGAAATCAACACGCCGCCGTTCACTTGATTCAAGGCTTCCGGGCTGGCCATGTCGGATTTGTTCCAGACATCGATGACTGGTGTATTTTTATGAAGTTTTACAGCCAGCGCGCTTTGCAGACGAAGGTCTTCAGCTATGTAATTAATAGCGCTTTCAACGCTGTCGCCGGTATTCTTTTGGGACAGGTCACGCAGGAACAGCACGGCGTCGGCACTTTCGATCTCCACCCATGCGCGCTGAATGCCGATTTTTTCAACTTCGTCGAGTGCCTCGCGCAAGCCAGCCGTGTCCACCACATGCAGCGGCACGCCTTCAATCTGGATCAGTTGTGACACCTTGTCGCGGGTGGTGCCGGCTATTGGGGTGACGATGGCCAGTTCGGCACCCGCCAGGGCATTGAGCAATGAGCTTTTTCCGACGTTGGGTTGTCCGGCAATTACCACCTTGATGCCTTCGCGCAGAATCGCTCCCTGGGTCGCACGCTGCAACACGCTGGCCAGAGTAGCCTGCAGCCGCAGCAACTGGCCTTGCGCATCGGCCTGCTGCAGAAAATCAATGTCCTCTTCCGGAAAATCCAGCGTCGCCTCGACCAGCATGCGCAAATGAATCAGTTGCTCCAGCAACAGATTGATTGCCTGCGAAAACTCGCCTGACATCGAACGCGCGGCGGACCGCGCAGCTGTTTCAGTGCTCGCGTCAATCAGGTCGGCAATGGCTTCGGCCTGCGCCAGATCAATCTTGTCATTGAGAAAAGCCCGCTCGGAAAATTCGCCAGGCTCGGCCACCCGTATCCCTGCCAGCACTGGCTGGCCGGTTACCGGATCAGTCGCAGCCGCTGCTTCAAGGCACCGTGCCAGCAACAGCTGCAGAACGACCGGGCCACCATGCGCCTGCAGTTCCAGCACGTCTTCACCGGTAAAAGAATGCGGGGCGGGGAAAAAAATCGCCAGTCCCTTGTCAATCACCTGCCCGTGGGCATCCCGGATGGCCAAGTAGGTCGCCAGGCGTGGAGAAAGCGCGCGACCGCACAGTGCCTGAACCACCGGCGCAATGCCACGGCCTGAAACACGGACGATACCCACGGCGCCGCGACCCGGCGCAGTGGCAATCGCAACAATGGGATGGTGATGGCGAGCCAGCATGACGCCTCAATGGTAAAGGGCCGCTGAGCGGCCCTTTTTATTATTTGAACTTCGGCAGGTTGAACTGCGGAGGAACACCCATCCGGGTATTGATGACCCACTGCTGGGCAATCGACAAGATGTTGTTGGTAATCCAGTACAGCACCAGACCGGCGGGGAAGAAGAAGAACATCACACTGAAAATCAGCGGCATGAACCACATCAGTTTGGCCTGCATCGGATCAGGCGGCGCGGGGTTCAGTGCCGTCTGCAACATGGTGGTCAAGGCCATCACGACAGGCAAAATGTAATAGGGGTCTGGCGACGACAAGTCCCTGATCCACAATATCCAGGGTGCACCCCGCATCTCGACGCTGGAAAGCAGCACCCAGTACAACGCGATAAAAACCGGAATCTGGACCATGATTGGGAAGCAGCCCCCCATCGGGTTGACCTTTTCCTCGCGGTAGATTTTCATCATCGCCTGCTGCATTTCCTGCGGCTTGTCCTTGAGGCGCTCACGCATTTCCGTGATCTTGGGATTGATGGCCTTCATCTTGGCCATGCTGGCATAGGCCTTGGCGTTGAGCCAGTAAAAAGCCATTTTCAGCAGCAACACCAAGGCCACGATAGACCAGCCCCAGTTCTGGATGAAGCTGTGCAATCTGTCGAGCAGCCAGTAGAGCGGTTTGGCCAGAATCGTCAGCCAACCATAGTCCTTGACGAGTTCCAGTCCTGGCGACAGGGCTTCCAGAACTTTTTCCTCTTGAGGACCGACGAAAAATTTCGAATCGATGGTTTTTGTCGCACCCGGCGCGATTGAATCCAGTGGTGTGATCATGCCGACGGCATAAAGGTTGGCGTCCACCTTGCGAAAAAACAGGTCGCGTTTCAGGCCGTCGGGCAGTATCCAGGCCGATGCAAAATAATGCTGCACCATGGCCACGTAGCCGTTTGTCGCCTGTTTTTCTACATCCACCGAGTTGTCTTCGATTTTCTTGAATTCAACTTTCTGGTACTTCTGGGCTTCGGTGTAAATTGCCGGGCCAGTGAAAGTTGAATAAAACGACGATTCGCCGGGCGGCTTGTTTCCGTCGCGCACGAGTTGCAGGTAAAGCTGCGGAGCCACTGGCGTGCTGCCGGTGTTGATAACTTCATGGCGCACCGCCAGGTCATAGGCGCCGCGCTTGATGGTGTAGGTCTTGAGCAGTTTCACACCGCCCAGGTCGGCTGATTCAAATTGCACCTGCAATTCGTTTTGTCCATCCTTGAATGTGCGCTCGCCTGGCAACAAGGTCATTGATGTCTTGTGGGTGGGGAAAGTACCACCACTGGCGCCGGCAATCAAGCCGGTTTGCGCCACATAGACGCGGTTGGCGCTTTCATCAAGAAGCACAAATCCCTTGTCCTTGTTGACCATGTCCTTGTACTTGACGAAAGCCGAGTGAACCAGTGTCCCACCCTCGCTGTCGAACGTCAGGGAGAGTACATCGGTATTGACGACCAGGCGTTCCCTGGCAGCAGACGGTGCAACCGATGGCGCGCCTGAAGGTACCGCTGCCGGAGAACCGGACGCGACGCTGGCTGCGGGAGTCGGCACGGCAGCGCTGCCTGCAGACGCTGGTGCAGCGGCAACGGGCGCTTTGGCCGTCTGGGTACTCGAGGGGAAAAAAGTGGCTTTGTTGCCATGAGAGACCTGCCACTGATCCCACAATAAAACCATGGAAAAACCAAAAATCACCCACAAGATGGTGCGGCGGATGTCGTTCATGACGGCGTCTTTTTAGAAGGAATGGAAGCCGCAGGCGTAAACAGGCGGCTGAAAAAAGAGGCGGATTGTGGCGGCGGCACCGGATCATGTCCCCCATCGCACCAGGGATGACAGCGCGCCAGGCGGCGCAATGTCAGGTAACTGCCCGTCGCTGCACCATGCTGGCGCAATGCCTGCAGAGAATAAGCTGAGCAACTCGGCTCAAAACGGCAGTTTGAACCCAGCGAAGGGCTGATCAGCAAGCGGTAAGCCATAACCAGACCCATCAAGGTTTTTTGCGGAAGGCATACCAAGGTGGTCAAAATGCGGCTCATGCGGCCTTGGCTCCAGCTTGCATCAGGGTTTGAATTTCACGACGAACCGCTTCCCTGAGCTGATCTGAAACAGCACTGACAAATTCCGTTCGTGCAAAACCGCTGCGCAAGCGAACCACAAACGCAGCCTGGGGATACATCTGGGAAAAATCGGCACTCACCGCGTAAATTTGTCTTTTGATGGCATTTCGGGTCACAGCCCGTTTGGCCCAGCGTTTTGGAACCATCGCACCGATCCACGTGTCCTGTGGGTGAAACAATCTGTCGATCTTGGCCGGTTCGACCGTCGGCAATAGCGCAATCCTGGCATCGAGCCGATTCCGGTGCAGAGCAAAGTGTGGTGTTTTTGCAATGATGGTTCCAGCTAAAACGGCCTGAAACTGTGCCCGCGTTTTAAGCCGAAGCACTGGCACCCAGCATCAGTTGAAGCGCAAAAAAATGAGATTGCCTGCAGAAAAATCAGATTAAACAGCCAGACGTTTACGGCCTTTGGCGCGACGCGCAGCGATCACGGCACGGCCACCGCGTGTTTTCATGCGGGTCAGGAAACCGTGGGTACGGGCGCGTTTGACTTTGGAAGGTTGGTAGGTGCGTTTCATGATAAATCCTGGTGGCCCTCACGGGCTTGTTACTGGGCTGTCAGCTGTAAAGCTTCATTTGGCGATTCGAATGATCTTGGTGGCTGTACGAAACCACGACCAATCTGGCAAGTCTCAACAACCGGCGTCACATCTGCTTCACCCTGACAGGTGAATTCGATACGAAGTCACACACAAAGCTGCGCAGGCAACATCAAGCCGCTACGAATCGGGAAAACCCGTGATTATCACAGATTTCTTGGCGGTGGCAACCGGGGAAATTGACAGACTGCTGGTACAGACCGAAATCCAGGCCGACAGGGAACCGATTCAAGCCCTGAAACGAGGGCAAGGCCTCAAACCGGTCATCTGCTTCGCTGGAGTTGCTGCCGCTGTCTTCATCTTTAATTCTTTAATTCTTTAATTCTTTAATTCTTTAATTCAAATTAGTAGCAGTAGTAAGGGGCGCGCTTTTCTGTGGACAGCCCGATTTTTGTGTTTTATATCAAAGGCTTGGCGTTTGTTTAACCACATAGCAAAACGCTATGAAAGTAGTCGGCGGAATATGAACAACTTTACGTTTTTCCAGAAGCCTGTGGATAAGTCATCACTTGCTAAAAAGTTATCCCCAGCGTTTGGCCCGCATCTGTGGAGTGCAGACCTTATGCCGGTTGGCTAATAAACAAAAAAACACCGCAGGACGATGTTTAAGTTGTCCGACAGGTTTGGGAAATCCCTGATTTGTGGATAACTGGCCACCCCGACTACAATTGCGGGTGCTCAAAATTAACAATATCCACAAGCAGCGGGCTGCTGCTTTGCTTTGGCTTGCAGGACATAAATTGTCATGAGCAAAGCTTCTGTTTCGGATCAAACCGATGACTTGTGGCAAATCTGCATTGATCATCTGGCCCAGGAGTTGCCTGAACAGCAGTTCAACACCTGGATAAAGCCTCTCGTCGTGGTGGTTGAAGCCGACTTGTCCAAGGCGACTGTCCAAGTTGGCAATCGCTTCAAACTCGACTGGGTGCGGGCGCAATACGCGGCGCGTATTGCGGCGCTGCTCGAACAGTTTTCTGGCCAGCGAATTCCGATAGAGTTGACTCTCGCACCTCGGGATGCGCCCACGAAGTCAGAGCCGCTGATTCGAAAATTCGATGCTGTCGCAGGCATCGCCGAACAGGCCCCAACGGTCGCAACGGCAGAAGATGCGGGTTCAGCCTTCAAAAACAGACTCAATTCCGCACTGACGTTCGACACGCTGATCGAAGGCACGGCCAACCGCATGGGCCGGGCTGCAGCGCTGCATGTTGCCAGCAGTTTGGGCCAGCTCTACAACCCGTTGTTTATTTATGGCGGCGTCGGCTTGGGGAAAACCCACTTGATGCATGCGATCGGCAACAAGCTGATTGCTGACAATCCGGCCGCGAAAGTGCTGTATATCCATGCCGAGCAGTTTGTCTCGGATGTGGTCAAGGCTTACCAGCGCAAGACGTTTGACGAATTCAAGGAACGTTACCACTCGCTGGACCTGCTGCTGATCGACGATGTGCAGTTTTTGGCCAACAAGGACCGCACGCAGGAAGAGTTTTTCAATGCGTTTGAAGCCTTGCTGACGAAAAAATCGCACATCGTGATGACCAGCGACACCTACCCCAAGGGGCTGACCGACATCCACGAACGACTGGTGTCACGCTTTGACTCCGGCTTGACGGTGGCGATCGAGCCGCCCGAGCTGGAAATGCGCGTTGCCATCCTGATCCGCAAGGCGGATGTCGAGGGCGCGGTGATGCCCGAGGAAGTGGCGTTTTTCGTTGCCAAGAATGTCCGCTCCAATGTGAGGGAACTCGAAGGCGCATTGCGCAAGATCTTGGCGTACTCGCGCTTCAACCACAAGGAAATTTCCATCCAGTTGGCACGCGAGGCATTGCGCGACCTGTTGTCGATTCAGAACCGGCAGATTTCGGTTGAGAACATCCAGAAAACGGTGGCCGACTACTACAAGATCAAGGTCGCCGACATGTATTCCAAGAAACGGCCGGCCAGCATTGCCCGGCCGCGCCAGATCGCCATGTATCTTGCCAAGGAGTTGACGCAAAAGAGCCTGCCTGAAATCGGCGAGCTGTTTGGCGGGCGTGACCACACGACGGTATTGCATGCTGTACGAAAAATGGCGGCCGAACGGCAGCTGATGACCGAACTCAACCAGCAGCTCCATGTGCTGGAGCAAACACTCAAGGGCTGAAAACCAGACACTTTTAAAAGCTGTGGACAAGTTTTGAACAAGTCACCACTTATCCACAGGAGCAGATGACAATCAGAAGTTGTTCATGTTGGACATACCCTTCGCAGGGTGTGGCAGCACATGGTTAAACAACTGCCAAGTGATTGATCGGAAAGGGAATAATGGTGCTGTCCACAGAAAAGCGCCTCCTTTACTACTGCTACTAATTTGAATTAAAGAATTAAAGAGATAAGACAGAGGAAAACATGATCGTTCTGAAAGCCACCCAAGACAAGTTTTTAGGCGTCCTGCAATCGGTTGCCGGAATCGTGGAGCGCAGGCATACCTTGCCCATTCTGGCCAATGTGCTGATCCGCAAGACGGGTGCGCAGTTGCAGCTGACCACCAGCGACCTGGAAATCCAGATTCGCACGACGGCCGAGCTTGGCGGGGATGACGGTGACTTCACCACCACGGTGGGCGCCCGCAAGCTGATCGATGTACTGCGGTCCATGCCGAACGACCAGACGGTGTCGCTCGAATCCAGCCAGAACAAGCTGATTCTCAAAGGCGGGAAAAGCCGCTTCACGTTGCAAACCCTGCCCGCCGAGGACTTTCCGCTGGTGCAGGAAGCGGCCAGCTTCGGCCCGGTGTTCTCGGTGCCACAAAAGGTGCTCAAGGAATTGCTGAACCAGGTGTCGTTTGCCATGGCGGTGCACGACATCCGCTATTACCTCAACGGCATCTTGTTTGTTGCCGAAGGCAAGCAGCTGAGCCTGGTTGCCACCGATGGCCACCGGCTGGCGTTTTCGTCGGCGACGCTCGACGTCGAAGTGCCCAAGCAGGAAGTGATCCTGCCGCGCAAGACGGTGCTGGAAATGCAGCGTCTGCTCAGCGACAAGGAAGGCGCGATCGAAATGCAGTTTGCTGGCAACCAGGCCAAGTTCAGCTTTGAAGGCATGGAATTTGTCACCAAGCTGGTCGAAGGCAAGTTTCCCGACTACAACCGCGTCATTCCGAAAAACCACAAGAACATCATCACACTGGGCCGCGCGCCTCTGCTGGCCAGCCTGCAACGCACCGCTATTCTGACCAGTGAAAAATTCAAGGGCGTGCGGCTGAACATCGAGCCTGGCACATTGCGCGTGGCCTCGAACAATGCCGAGCAGGAAGAAGCCATTGATGAACTTGACATTGACTACGGCGGTGACTCGATCGAGATCGGCTTCAACGTGACCTACCTGATTGACGCCCTGAACAACATGAGTCAGGACATGGTGAAAATCGAACTGTCCGACTCCAACAGTTCGGCCCTGCTCACCATTCCGGACAATACCGCCTTTAAATACGTCGTGATGCCGATGCGCATTTGAGGCAATCGGAAGCGCAATACGCCTGAAACGTAAGACAGACCCGCGACGCTTCGCGGGTTTGGTCATTCAAGAGATTGAAGAAATTGGGAACAGCTGGCCATGACTGAAGAAAACAAACTGAACGAAGCCGATCAAGTCCACGTCTCGGACGGATTGGCGGGCGAAGGAAGCTCCAATTTCCAGCCCAAGATCGACACCAACCAGGCCGGCGCGTCCGAAGCCTATGGCGAAGGCTCCATCCAGATCCTCGAAGGCCTGGAAGCCGTGCGCAAGCGGCCCGGCATGTACATTGGCGACACCTCGGACGGCACCGGCCTGCACCACCTGGTGTTCGAGGTGGTGGACAACTCGATCGACGAGTCGCTGGCCGGCCATTGCGATGACATTTTGGTGACCATCCACACCGACAACTCGGTCAGCGTGGTGGACAACGGCCGGGGCATTCCGACCGGCATCAAGATGGACGACAAGCATGAGCCCAAGCGTTCGGCGGCCGAGATTTCGCTGACCGAACTGCACGCCGGCGGCAAATTTAACCAGAACAGTTACAAGGTGTCGGGCGGCCTGCACGGCGTGGGTGTCAGCTGCGTGAACGCGCTGTCGAAAATGCTGCGGCTGACGATTCGCCGCGACGGCAAGGTGCATGTCATGGAGTTCTCCAGGGGCTTTGTGCAAAACCGCATCCTGGAATCGGTCAACGGCATCGAGGTGTCCCCGATGAAGGTGATGGGGCCGACCGACAAGCGCGGCACCGAAGTCCACTTTTTGCCGGACACCGACATCTTCAGGGAAAACAGTGATTTCCATTACGAAATCCTGAGCAAGCGCCTGCGCGAACTGAGCTTTTTGAACAACGGCGTGCGCATTCGCCTCAAGGACGAGCGCACCGGCAAGGAAGACGACTTCTCTGGCACCGGCGGCGTCAAGGGTTTTGTCGCCTTCATCAACAAGGGCAAGACCATCCTGCACCCGAACGTGTTTGCCGCCATGGGCGACCGCCAGAGCGACCAGGGCACGAATATCGGCGTCGAAGTGGCGATGCAGTGGAACAGCGGCTACAGCGAGCAGGTGCTGTGTTTCACCAACAACATTCCGCAGCGTGACGGTGGCACCCACCTGACCGGCCTGCGCGCGGCGATGACGCGCGTCATCAACAAATACATTGACGACAGCGAGCTGGCGAAAAAAGCGAAGGTCGAGGTCACCGGCGACGACATGCGTGAAGGCCTGTGTTGCGTGCTCTCGGTCAAGGTGCCCGAGCCAAAATTCAGTAGCCAGACCAAGGACAAGCTGGTGTCCAGCGAAGTGCGCGGCCCGGTCGAAGACATTGTCAGCAAGCTGCTGCACGACTACCTGCAGGAGCGGCCGAACGACGCCAAGATCATCGTCGGCAAGATCATCGAAGCGGCCCGCGCCCGTGAAGCCGCCCGCAAGGCGCGCGACATGACGCGGCGCAAGGGCGTACTCGACGGCATGGGCCTGCCCGGCAAGCTGGCCGACTGCCAGGAAAAAGACCCGGCGATGTGTGAAATCTACCTGGTCGAGGGCGACTCCGCGGGCGGCTCGGCCAAGCAGGGACGCGACCGGAAATTTCAGGCGATTTTGCCGCTCAAGGGCAAGATTCTGAATGTTGAAAAAGCGCGCTATGAAAAGCTGCTGACCAGCAACGAAATCCTGATTTTGATCACTGCCCTGGGCACCGGCATCGGCAAGGGCGGCGGCGTGGGCGGCACACCCGGCACCGACGACTTCAACGTGGCCAAGCTGCGTTACCACCGCATCATCATCATGACCGATGCCGACGTGGACGGCGCGCACATCCGCACCCTGCTGCTCACCTTTTTCTACCGCCAGATGCCCGAGCTGATCGAGCGCGGCCACATCTACATTGCCCAGCCGCCGCTGTACAAAGTCAAGGCCGGCAAGGAAGAGCAGTACCTGAAAGACACCGCTGCACTCGACGGCTTCTTGCTGCGAATTGCGCTCAGGGACGCAGCGGTTCAAACCAGCGTCGATGAAAACGCCGTGTTGACCGGCGAAGCGCTGGCTGAACTGGCACGCAAGCACCAGCGTGCCGAGTCGGTCATCAACCGCCTGAGCGGTTTCATGGATGCCGAAGCGCTGCGCGCCGTTGCCGATGGCGTGTCAATCAACCTCGACACGGTGCTTGACGCCGAAGCGTCCGCTGTTGCACTGCAAGCCAAACTGCGGGAACTGAACACAACCGGTGCTCCCGCCGACGTTGCGGGCGAGTTCGACGAACGCAGCGACAAGCCGATTTTGCGTATCAGCCGTCGCCACCATGGCAATGTCAAAAGCAGCGTGCTGACGCAGGACTTCGTGATCGGTGCCGACTACGCCACCCTGGCCGAAGCGGCTTCTGCGTTCCGTGGCCTGATCGGCAGTGGTGCCAAGGTCATGCGCGGTGAAGGCGACCGGCGCAAGGAAGAAAAGATCACTGACTTTCGCCAGGCCATGCGCTGGCTGATCGGCCAGGCTGAAAACGGCAGCTCACGCCAGCGCTACAAAGGCCTGGGTGAAATGAACCCCTCGCAGCTTTGGGAAACCACGCTTGACCCGAAAGTGCGCCGCCTGCTCAAGGTGCAGATCGACGACGCCATCGAAGCCGACCGCGTGTTCACCATGCTGATGGGCGACGAGGTCGAGCCGCGCCGCGAGTTCATCGAACAAAACGCGCTGCGCGCCGGGAATATCGATATTTGATGTTTTTTCAGGTGTGAGCAAGGGCTTGCTGCTCAAGGTAAGCGCCAAGGCGCATGCGTTCTGGCCGGCAAGCAAATTTTTGGCAACTGTTCAGCTTTCTCCATGCTTTTCGTATTGTTTTCTGTCATTGCGATCTGAGCCTGTGCCCCGGACTCGATCTGGGGATCCGCAATCCATGACCGTGTTGGAAAAATTCATGGTTTCCGGGTCAGGCCCGGGATGACAGAGGGTAATGTCACTGCACTTCAATCTGAAAAGTGATCTGCATAGTTGCATTCTTTATAACAAAATACGCCTCTAGCGCACACTGGGTAAGCGTTAGTAGCTATTATTTAAATAGCTAAAAATACTGATGTGTTGTCTGTTGAGATACCAGTCAAACGGATTTGGTGCCAAAAATTGAATCTGTGAATTATTGAAAGCTGTATTTAGCTCGCGACCTCGAATCAGGAAAGTCCAACATGTCACCACTTCGTTCCATTGTTTACACCAGCACTGCTGTGAGTCCAATGAACTCCGGTGATCTGGAGGCGCTGCTTGTAGATGCGAGGAATTTCAATCGCCAGAATGCGATCACGGGCGTACTGCTCCAAAGTGGCGATAATTTCATGCAATGCTTCGAAGGCCCTGAAGATGCCGTGCAGCGGGTGTACCAACGCATCCTTGGCAGTCGCCAGCACACCGATGTGCTTGAGTTCATGAACCTACCAATTCAAAAGCGGACCTTCAGCGACTGGGCCATGGGTTCTGCCTTGACGACGCGGTCGGAACATCTGGCGCTCTCGACCGCGCAGTGGAGCCAATTGAACAGTGAATTGAATTTTTCACCGTTCACGCCTCCGGGCCTGGCGATGCTTCAGGTTTTCTGGAGCATGCGACAAGGCAAGCCTTGATCAGCCCTGACGTCACGCGTTTTATGATCTGTTTCCCATGACCCTTACTGCTGTCATCGACTTTGAAACCACCGGCATTTCGCCCGGCTGCGGCGACCGCGCCACCGAGGTCGCCATTGTGCTGCTCGAAGGCGGCCAGGTGGTTGACCGTTTCCAGAGCCTGATGAATGCGGGCGTCCGCATTCCATCCTTCATCACGCAGTTGACCGGCATCACCAACGCCATGGTGACCAGCGCCCCAGATGCCGGGCAGGTCATGCGGGACGCCAGCCGGTTTGTTGGCGCGGTGCCGCTGGTGGCGCACAATGCTGCGTTTGACCGCAAGTTCTGGCAGGCCGAACTGGCCCAGGCCGGGCTGGATGCACCGCAACCCTTTATTTGCACCCTGTTGCTGTCGCGCCGGCTCTACCCGCTGGCACCGAATCACAAGCTCGGATCGCTGGTCGATTACCACCGTTTGCCGCGCACCGGCCAGGCGCACCGGGCCTTGGCCGATGCGGAAATGGCCGCCGGCCTGCTGGGCCAGATCCACCACGATTTGCGTACCCGCCACGGCGTGGCGCAACCCGACAACGCCTTGCTGATGGCCTTGCAGCGTTGCGCCAAAGCGGCAGTCGGCAATTTCATGGCCAGGCACGCCCAAGCGTGAATTTTTCTATTTGCTATTAAATAAATAGCTATCAGCGCTCTCCTGACGTGCGCTAGAGCCCATAAACACCAAAAATCCAGCTTATGAACAATCGTGTCCGCCCCGCTACGCCACTTTCCACCCACGACACCACCCGCATCGACGACCTGCGCATCGGCGCGGTGCGTCCGCTGATCACGCCGGCGCTGCTGCAGGAATGGCTGCCGGCCCCCGACAGCGCACAGGCGCTGGTGGCCACCAGCCGCGCTGCGATTTCGCGCGTGCTGCACGGCGCCGATGACCGGTTGGTGGTGGTGGTCGGGCCGTGTTCCATCCATGACCACGCGCAAGCCATGGACTACGCCCGCCAGCTCAAAGCCCAAGCCGATGCACTGCAGGACGATTTGCTGATCGTGATGCGCGTGTATTTTGAAAAGCCGCGCACCACCGTCGGCTGGAAGGGCTACATCAACGACCCGCACCTGGACGGCAGCTTTGCCATCAACGAAGGGCTGGAAATGGCGCGCCAGCTGCTGCTCGACGTGCTGGCGCTGGGCCTGCCGGTCGGCACAGAATTTCTCGATTTGCTGAGCCCGCAGTTCATCAGCGACTTGGTGAGCTGGGGCGCGATTGGCGCGCGCACCACCGAAAGCCAGAGCCACCGCCAGCTCGCCAGCGGCCTGTCGTGCCCGGTCGGTTTCAAGAACGGCACCGACGGCGGCGTCAAAGTTGCAGCCGACGCCATCCAGGCCGCGCAAGCGCCGCACGCTTTCATGGGAATGACCAAGATGGGCCAGGCGGCGATTTTTGAAACCCGTGGCAACGACGATTGCCATGTGATTTTGCGCGGCGGCAAGCAGACCAACTACGCCAAAGCCGATGTCGATGCGACCTGCGCGCAGCTTTTGGCCGCCGGCCTGCGCGAGCAGGTGATGATCGACGTGTCGCACGCCAACAGCAGCAAGCAGCACCAGCGGCAGATCGAGGTCGCCGCCGACGTGGCCGGCCAGGTGGCGGCGGGCGACCACCGCATCATGGGCCTGATGATCGAAAGCCACCTGAACGAAGGCCGGCAGGACATCGTCGCTGGCCAACCCCTGAAGCACGGCGTGTCGGTGACGGATGCCTGCATCAGTTTTGCGCAGACCGTGCCGGTGCTGGAGACGCTGGCGGCGGCGGTGCGGGCGCGGCGTTTGGCGGTGCTGGCGCCAGCGTGAATTTTTGCAAGGCGATGGGTGCATGGTGCTGCTGACATAAATCGGTCTGGATGACCGTTTTGTGCGCTTGCGCGCTGCGTTGTGGATGACAAAAAGGTAGCCATGAATCTTCCATCGGGCTTGTATGACCGACTCGTGTATGCGGACGAGATGGGCGAGCTGACCCGTCTTTCCGATCAACACCAGGCCTTGATGGAAGCGCCAACATCGCACCAGCGGCGAGAGCAGTTCATTGCTGAATTGATTCATCGGCTTCCTGAGTTGCTGGATGCGGCAGGCTCCGCTCAGACCGAGGCCAGCGAAAAAGCGAAAGCTGAAATCGAACTGATCAGCCATCTCCTGATGACCTTGCGTTCACAGAACAATGGCGAGCGCCCGCTGGCGATGCCTCCGCAGCTGCTGAAGTCGGTTCATGCACCGAACGCAGAAATTGCCTTCCCGGCCACCGGATTGCGCCATCCCTGGCTGTTCACTTCAGCCAGGGCTGATCCGTCCTTGCTCAACGAACTGCGCGCGGAACTGCGCAACGTGGACCGCGTGGATATCTTGGTCAGCTTTATCACCTGGAGCGGCGTGCGCAAATTGCTCGATGTGCTGACGCAGGTGACGGCGCTCGATGCCAACGGTCAGCCCAGGACGAAATTCAGGATTCTCACCACCACCTACATCGGCGCCACCGAAGTGCGTGCGGTCGATGCATTTGCAAAACTGCCGGGTGTCGAATTGCGTATTTCGCTCGATGGTCGCCGAACGAGGCTGCATGCCAAAGCGTGGATTTTTCACCGGAAAACTCACTTTGGAACGGCCTTTGTCGGCAGCGCCAACCTGTCTGAATCGGCATTGATTGGCGGTATCGAATAGACCGTGAAATTTGCACAAGCCAGCGGGTCGTCGCTGTTTTCGGCAGCTGTCGCAAACTTCGAAACGCTCTGGAATGACCGGGAGTTCCAGCCCTACGATCCCCACGATGCGCAACACAGAGAAGCCCTGACGCGTGCACTGGCCAATGAGCGTGGACATGGAAATAAGCAAGGCGCTGCCAGCGCCAACGGCAATGTCGTCGCGATTCAAACCTGGTTTGACCTGCAGCCCAAGTCCTATCAGCAGGAAATGCTGGACCGGCTGGCCGCTGAACGCCGGCTTGGGCGACGCCGGAACCTGGTGGTGGCCGCGACAGGAACTGGGAAAACCGTGGTCGCGGCTTTTGACTATCTCCGCCTGAAAAATGAAGAAGGTACGGCGCCCAGGCTTTTGTTCATTGCGCATCAATCTCAAATCCTCGCGCAAGCGCTTTCCACCTTTCGGCAAGTGCTTCGTGATCCGGCTTTTGGCGAGTTGCTCGATGGCAACAACACGCCAGAGCAATACGGGCATTTGTTCGCCACGATCAACACCATTCACGGCCGCCGCCTGGTGGGGCAGTTGGGCGCAGACTTCTGGCGCGTGGTCATTGTTGACGAGGCACACCATTTGCCCGCAGCCACCTTCGATCAATTCATGCGCGCCGTGCGGCCGCACTATTTGCTGGGCTTGACGGCAACCCCGGAACGCTCAGACGGACAAAGCCTCAGCCCCTATTTCGATTCCCGGCCGGACGGCTCGCCTGCCGTTTCGCTGCGGCTGTGGGATGCGCTCGATCAACAACTGCTGGCCCCGTTTGAATACTACGCAAGCGCCGATGACACGGACCTGAGCGCGGTCGAATGGGGCCGTGGTTCGGAAGTTGCGCAGTTGTCGAACCTCGTGACCGGCAACGATATTCGCGCTCGAACTGTGGTGAACGCCGTTTCCACGTATGTGTCAGACCTGGATGCATTGAAGGGCCTGGCGTTTTGCGTCAGCGTTGCCCATGCCAGGCTCATGGCGGCGTATTTCTGCCGTTCCGGTTTGCCGGCCGTCGCCTTGTCGGGTGCTGATTCACAGGCAGAGCGGGCGGCTGCCGTGCACCGGCTGCGTAGCGGTGAAATCAAGATTATTTGCAGCTGTGATGTGTTCAACGAAGGCATCGACATACCCGAAGCCAATGCAGTCTTTCTGCTGCGCCCGACGCAGAGTCCGGTTATTTTTCAGCAACAAATCGGCCGTGGCCTGCGCTTGGCGAGCGGCAAGGAAGCCTGCCTGGTGCTTGATTTTGTGGGGGTGCACAACGCCAGTTTCCGCTTTGATGTGCTGCTGCGCGCCCTCACTGGCATGTCTCGGCGCCACATCCAGAACGCAGTGGCCAACGGCTTTGGCACCTTGCCCGCTGGTGTTCATATCCAGTTTGATCGCGTGGCGCGTCATCGGGTGCTGGAAAATTTGAAGCAATCGCTGAACCTGAATGCTGCCCGCTTGTGCAGCGAGTTGACGGCCTGGGCTTCGCTTCAAAACGGCCGGTCCGTGTCGCTGCGCGAATTTTTGCTGGACTGCCAGTTGGACCTGTCCGAGATCTACACCAGCGGCAGCCAGGCGCGCTCCTGGACCAGCCTGAAGCGGCGCGCAGGGCTTGAAACCCGCGCCGTGGGAGAACGCGAGCCGGATATCGCAAGGCGAATTTTCAGCATTTTGCATGCTGACGATCCCTTGCTGTTGGGCGCCTGGCTTGATGCCTTTGACGGCAAACCTGCCAATGGGCGCCGCGTTCAGATGCTCGCGCATCAGTTGCTGCCGTCGCGCAGCGAGTTGGTGACGCCCAAGGCATTTTTGGCGTTAATCGGCAGCAACCCGGTGGTGCTGGCGGAGCTTCGCGAGATTTGCGAATTGCTCAGAGAGCGCAGTTCACTGGCGCCCGTTCATCTGCCGGGTACGCCAGATGCCTGGACCCTGATTTTGCATGGACGCTACACGAGGACGGAGCTTTTGGCCGCCGTCGGGCATGCCAATGCATCGGTGCGGCCTCTATCGGACGGCGGCTGCCTGGTTTTGGAAGATTGCAGGATTGAGCTGTTGTTTGTCACGCTGGACAAGCGCGAAGGGTTTGCTGAAAACGTCCAGTTTAATGATTATGCGATCAGTCCGGAATTGTTCCACTGGCAAACGCAAAACAGAGCGGGACCGGACAACATGACGGGGCGCCGCTATGTTCAGAGTCCTGGCAATGGCTGGTCGTTTCAGCTTTTTGTCCGGGAGCATCGCGATGCAGCTTATGTTGCGGTCGGGCCGGTTCACCTGGTTTCGCATGAAGGCGACCGGCCCATTTCCATCACTTGGCGGCTTCAGGCACCCTTGCCAGCCGAGTTGTTTCGTAAGTTCAGTGTGCTGCGTGGCTGAAGCGATTGCCCGGATGGCCGCCTTGCCAGGCCAAGCTGATTAGGCGTTGAGCGTCGGCCCGGTCGGCGCACGCCAAGCGCCTCTGTTTGCATTCTCAACAGCGCTTGCAGGCGCATCCGCCAACACAGCGGCCTCGCTTCCCGGCACCAGGTACACCGTGCGCGTCGGGAAGGCGAAATCGACGCCCAGTGCGGCCAGCTCGCGCATTAGTTGCAGGTTCAGCGTCTGCTGGGCGTCCATGTAGGCGTTGTAGCTTGGCTCCTTGACGATATAAACCACTTCGTAATCGAGCGAGCTGTCGCCAAAACCCAAGAGGTGCGCGCGGTCAAAACGCAGCGTGTCGATGGCTTCGACCAGCCGCTTGACAAGTTCCGGAATCGCCTCGGCCTGCTCCGGCGTGGTGCTGTAGGTCACGCCAAACTTGAAGACGATGCGGCGCTCTTCCATGCGCTTGTAATTCTTCACCACCTGCTTGAGCAGGTCGGTGTTGCTGATGATGATCTGCTCGCCGTTCAGGCTGCGGATGCGCGTTGTCTTGAGGCCGATGAACTGCACCGTGCCGACAAAGCTGTCGATGCCGATGAAGTCGCCGACCTCGAATGGCTTGTCCACTGCAATCGACAGCGAGGCGAACAAATCGCCCAGGATGTTCTGCACCGCCAGCGCCACCGCGATGCCACCCACGCCCAGGCTGGCGACAAAGGCGGTGATGTTAACCCCGACATTGGACAGCACGGCCAGCAGCACCACCGCCCACAGCACGGTGCGCAGCGCCCACGACATCAGCGTGGCCGAGGCACCTGCCTGCGTCATGCCGGAGGGCGTGTGGCGGTCCTGGTAGCGGCGCAGGCCGATGGTGATGGCCCGCGTGAGCCACAGCCCAAGTTGCAGGGCAACGGCGACAAACCACAACTGCCCGACACGTGAATTCCAGCGGTCGTTCATATCGAGCATGCCCAAGCCGATGAGCAGTGCAGCCAGCAGCATCAGCCAGCGGTTGGTGCTGCTCAGCACTTCGACCACCGTGTCATCGACACGGTTGGTGGTGTGCGCTGCAATCTTGCGCATGCGCCCCACGGAAAAACGCAAGGCCATGCGCATCAGCAGGTAGGAAATCAGCGTGGCGGCAATGGCCAGTGACAGGCTGGCAAGGGACAAGGAAAAAATACCGGTGGTTTGAAACCAGTTAAGAAAATCATTCATTCAAGCCAGCTTAGCAAAAGGGCAGTAACTCGGAAAAACTGCGGGATTGGCTGGCCAGCCATGGTCCGCCTGTTTTGCGCTGCAGGCCAATGGCTGAGGGCAAAATTTCAGTGATGACGAATGTGTCATTTCCGCTTATCTGCCAAGCGTTTTATGCTACTAAAAATATAGCAGCTTAAAAAATCCGGAACAACGCCATATTTCCCTTGCCCGCCCTTTCGCCGTGGATGGCGTCGTTGTCTGACACCGCACGCTGGTGCCGGGCGCGCAGAATGACACCATCGGCCGGTGTCAACGTTTCACAGACATTTTTCCTGTGCTTTATGGGCGCGGGGAGAACTTTCGGGAAGGGATGGCAAGCCGGGCGAACCGCGAAGGGATTTAAAAATTCCGATTTTCTTCACACTCCAGAAGGATGCGTATGTCCAAAAAACCGACCCAGACTGACAACCCACCCGCACAAGACGAGGAAACTGGCCAGGGACACGGCGGCAAGGTTGAAAACGACACCAACAAGGTGGGCGACCAGGAGCCCACGCAAAAGAACGAAGGCCGGCGAACCGCGGAAAGCCGGAGCGACCGCGTGGCGCATATTGGCAGTGGCAACCATTCGCAGTCACGGCAGGGGAAAAGCGGTGGCACTTCGGGCGGCCATTAGCCGCCAGGCGTGATGTTTTTTTGAGTCCGGTTACAGCGCGCCGGTAGCCATGCCTTGCGAAACCGTATCAGGGCGCACCTGAACAGTTCGAAAGGCTGAGCATGTTGCCTTTGACGGGGTCCGGTTGCCACAAGCAACCGGAGTTTTCCCCAAAAAGAACCCGTTACCGTGCATGTCTCGAACGGGTAACGAGAAAAGCAGCAATTACTTGTCGGGCAACTCGATCTTGACTTCAAGCACGTCAAGATTGTCTTGCCGCTCCAGGTTGAGCTTGATGTCGTCCGGGTTGATGTTGATGTATTTGGCGATCACGGCAATCAGGTCGCGCTGCAGGGCCGGCAAATAGTCGGGTTCGTAGCTGGTGCGTCCCGAGCGTTCATGCGACAGGATGATCTGCAGCCGCTCTTTGGCAACGTTAGCCGTTTTCTTCTTTTCACCCAGAAGGAAGGAGAAAAATGAGGCCATGGCTTTTTACTTTCCCCCAAACAGGCGTTTGAAGAATCCGGGTTTTTGCGCATCGATGAAGCGCATCGGCTTGTTTTCGCCCAGAAAGCGGTCAATCACGTCCTTGTAGGCTTCCGACACGTCGCTGCCCTCCATGTGGACCGCCGGCACGCCCTGGTTGGACGCCTGCAACACGGTTTCGGATTCGGGAATCACGCCGATCAGCTTGATGCGCAGGATGTCCTGGATGTCTTCGAGCGACAGCATCTGCCCCTGGTCGACACGGCTCGGGTTGTAGCGGGTGATGAGCAGGTGTTCCTTGATCGGGTCGCCGCCGTCGATGGCGCGCTGCGTCTTGCTCGACAGCATGCCCAGGATGCGGTCCGAGTCGCGCACCGACGAGACCTCGGGGTTGGTCACCACCAGCGCCTCGTCGGCGAAATGCATCGCCATCAGCGCGCCGGTTTCGATGCCGGCGGGCGAGTCGCAAATGATGTATTCAAAGTCCATGGCCGCCAGGTCGTCAAGGATTTTTTTCACGCCTTCCATCGTCAGCGCATCCTTGTCACGGGTTTGCGAGGCGGCCAGCACGAAGAGTTCAGGACACTGCTTGTCCTTGATCAGCGCCTGGTTGAGCGTGGCTTCGCCCTGGATGACGTTGATCAGGTCGTACACCACCCGGCGCTCGCAGCCCATGATGAGGTCCAGGTTGCGCAGGCCCACGTCAAAATCGATCACGACGGTCTTGTGCCCGCGCAGGGCCAAGCCGGATGAAAAGCTGGCACTGGTGGTGGTTTTGCCGACGCCGCCCTTGCCGGAGGTGACCACAATGATTTTTGCCATTCGAAAAAGTCCTTTTGAAAACGGTAGGTAAGTCAGTCAGGTCGGCAGGCCGTGAGTGCAGCATCATGCATCAAATCCAGCTCGACAGTAAGGTTTAATAGGCGCATTGATGCGGAGTGAGCCTTGAATGCTTCAATTTCACAGCATCGGCGTCATGATCAGCTTTTCGCCGTCCGGGCCATCCACCAGCCGGACCTGCGTGGGGCGGCCGGTGACTTCGGGCGGCAGCGGGTTCTCGCTGGTGCGGTAGATGCCGGCAATCGACAGCAGTTCAGCCTCCAGGTTCAAGGCAAAGATACGCGCTTCGCCATTGCCGCGCGCACCGGCAATGGCCCGGCCGCGCAACGGCGCATACACATGGATGTGGCCGTCGGCAATCACTTCCGCCCCGGCATTGACCATCGCCAGAACGACCAGGTCGCGTCCGCGCGCATACACCTGCTGGCCGGAACGCAGCGGCTTGTCGATGACCAGCGCCCCCAGCGGTGGCGCATGTACCTGCTGTTGCGGTTCTTGCGGCTGTTCGGGTGACACCGGCGCGGGCCGGGGCGTCAGCAGGTGTGCATCGTTGCCGGGTACCAGGCCGGCCTTGAAGGCAGCGGCCATTTGTACCGAATTGCCGCCCTTGACGGCAATGGGCACCAGCCGATAGCTGGCCAGCAGGTCCAGCAGCGCGGGAAAGTCAATGTCGGCCACATCCCGGCCCTGCAGCGGCGACAGGTCGATGACCAGCGCGTCCTGGTCGAAAAAATCGGGAATGTCGCCGAAGCGCAGCGTCATCTCGCGCGCCAGCGCCCTCAGGTCCGTGGACTTGAGCAGCAGCGCGACCAGCGGTAAATTGGCGCTCTTGATTTCAAAGGTGGTGGGCGTGGCGACAGTCATGGGCGGGCAGGGCTTGGTGAACGAAGAAAGGCAGAAACCGACGGGGTGGTGATGCCCCTGCTGTCTGGAGACCCGAGGGTAGCGCAGGAAGCGCGGCCTTCCCGGCGGCGCGAAGCGGCATTTGTTAGCGTGTGAAACGCTGCGGAGAAATGACCCGGCGTCCGAGTCGCCTCAGGCATTGAATGCATGCAGATTGCGCCCATCTGAAAACGTTGAAAACAAAAATCGCCATTATCCCGGAACTTGATGAACTTTCTAACCCTGGCCGCCATGAGCGCCGTGCTTCATGGATACGTCGCCCTGCGCCTGATTCCGGACTTGGCGCCATTCGCGTCAGCCGAGCTTGGGCTGGGCGCTGTGCTGCTGCTCTCGGCGATGCTGATTCCGCTGGGGCTGATGGCCCGCCGGTTGGCCAATGTGCCGCTGGCCAACCGGCTGGGCTGGGCTGGCCTGCTGTGCATGGGTTTGTTTTCCACGCTGATGGTGCTGACGCTGCTGCGCGATGCGGCGCTGGGCCTGCTGTGGATGCTGAATTTTCTGCTGTCTGGCGGGCTGAAACTGGCACCCTGGCGAACGCTTTCGGCGCAAGCCGTTCCCTTGCTCGGTGGGCTGTCGGCGTTGCTGGGATTGCTGAGTGCCCGGCGCACGGCGCCGGTGGTGCGGATCGATGTGCCGATTTCCGGCTTGCCGCCAGCGTGGCACGGCTTTACCGTGGCGCAGATCAGCGACATCCATGTCGGGCCGACCATCCGCCAGCACTATGTGCGCCGCATCGTCGAGCGCGTCAACACGCTGCAGGCCGATCTGGTGGCGGTGACCGGCGACCTGGTCGATGGCCGGGTGTCTGAACTGTCAGAACACGTGGCGCCGCTGGCGGACCTGCGTTCGCGCCACGGCACGTTTTTCGTGACCGGCAACCATGAATACTATTCGGGTGCATCTGCCTGGATCGAGGAACTGCGGCGCCTGGGATTGACGGTGCTGCTCAACGAGCATGTGGTGATTCCGGCCGTGGAGGCCCTAAATGTTGCCGGCGTGGCGGCCAGGCCGCTGGTGCTGGCCGGCGTGACCGATTTCAACGCAGGGCATTTTGACCCGGCCCACCACAGCGACCCGGTGCGGGCGCTGGCGGGCTCGCCGCCGGATGCGGTGCGGGTGCTGCTGGCGCACCAGCCGCGCAGCGCTGCCGCTGCGGCTGAAGCCGGATTCGACCTTCAGCTGTCAGGGCATACCCATGGCGGGCAGTTTTACCCGTGGAATTTGTTCGTGCCCTTGCAGCAGCCGTTCACGGCGGGCCTGCACCGGTGGGAAACGCTGTGGGTCTATACCAGTCGGGGGACAGGTTACTGGGGACCGCCGAACCGGTTTGGCTCGCCTTCGGAAATTACCTTCCTGCGGTTGGTGGCCGCTTGAACTTTCGCAACCATGCAACGTCCCCTAACCCCATGCAGCCGACGGCGTCTGTTTCTGCGCAAATGACCAGGCCGCGCCTCAAGCCCTGTGAGCAAGCAGCGGCTAAAAAAATGATCTTTTGAACCCGGCCCCGCGCTTTACTCACAGGTCAACTTCACAGCAGCCACGCCGCTCAAGGACTGAGGCTGGCGTTCAAGGCAGTGCCATTGGAATGGAAGCCACAATGGCAAAAGAGCATACGAAAAGCTCTGAGGGTGTTGCGCCGTTACGCTTTTCCGTGCAACCTTCGCCTAGCGCAGGAAGGCGACCACCACCTGCCGCTGCTCGCCCAGCCCTTCAATCCCCAGTGCCATTTCGTCGCCCGCCTTCAGGTAAACCGGCGGCTTCATGCCCATGCCGACACCGGGCGGCGTGCCGGTGGTCAGCACATCGCCGGGCTCCAGCGTCATGAACTGGCTGACATAGCTGACGATTTTGGCGACGCTGAAAATCATCGTCCGGGTTGATCCGGTTTGCATGCGCCGGCCGTTGACATCCAGCCACATGCCCAGGTTCTGCGGGTCGGCAACCTCGTCGCGCGTGACCAGCCAGGGGCCAAGCGGTCCGAAGGTGTCGCAGCCTTTGCCCTTGTCCCAGGTGCCGCCGCGCTCGATCTGGAATTCGCGCTCGCTGATGTCGTTGATGGTGCAGTAGCCAGCGACGTGGTTCAGTGCCTCGCCTTCGTCCACATAGCGCGCACGGGTGCCGATGACCACGCCCAGCTCGACCTCCCAGTCGGTCTTGACCGAGCCCCGGGGCAGCATGACTGCATCATTTGGCCCCTGGATGCAGCTGGTGGCTTTCATGAAAACAATGGGTTCGGCGGGAATCGGCAGGCCGGATTCAGCGGCATGGTCGGCGTAATTCAGGCCAATGGCGATGAACTTGCGCACGCCGGTCAGCGGGCTGCCCAGGCGCGGCGAGCCGTCGACCGCCGCCAGCGCACTGGCGTCGTGCCGGCGCAGCGCGTCGAGCGCCGCATCGCCAAGCTGCTCGGGGCCGATGTCGCCGACCACGCTGCTGAGGTCGCGCAGCTGGCCAGACGCATCGATGAGGCCGGGTTTTTCCTGGCCGGGTGGGCCATAACGAACGAGTTTCATGGGTTTCCTTTTTTACTGGGGTGAATCAATTGAGCGTCAGATCGACATGCCGCCGTCGATGTTGTAGGCCTGGCCGGTGACAAACGCCGACTCGTCACTGGCCAGAAACACCACCAGCGGTGCAATTTCATGCGCCTGCGCCAGCCGGCCCATCGGCTGGCGGGCGACAAATCCCTTGCGTGCCTCGACCGGGTCGTCAAACACGTTGATGCGCTGCTGCAGCGACGGCGTATCGACGGTGCCGGGACAGACCGCATTGCAGCGCACGCCCTGCCCCACATAGTCGGCGGCGACGCTTTTGGTCAGGCCGATGACGGCAGCCTTGGAGGCGCCATACAGAAAGCGGTTTGGCAAGCCCTTGAAGCCGCAGACGCTGGCCATGTTGACGATGCTGCCGCCCTGGTTGGCCAGCATCTTGGGCAGCACCGCCTGAATCATCCAGAACTGCGCGCGCACGTTGAGCTGAAAGGCAAAGTCCCATTCGGCATCGGTGGCCTGCAAAATCGATCCGGCATGCACGAATCCCGCGCAGTTGAACAGCACATCGAGCGGCGGCAAGTCGTTGACCAGCGTTTGAATCGCCTGCTTGTCGAGCACATCGAGCACCGCCGTCCGGACATTGGCTACGCCCTCATAACCGGCCAGCAGCGCGGCATTGACATCGGTCGCCCAGACCTGGGCGCCTTCGGCAGCCATCGCCAGCACACTGGCTTTGCCAATGCCTTGGCCGGCCGCCGTGACGAGTGCAGTTTTTCCTTCGAGTCTCATGTTTGCTTCCTTGGGTTTTTCAACGACAGACCGGCCACGCGCCCTGTTTTTCACCAGCAGGCCCGCGTGCCTGATCGATAAAAAGCACAGGCTCAGGGTTTTGCCTGATGGGGAGAAACCGGTTTCATGGGATTATTAATTGGCCTTACCACTTGACCCATTCTGGCTAACCCTTAATTCTCGGTTTTACACCTTGTCGCATGAAGTCCCTGCAAACCGTCGAACCCCAGCGCCTGTACCGGCAGATTGCCGCGCAGTTGCGCACGCTGATCAGCGCAGGTGAACTGGCCGTCGGCAGCCGCCTGCCGGCCGAGCGCGACCTGGCCAAACAACTGGGCGTGAGCCGGCCGTCGGTGCGCGAGGCGCTGATTGCGCTGGAAGTCGAAGGCTGGGTCGAGGTGCGCACCGGCTCGGGCGTGTATGTGCTGGACCGCAGCAGCCAGGCCAGCCATGCCGCCGCCCGCCAGCCGCAGATTCCGGCCGACGAATGGGGGCCGCTGGAGCTGATTCGTGCCCGCCGGGTGGTCGAAGGCGAAACCGCCGCCCTCGCCGCCACCGAGGCCAGGCCCGGGCACATCGCGGCCATGACCCAGGCGCTGGCCCGGATGCAACTTGACGCCGATCAGGACGTGCTGCCGCTGGCAGGCGACCGCGACTTTCACACCGCCATCGTTGAAGCCTGCAGCAATGTGGTGCTGATCGAGACCGTCCAGCGCTTCTGGGACTCGCGGCGCGGGCCGCTGTTCGAGCGGCTGACCGGCTATTTTGAAACCCTGGATTCCTGGCGCGCCGCCATTGCCGAGCATGACGCGATCCTGCTGGCCATCCGCAGCCACGACCCGGCCGCTGCACGGCTGGCGATGCACCAGCACATGGACAACTCGCACACCCGTTTCAGCGTGAGCTGGCGGCAGGCGCAAAAGCCCCGATAGCGCCCCTACCCCACAAGCGGTGCACGACTGGCATGTGCATCGCCCGCCCCGCCCCGCCAAGCCAGCAACCCACCCATAGAGGAGACATCATGAACTGTCCAGAAAAGCGAAATACTATTAAAACCATAGCGTCCTGCGCCCTGTTAGCCTGCGCAATTGGCATATCCGGCATTGCATCGGCGCAAACCAAGCTGAAATGGGCGCATGTCTATGAAACCTCCGAGCCGTTTCACAAATGGTCGGTGTGGGCCGGCGACGAAATCAAGAAACGCACCAACGGCAAGTACGAGGTGCAGGTGTTCCCGGCGTCCACGCTGGGCAAGGAAGCCGACATCAACCAGGGCCTGACGCTGGGTTCGGTGGACATCATCCTGAGCGGCGCCAGCTTTGCCGGCAACACCTACAAGCCGCTGGCTGTCACCTACTTTCCCTTTATCTTTCGCGACGCCGAGCACCTGCTGAGTTATGCCAAGAGCGATGTGTTCAAGGAACTCGCCAAGGGCTATGACGACAAGAGCGGCAACCACATCACCGCCCTGAATTATTACGGCGCGCGCCATGTCACGTCGAGCGCGGCCAAGCCGGTGACCAAGCCCGAGGACATGAAGGGCCTGAAGATCCGCGTGCCCGACGCGCCGGCCTACCTGGCCTTCCCCAAGGCGCTGGGCGCCAATGCCACGCCGATTGCCTTTGCCGAGGTCTACCTGGCGCTGCAAAACGGCACCGTCGATGCGCAGGAAAACCCGCTGCCAACCATCGAGGCGAAAAAGTTTTTCGAGGTGCAAAAGAACATCTCGCTGACCGGCCACATCATTGACTCGCTGCTGACCATCACCTCGGGCCAGTTGTGGAGCAAGCTGTCGGCCGACGAGAAAAAGATTTTTTCCGATGTGATGCAGGAAGCCGCCGAAAAGACCGGCCGCGAGATCATCGCTTCTGAAATCCGCCTGGCCGAGGAGTTCAAGAAAAGGGGCAACAACGTCATCACGGTGGACAAGAACGCCTTTCGCGAAGCGGTGCTGAAAAACACCAAGCCGACCGACCACGGCTACCGCCAGCAGGACTACGACCGCATCACCGCGCTGAAATAAGCGATGCGCGCTGGCCGCCTTGCTTTCGGGCCTGGCGGCCCGTCTTGTGACCCGATTGACTGTTTGCGGAGTGCCCATGAACGACAAAATCATTAGCGACGACGGCGAATTCCACACCGAGGATGAGGAATTCGACCTGTCCACCACCACACCCGAGGCCTGGCTGGCACTGGCCTTTTTCTGGCTGCTCGGGCTGACGGTGTTCTACCAGTTCATCACCCGCTATGTGTTCAACGACTCGGCCGCCTGGACCGAGGAAATCGCCCGCTACCAGTTGATTGCGGTGGTGTTCATCGGCGCGGCCATCGGCGTTGTGAAGAACAACCACATCCATGTCGATTTCTTTTACCGCCACATGCCCACACGCATGGGCCGGCTGATGTCGGGCTTCGTGGACTGGGTGCGCATCGCCTTTTTTGCCGCCGCCGTGGTCATGACGGTGCAGATGATGCTCAAGATCGGCAACCAGACGCGAATGACGGTGGTGGACCTGCCGATGAACATCGTCTATGGGTTGTGCCTGCTGGGCTTTGCCGTGATGCTGCTGCGCTCGGTGCAGGTCGCCGTGGTCCATTACCGGCGCGGCTACAGCGTGCTGGAGCGGCCCGACTCCACCATGCAGGACCGGTAAATCCTCTGTCATTCAACAGGCTACGACATGCTGAAAATTTTCTTCCTGATCTTCATGGGCGCCGGCATTCCGGTGGCCATCGCCATGGCGGGCGCATCGCTGGTCTACATCCTGTTCAGCGGCAGCTTGCCGCCGTTTGTGGTGATTCACCGCATGGTCTCGGGCATTGACAGCTTTCCGCTGCTGGCTGTGCCCTTTTTCATATTGGCCGGCAACCTGATGAACAACGCCGGCATCACCACGCGCATCTACAACTTCGCGCTGGCGCTGGTCGGCTGGCTCAAGGGCGGGCTCGGCCATGTCAACATCGTCGGCTCGGTGATTTTTGCCGGCATGAGCGGCACGGCGATTGCCGACGCGGCCGGGCTGGGCACCATCGAGATCAAGGCGATGAAAGAGCACGGCTATTCATCCGAATTCGCCGTCGGCGTGACAGCGGCGTCGGCCACGCTCGGCCCGATCATTCCGCCCAGCCTGCCCTTCGTGATTTACGGGATGATGGCCAATGTGTCCATCGGCTCGCTGTTCCTGGCCGGGTTGTTGCCGGGCCTGATGCTGGCACTGTTGATGATGGTGACCGTGGCTTACTTTGCCCACAAGAACAAATGGGGCGGCGACATCCACTTTTCAGGCAGCCGCTTTGGCAAGGCGATGGTCGAGCTGGCCGTGGTGGCGGGCTGGCCGCTGGCGATGTGGGGGCTGATCCAGGCGGGCGCGCCGTCGCAGCTCACGGTGTTTCTGGGGCTGGTCCTGCTGTTCGTGCTGGACAAGGTCTTCCGCTTTGAAGCCGTGCTGCCCATCATGACGCCGGTGCTGCTGATCGGCGGCATGACCACCGGATTGTTCACGCCAACCGAAGGCGCGATTGCGGCCTGCGTCTGGGCCATGGTGCTGGGCTTTGCCTGGTACCGCACGCTCAAGTTCAGGATGTTCGTCAAGGTCTGCCTGGACACGGTGGAAACCACAGCCACCGTGCTGTTCATCGTCGCCGCTGCATCGATTTTTGGCTGGATGCTGACGGCCACCGGCGTGACCGCCGGGATTGCCGAATGGGTGCTGGGTTTCACGCAGGAAGCCTGGGTGTTCTTGCTGCTGGCCAACCTCTTGATGCTGTTCGTCGGCTGCTTCCTGGAGCCCACCGCCGCCATCACCATCCTGGTGCCCATCTTGCTGCCAATCACGCAAAAGCTGGGCATCGACCCGGTGCATTTCGGGCTGGTGATGGTGCTCAATTTGATGATCGGCTTGCTGCACCCGCCGATGGGCATGGTGCTGTTCGTGCTGGCGCGGGTGGCCAAGCTGTCGGTCGAGCGCACCACCATGGCGATCCTGCCGTGGCTGGTGCCCTTGCTGGTCAGCCTGGGGCTGATCACCTACTTTCCCAAGGCGGTGCTGTGGCTGCCGAAAATGTTTTACTGACCCGATGAATCGATTGCAGAGGCTATTTTTATGACTCCCTTTATCCGCCTTCATCCCGCCGACGACGTGCTGATTGCCCGGGCCCAGCTGGTCGGTGGCACCCAGGTTGAGCACATCACCGTCAAGGGCCTGATCCCGCCCGGCCACAAGGTCGCCACGCGCGCGCTGGCGGCCGGCGAGCCGGTGCGGCGCTACAACCAGATCATCGGGTTTGCCAGCAAGCCGATTGCGCCCGGCGAGCATGTGCACACCCACAACCTGGACATGGGGCCCGACAAGGGCGACTTTGCACGCGACTACGCCATTGGCGCCGACGTGAGGCCGCCCGCGCCGCTGCGAGAAGCCACGTTCATGGGCATCAGGCGGGCTGACGGCCGCGTGGCGACGCGCAATTACATCGGTATTTTGTCCAGCGTCAACTGCTCGGCCACGGCGGCACGCGCCATTGCCGACCATTTCTCGCGCCAGACCCACCCGTCGGCGCTGCAGGATTTTCCGAACGTCGATGGCGTGGTGGCACTGACCCACGGCACCGGCTGCGGCATGGACACCGAGGGCATGGGGATGCAGATTCTGGAGCGCACGCTGGCGGGCTATGCCACGCATGCCAACTTTGCCGGTGTGTTGGTCGTCGGCCTGGGCTGCGAGGCCAACCAGATCAATGCCTGGCTGGCGCACAGCGCGCTGAAGGAAGGCGACAATTTTCGCGTCTTCAACATCCAGGACAGCGGCGGCACGCGAAAGACGGTGGAAAAAGGCATTGCGCTGGTGCGGGAGATGCTGCCGCGCGCCAACGACGTGCAGCGCGAGCCGTGCAGCGCCGCGCACATCACCATCGGCCTGCAATGCGGCGGCTCGGACGGTTACTCGGGCATCAGCGCCAACCCGGCACTCGGCGCGGCAGTGGACTTGCTGGTGGCTCACGGCGGCACCGCCATCCTGAGCGAAACGCCTGAAATCTATGGCGCCGAACACCTGCTGACGCGCCGCGCCGTGCGCCCCGACATCGCCGAAAAGCTGATTGCCCGCATCAAGTGGTGGGAGCATTACACCGAGATCAACGGCGGCGAGATGAACAACAACCCGTCCCCCGGCAACAAGGCGGGCGGGCTGACGACGATCCTGGAAAAGTCGCTGGGCGCGGTCGCCAAGGGCGGCACCAGCAACCTCGAAGCGGTCTACGAATATGCCGAGCCGGTCAGCACCCACGGTTTTGTCTACATGGACACGCCCGGCTACGACCCGGTCAGCGCCACCGGCCAGGTGGCGGGCGGCGCCAACGTGATCTGCTTCACCACCGGACGCGGCTCGGCGTATGGCTGCGCGCCCTCGCCATCACTAAAAATTGCCACCAACTCGGCGCTCTGGCAGCGGCAGGAAGAAGACATGGACATCAACTGCGGCGAGATCATCGACGGCGGCGTGTCGGTGCAGGCCATGGGGCAACGCATTTTCGAGCAGGTGCTGGCCACGGCGTCGGGCCGGCAAAGCAAGAGCGAGCAGCACGGCTACGGGCAGAACGAGTTTGTACCGTGGCAAGTTGGCGCGGTGATGTAAACCCAAGGATTTTTATGCAAAAAGTGATTCCGGCGCATACCCTGCGTGCGCAATGCGCTAGCGTTTTAATAGCGGCCGGCAGTTCGGCGGCAGAAGCCGAAAAAGTCGCCGCCAACCTGGTCATGGCCAACCTGAGCGGCCACGACTCCCATGGCGTGGGCATGCTGCCGCGCTATGTCGATGCAGTGCTCGAAGGCGGCCTGGTGCCCAACGCCAGCGTGCAAACGGTACTCGATGCCGGCGCCCTGCTCAGCCTGAACGGCCAGCGCGGCTACGGCCAGGTCATCGGCGAGCAGGCGATGGCACTGGGCATCGCCAGCGCCAGGCTGCACGGCAGCTGCATCATGGCGCTGGCCGAATCGCACCACCTGGGGCGCATCGGCCACTTTGCCGAAATGGCCGTGGCCGAAGGGCTGGTGTCGCTGCATTTTGTCAACGTCAAGTCGCGCGCCGTGGTCGCGCCCTGGGGCGGCAGCGACGGGCGCTTTGGCACCAACCCGTGCTGTATCGGCATTCCGCTGAAAGACCAGCCGCCCTTCGTGTTGGACTTTGCGACCAGCCGCGTGGCCCAGGGCAAGATGCGCGTCGCCTACAACCAGGGCAAGACGGTGGCGCCCGGCCTGCTGATGGACGCGCACGGCCAGCCGACCACCGACCCCGGCGTGGTCGTCGTGCCGCAGCCGAACGGATTTTTTGGTGCCTTGATGCCCTTTGGCGAACACAAGGGTTACGGACTGGCCATTGCCTGTGAACTGCTGGGCGGCGCGCTGACCGGCGGCGGCACCTGGCATTCCACCAACGTCCACAGCCGGGCGATCCTCAACAGCATGCTGACGGTGCTGATTGACCCGGCCAAGCTGGGCACCCAGGCGGCGTTTGACACCGAGGCCCGGGCTTTTGTGGACTGGCTGCGCCAGAGCCCGCCGGCAGAAGGATTTGACACTGTGCAGATTGCCGGCGAGCCCGAGCGGGCGATGCGCCTGCAGCGCGAGCAGGACGGCATTGAAATAGACCTGCAGACCTGGCAGGAAATTGTCCTGGCCGCCGGCAAGGTTGGGGCCAGCATTTGATTCCACCGGGTTGAGGTACCAATGCCTGGGGCGTTATGGACACAGGCCAAGAATGCGTTCCTGCTGCGAACACATTTTGGCCGGCTGGCGTGATTTGACCGCTGCAGCCGGCCGGGCGGTTTCGGCCACACAGTTCCGCAGTTCGCGCGTCGTCGGGCGGTAGTAGATCCAGCCCCGGCCGAGTTCGGGCAGGGCCAGTTCCACCTCGCCCCACTTCGGATGGCCTTTTTCCCTGAGCTGCGAAAAATTCTGGCATAGCGACCGCGCCATGCCGCGCAGGTGGTTTTCGGTGTCCCTGAGCTGAAAGTCGTAGGTCACCAAAAAGGCCTTGACCGCCAGTCCCGGAATGTCGGTTTCAAGCAGGCTGGGGTAATTGCTGGCGCGCACGTTGACTGGAAAGTAGGTCTTGAGAACGGCTTCGCTGGAGGCATGGCCGGGGTCGAACTTGAGCAGCTTGATCAGCTTTCGCGACTCGGGCTTCATGTCCACCAGCAGCTTGGCGGGCTGGCCCGCAATGACGGCGACCACATCGAGCGTCTTGTCGGTGACCAGTTTGGCCAGGGCTTCTTCGTTAGACAGGTAGCTGGTGCTCTCGGGCATGGTTTCTTTAAACATCAGGCGGTAAAGCGTGGCCGATGTCAGCGCCGTGCCGCTTCCGGACTCGCCGGCGTTGAGCTTGGCGTTCCTGATCTCGTGGATGAAGTTGCGCTCCGAATCGGCCCGCACGATGAAGTAGATTTCCTCGTTGTAGAGCGGCATGATCACGCGCAGTGGCTTGATCAAGTCGCGTGCGGCAGAATTTCCGGCGGCTGCCACATCAAGAAACGACTGGTAGACGTCGGACTGCACCAGTGCCAGCTTGACGCCGGGCTCGTAACGCAGCAGCTTGACGTTCTCGGCCGATCCGGCTGAAGGCACCGCTTCGAGCTGGATGTCGGCAACCGGCGCCACGAACTGCGCGAGATCGCGCCCGATCTTGATGTAGGTGCCGCGCTCAGAGGCGGTGACGATTTTGTAATTTACTTCCGCTGCCGCCATCGAGGCGTGACAAAGCATGGCGGCTGTCAGTAATGCGCTCAAGACCTGTTTGTGCATGCTGTTTTTCTTTCAGTTCATGGAGCTCAATTGCAGAGCCCCAAAGTTTCAACGGCCGGAGGACATTCTTTAAGGGCCGGCGGGGCGGGGCGGGATTTTTCCCTGGCTTGAACCGGCGGTGAAGGGCTGGCAAGCGGTTGGGCCGCCCTGTCGGGCCGTGAAGGCGCGGGCAGTTTGGCGGCTTCGGTAACACCTCTGGCACCCGGCGATGCCGCCAGCACAGGCGATGCAGGCGCGACAGACAGTACGGGTGCTACAGGGGCAGCAGGGGCTGATGGCGCTGCAGCAAGTGCAGCTTGCGGCTGCATTTTTTGCGCCAGTCCCTGACGAACAGACGCCAGCCCGCTGGCCGCAAGCCGTGACCGGTTGTCGTCGTCGCCAAATCGGGTGGAATACGTCCGCAGGCTGTCTGCCAGCAGCATTTGCGCGCGCGCCAACCATTCGGCGCGATGGGGCGCGTTTGCAGGATTTTTCCGAAGACTCAAGTCCGCATAGTGTTGTCCCAGCCGGTATTTCGCGTCGGCAGACTCGACCGAGGCCGCGCCCTTGAGCTTGTCCGAGATCCTGCACGACATCAACAAACCCACTTCGGCGTCGCGTTCGCGACCTGCCGCCGAGGCTTCATTGCTCAGGACGACGAAAGAGGCAATGTCAATGGCCGCCAGACCGGTCACGTCGGCCTGCATGGGAAACTTTCCGTCCTTGTCACCCGCCGCAGGCACCACTGGCTCAGACGGACACATGACGGCTTGCGCCGATACCGGCCCGGCCGATCCGGACCGTGCAGCATTCGGGTTTTCTCCGCCAGGCAGGTTTGACGGGCCGCTGTTCAGCAGCAGCCATCCACCCAGTCCCAGGGCTCCGCCAATGGCGATAAACCACGGGGCAAAGGCCGCAAGGTGCCTTGGCTGTGCCATGACCGGCCCCAGCGCAGGGGCAACTGGTTCTCGCGGACCCAGCCCTTGCGGAAACGAAAACCCCTCGGACTTTGGTGGATCAGGCGCGTCGCTCAATGCGAACCCCTGAGCTTTCCGGGCATCCAGCAGGGCCGATGGGCCGAGGGCTGGCGTTGGTTCCGGCGCAGGTGCTGGCGGCGCAGCTTCGGCCTTGGGCAATTCACCGGTGGTTGGCGAGCGCGGTGCGTTCCACGCTTGTGCCTGAGGCACTGCGCCGGACACCGTACGCTTCGCGAAAAATTCTACTAAACGCCTGGTGATGCTCATCGGCCGACGATATCCCGGCAATGCAAGCCTTCAAGACCCCACAACAATACGTTGCAAAGTTTGCAAAAGCGTGCTTTGGCCCGCGAAGGCTGAAAGCCTGCTTGGCAGGCTTTCAGCCTTCGCGGGGATTTATTTCACCCTGATGAAAAAGTCGCAAGCAAAAAGCCATTTTGAAATGGCCATTGGTTACCCTGTCAAGGCGTCGTAGCGTCTGCGGTTTGCGTCAGAAGTCCGCGTGCCGACAGGTTGGCATAGAACGCGCGCAGCCCGAAGGTCCACGGCGCCACCCGGTCAGTGTGGTTCACTTCGTTCACCAGCCGGCCGAGTTGCGGGCTGGAAATGTGCACTGCGTCGCCCAACCGGTGGGTAAAGCCGCTGCCGGGCTGTCCCCGGTCTTGCGTCGGCGCAAACATGGTGCCAAGGAACAGCATCACGCCATCGGGATACTGGTGGTGTGCACCCAGCGTCTGCGCCACCAGGTCCAGCGGGTCGCGGCTGATCTGCGCCATCGAGCTGCTGCCCTGCAACTCGAAACCGTCAAGCCCTGCTACCCGCAGGCTGACGGTGCAGCGGCGCACGTCGTCCAGGCAATAGCTGGCGTCGAACAGGCGGATGAAGGGCCCGATGGCGCACGAGGCGTTGTTGTCCTTGGCCTTGCCCAGCAGCAACGCGCTGCGGCCCTCGAAATCGCGCAGGTTCACGTCGTTGCCCAGGCTGGCGCCCACGGTGTCGCCCCGGCTGTTGACGGCCAGCACGATCTCGGGCTCGGGGTTGTTCCAGGCCGAACCGGGATGGATGCCGATCTGCGCGCCGCTGCCGACGCTGGACAGCACCGGCGCCTTGGTGAACACCTCGGCATCGGGGCCGATACCCACTTCGAGGTATTGCGACCACAGGCCTTTTTCGATCAGCAATGCCTTGAGCTGCATCGCCTGCGGCGAGCCGGGGCGGATGGCGGCCAGGTCGCCGCCCAGCAGTTCCACCACCTGCTGGCGCACGGCAACTGCCTGACCAGCGTCGCCCCGGGCCTGCTCCTCGATCACCCGCTCGATCAGGCTGGCGGCAAAGGTCACGCCGGCCGCCTTGATAACCTGCAGGTCGCAAGGCGCGAGCAGGCGCAGCGCCTGCGGGTCGTCGGATTGCACCTGCGCGCCGGGCATCAGTTGCTCGATGCTGCCGACCCGGCGCCCGGGGGCGGCGCGCACCTCTGCCACCGGATCGGCCGCATCGAGCAGGTCGCTCATGGTGGCGAAATGCGCCGACAGGTCGTACACCCCGTCCGGGCGCAGCACGATGACCGATGGCCCCGGCACCGGGCCGGGAACCCACGCGCGGCCCACCAGTGTTCCGGTGAGTCCGTCGTCAGGCAGCCAATGCGTGGCAGGCGGTTTTTTCATGGGAATGTCTCCGTTTTTAAGTGGTGATTGCGTGAAATGGAAAGATTCAGATATCGGATGCCGGCGGCAGCCGGTAAAGCCGCCGGGCATTGCCCTCCATCACGGCGTGCTGCGCCTGCGGACTCAGTCCAGCGAGCAATTGCCGCGTTTCGGCAAACCATGGGCCAAAGCGGCCAGCCAGTTCAAGCACCGGCCAGTCGCTGCCCCACACCAGCCGGCCGGCGCCAAAGCAGGCCAGCACATGCGCAGCCCACGGCTGCACGGCGCCAGGCGCGGGTGCGGGTCCGGCCTCGGTCAGCAGGCCGGAGAGCTTGCACCAGGCGCTGGTCTGCGAAGCCAGCCGGGCCATGGCGTCGGCCCACGGCTGCCACTGGCCGGCGCCAATGTCGGGCTTGCCGGCGTGGTCGATGACGATGCGCAAATCGGGATGGCGCTGTGCCAGCGTCAGGAGGTGCGGCAGATGCACCGGCTTGACCAGGGCATCGAACACCAGATGGCAGTCGGCCATGGCCTGCAGCGCGGGTGTGAGTGCGGGCTGCAAGATCCATTCGGCGTCCGGCAGGTCCTGCAGCATGGGACGCAGGCCCTTGAGCCGGGGATGGCGCGCCAGTTGTTCGATGCGCGCGGGTGCATCGCCAGCGGCCAGATCGGCCCAGCCGACCACGCCCAGCACGGCCGGGTGGGCGTCGGCCTGCGCCAGCAGGAAAGCGGTTTCCGCTTCCGTGGGCGCGGCCTGCACCAGCACGCCGCTGGTCACGCCGTGCGGCGCTGATTGCGCCTGCCAGTCGCCAACCGTCACATCGCGGTAGAGGGGCGCCAGTGCGGGCGTCAGCCAGCCATAGTCGCCGCGCGCCAGTTGCCAGCAATGGAAGTGGGCGTCGATGCTCATGGGGTCGGTGCCTCGGCCGAAATCAGCCCCTGCGCCCGCAGCGCGGTCCAGAATTCAGGCGCCACCGCATGCCGCAGCATGGCGTGTGCGTCTTCCCATTGCGCCACGGTGCGTGCGCCCAGCATGACGATGTCCACCGCCGGATGCGCCAGGGGAAACTGCAGCGCCGCTGCCCGCAGGGGGACGCCAAAGTTCTCGCACACCGACTCGATCTGCGCCGTGCGTTCCAGCCATTCACGCGCGGCCGGTGCGTAGTTGAAGGTGGGCGCCACGGCGCGCGTGCCGGTGGCCAAAATGCCCGAATTGAACACCCCGCCCAGCGCCACGCGCACGCCGCGCGCCGTGCACTGCGGCAGCAGCTCGGGCAGGGCGCTGGGGTCCAGCAGGCTGTAGCGGCCGGCCAGCATCAGCACATCCAGGTCGCCCTCGGCGAGCACCTGCAGCACCACCTCGACATCGTTTGTGCCCAGGCCGATGGCGCCGACCAGGCCTTCGGCCTGAAGCTGCCGCAGCGCCGGCAGGGTGTCGTCCAGCACCTGCCGCAGCACGCTTGGCGCGTTCGCCCCGTGCGTGGCCGCATCGGGGTCGTGCACGTAGGCCACGTCGAGCCGGGCCAGGCCCAGGCGCTGCAGGCTGTCCTCGACACTGCGGCGCGTGCCGGCGGCGCTGTAATCCCAGCTTTGCCGGAACGGCAGGATGTCCACATAGCCATGCTGGGCGCGAGGGGCGTCCGCATCGGGCGCGAGCAGCCTTCCCACCTTGCTGGACAGCACGAAGTCGCCGCGCGGCTGGCCGCGCAGGGCCGCGCCCAGCCGGTGCTCGGACAGGCCGTGGCCGTAATGCGGCGCGGTGTCAAAACTGCGGCAGCCGCTCTGCCAGGCCGCCTCCACCAGTTGCCGCGCTGCGTCGTCGCCGACCGCTTCAAACAGGTTGCCCAGCGGCGCGCCACCCAGACCGAGCCGCAGGCCGCTGCCGGCGCAGGGAGGAAAGAAAAAGGTCATTTCAGGGTAAATCCCAATAAAAGTTTAACTATCGTATAGCTAACATGTCAGTCATTGATACCGGGATATCCCGGAGTTTCTGTTATGAATTGCACGCCTTTCATGCCCTGAAAAACGCTTCACTGATCCGCAAACCACGCTTGACCCATGCTGAAAAATATCCCTGCGCTGCTGACACCCGATGCCCTGCATGCGCTGGCCAGCATGGGCCATGGCGATGACGTGGCGATCGTCGATGCGAATTTTCCGGCAGCCGGCATGGCCGGCAAAAGGGGCGCGCGGCTGGTGCAGCTGGCCGGCGCCAGTGCCACGCAGGCGCTCAAGGCCGTGCTGCAGGTCCTGCCGCTCGACGATTTTGTGCCGCAAGCGGCCTGGACCATGCAGGTGGTCGGCGACGCGGATGCGATTCCCGAACCCGTGGCCGAGTTCGCGGCCGAACTGCGTCAAGCCGGAGAAGTGCCCGCTGCCACCCTGGAACGCTTTGATTTTTACCAGCGCGCACAGTCGGCTTTCCTGATCCTGCGCACCGGCGAGACGCGCAAGTACGGCAACATTTTGCTGCGCAAGGGCGTCATCGCCAGCGACGCGGGGGACGACGCATGAGCACCCTGCCCCACGCCTCGCCTTTGAGCCTGCGCGCACAGGCTTACGCAAGCTTTCAGCAGCAGATCGTCGATGCCAATATCCGGCCCGGCCAGTTCATCTCGCAGCGCGAACTGATGCAGCTGCTCGGCATGCCGCTGGGCGCGGTGCGCGAACTGATTCCGCGCCTGGAAGCCGAAGGGCTGCTCAAGACCGTGCCGCAACGCGGCCTGCAGGTGGCGCATGTCGATCTGAAGCTGATCAACAACGCCTTCCAGCTGCGCCAGCTGCTCGAACGCGAAGCCGCCAGCCGTTTCGTCACCACGGTGTCCGACCGCGACCTGGCCGCCATCGAGCAAAGCCATCTGGACATCGTGCAGCGCGCGCGCAGCGGAAGAGCGATTGACGATGCGCTGCTCAAGGACGCCACGGCGGTGGACTGGGGCCTGCACGACCTGATGATCGACGCATTGGGCAACGAGCTGATTTCCGAGGTGTACCGCATCAACAGCCTGCGCGTGCGACTGATCAAGCTCGAAGGCTCGACCCTGTCGCCGCAGGTGCTGGTGCCGGCCATGCAAGAACACCTCTGGTTTATCGAGGCCCTCAAGCGGCGCGACGCGCAGGCCGTGCTGGAGCGGCTGGGCCACCACATTGAAAGCGCGCACCTTCGCGTGCTTGGACTGCCACGGCCTGCAATGCCGTGGTCTTTGGAGAACCCTGGATGAGCATGCCCCCCAATCCTGAACAAAAATCCGCCGCCTTCCGTGGCATCTGGCCGGCATTGCTCACCCCGCTCAAGGCCGACCTGGGCATTGACCACGCCCTGCTGGCGGCCCATTGCAAGTCGCTGATTGCCCGGGGCTGCCACGGCGTGACGGCCTTTGGCACCACCGGCGAAGGGCCGTCTTTTTCCATGGCCGAGCGCAAGGAGGCCATCGAGCAGCTGATTGCCAACGGCATTCCGGCCGCGCAGATCATGGTGTCCACCAGCTGCGCCGCGCTGCCGGAAACGCTCGAACTCACGCGCCATGCGGTCAGCGCCGGCGTGCACGGCTGCCTGATGCTGCCGCCGTTTTTCCTCAAGGGCGTGTCCGACCAGGGCGTGATCGACGGCTACCGCCATGTCATTGACGGCATGGGCAGCGACCTGCCCCGACTCAAGCTGTACCTGTACCACATCCCGCAGGTCAGCGGCGTCAGCCTGTCGCACCACGTCATCGCCACGCTCAAGGCGATGTACCCCGACACCATCCTGGGCATCAAGGACAGCGCCTGTTCGACCGCGCATTCCATCGGACTGGCCGAGGCCTTCATGCAAGACCTGACGGTGTACGTCGGCTTCGAGCCCGACCTGCCGGAGATGGGCCGGCGCGGCAGCACCGGGGCCATCAGCGGCCTGGCCAACTTCATGCCGCGCGTGGTCAGCCGTTTGGTGACGCAACCCGATGCGCCGGCCACGCCGGCCGAACGCGAACGTGTGGTCCGGCTGATCGGCCTGCTGGACGACTATTCGCTGATGCCGGCGCTCAAGGGCATCATGGCGATGCTCAGCGGCGAGCCCGGCTGGCTGCGCGTGCGCCCGCCGCTGGTCGCCCTGACGCCCGAAGCGTTCCAGCGGCTGGAAAAAACCCTTCGGGATTTCGGCATTGATCCAGAATCCGACTGAGCCCGTTTCAGCCGATGGAGCCGGTTTTGACACGTTAGCCACCGATAAACAACAAGGAGACAAATTCATGAACATTCCCCTGCTTCGCCGCACCCTGCTGGCCAGTGCTTCAGCCGTGCTGCTGATGGGCTCGCTGCTGTCCCCCGCCCAGGCCCAGAACAAGGTGGTGCTGCGCGTGTCCACCCCGGCCGTGCCCGACGACTGGCACGCCAAGATGTGGACGGTGTTCAAGGACAACCTGGAACAATCCGCGCCCGGTGAATTCGACGTGCAGATCAACCTGAACGCCTCGCTGTTCAAGCAGGGCACCGAGCCGGCCGCCATGGCGCGCGGCAACCTGGAGCTGTCGTCGATTTCCGCCTTCGACATCGCCAAGCTGGTGCCGGAGTTTTCGCTCTTCACCGCCGGCTATGTCATTCGCGACCCGGCGCACCAGCAAAAGGTGTTCAACGGCCCGATCGGCGCCGAGATGTTCAAGACGGTGGCGGAAAAGATGGACGTGACGCCGTTGTCCACCGTCTACCTGGGCACCCGCCAGGTCAACCTGCGCGAAGTGCGCAATGTCAAGACGCCGGCCGACCTGAAAGGCGTGAAGCTGCGCATGCCGGGCACCAAGGAATGGCTGTTCCTGGGCGAAGCACTGGGCGCCACCGCCACGCCGCTGGCCTTTGGCGAGGTCTATCTGGGGCTGAAGACCGGCACCATCGATGGCCAGGACAATCCGCTGCCGTCGGTGCGGGCTGCCAAGTTCTACGAAGTGACCAAGCAGATCGTGATGACCAGTCACCTGGTGGACGGCATCTTCATTGCCATTTCCAACAAGGCCTGGGGCGCCATGAATGCGGCGCAAAAGCAGAAGGTCACGGCAGCGGCGCAGGCCGCGTCCACCTACAACAACGACAACCGCCTCAAGGAAGAAGGCCAGCTGGTCGAATTCTTCAAGCAGCAGGGCCTGCAGGTGACGACGCCCGATGTGGATGCCTTTCGCAAGTCGGTGCAAGCGACCTACCAGAACTCGGACTACGCCAAGGTCTGGCCCAAGGGGCTGCTTGAGCGCGTGAACCAGACCAAATAAAGGAGATGTCCATGCTGGAGCGTTCACGGCGTATCGCCGAAGGCGTGGCGGCGGCCGTTTTCGCCCTGCTTTTCGGGGTGTTCGTGGTGCAGGTCGGCATGCGCTTCCTGTTCAACCGGCCGCTGGCCTGGTCGGACGAGCTGATCGTGGTGCTGTACATCCTGATGGTGTTCTGGAGCGCGGCCACGCTGCTCAAGGAAAAAGAACACGTCATGCTCGATTTGGTGTACTCCGCCCTGCCGCCCGGCGGGCAGCGGATTTTCGGCCTGCTGGGCGCCGCCCTGACGGCCGGGCTGCTGCTGTGGATGCTGCCCGAGGCGTTTGACTATGTGCGCTTCATGCACCGCGAGAAAACGCCGGTGCTGGACATTCCCTTTTCCTATGTGTTTGCGCCCTTCATCCTCTTTGTGGCGGTTATCGGCCTTCAATATGTCGTCAAGTTTGTCCGTTTGCTCGGGCGCAACTGGAAGGAGCAGCTATGAGCCAGGCCTTGATGGTGTTGCTCGGCATGCTGGTCGTGACGCTGGTGCTGCGCCTGCCGATCGGCTTTGGCATGCTGATCAGCGGCGTGTCCTACCTGGTGTTCAAGCGCCAGGACCTGGGGCTGGTGGCCGAGCAGGTGCTCAACGGCCTGTACAACAGCTATATTTTGCTGGCTGTGCCGCTGTTCATCTTTGCCGCGTCGGTGATGAACTCGGGCACCGTCAGCGAGCGGCTGTTCGACTTTGCGCTGGCCATTGTCGGACGCCTGCGCGGCGGGCTGGCGCATGTCAACATCATCGTCAGCGTGATTTTCTCGGGCATGAGCGGCAGCGCGATTGCTGACGCGGCCGGACCCGGCATCGTGAGCATCCGCATGATGCAGAAAAACGGCTACAGCGCCGAATTTGCCGGCGCGCTGACGGCCGCTTCATCGACCATCGGCCCGATCATTCCGCCGTCGATTCCCTTGGTGATCTATGCCATGGTGTCGGGTGCGTCGGTGGGCGCGCTGTTTTTGGGTGGCGTCGTTCCCGGTCTGCTGATGGCCGTGGCGCTGATGCTGGCGGTGCACTTTGTCGCTGCCAAACGCAATCTGCCGCGCGGCGAGAAGATTGCGCTGCAGGCCTATCCGCGCATCTTGCTGCGCGGCATCCTGCCGCTGACGTTGCCGGTGGTGCTGCTCGGCGGCATCTACACCGGTATTTTCACGCCGACCGAAGCGGCGTCGGTGGCGGCGCTGTATGCATTGTTCCTGGCCAGCATCGTCTACCGCGCGCTCAGCTGGCGGCGGTTCTACGAGATCCTGGTCGAGTCGTCCAAGGCCAGCGCCTCGGTCACGCTGATCATTGCCTCGGCGTTTGTCATCAACTACGCCTTCACGGCCGAAAACGTTCCCGGGCTGGTGGCCGCGTGGCTGACGGGCATGGAACTGTCGCCGCTGGGTTTTTTGCTGCTGGTCAATGTGCTGTTTTTGGTGCTCGGCTGCTTCCTGGACACCTCCATCATGCTGCTGGTGCTGGTGCCCATTTTGCTGCCCACCGCCAAGCTGCTGGGCATCGACCTAGTGCACCTGGGCGTGGTGCTGGCCGTCAACATGATGATCGGGCTGGTCACGCCGCCTTTCGGCATGCTGCTGTTCGTCATCAATGCGCTGGCCGGCGTGTCGCTCAAGGGCATGATCCGGGAGGCCTGGCTGTTCATCGGCGTATTGCTGGTGGCGCTGGTGCTGATGACGGTGTTTCCGCAAATCGTCCTGTGGCTGCCGCACAAAATGGGCTACGGCGGCACATGACGGCGAGCCAATCCTTCGACGTGGTCTGCGTCGCCAGCTGGAACGCCGACCTGGTGTCGCATGTCGCCCGTCCCGTGGCGCGCGGCGAGACGCTGATGGCCCGCGCCTTCAGTATCAGCCCCGGTGGCAAGGGCAGCAACGCCGCCGTCGCCGCCGCCCGCCAGGGCACCCGCGTGGCGCTGATCGCGCGCATCGGCGACGACGACTTCGGCCGCATGGGCATGGACCTGTGGAAGGCCGAAGGCATTGCGACAAGCCATGTCGAGCAGGCTGCCGGCGAGCGCAGCGGCGTGGCGCAAATTCTGGTGTATGACGACGGCGACAACAGCATCGCGGTGTACCCGGGCGCCGGCGCCGGCCTGGGCGCGCGGCATGCGCTGGCGGCCACGGACCTGCTGGCGCATTGCCGGGTCGTCATGGCCTCGTGCGAAGTACCGGTCGAGGCCACGCTGCAGGCTTTTCGGCTGGCTCGGCAGGCCAATGCCCTCACCGTGCTGAATCCTGCGCCAGCGCGCCCGCTGCCCGAGGAACTGCTGGCGCTGGTCGATGTGCTGACGCCGAATGAAAGCGAGTTGCTTGAACTGGCCGGACCCGGCTGCGCGGGGTCGGTCGATGCGGCTGCCCTGGCCTTGCTGGCACGCGGCATGCGCAACGTGCTGGTGACGCTGGGCGCCGCAGGTTGCCGGCTCTACCAGCGTGGCCAGTCGCCGGTCGATCTGGCAGGCCGCGCCATGCCGGTGGCCGACACCATAGGCGCCGGCGACACCTTCACCGGCACGCTGGCCGCAGCCCTGGCGCGTGGCGAAGCGCTGCCTGCGGCGATGCAGTGGGCCAACGCGGCCGCCGCGCTGTCGGTGACGCGGCATGGCGCGGTCACCGGCATCCCGACCCGTGCCGAGGTGGCAGCCCTGCTGGCTTGAACCGGCTGCATGGCCAGTTCAAGGTCCTGGCGTTTCAGCTTTCGGTTTCAGCCTTTTTCAGGATCGCGTAAAGCTGGTCCTTGAGCTGCAGTTTTTCCTTTTTCAGCACTTCGATCTCGTCGGGCGTTGCCATGTCGATGCCCGACTCCATGTTCGTGATCTTCTGGTCCGCGGCATTGTGTTCGTCGAACAGGCGGGTGAAGTGGTTGTCCGTGGTTTTCAGTTGGGTGATGAGGTCGCGGTATTCGGGAAACATAAAAACTCCTGATAAAACAACGCGCGCTTGGCCCGTAAAAAAGCCGTGCCACCAACGCGAGGTGATGTCATTCACTATAGGTCGCTGCCAGACTGGCGCGCGCAGTGTTTATTCCCGACTGCCTGCAAGACGAATGCCGGCCTGTTTCAAAACGACGTTTGCGCCGTGCCCAACAGGCGCATCGTGTTGCCATTCAGGATGCCGGCCACTATTCAAGCCGCAGACCGCCGCCGTTGTGCCCGGCGTGAAAGATTTCCGGCAGTCTGTCTTGCTGAAAATGCGAGCATGACCAAGCCGTTATTGCCGCCAAAGCAAAATTACGTAATGACTCAGCTCCCTCGAAGCTCTCCGTAATCTCTTTTGTCATTGCGGACTTGATGAGCCTGCCCCGGACTTGATCCGGGGCAATGCATGACCCCGTTTGCGGAGAAGTCATGGTTCCCGGGTGCTGAAACCCCGGGCTTGATCCGGGGCCGGGATGACAGAGGCTCATTTCATTGCGCTTTAAACTGAAAAGTGACCTGAGTAGTTACAAAATTACAAGAAAAAATTGCTGTTTGCGCAATACGGCTAAGCACAAGCAGCTATTTATTTGATAGTAATTTTAACCGGGCGGCCTGTCAGCGCAGAGCGCAAAACCTGACGCCCCGCCCCGTCGATTACTTCGTGCCGCGAATCCGGGCCAGTTCTTTTTGGGTTTCATTCCACAGGTCCATGCCGACTTCCTTGCTGATGTCGGCGTACACGCCGGTCAGCTTGCTGCGCATGCGCTCGGCCTCGGCGGGTGGCAGCTCATTGACCAGCATGCCCTTGGACTTGAGGTCGGCCATGGCACTGGAGGCTTCTTCGCGCGTGTCCTTGCGTTCAAAGTCACGGCTGATTTTGGCGGCATCGGTCAAGATCTTCTGCTCGGTCTTGGACAGCTGGTCCCACCATTTCTTGCTGACCAGCACGATCCACGGGCTGTAGACGTGGTTGGTCACCGTCAGGTACTTTTGCACCTCGTAGAACTTGCTCGACAAGATCGTGTTGTACGGATTTTCCTGGCCATCGACCGTCTTGGTTTCCAGCGCGCCGAACAACTCTGAAAACGCCATCGGAATCGCGTTGGCGCCCAGTGTCTTGAAGCTGTCCAGGAACACGTTGTTCTGCATGACGCGCAGCTTGATGCCGTCCAGGTCTTCGACCTTGGTGACCGGGCGCTTGCTGTTGGTCAGGTTGCGAAAACCGTTTTCCCAGTACACGAGCCCGACCAGGCCTTTTTCCTGCAGCTTGTCCTTGATCTTGTCGCCAACCGGGCCGTCGAGCAGCGTGTCGGCTTCCTTGGTGTTGCTGATGAGGAAAGGCGTGTCCCACAGCGCCATTTCCTTGGTGATGCCAACCAGCGTGGCGGTCGAGCCGACCATCATTTCCTGCGCGCCGCCAATCAAGGCTTGCTGCATCTGCGTGTCGGGGCCGAGCGCGGCCGCGCCGATGGCGCGCACCTTCATCTTGCCGCCCGAGGCCTTGGCCACTTCATCGGCAAACACCTTGGCAGCACGGCCCTGGTTGCTGGCTTCGTTCAGGCCGTAGCCGAAACGGATCAGGCGTGGCTTGATGTCCTGCGCCAGCGCGGAAAACGAGGCGCTGAGCACCGCGACGGTAGCGGCGGCAACAACGGTTCTGCGAAGAAAAGTCATGGGAGTCTCCTGGAGTTAAGGGGGAAAGGAAAAAGGAAAAGGAAAAAGGAACTGGGTTTCAGCGCATCCACGCAACAGGTGCGGTGACGATCTGGGGGAACAGCACGAACAAAAACAGGATCAGCGTGTAAGTGATCAAAAACGGGTTCACGCCGCGAATCACCTGGTGCAGCGGCATGCGGCCGACGCCGGCCACCACATTGAGCACTGTGCCGACCGGCGGCGTGATCAGGCCGATGGCGCCATTGAGCACAAACATCAGGCCGAAGTACACCGGGTCGATGCCGGCCTTGACCGCAATCGGCAGCATCACCGGCGCAAAGATCAGGATGGTCGGCGTCAGGTCGAGCGCGGTGCCGACGACCACCAGCACGATCATCATCACCGCCATCAGCAGGCGCGGGCTGTCCACCAGCGGACCCAGCCAGCCGGTCAGGGTGCTGGGCAGGTCGGCCAGCGTGATCATGTAGCTGGCGACCTGGGCGCCGGCGCACAGGAACATCACGATGGCCGTCGTCTTGGCGGCACGCACCAGCACGCCCTGTATCTCGGGAAGCTTCATTTCGCGGTGCACGAACAGCGCAACGAACAGCGCGTAAAACGCCGCCACCACGGCCGCTTCGGTCGGCGTGAAAAGGCCGGTCTTCATGCCGCCGATGATGATGATCGGCATCAGGAGCGCCCAGAACGCCTTGACCGTGGCGCGCAGCCGTTCCTTCATGGGCAGCGGCTGGCCTTCAGACAGGTCGGTGCTGCGCAGCACCCATTTCCAGGCCACGATCAGGCCCACGCCCATGACGATGCCCGGCACGATGCCAGCCAGGAACAGCGACGAGATCGACGTGTTTGTGGTGACGCCGTAAATCACGAAGGGCAGTGACGGCGGAATGATCGGCGCGATGATGCCGCCCGAGGCCACCAGCCCGGCCGAGGTGTGCATCGGGTAGCCCTGCTTGCGCATCATCGGCAGCAAAATGGTGGCCAGCGCGGCGGTGTCGGCCAGCGCCGAGCCGCTCATGCTGGCCATCAGCACCGACGCGCCAATCGCCACATAGCCCAGGCCGCCGCGAATGTGGCCGACCCAAGCCTGCGCCATGGCAATGATGCGCTGGCTGATGCCGCCCGAGTTCATCAGCTCGCCGGCCAAGATGAAGAACGGCACGGCCAGCAGCGGAAAGCTGTCGACCCCGGCGACCAGGTTTTGCGCCAGCAGCTGGGTGTCCCAGAAGTCCAGCACCCAGGCCATGCCGGCGCCGGTCAGCACCAGCGCCAGGCCCATGTTCATGCCGATGCCCATGAGCGTCAGCATGCCGACGGAAAAAACGATGAATGCGAGGCCTTCGTTGCTCATGGTGTTACTCGACTTCCACGTTGTGGCCCAGGTCCAGCGGCGTGCGCCGGACGATCTCGAACAGCGCCATCAGGCCGATGGCCGTGGCGCACAAAAAGGCCGGCAGCGGCAGCAGCGCCGTTGAATAGCCCAGCACCACCGACCGGCTGCCATAACCGACCACCACTTGCTGCCAAGCGCCCCAGCCGATCAGCACGCAGGCCAGCAGCACCAGCAGCCGAATGAAAATCGTCATGGCCATGAACAGCGCGGGCCGGTGCTTCAGCATGCCGACCAGGCTGGTAAAAGCCATGTGCTCGCCCGCCGGGTAGGCAGCGGTCGCGCCGATGAACACCATCCAGACGAACAGCAGGCGCGAGAGTTCTTCGCTGGCGGGCAGGCCGCTGCCAAAGCCGTAGCGCAGCACGACATTGACGAACACCGCCAGCGCCATCACGCCCAGGCACCCGGCCAGCAGCATGTTGCTGATGCGCTGGAAGCGGCTTTTCGGCGCTTCGATCAGGGTTTCGGGGTGCATGCCTGCTCCTTGTCAGTGGCCAGCCATTGGCTGACGTCGGCTTGCAGCGTGGCCAGCGGTTTGAGCGCATCGACGCGCAGCACGCCGGCTTCGCCGGTGGGGTCTTCCAGCGTGGCGAACTGGCTGTCCACCAGCGTGGTCGAGAAAAAATGCTGTTGTGCCCGGGCCGACACCCGCGCCTGCGACTGTTCGCGGCTGATGTCGAGGAAAACGAAGCGCAGCCCGGGCGCAGCCTGGCGCAGGCGCTCGCGGTAGGTGAGTTTCAGCGCCGAGCAGCTCAGCACCAGGCCTTCCGGGTGGCTGCGCAGCTGCTCGCCCAGCACGCCAAGCCAGCCTTCGCGGTCGGCGTCTGTCAGGGCAATGCCCTGGCTCATCTTGGCGCGGCTCGCCGGGCTGTGGAAGTCGTCGCCTTCGACCAGCGCCAGGCCGGTGGCTTGCGCCACGGCGGCCCCCAGGCTGGACTTGCCGCAACCGGCCACCCCCATGATTACCAAAGATTCCGTCATATGTTCAAAGTTTGGATAGCGCTATCCTGCCGAGCCAAAATAAAAGGCGAATGCCGGGAAAATCTTTTTAAAAATGGCCAGGAAGCGGCAACTCAGGGATTTTCCGGCTGGCGTTCACCTTGGGATAGCGCTATCCTATGCGAGCATCCCATATCGACAACTCAGTAGTTTCCCTAGGATTCATGACTTCAGCACCCATCCGCTCGCGCGCCACCGGTCGCGTCACCCTGGCCGATGTGGCGCAGGCCGCCGGCGTCAGCCCCATCACCGTGTCGCGTGCGCTGCGCGGCGAGCGCGCCGTCGATCCGGCGCTGGTCGAGCGGGTGCAGGCGGCGGCGTGCACGCTCGGCTACGTGCCCGACCCAGCGGCCCGCGCGCTGGCGTCGCAGCGCAGCGCGCATGTCACGGTTCTGATCCCGATGCTGTCGAATGCGCTGTTCGTCGATGTGTTCGAAGCGGTGCAGCGCAGCCTGCGGCCGGCCGGCTACCAGACGCTGATGGGCGTGACGCACTACAACCTCGACGAAGAAGAACTGCTGCTGCGCGAGCAACTGCTGCAGCGCCCGGCCGGCCTGCTGGTGACCGGGCTGGCGCGCAGCGACGCCGCCCGCGCCTTGATTGCGCAAAGCCGCGTGCCTTGTGTCCACCTGATGGAAATGTCCCAGGCACCGGGCGTCTACAGCGTCGGATTTTCGCAGTTTGAAGCCGGCGCCGAGATGACGCGGCACCTGCTGGCGCGTGGCCGCCGGCGCATCGCCTTTGCCGCTGCGCAGCTGGATGCACGCACGCTGCAGCGGCTCGATGGCTGGCGCCGCGAACTGGGCGCGGCCGGCCTGCACGATGCGGCGCTGGAATGGCTGGACCCCGCGCCGTCGTCGATGGCGCTGGGCGCGCAGATGTTCGCTCAGATCATGCGCGAGCAGCCCGATGTGGACGCGGTGTTCTTTTGCAACGACGACCTGGCGCAGGGCGCCCTGCTGGCCGCACTGCGCCTGGGGCTGGCCGTGCCGCAGCGCGTGGCGGTGGCCGGCTTCAACGACCTGACCGGCAGCGACCAGATGCTGCCGCCGCTGACCACGGTGCGCACGCCGCGCGCCGAGATTGGTACGGCGGCTGCGCGCATGCTGCTGTCGCTGATGCGTGGCGACGCCGTGGCTGCGCCCTGCGTTGACCTGGGCTACGAACTGGTGGTGCGGGCGAGCAGCTGACAATCTTCAATGCTATTGAAAAAGTAGCTGCTTACGCCCGTCCCTATTGCGCAAAAGCCTGATTTGGCTTAAATCTGGTAACTACTCAGGTCACTTTTCAGTTTAAAGCGCAATGAAATGAACCTCTGTCATCCCGGGCTTGACCCGGGAACCATGACTTCTCCCCAAACGGGAGCATGGATTGCCCCGGATCAAGTCCGGGGCAGGCTCATCAAGTCCGCAATGACAAAAGAGAATGCAAACAGCTTGAAGGGCGCTGAGCAGTTGCTAAAACCTGATGGCAAGGTCCAGCACCGACGGCCCGGCGCTGCCGCCAATCAGCGAGCGCGTGGCATCGCCCGTGGTGTTGCGGTACAGCGTGGCGGCGCCGGTGGTCAGCGACACGGTGTACAGCGTGTACGGGCCGCTGGCGCCAGTGCGCAAGGCCGCCAGCACCAGCCCGTTGGCGCCGCCGGCGATGTCCATTGATGCGGCACCGCTGAACGGCACGGCCAGCGCCCCCACATTGACCAGCGTGCCGTCGTTCGGCGGGACCTGCTGGGCCAGCACGCTGCTGGCGGCGTCCAGGTCATACAGCACGGTGCTGCGCGTGCCGGCAAAGCTGTTGCTGTAGGCGCCGCCGGCCACCAGGGGCGGCACGCCGGCGCGGTTGATGGCGCCGTCGGTGGTGGTTGCGCCAGTGTCGGCATTGATGCGCAGGTTCAGTCCGTTGTCGTTGATCACGCGCAGCCGGTCGGCCACCGGGTTGAAGTCCACCGTGAAGCGTGCGGCATTGCCCAGGCCGTTGTAGGGCAGCGTGGCGTCGGCTGCATCGGCGCTGAGCGTGGCCACCACGGTAATGGCGCCGCTGTCGGCATCGACCGTCAACAGGCGCGCGGTGCTGGTCAGCGCGTAGAGCTTGCCGTTGGCCGGGCGAAAGTCGATGCCCAGCACCGATTCGCCACTGACCAGGCCACTGATGGGTACGCTGGCCGACAGTGTTGTGGGTGTGGCCGGGTCAAAGCTGGCCAGGCGGCTGTCTGTGGTCAGCGCATACACCTTGGGCGTTGCCGGCTGGATAAGTGCCATCCCGGTCAGTGCCTCGCCGGTGCCGATGGTGCCGATGCGCGTCGCGGTGCTGCCGGCGGTCAGCGGCACGGTGTACAGCGCCGTGCTGCCGGCGCTGGTCAGCGCGGCATAGGCGGTGTTGTTGCGGGCGTCGATGTCAAAGCCGTTGGCGCCGGCAAACGTGCCGCCGAGTGCAATCGGCGCGGTCAGCGTGCCGTTGTTCGGCGGGTCCTGCAGGTAGACCTGGCCGGCGGCGGCGTCGAGGCTGTAGAGCTGGGTCGAGGTGGTGCCGGCGACCGCGTTGGTGTAGGCGGAGGCGGTGATGGCGGCGGCTGCGCCGTTGATCACGCCGTCGGTGATGGTGGCGCCGGTGGTGACGTCAATACGCAGGTTCAGGCCGGTGTCGCTGACGACGCGCAGCCGGTCGGCGACGGGGTTGAAGTCAACGCCGAACTGGCTGCCCGTGAGGGCGGTGTAGGGGTTGTCGTCTCCGGCCGCAGCAGCAAGCGCGACCTTGAACGTGGCCACGCCGGTGGCGGCGTTCAGCGTGTAGAGCCGTGCCTGGTTGCTCAGTGCATACAGCAGGCCGTCGGCCGGCCGCACGTCCAGGCCGACCAGTTTTTCATTCGGCAGCAGGCCGCTGACGGCGATGCTGCCCTTGAGGGTGGCGGGCGTTGTGCGGTCGAACGACAGCACGCTGCCCGAAACCGTCAAGGCCACGGTGTCGCCGACGGCTACGGGACCGGCAACCGGCGTCGCCGGCTGGTCATCATTGCTGCTACCGCAAGCGGCAAGGGCGGCAACGGCCAGCAGGGCCGGGACAAAGAAAGCGCGTGAAGTTTGCATGATGGGGTTCCTCAGATGGTTGAAAGGCGGTGGCGTTTCAGCACGCCACAGAGGTACTACCCGCGAGACCTGAATTTGGATGCACCTGCCCGGCAGCATTACTTCCGCTTACCGTTGTCGCTGCAAGCCCGGCAAGGTGCAACAGCGTGACCTGTGTGCCGACGCTTCGGCCTGTCCCCTGGAATCGTGCCTTTGGTGGGGGTGAACGGCTGCTGCAGCACGCCTGAAAAGCGCCACCAACACATGCAACAAACGCAAAGTTCAGACCCTCTGGCTGCCGATCGGCTGCGGCTGAACCCTGACCGGGCCTCTTGCCCGTCCCTGTCAGGTAGTCAGGGGCGATGCTATTTGATAATGAAGGGGTGCCCAGATCGCAGCCACCAGAAAGCAGCCATGTCCATTCAAACCCTGTACCAGCAAAAACGCATGTCGGCCGCCGACGCCATCGGCGTTGTCATGAACGGCGATACCGTGGTGGTACCGACCGCCGTGGGCGAGCCGCCTGCCCTGTTGACAGCGCTCTCGAACGCACGGCGCGAGTTCCGCAATGTGACCGTTTCGCAAATCCTGCCGGTGCGCAAATACGACTATTTCGACCCGGAAACCACCGGCCATGTGCGGCATGCCGCCTATTTCTTCAGCGGCATTTCACGCGCTGGCGGACAGGAAGGCTGGACCGATTTCATCTCGGCCAATTTCTCTGAACTGCCCGACCTGCTCAACCGCAAACTGCTGCCTGCCGACGTGGTCTTGTCCATGGCTTCGCCGATGGACGCATACGGCTTTTTCTCGCTGTCGCTGGCGCCCGACTACACCATGGCTGCTATCGCGCAGGCCCGGGCGGTGGTGCTGGAAGTCAACCCCAACGTGCCGTTTGCCAACGGCAACTGCCACATCCACATTTCGCAGGTCACCGCGCTGACGGAAAGTGAAGACGCACTGATGGAAGTCGGGCTGCCAAAAATAGGCCCGGTGCAAGAAGCCATCGGCAAGTACGTCGCCGACATGATCCCGGACGGCGCGACGCTGCAGATCGGCTATGGCGGCATTCCGGACGCGGTGGTGATGCAGCTGACGCACAAGCACGAGCTGGGCGTGCACACCGAAATGATCGGCGACGGCATCATGACGCTGGTCGAGGCCGGCGCGGTGACCAACCGGAAAAAGAATTATTTGCCTGGCAAGATGGTTGCCACTTTTGCGCTCGGCTCGAAAAGGTTGTACGACTTTTTGCACCGCAACCCGGCGGTCGAGATGCACCCGGTCAACTTCACCAACGACCCCTGGCTGGCTGGCCAGAACGACAACCTGCATGCCATCAATGCGACGATGCAGATCGACTTCATGGGCCAGTGCGGCTCGGAAAGCTTGGGGCACGCGCCCTACTCGGGCACTGGCGGCCAGACCGACTTTGTGCGCTCGGCGAACCGCTCCAACGGCGGCAAGGCCTTCATCGTGCTGCCGTCGACCGCCAAGAACGACACCATCTCGCGCATCGTGCCGGTGCTGTCGCCCGGCACGCATGTGTCCACCAGCAAGAACGACATCAACTATGTGGTGACCGAGCACGGCGTGGCCCAGCTGCGCGGCAAGAGCGCCCGGCAGCGCTGCGAGGCGCTGATCGCCATCGCGCACCCGGACTTTCGCGGCCAGCTGCGTGATGAGGCCCGGCGCATGAAGTTGCTGTGACAACGAAGCAGCGCCGGCATTGAACCGGCGCTGTTTGGAAAAATGGTTCAGGCGCGCTGGCCGCGAACGGGGCCGGAATCATCCGGTGCCCGGTTGCGGCCACGCATCAGCAACCCTTGGGATTTTTTCCCGGATCAGGCCAGGTCGTAACGGTCCAGGTTCATCACCTTGGTCCAGGCCGCCACAAAGTCATGCACGAACGCCTGCTGCGAATCGCTGCAGGCATAGACTTCCGCCAGTGCCCGGAGCTGGGCGTTGGAACCAAAGACCAGATCCACCACCGTGCCGGTCCACTTGATCTCGCCCGAGGTCCGGTCACGCCCTTCCAGCACGTCTTCCGAAGCTGCCGACTTTTGCCATTGGGTGCGCATGTCCAGCAGGTTCACGAAAAAGTCGTTGGTCAGCGTTTCGGCTTGCCGGGTGAACACACCGTGCTGGGCTTGCCCGACGTTGGCATTCAGCGCACGCATGCCACCGATCAGTACCGTCATCTCTGGCGCCGTCAAGGTCATCAGGTTGGCACGGTCGATCAGCATTTCAGCGGCTGTGCGTGAGTGGTTCTTCTTGATGAAGTTGCGAAAGCCATCGGCAGAAGGTTCCAGCACGGCGAACGAGTCCACGTCGGTCTGCTCTTGCGACGCATCGGTTCGCCCTGCGGTGAACGGAACCGTCACGTCGTGACCGGCCTTTTTGGCAGCGGCTTCAACCGCTGCGCAGCCGCCCAAAACAATCATGTCAGCGATGGACACTTTCTTGTTCCCCGACTGCGTGCCGTTGAAGTCCCGCTGGATGCCTTCCAGCGTCTGCAGCACCAGTTTGAGTTGCTCCGGCTGGTTCGCTTCCCAGTCTTTTTGCGGTGCCAGGCGAATACGCGCGCCGTTGGCCCCGCCGCGCTTGTCGCTGCCGCGAAAGGTTGCCGCCGATGCCCAGGCCGTCGAGACCAGTTGCGGGATGGACAGTCCGGAGGCAATCACCGTCGCCTTGAGCGCCGCGACGTCGTCCGCACTGACCAGTTCGTGATCGACAGCAGGCACCGGGTCTTGCCACAGCTCCTCGCCTTTTGGAACCAAGGGGCCCAGGTAGCGGGCGATCGGTCCCATGTCGCGGTGCGTCAGCTTGTACCAGGCCTTGGCATAAGCGTCGGCGAACTCTTGCGGGTTCTGGTGGAAATGCCGGGAAATTTTTTCGTAGGCCGGGTCCATCCGCAGCGACAGATCGGTCGTCGCCATGAAGGGTGCATGGCGCTTCGACGGGTCGTGGGCATCAGGCACGGTGCCCGCGCCAGCGCCATTCTTGGGCGTCCACTGGTGCGCACCGGCAGGGCTCTTGGTCAATTCCCACTCGTAGCCGAACAGCGCGTCGAAATAGCCGTTGTCCCACGTGATGGGGCTGGCCGTCCAGGCGCCTTCCAGCCCGCTGGAAATCGTGTCGACGCCCTTGCCGCTGCCCATGCGGCTGGTCCAGCCGAAGCCTTGCTCTTCAATGCTGGCGCCTTCGGGTTCCGTGCCCTTGAAGTCTTCAGACGCTGCGCCATGGCATTTGCCAAAGGTGTGTCCGCCCGCGCAGAGCGCAACGGTTTCATAGTCGTTCATCGCCATGCGGGCGAAGGTCTCGCGAATGTCCCGTGCCGCAGCGACCGGGTCGGGGTTGCCGTCCGGTCCTTGCGGGTTCACATAAATCAAGCCCATCTGAACGGCGCCCAGAGGCTGCTCGAGTTCACGATCGCCGGTGTAGCGTTCGTTGCCCAGCCAGGTGTCTTCAGGACCCCAGTAAATATCCTCGCCGGGTTCCCAGACGTCTTCGCGACCGCCGGCAAAACCGTACGTTTTCAAGCCCATCGAATCCATGGCAACCGTGCCCGTCAGGACGATCAGGTCAGCCCAGGAGATCTTGCGGCCGTATTTCTGCTTGATCGGCCACAGCAGGCGGCGCGCCTTGTCCAGGTTCACGTTGTCTGGCCAGCTGTTGAGCGGTGCAAAGCGCTGCGTGCCAAAGCCCGAGCCACCGCGGCCGTCGCCGATGCGGTAAGTGCCGGCACTGTGCCAGGACATGCGAACGAAAAACGGACCGTAGTGGCCATAGTCAGCGGGCCACCAGTCCTGGGAATCGGTCATCAAGGCGTGCAGGTCTTTCACCACCGCATGCAAGTCAAGCGACTTGAACTCTTCAGCGTAGTTGAACGCCTTGCCCATGGGATTTGACCGCTCGGAATGCTGCTGCAAGATATTCAAACTCAGATGATTGGGCCACCAGTCAGCGTTTGTCCGGGCGCCTGCCACGGGAGATTTGAGCGCTCCGCTAGAAAAAGGGCATTTCATTTCGTTTGTCATAATTCTCACCTTGGTTGTCGAAATTGATTACAAGCTCGACTATAAAGTTATGACATTGATCCATCAATGCAATACTTTTAATCGGTGCGATAGGGTTTTGCCACCCCGGGCTTTAAGGCGCCTGTTGGGCCTGCCAGGATTTGATACGTTTTTAAACGCAATGCCGGCAAGCGCAAAGAGGCGAAACGCCAAACAGAAAGACTGCCTTTTCGCACGGTACAAAGGTCAGTACCGGCTCAAAATTCACCAACTGGTGTTTTTGCCGGTCTGTTCACGCAACAGCCGTTGATCATCCCCACCTTACACGCATTGGCAGACAACGCGACCGGACCCTGCTGGATGACCGGGTGTCCGCAGGGCCACAGTGACCCGGTTGACGTTTGTGTTACAGCGTATGTGTCACCAGCCTGAAATCCGGGTCTTCGGCAAACGGCTTGATGGTGTAGCCCAGGCTTTTCATGAGCTTGAGCATGCCGGGGTTTTGCGCCAGCACCAGGCCCTCGATTTCCGACAAACCCTTTTCGCGTGCCACGTCCATGATGCTGAGCATCAGCCGCGAGCCCAGTCCCTTGCCGTTGAAGTCGTCGGCCACCACCAGCGCAAACTCGCAGCTTGACTGGTCGGGGTTGGTGACGTAGCGTGAAACGCCGACGATGCGTTCGGTTTCCGGCAACTCGCCGTTGGCGCCCGAGCGGCGTTCCTTGAACACCGCGACCAGTGCCATTTCACGGTCGTAGTCGATCAGCGTGAAGCGCGCCAGCATGCTGGGCGGCAACTCGACCATGGACGAGATGAAGCGGAAATAACGGCTTTCCTGCGACAGGTGCGACATCATTTCCTGCAGCATGTCGGCATCGTCCGGATGGATGGGGCGCACGGTGTATTCACCGCCGCCGCGCAGCGGCCAGACCTGTTCGTAGCGTGCCGGGTACGGCAGGATGGACAGATGGTTATAGGTGTTGGCCCGGCCGCTGATGGCCTGCGGCGCGTTGTCGATGGCGATGCGCGCATCGACCGCGACGGCGCCGGATTCGTCGACGATGATCGGGTTGATGTCCATCTCGCGCAGCTGGGGCAGCTCGCAGACCATTTCCGAGACGCGCAGCAAAATCTGCTCCAGCGCGTTCATGTCCGCCGGCGTGGCGCCGCGCCAGGCACCCAGCGTTTCGGCCACACGCGAGCGCCCAATCAACTGGCGCGCCAGGAACTGGTTCAGTGGCGGCAATTCCATCGCCCGGTCGTTGATCAGCTCGATCATCGTGCCGCCGGCGCCAAAGGCAATCACCGGGCCGAACGGGTCATCGGTGACCAGTCCGACGCACACCTCGCGACCGCGCTTGGCGCGCGCCATGGTCTGCACTGTGACGCCGTTGATGCGCGCATTGGGCTTCAGGCGCGAAACGGTCTGCATCATCTGGGTGAAGGTGTCGCGCACGCCGGTGGCGTTCAGGATGTTCAGCGCCACGCCCTCGACATCGGATTTGTGGCTGATGTCGGGCGAGTCGATCTTCAGCGCCACCGGAAAGCCCAGCTGCGTGGCGATCATCATCGCTTCGTTGGCGCTGCGCGCCAGGATGGTCTTGGTGACCGGAATGTGGAACGCCGACAGCAGCGTCTTGGACTCCATCTCGGTCAGCACCTTGCGGCGCTCGGCCAGCACGTTTTCGATGATCAGCCGCGCGCCCTCGATGTCGGGCTTGGCCAGCGTGGACAGCGGCGGCGGCGTTTGCTGGAGCAGCTGCTGGTTCTTGTAGAAGGAAGCAATGTTGCCAAACGCGCCGACCGCCGCCTCGGGCGTGCGAAAGGTCGGAATCGATGCTTCATTGAGAATGACCCGCCCCGCCACCACCGACGCATCGCCCATCCAGCACGACAGCAGCGGCTTGCCCATGCTGCGCTTGACCTCGGCCAGCGTACGCGCCACTTCGGCGGCATCGATGCCTTCCTTGGGCGAGAAAATCGCCAGCACGCCGTCGATCTGCCGGTCCCTGCCGGCGGCCTCGATGGCGGCCTTGTAGTGTTCCGGTGTCGCTTCTTCGGACAGGTCGATCAGGTCGCACAGCGACGCCAGTTCGGGCAGCAGCGGCTTGAGCGTGCTGGCCGATTCAGGCGACAGCTTGCCCAGCTCCAGATGGATTTCATTCACCCAGTCGGCGGCCAGCACGCCGGGGCCGCCGCCATTGGTCACAATGGCCAGCCGGTTGCCCACCGGGCGGTAACGCGAGGCCAGGCACTTGGCGGCTGAAAACAGCTCGACAAACGAGCGCACGCGCACCGCGCCGGCGCGGCGCAGTGCGGCATCGAACACATCGTCGCTGCCGACGATGGTGCCGCTGTGGGTTTGCGCGGCTTCGTTGCCGGCCGGCCGGCGCCCGGCCTTGAGCACCACCACCGGCTTGGCATTGGCCGCCGAGCGCAGTGCGCTCATGAAGCGGCGGGCGCTGGAAATGCCTTCGAGGTAAATGACGATGCTCTGGGTGTGCCGGTCGTTGGCCAGGAAATCGAGCACCTGGGCAATGTCCACCGAGGTGTTCGGCCCGAGCGACACCACTGACGAAAATCCGACGCCGTTCTTCGTGGCCCAGTCAAGGATGGACGACGTCAGCGCGCCGGATTGCGACACCAGCGCCAGCGAACCCGGCCTGGCCATGGGCCCGGCGGCGCTGGCGTTGAGCAGGAGGTGCGGGCGCTGCAGGCCCAGGCCGTTGGGCCCCATCAGGAAAACCCCTTCGCGGCGCGCAATCTTCTTGAGTCTGGCCGCGCCGTCGGCATTGATGCCGCTGGTGATCACCAGCGCCGCGCGGCAGGTCATGCGTCCGGCTATCTCCAGCGCAGCTTCGACTTCATCGGGCGGCAGCGCAATGATGGCCAGGTCGGCACCGGTTTGCGCCAGGTCCGCCAGCGTGCCGGTGGTGTGGATGTCCAGAAACTGCAGGGTGCCGGTGTACTTCTGCGCGCGCAGGGCCTGGTGCAGCACCTTGGCGCGCGAGGTCAGGCTGTCCGGATCATCGACCTGACCGGCAAACACAACAATGGACTGCGGGGCGAAAAGCGGGGTCAGGTAGTGTTTGTCCATCAGGGGGCTTTCATTGTGTTGTTGTCAAATTCGATGGGCCGTGGCCTGCCCTGCGCCGCCACCGGCAAATTCGGTCAGTCGGCGCCAATCAGCACCTTGACATGCGCCGCCACGCTGCGCGCCAGCGGACTCAATACATAGCCGCCTTCCAGGCAGGAAATGACCCGCCCCTGGCAATGCTGCCCGGCCACTTTCACGATCTGCCGGGTCACCCATTCGTAGTCGGCCTCTACCAGCCCCAGGTTGCCCATGTCGTCTTCGCGATGGCCGTCAAAGCCGGCGGAAACATAGATCAGTTCGGGCTTGAAGGCTTCCAGGGCAGGCAGCCAATGGGTGGTGACGGTTTCGCGGAACCTGTCGCTGCCCGAGCGCGACGGCAAGCCGACGTTGACCATGTTCGGCCCGGTGGCGTTTTCGCCGGTGAAGGGGTAGATGCCCTGCTCGAAGATCGAGCACATCAGCACCCGTTCGTCGCCGCGAAAGATGTCTTCGCTGCCGTTGCCATGGTGCACGTCGAAGTCGATCAGCGCCACGCGCTGCAGGCCGTGCTGCGTGAGGGCATGGCGGATGCCGACGGCCACGTTGTTGAAAAAGCAAAAACCCATGGCGGCGTCGCGCTGCGCATGGTGGCCGGGCGGGCGCACGCAGCAAAAGGCGCTGGGCGCCTCGCCCGTCAGCACCAGATCAGTGGCCAGCACCGCAGCGCCGGCGGCGCGCAGGGCGGCCGTGACGGTGAACGGGTTCATGTCGGTGTCGGGATCGACCTTGTGGTAACCCTCGGTCGGCGAGGCGGCCATGAGTTCGCTGACATAGCGCGACGAATGGGCATGCGACAGCTGCTCCTTGGTTGCCAGCGGTGCGTCGTAGGGGTGCATGTAGTCGAGCAGGCCCTTGACCAGCAGCATGTCATTGATGGCGCCCAGGCGCTCTGGGCATTCGGGGTGATGCGCGCCCATTTCGTGGCGGGCGCAATCGGCATGGGTGATGTAGGCGGGCAGCATGGGTTTGTCTCCTTGTGGGTTCGCGCGGGCGACTTCGGCCGGATGCGTTTGTCACTCTAGTCTGGCTCTTTTTCTTCCGTATTGATGTCAGGCAAGGCTTGCAGTTTCACGCAATACACTGCGCGGCGCTGACAAGGTCAAGGCACATGCAAAAACGCCCCGAGCCCCATGGATCGGGCGCGGGGCGCTGTCAATAACGGGTGTTCAGGGGCGCCAAGCGCCGCCCTTTACATCCGCTCGAAAATCGCCGCAATGCCCTGGCCGCCGCCGATGCACATCGTCACCAGCGCGTAGCGGCCCTGAATGCGCTGCAGTTCGTGCAGCGCCTTGACGGTGATCAGCGCGCCGGTTGCGCCAATCGGGTGGCCCAGCGAGATGCCCGAGCCGTTCGGGTTGACTTTGGCCGGGTCCAGGCCCAGGTCGCGCGTGACGGCGCAGGCCTGCGCGGCAAACGCCTCGTTGGCCTCGATCACGTCCATGTCAGCCACTGTGAGGCCGGCTTTCTTCAGCGCCAGTTGCGTGGCGCTGACCGGGCCGATGCCCATGTATTTCGGATCGACGCCGGTGTGCGCGTAGGCCACCAGACGGCCCAGCGCCTTCAGGCCACGCGCCTTGGCCACGCCGGCTTCCATCAGCACCACGGCGGCGGCGGCATCGTTGATACCCGACGCGTTGCCGGCGGTGACGGTGCCGTTTTCCTTGAGGAACACGGGTTTGAGCTTGGCCATGTCGGCCATGGAACAGTTGGGGCGGTAATGCTCGTCAGTGTCATAGGCGACTTCGCCCTTGCGGCTTTTCAGCATGACCGGGACGATCTGCTCCTTGAAGTAGCCGGCCTCAATGGCTTTTTGGGCGCGGTTGTGGCTTTGCACGGCCAGCGCGTCCTGCTCTTCGCGGGTGATGCCCCACTTGGCGGCGATGTTCTCGGCCGTCACGCCCATGTGGATGGTGTGGAACGGGTCGTGCAGCGCGCCGACGACCATGTCGATCAGCTTGGTGTCGCCCAGGCGTGCGCCAAAGCGCGTGGCCAGGCTGGCGTAGGGCGCGCGGCTCATGTTCTCGGCGCCGCCGCCAATCGCAATGTCGGCGTCGCCCAGCATGATCGACTGGCTGGCCGAGATGATGGCTTGCAGGCCCGAGCCGCACAGGCGGTTGACGTTGAACGCTGGCGTGCCTTCAGCGCAGCCGCCGTTGATGGCCGCCACGCGTGACAGGTACATGTCCTTAGGTTCGGTGTTGACGACATGGCCAAACACCACATGGCCGACATCCTTGCCTTCAACGCCGGCACGCGCCAGCGACTCGCGCACCACCAGCGCGGCCAGTTCGGTAGGCGGCGTGTCTTTCAGGCTGCCGCCAAACGTTCCAATGGCGGTGCGTACACCGCTGACAACTACAACTTCACGGGTCATGAATATCTCCTGGATTTAAAAAAGCCGCTTGAAGTGTGAACCGGTTTGGCTACGTCCGGCTGACACGGGAACTGGAAAATATCAGTATGGCATTGATGGCGAATACGGCCGAAGCATTCTCTTGATCTGTATCAGTTATAGATAAAAAATGGCTTTTGCGCAACTCCCGCCTGTAAACACTGCTATCAAAAAAATCAAGCTGTTGACGCTGACAAGTCAGGCGGCCAGGCGCTGCGCGGCGAACAGCACTTGGTCAATCACGGCCTGCACGCTCTTGCGGTGGCTGTCATTGACCAGTTCGCCCTGCGCATCGAATGCATCACCCGCTTTGCCCAGAGCAAAGGTCTTGGGCGCCACCCAGCATTGCGAGTTGAACAGCAGCGGCACCAGGTGGCTTTGCGAGCGCAGGCCGCCCAGCGCGCCGGGTGACGCACTGAGCACGCCGACCACCTTGCCGGTGAACGACCTGAAGCCGTCGCTCCATTGCGCATCGCCCTTCACCGGGCTGGTCACCCAGTCAATGGTGTTCTTCAGCAGCGCCGTGTAACTGCCGTTGTACTCGGGCGAGCAGACGATCCAGGCCGGGTGGTCATACATCATTTGCTTGAGTTTCATCACGTCAGGTGGCGTGCCGCGCGCTTCCAGGTCGGCGTTGTACATCGGAATGTCGAAGTCCACCAGTTCGATGTGCGTGACCTCGGCGCCGCTGGCCTGCGCCAGAGTGGCCGCCACGCGGGCGAGCTTGCGGTTGAAAGAATCGATGCGGGTGCTGCCGGCAAATACCAGCAGCTTGGGACGGGAAATGGATGGGTTCATGGCCTGATTTCATCACAGCTGGCGGGAAAACCCCCGAAAAGCACTGCGCAGGGCCAAAGCCCATAAAATGTACAAAACTATTATTTTGTACAAATGAGCCATGCACACCATTTCCCTGAGTGAATTCCGCGCCAATGCCTCGGCCATGATCGACCGGGTCGAGCAAGGCGAAACCGTGCGCATCTTGCGGCATGGCAAACCGGTGGCCGAACTGGTGGGTATCAAGCCCGACCCGTCTGGCCTCGTGCCCAGCTACCAGCGTCCGTTCAAACCCTTGCTGGAATTGCCGCCCGGCTATTCGGCGGTCAAGGCACTGCTTGATGAGCGCGACAGCGCACCGTGGTGAAAACCCCCGTATGAAAATTCTTTTTGACACCTCGGCACTGCTCAAACGCTATTTGCCCGAAAGCGGACGTGATGTGGTGCTGGCGCTGGTTGCGCAAGCCACGTCAGTCGTGGCCGCGCCGCATTGCAAGGTGGAGCTTTATTCGGCGCTGAACCGGGTACGTCGAGAAACCCAGGCGAGCGAAGCGTCTTACCGGGACACATGCGCCGAAGTCGAGAAAAATTTTGCCGAAATGCAGGTCGTTCTCCTGTCCGCCAATGTTGAGCGGTACGCCATTCGCGCTCTCGAAATCAGCAGCATGCGCGGCATGGACGCGCTGCATGTCGGCGCCGCGCTGGCGGCCGGGGTTGATTTGTTTGTGACGGCGGACATTCGCCAGTTCAACGGCGCACAAGCGCTTGGCTTGAACGCTACTTTATTGAAAGATGTGTGATGAGTTCACCCTATATTTACCCGCAGGAATTTGACGTGATCGTGGTCGGTGGCGGCCATGCCGGCACCGAGGCCGCTTTGGCCGCTGCCCGCATGGGCTGCAAGACGCTGCTGTTGACCCACAACATCGAGACGCTCGGCCAGATGAGCTGCAACCCGTCGATTGGCGGCATTGGCAAGGGCCATCTGGTGAAAGAAGTCGATGCCATGGGCGGCGCAATGGCGCTGGCTACCGACGAGGGCGGCATCCAGTTCCGAATCCTGAATTCGAGCAAAGGCCCGGCAGTGCGCGCGACCCGCGCCCAGGCGGACCGCGTTTTGTACAAGGCAGCGATTCGCCGCATGGTCGAGAACCAGCCTAACCTGTGGCTGTTTCAGCAGGCTGTCGATGACCTGATGGTCGAGGGCGACCGCGTCGTCGGTGCGGTGACGCAGGTGGGCATCAAGTTCCGCTCGCGCACCGTGGTGTTGACGGCCGGCACTTTTCTGGATGGAAAGATTCATGTCGGCCTGAGCAACTATGCGGCAGGCCGCGCTGGCGACCCGCCAGCGGTGTCGCTCAGCAGCAGGCTGAAAGAGCTCAAGCTGCCGCAAGGCCGGCTGAAAACCGGCACGCCGCCGCGCATCGACGGCCGCTCGATCGACTTCAGCAAGTGCGGCGTGCAGCCGGGCGATGGCATGCCGGGGGGCACACCAGGGCCGGTGCCAGTGTTCAGCTTCATGGGCGGCAACATACCGCATCCAAAGCAGATGCCCTGCTGGATCACCTACACCAATGAGCGCACGCACGACATCATCCGTTCCGGCTTTGACCGCAGTCCGATGTTCACCGGCAAGATTGACGGCGTGGGACCGCGCTATTGCCCGAGTGTGGAAGACAAGATCAACCGCTTTGCCGGCAAGGACAGTCACCAGATTTTCCTGGAGCCCGAAGGCTTGACGACGCATGAGATTTACCCGAATGGCATCTCGACCAGCCTGCCCTTCGACATCCAGTACGCGCTCGTGCGATCGATGGTTGGCATGGAAAACGCCCACATTTTGCGGCCCGGCTACGCGATTGAATACGATTACTTTGACCCGCGGGCACTGAAAACCAGCTTTGAAACCCGGGCGATTTCCGGCCTGTTTTTTGCCGGCCAGATCAACGGCACCACAGGCTACGAAGAAGCCGCTGCGCAAGGCATGTTCGCCGGCATCAATGCCGCATTGCAATGCCAGGGCAAGGAAGCATGGCTGCCCAAGCGCGACGAAGCCTATCTGGGCGTACTGGTGGATGACCTGATCACCAAGGGTGTGACCGAGCCGTACCGCATGTTCACCAGCCGGGCTGAGTTCCGGCTGATGCTGCGCGAGGACAACGCCGACATGCGGCTGACAGAAAAAGGGCGTGAATTGGGCCTGGTCGATGACGCTCGATGGGACGCATTCAACCGCAAACGCGACATTGTTTCACGTGAAACACAGCGCCTGCGCTCACTCTGGATCAATCCGAACAACCTGCCGGCAAGCGAAGCCGAACGTGTTCTGGGCAAGGCGATTGAACGCGAATACAACCTGGCCGACCTGCTGCGCCGCCCTGATGTCAACTACGCCGGACTGATGTCGCTCAGCGATGGCAAATATGCCAACCCGGAAATCCCGACGGGAAACTCCGATGTTTCACGTGAAACATCAACGGTAGATGCTTTGCCGGCAGACCTGGTGAAAAGTGTGATTGAGCAAATTGAAATCACGGCGAAGTACGCCGGTTACATCGACCTGCAAAAAGTGGAGGTAGAGCGCGCTTCGCATTACGAAAATCTCAAGCTCCCCGCTGATCTGGATTATTTGCAGGTGACGGCTTTGAGCTTTGAAGCGCGTCAGACATTGGCCAAGCACCGCCCTGAGACCCTTGGACTGGCGTCCCGCATTCAGGGCGTTACCCCGGCCACCATTTCATTGCTTTTGGTGCACCTTAAAAAGAATCTCTGGAAAAATACAGTTCCGCTCAAGCCCGCTGAACAGGCGGAAGTTTGATGGTGAAGTTGGAATCAGATTTGCGCGCCACTTTATTGGCAGGACTTGCAGCATTGCAACTGGAGTTGAGCGAGCTGCAAATCACTCAGCTCCTGGACTACCAGGCGATGATTGGAAAATGGACGCGAGTCTACAACCTGACATCGGTGCGCGACCCGTCGGAAATGATGACGCACCATTTGCTCGACAGCCTGTCTGTGGTGCCGGCTTTGAAGCGTTACCTGCTGGGTGCTGGGTTGGACCAGGGCAGCCGCCTGCTCGATGTGGGTTCGGGTGCAGGCTTGCCGGGCGTGGTGATTGCGATTTGCTGCCCGACTGTGAACGTTACTTGCGTGGACACCGTGGCCAAAAAAGCGGCGTTCATCAAGCAGGCAGCGCTTGCCTTGAAGCTGCCGAACCTTACGGGCTTGCATGCGCGCGTCGAAAACCTGACCCAGCCTTTCGACCTGATCTGTTCGCGGGCGTTTGCGTCGCTGGTTGATTTCACGAGTTGGTCAGTGAATGCGCTGGCGCCGCAGGGTGTGTGGATTGCCATGAAAGGCAAGCATCCAGGTGATGAATTGCTGGCATTGCCTGAAAACATTGCAATGTTTCACGTGGAACAATTGAAGGTTCCTGGTCTGGAAGCAGAGCGCTGCCTGCTTTGGCTGCGCCCCGTGTCGTAAACTCAGGGTCTCTACTACTGGAACCTTTCATGCCGGGCTCGTTTGTTGGTGTTGCCGACTATGGCGCTTTTGTTGTTGCCATCCTGGTCTTTCTGGCCATTCCTGGCCCCGGCAATCTGGCTTTGATCACCTCGACCGGCAAGGGTGGAATTCCGGGCGGCATGGGTGCCACTTTTGGCGTGATTGCCGGCGACCAGTTGCTGCTCTGGGCGGCTGTGGCGGGCGTATCAGCCCTCATGTCGGCCTATCCCGCTGCTTTTCATGCTGTTCAATGGTTGGGTGCGTTGTACCTGGCCTGGCTGGGTTTGAGGATGCTCCTGGCCAAACCGGGAGCTGCGCCCATTTTGCAGATCAAGCCGCGCTATTATTTTCGCCAGGCTTTGTTGATCACCCTGCTCAACCCGAAGGCTATCGTGTTTTACCTGGCCTTCTTTCCGCTATTCGTTGACCCGGCGCAGCACCAGGGCCTCAAGACCTTTGGCGTGATGGCTGCCACCATTGCGGCACTGACATTTCTTTATGGCTTGACGGCTGTACTGCTGACCTGGAAGTTGGCAGCACGCATTCGGGCCAATCCAAAAATATCGATGACGCTCGAAAAAGCGGCTGGCATGTTTCTGATTGCCTTTGGCATCAAGCTCGCCCTTTCCCGGTAAACCCGACACTGCAATCTTCGCTTTCCCCAACGGAACGACAACTCAACAAGACGCTATGGCCAAAATATTCTGCATTGCCAACCAAAAGGGCGGCGTGGGCAAGACCACCACCACCGTCAACCTGGCCGCCGGCTTGAGCCAGATCGGACAGCGCGTGCTGATGGTCGACCTGGACCCGCAGGGCAATGCCACCATGGGCTCGGGCGTGGACAAGCGCAAGCTGGAAATGACGGTCTACGACGTGCTGCTTGAAGTTGCTTCGATTGTCGATGTGCGCGTTCACAGCGAGAAATGCGGCTATGACGTTCTGGGCGCCAACCGTGAATTGTCCGGCGCAGAGATCGAACTGGTGCCCCTGGAGCGGCGCGAAAAGCGCCTGAAGCAGGCGCTGGCCAAGGTGGACAAGGAATACGATTTCATCCTCATCGACTGCCCGCCGTCGCTGTCGATGCTGACGCTGAACGGGCTGTGCGCGGCGCACGGCGTCATCGTGCCGATGCAGTGCGAATATTTTGCGCTTGAAGGCGTGACCGACCTGGTCAACACCATCAAGCAGGTGCATGCCAACCTGAACAAGGATCTGCAGATCATCGGCCTGCTGCGCGTCATGTTCGACCCGCGCATCACGCTGCAGCAGCAGGTCAGCGAACAGCTCAAGGGTCATTTCGGTGACAAGGTGTTCAACACCGTGATTCCACGCAACGTCCGCCTGGCCGAAGCACCGAGCTATGGCCTGCCCGGCGTGATTTTCGACCCGAACTCCAAGGGTGCGCAGGCCTTTGTGGCCTTTGCCCAGGAGATGGTCGGGCGCATTCTGTAGGCAGCAGGCCGGATTTATTGATTAAAACAACGATTTGCGCATGTCCGGTATATGCAGACAGCTATTAAAAACATAGCAAATCGAAGTTTCCGAGTTTTGTCCGCACTGAATGCCTGAGCGACGCCATGAACCCCTCCAATGTCCTGATTCTTCCCGGCTGGCAAAGCAGCGGCCCGGACCACTGGCAAAGCCGCTGGGAGCGCCTGCATGGCTACACCCGGGTGGAGCAGCACGACTGGATGCGCCCGCTGCGGGGCGACTGGATTGCGCGGCTGGAAGATGTGCTGCTGGCGTGCGATGTCGAGCGGGACGGCCCCGCCGTGCTGGTCGCGCACAGCCTGGGCTGCCAGCATGTGGCCGCCTGGGCCGCGCACAGCCGCAACACCCACCGGGTGAAGGCTGCCCTGCTGGTCGCGCCGCCCGATGTCGAGCGCGACGACGTGCGCACGCTGCTGCCCAGCTGGTCGCCGGTGCCTTTGACAACGCTGCCGTTCAAAACAATGCTGTTCGCCAGCGGCAACGATCCCTTTTGCAGCCCGACGCGCACCCGGCAGTTTGCCTTGGCCTGGGGTGCCGACCTCACTGACGTCGGTGCATGCGGCCACCTGAATGCCGAAAGCGGCTTGGGTGACTGGCCGCAGGCGCATGCGCAGCTGCTCCGGCTGATGGGTGATACTCCCGCCTGAGCGCGACCCGTCCGCACCACCCTTCCTACCGATTAAAAGAAAGACAAGACAACGCCATGGTCACCAAAAAACAAAAAGGCCTGGGTCGCGGGCTTGAAGCGCTGCTTGGCCCCAAGGTCGATGACTCGCCCGAGGCGGCCGATGCCTTGACTGCGGCCAGCAGTCCCGGTTTGCCGGCTTCGCTGCGGCTCGACGACCTGGTGCCGGGCCAGTACCAGCCGCGTACGCGCATGGACGAGGGTGCGCTTTACGAGCTGGCTGAATCCATCAAGGTGCAGGGCATCATGCAGCCGATTTTGGTGCGGCGCCTGAAAAGCGGCGCCAACAGCGGCAAGTACGAGATCATTGCCGGCGAGCGGCGATTCCGCGCGGCGCGTCTGGCCGGGCTCGACAGCCTGCCGGTGCTGATTCGCGACGTGCCTGACGAGTCGGCAGCTGCCATGTCGCTGATTGAAAATATCCAGCGCGAAGACCTCAACCCGCTGGAAGAAGCGCAGGGCCTGCAGCGCCTGGTGAAGGAGTTCGGCATGACGCATGAACTCGCCGCACAAGCCGTGGGCCGCTCGCGCAGCGCCGCGTCCAACCTGCTGCGCCTGCTGAACCTGGCCGATCCGGTGCAGACCATGCTGATGGCCGGCGACCTGGACATGGGCCATGCCAGAGCGCTGCTGGCGCTGGACCGGGCCACGCAGATCACCGCTGCCAACCAGATCAGCGCCCGCAAGTTGTCGGTGCGCGAGGCTGAAAGCCTGGTCAAGAAACTCGGCAGCGAGTTTTCGCTGACACCCAACAAAACCCCGCCTGAAAAAGCGCGCGATACCCTGCGGGTGGAAGAAGAACTGGCCGACCTGCTGATGGCCGCTGTCGATGTGCGCATCAAGAAACAGGTCAAGCGCAACGGCAAGCGGGAAGCGGTGGGCGAGCTGGCCATCCAGTTTTCGTCGCTGGACGAAATCAACGGTCTGATTGAGCGCCTGCGCCGTACTGCTTGAGGCCAGCAGGGGGCGGGAAGATGCATCGGCGCGATGAAAAATGGTTTTCCCGCGCCCGTAACAAAGTTTCATCCGTCAGGTTACTCAGCCATTCCATGGTGGAATAGCAAAAGTTTCACCTCAAACCGACAGCGTCAGGGCGACTGGTTTGGCATGGAGGCTGGCTTTGTTCCTACGAGGTCTGGGGGGTCCGGTAATTTGCAGGCGCTGGCAGCAGCACAGGCATTCCGCCTGACGCCGGTTCTTTTTACCGGGCGCGATTGATATCGCCAGCGACCGCAAGTGTGCTTGCGACCGAGCCCAAGACATGAAAAAAGCGGCATTCCCCTGAAGGAAATGCCGCTTTGACAACTTGTGAAAGTCCTGTTTTGAGGACTTTCAGATGCCGCTGATGGTTAACGGTAGATGTTCTGACCGCCGTTTTGCTTCCATTCGTTTTCGAAGTGCATGGCATCTTCGTCATTGCGGGTTTTCACGCCCATCAGGATGCCGCCGTTTTTCACGCCTTCCTCATATTCCTTGACACGCTCTTCAGGCATGTTCCAGCCAATCAGGGCGCCAATCAGACCACCGCTGGCGGCGCCTGCACCGGCACCGGCTGCTGCAGCAGCCAGAGGGCCTGCAATCACCAGGCCCAGGCCGGGCAGGGCGATGCTGGTGCCGACAGCGGCAATGCCTGCCAGGATGGCGCCGATGGTGCCGCCAATGGCGCCGCCAATGCCGGCGCCTTCAGCCGCCTTGTTGCCCAGCTCTGTTTCCTTGCCCATCGCGCTGTCTTCCGAAAAGTGGCGCTTGCGCGTGTCGTCCGACATCACCAGGTTGACGTCGTCTTTCGAGTAGCCGCGCGTGTGCGCTGCGTTGTAAGCAGCTTCGGCACTCGCGCGGTCGGGAAACAGGCCTGTCACCATGTTGCTCGACCCGGTGGTGGACGTGCTGCTGCTGGCGTAAGGGGTGGAATTGGTGTTCATGTTCGCGTTCATGGGATTCTCCTTTTCAACTAAAAAACAAAAAAACTGGGTCCATCAGTTGCGGTCGGCACGTGCTGGGCGGTTGGTTCCCATGGCGCCGCTGCGTGTCATGCCGCTGCGGCTGTTGCCGTTCATGGCGCCTGAATTTGCAGTGCTGCCATTCGTCGCGGCGGGGGCTGTGGTGGTGTCGTTCATGGCTCCACTGGCGCGCTGCATGGGCGATGGCGCGGTGCGCACCACGGTGGCGGTGTCACTGCGCGGCACGGCTTGCCGGTTGGCTGTTGCCGCTTCCTGTGGTGTCACTCCGACTGTGGCGGGCGCTGATGCGCCTGTTGCCGGCATGGGGGTCTGCGCTGAAACGCTGGCCATTGCAACTGCCATTAACGCTCCGAGGGAAATCAATCTGATTTGACTTTTCATGGTTCTGTCCTTCTGAAAAACTTTGCGGCCAACACGCACAACGTGTTTTCGTTCAGCTTCGAATAAAAGCTGAATTGACTATAAAAATTCAAGTTTCCATTCGGTTTCAGCGGTGACCGTATGGCGCCGTAGGAGGAAGCCGCTAGTTAATCCTTCATGGTTTCCGAGCCTCGGACAATGATTTACCATTTCCGTCCATGAACTCCCGCCCTGTTGATTCACTGCTGAAAACCAGCTTTCCGCTTTGTTTGCGCGCCATGAAAAGTGCGTTGTTTTGCACCAGCCTGGCTGCGTTGCTTGGCTTGGCCCCGCCGTCGTGGGCGGCATCCCTGGCGGATTTTGCGGCTGCGGCTGTCAAGCCCGGGCCACTTCCTGCCGCACAGGATGTGGCCCGCATGGCCACCTGGATTCGCGCCACCGGCAATCATCAGGGGCTGCCTTTTGCCGTCATCGACAAAAAGGCTGCCATGCTGCATGTCTTTGCCGCGTCAGGCCGGCTGCTGGGTTCTTCGCCGGTGCTGCTGGGCCTGGCGGTGGGCGACGATTCGGTGCCGGGCATCGGCACGCGCAAGCTGTCGGACATCCGGCCGGCCGAACGCACCACGCCGGCGGGCCGCTTCATGTCCGAGCCGGGCCGCAACCTGCAGGGCGAGGACATTGTCTGGATCGACTATGACGCGGCCGTCTCGATGCACCGCGTTCGCGCCAGCAACAAGGCCGACCGTCGGCTGCAGCGCCTGGCAACGCCGACGGCGGCCGACAACCGCATCTCCTACGGCTGTGTCAACGTGCCAGCTGCGTTTTACGACGCGCACGTCAAGCCGGTGTTCGGGCTGCAGCCGGGGGTGGTTTACGTGCTGCCTGAGACCCGCCCGTTGGACACCTTGCTGGGTATGGCCGATGGCAGCGCGCTGAAGCCGCACCCTATTTCCGTCGCAACCCACTGATCGCCGCAGCGCATAACCCGCTACGCGGTCAACTCAACCCTCCAGCGTGTTTTTATCGAGTTGCAAGGCCGCAACAGCGCACCCGCCTGAGCGGCAGCTTCGGCATAAGATGAAACCGCATTTTGCTACTGTATCAATAGCTAGTGGTGCAATGCCAGTAGGCGGAAAGAGCTTTTTTTGGCCTTGAAGCCGTTTGTGGCAAACCCGAACGTGCGCTAGGAAACAGACCGCAATATCTTCTCGATGTCGTTGTAATCGGCTGGCTTGACCAGGTGGTGGTCAAAACCGGCATCCTGCGAAAGCTGCCGGTCGGAGTCCTGGCCATAGCCTGTCAAGGCGACCAGCACCACGTTCTTGAGCTCGGCCTGCTGGCGAATCCGCTGTGCCACCTTGTAGCCGTCGAGCCCCGGCAAGCCGATGTCGAGCAGCACGACATCAGGATGGTAGTCAATGGCCGCCTGCACCGCCGCCGGGCCGTCGTAGGCCAGCCGGGTGTCATGACCGGTCATTTCCAGCAGCATGGCCAGGCTCTGGGCGGCGTCGACGTTGTCATCGACCACCAGGATGCGCTGCGGTACTTTTGGGGCCGGCCGGGTGTTGCCATCCTGGGCTGGGGTTGCTGGCGCAAGCACTGTCGGCATGGCCGGCAGCCGAACCACAAACTCGCTGCCCTGGCCCAGCGTGCTGGACACCGTCACCGTGCCGCCATGCAGTTCCACCAGCTGCTTCACCAGGCTCAGGCCAATGCCCAGCCCGCCTTGCGAGCGGTCCAGCGAATGGTCTGCCTGCGTGAACAAATCAAAGATGCGCGGCAGCAGCGCGGGCGCCATGCCCAGGCCGTTGTCACGCACCCGGATCGCCACCAGCGGCTCGGCCGCCTGCCCGCCGCTGGCCGCCGGCTCGGTTTCAACGCTCAGCCAGATGTGTCCGCCATTGGGCGTGTACTTGGCCGCATTGGTGAGCAGGTTCACCAGCACCTGTTCCAGCCGCGCGGCATCGGCATGCACAAACACCGGCGCCTGCGGCAATGAGACGCTGAGCTCATGCCGCTGTTCTGCAATCAGCGGATTGGCCGCCTCTACCGCGCCTTCCACGATGCTGTTCAGGCTGACTGGCTCCAGGCGAAGCCGGACATTGCCGGTGGTGATGCGCGAGACTTCCAGCAGGTCGTCCACCAGATGCTTCAGGTGCTTCAACTGGCGCTCCATGATGCCGCGGCTTTGCTGTTGAAGCGGGTCGGCGTCTGCGGGCAGGCGCAGCAATAGCAACGCATTGGCAAGCGCCGCCAGCGGGTTGCGCAACTCATGGCTGAGCATCGCCAAAAACTCGTCCTTGCGCTGGTGCAGCTCCACCAGCGCCTGTGCCTGTTCGGCGGTCTCGTGCTGCAGACGCGCACGTTCGGTCACGTCGTAGCAGCAGGTGATGGCGCCTGTGATGTCGCCCGCCTTGCCAAGCAGCGGCACCACATGGGCAATGACGGTCATGCTGGGGGCAGTGGGCCGCTCGATCACGAAGGCTTCGTCATAAATCGCTGGAATATTGCCCTTGAGCACTTCGGCCGTGCGGGACTGCAGGGTAGGCGCCCGTGTCTCGTCAGGCAGATGGTCTTGCTGCGGTGCCTGAAAAAATGATTTGTCGCCTTTGCCGTCCTCAGGCTCGGCGCCCCAGAGTTCCAGCGCCGCACGGTTGCATTCCTGCAGCCGACCCGCCGCGTCGGATGAAAAAATGGCAATCGGTCCCCAGTCAAACAAGGCGCGAAAACGTGCCTCGCTCTGGCGCATGGCTTCTTCGTTTTTCACCCGCTCGGAAATGTCCCTGAAAAGGACCGCCACACGCCCACTTTCCGGATTGCCCAGCCGGAAGGCATAGGCATCGAACCAGCGGCCCGCCAGGCCCTTGGCTTCGCTGACAAAACGGTGCGGTTCGCCGGTGAGCGCGACCTTGCCGTAGATTTCAAACCACTGGGCCTCCATGTCGGGCACCAGCTCCAGCATTCGCTTGCCTTTGGCGTCCGACATGCCGGTCTGTTTTTCAAAGGCCCGGTTGACTTCCAGAAAACGGTAGTCGACCGGCGCCTTGCCATCGTCAAAAATGAGTTCGACGATGCAAAAGGCTTCATCAATCGAGTCGAACAGCAAATGGTACTGCCAGGCACTGTGCCGAAGTTCTTTTTCGGCGTGCTGGCGGCCCGCCAGTTCCCGGCGCAGGCAGACAAAAAGCAGCAGCAGCGCCAATGCCCCCAGGGTGCCGCCAAGCAGCATGGCTTGCAGCGTGCGGCGTATGTCTGCAGCGCTTTGCGTGGCATAACTCTTCAGGTTTTCGGCTTCCTCGGCCTTGGTTTCTCCCACCAGCACGCGAAGCTGGTCCATGGTTGTCTTGCCCGCCAATGCCGTGACCGCCTGGCTGGCGGCCAGCAGGCCCTGGGTCTGGCGCACGGCGATGGTTTCCTGGAAGATCGCCATCCTTTGCCCGAGCAGTTGCGTGAGCGTGACAATCCGCTGCTGCTGGCGGGCGTCGCCTGCGGTCAGCAGGCGCAAGCTTTCAAGCCGGGCTGCGAACACGCCCACGGATGCGTTGTAAGGCTCCAGGTACTCGGGCAATCCGGTGATGATGTAACCGCGCTGCCCGGTTTCTGCATCCTTGAGGCTGGACATGAATTCGTCAAGCTGCGAGATGACCGCCAGGCTGTGCCCTTCGCGCTGCCCCCAGGCAGTCGCAGCCTGCAGGCTTTTATAAGCCAATACGCCGACGCCGACCAGGCAAGCCAGCACCAGCACCAGCAAGCCATTGACCCGCCTGCGCTTGCCGGCATCGGGCGGTCCGACGGGACTGTCGCCGTCATGGCTTTGCTGCGCTTTCCGGTGCGCTGCCTGTTCTGCCGTGGTCATGGCCATGTCCTGTCCGCTTGCGAACGCTTGGGCCGCGTGCTGAAGACGGATGGACTGCAAAAGTGAAAGGGAAGGAGTGTCATCAGCCGTAAAAAAAGTAAAGCTGCCAGAAACCGAAGTCATCTTGACAGGTATTCACTCGTTTCACGAAACGCTGTGTGCCGGTAAAAATCCGGCAAAATTTTCTGAAAACGTTTTAGGCCAGGGTTCTATTGCTATATTTTAAATAGCGTATTGCGATGCAGCAGCTGTGCTTCAGCCGACAAACGAGTCGTTATGCGGCAGGCAGATAGCTGTTTTTTTCGGTGAAGAAAAGCCTGCTTTCATATCGATGAAAACACAAAATGCAACATTTAAAATGATAAAAATAATAAATTAATCAAATTTATCGCAATCAACTTGCCTTTACAGCGAAAAAATCTTGCCCGGGTTCATGATGTTTTTCGGGTCCAGCGCACGTTTGATGGTTCGCATCATGTCCACCGCGCCGTCGCCGGTCTCGCTCAGCAAAAAGTCGATCTTGCCCAGGCCAATGCCGTGCTCGCCGGTGCAGGTGCCTTCCAGCCGCAAGGCGCGCGCCACCAGCTTGTGGTTCAGGATTTCGGCGGTTTCACGTTCTTCGGGTTTGTCCGGGTCGATCAGGTAGCCGAAATGGAAATTGCCGTCGCCGACATGGCCGACCAGAAAATAGGGAATGCCGCTGGCGTCGGCTTCAAGCACCGACTCCAGCAGGCAGTCGGCCAGGCGCGAAATCGGCACGCAGGTGTCGGTCGAAATCGCCCGGCAGCCGGGCTTGCTCTGGATGGCGGCAAAGTAGGCGTTGTGCCGCGCCGTCCACAGCCGGGTGCGCTCCTCGGGCGTGCTGGCCCATTCAAAGGCATTGCCGCCCTGGCCGCTGGCGAGTTCCTGCACCAGCTCGGCCTGCTCCTTCACGCTGTTCGGCGTGCCGTGGAACTCCATCAGCAGCATGGCTTCCTCGCGCAGGCCGAGCTTGCTGTGGGCGTTCACCATGCGCACGGTGTTGGCGTCGATCAGTTCGACGCGCGCAATCGGCACGCCCAGCTGGATGATCTCGATGGTCGTGCGCACCGCCGCCTCGATGCTGGGAAACGAGCAGATCGCCGCTGAGATGGCTTCGGGCAGCGGGTACAGCCTGACGGTGACTTCGGTGATGACGCCCAGCGTGCCTTCGCTGCCGACCATCAGGCGCGTCAGGTCGTAGCCGGCGGAGGACTTCTTGGCGCGCGTGCCGGTGCGGATGATGCGGCCGTCGGCGGTGACGACTTCGAGCGCCAGCACGTTTTCGCGCATGGTGCCGTAGCGCACGGCGTTGGTGCCGCTGGCGCGCGTTGCGCTCATGCCGCCCAATGTCGCGTCGGCGCCCGGGTCGATGGGAAAGAACAGCCCGGTGCTCTTGATTTCTTCATTCAGCTGCTTGCGCGTCACGCCCGGCTGCACCGTCACCGTCAGGTCTTCGGCATGAATGGCCAGCACCTTGTTCATGCGGCTCACGTCGATGCTGATGCCGCCCTGAACGGCGAGCAAATGGCCTTCGAGCGAGGTGCCGACACCAAAGGGAATCACCGGCACGCTGAACTGGCTGGCCAGCGTCACCGCGTCGGCCACGTCCTGCGTGCTTTCGGCAAACACCACCGCAGCCGGCGGCAGCGAGGTGAACGACGACTCGTCGCGGCCGTGCTGCTCGCGCACCACCAGGGCGGTCGAGCAGCGCTCGGCAAAGCGGGTTTTCAGCGCGTCGATCAGGGCCTGCGGCGTTTCGCGCTGGAGGAATTCGGGCAACAGGTGGGGGGGCAGCGGTGCGTTCATGGGTGTCTCCTGAAGGGGAGGCCCGAGTTTACGACCGGAAGTGTTCTCCACGCTTTTGAGCTGGCCGTGCGCCGGGCCGGCAAGGCCTGGGGCGGGCAAGGCCATCGCCGGCTTGGCCGGGCTGAAGCTTGATAAGCTTGCCGCCTGCCCATCAACCTTTCCAACCCACTGCGCCTTGCGCGCACCTCAATGCCATGGCCAACAGACTTTCACAAATTGCCACCCGCACCGGCGACAACGGCACCACCGGACTGGGCGACAACACCCGCGTTTCCAAGGACAGCCGGCGGGTTCACGCCATGGGCGATGTCGATGAGCTGAACTCGAACATCGGCGTGCTGCTGTGCGAAGACATGCCCGCCGACGTGCGCGACGTGCTGGTCGAGGTGCAGCACCAGCTGTTCAACCTGGGCGGCGAGCTGTCGATTCCGGGCTTCGAGCTGCTCAAGCCCGAAGCCTTGCTGCAGCTGGACGAGGCGCTGGAAACCTACAACGCCCAGTTGCCGCGCCTGGCCGAATTCATCCTGCCCGCCGGCAGCCGCGCTGCGTCGCTGGCCCATGTGTGCCGCACCGTCGCCCGCCGCGCCGAGCGCGGTGTGGTGGCGCTGGGCCAGCAGGACGCGCTGAAAGACACGCCGCGCCAGTACCTGAACCGCCTGAGCGACCTGATGTTCGTGCTGTCGCGCGTGCTCAACCGCATGAACGGCGGCGACGACGTGTACTGGAAAAGCGAACGCATGGCGCGCATGGCGCAGGACGACGCGGCAGGGGCGCCGACCGGGTCCTGAGCAGGGCCATTATTGTGTAATTGCTATTGAAAAAATAGCTGACGGCGCACGACTGGTATGCGCTAGAGGCTAAAAATGCTTGAAAAGAAGCCACTGCTCGGCATCCTCGATGGGCTTTGTATTTCTGTCATTGCGGACTTGATCCGCAATCCATGACCCCGCTGGGGAGGAGGCATGGATCCCGGGTCGAGCCCGGGATGACAGATAAGGGATGACAGAGGCGTTGTACGACAGAGCAGTGGGATGACATTCCCTTCCTCTTTTGTTGGGCGATCACCTGAAAGGCGAGCTGGGGAGTCACAAAACCCCGCAGCCGTCCCCGTGCATGCCGCCCAGCGCCATCAAACCAGATGCAGCGGCTCCTGCAGCGCGCTCACCGGCAGCATGTAGCCGGTTTCAAGGAAGCGCGCATGCCACGACAGCGCTTCTTCGAGCAGGTGCGGCGTGTGCTTGCCCGAGGCGCCCGCGAGCGAGCGCTCGAAGTAGTCGCGCAGGGCGGGGCGGAAATCGGGATGCGCGCATTTTTCGATGATCAGCCGTGCCCGCTGTGTTGGCGACAGGCCGCGCAGGTCGGCCAGGCCTTGCTCGGTCACCATGATTTCCACGTCGTGCTCGGTGTGGTCCACATGCGAGACCATCGGCACGATGCAGGAAATGGCGCCGTTCCTGGCGACCGACGGCGTCATGAAGAACGACAGATAGGCATTGCGCGCAAAGTCGCCCGAGCCGCCAATGCCGTTCATGATGCTTGACCCCATGATGTGCGTCGAGTTGACGTTGCCGTAAATGTCGGCCTCGATCATGGCGTTCATGGCGATCACGCCCAGGCGGCGCACCACCTCGGGGTGGTTGCTGATTTCCTGCGGCCGCAGCACGATGCGCTGGCGGTAGAAGTCGATGTTCTGGTTGAAGTCGGCCAGCGCGTCGGGGCTGAACGACAGCGCCGTGGCCGACGCCATTTTCAGCGTGCCCGAGCGCAGCATGTCCAGCATGCCGTCCTGCAGCACTTCGGTGTAGGCCGTCAGGTTCTTGAACGGGCCGTCGTCCAGGCCGGCCAGCACGGCGTTGGCGATGTTGCCCACCCCCGACTGCAAGGGCAGCAGTTCGGCCGGCAGGTGGCCAAGATTCACCTCCTGCTGCAGGAATTCGATGATATGCGCGGCAATGCGCTTCGAGTTTTCGTCGGGCGCGGCAAAGGCCGAATTGCGGTCGGGCTGGCGCGTCGGCACCACGGCCACCACCTTGCTCAGGTCGCACGTCAGGTAGGCCTCGCCGATGCGCTCGCCCGGCTGGGTCAGCGGAATCGGCTGGCGGTGCGGCGGCAGGCGGGTGCCGTAGTAGATGTCGTGCATGCCTTCCAGGCCGGCGTTTTGCAGGCTGTTGACTTCCAGGATGATCTTGTCGGCCTGGTCCAGCCAGGTCTTGTTGTTGCCCACCGATGACGACGGAATCAGCCGGCCGTCAGGCAGGATGCCAGCAACTTCCACCACCGCCACGTCGAGCTTGCCCAGAAAGCCGAACCAGACGAACTGCGCCACGTTGGACAGGTGCATGTCGGTGTACTGCATGTCGCCGGCGTTGATCTGGCGGCGGCAGGTCGGGTCCGACTGGTAGGGCAGGCGCATGTCGATGCCGTGGACCTTGGCCAGCGCGCCGTCGAGTTCGGGCGCGGTCGAGGCGCCGGTCCACAGGCCGATGCGGAATTCCTCGCCGGCGGCATGCAGCTTTTCGATGCGCCGGGCCAGCGCCTGCGGCACCGACTTGGGGTAGCCCGCGCCGGTGAAGCCGCTCATGCCGACATGGGCGCCCGCCGGAATCAAGGCGGCGGCCTCGTCGGCCGACATGATTTTTGCTCTCAGGACAGGGTTTTGCACACGATCGGCGAAAGACATGGGGAATCACTCCGGGTAAGGCCATGGCGCAGGAACGCGCCGGAACTGCCGGAATTTTATCAGTCGATGCGATTTTGATTAGGGTAAACCCTTTGTTTAGGGCTACGCCATACGCCACAGACGGAATATTTTGGCCAGCGCTGCAGAAGCGACAAATTACTCATTTATTCATAGCTGAAAAGTCTTTCTCAGCCTGCGGCGGCACCGGTTTTTAGCATTATTTCGACGCCAGTACCGCCATCGTGATGCGTGACACGCAGGTCAGCGCGCCGGCGTCGTTGCGCAACTCGATCGCCCAGACCTGCGTGCTGCGGCCGATGTGCACCGGCCGGGCGATGCCGGTGACCCAGCCGCTGGTCGTTCCCTTGAGGTGGTTGGCGTTGATGTCCAGCCCCACCACGCGCTCGCCGGGCGGTGCGCAATACGCTGCGCCGCACGAGCCCAGGGTTTCGGCCAGCACCACCGACACGCCGCCATGCAGCAGGCCGTAGGGCTGGATGGTGCGTGCATCGACTGGCACGCGGGCGCGAATGAAATCGTCGCCGACTTCGAGGAACTCGATGCCCAGGTGGTGGACGGCGGTGCCGGTGTTTGACGCGGTCAGCAATTCAACAGAGATGGGTCGCTTCCAGATGTGCATGGGATGTCCGGGACGGTAAGAAAACCTTGACTATACGGCGGGCGCCTACAGCCAATGGGCGGTTTGCCGTGCTGGCTGTCGGGTTTGGGGGCGATACGCTGAACACCATGTCCACCACTACCGCACCCCCCGTGAAAAAGCCGATGACGCGCACGCGCAAATGGCTGATCGGCGGCGCTGTGGCTGCGGGCGCAGTGCTGATGCTGGCCGCGGGAGTCATCAGCCTGGTGCCTTCGGACGCGGAACTGGCGCAGCGGGCAGCGGCCGAACTGGAAACCGCGCTCGGGGTTCCGGTCAGCATCGGCCGGCTGCATTGGCAACTGCTGCCCTTGCCCCGCGTGGTGATTGAAAAGCTGGCCACCGGCCAGCCCCAGCCGGTGCAAATCGACATGATCACCGCCGACCTGAACACGTCGGCGCTGTGGCAACGCCGGCTGCAGGTGGACCGCGCCGTGGTGCAAGGCGCGGTCGTGCCGCAGCTTTCCCTGCGTGGACTGGGCAGCCCGTCTGCCACAGCCAGGCCGGCGTCGTCCATGCCCTTCAGACTGGACGCCTTGCCGCTGGCACGCCTCGAAGTGCGCGCGTTGACCTGGGTGTCGCGTTACGGCAAGCGCCTGGTGTACGAAGGCGAAGCCGATTTCGACGCCGGCTGGCGGCCGCGCACAGCCGGGGTGCGCCGGCCGGACGCCCAAACACCTGCCGAGGCGACTTTGGCGCGCCAGGGTCAGGAAGACCGCTGGGCTGTCAACGCGAGTGTGGGCGGCGGCACGGCAAGTGGCGAACTGCAGTTGCAGCTTGACGACCAGGGCGGGCTGCGACTGAACGGAAAGCTGCAGCCGCGCAACATCGATCTGGTCAGCACATTGCAGGCTTTCGAACGGCGCTCGGTCATTGCCGCAAAGGTATCGGGCGAAACGGTGCTGTCGGCCCAGGGCAGCAGCCCGGGTGAACTGGCGTGGTCCCTGCACACCACGACGAATTTCAGCACCGGCCGCGCCTCATTGCTGCGCTTTGACCTGGACAAGGCGGTTCGCAGTGTGGGCAAGGAGCATGCGGGCAGCACCCCGCTTGACAGCGTCACCGGGCAGTTCGACACGCAAAACACGCCGCAGGGCATGGTCGTCACCTTGAGCCGGCTCCAGGCCCGCTCCGGCGTGCTCAGCGCATCAGGCCGGGCGCAGGTGGCGAAACGGCAGATCAACGCCGAACTGGCGGTGGACCTGGTGGATGGCGTGGTGGGCGTGCCGCTGACCCTCAGTGGTCCGGTGGACAAGGTCCAGGTGTCGGTGCCGGCCAGTGCCCTGGCGGGTGCCGCCGCAGGAACTGCCGTGCTGCCCGGCATTGGCACGGCCATTGGCGCGCGCATCGGCGCGGCCATCGGCCGGATACTGGGCGCGGAGCCGGCGGACAGGCCGCGTCGCCTGGCGCCTGTCGAAAAGTAGTTCCTGCGCTAGCGGGAGCCCGGTGGCAGCCCAGCGACGTCGCCGGCCCTGAAGGGCGTGAAGGGCCTGAAAACGGCATTTTTGGGTGCGTTTCTGCTAAGCTTCACAATTCCTTTCCCTCCTATCCCACGCACGCGACCATGTCACAAGCCCAGAACGCCATCCATCCTACCGCGCTGGAGCACGCGCTGGACCAGAACGAGGCCATTCAGGAAGCCGTCGAACAGTCGGCCGCCGAACTGTGCGTCGTCAATGCGGTGCTGACACAGGAAGTCCCGGCGCACCTGCAAACCGGCGAAGTCGCCCAGGCCATCGAGCGCACCGAGGAACTTGAAAACCGCATCCAGCAGTCGGCTGACGATTTGGCGCAGGTCAACCTGGCGCTGAAGGAGGAAATCAGGCTGCGCGCCGAACTGGAGGATCAACTGGCTTGTGCCCAGGCAGCGCTTGACCAGACGCAGGGCCAATTCAAGGCCAAACACCGTCCGGGCCAGGGCTCGGCTGCCCGCTAGAACGCAACCCGGTTTCACCGGCAAATGCGGCCTGCGGGAACCGTCACAATTTTGCTACGGTATTCATAGCTGTTTGTGCATATCCAGCTTGCGCAAAAGCCTTTTTCAACAGTATAAATGGCGTTATTCGCCGGTGCTGACCCGCGCCAATCCGGAGCCGTCTGCCGGGGCTATTTCCTGCGGTCCAGCAGCGCGTAAAGCAGGATCGCGCCAAAGGTCGCGGTGCCAATGCCGCCCAGCGCAAACTGGCCAAACTTCAGCGTGAAGTCGCCGGTGCCCAGCACCAGCGTGATGGCAGCGACCAGCAGGTTCTTGTTGTCCGAAAAATCGACCTGGTTCACCACCCAGATCCGGGCGCCGGCCACGGCGATCAGGCCGAACACGACGATGCTCACGCCGCCCATCACCGGCAGCGGAATCGCCTGGATCAGTGCGCCGAACTTGGGGCTGAAGCCCAGCAACAGGGCAATCAGCGCCGCAAAGACGAACACCGCCGTCGAGTAGATCCGGGTGGCTGCCATCACGCCGATGTTTTCGGCATAGGTGGTCACACCGGTGCCGCCCGCGCTGCCTGACACCATGGTGGCAATGCCGTCGCCGATGAAGGCGCGGCCCATGTACACGTCCAGGTTCTTGCCGGTCATGGCCGTCACCGCCTTGATGTGGCCCAGGTTTTCGGCCACCAGAATCACCACCACCGGAACGATCAGCAGCATGGCATTGGCGCTGAACACCGGCGCGGCAAAGCCCGGCAGGCCGAACCAGTCGGCATTGGCGATGCCCGACAGGGCGATGGGCTTGCCCAGGCCCATGCCGTTGGTCAGCAGCGCATAGATCAGCGACGACATGATCAGGCCAATCAGGATCAGCAAGCGCTGCAGCATGCCACGCGCCATCACCGCCACCAGCGCCACGCTGACGAAGGTGACCACCTGCATCCACGAATCGAAGTTGCTGGCTGCCATGTTCTTGATCGGGATGCTCGCCAGGTTCAGCCCAATCACCGCCACCACCGCGCCGGTGACGACGGGCGGCATGAGCCGCTCGATCCAGCGCGTGCCCACCAGCTGCACCAGCGCGCCAATGCCCGCATACACCGCGCCGCAGGCGATGATGCCGCCCAGCGCCACGCCGATGTTGGCGTTCGGCCCGTTGCCGGCGTAACCCGTGGCTGCAATCACCACGCCGATGAAGGCAAAGCTCGACCCGAGGTAGCTGGGCACCTTGCCGTTGGTGATGACGAAAAAGATCAGCGTGCCGATGCCGCTCATCAGGATGGCGATGTTCGGGTCAAACCCCATCAGCAGCGGCGCCAGCACGGTCGAGCCGAACATGGCAATGACGTGCTGCACGCCCATCAGCGCCGTCTGCGGCCAGGGCAGCCGTTCGTCGGGCCCGATGACGCCGCCTTGCCCCAGCACCGCGCTGCTTTTTTCCGTCCAGTCCAGCATGCCCATTGATTGCTCCCGTTTGTAAGTGGGGCAATGCTAAAGGCAATTTGCCACGCTTCGCGCTACCGGACAAGTGCAGGGCGAAGAAACCGGCGGACGTGCGCCAGCATGCGCGCATTCAAGACGCCAGGTTCAGGCGGTGGAGGGCATGGAAATGCCATGTCGCGTACAAGCCTGCCAACGTCCAGTTGACGCACCCTGAAAGGTTGACAAACGTTGACCTTGCACAGAGTTGCAAAACCATTCAACTGCTACGCTCGCAGGCTATGAAACCTCTCGTCAAATGGGGCGTCGCTGCCTTGCTGGTTCTGGCTGTGGCTGGCGCAGCGCTGTTGGTCAGCCGGCGCGGCACACCCGTGCAGCTGGTGCCTGTGGCGCGTACCGGCATCGTGCAGTCGGTGGTTGCCACCGGACGGCTGAATGCGCCGGCGCGCCTGGACATTGGGGCTGAAGTGACCGCCACGGTGCTGGAAGTGCGCGTGCGCGAAGGCGACCGCGTCAAGGCGGGCGACGTGTTGTTGCGCCTGTCGGATGCCGAAGCCCGCGCGGCATTGCAGCAGGCCAGGGCTTCTCTGCTGGAAGCACGCGGCCGCGCCACCCAGCAGGCCACGGTCGCCGCGCCGGTCGCCAGCCAGGCGGTGGTGCAGGCCGAAGCGGCATTCACCGCCGCCGGGCGCGAACACCAGCGCGCACGCGATCTGGTGGCGCAGGGTTTCTTTTCGCAGCAAAAGCTCGACGACGCCCGGCGCGCGCTGGACACGGCCCAAAGCGCGTTGCAATCGGCGCGGGTGCAGGCACAGGCCAACCAGCCCAACGGCATCGAGCGCACCCTGGCCGCGTCGCGCATCGACCAGGCGCTGGCGGCGGTCGGCGTGGCCGAGGCGCGGCTGGCACGGCTGCGCATCACCAGCCCGGTCGATGCAATCGTGCTGACGCGCAGCGCCGAGCCCGGCTCCATGGCGCAGCCCGGCCATGTATTGCTCACGCTGGCCGCGCAGGGCGGCACCCGCATCGACGCCAATGTCGATGAAAAAAACCTGCGCCTCATCACACTGGGCATGGCCGCCAGGGCGGTGGCCGACGCCTATCCCGGCCAGTCCTTCGACGCGCAGCTCAACTACATTGCCCCGGCCATCGATCCGCAGCGCGGCACGGTCGAAGTGCGTCTGGCCGTGCCGAATGCACCGGCGTTTTTGCGGCCCGACATGACGGTGTCTGTCGAAATGGTCGGCGGCGTGAAACAAGATGCGCTGGTGCTGCCCTCAGGCGCCGTGCGCGACGCCGACCGCGAAGCGCCCTGGGTGCTGGCACTGCAGGACGGCATGGCGGTGCGCCTGCCGGTCAAGCTGGGCCTGCGCGGCATCGGTTCGGTGGAAATCACCGAAGGATTGAAAGAAGGCGACGCGGTCATTGCGCAGACCGAAAAAGCCGTTGCCGGCGACCGCGTGCGGCCCGGCCCGGTGGCCGCGCCGGTCAAGGGCATGGAAACGCCTTCCTTCATTTCACGTTAAGTCGCAAACGTCAACCATGGCCACTGCCCGACACCGCCCCGCCCTGAGTTCCTGGACCCGCTGGATGCCGTTCGAGCTGCTGGTGGCGCTGCGCTTTTTGCGCGAAGGGCGCATGCAAAGCGTGCTGATCCTGGCCGGGGTGACCGGCGGCGTCGCGGTCATCATTTTTTTGACCCAGTTGATCAACCAGCTGCAATCGACCATCATTGACCGCGTATTGGGCTCGCAGGCGCATGTGGTGATTCGCCCGCTGGAAGAAGTCACGCAGCGCGTGCTCGCACCCAGCGCCGACCGCGCCGTGGCCGCCGTGGTGCAGCCGCGCGACCAGCGTTTGCGCTCGGTCGACCAGTGGGAGCGCATGGCCGGCCTGGCCGCCGCCACACCCGGCGTGCTGGCCGTGTCGCCGGTGGTCAGCGGCCCGGCCTTTGCGTCACGCGGCAACAGCAACAAAAGCGTGGCGCTGCTCGGCGTGCAGCCTGACGCCTACCGCCGCGTGGTGAAGATGGACAACTACATGACGCGTGGCCGCTTCGATGTGACCGGCAGCAACACGCTGATCGGCGTTGACCTGGCCAGCGACCTGGGCGTCACCGTCGGCGACAAGCTGCGCGTGACCAGCGCCGGCGGCCGCAGCGAAACGCTGGACATCACCGGCCTCTTTGACATGGGCAACCGCGACTTGAACCGGCGCTGGGTGTTCGTCACCCTGAAGCTGGGGCAGACGCTGCTGGACTTGCCCGGCGGCGTGTCGAACATCGATGTCACGGTGAAAGACCTGTTCGGCGCCAACCAGGTGGCCGATGCCTTGCGCGCCCAGACCGGCCTGACGGTGGACAGCTGGATGCAGACCAATTCAGGGCTTTTGAACGCCTTGTCGAACCAGACGGTGTCCAACAACCTGATCCGCAGCTTTGTCATCATCATCGTGGCGCTCGGCATTTCCAGCGTGCTGGTGGTCAGCGTGGTGCAAAAGCAGCGTGAAATCGGCATCCTGCGGGCCATGGGCACGGGACGGCGGCGCATCATGACGGTGTTCTTGCTGCAGGGCGGGCTGGTCGGGCTGGCCGGCTCGGTGCTGGGGTCGGCCCTGGCCTTCGGCCTGCTGGTGGTGTTTTCGCACGTCTTCAAAAGCCCCGACGGCGGCTCGCTGTTTTCGCCGCAGCTCGACCCGATGCTGGTGCTGCTGGCGTCGGTGGTGGCCTGCGGGGTGGGACTGGCGGCGGCGGCGATTCCGGCCAGAAGTGCAGCGCGGATGGACCCGGTACAGGCGATCCGGGCATGAAAGTGCAAGCTGATGGGGCCTCGCCGACATTCACTGCAACTGCACCATTGGCGTGTTGCCGTTGCACCATGGGCTACCGGCCTTTGCCGCGCTGCAAAGTGCGACGCCAGCCGGCCTCCGCCTGATGCTGCGCAATACAGCCGCACAGCATGGCTGATGCCTGGACATCAATCCCAGCAAAACACCTACCTCCTGCACCCCATGAAACCCATCGTTGCCGTTTTCATCGCTGCCAGCCTGGGGCTGAACTCGTTTTTCGCTTACCGCCTGTGGTTTGCGCCGGACGCCGTCAACACCTCCCACACCACGCAAGATCTGGTGGTCATGCAAACGCCCGGGGGACTCCTGGAGGTCAGCGCCATCACCGCAGAAGAGCGGTTTGACTCGACGACGGGCCACACTGTTCTTGGCGTTCCGGTTGGCAAGACCGTGGCCCAGATCAGGGTTCCGGCGGTTTATCGTTACCACATCCCCCTGGCCAGAGCTTGGGACTTCCGCATTTCGGGCCGCACGCTCATCGTCGTCGCACCCCCGGTTCGGCCTTCGCTGCCCGTGGCCATCGACACGGGAAAGCTGGCGTCTTTTTCAAGCGGCCTCTGGTCGCCCGTCACCGGAACGGCTGCCATCGAGGCGCTGCAACAGTCCATTACCCTCAGACTCGAAGAGAAAGCGGCGTCGCCACAGCATCTGCTGCTGCAACGCGAATCAGCCCGGCAAACGGTCAGTGAATTTGTCCAGAAGTGGGTCATCGACCAGCCGCGCTGGAAAGGTGCCAAGCCGCCCACGGTGCTTGTTTTCTTTGAAGACGAGCCGCTGGGCCGCAAGGCCATTCCGCTTCTTTCAGAAGCACCCTGATGACGTGCATGGCGCCTTGTCAGGGACTTTGCAACAGCGCAGGAAAGAGATCGATTCGGCGATATTCCTGTCCGGCGCGATCATTGCCTGCGCCACAAGGCACTGGCGCTGAAGTTTTCCAGGGGGCTCGCCGTTGTCAGGCGCCGCGGGTCGGCAGGGCGCTTGGGCGGCAGGTGCGGCACAGCAGGTCGCTGCGCTCGAATGGCCTGTCGTTTCCGGACATGGCCAAGGCCAGTCGGATGACCAGGGAATGGGTGGGCGAGGCATGCAGCTGAAACGGCATGATCGCCATCCAGGCCAGCAAAACCACCGGCACGATGGGTTTGATACGCAAGGTTGATTTCTGGCACATCGCCAGCGCTACCATGCACACGGCGCCGCCTACAGCCCAGCCGGCGAACACCTCGGACCATGAATGCGCGCCCACTTTAACGCGGCTCACGCCCACAATCAGCGCCAGCGCAAAGCCCAGTGCGGCAGGCAGCCGATGGTCGCCGCGCAATGGCGCCGACAGGAAGGTGACCAACAGCAGGGGGTAAATGGCTGCCGCAAACATGGCATGTCCCGAGACACCTGTGAAGTTGACGGCTGCCCATCCAATACCCCAGCCCATGAACGCCACCTTGCTGGCGGTCGTGATGAAGGCAGCGGTCACGATGAGCGCCATCCAGCTCAGCGCCAGCCGGCGGGTGGGCGCTTGCGCAAACAGCACCAGCAGCGTGATGGCCGCTGCCGGAATAAGGATTTGCGCTTCGCCAAGCCGGGTCAGCAGATGCCACATATGAAAAGTTGCCGAGGGGAGGGAAAAGTTCATGCGCCGATTCTAGGGGGATACCCTATCCTTGGCACAAGCCAAGGAAATCAGGCGCATGACGTGGCGTCGTCACAAGTCGGAGTCAGCCTGCAGCCGTTGGTATTTTCGCCAGCGCTTGCCGCTCCTTTTTCATCACCGCAGCGGGGCGTTTGAGCCGGTGCCAGACAGGCCACAGCGCCTGCCAATCCTTGCGGTTCACAATACAAGTCGCATGAACACCCCGTCCCGTCCCATCCTCCGCCTGAGCGACATTCACCGCAGCTACAACGTCGGCACGGACGTTGAAACCGAGGTGCTGCACGGCATCAGCTTGAGCCTGCAGCCTGCCGAGTTCGTCGCGCTCAAGGGGCCGTCGGGTTCGGGCAAGAGCACGCTGCTCAACATCATCGGGCTGCTGGAGCGGCCCACGTCGGGCACGCTGGAAATTGCCGGTCAGCCCACGCTGTCGCTCGACGACGCGGGGCTGACAAAGCTGCGCGGCGCGACCATTGGCTTCGTGTTCCAGTTCCACCACCTGCTGCCGGCCTTTACCGCGCTGGAAAACGTGCTGATGCCGTCGATCATTGCCCACGGCACCGCCACGCTTGAAGCGCAAGCCAATGCGCGCGAACTGCTGGCGCGCGTCGGCCTCAAGGGCGCCGAATACAAGCGGCCCGGCGAGCTGTCGGGCGGCATGCAGCAGCGCGTGGCGATTGCCCGTGCGCTGTCGCTGCGGCCGCGCCTGATCCTGGCCGACGAGCCCACAGGCAACCTCGACACCGTGTCTGCCGACGAGGTGTTCGCCCTGTTGCGCGAGTTCAACCACGACCACGGCAGCGCTTGCCTGATCGTCACGCACGACCCGCGTCTGGCGGCCGGCTGCGACCGGATCGTCGCGCTGGTGGACGGCCGGGTCTTACCCGTTTGAGGCGATTGAAAAAATAGCTGAACCCGACCATCCCGCTTGCGCCAGACCACGGCAAGAGTCTGAAAATACCGTGCTGCGGCTTTTTCAGCGCTCCTGAACTGCGCTGCTCTTTACCGCTGACGAAATACTGCTGCGCAACGAAAAATTTCAAGTAAAAAAAGCTGTTTGCGCATGATAGGCGGGCGCTGGCAGCTAGCATTTTTGACAATCCAGCATGCCAATGAATGCGCTTGTCCATGGTGTGCCAGTGCAGCCAGCTCGGCATTTGCATGCCCCTCAAAAGCGGCTGCGTACGCCGTTTTCGCAGGGTTGGCAAATCCTCAGCCTACAGGGCAAGGGTATGACGACCCACACGCCTGGCGGCGCAACGATAGTTAAATGGTGACTGGCGCTGTTGCCAACACGATTCAAAGGACCGCCATGAACGACTACAACAAGACTTCCTCGCAAATTGCTGACGAGGCCAGTAAAACCGGCCAGAAAGCCGCCGACGCAGCGGGACAGCTGGCCGGCGAAGCAAAAGCCAATGCCACCAGCACGGTGCAGGCTTTGCGCCCTGCCGTCGAGGACGCAAAAACCACGGGCCGCGATGCCTTGAACACCGCCAAGGGTTTGGCGGGAGATGCCAAGGCGATCGCTGGCGACGCCTGGAACACCGCCCGAAGCTATGCCAAGTCGGCAAGCGGCGTGGCAGGTGAAAAGCTTGGCGACTTCAAGTCCAAGGCCTCCGATTTTCAGGAAACCACTGCCCGCCGCATTGCCGATGAGCCTTTGAAGGCGGTAGCCATTGGTGTTGCCGCCGGCGCGCTGCTGGCTGCGCTGCTGATGCGCCGCGGAAAAAACCGCAGGGATTACTGAGCGTGGAACCGATGAAGCCCATGAAGCCAATGGAACCCATGAAGCCGATGGACGGACCTGATTCCAGCTGGTGGCCGAAGGGGCTTTCCAATCCTTCCAGCAGTGGGCGCCAGAACGGCGTGCGCTACGCCTTCTTTCCCGGCCAGCATCGGCTGGTGTTGGAGCAGGGCGGGAAAGTCAAGCAATACGACACTGGCGAGCACCGCATTTCCGGGGTGAGCCAGTCGCAAGCCGGCCAGGGCGCCAGCCTGCGCTTCACCAGCCAGTCTGGCGATGTGGACTTGGAATCGCTCAAGGAAGTGCATTGACACGTCGCCGCTTCGAAAGCGTCGCACGGATTTTGTTTTTTTGACGCTTGCCGGGTGGCATGCGATGGCGCAATCACTGCGTCGGCTGATCCTGCCGCAATTCGGGCACTTGCTGCATTGATGGGTTGAACACTTTCCGGCCTGCGGCGGAACTTACGCCCCTGCCTGCGAAGAAACCCAGCGTTCTGAACCCAAGGGTACGTCTGGCGACAGCAAGGCCTGCCCGACGCTGCTACGCTGGCCGTTCATCATCCGCACGGAGACCCCAGGCATGAACGAGACCCCCACAGCGCCCCCTCAAATTCCGCAAATCCGCCTTTACCAGGACTGGCTGCGCGACCGGCATGGCCTGGTGTTTGAAAGCTACGACGCGCTCTGGCGCTGGTCGACCACCGAGCTGGACGCATTCTGGCAAAGCATCTGGGACTACTTTGATTTGCAGTCGCCCACACCGCACAGCGCGGCATTGGACAAAAACGCGATGCCTGGCGCCTGCTGGTTTCCCGGCGCGCAGGTCAACTATGCGCGGCAGGTGCTGCGCCATGTCGATGCGGCCCATGCTGCCGGTTTGCCGGCCGTCATCAGCAGCAACGAAAAAAGCCAGCGGCGCGAACTGAGCTGGCCCGAGCTGCGCCGCCAGGTGGCGTCGCTGGCGCTGCACCTGCAGGCGCAGGGCGTGCAGCCTGGCGACCGGGTGGCGGCGTATCTGCCGAACATTCCTGAAACCCTGGTGGCGTTCCTGGCGACGGTCAGCATCGGCGGCGTGTGGAGCGTGTGCGCGCCTGACATGGGCACGCACGCAGTGCTCGACCGCTTCCGGCAAATCGCGCCCACGGTGCTGATTGCCTGCGACGGCGTGACGCACGGCGGGCGTGACCATGACCGCCTGGGCGTGCTGGCCGAGCTGCGCCAGGCGCTGCCCAGCGTGCGCCACACATTGCTGCTGGGCAACCTGGATGCTATGGTTTCAGTAGCTGGTTGTGCAGGCTGGACAAGCGCTACAGCCCGAAATGACGATGAAACCGATGCGTTCGAGCCGCTCTGGCTGGGGTTTGACCATCCGCTGTGGATCGTGTATTCCAGCGGCACCACCGGCCTGCCGAAACCCATTGTTCACGGCCATGGCGGCATGGTGCTGGTGCAGATGCAGCTTGGCACACTGCACAACGACGTCGGCTGCAGTTACCAGTCCAATTCCTTTGGCGAGCGCTACCACTGGTACAGCTCGACCGGCTGGGTGATGTGGAACGCACAACTGGCCGGGTTGCTGGGCGGCACGACCTGCGTGATCTTCGACGGCAACCCCGGAGGCGCCAAGGACCGGCCCTACTGGACCACGCTCTGGCGCTTCGCGGCCGACACCGGCGTGACCTTTTTTGGCGCGGGCGCGGCGTTTTACGCCAGTTGCATGAAAGCCGGCATCACCCCCCCAGCCTGCGGCGACCTGCGCCGCATCCGGGCGCTGGGCTCGACCGGCTCGCCCTTGAGCGCCGAGGTTCAGCAATGGGGTTCGTCCTTCATGGCCGTTGCCGGCGTGGACGACATCTGGTGGTGCAACATCTCGGGCGGCACCGACTTTGCCGGCGCTTTCATCGGCGGCAACCGCGAACTGCCCCAGACACCCGGAAAAATGCAGTGCCGCATGCTCGGCGCGTGCGTCGAGGCCTGGAACGACAACGGCCAGCCGGTCATCGGCGAGGTCGGTGAACTGGTCTGCACCCAGCCAATTCCGTCCATGCCGCTGTACCTCTGGGGCGACGACAGCGGCGCGCGCCTGCTGGCCAGCTACTTCGACATGTACCCGCCGGGCCACGGCCGCCAGCCCGGCGGCGGCGATGCGGGGCCGGAAATGGGCGCGGTCTGGCGCCATGGCGACTGGCTGAAGATCGACCCTGGTGTCGAGGGCGGCTGCGTGATCTACGGCCGCTCGGACGCGACCATCAACCGCCACGGCCTGCGCATGGGCACCAGCGAGCTGTACAGCGCCATCGAGGCGCTGCCCGAAGTGCTCGACTCGCTGGTGGTGGACCTGGAATACCTGGGCCGCCCCAGCTACATGCCGCTGTTCGTGGTGCTGGGGGGCGGCGCGGTGCTCGACGACGCCATGCGGGCCCGGCTGAACCACGCCGTCAGGACCGCGCTGAGCCCGCGCTTCGTGCCCGACGACATCTTTCAGGTGGCTGAAGTCCCGCGCACCTTGTCGGGCAAGAAGCAGGAGTTGCCCATCAAAAAGCTGCTGCTCGGCCAGCCGCTGGAAAAAGTGCTGAACCGCGACGCGATGGCCAACCCGCACTGCCTGGACTGGTATGTCGGTTTTGCGCAGCAGCGGCTCGCGCAGCCTGGCTGAAGCGCTGTCGCCTCAACGCGGCGCTGGCTGCCCGGCGACAACGCCGCGCAGGAATTCGGCCAGCCCGGGGTCGATCTCCAGCCGGGCCGCCAGCACGCTGGCCTGATGCAAATCGCGGGCGCTGCCTATGTCGGTCTGAAGCTGGATGGCCTGCGGCAGCCAGCGTTTGATTTGCCGTCTGGACAGCAGCGGCTGCAGCGCCTCAATGGCGTAGCGCAGCCGTTTGGCCAGAAGGCGGGCGCGGTGCAGGCTTTCCGGGTGGTCGCTGTCGGCCAGCGCACGCTCCAGTTTGCGGTGCAGCCGCCGGATGCGCTGGCGGGCCCATCGGCGCAGGGGCCGCTTGGACGTGTCAGTGTCATGATCGGCCGGCCCTTGTTGCTTTGGCAGGTTTTCCAGCCATTGCGTGATGGCCAGCAGCGCAGCACCCACCGCCGGCACCTCAAGCGCCTGCGCAATCGATTGGCGTTGCAGCCCGGCGGCATTCGACAGGATTTGCAACATCGCCTGCCATTTTTCTGCCCGCTGCACATTGCCTGCGCAGTAGGCGTCTGCCAGCGCCGGCAGGGTGTCGATTCGGGCCACGTCGATGTCGCGCAGTTCGCCAATGAAGGCCAGCAGCGGCGCCAGCAACTGCCAGTCGGGCAATTGCCCGGTCGCCAGCCCGGGTTTGAAAAGCCGAACGGCGCTTTTGAAGCGCCGCCAGCCGACGCGCGCCTGGTGCAGCACTTCCGGATCGTCGGTCTGTCCCAGCAGGTTGAGGTTGCTGGTGAACTGGCAAAACATTTCACGCAGCACGCTTTGCGCCGCCAGTGGCAGTGTCATGCCCTCGGCCAGCACCGGCGACCGGGCGCGCAGCGGCTGCATCAGGCGGTCCTGCAGCAGCGCGTAGCCGCGCTCGCCCTTGCTGACGTTCAGCGGCAGCACCGCCACGCTGCGGGCAATCTGCTGCGCGACCTCGAACAGCGCCGACGGCTCTCCGGCCACGAGTTCGAGTTCCAGCTCGCACAGCGGCGCGCACTGGTCGCCCGCAACAATCTGGCCGATGTCCAGCGCCACCTCCACCACGCTGCCGCCGCGCCGGCGCACCGACCAGGAGGTGCGTTCGAATGCGGTGACCAGGCAGGGGGAAAGCGCATCAAACCGGCTGCCGTCCGGGTCGAACTCGGGCCAGGGCGTGGCCTCCAGGGCTTCCCGCGACAGCTCGGCGCCGGCCAGCGGCACTTCCCATTCGCCGCGATGGCTCAGGGCCGAGTCGCTGCGGCCGCCCATTTTCAGCGTTTGCCGCCACTGCGGATCGGTGCTGCTGCCCACGCGGCGCAGGCGCAGCGCCACCCGCTCCTCGTACAGGTCGTGCCCGGGTGTGTCGTAGTAGACGTTGTGCAGCGGCTTCCGCGTGGGTTTGCGGCGCGCCAGCAGCGGCGTGCGCGCCAGCCGCCCGGCCAGGCCCTGCGGGTCGGCGGTGGGCAAGGCCAGCTTGAGTTCGATTTCTTCCGGAAGCGGAACAGGGGCAGAGGGTGTCATGGGGTTCCGGCTGCCCGTGCGGCGCAGGCAGGTCTTGCTGATTCTGCCGAAATCGCACGGGACGGGTTGAATGAGTGTGGCTGGGTTTGCATGGCTAAGGCGAGCCCAACACTAGCAAAAAATCCGCTGCCCAGACGTAAGAAATTGGCACCGTTCCAGAAGGCCATCTTTTCATGGAAAAAAGCGCTTGACCTTCCCCCGGTGGGAAGCTTCACGATAGCGCCAGCATGCACTGGTATGCAGCCAGTTTGATCCCTATTCAAGGAGCTTTTCATGAAGAATTTCTGCTTTCACCGAACCCTGGCCTGTGCGCTCAGCGCCATGGCCTTGTCCACTGCAGCCTTCACTGCCCAGGCGCAGCCTGCTGCGCCCATGCCGGCAGCGCATACGGGCATGAACCACGCCACCGATGCCCAGGCTTCTGACGCAACCCGCGCCTTCCAGCAAGGCGGGGAAAAGATGATGAAGGACATGAGCCGCCCTTACAGTGGCGATGCCGACAAGGATTTCGTGGCGCACATGCTTCCGCACCACGAAGGCGCGGTGCACATGGCCGAGGTGCAACTGAAGTACGGCAAGGACCCCGAGCTGCGCAAGATGGCCCGCGACATCATCAAGTCGCAAAAGCAGGAAGTTGCCTTCATGAAAAAGTGGCAGGCCAGGCACGGCGTGAAATAAGCCTGGCCGACAGCGGCTTGCGTGCCGCCGCATCATGTCAATGCGGATGCCGGTGGTGAATGTCCGGGTAATGCGCGTGCGTGTGCGCCAGCGGCGCATGCTGGTGTGGATGCGCATGCGGTGAGGTGCCGTCCCAGGCAAAGTCATGTGCATGCTGGTGGTGCGCGTCGTGCCGGTGCGGGTGGCTGTGCTGAAGCACTTCGTGCGTGTGTTGGTGCGCATGCCGTTCGCTCAGGTGCAGCCAGACGCCCAGCCCCATCAGCGCGGCCGCCGCCCAGAACAGCCCGCCCGGCATGTCGGGCCAGAGGGCCAGCGAAATCATCACACCGAAAAGGGGCGCCACCGAAAAATACGCGCCGGTTCGCGCCGTTCCCAGCGTCCTGAGCGCCACGACAAACAGGCTCAGACTCAGCCCGTAGCCCAGGAAGCCCACCAGTCCTGCAAAGCCCAGTTGCGCCATGCCTGGCAGGGCCGCACCGGCATACAGCGCGATGGCCGTATTGGTCACGCCGGCAAGCAAGCCTTTGAGGCAGGCCACCAGCAGGGCGTCGTTGCTGGACACCCTGCGCGTCAGGTTGTTGTCCAGTGCCCAGCCCAGGCAGGCACCGGCGATCAGCAAGGCGCCAGGCGAAAAGCTGGCGCCGCCCGGTTGCCACGACAGCAGCACGCCGCCGAATGCGATGGCTGCCATGCCCAAGACAACGCGGCGGTCGGCGTTTTCTCGAAAGGCCAGCCAGGCCACAACCGCCGTCAGCACGCCTTCCAGGTTCAGCAGCAGCGACGCCGACGCGGCGCTGGTTTGCGCCAGGCCAAGCATGAAAAGCGCAGGCGCCAGCATGCCGCCGGCCACGATGGCGCCCAGCAGCCAGGGTTGCTCGGCGCGTGAAATATGCAGATGGGTGACGGGCTGGCCGCCATGGCGCTCGCGCAGGCGCCTCAAAATGAGCAGCGCGCCCAGGCCAAAGCCGCTGCCCAGGTAGAGCAGACCGGCCAGCAACAGCGGTGGCATGTTGCCAGCCAGCAGTTTGGCCAGCGGCGTGCTCGCGCCGAACAGCAATGCGGCAAAAAGGGCAGGAAGGGCAGCGCGAAGCGGCATGGCGAAGGTCCGGGAAAAAGAATCAGGTTTCATTGGAACGCATCGCGTGCGCCATGGCCAGTGTTCTGGCCATGGCGCACCAACCATGGCGCCTGCTTTTCAGCCTGGCACGCCAGGTCCGTGGCGCGCATGTGCAGCGAAGTCATGAATCCAGGATAACCAGCTTTTTTCTGCAACCGTGTTGCACGGCGGACGGTATCAGGGAACAGGGTGTTGAAGCGGCAGTGCGGCCACCGATCCGACACCCGAACTTGCTTTTTTTAACCTTGAATTTCTGTGCAATGGGAAAATTTGGCTGCTTCGCGGTTTTAATCGCTGGTTTTCCAAGAATGCAATAAGTGGCCAAAGATGCTTTTTTGAAGCGTCTGCGACAGCATGCGCTCGACCATACCGTCCTGTTCGATTAGCATGCATCGCAGGTAACATTATTAATTTAGTTGAAAAAATCAAATTTTGGCTCAAGAACTAAAAGCAATTTCCAGATTTTTGATGGACGGCGGCACAGCGGGGAAACTGATGCGCCGCCATGACTGGGCCCGCTCGCCGCTTGGTCATCCGGACACGTGGCCGCAAGCGCTCCAGACGGTTGTCAGCCTTATGTTGCGTTCCACAACGCCTGTCTTTGTGGCCTGGGGGCCTGCGCTGTGCCTGCTGTACAACGACGCCTGCCTGGAAATCCTGGGACAAGAACATCTGGCAGCGATGGGCCTGCCCCTGTATGAAGTGTGGACCCAAGCAGACCCCGACATCGCGTGGCGGGTCAATCGGACCCTTGCCGGGGAGGATGCACCTCCGGAGAGCGCACTTTTGGCGCTGCGCCGCAATGGCGTCGACGGGCAGGTGGAAATCGGCTTTTCGCCTGTGCCGGTCGATGGTCCCGACGGCAGGGTAGCCGGGCTGTACTGCGCGTTGGTAGAAACTACCGCCAAGGTCCCCACTGAAAAATCCCGCCGGAGCGAAACCCAGTGGCTCTACAGCATGTTTGAACAGGCGCCCAGCTTCATGGCGGTGGTGCGCGAGCCCGGCCATGTTTATGAGATGGCCAACCATGCTTATCTGCGGCTGGTCGGTCGCGACCAGATCGTCGGCAAGACCTTTGGGGAGATTGGCCACAAAGTGGAGGGCCAGGACTATGCCGCGCTGCTCGATGAGGTGTATGCCACCGGCAAGCCCTTTATCGGGACGCGGATGCCGGTGATTTTTTCGCAGTATGGCAAGAGCCGGCTGGAGCGGCGTTTCGTTGATTTCATTTTTCAGCCCATCACCGGTCCCGACGGGATCATCCGCGGGGTTTTTATCGAGGGCAATGACGTCACCGAACATGCCCGCGCCGACGACAATTTGCTTCAAACGGCCTCCAAGTACCACACCATCGCCAATGCCATACCGCAGATCCTCTGGGGTACGCAGCCGGATGGCTTTCACGACTATTACAACCAGCAATGGTATGACTACACTGGCGTCACGCAGGGCAGCACCGATGGCGAAGAGTGGAAGGAGTTGTTCCATGCCGAAGACCGGCAACTGGCGATGGACAAATGGCGCCACTGTTTGTCCACCGGTGAGTTTTATGAGATTGAATACCGGCTGCGTCACCATTCGGGTCAGTACCGTTGGGTTCTGGGCCGTGCCCGGCCGATGCGCGACGCGCAGGGCATGATCATCCGCTGGATAGGAACCTGCACCGACATTCACGAGCAGAAGCTGGCGCAGCAGGGCTTGCAGCATGCCGACCGGCTCAAGGACGAGTTTCTGGCCATGCTGGCCCATGAGCTCAGGAATCCGCTGGCGCCGATTGCAACCGCCGCAGACCTGCTGTCCCGGGGCACGCTGGATCAAGCCAGCGTATGGCAGCTGAGCGAAGTGATTTCGCGCCAGGCCCGGCACATGACCCGCCTGATCGACGATCTGCTGGACGTCTCCCGCGTCACCCGGGGCAAGGTGACGCTGGACCTGCAACCGGCAGACCTGAAAACCATCGCCAACGAAGCGCTGGAGCAGATCCGCCCCTTGCTGGAGGCCAAGGCGCACCATCTTGAGATCCAGCTGTCACCGGAAAGTACCCAAGTGATGGGTGACAGGCTGCGTCTGGTCCAGGTGTTGGCCAACGTGCTCGGCAACGCCATCCGGTACACGCCCAGCGGCGGCCGGATTGACCTGCAACTGGTGGCGGACGAGGACCACCTGACGTTGCGTGTGCGTGACAACGGCATTGGCATGTCCAGCGAATTGCTCGACGTTGCCTTCGAGCTGTTCACCCAGGGCGAAAGAAGCTCCGACCGCTCCCAGGGGGGGCTGGGCATAGGCCTTGCGTTGGTCCGCAGCCTGATGCAGATGCATGACGGATATGTCAAGGCGCAAAGCGCTGGAATCGGCATGGGCAGCGAAGTGACGATGGTTCTGCCGCGCCTGACGCAACATGACGAAAAGCGTGGGGACGAGCCTGGCGATGGGGCTTACGGCCTTACAGGCAACCCGCTGCGCATTCTGGTGGTCGATGACAACGTCGATGCGGCGCGCATGCTGGGAATGTTCATCGAACTGCTCGGGCATGAAGTTTTCGTGCAGTTCCATCCTGCTGCTGCAATCGAATGCGCGCGCCGGGTGTTGCCGCACCTGTGTCTGCTCGACATTGGCCTGCCGGACATGGATGGCTACACGCTGGCGCGCCAGCTGCGCCTGATTCCCGGCATGCAGACAGCGGTCATGGCGGCTGTCACCGGCTACAGCCAGCCCCGGGACAAGCAGGCCGCCTTTGCGGCGGGCTTCAACTTTCACTTTGCCAAGCCGATCGATTCAGGCCAGCTGCAGGTCTGGCTGGCGCAGGTTGCCGAGCAGGCCTGGTCTCAGGCGCAGCCAGTCATCGCGCACGCATAAAGCAGGTTGTTGCCTGTGCTTTCGCGTCCTGGCGCCTTGCGGGTCAGGCTGCAGTGCGCGGTTTGCGGTTGACCAGCACAATGCCTGCCGCTACCGTGGCCAGCGCCGCCAGCAGGCTGGGCTTGGCCGCTTCGCCCAGCCACAGCGCGCCAAACAGCAGCGCGAACAGCGGCGTGAAAAAAACAAAGGTCGAAATCTGCGTGGCCGGGTAGCGGCCCAGCATCCACATCCAGGCCAGGTAGCTGGCAAAGGCACCAATCACCGTCTGCACGCCGAGCGACACCAGGCCAAAAGTGCTGAAGTGCCAGGTCCAGACTTCGCCCAGTCCCAGCGACAGCGCCGGGAAAGCCACAGCGCTGACGGCCAGCTGATAGAACAGCATCTTTTCCGCCGGCAGCTTCACCAGCCTGGAAGCCCGGATCACCACCGTCGTCAGGCCCCACAGCATGCCGGCCGCCAGGGCCAGCAGGTCGCCGCGAACGGTCGATGCCGCGCCGCCGGAAAAGCCTTCGCGCAGCGCGAACACCACCGCCACAAAAGCGCACAGCAGCCCGACCCACTGCACGCCGCGCAGCTTTTCCGAGTGCGCCCAAAACGGCACCAGCAGCGCGACCCAAAACGGCGAGGTGTACAAAAACACCGTCAGCCGCGACGCCGTGGTGTATTGCAGGCCCAAATAGATACAGGCAAACTCACCGCCAAAAAGGGCGCCTGCCAGCAGCCCGACACGCAGCGAGCCGTCGCGGCTGAACAGCGGAATCCGGCGCCATGCGCACCACAGCCAGAGCAGTGCGGTCGCCCCGACAAAACGCAACGACGCCTGAAAGATGGGCGGTATTTCGGCCAGCGTGGCCTTGATCAATACCTGCTGCAGGCCCCAGAACAGGCAGCAGCCCAGCAGCAGCGAGACCGCCAAAGTGTCGAGATGGGTTTTGCGTTCAGTCATGGGGCGTCCGTGGCACTGGAAAATGCAAAAACGTGGTCGATTTCCGTTTGCCGGCAAGGCCGGCCGAAAGGCGGTGACGCCGGCTTAGAGCGGGTGCTCGGTGTAGAACCTGCCGCCGTGGTACAGCAGTGGCGCAGCGCCGGCTTGGTGGCTGCAGCGCTCGACCTCGCCGACAAAGATCACATGGTCGCCTTCTTCGTAGCGGCTGCGGTTGAAGCATTCGAAGGTGGCGGCCGATCCGGTCAGCAAGGGCGCGCCGCTGGCGCCGTCGGTGAAGGCCACATCCGCCCAGCGGTCCTCATGCCGGCTGGCAAAGCGCTCGGCGAGTTCTTTTTGGCCGGTTGACAGGATGTTGATGGCGTAGTGCGAACCGGTGCTGAACGCGGCCATTGAGCTGGCGCTTTGCGACAGGCTCCAGAGCACCAGCGGTGGAGTAAGGGACACCGAGTTGAAGGAATTGGCGGTCAGGCCGACCAGAACGCCGGCTGGCGTGCGTGCCGTGACGATGGTCACGCCGGTGGCAAACATTGCCAGCGAGGCACGGAATTCCCGGGGCGAAAAGCTCGGGCTGTTCGCTTTGCGAAGTGGGGAGAGTGGCAACATAGAGGGCTAATTTAACTGATGCCACTGGTGAGCACCGGCTTTGGTGCTGGCGCTAAGGGTTTTGGATGCGAGAGTGCGTTGCCTCAACCCCTATATCCCGGTTGACTGCGCTGGGCCTGGAAAGCATTCGATGCGCTTGAATGCTATTAAATGAATAGCTAGAAACACTTGTCTAATATACGGAAAAGCCTATTTTAGTAAAAAACTTTTCATTTTCGCCCCGGCCCCTGAACGGACCGCAACATAACGCGCAGGCAGCATTGCCGCGTGGCATCAACCCTTCACAGCTTCTTGTAAGCGGTGTCCATCTCAGTCGCCTTGCTGGTGTCCTTCTTGCCGTCCTTCACATCCTGAGCGGCCTGCTTGATATGCGGGCTGGGCTGGCCGTTGGTCATGTCCTGCGCCTGGTCACGGTCGCTGGGCAATTCGAGCCGGTCCCCGGCCGCGCTGTCCTTCAGGTCGGGCTGTTTGCCGACCATGGGCGCTTGCGCTTGCGGGTCTTTGGCGGGCATGCCCTTGCCAGCAGCGGGCTGGTCAGGGGAATTGGCCGGTGACGTGTTGGATTTTTGAGTGGTCATTTTTTCACTGTCGCCGACTTTGGACCTTCCGGCTGTCAGCCTGAAAAAGCAGTGCCTGTAGGAAAAGATGACCCTTCAGGCACTTTCAGGCGCTTTAAGGCAAACCGTTACCGTGCGCGGTGCAAAAAAGCTCAGGCTGCAGACAGCCCGGACTCACGGCGGCCGTGTGGGTAGCCGTAAAAGTCGAAAGCCATGGCCGGCGCCTCGCCGCTGATCAGTTCTGCCATGGCTTTGCCCGAGCCCGCGCCGTGCGTCCAGCCCAGCGTGCCGTGCCCGGCATTCACCCACAGCCGGCCAATTTTGGTTTTGCCGATGTAGGGAATGTTGGTCGGCGTCGCCGGGCGCAGGCCGGTCCAGAAGTTTGGCTGTCCGCCTTCTTCTTCCAGTCGCGTGTCGCAGACGCCGGGAAACACGTTTTCTATGCGCTGGGCCAGCATGCGGCACCTGGCCTTGGCCAGCGGCGTGTCGAGCGACAGGTCGTAGCTGCCGACCTCGATGGTTCCGGCCACGCGCAACTCGTTGCCCAGGCGGCTGATGGCGCACTTGACTTCGTCGTCGATGGTGCTGACAAACGGCGCCAGCTCGGGCTTGAGCAGCTTGAAGGTGGCGCTGTAGCCCTTGCCCGGATAGATCGGCAAATCCACGCCGACGCTGCGCAGCAACGGCGCGCTGTAGGAGCCGCAGGCCACCACCACCGCATCGGCCTTCAAATGTGTCAATTTCCCATCTTTTATGCCTTTGGCGCTTGATGGGCGGGCCCGTATAGCGACTGATTCAATAGCATTGCCAACTGCATCCAGTCGCAGCACGTCGTGGCTGTATAAAAAATTAACGCCGCCGTCTGCGCAGCGCCGGGCCAGCGACTGGGTAAACACACGGGCGTCGCCACTTTCGTCGCTGGCGGTGTAGGTGCCGCCGACGATGTGGTCGGCAAACTGGCTCAAGGCCGGCTCGATCTTCAACAACTCGGCGGTGCTCACGACGCGGCGCGCCACGCCGTACTTGCGCATCAGCGCAGCAGCGTCGCCGGCGGTGTCAAACGATTTTTGCTCGGTGTAGTAGTGCGCAATGCCGCGCTCCAGCCGGTGGTAGTCGATGCCGGTGGTCCGCACCACGTCCTTGAGCGCGGCGTGGCTGTAGGCCCCCAGCGCCACCAGCTGCTGCACATTGCGCTCGAAGGCCGCATCGTTGCACTGCGCCAGGAACTGCAGGCCCCAGCGCCATTGCTGCCAGCCTTCGCCAAACGGCATGCGCGGCCGGAACAGCAGCGGCGCATCGTCGCGGAACATCCATTTCAGCGCCTTCAGCGGCGCGTCGCGGTTGGCCCAAGGCTCACAGTAGCTGACGGAAATCTGCGCGGCATTGGCAAAGCTGGTCTCCAGTGCAGCGTCGGGCTGCCGGTCGACCACCGTTACCTCGTGCCCGCGCTGCAGCAAATGCCAGGCAGTGCTTACGCCAATGATGCCTGCGCCCAAAACCACAACTTTCATGCCGTTCCCCTTGTGCAAAGCGCAAGTGTGCAGGAGCTTGGCAGCTTGTAACAGTCAAATTAAACTGTCAGCTAAATCATCAGCGCAACTAATACTGAAAGCCATTTCCCATGAGCACTTTTGACCCGGACGCGCTGGAATGCCTGGCAGCCATTGTGGAGGAAGGCGGCTTTGAACGCGCCGCGCGGCGACTGTCGATCACCCAGTCGGCGGTGTCGCAGCGGCTGCGCGCGCTTGAAGCCCAGGTGGGCACGGTGCTGATCGTGCGCAGCCGGCCGCTCAAGGCGACCTCGGCCGGGCAGCTGCTGCTCAAGCACACCCGCATGCTGCGCCTGCTGCGCGCTGACCTGGAGCGTGACCTGAAGGAACTCGCGCCCAGTTCGCTGCGCGGCGCGCGAGAGGAAGAGCGTATTTCGATTGCCATCAATGCCGACAGCATCGCCACCTGGGCGCTGCCGGCGCTGACCGCTCTGGCGCAGTCAGGGCTGCCAATGGAAATCATCACCGACGACCAGGACTTCACCCATGAATGGCTGCGCCAGGGCCAGGTGCTGGGCTGCGTCACCACGCTCAAACAGGCATTGCGCGGCTGCAAGGTGGTGCCGCTCGGCGCGATGGAATATGTCGCCGTCGCCACGCCGGCGCTGGCGCAGGAGCGGCTCGGCGGCGAGGCGCTGACGGCGCACAACTTTCGCGAGATCGATTTCGTCGCCTTCAACCGCAAGGACGACATGCAAAGCGAGTTTGTCGGCCAGGCTTTCGGTCTTAAACGCGTCATGCTGAACCAGCTGTTCGTGCCTTCCTCCGAAGGCCAGGTGCGCGCCGTGCTGGCCGGCTGGGGCGCCAGCGTGCTGCCGCGCCTGCTGGCGCAACCCCTGCTTGACCAGCACCGGCTGGTGAACCTGGCGCCTTCGTGTGTGCTGCTGATCCAGCTTTACTGGCATTGCTGGAACCTGGAGTCCGAAGTGCTTGATGCGTTGACCAGCGCACTGACGCGGTCGGCTGAAATGGCATTGGCCGGCTGAATCCTGGAGCCTCCGACCCGAAGGCTTTGTGCCCGAAACTGACATTGACACGCTGCTGGTTTCATGGCGGGATAAAACTGAGAGGGCGGTAGTTTGGGTGTGGTGCGTCATCCAGCGTGGCACATCACCGGCACAACACGGCCTGCAGGCACCGCTTCGCTCAGAGCATGCAGGTGATGGACCATCGCCTCGGTATTGGCGTGTGGCATGACCCAAGCCGACGGCGCGCATCCTTTTCTTTGTGGGCCAGCCGGTCAAAGTTCTAGGGTTGCATTTGTTTGGTGAATGCGCTGCTGAGCTAACATTTTCAGAACCTCCCATCAGAACCAATGCGAATGAGGCTCCGGCCGCTGGGCGCGAACAGCTGATACGGGGCTTCTGGAAACTGCTGGTCACCCAGGCAGCTGGGCTGATCGGCGCGGCCACCGGTTGGCGCTAGAGCGCACGCTGGCCAATGCGTTCAATGAAGCCCGGAAAAGCTCCCGCGTGGAATACCCGCATTCGTCCACCGGATCGCTGGCTGCGCGACCGCTCTTTCAGTAATACCGACGAACTCAAGCGCGTTTTGAACCTCGCACTTGACATCATCGACAGCACAATCGAAGCCGTTCACCTCAACCCCGATTCCTCATAAAATTAGGCAGCATCGCTTTCGAACCCTGTACGCACGTCTGCCGACCCTTGGGAAACGCGCAATTCCCTTAAGTTGATGCCTTGCCACGACATCGACAACGCACCAATCCCTGCTACCAAAAGCAGGTTTGCCGCCTCCACCACCAACACCATGGCCAGCGCCTGTTCGTTTGGCACTTCCATCAGGCGCAGCGCGAAGATGCCACCGATGATGAAGCTGCCTGCCACCCGCGCGAAGTGGCCCAGGATGATCAAAAACCCTAAAAAAACCAGGATGAAGACATACTGCGATGGCGCCAGCACCACTCCAAAAGCCAGACCTGCCCATAAAAAGTGGCTTGCTGCCAGTAGCTTGATGCCAAGGCTGGCAAGCATGATGGCAGATCCCCGCCACCTATCATTCGGCCAGACGATGCCGTCGCTGAAAGATATCGCCATACGTGAAACAGGTTGGCTCAAACGAAAAGGCAAACGCTCAATGAGCCGTATTGCCCTGCCTTGTTCCGAGAGCATGCCGCTTTTATAGGCCCATAACGCACACCCCACGAGCACAAAAAACACCAGGCTTCCTGCACCGCTCCAGACCAAGCCGGTCCGGATGTCTCCCGTCGGATCGGCAAACGCAACCGCGAACAAGGCAATGGGCACGAGGCAGGCAAAAATCACACCATCGGTGATACGGTCCAGCGCGACGGTGGCCAGCACGGCTGGAAGTTTCAGTTGGTCACTTCGCGCAATGATCCATGAACGGGCAATCGTTCCAAAACCAAACGGGACAAGGCTGGCGATCAAATAGCCCGCCATCACGGCACCGAACAGCCGCAGGGTGCCGATCAGTTTCAAGGGGCTCAGAATCTGCCGCCACTTCCATGCGCGCACCAGTTGCTCAAGGGCCTGCCCCACTGGAACGAGCGCAAGATAAAAAAGATCAGCGCCAGCCAGCGTGGTCAGAAAGCGGTTGAGATCGAAACCGCGTAATACCCAGACAAGCAACGCCAGACCAAGCAGTGCGCCAGCCCAGGGCAACCAGCGGCGGTAGGTAGGCATCGGGGCTGGGACGGGAATCGTCATTCAAGCGCCTCAATCGCTTCAAGAAAGTCACGATGGATTTTTGGTAACGGTCGCACTCGGACTGCATGAAGAATCAATGTCAAATAGTTCTTTAAGGAGTATGTTGCTCCGTATGAAAGGCTTGACCCGATAGATAACTGCAGGCAGGAGGCTTGTCAAACGTGGTGTGAGCTTGAAGGGGCGCCTATTTTCACTTGGATGTGAACTTCAAGAGGCGGGACGCCAAAAATGAAGTTTACGCCGTCATTAAAGGTTGAATGTTCCCAAGTGCCCTAGTGAACCCGTTGCAACGCCGTGAGAGCACTGCAGCCACGGTTTGAGGCGCCCGTGCCAAGTGACCTTCCAGGCATGGACGGCGCCTTTGGCGCGTACGCCCGCGCTCAGGCTGACGGTCCGTGCAAGAGGTGCACGTCCTGAACAAAGAAGTGGTCGGTCGGATTGCTAATTGCTTATCGGCAATGCATCTTCGTCCAGCATTCGCTGCAATGCGCTGAACCGCCCGGCGTTGCTGTTGTGCCGGCGTCCCACACTCCAGCCAAGGGCTTGCCTCTGGTACGGTGGCTCTGAAAATGCCGGGAAAACTGTTCAGCTGTGCGCCACTGCAAGGGGACGCTGGCACGTTCTATTTCGCCCTAGGCGCTGAAGGTGCCTGAAAAATGATGGGTGCGTGTCAGCCGAGGTCTTTAAAGATTCTAGGGCTTATGCGCTTATAGGCGAATCAAAGTTTGCTATTTTTTAGATAGCAAAATCATACCGGTCAGATCTGGTTTTCATGGCCATTGCCGCCGCCGCAAACCGGTCTGCTGCAATACTAGCGAACCAGCAGCACCGGCACCTTGCAACGTGACAGGACCTGCGTCGCGACCGAACCCATCACCAGATTGGCAATCGAGCCATGACCGTGCGAACCCATCACCAGCAGGTCAAACTTGCCTTCGTCGGCAAAGCTGGCAATGGTTTCACCCACATGCCCCACCTTCCATTCGCGCTTGGCCGCCAGGTTGTGGTGCGACAGGAATTCAGTGATGGGTGCCATGACCTTTTCGGTTTCGTCGGCGTAGTAGCTGTCAACGATTTCCTTGCCGACAGCCGCCCGCGCCCGGGGCGGCAAGGGGGGCTGCACCGTGAGCAGGGTGTATTCATTGCGCGCGCCGAACAGCTCGTCGTGCGTGGTCAGGTAGGCGAGCATTTTCTTGGTGTAGGTGCTGCCGTCAACGGCCAGAAGAATCTTCATGGGGTGTGCTCCTTGGTCAAAACCGTAGTTTAGCCACCGGCACGCCGCTGGTGCGTCAATTCAACACCCCTGTCAGGCTTATAGATGAACCGCAATGCGCAGCGACGGACGAAAGCCTTCCTGCTCGCCCTTGCGCGCATAACCCAGCGGATTGGCCACCACGCGGCAGCCATGCCTGACATAGTCGTTCGGGCAATGCAGGTGACCATGCAGCCAAAGCCTGGCCAGTGGCAGCAACTCGTCCAGCGAATTGCAGAACCCGGCCGACCCCGGCGTCAACCCGTAGCGCGGGTCGGCGCTGAGCAGGCTGGGGGCAAAGTGCGTCACCACCACCGTGGGGCCGTCAAAGGGCAGCGCCAGCGCCTGACGCAGCCAGGCCTGACTTTTCAGGCTCTCTTCGCGCATGGCTTCGGCCAGCATGGGCTGGCCCAGGCGCAGCGCATGGTTCTTCTTGAGGTAGAAATTGGCGGCGCGAAAAGCTTTTTCACGCATCTTGAGCTGCTCCCCCAGGGTGATGCTGTCAGCTGCGTTGCCCTGGCTGCCGGCGGCGGTGGTCAGCGCATCAAAATCGGTCCACAAGGTGCAGCCGACAAAGCGCACGCCCTGCAGTTGCACGCACTCGCGTTCCAGCCAGACGATTCCCAGGCGCTGGCAGGCTTCGCGCAGCCGGGCGTCGGCTTCGCCCCATTCCAGTCCGTCGTATTCATGGTTGCCCGGCACGAACACCACCGGCGTCGGCCAGCCCGCGCCGCCCTGGGCCACCGGCAAGGGCGAAAACCGCGCCAGGCCAAAGTCCTCAATCGCCAGGCGGGTCAGCAGCGAGCCCGCCTGGTAAGAGCCGATATCGCCCGCCAGCACCAGCACGTCGGCGCCTGGCAGCGGCGTTGCTTTGAAGTAGGGGTTGGACTCAAGGTGCAGGTCGGAAAGAAGCTGGATGTTCACACCACCGATTGTGCGGGAAGGCGCGAAAGTCCTTCCTCGCCAGGATTTTTTCTGGCGCACAGACCAGCTTGAATGCGGCCATGCCGTATCGGCATGGCTGAGTAAAGGGCATGGGCTGTACAAACATAGGGAAAACCCTTACTATCGATCCATCACCACTTCCAATACAGAACCGAGTTTCTTATGTTCCGCATTCTTTCCAAAATCGCCGGTTTCATGTCTTCACGCAATGCCGTGGCTGCTGCCGGCGGGGTCGCGCACCAGTTGATGGAGCGCGCCGACGCCGGTGCCGGACGCGACCCGCGCCAGGCACAGGAGCTGCGCCACGCAGCCCGCGCTTTCCTGAGCGTCATTCGCTGAACACCAGCCACCCAATTCAAAGCAGCGGCGGCCTTTTCAAGCCGTAAAAGCCTTTTCAGCTGCCCGCAGAACAGCGCGCCGCAACCAGACATGCGCGCTGAGCCGGTCCGAGCGCCGGTGCCACAGCGAGTCCACATGCACCGGCGACACCGCAAACGGCAAAGGCTGCAGCACCAGTTGCCGGGCAATCCCGGTGACGCGCACGAAATGGCGCGGCAGCACCGTCAACAGGTTGGAGTGGGCCACCACCTGGCCGGCGGTGAAGAACTGGTTCACGGTCAGCACCACCCGACGCTCGCGGCCCAGCGCTGCCAATGATTCGTCGATAAAACCATAGGGCCTGCCGGAAAAGCTGACCAGCATGTGGCGGGCTGCGCAAAAGTCGTCCAGACTCAATCGCCCACCGGCCAGCGGATGGTCTTTACGCATCACGCAGACGTATTCGCCGTCGTACAGCCGCTGGAAAAAAAACGGCATCGTTTCGCCGTTTTGCGCCTTTACCGTCAGGTCAGGTAATACCGACGGGAAGTGACCCACGGCCAGATCGCACGCCTGCGTCTCCAGCAGCTGCCGGGGGTCGCGCGTGGACAGGGGAACGACCCGCAGGCTGACGCCGGGCGCTTCCTGCTCCAGGGTGTCACTCAAGCCCGGTATCAGCTCGGCGGCGGTGGCGTCTGCCATGGCCAGCACAAAACTGCTGGTCGCCTGGCCAGGCACGAATTCGTCGGGAATCAGCGCCGCCTGCAACTGTCCCAGCGCTTCGCGCACGGCAGGCCAGATCACCAATGCACGTGGCGTCGGCGCCATGCCCTGGCCACTGCGCTGTACCAGCTCGTCGCCCAGCGTTTCGCGCAGCCGGCGCAAGGCGTTGCTGACGGCCGGCTGCGTCAGCGCCAGGTTGCGCGCCGCACGCGTCAGGCTGCGCTCGGCCATGACCTCGTCGAACACCCGCAGCAGGTTCAGGTCGAGCGTGCGGAAGTTGGGTGGCCTGACAGATTGTTGTGATGGCATGGTGACTCACTCATCAATTTTATGAATGAACAACATCACACATATAAAGTTGAATAGTATTAGTAAAAACCCTAATATCTCTTTACCCGCTACCCCTACCCGGAAGCACACCAGAACGAAGGAAACCACCATGACCAGCTTTATCAACACACCCCAACCCGACCATCACCACGGCGCCGACCGGATGGAGGCCCTGATGGATGCCGTGCAACAGGTTCCGCGCGACGTCTCGGGCAAGCGCGGCGCAGCCTTGCTGCTCGGTTCCGCCCTGGCAGCGGCAGTGATCGCAGTGGCTTATGAAGTCATGGACAGCGCAGATGAAAGTCACCTGCTGATGATCTGGATGGGACTGTGGATTGCATTGTTCTCGGCGCTGGCCTTTTTTGCCACCACCTTGCGCGCCGCCGGCCAGCAGGTCAAATGCAGCCTCGACGGGTGGTCGCGCCGTATTGCCGAAGCCCGCGCCGACCAGCGCCTGTGGGCGATCGCCAGGCAGGACAGCCGCGTGATGGCCGACCTGCAGTCGGCGATGTCGCGCAGCGAAGCCGTTGAAGACGTCGTGGCCCCGGCCATGGCAGCCGAGCCTGCCGCGAAGCTGAATGCTTTCATGGCGCAGCCGCACACGCGCTATCACATCTAAGCGATCTCCAAGCGAAACCGACCGGTGCGCGCCTTCAGCGCCCGGACGCAAAAAAGCCACCTGAGCCCGGTGGCTTTTTTGCGTCTGGCCTCTTCAGGGAGGCCAGTGCTTCAAGTCAATGCGGTATCAGGCCGCCAGGCGGCGCTCGATCTCGGCCTTGGTGTCGCCCAGTTCCTTGGGCAGGTGGTAAGCCAGCTGCTTGAACAGCTCGTCATGCAGTTCCAGTTCCTTGAGCCACGCCGCCTTGTCGATGCTGGTGACGGTATTGAACTGCTCGGCGCTGAAGTCCAGGCCGGTCCAGTTCAGGTCTTCGTAGCTCGGGCTGACGCCGGTCACATGGTCTTCGCCCTGGCCTTTGCCTTCGATGCGGTCGATCATCCAGGCCAGCACGCGCATATTCTCGCCATAGCCAGGCCAGACGAACTTGCCGTCGTCTCCCTTGCGGAACCAGTTGGTGGTGTAGATTTTTGGCAGCGTGGCGCCGGAAGCGGCCAGCTTTTCGCCCAGGTCGAGCCAGTGCTGGAAGTAGTCGCTCATGTTGTAGCCCATGAAGGGCAGCATCGCGAACGGGTCGCGCCGCACCACGCCGGCCTGGCCGGTGGCGGCTGCCGTGGTTTCGCTGCCCATGGTCGCTGCCATGTACACGCCTTCAACCCAGTTGCGTGCCTCAGTCACCAGGGGCACGGTGGTCGAGCGGCGGCCGCCGAAGATGAAGGCGTCAATCGCCACGCCTTTTGGGTCGTCCCAAGCGGGGTCGAGGGCCGGATTATTGGTGGCGGCAACGGTAAAGCGTGAATTCGGATGTGCGGCTTTGGCGCCTGTTTCCTTGGCGATTTGCGGCGTCCAGTCCTTGCCCTGCCAGTCGATGAGGTGCGCTGGCAATGCCTTGCCGGGTGCGTCCTGCTCCATGCCTTCCCACCACACGTCGCCATCGTCGGTGAGCGCCACGTTGGTGAAAATCGTGTTGCCGCGAACGCTGAGCATGCAGTTCGGATTGGTCAGCATGTTGGTGCCGGGGGCGACGCCAAAATAACCCGCTTCGGGGTTGATGGCGTAAAGCTTGCCGTCAGCGGCAGGCTTGATCCAGGCGATGTCGTCGCCGATGGTGGTGACCTTCCAGCCGTCAAAACCTGCAGGCGGCACCAGCATCGAAAAGTTGGTCTTGCCGCAAGCGCTCGGGAATGCGGCCGCCACATGGTATTTTTTGTTTTCCGGAGTCGTCACGCCCAGGATCAGCATGTGCTCGGCCAGCCAGCCTTCGTCGCGGCCCATGTTGGACGCGATGCGCAGGGCAAAGCATTTCTTGCCCAGCAGCGCGTTGCCACCGTAGCCCGAGCCATAAGACCAGATTTCGCGCGTTTCGGGGTAATGCACGATGTACTTGGTCTTGTTGCATGGCCAGCTCACATCTTGCTGGCCCTGTGCCAGCGGGGCGCCGACAGTGTGCACGCAAGGCACGAAATTGCCTTCGGTGCCAAGCACGTCGAACACGGCCTTGCCCATGCGCGTCATGATCTTCATGTTGACGGCTACATACGGGCTGTCTGAGAGTTCGATGCCGATGTGCGCAATTGGCGAGCCCAGCGGACCCATGCTGAACGGCACGACATACATCGTGCGGCCCTTCATGCAGCCGTCGAACAGTGGTTGCAGCGTGGCGCGCATTTCGGCCGGCTCCATCCAGTTATTGGTCGGGCCAGCGTTTTCTTTCTGGGCCGAGCAAATGTAGGTGCGGTCTTCAACCCGTGCCACGTCGGTCGGGTCGGAGCAGGCCAGAAAGCTGTTGGGGCGCTTGGCTTCGTTGAGCTTTTTGAAGGTGCCGGCGTCCACCAGTTGTTGGCACAGGCGCTGGTATTCAGCGTCGCTGCCGTCGCACCAGTAGACCGTGTCGGGCTTGCACAGGGCGACCATGTCGGCGACCCAGGCGATCAGTTTTGCATTCTTGACGTAAGCGGGCGTATTGATTTCAAGCCCTTGCATCGCAGGTTGGTTCATCGAAAAAACTCCAAGGTTAAAAAGCGTTATTTCGAAAAACGTGGCGTCACCACAATGGCGGTGGTGGAAAACATTTTTCGAAATGAGGCTTGACCATGGAGAAGTGCCACCAAACACGGCATCAGATTTTTCAAGCTGTAGCGATGAGATGGCGCGGCCCTCAGCGGGCGCCCGATGAGAGCATTTTATGAACTTGCTGCCTGCATGTCCGAGAGTTGAGCGTAAAATTTATGCAAAATATGCATGACTTTATGCAATAAATTTTATGGCCGTGAGGGTTGTTCGTGTCCGCACCCGCGCTACCAAGTGGTCTGTTCGCTCACTGGACAAGACGGCAACACAGACTTTTCAATCGACTGCGAAGCCTGCAGCAGTTGCGCTGCGACCGAGAGGGCAATCACTTCAGGCTCCTTGCCTTCGATGCCCTCGATGCCGATCGGGCAGGTCATGCGCTCGATCAGGGATGCCTGAAAACCGCGTTGCTCAAAGCGGTGGATGAAACGCTGTTTTTTCGTTCTGGATCCAATCAGCCCGAAGAACCCGAAATCGCCGCGCTGCAAGACAGCTTCGCTGATGCGCTGGTCAAGGTCGTGCTGGTGGGTCAACACCAGATAAAAGGCACCGGGCGGGGCGAGCGCCACTTCGGCTTGCACCGCATCGACGCAGACCTTGCGGATGTGTCCCGGCCACGCACCACCGGATTCGTCGAAGGTGGCCGGGAATTCCTCTTCGCGCTCGTCGATCCAGTCCACCACGCAGTTCAGCGGCGCCAGCGCACGCACGATAGCGCGGCCGACATGGCCTGCACCGTACAGCTGCAAATAAAAGCGCGGCGCGGCTTGCGGCCAGGACGCCAGCGCTTGCCGGTCGAGCAGCGAAAAACCCAGCGTCACCGCTCCGCCGCAGCACTGGCCCAGCGCAGGCCCGAGTGGGTAATGCACGGTTTTCGGCGCAGCCCTTCCATTGGCCAGCATCGAACGCGCCTGTTCGATGGCCTTCAATTCAAGATGGCCGCCGCCAACCGTGCCGGCGGCGTGGCAGGCGCTGACCAGCATGCGCGTGCCCGCCTCGCGCGGCACCGAGCCGCGCGCGCCGGTCACTTCGACCAGCACAGCCGGGCGACCTGCCGCCAGCCAGTCACTGGCAATGTCGCGCAGAAAAATCATGGTTCACGCTGCCGTCTGAACGGCAGTGATGGCACGCAGGATGGCTTCGCTGGTGGCCGGTGCTGTCAGTGGCGGGTCGACACGGTGTTCTGCCACTGCCGAAACGGCGTCGCGAATCGCAAAGAACACCGAAAACGGCAGCAGCAGCGGCGGCTCGCCAACCGCCTTGCTGCGGTGAATGCTGTCCTCGACATTCTGGCCGTCGTACAACCGGCAGTTGAAAACTGGCGGGCAGTCGTTGGCGGTCGGGATCTTGTAGGTGCTGGGGGCATGGGTCATCAGCTTGCCGGTGGTCGGGTGCCAGACCAGCTGTTCCGTCGTCAGCCAGCCCATGCCCTGAATGAACGCGCCCTCGATCTGGCCAATGTCAACGGCCGGGTTCAGCGACTTGCCCGCGTCGTGCAGGATGTCGGCGCGCAGCAGTTTCCATTCGCCGGTCAGCGTGTCAACAACGACTTCGCTGACCGCCGCGCCATAGGCGAAATAGTAAAACGGGCGGCCAAACATTTTTTCCTTGTCCCAGCTCAGGCCCGGCGTGGCATAGAAACCATCGGACCAGAGCTGCACACGGTCCAGGTAGCCTTGGGCGACGACAGTGCTAAAGGGCAGGCTTCGGCCGTTGACCTCGACCTTGTCGTTGGCAAAACGCACGGCTTCGGGCGCGCCGCCGTGGTGGCCGGCGATGCACACGGCCAGTCGCTCGCGAATCTGGCGCGCGGCGTCTTGTGCGGCCTTGCCGTTCAGGTCGGCTCCGGTTGAGGCGGCGGTGGCCGAGGTGTTGGCGACCTTCTGTGTGTCGGTCGCTGTCACGCGCACGCTGTCAAAGCTCACACCCAGTTCGTGCGCGACCACCTGCGCAACCTTGGTGTTCAGGCCCTGGCCCATTTCGGTGCCGCCGTGGTTTACCAGGATGGAGCCGTCGTTGTACACATGCACCAGCGCGCCGGCCTGGTTGAAATGCTTGACGTTGAACGAGATGCCGAACTTCAGCGGTGCCAGTGCGATGCCGCGCTTGAGCACCGGGCTGGTGGTGTTGAACGCAGTGATGGCCGCACGGCGCGCACGGTAGTCGCTGCTCGCCTCCAGCTCGGCGCTGAGCTCGTGGATGATGTTGTCGGTGACGACCTGACCATAGGGCGTGACGTTGTTGTTGTCCTTGCCGTAGAAATTGGCGCGGCGCACGTCCATGGGGTCTTTGCCAAGCGCGCGCGCCACCGAGTCGAGAATGTTCTCGATCGCAATGGCGCCCTGCGGACCGCCGAAGCCGCGAAACGCGGTATTGCTTTGCGTGTTGGTCTTGCCCGAAAAGCCGTGCATCGCCACATCGGGCAGCCAGTAGGCGTTGTCGAAGTGGCACAGCGCCCGCGTCATCACCGGGCCGGACAGGTCGGCCGAATGGCCGGCACGCGAAACCATCGTGATCTCGGCGCCCAGTACGCGACCTTCGTCGTCGTAACCGGCTTCATATTCGTACCAGAAGCAGTGGCGCCGACCGGTGATGAGGAAGTCGTCGTCGCGATCGAGCCGCAGCTTGACCGGTCGCTTCAGCCTGGCGGCCGCCACCGACGCGACGCACGCGAAGATCGCCGACTGCGACTCCTTGCCGCCAAAGCCGCCACCCATGCGCCGGCATTCGACATGCACATCGTGGGCGTGCAGCTGCAGGGCATGCGCGACCAGGTGTTGCATTTCGCTCGGGTGCTGCGTGGAGCAGTACAGGTGCATGCCGCCGCCTTCGGTCGGAATTGCGTAGCTGATCTGGCCTTCGAGGTAAAACTGCTCTTGACCACCGACTTCAAACGTGCTTTTGAGGCGATGCGGCGCCTTGGCGATCGCCGCCTGCGCGCCGCCGTGGGTTTCGCGCACCAGGTGCATCGGCGGCAGCACATACTGGCCCTTGGCGTGCGCCTGCTGGGGCGTGAGCACCGGCGGTTCGGCGGCGATCGTCAGCACGTCCCCGGCCTTCGCCGCAGCGCGGCGGGCGGCTTCGCGCGTGCTGGCCACCACCGCGAACACGGGTTGGCCAAGGTAGCGGATTTCACCGTCACACAGAATCGGGTCATCGTGAACGATGGAGCCGCAATCGTTGGGACCCGCAATGTCGGAGGCTGAAATCACCAGCACCACGCCGGGCAGGGCGCGGAGGGTGTCCAGTGCCATGCCGGTCAGCTTGCCATGCGCCACCGGCGACAAGCCGAGCGCACAGTGCAGCGTACCGGCGAGTTCGGGAATGTCGTCGATGTAGGTTGCTTCACCGGCTACGTGCAAGTGGGCTGATTCATGCGGGCGGCTCACGCCCACGCGGGCGCCATTGCGCATGGCATTGGCTTCGGCGCTCTGGTCGATCCGCGCTGCAGTGTTTTTGCGGTAGTCGGCAAAGGCTTCGGACGGCAGCAGCAGCAGCAGGGCATCGATGGGTTTGTTCATCTCAGGCTCCCGTGTTTTGGGTCGCAAAAGCGGCAATGCCGGGCAGTTTATGCGCCGCCTGATGCGGCATCACGCTGAAGACGCTGGTTGACTGGGCGGGCAAGGGATTCTGGCGACGGGTCTCTAACCAGAAACGCTGCAGCAGATTTTGTGCGACCTGAACGCGATACCCTGCGCTGGCGCGCATGTCGGACAGCGGCTGGTAGTCGCCTGCCAGCGCGGTCCTGGCGGCGTTCACGGCTTGCTGGCTCCAGGGTTGCCCGAGCAGCGCGGCTTCGGCACCGGCCGCGCGCCGGACGGTGGCCGCCATGCCGCCGTAGGCCAGTCGAATGGTCTTGACGACATCGCCGTCGAGTTCGATCGAAAAGCCCGCGCAAAGCGCCGAGATGTCGCAGTCGAAACGTTTGCTGATCTTGTAGGCGCGCACCTGGCGCGAAGTCACGGTCAGCGGAATCGCCAGCGCCTGCACGAACTCGCCCGGCTCCAGCTGGTTCTTCATGTAATCAAGGTAGAAGTCTTCAAGCAGCATGCGGCGCACACGGGCGCCGCGCCGCAGTTCGATTTGCGCATCGAGCGACATCAGCACCGGCGGCGAGTCACCGATCGGCGAGCCGTTGGCGACGTTGCCGCCCATGGTGCCAGCGTTGCGAATCGGCGGTGACGCGAAGCGCAGCCACACGTCGGCCAGCGCGGGAAAGCGGCTCGCCAGTGCGCTCCACGCGGCTTCGAGCGAGGCGCCTGCGCCAATGTACAGCTCGGCGCCGTGCGCGCCAACCCGCTCGTCAATGCGCTTGAGCTCGTCAACGTTGCCAAGAAAAATGATGTCGCCCAGGTCGCGGAACAGCTTGTTGACCCACAGTCCCACATCGGTCGAACCGGCCAGCAACTGCGCCTTCGGATTGTGCTCACGCAATTCGGCCAGCGCGGCCAGCGTCCTTGGCGCATGGAAGGTGTCGATGCGCTTGTCGGCGTTGAGGCCGGCGTAGCTGAAAGTGCCAGGTGTGCTGCCCGATTCAGCCTGCAGCGCCTTCAGTGCGGCGATCACCGGCGTGGTGTCCAGCGCCAGCGCAGGCAGCTCGAACATGTGCTGGCCAGCGTCCAGAATCGGCCGGTAGCCGGTGCAGCGGCACAGGTTGCCCGACAAATCGTCTGCCAGTTGCTGGCGTGTCGGCCGGGTGCCGCAGGCATTGTGGTGTTCATAGGTGGACCACAGCGACATCACGAAGCCCGGCGTGCAAAAGCCGCATTGCGAGCCGTGGCACTCGACCATGGCCTGCTGAACCGGGTGCAGCGCGCTGGCCTTGACGGCGTGTGGTTTGTCATATTCAAGCGGCGGCGGTGTGACCGATTGCGTTGACTGCGCTGACTCGCCCATCGCCTTCAGGTCCTCGACTGTGAACAATGCCTTGCCGTCCAGCGTGGGCAGGAACTGGATGCAGGCGTTGACGGTGCGCAGTGACAGGCCGCGCACCGCGCTGCCGGCTGACGCGCTGTGTTCAGGCAATTCGCCGATGACAACCGTGCAGGCGCCGCAATCGCCCTCGTTGCAGCCTTCCTTGGTGCCGGTGCAGCGGGCATCCTCGCGCAGCCAGTCGAGCACGCTGCGGGTCGGGTGGGCACCGCTGACTTCGACAACGGCGCCGTGGTGAAAAAAGCGGATCGGACGGGTTTTCATGGAGCGCTCACGTGAAGGAGGGGTGAATCTTGTGCATCCCGAAAGTTAGTCCTTTTTGGAACGATCGGTATATTCTTGCAAGCATATTAACTATCTGTTTGCGAATATGGTTGAACGTCCGAATTTCGACAAGATCGAGCTCCACCTCATACGGGTCTTGCACACATTGATCTCCGAACGCAGCGTTTCCCGGGCCGCCATGCGCTTGCACAGCACGCAGCCCGCTGTCAGTGCCCAGCTTAAACGGCTGCGCGCACTGACGGGTGACCCGTTGCTGGTGCGGGCGGGCGGCGACATGCTGCCGACTGCGGCGGCGCTCGAACTTCTTGAGCCGGCCAGCCGGATTTTGAAAGACGCGGACCGGTTGTTCAGCCAGCATTCGCGGCAGCGCGGTTTTGACGCGCTCTCAAGCAGCACCACCTTTCGTGTCGCTGCGAGCGACTACCTGGACCCGCTGTTCCTGCCCGAACTGGTCGCGCACATCAAGAAGGCCGCGCCGCTGGTGCGGCTGGAACTGCTGCCGCTGTCCGGGGAATTTGACTACCGGCGCAGTCTGGCGGCCGGCCAGGTCGATCTGGTGATCGGCAACTGGCTCAAGCCTCCGGACGAGTTGCACCTGGGGCCGCTGATGTCCGACGAGATCGTCTGCCTGGTGGCCGAAGACAACCCGGTCGTGCGCACCGCCAGCACGCGCGCCTGGACGGCAGAGCGCTATCTGGCCTGCGAACACGTCGCGCCGATGCCGCTGCACGCCGGTGCGCAGGGCGCCGCGCCCGGTGTGATCGACGAGCATCTGGTGTCGCTTGGCCTGGCGCGCAACATCACCGTGCGCAGCGCGCATTTCAGCCTGATCCCGCTGATGGTGGCGCAAAGCCTGCTGGTGCTGACCACCGGGCGGCTGTTCTGCTCGCGTTACGTTGACACCCTGCCGGTGCGCATCGTGCGCTGCCCCGCGCCGTTTCCTACGCTGCAGTATTACCAGCTCTGGCACGACCTGACGCATGCATCGCCTTCGGGACGCTGGTTGCGCGAGCAGGTGCAGGGCGTGGCCCGCAACCTGGCCGGCCACGGCATGCTGCAACGCCGCCGGCCAGGCGCCTCGTCCGCCCCGCCCTTTGAAACAAACATCCATCCCCGAACCAACTGAGCCCGCAACCCATGAACACCACCTCACCCACCCGCGTCGCGCTGCGCGGTGACCTGCTTGACTTCACCGGCACGCCTGAATGGGGGGTAGTTGATTCCACTGCCGTGCGCTTTCGCGCCGACCACTGGCTGCTCATCGAGAATGGCCGCGTCAAGGGCGTGCAGGCCGGCGACCAACTGCCCGATGCAAGCTGGACGCAACATGACCACCGCGGCAAGCTGCTGCTGCCGGGCTTCATCGACACCCATGTGCACAGCCCGCAGATCGACATCATTGCCAGTTATGGCACCGAATTGCTGGACTGGCTCAATACCTACACTTTTCCGGCCGAAATGCGTTTTGCCGACCCGGCCGAGTCGCAGGCCGGTGCGGCGCGCTTCCTTGATGCGCTGCTGGCCAGCGGCACGACCAGCGCCGTCGTGTTTCCGACCGTGCACAAGGTCAGCGTCGAGGCCTTGTTTGCTGGCGCGCGCGCCCGTGGCATGCGCCTGATCACCGGCAAGGTGCTGATGGACCGCAACGCCCCCGCCGGCCTGTGCGACGACGTGACCAAGGCCGAAGCCGACTGCATCGACCTGATCGACCGCTGGCACGGCAAAGAGCGCCTGGCGTACGCCGTGACGGTGCGCTTTGCGCCGACCAGCACGCCCGCGCAACTCACGATGGCAGGGCGCCTTTGCGCTGCGTATCCAACCACCTACATGCAGACCCATGTGGCCGAGAACCGCGGCGAAGTGCGCTGGGTGCGCGAACTGTTTCCCGAGGCGCGCAGCTACCTCGACGTCTACACCCGCGCCGGCCTGATGCATTCGCGCAGCGTGCTCGCGCACGCCGTCTGGCTCGACGACAACGACCGCGCCGTAATGCGCGACACCGGCGCGCTCATCGCGCACAGTCCCTCGTCCAACCTGTTCCTCGGCAGCGGTCTGTTCGACTGGCGCGCCGCATTGCAGGCGGGTGTGGCTGTCAGCATGGCGAGCGATGTGGGCGGTGGCACCAGCCTGTCGATGCAGCGCAACATGGCCGACGCCTACAAGATCCAGGCCCTGAACGGCCAGCGCCTCACCGCGTGGAAGGCGCTGCACGCGGCCACGCTCGGTTCGGCACAGGCGCTGGGCCTGGCCGACGAAATCGGTTCGTTCGAAATTGGCTGCACTGCCGATGTTTGTGTCTGGGACTGGGCCAGCGGGCCGGTTGCGCAGCGCCGCGACGCCATGGCAACCGGCCTGCATGAGCGGGTGTTTGCCTGGATGACCTTGTCGGACGAGCGCAACCTGGTCTGCGCCTATGTGGCGGGCGTGAATCGTTACAACGGCAAAACCGGCGCCTGATGCCGCAGGGCACGGCGTGATTCAGGAAACACCAGGGGGCAAGCACAACAAACACAATCCAAAAAAAGTGACTGCGGGCCGAAGCGCAAAGCGCCGGAGAAACCACAACCAAGAGCTATTCCTGGAGACAAAAAATGCAATTGCTAGAGAAGCTTTTCAAGCTCAAAGCGCACGGCACCAATGTGCGCACGGAGATCGTCGCGGGCCTGACGACCTTCCTGACGATGGCCTACATCATCTTCGTCAACCCCTCGATCCTGTCGGCCGCCGGCATGCCGCCGGACGCCGTGTTTGTAGCGACCTGCCTGATTGCCGCCCTTGGCACCGCCATCATGGGGCTGTACGCCAACTACCCGATCGCGCTGGCGCCGGGCATGGGGCTGAATGCCTATTTCGCATTCGTCGTGGTTGGGGCGATGGGCTACACCTGGCAAACCGCACTGGGCGCGGTGTTCATCTCGGGTTGCCTGTTCCTGGCAATCACCTTGTTTGGCCTGCGCGAGCTGATTGTGCGCGGCATACCGCAGTCGCTGCGCACGGCGATCGTCGTGGGCATTGGCATGTTCCTGGCCATCATCGCGCTGAAAAGCGCGGGCATTGTCGTTGCGTCGCCGGCCACGCTGGTGACCCTGGGCGATCTGCACAAACCGGCGGTGGCGATGGCCGCGATTGGCTTCATCCTGATTGTCGTGCTTGACAAATACCGCGTGCCCGGGGCCATCCTGATCGGCATCGTGACCGTCACCGTGATGTCGTTCTTCTTTGGCGGCAACAAGTTCGCCGGCCTCTTCGCGGCCCCACCGTCGATCGCGCCCACCTTCTTGCAGCTTGACATCAGCGGCGCGCTCAAGGGCGGCATTCTGAACGTGGTGCTGGTGTTCTTTCTGGTCGAACTGTTTGACGCGACCGGCACCCTGATGGGTGTGGCCAAGCGCGCCGGGCTGCTGGTGCCGGGCAAGATGGAGCGCTTCAACAAGGCGCTGCTGGCGGACAGCGCGGCGATCTTCGCCGGATCGCTCCTCGGCACTTCAAGCACCACGGCCTACGCCGAAAGTGCGGCCGGCGTGCAGGCGGGCGGGCGCACCGGCCTGACGGCGTTGACGGTGGCGGTCCTCTTCCTCGCCTGCCTGTTCATCTCGCCGCTCGCCGGCGTCGTGCCGGCATATGCCACGGCTCCGGCCTTGTTCTTCGTGGCCTGCCTGATGCTGCGCGAGTTGACCGAGTTGAACTGGGACGATTCGACAGAAGTCGTGCCGGGCGTCGTGACCGCGTTGATGATGCCTTTCACCTACAACATCGCCAACGGCCTGGCGTTCGGTTTTATCACTTACGCAGCCCTGAAGCTTTTCACCGGCAAGGCCAAAGAGGTGCACTGGATGACCTGGATCATCGCCGCGGTATTCCTGGCCAAGTTCATCTACATGGGCGGGGAATGAGCGCAGGGGGTTTTTGCTTGAACCCACCGGCAGCTGAATGCGTGAGGCCGGGTTGGCGGCGCTCTGGCAACCTGCCCGCACTGGCCTCGCGGGCGTGGTCAAACCGTTCCAGACCAGCCGCAATAGTCGCAGCGATAACGCTTGAAGGGCTTGAATAAGCTCATGAATCGATCGCGCAGCGTGCGTTTGACGCGGCAGGCCGGGTCACTGCATCGCGGACAGATGATTTTCCCTTGGCCAAGCGCTGTGGGTATATCTGGAAATGACATTTGAATCGGTATTTTCTTTGACGCTTCTGAACTGGATCAAGCGTGACGGTAAAGTGTTTGCGAGGCAATACCCCACTTGGTCAGCCAGGGACGCAAAGGGCAATCGGTGGAAGGATTTGCATTGTCTGACTGAAAGTGCCTGCGTATGTCAATAAGCACTAACGATGAAACTGTAATTTTTATATTTATATGTGACTTATTGTTGTGTCGTTATCTTTTGCACCCCGTCAATCGGTGTCATCATGCCGGTGCCCAGCCTTGATGAATGAATGATGCCAAGGTAGCGATTTTCAAGTTAAAAAGGTATCCAGGCCAACACAGAGGGTCTGGAGCAGCTATGAAAAAAGTAGTAAAAATGACTGTTGCATGTTCGCGTGTTCTCGCCGATGCAGCGCTGTGATCGTCATGCCAACGTTTTCCTCTGAGCGCTTGCCCATGAACCTGCCCGCCTCGCCCCATCCACGCGCTGCGCCGCTCCAGCGCATGAAGTTAATAGCCGTGTCCTTGCTGCTGCTGGCCTTGTGCGGGCTGGTGCTGGCGCACGCCATGGGCGGACAAGGCGGCTGGGGCTGGCTGCGGGCTTTTTGCGAGGCATCGGCCATAGGCGCAGTGGCCGACTGGTTTGCCGTGGTGGCGCTGTTTCGTCATCCGCTGGGCCTGAAGATTCCGCACACCGCCATCATTCCGAAAGCCAAGGACCGCATTGCCGACGGCCTGGCCGAATTCGTTCGCGACCATTTCCTGGACCCGGCGACGATTCTGGCCAAAATCGCCGCACTCGATCCGGCGCGCCGCTTGGGCCAGTGGCTGGTTGACCCGGAACGCCTGCCGTTCTGGGTTCGGCAGGCGCAAGGCTGGGCGCGCGGCCTGCTGGAAACCTTTGACGACCAGCGCCTGCAAAAAGCCGCGCTGGAGCTGGTCGTGGCGCAGCTGCACCGCTGGAATGCCGCGCCCACCGCCGGTGACGTACTGGGCCTGCTCACCCAGAACGGCCGCCACCACGAACTGCTCGAAGCCGGCCTGCACAAGCTGTCGGGGTATTTGTTGCAGGACGAGGTCAAGGCCAAGGTGGCGCAACTGATGCTCAAGCATGCCCGCAAGGAGTGGCCCAAGATCATCGGCACGCTCGAAATGGTGGCCAACGTGTCCGAGCTGGCCGACAACCTGGCCGACAAGCTCAGCGCTTCGATGCTGGACGAGCTGCGCGACGTGCTGGCCCAGCGCGATCACCCGGTGCGGTTGCAGTACGAAGCGTGGCTGACGGCCTTTGTCCAGCGGCTGCGCACCGACCCCGAACTGATTGCCTCGGTGCAGCAATTGAAGGAAAAAGCCATCACCGATCCGGCCGTGCAAGCGTATGCGGCGTCACTGTGGCGCGACATCAAGCAGTTGCTGCACGATGACCTGGGCCGTGACAATTCGACAGTTGCCAACTATGCAGAGCGCGGCCTGCGCGCCATCGGCCACCGGCTGGAAAGCGACACCCCCCTGCGCGATTCGGTCAACGAGCATCTGCTGGGCGCCGCCGAAAACCTGGCGACCGATTTGCGCGCCACCGTCACCACGCACATCGCCCAGACGGTCAAAGCCTGGGACGACGAGCAGCTGGTGCGCCAGCTCGAACTCAACGTGGGCCGCGACCTGCAGTTCATCCGCATCAACGGCACCGTGGTGGGCGGGTTGATCGGCCTGTTGCTGCATGCCGTGGTGGTGTTCGGATAGCGGCGGGCATTGACCCAGCCGCGTTTGCATGCGCACGGAAGTCGAGCGCACTTGACAACGGCTTTTTTTGCTACGAAATAAATAGCTTCTTGCCCTTGTCCAGTATGCGCAAATGGCCGATTTGGCTTGAATTTCGCTGTCAGGCGCGCAGCGCAATCACGCTGGCCAGCGTCACGTCTGCAGGCGCTTCGTAATCCGCCACCACCCAGGCCCGGTCGCTGTTCCGGCTGGCGTGTTGCAGCACCTGCAGCAAATAGTCGATGGAGGGACGGTCCAGCGCCATGAAGGGCTGGTCGAGCAGGGTCAGCGGCGCGCTGGCCGCCAGTGCAGCAGCGATCAGCACCTTGCGCCGGGTGCCGCTGGACATCATGTAAAGCGCCTTGTCCAGATGCGGCGCCAGGCTCAGCCCGACCAGGTGCGCCTGCAGCGCGGCCGCGTTCCAGCCAGCGTGGTGCGCCGGCATGCCGGCAAAAATCGCGCGGGCGGTCTGGGCATCGCGAGCGTCATCGCGCGGGTCCAGCCAGGCGACTTGCCGTCGGTAGGCAGCCGGGTCTTGCGCCAGGCGAACGCCGTGGAGTTGAAGCTGGCCTTGCACCGCGCTCCCTGGCAGGGCGCCGGCCAATAACTGGAGCAGGGTGGTTTTTCCGCTGCCTTCGTCGCCGCCGAGCCACGTCACCCCGGGCGGAATCACAAAAGACAGGCGGTCAAACAGCGGCGGCGTGGCTGCGGGCGAATGGCTGAAGACCAGGCTTTGTGCTTCTAAAACGATCGCTTGCGGAGGCAGCATGCGGGCCCTTTGAATGGTTGCCGGTGTTTGTAGTTCCGGAGGTGATGACTGTTTTGGCTTGGGTTTTTGCACCGCTGCACTTCTTGCCTGCGAAAAAAAATCCGCACGCGGCGGACTTTTTCAGAAGGCGTGGCAGCCGCAAGGCCAGATCAAGCCATGAACACGGCGATGAAGGCCAGCAGGAAAATCAGCACGCCGCCGACGATGGGCAGCACGAAAGGAATCATCGGAACGATGGCTTCGACCGCGTCCATCTCTTGCGCGGGTGTCGGGCTGCTGTGGGCGGCGTTGGTGGTGTGTTCTGGGGTCATGGGGGCTCCTGGAATGCTTGGGGAAACTGTTGCAAGTTTACCTTCTTGGCATGCCCGGGGGTTTATTGCGGCCTTGTGCAATTGCGCTACGCTTGCGACATGCAGACGTCCGCACACCCTTTCATGAATTATTCAAGCCGCCTTTTTGCGCTCACCGCCAGTGCCGCGCTGGTGCTGGGACTGGCCGGTTGTGCCAGCAGCGGCCCCAGCAGCGCTTCGGCCACGCCCGTGCTCTACCCGAATGCCACGCTCAACCGCGTGGGTGAAGCGCAGGGCCGGATAGAAGTGAACGCCTGCCTGTCGCGCGCCCAGGCATCGGGTTTGAGTCCGTCGCAAAACAGCAACGAAGTGGGCCGCCGTGCCGGCGAAGGGGCCGCGGTGGCTGGTGTAGCGTCGGCCATCGGGGCACTGATCACCGGGCGGGGCGGCGAAGGCATGCTGCGCGCCGGCGCGACGGGCGCTGCCGTGGGCGGCTCGGCCGGCGCGGTGTCGGGCGCATTCCACAACGACCGGCCCAATGGCGTTTACCGCAGTTTTGTGCAGCGCTGCCTGAGCGAAAAAGGCTTTGATGTCATTGGCTGGAACTGACTTGCGCGCCATGCCGCAGGTTGTTTCGGTTCAGGTGGGGTCGGCCCGCCGCATCAGGGTCGGCGAGCGCAGCATCTTGAGCGCCTACGGCAAGCAGCCGGTGGCGGGCGCCGTGCCGGTGCTGCCGCTCGGGTTGATGGGCGACGAGCAGGCGGATCTGTCGGTTCACGGCGGACTGGAAAAAGCCGTGTATGCCTATCCGTCGGAGCATTACGCTTTCTGGCAGGCGGCTCGGCGCGAAGCCGGCCTTGACGCCATCGACGACAGCCTGCCGCCTGGCAGCCTGGGCGAAAACCTGACGCTTGAAGGCTTGCTCGAAACCGGCGTCTGGGCCGGCGACGTGCTGAAGTTTCCCAACTGCGAACTGCGCGTGACGCTGCCGCGCGAGCCTTGCTACAAATTCAATGCGGCGATGGGCTTTGCGCGGGCTTCAAAACTGATGGCGCAAAGCGGCTTTTGCGGCTTTTACCTGGCGGTGCAAACGCCTGGAACGCTGCGAGCCGGCGATGCGTTCGACGTCATTGCAGGCCGGCGCAGTGTCGGCATTCCGGCGTTGTTTGCCGCCAAGCTGTCCAAGCATCTGCGCTGACCGCCGGTTGCGCGAAATCGACCCTGGCCTTTGGTCATGGCACGCAGGATAGACTACAGTTTTTGCTACTGAATAAATAGCTTAATACGCAAGCCAGTCGTGAGCAAGAGCCCTTTTTGATGCCAAAATTGCAACGACTTGGGTCGATTTTCAGGTGACGTGCAATGACAAGAGCCTGTACTGTTCCTTGCCGCTTCTGTCATCCCGGGCTTGACCCGGGATCCATCTCCACTCACGGCGGGTCCTGGATGTCGGATCAAGTCCGCAATGCCAGAAAAAATGAAAAGCCCTCTAGGGACTGAGTTGTTACCTTGAATCAGGTTGACGGGGTAAAACGAAGGCGCAATGGCCCATCGGCTCAGTGCTGCTCTTCGGCCTCGAAGCCGGCCGCCCGCAAAGCCTGCAGCACCTGCTCGATGTGCGGCCGGCCGCGCGTCTGCACCACCAGCTCGATCTCGACGTTCAGCGCTGCCAGCATGGTGAAGGCGCGCTGGTGGTGCACTTCCTCAATGTTGGCGCCGGCGTCGGCGACCGTGGCGGTGATTTTGGCGAGCGAGCCGGGGACATCGCGCGCGCTGACACGAAGACGCGCCAGCCGCCCGGCGCGCACCATGCCGCGCTCGATGATGGCCGCCAGCAGCAGCGGGTCGATGTTGCCGCCGCACAGCACCAGCCCGACCTTCAGGCCGGCAAAGCGCGCCGGGTATTTCAGCAGTGCCGCCAGTCCAGCCGCGCCTGCGCCCTCGACCAGGGTTTTTTCAATTTCCAGCAGCATCACCATGGCCTGCTCGATGTCGCCTTCGTCTACCAGCAACAGGTCATCGACGCGCCGGGCAATGATGGCCTGCGTGATCACGCCCGGCGTGCCCACGGCAATGCCGTCGGCAATCGTGCTGCTGCCCTGCGGATGGTGCGTGCCCTTGATGGCGTTGACCATGCCGGGAAAGCGCGACGTTTGCACGCCGATGACTTCAATGCCCGGCTTCAGCGCCTTGGCCGCCGTGGCCATGCCGGCAATCAGCCCGCCGCCGCCCACGGCAATCACCAGCACTTCGAGGTCGGGCACGGCATGCAGCATTTCCAGCCCCACCGTGCCCTGGCCGGCAATGACGGCTTCATCGTCGTAGGGGTGGACAAACACCAGGCCTTCGCGTTCGGCCATCTCCAGCGCATGGGCGCGCGATGCATCCAGCGTGTCGCCGTGCAGCACCACCTCGGCGCCAAAGCCCCGGGTGCGCTCGATCTTCACGCCCGGCGTGAAACGCGGCATCACGATGACCGCGCGAATGCCCAGCCGCTGCGCATGGTAGGCCACACCCTGCGCATGGTTGCCCGCGCTCATGGCAATCACGCCGCGCTGGCGCTCGGCGTCGCTGAGCTGCGCCAGCTTGTTGCAGGCGCCGCGTTCCTTGAACGACGCGGTGTACTGCAAATTTTCAAATTTCAGGTAGATTTGCGCGCCGGTGAGCTGCGACAGCGTGCGCGACTCGACGCAGGGCGTGTTCAGCAAATGGCCATGCAGGCGCTGGGCGGCTTGTTCGATATCGGTCAGGCTGAGCATGGATTTCCTTTTAAAACACGGCTTGAAGCGGGTGGCAGGCATTTTCAGTGCCTTTAAAGCGCATACAGCAGAAATGGTCAGGCGCCACTATTGAAGTAGTGTCTTCCATGCGGCGTCTGCATGCGTTATGGTGAAGCTTCTGTACATAAATAAAAACCTGGCGTGGGGGAGTTGGCGATACCGTTGGAAACTGGAGTCTGTCCATGAACAAGCGTTCACTTGTCGAGCATCCGCAGCAGTGGCTGTTGTCCCCCGGGCTGAAAGACGCGCCGGTGCTGGACCTGATGTGCTCGCATTTCGTGCTCACCCTGGCCGCGCGCCAGGGCGCCAAGTTCAATGTGCGGCGCGACCTGACCAGCCTGCTGTCCTTGTCTGGCCGGCACCTGGTCTGGCCCTTGCCGGCATTTCAGCGGCTGCGTGAATTCCTGGGCCGCCGCTGCAAGGGCAACGAGTTCTGGCAAGACCATGAAGCCCTGAGCGATGCCGAGTTCATGGCGCGCCATGGCGTCTGGCGCGGCCCGTATGAAGAAGGCACGCTGTTCTTCTACCTTGACGAGCATGCCAAGGACCAGCCCAAGGACCTGCTGTCGGTGCTCAGCGCCACCGGCGACTGGCTGACGCTGGCACTGAAAAAGCAGTCGACGCTGGTCGAGAAAAACATCGAGTCGCTGGCCAGTTTGCTGCAGCTCAACCGCGCCGAGCGCGCGTTGCTGCTCTACGGCACGCTGGCGCGCTACCAGCGCGACCTGCGCTCGCTTCTGGTCGAGTTCAAGGTCAACAACGCGCCCGAAGCCCATGCGGCGATTGCCGATGTCGCCGGCGTCAAGGCGCCCGAAGTGGCCGAGGCGCTGCGGCCCGGCTCGCGGCTGGAACGCATCGGCATGGTCGAGAACCTGATTTCCGAACACAACATCACCGACCTGGCCGACCTGATGAAGGTCAGCGAAAAACTGCCGCCGGTCCTGATGCGCAAATACCGCGACCACGGCGAGTTGATGGCGGTTTTTACCCGGCCGGCGACCCGCAGCCAACTGGGGCTGGCCGACTTTGCGTTTGTCGAAGAAGACGCGCAAGTGCTGGTGTCGCTGCTGCGCCATGCGGTGGCCGCCAAAGAGCAGGGCGTGAATGTGTTGCTCTATGGCCCGCCCGGCACCGGCAAGACCGAGCTGGCCAAGGTGGTGGCGCAGGCTGCCGGACTGGATTTGTTCGAGGTCGAATATGCCGACCGCGATGGCAACTCCCTGAGCGGGCGCGACCGCTACCGCTCGCTGCAGATTGCCCAGGTGTTCCTCAAGGGCAGCATGCATTCGGCGCTGCTGTTCGATGAGGTGGAAGACGTGTTTCCACCCATTTCCAGCGAAGCCGCACAACTGATGGCACGCTCCGAGCAGTTGAGCGCGCCCGGCAGCCATTCGGTCAGCGGCAAGGCCTGGGTCAACCAGATTCTCGAATCGAACCCCGTGCCCACGCTGTGGGTGACCAACCGCATCGAGCAGATCGACCCGGCGTTTCGCCGCCGCTTTGCTTACCACCTGGAACTACGTTCGCCGCCCCCCGGCGCGCGCGAAGGCATTGTCCGCAAAACGCTCGAAGGCGTGCAGGTCAGCGATGCTTTCATCGCCAGGCTCACTGCCCGCAAAGGCCTGACGCCGGCGCAAATCCGCACGGCGGTGCGCTTTGCCCGGCTGGCCAGCGCGCCTGAAAAAACCATGGACGCGCAGGTCGATGGCGCCGGATTGCAGGCCATCCTGGCGGGCGGCTGGCCGTCATTGATGGAGTCGCTGATCGAACGCCAGCTGAAAAACGCCGACGTGGCGTTGGGCAACAAGGCCGAAGCCTCAAGCCGGCGCAACGTGACGACCTATGACCTGGCAATGCTCAACGTCGAGTCGCGGTTCGAGATTGCGCGCATCGTGCAGGCGCTGAAAAGCCGGGGCCACGGCAGCCTGTGCTTCTACGGCCCGCCCGGCACCGGCAAGACCGCGTTGGCCGAGCACATCGCCCAGGCGCTGGAGCAGCCGCTGCTGATCAAGCAGGCCAGCGACCTGATGAGCAAGTACGTCGGCGAAACCGAGCAGGCCATGGCCGCCATGTTCCGCGAAGCCGAGAATGAAAAAGCCGTGCTGCTGCTGGACGAGGCCGACAGCTTTCTGCAGGACCGGCGCGGCGCCCAGCGCACTTATGAGGTCACCGAGGTCAACGAGATGCTGCAGGGCATGGAGCGCTATGCCGGTATTTTCATCTGCACCACCAACCTGCTGGAAAGCCTGGACCAGGCGGCGTTGCGGCGCTTTACCTTCAAGATCAGGTTCATGCCGCTAACGCGCGAGCAGCGCGAAACGATGTTCGTGACGGAAGCGCTGGCAGGCGATGTTTCCTTGCTCACGCCGCCGCTGCAAAAAAGACTCGCCCTGTTGACACAGCTGTGCCCCGGCGACTTTGCAGCGGTCAAGCGGCAGGGGGTGATTCTGGAAACAGAACTGTCCGCCGAAGAATTCCTTGCGCAACTCGAAGCTGAACACCGCATCAAGCCCGAGGTGCGGGAAGGGCGCTCGATAGGGTTCATGCGTTGATAATTGCTACATAATTCATAGCTTATATCGCTTGCCTGCATTGCGCCCGAGTCACTTTAATTGTAAATTTTGATTAGGGCCACCGGATCGGCCCCAGCAAAGCCACGCGTGGAGTTTGTCAACCCTCTTCGCCACACACCCGCAGCACCTCGGCCCCATACGCCTGCAGCTTCTTCACGCCCATGCCACTGATGCCTTCCAGGTCACGCAGGCTTTTGGGTGCCTGCTCGGCAATGGCGCGCAGCGTGGCGTCGTGAAAAATCACAAAGGCCGGCAAGTTGTGCTCACGTGCCACGTCGGCGCGCCAGGATTTCAGGCGTGCCAGCCGTTCCAGAGCGCCGGCGTTCAGCGTGGCTTCGGCCATGCCCTTGGCCGATGTTTTCTTCGCCGGCGTTTTGCTGCCGCGTCTGGGTCGCTCGGCTTTGGCGCTGACGGCCTGCTGGCGCAGCAGCACGCTGACTTCGCCCTTGAGCACCTGGCGTGCATCGGGCAGCAGCAGCAGCGTGTTGAAGGCTTCGGCGTTGACGCGCACCAGGTTGCTGGCGATCAGCTGGCGCAGCACACCGCGCCATTGCGGCTCGGCCAGGTCGGCACCGATGCCGAAGGTGCTGAGTTGGTCATGGCCGTACTGCACGACTTTTTCGGTCGGCTTGCCGCGCAGGATGTCCATGATGTGGCCGGCGCCAAAGCTGATGCCGCTGGCTTGCTGCACGCGGTAGATGCAGCTGAGCATCTTGCGCGCCGCCTCGGTCGCGTCCCAAACAGCGGGCGGATTCAAACAGTTGTCGCAATTGCCACAGGGCGAACTTGGCTCGCCAAAGTAGCCCAGCAGGCTGACGCGCCGGCAGCGCGTGCCTTCGGCCAGTGTCAAGAGCGCATCGAGCTTGCCGCGCATCACGGCCTTGAATTCTTCGCTGGCGACTTCACTGGTGTCGATCATGCGGCGCTGGTTCACCACGTCCTGCAGGCCATAGACCATCCAGGCGTCGGCCGGCAAGCCATCGCGCCCGGCCCGGCCGGTTTCCTGGTAGTAGCCTTCGATGTTTTTCGGCATGTCCAGGTGCGCGACGAAGCGCACATCGGGCTTGTCGATGCCCATGCCAAAGGCAATCGTCGCCACCATCACCATGCCGTCCTCGCGCAAAAACCGGTCCTGGCGCTGCTGGCGCAGCTTGGCGTCCAGCCCGGCGTGGTAGGCCATCGCCTTGATGCCGGCGGCCTCCAGCATGCTGGCGATTTCTTCCACGCGTTTGCGCGACTGGCAATAGACGATGCCCGCCTCGCCGTCGTGCTCGGACTGGATGAAGCGAAGCAGCTGACGCGTCGCGTCGACTTTTTCCACGATGGTGTAGCGAATGTTGGGCCGGTCAAAGCTGCTGACAAACGCGCGCGCCTCTTCGAGCTTGAGCCGCTCGACCATGTCCTGGCGCGTCAGGTGGTCGGCCGTCGCCGTCAGCGCCATGCGCGGCACGTCGGGAAAGGATTCGTGCAGCAGGCTCAAACTGCGGTATTCGGGCCGGAAGTCGTGGCCCCACTGGCTCACGCAATGCGCCTCGTCAATGGCAAACAGGCTCAGCAACCCGCGCTCGTGCAGCGAGGCCAGCAGGCCCTTCATGCGTGGCGTGTTGATGCGCTCGGGCGCGGCGTAGAGCAGCGTTAGCTTGTTTGCCAGCAGCTGCTTTTCCAGCGCGCTGCTTTCCTCGTAGGTCTGCGTCGAATTGAGGAAGGCCGCCGACACGCCGGCTTCCGTCAGCGCGCCGACCTGGTCGTGCATCAGCGCAATCAGCGGTGAAATCACGATGGTCACGCCGTGCCCGGCGTTTTGCCGCACGATGGCCGGAATCTGGTAGCACAGCGACTTGCCGCCGCCGGTCGGCATCAACACCAGCGCGTCGCCGCCCTGCACGACGTGTTGCACGATGGCTTGCTGCGGCCCGCGAAAGTCGCTGTAGCCAAAGACCTGGCCAAGCACGTCCAGCGGCGTGGGCTGGGAGGAAGAAGTAGGCAATGATGACAAGTTCGGTACGTACAAGTTGGCGGTGTGAAATCCGGATTGCTATGAAAAAAATAGCTGCTTGCGAAAGGCACACGGGCGCAAAGACCCTATTTAATCACTATTTTTCTAATCAGCGCTTCGCAGCGTTTGCCGGCAGGCTTGCGTCCCCTTGTTCGGGCCGGTTGCCGGTTCAGCACGGTCTTCAGCAAACGCCAGCAGGCAACTGCCGTATTGTCAGGGAAAGTCAACGGCCATGAACCGCGTCCTAGAATGCACGCCATGAAGCCGATACCCTACACCCGCGCCGCACAACTCCCCGCCCTTTTGGCGCAACGCATTTTGATTCTTGACGGTGCGATGGGCACCATGATCCAGCGCTTCAAGCTGAGTGAAGCGCAGTACCGGGGGGAAGGCTACGCCGGCCCCGGTGGGTCGGGCGAGCGTTTCAAGGCGTTTCACCGTGACGTCAAGGGCAACAACGAGTTGCTGAGTCTCACGCGCCCGGACGTGATCCGCGACATCCATGAAGGCTACCTGGCCGCCGGTGCCGACCTGATCGAGACCAACACCTTTGGCGCGACCACCGTGGCCCAGGCCGACTACGACATGGCCGAGTTGGCGGTCGAGATGAACTACGAATCGGCCCGCATTGCCCGGGTGGCGTGCGACAAGTTTTCAACGCCGGACAAGCCGCGCTTTGTCGTCGGCACGCTGGGCCCCACGCCCAAGACCGCCAGCATCAGCCCCGATGTGAACGACGCGGGCGCGCGCAACACCAGTTTCGAAGAACTGCGCAAGGCTTACTACGAGCAGACCGAGGCGCTCGTCAAGGGCGGCAGCGACGTGCTGATGGTCGAGACGATTTTCGACACGCTCAATGCCAAGGCGGCATTGTTTGCCATCGACGAGTACTTCGACAACTCCGGTGAACGCCTGCCGCTGATCATCAGCGGCACGGTGACCGATGCGTCAGGCCGGATTTTGAGCGGCCAGACGGTGACGGCCTTCTGGCACAGCGTGCGCCATGCCGAGCCGCTGGCCGTGGGCCTGAATTGCGCGTTGGGCGCGGCGCTGATGCGTCCCTATATCCAGGAACTGGCCAAGGCCGCGCCCGACACCTTCATCAGCTGCTACCCGAACGCCGGGCTGCCCAATCCGATGAGCGACACCGGTTTTGACGAAACGCCCGACGTGACCTCGCGCCTGCTGCACGAGTTTGCCGCCGAAGGACTGGTCAATATCGTGGGCGGCTGCTGCGGCACCACGCCCGAGCACATCGCGGCGATTGCCCAGTCGGTGGCGCTGGTGGGTGGACGCAAGCTGCAGCGCGGTGTCTTCTACGCCGAAACGGCCTGAAAGCAGGGTCAGGACGAGCCTTCGGGCGCCTTTGTGGCGCACGACCGTTCAGGCCTCGGGCCGCGAACCGATCTCTTGCTCCATTGCCTGCGTCAGCTGGACATACATCTTGAGCTTGTCGGTCACTTCGCGCAGGCGCGCTCCGATGCGCAGCGACACGGCCAGCAGCAGTTTGGCGGCAATGCCCGGGTTTTCCTCCATCAGGCGGCTCAGTCCTGCGCGGGTGAGGATCGCGCAGCGCAACTGCGTGGCCGCAACACAGCTTGCGTAGCGGGGCAGGCCGTCGAACATGCCGAGTTCGCCAATCAGGCTGCCCGGGCCCAGCAAGGTGATGACGATGGGCTCGGCACGGCTGACCACCTGTGTTTCCACCGTCACTTCGCCATCGAGCAGGAGCATCAGGAATCCGGTGTCAAGAACATCACCTTCGCGGATAAAGACAGTGTCCTTGGACACAATTTGCGGCTGCATGTAGCGCACCACCGTGCGCGCCTCTGGCATCGTCAGTTGCATCAATGCGGTGGGCGCCACCAGCAAGCGGGCCGCCAGGTCGGCCGTTTCCGAACCTTCGGTAGCGTCATGCGGCGGACTGATCGACGGGAAGCTTTTTTTTCTAAGGAAGGTGCTTGTCATGGGTCGACCCGGTGGAATTTGATGGCTTGAAACCGGCCTGCCGGCATTGGTGCTTAAAATCGAGCTTAACTCAAGGAGCGTTGCAGCGAAACACCGTTTCGTCAGGCTTGGGTCAACAGGGCGCAAAACGCTCTTTTTGGCAACGACGCTCACCTTTGTTCCAAGGTGAGCCATGTCCGCAATTCAATCTATCCCGCCAGTCGCCCCACCCGTTCCGAACGTCCCGCCCATGAAGCTTTCCGGCCTGGAGCCGGTCACTGTCGGACCGGATTCCCTGTTCGTCAACATTGGTGAGCGTACCAACGTCACCGGCTCCAAGGCCTTCGCCCGCATGATCCTGAACGGCGACTTTGAAGCGGCGCTGGCGGTGGCGCGCCAGCAGGTCGAAAATGGCGCGCAAATCATCGACATCAACATGGACGAGGCCATGCTCGACAGCCAGGCGGCCATGGTTCGGTTTTTGAACCTGATCGCCGGCGAGCCCGACATTGCCCGCGTGCCCATCATGATCGACAGCTCCAAGTGGAGCGTGATCGAGGCCGGCCTGCGCTGCATCCAGGGAAAGGGCATCGTCAACTCGATTTCGATGAAGGAGGGCGTGGACGCCTTCAAGCAGCAGGCGAAACTGCTCAAGCGCTACGGCGCTGCGGCCGTCGTCATGGCGTTTGACGAACAGGGGCAGGCCGACACCTACGAGCGAAAAATCACCATTTGCGAGCGCGCCTACCGGCTGCTGGTGGACGAGATCGGTTTTCCGCCCGAAGACATCATTTTCGACCCCAACATCTTCGCCATTGCCACCGGCATTGACGAACACAACAACTACGCGGTTGACTTCATCAACGCCACCCGCTGGATCAAAACCAATTTGCCCGGTGCCAAGGTCTCGGGCGGCGTGTCAAACGTGTCGTTCAGCTTTCGCGGCAACGACCCGGTGCGCGAAGCCATCCACACGGTATTTTTGTACCACGCGATCCAGGCCGGCATGGACATGGGCATTGTCAACGCCGGCATGATGGGTGTCTATGACGACCTGGAGCCGGTGCTGCGCGAGCGCGTCGAAGACGTGGTGCTGAACCGCCAGCCGCTCTACAAGGAAGGCGAGGAACACCTCACACCCGGCGAGCGCCTGATTGAAGTGGCTGAAACGGCCAAGAGCGGTGCGCGCGACGAGAGCAAGAAGTACGAATGGCGCGCGCTGCCGATTCGCGCCCGCCTGTCGCACGCGCTGGTGCATGGCAACAACGAATTCATCACCGAAGACACCGAGGAGATGTACCAGACCATCCTTGCCGAAAACGGGCGGCCGCTGCATGTCATCGAAGGCCCGCTGATGGACGGCATGAACGTGGTCGGCGACCTGTTCGGCCAGGGCAAGATGTTCCTGCCGCAGGTGGTCAAGAGCGCCCGGGTGATGAAGCAGGCCGTGGCGCACCTGCTGCCCTACATCGAGGCTGAAAAGCTGGTGCTGCAGGCCGCCGGCGGCGACGTGAAGACCAAGGGCAAGATCATCATCGCCACCGTCAAGGGCGACGTGCACGACATCGGCAAGAACATCGTCACCGTGGTGCTGCAGTGCAACAACTTCGAGGTTGTCAACATGGGCGTGATGGTGCCGTGCCACGAGATTCTGGCGCTGGCCAAGGCCGAAGGCGCCGACATCGTCGGCCTGTCCGGACTGATCACGCCGAGTCTGGAGGAAATGCAGTACGTCGCCAGCGAGATGCAAAAAGACGACCATTTCCGCCTCAACAACATTCCGCTGCTGATTGGCGGCGCCACCTGCAGCCGCGTGCACACGGCGGTGAAGATTTCGCCGCATTATGAAGGCCCGGTGGTGTACGTGCCCGACGCCTCGCGCAGCGTCAGCGTGGCGCAAAGCCTGCTGTCTGACAACGCCGCCAAGTACATCGCCGAGCTGAACGCCGACTACGAGAAGGTGCGCATCCAGCACGCCAGCAAGAAGCAGGTGCCGATGTGGCCGCTGGCCAAGGCGCGGGCCAATGCCACGGCGATGGACTGGGCGAGCTACACGCCGCCCATGCCCAAATTTATCGGCCGGCGCGTCTTCAAGAATTTCGACCTGGCCGAACTCGCCGAGTTCATTGATTGGGGACCGTTCTTCCAGACCTGGGACCTGGCCGGGCCGTTCCCGGCGATTCTGAAGGACGAGGTGGTGGGCACCGAGGCCGTGCGCGTCTATGCCGACGCCAAGCGCATGCTCAAGCGGCTGATCGAGGGACGCTGGCTCACCGCCAGTGGCGTGATGGGTTTGTATCCCGCCAACAGCGTCGGCGACGACATCGAGATCTACACCGACGAGACGCGCAGCGAAGTCGCCATGACCTGGTACGGCCTGCGCCAGCAGACCGAGAAAACAGCCGTTGACGGCGTGATGCGCCCCAGCCGCTGCCTGGCCGACTTTGTCGCGCCCAAGGTGCTTACTCCTGAATTAATAGCTGCTCGTGCAAGCCAGACATGCGCAAACGGCCAAAATGGCTCAAAAATCGCCGATTACATCGGTATTTTTGCCGTCACCGCCGGGCTGGGCGCCGAGAAGAAGGACAAGTATTTCCTCGACGACCACGACGACTACTCGTCCATCATGTTCAAGTCGCTGGCCGACCGGCTGGCCGAGGCTTTTGCCGAGGCGCTGCACCAGCGGGTGCGCAAGGACCTCTGGGGCTATGTGCCCGCCGAAGCGCTCGACAAGGACGCGATGCTCGCCGAGCAATACCAGGGCATCCGCCCGGCGCCCGGCTACCCGGCCTGCCCGGACCACAGCGCAAAAAAAGAGATGTTCGAGTTGCTGCAATGCGCCGACATCGGCATGGCGCTGACGGAAAGCCTGGCGATGACGCCCGCCGCCAGCGTCAGCGGGTTTTACCTGAGCCACCCGCAAAGCAGTTACTTCAGCGTTGGCAAGATCGGCGACGACCAGCTGCACGATCTGGCGCAGCGACGTGGCGCGCGGGCCGAAGACCTGCAACGCCTGCTGGCGCCCAATCTTTGAAGCGCGGGCCGCGTCCGGGCGGGCGCTTCTTCAGGCCGGCAACGGCCCGGCTTGCAATCTGATCCGCGTCCGCGCTCCAGCCTGCGCATCGACGGTACGGGCCAGTTCCCGCTGCAGCGCCTGGGCCAGTTGCAGCACACCGGGCTCCTCCATCATCGAGGCGTGATGGCTGACGATGGTGACCGGGCGAATGCCGCCCTGGATGTGCTTTTCCCAGCCCAGGCTTTGTCCGGCGTTCAAATAAGGCATTTCGGCCAGATGGGACGCGCCCTTGAAAAGAACCATCGGCCCAGGGTAGGGCTTGGGCCTGTAGAGCTTGAGGGCCACAAAGAAGTGGTGGTACAGGTGATGCCCGATAAGGTCTTGCGTCACGGGTTCGCCGGGGGAAAATTCTCCCAGCTTCAACGCAAGATTTTCTTCAAGGAGTTTTGTCTGGCGGCGGCGCTCGGAGCGTTCCCTGATGAACTTCAGAGACCAGTTCCGCATCAGCCACAGTCTTCTCAAAAATGAGATGTTGCGCTCTGCCGCCTCTGGCGACAGCGTGTCGATCATCCCCAGGAGCGCCACCTCCGCGCCGGCCTGCCTGAGCTGCTGTGCCATCTCGAAGGCAATCACGCCGCCCGCGGAATAGCCGAGAAGCCAATACGGACCGTGAGGATCTACGGAACGGATGGCCTCGACATATTGCGCGGCCATGGCCTGAATGGTCGCCAGTGCGGGACGGTGGCCGTCAACGCCTTGGGCCTGCAGCCCATAGAAGGGTTGTGCCGGCCCCAGCTCGGTTGCCAGGCGCTTGAAATTGATCACGTTTCCACCGGCGGCATGAATGCAAAAAAGCGGGGGCTGGTCTGCTTGTCCCTGGCAAATGGCCACCAGCGGAGACCACTTGGGCACGGCAGGCGCCAGCGCGCCGGATGCGCTGGCTGCCGCCTGCATGTGCGCCATCGAAATCTCGCAGGCCTTGGCGACGATGGCCGTAAAGCCTGCAAGGGTCGAAGCCTGAAACAGGGTGGCCAAGGGCAGGTCAACGGCGAATTGACTGCGAATCTGGGCGAACAGGCGCACGGCCGTGAGCGAATGGCCACCGAGCGCGAAAAAGTCATCCTCGGGCGCGATGTCCTGCATGTCCAGCAACTCGCGCCACATCCGAGCAATGCCAGATTCGATGGAGGAACGCACTGGCACTGCCTGCGCCACCGGGCTGGCATCAGGCAACGCCAGTGCCAAGGCGGCACCGGCGGCAATCCCGTTGTGCAGCATGGCTGCGGCGAACTGGCCGGGCACGCTGGCATCGAGCTGCCCGGCCAGTTCGCCGAGGACCGGAAAACGCATCATGTCAGCCAACGGGACGTTGAGGCCGCAGGTTTCCTGCAACCGGCGCTGCACCTGCACGGCCAAGAACAAACTGCCGCCAAGATCAAAAAAACTGTCGCCGGTGCGCACGCCGGACTGCCCGAGGATCGGCTCCCAAGCAGCGGCAATGGCTTTTTCAAACCGGCTTTGCGGCAGCCCGCCCGCATCGGCGGTCGGTGACCGTGCTGGCAGCAAGGCGCGCCGGTCCACCTTGCCATTGGGCGTCAGCGGAAATGCGCGTAGCGCCGCGATGGCCTTGGGCACCATGATGTCGGGCAGCTTTTCGGCCACGCCACGGCGCAGTTGGTCGGTGTCGAGCAACGTGTCCGCCTGCGGCGTCACGTAAGCGGCCAGGCTCCAGTCACCGGCGGCATCTTCGCGGGCGATGACCACTGCTTCTTTCACGCCAGGCTGGCGCAGCAGCACGCTTTCGATCTCGCCGAGCTCGATGCGGTGGCCGCGAATCTTCACCTGGTGGTCGATGCGGCCGAGGAACTCCAGCGTGCCGTCGGGATGGCGGCGCACCAGGTCGCCGGTGCGGTACCAGCGTGCGCCGTTGTCCTCCAGGAAGCGCTCGGCGTTGAGCTCGGGCCGCTGCCAGTAACCGTCGGACACGCCGTCGCCGCCGATCAGCAACTCGCCGGCCACCAGCGCCGGGCATTCGGCGCCGCGCGGCGTGCGGATCGAGAGTTGCGTGTTGGCAATCGGCTGGCCCAGCGGCACCAGGTCGTCCAGCGTCGCCAGGTCGCAGGCGGTGGACCAGACGGTGGTTTCGGTCGGACCGTACATATTGAAAAAAGCCCCCGGCACCAGCGCCCGCAACTCCTGGGCGAGTTTCATCGACAGCGCTTCGCCGCCGACCATCAGCACCGCCAGGCCGTAGAGCGCCTGGCGTCCGGCAGTGTCCGACACCAGCATCGAGGCCATGGACGGGGTGCATTGCAGGTGCGTGACCTGGCCTTGACGCAGGGCGTCGGCCACCGACAGGTAGGGCAGGGTGTTGGAATGCAGCTCGATGGCAAAGCCGTGCGTCAATGTCCAGAGCAACTCAACCACCGAAATGTCAAAGCACACGCTGGTCACGGCCAGCCAGCGGCCGGGTGGCGCATGCGGAATACGCGCGTTCAGGCCGGCGAAAAAATTGAGCGCGTTCTGGTGCGTGACCACCACGCCCTTGGGGCGGCCGGTTGAGCCGGAGGTGTAGATCAGGTAAGCCGCGCGCCGCGCCTTCTCTGGCGCCGGGCTTCGCGTCAGGACTGGCGCGAAGCCCGCCCCGGCTTCAGCTTTATCCAGCAGGAACACCTTTTCCGGCGGAAGGTGCAGCCGGGCAGTGACGGCGCGGTTGGAAAGCACCAGCGGCGCGCCGGAATCCTCGATCATGTACAGCAGGCGGTCGTGCGGGTAGTCCGGGTCCAGCGGCAGGTAGGCCGCGCCGGTCTGCAGGATGGCTAGCATGCCAACGACCATGTCAGGGCCGCGATCCAGGCACAGGCCGATGACGTCGCCCGGGCGCACACCGCTCAGCCGCAGGCGTTCTGCCAGCGCGCTGGCCTGCGCGTGGAGTGCGTCGTAGCTCAGGGTCTGGCCCCGGAAGGACACGGCGGTGCTGAGCGGCGTGCGGGCCACCTGTGCGGCAATGGCTTCGTGAATGCCCAATGCAGTGTCATACGGTGTGGCGGTCGCGTTCAGGTGCGCCAGTGAAGCCGTATCAACGTCAGGTGTCAGGGCAATCGCCGCGATCGGGTCGGCACCTTCAAACGCCTGAAGGTAAACCGCCAGATGGCTGGCCATCGCTTCCAGGGTTTCGCTTGAAAAAACAGCCGTGTCGCCGACGAGTTCGAGCTGCTGACCGGACGCTTCGCTCATTAGGATCAGTTCGGCCCCGGGCGGCACGGCAGCGCCTTCCAGACTGATTCCCAGTTTGCTCCAGCGTTCGCCGGCCTCCGGCGTGCCGCCAAGCCGCGCCGGCAGGTCGCGCGGGCAGGCACCGGCCCGGTGCATCTGGTCAATCTGTGCCTGCGCGTGTTCTGCGACTTGCTGTGCCGACCGATCGGGCGCGGTGTCCAGCGTCAGCGGTACCCAGGGCGACAGCCAGTATTCCAGCCCCTGGGCGCTGGCTTGCAGCGTGCTGTCACCGTACAGCATGGAAATGCGCTGCTGCGCGGTCAGGGCTGATAGCCAGCCGAAAAAACCGGCCACTGTTGCCGCGCCGCGCGCTGGCAGTGCAAGGGGCACGCGCGCCAGTTGCCGCAATGGCACTGAAGCGAACTGCAGCACGCCTGTTTTTTGCGGATAAGGCAGTTCCACGGGCGCCAGCGTGCGCAAGGCCTGTTGCCAGAAGTGTTCACCCTGGCCAATTTCAGGGGCGCAGGCGGCCAGCTTGGCGCATGTCACGCTGTCGAGCAAGGGCAGCGCCATGCCTGACAGCAGGCCGTGGCCAGGTGCAGTGCCCCAGGGCGCAGTGAACCCGCACAGCACGATGTCGCCGTTTGCCGTGGCCACCCGAACGCTGTCTGCATCGGCCTGCAGCACCGTGCCGGGTGCCGCGCCGGAGGACTCGGCGACGGGCAGGGCGCACGCCGTGTTTATCAGCAGTGTTTTATCGCCCAAGTAAAGCTTGGCGCGGGCCACCGGGTTGGAGAAATGGGGGTGAGGGCCAAAGTCGAGCGCGGCGACGAGCGCCGCCAGTTCTGCGGCCGGGCGTGAAAAATCAAGCGTGCCCAGTGTGGGCGGACGCTGCTGGCGGTCAACGCAAGGGCTGGCGGGCAATGCTTCGCCCAAGACAAGGTCGTTGCGTCCAATCGCATCGGCCAGGGCTTCAAAGCTTTGCAGGCCCGCTTCGTAGCAGCGCGCCTGCAAGCCCAGTGTCGTTTCGCCCGGCGGAATGGCAAAGTGTGCCTGGCGCACGATGCGGCCTTCGCCCAGAGGCGTCATTTCGTGCCAGGTAACGCCATACGACCTTTCCTGCGCCATCAGCGCCCACGCCGGCGCATGCCAGCCCGCGTGCTGCGGCAGTGGTGCGTCGTGAAACGTGATGGCCAGTGCTTGCGCCTGCGCCATCAAATCGCGCGATACGTTGCACGGCTTGTCCAGGCAAAAAAGGTAATCGAACGTCTGCCCCGACTGCTGCATCAGCGACGCCTCATCGGCAAAGGCCGAAACCCCGCGCGTGCGCGCCCACTGAACGATGGCTGGCTCGGTGCTGACGACGGCATGCACCGCATGACCGGCATTGAGCCAAGCCTCGGCACAGTGAATCAGCAGGCTTTCATGGCCTGCAAACAGGGCGCTGGCCCGATGGCTTTTCATACTCATTCCTTTCATGCGCTGACGCAGGTGGCCGCTTGCATGCTTGATGCAGCGCTGGCTGGCGCGTCAGGCGGGTAAAGCCGGTGCAACGGGCGCGGCTTTTGAAGGCGGCCGTGCTGCGTCGCAAGGACCGGTTCAAAGACCGGTGTGTGGTGGACCAGTCGGAGCGCATTGTTTGCTGCATGGGCAAGGCTTGCTGTCACGGCCAGCATGATCACGCAGTCGGAAGGCCCCTGTACTGCCATGGCCCATGTGCGTTCGCCGCGGCAGCCGTGCCCGCCAAGGCCTGCCTGCGATGTGGAAACCTCAAACCAGCCTTGGGGTGTTGGCTGGCAATGCAGCGCTGGATGGTCAAACGACAGTCCCCTTCCCTTGGATTTCCAGTACGCCTCAAGCAGCGTCCAGTAGAAGAAAAACTGCTGCGTGCTGTCGCTCCCCGGCGCCGCCTGGCGTTGCTGCGCATCGGGCAGCGCTATCAGGCCGCGCAGCAGCGCCATGTCGGCGTTGCCCTGTTGGAGGGGTTCGGCATCAATACCGACCTCGCCGATGCGCGTGACGGCACACACCACCAGTGTGCGGCCGTAGGTATGGCTGAAGTAGATGGCCTGGTCTGGCGGAACTGTCAGGAGAGGTTTTCCGCTGGCTTCGCTGGAAAATGCAAGGGACATGGACGGCACGCCCAATAGGGTCGCCACGGCCAGGCACCGCAATGCATGCGCCAGGATGTAGGCGCGGCGATCTTCATCGTGCCGAAATTTTGCTGCACAAAGAAGCTCCGGTGCACCAAGCCACGCAGTCAATTGTGGCCATTGAGCCGGCTCAATATCCTTGGGGCGCGCTGTCCAGATATGGATACCGCCAGCTTCATCAATGCTCAAAGTTTCCTCTCAATTAGAAATTAATTGTAGGGAAGCTACATTGCGTTCACAACCATTTCAAATAGCCTCGGTCCTTACGACAACCGCAGCTGCGTAATATTTTCATAACAAAAAAAGACAGGCCTGAACAATTATTTTTTTGCTAAGTATTGCCTTTTGCGCAATAAAGCATTGGCTTGTTAGCTATAAAAATAGTAGCAAAAGAAGATTTTTTTGTAAACACTGATTGCCGGCAAGCTTTTGTGTTGATGGGTAACCCGGGCTCCGGAAAACCGCTGCGGTGTTGTCCCTGAAAAAGTGATTTCAGCAAGAGAGGCGTTTTTTTGAGAGTGTTTGCAAGCAAGAAAATAAATTTTATTTTCTTGCTTAAATTACTAAAAATAACTCCATTGATGAGTTTTGATCATGCTTCAAACTTGACTAAAAGCCGGGATTCCTGATCCTGGAGCCTTGTGCTTCAGTGCGCTGCCTTCAGGACGCGTCGATATTGCACCGCCTCGGCGACATGCGTGACCTGCACTGTTTTGGCACTGGCCAGGTCGGCAATGGTGCGCGCCACCTTCAGGCAGCGGTGAATGCCCCGGCCCGACCAGCCCAGCCGCGTTGCTGCCACATTGAGGAACCTGGCAGCAGCCGGGTCCAGCTGGCACTGGACGTCGATGGCCTGGCCTTCGAGCGCCTGGTTGGCGCTGCCCTGCCGGTCCATTGCGCGGTCCCGGGCCTTGACCACCCGACTGCGCACGGCCTCGGTGAATTCGCCCGGCGGCGCGTTCACCAGTTCATCGGCGGTAAGGCTGCCGACCTCCACATGCAGGTCGATCCGGTCAAGCAGCGGTCCGCTGAGCTTGCCCTGGTAGCGTGCAATGCCTTCGGGCGAGCAGCGGCAGGCGCGCAGGCTGGAGCCCAGGTAGCCGCAGGGGCAGGGGTTCATCGCGGCAATCAGTTGAAAGCGCGCCGGGAATTCCGCGCGCTGCGCAGCACGCGAAATCGTGATGTGGCCCGACTCCAGGGGTTCGCGCAGTGCCTCGAGCGCGGCACGGGGAAACTCCGGAAGTTCGTCAAGGAACAGCACGCCCCGGTGCGCCAGCGAGATTTCACCCGGGCGCGGTGGCGAGCCGCCGCCCACCAGCGCCACCGCGCTGGCCGTGTGGTGCGGCGCGCAGGTCGGCCGCACGGCCCAGTGGTCCAGCGTGAAGCGCCCGCCCAGCGAGGCGACAGCGGCGGTTTCCAGCGCTTCGTCGGTGGTCATGGCGGGCAGCAGGCCGGCAAAGCGCTGCGCCAGCATGGACTTACCCGAACCCGGCGCGCCCACCATCAAGATGCTGTGTCCGCCGGCCGCCGCGATTTCCAGTGCCCGGCGGGCGGCGGCCTGTCCCTTGACATCGGCCAGGTCGGGATAGGCGGGCTGCCGCGAAGGCGCGCTTGAAGCTGCGCGCGTCCAGCCGTCGCTTGCTTCGGGAACGGCATCGCCCGGCAAGAACTGCCTGACCACGTCAAGCAGATGCTGCGCGCGGTAGACCTCGGCCTGCGGCACCAGCGCGGCTTCCTGCGCGCTGCCTTCTGGCAGCACCAGCCGGGGCAGGGGTTGCGGCGCGCCGTGCGGCGGCCGGGCAATCGCCAGACTCATGGCCAGGGAGCCGCGTACCGGCCGCAGATCACCGCCCAGCGACAGCTCACCGGCAAACTCATAGCCCGCCAGCTTGCGCGCATCGATCTGGCCGCTGGCAGCCAATATGCCGAGTGCAATCGGCAAATCGAACCGGCCCGAGTCCTTGGGCAGGTCGGCGGGCGCCAGGTTCACCGTGATGCGCTTGTTGCCCGGAAACTCCAGCCCGGCATTCTGGATGGCCGAGCGCACCCGCTCGCGCGCCTCCTTGACCTCGGTATCGGCCAGTCCGACCAGTGTGAAACTCGGCAGGCCGTTGGCCAGGTGCACTTCAACGCACACCGGACGCGCTTCAAGTCCCAACAAGGCACGGCTGTGCACTAAAGACAGGCTCATTCGGTTGCTTTCTTATTTATGCATCAAAGTTGTGCGCATTGGACGCATCAAAACGGTGCGTAACATCTTGTAATCCTCTAGCGTAACCGGTAGCGGTTGCAATCGGCCAAGTGCTTGCAGGCGAGGAAAAAAGTAGCTGGCACGGTCCCTGCTAAAGCAATTCATCCATTTTTTAAAAATCCCGGAGTTGTCATGAATCCAATCACTGTTCCCCTGGCTTGTTGCATGTCTTTGATGCTGTCCGGCGCCGCCTTTGCCCAAAGCGCCGCACCTACCGAGCCTGCTGCATCGCCGTTGTCATTCAACCTCGCGCTGGCCAGCAACTACAAATTCCGGGGACAGGACCAGGATCAGTCGAAGACCAAGGCTTTCAAGCCTGCCCTGCAAGGCGGTGTGGATTACGCATTTGACAGCGGTTTTTACCTTGGCAACTGGAACTCGACGGTGAACTGGACCAAGTACCTGCCGTCAAACCCGAGCAACCACATTGAAATCGATATTTACGGCGGTTATAAATTCAATGCCGGGCCGCTGGCCATGGATGTCGGCGCCCTGACCTATCTCTACCCCGGCGCCAGCGGCGCCAACACGACCGAGGTTTACCTGGGGGCCGGTTACGGACCGGTCAGTGCCAAGTATTCGCATACGGTTTCCAAGGGCTATTTCGGCATTGGCAAGGAATTCCTGATCGGCGATGGACGCGGGACCGGCTATTTCAACCTGGCCTATGCCCAGGAACTCCTGCCCAAAGTCACCCTGAAGGCTTCCCTGGGCTTTACCAACTTCAAGAGCGGCGTGAATTCGGCCAGCCTGCCTGACTACATGGACTACAGCGTGGGCGCCAGCTATGACCTGGGCAATGGCCTGGCCTTGTCGGGCGCGCTGGTGGGCGCGGACAAGAAGTCGAGCTATGTCTATCCTGCCGTGGTGGACACCAGCGGCCGCTCCATCAATAAAAACACGCTGGTCGTGATGCTTACAAAAACCTTGTAGAGCGGCGGGATCTGTTGCCGCCCCGTTATTCATCCTGGAGGAAAACTGAAATGAAACTTGTCACTGCCATCATCAAACCGTTCAAATTGGACGAGGTGCGCGAAGCCCTCTCAGGCATGGGTGTGCAAGGCATCACCGTGACCGAAGTCAAGGGCTTTGGCCGTCAGAAGGGCCATACCGAGCTGTACCGGGGCGCCGAGTATGTTGTCGATTTCCTGCCCAAGGTGAAGATCGAGGCAGCCGTGTCCGAGGATCTGGTGGAACGCGTGATCGAAGCCATAGAGACCTCGGCGCGCACCGGCAAGATCGGCGATGGCAAGGTTTTCGTGTACGACCTTGAGCAGGTCGTGCGCATCCGTACCGGCGAAACCGGCAATGACGCACTCTAACGTCTCCCTCCTGAAATAAAAGAGAACCATTGCCATGAAAAAATTGATTGCTTCCCTGCTACTCGGACTGAGCTTGCTCGGCACCGGCGCTTTCGCTCTGGCGCAAACCCCGGCAGAAACGCCTGCCGCTGCTGCCTCCTCCTCCGTATCCGCGGCTCCCGCCACAACCACTGCCATGGCTGCACCAGCGGCTGCCGCAGTGGCTCCTGCCGCCGCAGCAGCCCCGGTGCCCAACAAGGGCGACACCGCCTGGATGATGGTCTCGACCATTCTGGTGATCCTGATGGTCGTGCCCGGCCTGGCGCTGTTTTATGGCGGCCTGGTGCGCAGCAAGAACATGCTGTCGGTGCTGATGCAGGTCATGGTGACGTTCTCCCTGATCGTCGTGCTGTGGTTCATCTACGGCTACAGCCTGGCGTTCACCGAGGGCAATGCCTTCATCGGCGGCTTTGACCGGTTGTTCATGAAAGGCATCTGGGACAACGTCGCCGGCACTTTTGCCAATGGCGCGACCTTCAGCAAGGGTGTGGTAATTCCTGAAATCGTGTTCGCCGCCTTCCAGGCCACCTTTGCCGGCATCACCTGCTGCCTGATCGTCGGTGCCTTTGCCGAGCGCATCAAGTTCTCCGCCGTGCTGCTGTTCATGGTCATCTGGTTCACCTTCAGCTACGCGCCGATGGCCCACATGGTCTGGTTCTGGATGGGCCCTGACGCCTACACCAGCCCGGATGTGGTGGACGCCATGACCAGCAAGGCCGGCTATATCTGGCAGTCGGGCGCGCTGGACTTTGCCGGCGGCACCGTGGTGCACATCAATGCGGCCGTGGCCGGTCTGGTCGGCGCCTTCATGGTGGGCAAACGAATTGGCTACGGCAAGGAAGCCATGGCACCGCACAGCCTGACATTGACCATGGTCGGTGCTTCGCTGCTGTGGGTGGGCTGGTTCGGTTTCAACGCCGGCTCGGCGCTGGAAGCCAATGGCTTTGCCGCCCTGGCCTTCATCAACACCCTGGGCGCCACCGCTGCTGCGGTGCTGGCCTGGTGCCTCGGTGAAGCGCTGATGCGCGGCAAGGCGTCGATGCTGGGCGCTGCCTCCGGTGCCGTGGCCGGCCTCGTGGCCATCACCCCTGCCGCCGGCAACGTCGGCATCGGCGGTGGTCTGGTGATTGGTTTTATCGCCGGTTTTGCCTGCCTCTGGGGCGTGCATGGGCTGAAAAAGCTGTTGGGCGCTGACGACTCGCTTGACGTGTTCGGCGTGCATGGCGTCGGCGGCATCGTCGGCGCGCTGCTGACCGGCGTGTTCAATTCGCCCGCCCTGGGCGGCCCCGGCTTTGTCGCCGACTGGGTGACGGCTACCGGCATCACTGCCGCCGACTACTCGATCGTCTCGCAAGTGTGGATCCAGGCCAAGGCCGTGCTGATCACGGTGGTGTGGTCGGGTGTCGTGTCTTTCATCGCCTACAAGGTCGTTGACCTGACCATCGGCCTGCGCGTCAACGAAGAAGACGAGCGCGAAGGGCTGGACATCACCTCGCACGGCGAAACTGCCTACAACCGTTAAAGATTGCTTGGGTTGAGAAGCTGACAGAAGTCTCCTTGAGAAGTTTGGCCCGCTGGCATCTCGCCAGCGGGCTTTTTTTTGCCGCTAAAGTCGCAGTTCGTGGCGAACCCCTTCGCTGTACCACACGCGTCCAAGGAGAGCAACATGCCCTGGCAAATCGCCATTTCACAGCCCAGCGAACTGGGCGAATCGCCGTTCTGGCACCCCGACGAGCAGCGTCTGTACTGGGTGGACATTCCCGCCCGGCAGGTCTGCCGGTCAACAGGCTCGGACGGCAGCGTCGAGCGCTGGACGCTGCCGTCCGAGCCCGGCTGCATCGCGCCGGCCCGCAGCAATGGCCAGAGCGCGGGCCTGGTCATCGCCCTGCGCGACGGCATCTACCGCGCCCGGCAGTGGGGGGGTGATCTGGTGCTGCTCGCGCCTGCGCAGCACGACCCGGCCACCACGCGCTTCAATGACGGCAAGGCCGATCCGCTGGGCCGCTTCTGGGCCGGCACGATTTACGAACCGCGCGATGCGGCCCGGGCGCAGCTTTTCTGCCTGGACGCCCGGGGTGGCCGCACGCCTTTCCTCGATGTCAAGGCGGCCGATGCCACCACGGCCAACGGCCTGGCCTGGTCGCCCGACGCGGCCACGCTGTACTGGGCCGACACGCCGAGCCATGCGGTTCGCGCCTGGGACTGGGATGGCGCCAGCAACACCCTCAGCCGCGAGCGCGTGTTCCGTGCATGGCCCGGCAAACCCGAAGGCTGGCAGCCGGGCAGTCCGGGTTATGGCGGCCGCCCCGACGGCGCGGCGGTCGATGCCGAAGGCAACTATTACGTCGCCATGTATGAAGGCGGGCGGCTGCTCAAGCTATCGCCCGCCGGCGAGCTGCTGGCCGAGTTCGGCGTGCCTGCGCAATGCCCGACCATGCCCTGCTTTGGCGGCGCCGACCGCAAGACGCTTTACCTCGCGACCGCACGGCACAACCGCCCGGCCGGCGAACTGCAGCAGTGGCCCGCTTCGGGCTGCGTGCTGTCGATGCCGGTCGAGGTGCCGGGGCTGCCGGTGAATTTCTTCATGGATTGACGGCCAATCCTTTGTTTATTGATAAAAACAGGCATTTGCGCACGCCAGTAAAGAATATGCAGCTATTTTATTGATAGCGTTCATTGAGATGATGTGACTCTCGCAGGCGACAGCCGCCAGCCTGCGAAAAAACCGCACACGCCGCATTCAAAAAAATCAAACCTCCTGAACGTCATGCACGCGTACCATTCCAGCCATGAATGCAGACACCGACATGACGACTTTGATGGCCACGCGCATTCGCGACGCGGCAAAGGCAGGCACGCCCTTGCGCATCCGTGGCGGCGGCAGCAAGGACTTTTACGGCCAAACGCTCAGCGGCGACGTGCTCGACATGGCCGATTATTCGGGCGTTATCAGCTATGAGCCGAGCGAGCTGGTCGTCACTGTGCGCGGGGGCACCCCGCTGGCCGAACTGGAGGCGCTGCTGGCCGAACAAGGCCAGTGCCTGCCGTTCGAGCCGCCGCACTTCGGCCCGCATGCCACGGTCGGCGGCATGGTCGCCAGCGGCCTGAGCGGCCCGGCCCGTGCCAGCAGCGGCGCGGTGCGCGACTACCTGCTGGGCGTGGTGCTGCTCAACGGCAAAGGCGAATGCCTGACCTTCGGCGGCCAGGTCATGAAAAACGTCGCCGGCTACGACGTCTCGCGCCTGATGGCCGGCACGCTGGGCACGCTGGGCGTGCTGCTGGAGTTGTCGCTCAAGGTGCTGCCGGTGGTTCCCGGCGAAGCCACGCTGATGTGCAGCGGCTTGAGCCAGCAAAAGGCGCTGAACCTGCTCAACCGCTGGGGAGGCCAGCCGCTGCCGCTCAACGCCAGCTGCTGGGTGCACGATGCAAGCGCTGCACCGGCACAGGACTTCTTGTTTGTTCGCCTGCGCGGTGCCCTGGCCGCCGTCGAGGCCGCGTGCCCGCGCATGGTGGCCGATGTGCAGGCGGCCGGTGGCCAGGCGGTGCCCATGGACAACGCGCAAGCCAGCGCCGACTGGATGGCCTGCCGCGAGCAAACCCTGCCGTTTTTCGCGCAGCCGCCTTCGCCTGATGCCTGCCTGTGGCGTCTGAGCGTGCCGCAGACCGCGCCGGCGATGGATTTGCCCTATGCCTCCCTGGTTGAATGGCACGGCGGCCTGCGCTGGCTCTGGGCGCCGGCGTCTGCGGCTGCGCAGCTGCGCCAGCTGGCCGCGCAGGCGGGCGGCCATGCCACCTTGTTCAGGCGCGCTGCCCTGATGCCGGAAAACGTGCCGGTGTTCACGCCGCTGTCTCCGGTGCAGTCGCGCATCCAGCGCGAACTCAAAAAGCAGTTTGACCCGGCCGGCATCTTCAATCCGGGCCGCATGCCGATGGACGGCTGAAGCAGCGCATGCGCCGTTTTCGCCACCTGACCAGCCAGCACCGGACGGCGTCCACCAACCGCCTGCTGGGCGGCATCCTGGCGTTCAATGCCGGTGCCATCAATGCCGGCGGCTTCCTGGTGGTGGCGATGTACACCTCGCACATGACCGGCTTTGCCTCGCTGCTGGCCGACAACCTGGTGCTGGGCAACATGCGCCTGGTGCTGAGCGCCATTGGGGCCTTGCTGGCCTTCACCTGCGGTGCGGCATTCACCGCCATTCAGGTGAACTGGGCGCGCCAGCATTCGTTGCGCAGCGAATATGCGCTGCCCCTGCTGGTCGAAGCCTTGCTGCTGCTGCTGTTTGGCCTGATGGGCGCCACGCTGAACCGCCAGACGCCGTTTGCCGTCCCGTTCACCGTGCTGGTGCTGTCCTTCACCATGGGGCTGCAAAACGCGCTGGTCAGCAAGATTTCGTCGTCGCAAATCCGCACCACCCACATGACCGGCATCGTGACCGACATCGGCATCGAGCTGGGCAAACTGTTTTACTGGAACCGCACGGCCAGCCCGTTCGAATCGCGCGTGCGCGCCAACCGCATCAAGCTGCGGCTGCTCGGCACGCTGCTGGCGGCCTTTATCGGCGGCGGCATCGTCGGCGCAGCGGGCTTCAAGCATGTCGGTTTCACCTGGGTCATTCCGCTGGCCCTGCTGCTGCTGGGGATGAGCCTGCCGCCGCTGTATTCCGACCTCGTGCGCATCATCCGGCGCAAAACCGCCCGTCAAAGTACCTGAAGAACACCATGCAGACACAACTCGCCCCCGAATTCCAGAACACACCCGACGGCCTGCAGGCCGAAGCCATCCTGCGCAAATGCGTGCACTGCGGTTTTTGCACTGCCACCTGTCCGACCTACCAGCTGCTCGGCGACGAGCTGGACGGTCCGCGCGGCCGCATCTATTTGATCAAGCAGGTGCTTGAAGGCGAAGTGCCAACGCGCAAGACCCAGTTGCACCTGGACCGCTGCCTGACCTGCCGCAACTGTGAATCCACCTGCCCCAGCGGCGTGCAGTACGGCCACCTGATCGACATTGGCCGCAAGCTGGTCGATGAACGCGTGCCGCGTCCGGCCAGCGACCGCGCCGTGCGCTGGGCGCTCAAGGAAGGCCTGCCGTCGCCCCTCTTCGCCCCTGCCATGAAGATGGGCCAGGCGGTGCGCGGCCTGCTGCCGCATTCGCTGAAGAACAAGGTGCCCGCCAAACAGGCCGCCGGCGCCTGGCCAACACGCTCGCATGCCCGAAAAATGCTGATGCTCTCGGGTTGCGTGCAGCCCGCGATGATGCCCAACATCAATTCGGCCACGGCCCGTGTGCTGGACGCTGCCGGTATCCAGACTGTCGTGGCGGCCAAGGCCGGCTGCTGCGGCGCGGTGAAATTCCACCTGAACGACCAGGACGGTGGCAAGGCCGAAATGCGCCGCAACATTGACGCCTGGTGGCCGCACGTCGAGAGCGGCATCGAAGCGCTGGTGATGAACGCCTCGGGCTGCGGCGTCACGGTCAAGGAGTACGGCTTCATCCTGAAGGACGATCCGGCGTATGCCGAAAAAGCCGCACGCATCAGCGAGCTGACCCGCGACCTGAGCGAGCTGCTGCCGGTCATTGCCGAATCGCTGCAGGCCAGCCGGCCCGACCTGGTGAAAAAAATCGCTGCCAGCGCGCCCAAACTGGCGTTTCATCCACCTTGCACGCTGCAGCACGGCCAGCAGCTGCGCGGCGGCGTCGAGCAGCACCTGGGCAGCCTGGGCTTTGACATCAAGGTGTCCCTGAACGAGGCGCACCTGTGCTGCGGCTCGGCGGGCACTTATTCAGTGCTCCAGCCAGAAATCGCCTACCAGTTGCGCGACCGCAAGCTGGCCAATCTGGGCGACATGGCGCCCGAGGTGATCGTGTCAGCCAATATTGGCTGCATCACCCACCTGCAAAGCGGCACGGCCACGCCGGTGCGGCACTGGGTTGAAGTGCTGGATTCGGCGCTATTGAATCAATAGCTGTCAGTGTTTGCCAGTATTGCGCAAACAGCCATTTTGTCTATGAATTGACAGGGTGGGGTGGGTTTGAAGCGAGACGCAAGCGACAGGTTTTCGCACCTGCGTTTGCATTTTCAGATTTCCCTGAACACCTTTCGCCGGCTCAGGCGGCCAGCGCGGCTTCAATGTCTTTGGCCAGGTCGGCCGGCTTGTCCAGCGGCGCATAGCGCTTCAACACCTGGCCGTCCTTGCCGACCAGGAATTTGGTGAAGTTCCACTTGATGGCCTTGCTGCCCAGCAGGCCGGGCGCCTCACTCGACAGCCACTGGTACAGCGGATGGGCAGCCGGGCCGTTGACATCGACCTTGGACATCATCGGAAACGTCACGCCGTAGTTGACCTGGCAGAAGCTGGCAATTTCGCTGTCCGGGCCTGGGTCTTGTGCGCCGAACTGATTGCACGGAAACCCCAGCACCGCCAGGCCTTTGCCGCCATAGGTCTTGTGCAGTTCTTCCAGGCCGCCGAACTGCGGCGTGAAGCCGCACTGGCTGGCGGTGTTGACGATCAGCATGACCTGGCCCCTGAAGGCCGACAGGGCCAGGTCCTGGCCGTCGATCTGGCGGGCTTGATAGTCGTAAATACTGGGCATGGAATCTCCAAGAATGAGGGCCTGACAAGAACCTGCTGGCAGGCGCCAGGGAATAACGTGTGCGGGGCAAGGCGTATTTTGCGCACCAACACAATGCGCTGCAACCGCAAGGGCAATGACCAACTGCACCTGGCTGGATCAGGGTGGTGCCAAATCCATGGCCGGACAGGCCATCCGCAGGTAAAAAAGATGGCACGCGTATTGCGTTCAACCCTTTTGCAAGAAAAGCGATTTGTACAGTTGATGTGCAAATGCTTCTAACGTAGGGGCACTAGTAGACAGTCAACCTGATTCGTTAATTAAAGTCTAAATTTTTCTGCTGGGTTACTTTTGCCAGTTTTGTGGGCGATATTCTCCGAAACCACT